>NZ_JAFNMJ010000002.1 GCF_026537325.1 Bifidobacterium sp. B4142
CACCATCATCCCCCTGGTCATCGCCTTCCTCCTCCTGCAGAAATACTGGCAATCCGGCCTCGCCGCAGGAGCCGTCAAAGAATAACAAAAGAAACTAAAACCGTGCTACAGGCCTTGAGCCGTAGGACAGCGAAAAGATATCAATAGTCATGTGTTGTTGCCAAGGACAACAGAAAAGGAGATAGGGACAATGAGGTTCGAAAAGATGACGAAGGTCATAGCCCTGACAGGTGCTGTAGCCATGGCGTTTGGACTCGCCGGCTGCGGTGGATCCGGCAGCGGCTCCTCTGCGTCGGGCAAAGGCGGGAAGACCGAAATCTTGGTCTGGTCCTGGGATTCGACCCTTCCTCGAACAGTCAAGGGATTCGAAGCCAAGAACCCCGACATCAAGGTGAAGGTCACCAATGTCGGCACCAACAAAAAAGAGTACACGGCCTTGAACAACGCTCTGTCCGCCAACAAGGGCGCCCCTGACCTTGCACAGATCGAGTATTATGCTCTGCCCGAGTATGCCACTCAGGACAAGTTGCAGGATCTTTCTGACATGGGCGCCTCCGGGTACAAGAGCTTCTACACGCCGGGTACCTGGAACTCAGTGAATCTGAATGGGGGCGTCTACGCACTGCCTATGGATTCCGGCCCCATGGCCCTGTTCTACAACAAGGAAGTGTTCGACAAGGCCGGAGTGACTGAAGTACCTACGACCTGGGATGAGTATTACGAGGCGGCCAAGAAGATCAAGGCCGTCGGTTCTTACATCACTTCGGACTCAGGCGATGCAGGGTTCTTCGATTCCATGACCTGGCAGGCCGGCGCCAAGCCCTTTGCCACCAGCAAGGACGGCAAGACCGTTACCATCAATCTGACCGGTGACCCCAAGGTCAAGAAGTGGGACGACTACTGGCAGAAGATGATCAATGAGGACTTGATCAACACGAAGATTCCTGGATGGTCGGACGACTGGAACAAGGGTCTCAATGACGGATCAATCGCTTCTTTGCTCACCGGCGCTTGGATGCCCTACAACCTGCTGTCCGGTGCTCCTGATGCCTCCGGCAAGTGGCGTGTGGCGCAGATGCCTACCTGGGAGAAGGGTGGCACAGAGAATTCTGAGAATGGCGGGTCTTCCCTGGCTATGATCAAGACCAAGGACGATTCCAAGAGCAAGGCCGCATACAAGTTCTTGGAGTACGCTTGCCACAACGCCGAGGGCATTAAGACCCGTGTCGATGGCGGCGCCTTCCCGGCTGACAACAACACGCTGAAGTCCAACGAGTTCCTTTCGATGACCAGCTTGAAGGATGCCGACGGCAAGGACAACGCCTACTTCGGCGGCCAGAAGTTCAACGAGGTCCTGTCGCAGGCCGCCAAGAACGTTCTGCCTGGCTACAAGTTCCTGCCCTTTGAGGTCTACGCACGTGGAATCTACGGTGACAAGATGACCGCTTTCACCTCCAAGTCGGCCACATTGGATCAGGGGATCGCGGCTTGGCAGAAGGATCTGCAGAACTACGCCAAGCAACAGGGCTACACGGTGAAGAAATAAGGGTAACTCTCATCGAGTCAGCGCTGTAGCGTAGGTTCCTTAATAAGGTATACCGGCCAGAGGGGTTCCGGGGTATTCCCTTGGCTTTCCCTGGCCGGTTTTTTCATGCACATCGTGGTGCTCTCCCTGCGGTCTTCTATAAGACGTAAAGCGGGTAAGACTTTTTAAGAATGATCAATACCAGAATGTTCCACATTAGCAGTGGTCATCTGTTCGATTGTTGTCGTGCAACGAAGAGGCAACGTCGGCAATTCCTTGTCTTCAATGTCTGAAGAAGGATAAGAGGCATACTTATGAAATTCATGCGAACTATGGCGGTTATCATAGCGGCAACTTCGACGGCTGTAGGCGGTCTCATGCCGGCCTATGCCGAGCCTTCCTCCCCAACAACAGCGACGGTGCGTCCTAACCCGTGGTATGCCAATGGTCCCTTCCAAGGTTGGGGCACTTCATTGGCCTGGTTTGCCAATGCCACAGGCCAATACGGTGAACCAGGGTCCATTACCCGCAGCAGCGGAAACTCCGTGACGGATGCCAAGGCACTGGAGTATGGCAAGCAGCTGCGGGAGAAGTTCTACACCAGTATTTTCGGTAAAGAAGGACTGGGGCTGAATAAGGCCCGTTTCAACATTGGCGGAGGCAACGCCTCAGATGTGGCTTATGGATACCCCTTTATGCGCCAGGGGGCGGCAGTTCCTGGATATTGGGCGGAAGATCCTGACGGAAGCAAGGGGCTGTATGGTGGCGTGACGACCAAACAGTCCGATGGGAATGCCTTGGATCAGGCCTTTGATCCGGCATCGGAGGATTCCTATGTGTGGGGTCCCAAGTCTTCTAAGAGCGGAGCCGCCAAGTCCGTGAAGGCGCAGGAATGGTGGCTGAAACGCGGGGTCAAAAACGGCGATATTACTCATCTTGAGGCTTTTGCCAACTCAGCTCCTTGGTTCATGACCGAAGATGGGTATGCCACTGGCGGTTTTCGATCCGGAGACAACAACCTCAAGGATCCTGAGAAGTTCGCTGGATACATAGCCAGCGTGGTAAGTCATCTGGATCAGTTGAAGGCTGACAACGGCAACAAGGTAAAGATCAATACGGTCGAACCCTTGAATGAGTCGGAGACGGCCTACTGGGGAACGCCGGGCGGAAGGGCTTCAGACGCTTGGTCCAGTGATCAACAGGCCCTGATCACACGCTATTGGGATCGATACTATGCAGATAAGGACAAGTCTGTCACGCCTTATTCAAATGCGGTGAAGAAGCCCCAGGAGGGAATGCATGTCGACAACGTCAAGGCTCAGCAAACTATTCTGGCCTTGGCCAAGGCGCTCAAGTCAGAAGGCTTGAAGGGCGTCAAGGTCTCTGCGACGGATGCAACCGACTCCGGACAGTTTGTTGATTCCTACAATCTATATTCGCAGAATGTGCGCGATGCCATAGGGCAGTACAACACGCATTCATATGGCACCAATCGCCAACGTGTGGCCAGAGACATTGCCCAAGGGGACGGCAAGGTCATGTCCATGAGCGAGGTAGACGGCTCCTGGCAGGGTGGGGGATTCAACCCCTATGGCTTCGACAACGGCCTGGGCATGGCAGGCAAGATCAACAGTGATGTCTATGCACTGCAATCGCAGGATTTCACTTTCTGGCAGGTGGTCGAGGATCTGTACAATATGTCGACCGGGGACCAGGATGTCAATGGGCATCAAGCCAATCCCAGAGGGGAGAACACCAATTGGGGGACCGTCCTGATCGACTTTGACTGCACTGTTGCGGGCAGTGACGGAAAACTGTATTCCGAGCGTGCCGTAGACAACAATGGGGGTACGACCAGAGGCATCAAGCCTTGTTCCGTCGTAGTCAACTCGAAGTACAACGCGGTCCGGGCCTACACCCACTTTATCCATGAAGGGGATTCGATCCTGGCCAACGATGCCACCAAGGATAATATGACTGCTCGTTCGGCTGACGGTAGGACGCAAACCATCATCCATCGCAATGACAGCGACAATAAACAGCGCTTAATCATTGATCTATCCAACTATGGAAACATTGACAAGAATGCCAGCGGCAAGCTCTTCCTGACCACTGCGCCTGAATCCAAAAGCGATCCTTACGAGGCCACCATGGATTACATGAACGGGTACTCCAACCAGGAGCGTCCGGGAGCAGTCCATATCGATACAGTCGCCAAGACGGCCACTGTTGAATTGCCGGCCCGCTCGATCGCCTCCATTCAGCTGTCTGGTGTGAGCGGTCAGTCTAATCAGGCAGGCGTGAAGGATGGTGAGAGCTACCAGCTTGTGGGGCAACAATCCGGACGTACTCTTCAAACCGGGAGTGATGGCAGCCTGACCATTGAGAATTCGGCGGCGGATTCACAGAGTGGCCCAGCACAGACCTTCGTCTACCATCAGGTCAAAGCCTCGCGAGAACGTCCTGAACTCAAGCTGTTCATGATCACCGATCCCACCGGGAAAAAGATATTGAATGATCAAGGCAGAATGGTCGCCGGCTCCATCGACACGACAAATCCGGATCCGCGGCAGTCTTGGATATTTAATACCGAGGGTGGAACCACATGGAGTATGGTCAATGCAGCGAGTAAGAACGCACTTGAAGTGAGTGGACAGGCCACTGCCGCTGGTTCGCCGGTCGGTCTTTACTCTTCCAATGGTGGTGAAAACCAGGCTTGGACTCTGAGGTCTACCAAGCCTTCGGGCGTGCAGCAGGTCTATGTTCAGGCCCGAAAAGGCGGACATTTGACTATGCCGACGACGGTCACTCCCTACTATCCTTGGGGACTCGGGTCTCCGGTCCCTGTTCAATGGGATACCAGTATGATCGACGTCAGCAAAGAAGGTCGGTACCAGGTGACTGGGCAGGCCGTCGATGTGTTTGGCAATTCCATCGCATGCAAGGCTGAGGTTTACATCGGCGACTTTACAGTAACTGATCCGGTATCCGTCACCCTCATGGTTGGTGCAAGCCGTCAGCAGGTGGAGGATGCAATCAAAGCAGCCCCGGTTCATGCGCACGTTGGTGCCTCGGAGGCTATGGATGCAGACCGCACAGCTGTGAAGTGGGACTTCTCCCAACTGGATGGACAGCTTGCCGAAGCGCATGCAGGCGACAGACTCACAGTCAAAGGACGCTTGGGGTCGGTCGGAGACGGCGGGCTGCCAGTGACAGCCTCGGTCTATCTGATGCAGGCCAAAGAGCAGAACATTGCTGACACCAGCAGCAACCTGACAGTCACTGATCAGCAAACCGAATACGGCAAGGCTGAACAGTGGAAAAAGCTGACAGACGGGGATACCTCCGCCGAGGCCTGGGTGACATGGAACTCCGCAGGCGATTACTCACACAAGCCCACCGCCACTCTAGATTTCGGCCAGGAGCGGGACTTAGGCTCACTGGTCATCACCTATGGCGACCACGCTCCAATCAGTGCGCTGGCTGAATACAGCTTGGACGGTCGCACCTGGCTTCCCTTGGGAACAGCTGCGAGTCCAAAGCCGGGACAGACTGTGACATTCAAGGGCAATGCCCAGGTCAAGGCCAGGCAGGCTCGAATTGTCAATACGGTGCAGGGGGACTTCATGAACACCTCCGAAATACAGGCTTGGGCCATTCCCAAGGCTGATCCGGTGCACAATATCGCTCCGTCCTCCAGCTCTCACTTCAAGGTGAATGTGCAGGAAGGTTCGACGGCTGCAAAGGCCATAGACGGCGACAGCGATCACAAGGGCTGGTCCACTTGGAACCAGGCGGGGATTCCGGTTGCTACCTTCACCTTCGACAACCTCCAATCCATCAGCGAGGTCAAGACTACCTTCTTCAGAGACGGCCGTGCTTCCTGGCCTAAGTCCCAGACTTTGGAGTATCAGGACGACAAGGGTGTCTGGCAGAGGGTCGGTGTGAAGAGCGGCTGGTATGTCCAGCCAGGTTTCGGCGCGGATACATCTACGGATGAGGACACTCCTGTGGCTGACTTCCGCATGTCTACACCCATAGTCGCCAAGGCACTGCGTCTGACCAACACCCTGCAGGATACAGGCGTCTATATCAACGTCGCGGAAATCGAGGTTCTGGGAACTCAGGCGCAAGTCAAGGCTGAACCTATGCCCTCCGCTGATAAGGCCTTGGGCGATTTGCGGTTGGATGGCAAGACCATAGACGGATTCCTTCCTGACAAGACTGACTACACGGTACAGCTCCCGGTCGGCGCGGAAAGCAATCCGAAGCTACAAGCCTTTGCCCGCGATACTGCCGCTACGGTGAAGGTCAGGCATGTCAATGCCGAGGAGTCCGTCAAACGTGACGGGAACGTTCTAGGCGGCAAGGATGTGATCACGGTAAAAGCGGCTGACGGCAGAGGGAGCTCCGAGTACACCGTCAACTACGTTTCTTCCGTTCTTCAGAAATTGTTGGTCACTCCACCCAGCAAAACCCGATATCTGCTCAATGAGCGACTCGACTTATCCGGTATGGTTGTCAAAGCTGTGTATTCAGTGCCGAATGAGGAATTTGTCAAGGTGGATATCAGCATCAACGACCCTGAATTGCTGGTGAGCGGTTTTGATTCAGCACAGCCAGGCAGGAAAAATGTGACCGTGACCTACCGTGGTGTCAGTGCGACCTTCCAGGTGGATGTGGTTGATGGCAATGTCGGAAACGCTGATTCACAGCCAGGCTCGGGTCGTGGTCCAGGAGCCCTCGCTCATGCCAAGCAAGAGGGCGGCTCAGATGGCAGCAGCGCCTTGAGTCAGACCGGTGCGAATGTGATGCCAACGATTCTAGCGATCGCAGTCTGCCTGCTATGCGCAGGATCAGCATTAGCGGCGGCTCGCCGTCATCTGGGATGATGCGGAGAAGAGGAAAGCGATGAAGCTCAATCGAAGAAATATATTGGGATTCGCCGCGGCAGTTGTCGCCTTGGCGCTCCTGTCGCCCGGATCTGCGGCTATGGCCGTACAGGAGAAAACAGAGCAATTCGGTTCCGCCGGATTCAGCCGGCTGAAAACCGCTCAGGATGATGATCTCCGGACGATACTGGATACCACGAGGGTTGAGGATCTGCAGCCACTGGCTTCAGGTCATCGATCCGATGATCAGAGCACAGCGCCCTATGATCATGCAGAGCCTAACAAGGACGACGTGGATAAGTTGAAGCATGCTCGGTCTGTGGCCGAGGGAGTCCTAGCCTCAGGCTCTGCCGATGAAGGCGAGAAGGATCAGGCGGGCAAGGACTTGAAGCAGGCCTTTGCCGCCGTGCGCTTCATCTACCATTACACTGCAGTGACAGGCACTAATGGCGACAGATTTTTTGACAACAAGGGTGATCTGCTGCAAGCGCATGGTGCCGGAATTCAACGGGTCAGTGCTGCTCTTCTTCCTGCTGCCGATCGGGGCTTGGATGCGGATGGAGACGGATATGTCTACGTCATGTGCGGCGAGGACAAAACTGATGGTCTGGTAGCGCATGGCGTGCGGATATACTACTCCGACGATCTGTGCAACTGGGTAGATAAGGGGCTGGGCTTTCAGACCTACCAGGGCGACAAGGATCTGGCTGGTAAATTGGCGGGCTCTGACCGCGTCTACCAGCATTATTATAATGTGGCCAACCTTGAATCCGATCCGGATTACACGAACATCTACGGCCAGGATTTCAAGGCATTCTCCACGGATGCATCCAATGCCAACATCTCCGGCCCTCAGCAAGCCTTGGACTATCTGCTTTGGGATTTGAAGGTTCTGAAGGGCGACGGATCGGATCCGAAGAAGTCCAGCTGTGTCTTCGAGCGTCCCAAGATGGTCTATAACCCGACCACCAAACGCTGGGTGATCTGGTTCCATGCGGATGGGCCACGATATGGCAACGAGGCCACTGCAACGTATTCCAAGGCAAAGGCCGGAGTCGCCATTTCTGAGAGTTCCGATCCTGCTGGGCCATACAAGTACCTGGGATCCTTCCGTGTGAGTCCCGGTGCCAATGCCGGTAACCCTGGCATGGCGCGTGACATGAACCTGTACGTGGACTCCGGCAAGGATCAGAATCATGACGGTGTTGATGATGCCTATCTGGTGTATTCCAGCAACGAAAACCGCGATCTGACCATCTCGCTTCTGGACAAGACCTACACCAAGCTGGTTGAGCCGAACGCTCGACAGCGGAAAGGCGTGGACGTCTCTATTGGCGACACATACAACATCATAGCCAGCAATAGCAAGGAATCCCCGGCTCCATTCAAGTGGAACGGCAGATATTACATCATTTATTCGGGTACTACCGGATGGGCGCCCAATGAAAACAAGTACGCAATCAGCCAGGGCGACGATTTTCTAGGTCCTTATTCGGAGATGGGGGTGCCCTTCCTCAAAGGGGAGGGGTGGAACCAGAGCCCGGCCAATTCCTTCTCGACCCAATCCAGCTCGGTCATTCCCTATGACCCCGCGCACGGCGTTTTCCTCTATTGGGGCGACCGCTGGTTCAACCCTGACACCGGGAATGACATCAGCCAGTCCAGGTATGTGATGACACCGATGCAATTGGTGAACGGGCATGTCCAGGTGTTGCCGGCTGCGGACTGGAAACTGTCTGGTATGGACAAGTATCAGGCCATCGATGTGGTCAATGCCAATCTGCCGACTGAAAGCAGTTCGGTCAGTCGAATTGTTGCTGCGCTGCCCAAGAGCCTAGGCATCAGAGTGGGCGGTCAGACAGCCATCCGACAGGCCACGGTCAACTGGGAGCCCTACTTTGGCACGGACCGTCCATACGGGCAGGTGACGTTCAAGGGGAAGCTGCCTGAATACCAGAATGCGCCTATCAGCTTCACGGCTTCCATCTATCCGGAAAACTCCCGTCTGTTCATTGACGCGGGTTCGGCCCCTTCGAATGAATCGAGTTACTACCGGAAGCTGAAAACCAAGGCTCCACGACTGATGAATGCAGACCGCAGCGACCAGGAATACACTGCTCAAGGCAAGTGGGGTCTGAGCAGCCGCATAGGTTCCGATGTCGAAGCATACGAGACCAGCCAGAACGGTATCTACGAAACAGGCTACTGGGCAAAATCCGGCAAGGACATACGGTATCAGGCGGATTTGCCAGCCGGTACTTATACAGTTCAGGCGGGCTATCAGGAGTGGTGGAACAACAAGCGCCAAACTGAGTTCTCGGTCGTCTGCCATGACAAGACCGTAGGCAAGACGAATATTGTGCCTGTTCAGGCCGGGAATGCCACCGATCCGATCACTTTCACCTTGGAGCATGCCGACAGCGTGACCTTCCTGACAAGATCCACAGGCGGCGGCGATCCGTTGCTGAGTTGGATCGGAGTCTCTGCGCAGGATGACGACCAGGTGGTTTCAGTCCAGCAGGTTCAAGGCATCAGAACATTCAAGCGGGGAAGACAGCCCGGGCTTCCGGACAAGGTGAGCGTCAACAAGGCGAATGGAAAAAGCGAGGAGCGGGCCGTGCGCTGGCTGACCGATGCGTCGAGCTTGATCCTCTATGCGCCTACCGAGGTGCTGGGCATCGTAGAAGGCACAACGCTGCCTGCCAGAGCCAGCATTCAGGAGGTGGAAGACGGACTGTCCTACTTCATTGATGTCAATGGAGGGGAGGCCTCGCCCACCTACAAGGCGCTGACTGCTTTGCATGATGGCAAATTGGCCAATGGGTCCGCCGACCAGGGCTTTGACGATTTGTGGGGCAATACCTCCGGTAACTTTGGAAAACAGGCTGACGGCAATGCCGATCCCTATAGGTCAGGGATATATGCCGGCGCTAACGGCAAGAAAGATAAACTATCCTACAGGGTCTTACTGGCACCTGGCGAACATCAGGTTTCTTTCGGTTTCCATGATTGGTGGAGCCAGAGCAGACCGACTGTGATTAGCTATTCGTATGACAATCTTCCGGCATTCCGTACAGAGAATCGGCTGACGACCGCGACTGTCAACGGCGGACGAACGATTGCTTCCGGAAGGATCAAGATTCCGCAGGGCTGGAATAGGATAGTCACCTTCACCTTGGATTCCTCTACGGGGACTGGGCCAATACTTAATTGGATCTCTATCAAGGGTTCGCTGCCCCTAGGACCAGTGCCTGTGCAGCAGCAGCCTGTGATCTCGGGAGCATCCAATGTGAAAATCGATCAGGGTCTCAGCTTCGATCCTAAGGCCGGGGTCAGTGCAGTGGATTCTTTGGAAGGTGACATTACCGAGGCGATTCAAGTACAGGGATCCGTGAATAGTGCTAAGACAGGGCAATATACGCTTGACTACACGGTTGCTAATTCAAGGGGCAAACAGGCATCTGAAAAGCGGATAGTCACGGTCAGCCCCGTTGGAGGCAGCTCTTCCAACAAGTCTAAGAATCCGGCCGACAGCTCCTGCATCAATCCCGGTAAGGGTACCGGTTTAAAGCACAAGACCGGAACTCACAAGCATTCTGAGGGTTCGAGGCTTTCAGAGACGGGGCCGAACACGGGATTCTTCCTAGTGATGGAAGCCCTAAGCATGCTGTTGGCCCTAGTCAGCTTCGGGCTGATTCCGCATATCCGTCGACACGGGATGGAGGGCAAGTGATAGCGCATCATTCCAGTGTGATGTGAAATGCTGATACCCCTATCTTCAGTGATAGGGGTATCGGTCAATCTGCCGGACGAGCCGCCGGGTTAAGCCAGACCATGTTCGTACTTGCTCGGTTAAGTTTCCTTTTAGGCTTCCGTCGAGAAGGTCAGGGTGACCCGAGGCTGATTGTGGGGCATGATCCATCCCCTGAGATCAGGACTGTACTCAAGCATTGGCAGTGATTGCCAGTCGTCCACATTATGCTCGCCTATGGCCTCTATAGTCAGTCTGGTCTCCAGCAGGGCGCTGCTTATTTCCTGGAAGTCATGAGCCCAACTGTGATTGATGGAATGTGTAATTCGGGGTTTGTCCCATCTTCGATCGAGTCGACTGATGACGTGTAGGTTTGATCCGTCTTATAAGTCGTTTCTGTTCCGCCACAATAACTTGGAACTATTGACATGCCCTCATTGTTCAAGGCGAAAAGCAGTGGATGGTTGTCGCGGATCATGAATATTCAACCGTCTGCTAGCAGGGGAGCGATTGAGCGAGCCCAGTCCTCCAGATTAGAAAGCCAGGTGATGGTTCCATTGCTGGTGATGCTTACACCGAACGAGCTTTTCTGCTCGGGCATGGCATTTGCAGCGTAGCGAACATCGCCTTGAACATAGATTATGGATGCGCAGGTTCGTTCAGACGGACTCCTGGCATAATCCAGCGAGGTGGGAGAGAAATCCAGGTCATAAACGTCTCGTGACCCAAGCGTCACCAAGATAGGGTATCAGTGCCTATGTGGCATTGCAGATGCAAAAGACGCAACCCCTTGATGCTGTGTTCGGGCAGGTGGGGCTTCAAAACCTCCAGATCGCGCAAGGCCACTGGCGACAGGGCTGATGCGTCCTTTGCAAAATCGTCAAGATCTCCATAACTACCGTCGGCATGCACAACTGCCCCGTCATTTCAGTTGAGATTATCCTGTACAATCTCGTCCTGGTGCATTTTATGAGGCATGGTGTTCCTTTCGGATAGATGCCTAACGACGGTGATCGAACCAGGAAATATAATAAACACTCTTTCGAGTGCAGATTAATCGGTCATATACAATTATGTGACCCTGCTATATCTTGAACACCCACTTCGTTAGCAAATGCACAGTGCCCTGTTTGTGATTTGAATGTTTCTGTTTGCTGGTTGGTTTTGGTTTTTTCTCTGTCTCGGGCGGTCTGTTGCGTTGCTGTTTTATTGTTAGGATTTTGTTCGTGGTCGAGGTATTTGATTTATCCGTCCATATCATTTGCTTGCCTTGGATAAGGGTTTATCCAGGGGAGGGGAAGCCATGGGATGCGCGCGTTCCCAGGGTTTTCTCGATAGGTACGCTTTTGGGTGCCCTCCCCGAATTATTGACTCTTTTATAATCTTGCGGTTCTCTCTTTCATGTCTTGTTCCGTTGAAGCGATGAGCATGAAAGGTGAGCTATGACCCGTTCTCGCAGTAAGTGGGGGGGTGTCTTCCTTAAAGAAGGTCGGGAGTGGGCGCGTCACCGTCTGGCTTGGCGGGTATTCTAACCCGCTTGACCACGGCAGGAGGGTCGGCAGGCAGTTCGGGCCGGAATACCGTACGGAAGCGTTTGCCTGGCTGGAACGTGAGCATTGCCTGGTCGTTTTTCATGACAAGGGAACACGGGACTGGTGGCCTCCGAGTGGCAGGAACGCCGAGTCGAAACCAGAAGACGAAGAAGTCCTGTTCGAGGATTACCTGCAGGAATGGATGAAGCATAGGAAGAGGAACGGGAACTCCGAACTGCGGGGTGCCACGAAAAGGAACCTGAAAGCGGATATTGCTCATTTCTCGCTGTACTTCAAAGGCAAGCCAGTCGCGGAGATCAGGCCCGGCGATGTGCGTGATTGGTATGAGGCCTACCATCCCGAGGGTCCCTGGGCGTTCTACGGGGCGTGCCAGTGTGGCGGTTACCGTCCACGGGGCATCGGAGCAAGGCGATGTTTCCAATGCTGCACGATGCCTTGGGGGAGGGGACTCAGAAATGGATCGCCGATCGTGGCGGCGAGCGACCTCTGGCCGTGTCCCGCTGGGAGGATGCCGACAGTTCACAGGCGCAACCGCACCACGAGGTGCGGGAGATGCTTGAGCGCCTGCGAAATCGGGCGGATCGACGCACACAGGCTCAGGTCCGCGATCCCCTTTGCGGTGCCTACATTGTGCGCACAGCTTTTCTGCTGGTGGAGGAGCGGCCCGCGTGTGCCGCCCTGTCGGCCGACCATAGAGGATGCTTATCCTTCTTCCTAGGTGGCGCCTGAAGCGTCTTTTCTTCATCCACTTATAATGGATGCCAATTGATGGATAATAACAAGTGATAATCAGGGAAAAGTAAATGAATTAATTCATTCACGACTTTCATCACGGCACTATGGCTCGTTTTATGAAGAAGTGAATGGTCTGAGGGCAAGGGGGAGGAAAGGAAGTATATGTTCCGCGCCGAAGAACAACAAAGCCGGAATCGTATCGACAGGATGTCAGGGAAGGAAGCTGCGAGTAATGGCGATCGGATGGCAGCCGGATATCTTTCGAGAATGTCCCGCCTCCTCAAGGGCCCGCTGCTTGTCGTGCTCTGCCTGGCTGTGCTGTGCGCCTCGGTGATCGGCATCGGAACAACGGGGGCTCCAGCCGTGGCCGCTGGTGCGGAGACCCAGGTCGACACCAAACCCAAGGTCTTCCAATTCATGGCTTATAACGATAAGGTCGATTCGTATCAGGATGAGCTCCGCCTTGATCTGGTTCTACGGGTGCCCCACAAGGAGTTCGACCCAAACTGCGTGGCACTAGGCCAGACGACGCCGGCCGCATCCAGGGGTTGTTCCCTGTCCTTCCTGTACCAATACTCCGGATCAGACCAACCAAGGGGGTTCAGACGATCCCGATACATCAATACCATGGGGCGGAAAGGCGCAAACAGCTACGATGGAGCCCTCGCATGGGCGAGGAACCAGGATGAGGCCTTTACCGTTCACGAAATAATCAATTCAGGTGTTTATGACTACTTGGCCATCTCCATTGAAGGCGACCTTGACTACACGGATGCCAAATCCTCGATCGACGCCTACAAGACGGGTGGTTCGAAGCAGGAACTCGCCGTGTACGCCGTCATCGACCATGACCGTCAGGGGAGGAACATCCTATGCGGCGACGCTGTATGGAATTATGGAGATGATATGTGCGGCACCTTCAATCCGGATTCCTTGGACAGCGCACGATCGGTCAATATCATGGATGCCATTGGGGAGCGCAGTACCAGACTCTATATGCAGAATTGCAGAACGTCCGGAGGGGCCAAATACTGCAGTGGTCCGGCTTCTTTCGTCGGCTGGGATGGGCACCCGCTCCTGTGGAGCGGGCGTCAGGCGAACTGGGGGTTGGTGACCGATTTCGGGTTCCCCGCGGGCAATAACAATCCGGCCGTGCCGGAAGGGGTGGCACCGGCCAAATCGTTCTTCGTGTATTGGTATAACGTGGGAGGACCAGGGTCCTCCAAAAACCCTGGGTGCACGGAGAACACCTCCTTTAAGTATCAATGGGTGGGGTTGAAGAACAACACATGGGTGCCGGTCAAGGCGCTCACGCCCAAAGCGGTGGAAGTCCAAGGACAGCCGGCGGGCTACAGCTCACCGGGGTCCGCCTCCGGCTCCGAGCAAGGGGCCGCATATAATGACAAACCCAGGGCAGCCGGTTCGTCGCGGGCCAAGACCAACAAAACCTGTTCGCCGTCAATGATGCCGGTGAGCCCATGCCGGCGCAGCGCCCGGACGGGTCCATCGACTTCAAACTCGCCAAGTCCATGCAGGGGTTGGATGGATACTTCAAGTTACTCACTTGGCCCATAACCAAGGATGCGAACGGCCAGATCTGCAAGACCACCACACAGGTGGAGAAGGACACCTACAATCCCGAGGCCGGCATCGAGAACCTGGATGCCAAGGAAGTTGAGCACCGGATGCAGACGGCCTGGACCATCGATACCGCCTTCTACCGGTACAGTGTCAACCCTCCACAGGCGCCTACCATCAATTCCATCGATGGAACCGGTCTGGGGTCCGGAGGAGCCGTTTGGGCCGATAGTCTCACTCCGACCATATCCGGCACCTGTCAGCCGGCCGTCGACCCCCAAACGCCGAACAGGGTGACCCTGTTCGGCGAGAATCCAGCGAAACCCATCAGTGCGAACAATCCAGACGAATCGGACAATCGCGGGTTCGCCATAGGCACCGTCGCTTGCGTTCCCAACGACGCCAGGAATCCAGACAAGGGCGGCACCTGGAGTATCCGCGATGACAATACGGCCTATCCAAGCAAGGGCGTCAACACCAACATGGGCCGTCGGCGGTATCATGCCTGGATAACCGAGCACTCGACCGGCTACAACCTCACCTCCGGCTTTTCCAACCTGGCAACAGCACGATTCGCCGCTCAGAACGAGGCGGCTCCGGTGGTGCAGGCCATAACGGTACCCCATACCCGCAAGGGCGTTCTGCCAGCGGGATCGGCGGTGAGGGTCGAGGGCACAGCCAGGCCGACCTATCTTGCGGGGAACGACACGAACCTGTCGGATTCGAGGCTGGAAGTCTTCATGGTCCAATCCTCATCCGGTGCCGAGACCTCCCTAGGAACCTCAGGCGAACATGATTTCAGCACGAGCACCCCTTCAGGGGGTTCATCCCCGGTAGGTCACATCGTCATTGAGCCCGTCACGGAAGGACATGTGTGGCACTGGAAAATCGACATCAATCCATTGGTGTTCCTAAATGCCTTTGACGGCAGCCCTGGCAGCGAGCAGTATACATTCGGTGCCCGTTTGGTCAATCCCGCAGGAAAGCCTTCGGACGATGCCCGCAAGGATCAGATGGTGGATATGACCCCGACCGATCCGGGAATCATCGGCGCCGACTGGCAAACGGTCAGTGGCAGGGCGGTGATGAAGGGAACCGAAACAGTCGACGCGAATGCCAAGGTGACCGTGACTTGGCCGTCCAACCCGGCCGGCAGGACCAGCGATACCGTCATGTCAGGAGCGGACGGTGCCTGGGCGGTACTGCTCCCCAGTGGGATCGAGCCTGGGGAGGTGAGCGTAACGGTTGTGGATTCGAATGGCAATCAATCTGAACCGTATAAACAGTACCTGGATGTTGCGCCTCCATTGGATGGCCTCCCTCTCGCGGGTGCTCCAAAACATACGACGCTGCTTCTGGTGTTCTCCCTTGTTCTGCTCGTCGCCTTGACCTGTGCATGGCTGCGGCGCAGGCGCGAATTCACTCCGTCTGCATCCTGAATCGGTGGGGGTATCGGACCTTGTATGCGAGCGGGAACTGTCGTTCAGGCAGGTTCGGATGCGGCATCAGCGTGTCCCTTTCCTTGACTGGTTGTCGTAGAGTGGTTGACATGGACGAAGGCAACAATGTGACGGTGAAAACCCAAGAGGGACGTCGGCTTTCCGGCAGAGCCTATGGCCCCCGTGACGGCGACCCGGTACTTTTCATAGCCGGGGCCGGCATGGGCAAGTCCATGCTCTTCGGTGAGGAGGTACTTCCGCAGCACGGCATCCGCGTCTTGACGATGGACAGACCCGGCATGGGCGCTTCGGACCCGGAACCGAACCGCACGATGACAGGAACTGCCGAGGATTACCGAATATTCACCCAAGCCTTGCTCGGCACGGGGGCCGCATCCGTCCCGGTGGTGGCGAATTCACAGGGCGGTATGTTCGGTCTCGCGCTGGCGGCACTAGGTTTCGCCGCAGCATTGGCGCTAGTCTCTCCCGCTGATGAAGTGCAATACCCGGCCGTTCATGACAAGCTGTCTCCGCAGGCCACGCAGCTTTCCGACCTGGCCGTATCATCTCCCGACTCCGCACGAAAGATACTTCAGGATTTCTCCGCGAAGTCCATGGAGGATATGGTAATCGGCGCTTCCACGGCGAAGGATGCCGAATTTTACACCAGCGAACCATTCCTGACCCGGTACCGCCGGGCACTATCCGAAGGGTTTGCACACGAGGGTGTCGGCTATGTGCAGGACACCATGCTGGCTATGAGGCCTTGGAACATCGATATGACCCAGGTGCGATGCCCTGTGAGCATCCTGTTCGGTGAAGACGACAAGGTGCACTCGCCCGACCATGGCTTGGTGTTGCAGAGCAGAATCGAGACCGCCACGCGCAGACTTTTCCCCGGCGAGGGTGGCTCGCTCCTTTGGACAAGGGCCGGGGATGTCCTGGATATAGTGCATGCGCTAGCGGAATGATAGTGAAGCTTCAGCAGGCGATCAGGTATCGCCCGGCTGTGCTGTTGACGGTAGCGGGACGAATGCGGAAGCGACGGGTTGAGGTTTATGAAAGTGGCAGGAGGCACGTCATGGTGCTGAGGAACCAGAGATGGGGACCCCGTTGCCTTGCCTGAAGTCAGGTTTCAGGATTGGCATGCCGTTCTGCGCGTTTGGGTCTCAATAAGAGTGGTTTGCTCTCTGAAAAGACCGATTTGAGAGGACCGGCAGCGAATACCCCGCCATGTGTCCAAGCATGGCAAGGAGGGATTCCGTATGATCTGGAAAGCATCTGTAATTGAGACCAGGAACAAGCATTGAGACGGCTGCTTGGGGTCCTCCGGCACTATGCCATGTTTCAGCAGTTATGTTGGGGATATTGTCTGCTGCCCTCTTTCGCGACTGTTTCATCAGATGCTGCTTGGATCCACGTTGCCTCCTCAGCACCACTGCCTGTATGCACCTTTTCAAACTTCTGATGCTTTTCGATGCCGTCGCAGGTTACTTGGAAAATCCCTATTTTCGTCTTGCTTGCATGTACCCGATATGGCAAGATACCGCATGAATAGATGCTGATATATGCCTCTATGAAGCTGCTCATAAGAAGCCGTATTGGAAGCATGGGACCGCCGACCCACATGTTCTTATGTCTGAATCGTCAGGTTGCCCCGGATGCTAGGAGGGGTTCATCGGCCTGTATTTATTCGGTTTTGTGATCGTGGCGGCCGGCAAGGAAACCGGCAGGCAGGGCGGTTGAGATTCCCTTCCGCATGAATAGGGGGGTAAAGCACTGCCCCCGGTGCTCTGCTTCATCGAGAAGGGAGCAAAGGGGGCGGGCCGGTGACTGATGGGTCAGCGGTACTGCATGCCGCCATCGACGATCAGGGTCTGCCCGGTCACGTAGTTGGCCTTGTCGCTGGCCAGGAACGAGACGGCGCCGGCCACATCCGCAGGGGTCTCCAAACGGCCTAGGTCGATGCTGTCCTTCATGTCCTGAAGGTTCTGTCCCTTGGGTTTGCCGTTGAGCTTGCCCATCTCCTCATCGATGTAGCCCCACATGGGGGTGTCCACCACGCCGGGGGCGTAGGCGTTCACGGTGATTCCCCTGGGCGAGAGCTCCTGGGCTGCCGTCTGGGTGAGGCCCCTGATGGCGAACTTCGTAGCCGAGTAGGCGGCCAGGATCGGGAAGCCCTCGAAACCTGCGATTGACGATGCGGAGATAATGTGGCCGTGCTCCTTGCCCAACTCCTGGAACTTGGCCGCGGCGGCCTGGATGCCGTAGACCACGCTGAAGATGTTGACCTTCGAAATCTGCTCCAGCTGGTCGGGGGTGATGTCGGTGAAGGGCACTATCTGGCAGATGCCCGCGTTGTTGACAATCACATCGAAGGAACCCAACCTGGATGCGGCCTCATCGACCAGGTCGAACACCTGGTCCCTGTCTGACACATCGGTAGGGTGGAAGAAGGACCGACGGCCGATCTTCTCCACTTCGGCCACGGTCTGTTCGGCCGATTCCCTCTGGCCCTCAAGATCGGCCACGACGATGTCGAAGCCGTCCTGGGCCAGCTGGAGGGCTATGCCCCTCCCGATTCCCCTGGCCGAGCCGGTGACGACAGCTACCTTGTTATCGCTCATCTGTCTTTTCCTAACCTTGTTGGTTCCTATCTATAGGGCCGGTCGCAACTTCGGGCCAGGCCACTGTTGCCAGTCTATACGGCGGAGGTGGAGAAGCGGGTGACGGGGAGGAGCGGGCTGTGGTGTGGAGCCTTGTCGTTCCTTGCGGAAACCGGCGGCCAGTCCCAGCGCACCCGTCTTCAAGGCCAGGATCCCTGATCCCACCGGACCAGGAAGGTTCTTCCGGCCATTGAACAGGTTGATTTTCGCCTGTTCGATGTGGCCAGCATCGGCCTTGTCCCCCGACTTGTCGGGGGGACGTCCACCAAGTGGAAGCATAACCGTTCGTTGAAAGTTGTCAGGCTGTTAATAGAGTTCAGATCGTTCAGCTTCTGATCCTGTGTGATGGTCCTGGCCATCCAGTCACCTGCGTCGGTGGCCATCGTGTCCGCCCATTCGCGGGATGGCCTTCTTCGTCTGTCCTCGTCTTGCTCTTCATCGTGCGCCATGCTCTTGCAGTTGTGCGCCCCTGCCGCTTCTTCGCTTTGCCTCTGTCTAGTACAGGCCGGAGGCCATATCACACCTTCTGGCCTGAAATGAGCTTTTCTGCACGGGGGTTGACGGCGAAGCTCCTGTCGATGGTGTTGGAACCTCCGGCCCCGTGGATGATTTTCTCCAGACCCTTGACCTCGATGGTGTTGATGGTCTTGCCGGTGTCAAGATCCTGGCGGGTGATCGTCACCCGGTCGGGTTCGTTGATGTGGTGATACCAGACGTCCACGGTTTTGTCGGAGAAAGAGGCCCAGAAACATGATCTGGACCAATTGTCCTTTTGGCAATGGGTTCTGTTCAGTCTGACGGTCTTTCCTGAGTTGACTTCAGTCCTCAAAAGGCCGCCGTCCCCATACCACCAGTAGAACTGGTCGCCGTGCAGTGAGTGGGAGTCATAATATGAGTATCCTATCTGGCTTTCATGGAAATGCACCGGTCTGGCCTCCTCGTCGACAAGGGGCAGGACACGACGATTTCCTGTTTTTGCATCCCACTGTTCTATGGTTGCATAGGAAAAGTTCTCGCCTTCGGTATCTTCGGCAGTGAGGAAGCGGCGGAGATTATAATCCAGATCATTGTGCTTCTTTTTTATTGTCGAAGAATTGCCTCCTTGGCTGGAGATAAAGACAATGCTGTCATTAGTGCATGATGGATTACTGATGACGACATTATCGGATGTCAGGATATTGTCATGTGTGCTTATCGTTCTCGGGTGATAGTGATTGTCAACTATCAAAGATGAGAAGCGGATCAACTCTTTGCTGAGATTGACGCCATCGTCGGTAAGCTGATAGGCGTAGACGGAGCTTCCGCAAACACTGATGCTTGAAACAGGGTGGTCCGTCAGGAAGCGATGCTTTTCGGCTTTCTGACCGTCGAAAAGGACGATGTCCTCGTTGTATCCTTCACCGTCCTCGGTGAAGCCCCCGTTATAGACACCGACATGGGTTATGTTGTCTTGCAACACACCAAGCTTGGCCTGCGTGTCGACTTTGGAGCTGGGAACGACTTTTGGCTTTTGCCCCTCAGCCAGCCAGTAATCGTTGTCTTTGTCGGCGAAGAACAGGCCTTTGACGTTCAAGACACCTTGCCGTATTCCATACCCTTGGTTTTGACCAGTCTGAAGGATCCGTCGGCATAGATAAAGGCCATGTATGTGTTTCCGGAATGGTGGCGCTGGCCCGTTGCGGGACCAGATAGGCAGCTGCGTACACCTTGGAGATGTCTATCTGGTCGAGTGCAATGGTTTTCCTCGAAGCATCCAAGCGGGAACAACCCGCGCCGGAAGCGATCAGGACAAGCGATAGCAGAATGTAAACGGAAGCCCTGACTCGTTGACTGATACGATGCATCGCGGATCCCTCACTTCCGTTTCTGTAAACTGACACCGTCGGTGACGTGATTAGCGAAACCTATTCAGACGCTTTCCTCGGAAAGTTGATGTTCAGTACCTTTTATATGTGATGGTCCACTTGGACTGCATGATGTCACTTGGATACACGCCGGGTCCGCCGTTGAAGTCCAAATCGATTCCGGCGCCGTCCTTGTAGCTGACCCAAACGACTTGCGAGCAGTTCATTGAACCCTTGGAGGTCTTATTGAATGGGAAGTTGTAGTTGTACGCCCTTCCTTTGAAGATGCGAGACAAACGTACGGCCCTGTCCCTGTTGCCCTGTGAGGTATTTACATACTGCAGCTGTCCACCGGAAGCCACTCTAACGTTGCGATAATTAGTTTCTTCAACTGTTCTTCTAGGCCCTGGAGCATGCACAATCATGTCTTTCCGAGAGAAAATACCTGAATGTCCATGATGAATGTCGGCGGTAGAAACGGGGCTGTAGAAAACGGCTCCGGCGTTTCTTGCTTGTGTAATTGGTATGGTTGCCTGATTGTTGTTACTTCTCGTCAAGTTAGTATGTAGACGTGCCTCCTTGAGCGCTGAATTAACGACATCAGAAAGTGGTTTGCCCTCCCTGTCCGCCTCTGACTGACGGCATTGCGCATGCCTTCGTAAGACGATCCGGGGTTGAGTTCAACAAGTTCTTGGATTTGTTGGGATGTAGATTCGCTTGCAGATGCCGGCATGACCATGCTGCCGAGAGCACTGCAATAAGATTATGCCGTTTCATTCGATACCTCCTTGTACTATGTGGGCCATCTTTCGTCTTCGAAAGTTGGCGAAGTTTATTGTAGGGTATCGGTTGGTGGCGGTCAAGGTGATGCAAGGCACAGTGAATTGCCTGCCGCTTCGAACGCAGACTGCGCGTGCGTGGCGCCTCTGTCGGGAATCCTGCCTGGAGGCCGTATTCGTCGTTCCCTCCCGGCCGCCGGGATGTGGCGCCCCGCTGGGAGCCCCGTGCGCCGCAATCGGTCGACCCGCAGGTCCATCCGGCCGTTTCATCCCTATGGCCATGGCACGATGGGGATTCCTGGCTGGCTTCGACTGGCTCTGCCGGTCGCGGCGGCGTCGGCCCGGATGCCGCAGGTCGGGCATCCGGGTCTGAGCCTTTAGACAGTTTCCGGCTTCTGCACCACCAGCGAGAAGGTCAGGGGAATCCTGGGAAGGCCACCAGGCATGACCCAACCCTGGCGATCCCTGTCGTACTCCAGCATGGGGAGGGCCTTCCAGTCGCTGATGTCATGCTCTCCCAGGGCTCTGATGGTCAGGCCTGCGTCGATGAGGACCCCGGTCATCTCCTGGAAGTCATGTGCCTAGTTGTGGTTGGTCGTGTGTGTGATTCTGGGGCCCGGGGCCTCGGCTTTCCCGACGATGCCTCCTGTCCTTTCTTCCTCGCCGTCATCCTGTCTCATCGTGTAGGTCTGGTCGGTCTCGTAGGTGATTTCGGTCCCGCTGAACCAACCCTGCACGATGGTCAGGCCGTCATCGTCCAGGGCGAAAAGGAGGGGGTGGATGTCCCTGATCGTGAAGATGCCTCCCGGTGCCAGGAGGGAGGCGATGGATTGCGCCCACTCTCGGAGGTCGGGCAGCCAAGTGATGGTGCCGACCGATGTGACGATCAGGTCGAAGAAACCCTTCTTGTCGGGCATGACCTCGGAGGCGAAACGGGCATCACCTTCGACGTAGGTAATGGGGGCGTGGGCGCGGGCGGCCAGCCGACGGGCGTGGTTGAGGGCGGCGGGGGAGAAGTCCAGCCCGTGGACATCTCTGGCCCCCAACCTCCACCAGGTCAGGGTGTCATCGCCTAAGTGGCACTGGAGATGGAGGAGGCGGCGGCCCTGCATCGTGTGGTCGGGCAGGTGGTCCCTGAGCACGGCCATGTCCTTCATGACCACCGGGGTCAGGGCGGTAGGATCGTCGGCGAAGGCATCCAGGTCGCCGTACCCTCCATGCGCGTGGACCTCGGCCCGATCGTTCCAGTTCTCCAGGTTGTCGCTGACATCGCTGGAAGAGGCATGTGTTCTGTCGGTCATGTTTCGTTCTTTCCTATGATTCGATGGATGGATGTTCCCTTGAAGATGGCATCGTTCTGATGACGATGCCGCAGCGGCACTTTTGCATACGGCTTGATGGAACATGTCGATGGCATGACAAGAGGGCCCCGTTCGGGCTCTGTCGCCCGCGATACGGAGCCGGGCCGAAGCCCGGTGCTCACTGCTCTATGAAAATCGTCAGTACAAAGTTTACGCTTCACAGGGGACGCCACACCAGTGGGGACAGCTGTTATGGTTGGCTCCGAGTAACGCCGGCGGGATGGGAGACCTGCAAGCAACCGGTCCCGCCGACACATTCTTTATATTCGGTTAGCCGATACCACAAACTCCGGCCGAATTACAGGCTTCTCCATATGGTTTATGGTTCTGCACCTATTGGTTCCAATCGAATCCACCACTTCCTCCTCCTTGTGGTGTTGCTGGCGCGGGTGCGGTGTTGCTGGCGCGGAGCCGCCTCCTCTGCTGCCGTGGTTGTATGAGGGCCGACGGGAGGGCGTGTGGCCTTGCCGATCCCTGCTGTGGGAGGGGGTCGGACGCTGCTGGGCGGGCGCCGGACGCCGGGCTGGCTGCCGGGCGGCAGGAGCCGCCGCCTGGGCTGGCGGGGCGGCTTGGTCTTTCTGTTGGATGGACGTGTTCACCTGGTCGATGGCCGATTGCAGGGCTGCGGCCGCGTCCTGATAGTCCCTGGCCTTGTCGCCTTTGATGCTGCCGGCCTGGCTGATGGCCTGCTGCAGGCTGTCGCGGACGGCGTTGTCCGCTACTTTCCCGTCGGAGTCGCTCAAAAGCTTTGAAGCCTCGTCCTTCTTCGCGTTCAAGACCGTCTTCGCATCATCCAGGCTTTTCGCATCCCGAGAGGCCAGCACCGCCTTGCCGGCCTTCGCATAGTCGCGGTCGATGCCCTTCAAGCGGTTGCTGGCGCGTCCGGCCTTGTCGGCGGCGCTGACCTTCGGATGTGTCTGGGCCTCTTGCTCGTAGGGCTCCAGACGCTTGGGCGAGATCGCTAGGGCCAGGACCGACTGTGTTGCAGCATTCATATGCTTATGCTGCTATATGAGCAATAAGTTCTTCGTCCCTATATCGTAAGATACGGGGACGTCGTATTTTCGGCATAGGATTTAGTTCCTATAGGCCCTTTTGCTAATTGAACTGATCGTCAGAGTAGCTTTCGATTGCTGCCGTCGAGAATCAGAATGTCATCCATTGTGCTGGCAACGTTACGGCCGATTACTTGGGGCGTCTGTCCGTTGGAGAGTGCATGTTGGATGTTGGGAATGTCTCCCCATATCCTGCGGAGCGCGTGAATGCCGTCGGACAACTCGGCAGTTGGCATTTCATGTTCGACGAGGACATCGCCGACCTGATGGTAGAAACCGCCGAGGTTGAACATTGGCCGCATCTCATTATGGAACTGTCCAGGGCTGAATGTTCCTCCGGTCAGGAAATTGTCCAGACAGTCAGAGAAATGCGGGTATTGGCTCGGATCCATGGTTCGCACTTCGTCTGGGAGCTGGTCCAACCGTTCAGCGGAATGGTCAAGTTCTTCAGCGCTGATCGATCAGGCCGCCTTAATAGAGAGGAAAGCCCATGAGTTCAACTGTTGCTCGATTGGTTCCTTGATGGGGTTCTGCGGCGCTAGCGGTTTGTCGACAAGGACATAGTCATTGTCGCGACCACGGTCACGGCGGTGGCACCTATCCTGCGTTCGATCCTGGTGAGAGTAAACATTATCAATCTCCTTTGGTTGATGTGTGCGCCTACGGCAATTCCGTGGTAGCAAAAGAGCGGGGGTGGGGTCTTTTCTGATTTGTTTAGGGAACATGTGTCAATTTGCTGAGATTTGTAAATATTGTCCTATTCGTGGGAATTTCCCCTGCAGATCGAAGTTTTTTGGTTTTACCCCTCATCAAAACTACATAGACCGTCACGCCGGAGTGAACAGGACGGTATTTCGTCTTTCATGTTATCGAGGAGACCCCCATGAGCGCCAGCAAACCGATCGACAACAAAGCCCACGCCGAAGAACTCGACCGCATGGCCGACCGGGGTGAACTGCACCCCGTACCAGGTACGAAGGTCCATCGCGGCTACGACGCGGAACCCCTGACCGAAGACGATCTGCTCGACATCTTCCAAGGCCGGCCACGGGCGGTATTTAAATAGCCCGCGGCCAAGACCTGGAAACCCATTTCCCGAACCTAAGAAGCCAAGCAGCCTGACAGACCTAATTAGAAAAGAACCCAATGAAGAGCCCGTTAAGGTGATTTCATTGGGTTCTTTCCGGATTGGGCTCATATGTACTGCAGGGGAGAGGCTGACTGCCCGGAGATGCCAACATTTTTCTAAACAAAGAAGTACAAGGCTACAGCAATCAAGGCACCCAGAAGAAACCCCAGTGACGGAAGGATCAGGGTCGATGACGTTACTTTTTTGTTTCCCCTGGTCATGGCCCCCAGGAGAACCCCGAATGATCCAAAACCCATCAGGAAGCCTGTGAGTATCGATAAGGCTGGATCATGCTTACCTAAAATAGGGTATAACACTTGGATGGCCGCACCTAAAATAAGCTGTCCAAAACAGACTCTTGCTAAACCTTGTGTATTCCAATGTCTTGCGTGTGCCTGGCTTGTCTGGTCTTGATACATAGGAAATCCTTTACCTAGAAAAGTGCCTATCGAGATAAACGTATATCCGGTAGGCACCCAGCATCATTTGTGTCGTGAATAACTTGTTAGCAGAATGCTTCGCCAATACCGATTACAGCTCCAGTGACACAGCCTCCGATGGTCGCTGCTATGCCTGCAGGAGTTGGTGCTGTAACGCCTGCCACGCTCCAGATAATGCTATTGACAACTCCCAAACCTGTCATGGCTGCGGAACAGCCGCTGATACGGTGCGATTGTAATCCGGGATTTGCAGAAGATACACCCGGGTCGACCGCCTCCGCCTTCTCGCGTACTTCTTGCCCGGTGACGCTTCCCTTGTGCATGCCGTTGGTATAAACATCAATCACGTCAGTGGTTTTGTCGTAGGAGAAACGAACGGTTGTGCCGTCAGACAGCTTGTAAGTATCCCAGGCAACAGCATAGTCGGCTGGCCCCCTGAGGGTACAAAGAGCGCAGAGGAGCAAGCTAGACGAATCGTATATGCAATTCGAGCCTGGGCCACGTCCCGCCCTCCTACGGAGGTTGGACTGCCTACCCGAGTGGCGCAGGCAGGTAGGTCAATAGCGCAGGGTTGAGCATTTTTAGTGGGCACTTTTTGGCAGGTGGGGTTAGCAAGCATATAACTTGGAATGTCAAACGATGTTGAAAGGGGGTGTAATATGCAGAACTCATCTGATTTTCTTCACTCACTTATGCAAGATCATGATGTTGTTGACCTTGCCGACCAAGACGACCTCAGCTACTTCGTGACACAAGGCACTGTTCTCCATTGGTAATTTCCAGTAGAACCGGGTCGAGGACAGCGATCCTTGATTCTGAAACTGTCCTAGGCCATTCTTTTTAGAGAAAGTCTCATTATGGTCGCATTGGGTATCATCATAGATCGTAAATGTAATATACGTTGCAGTCATTGCTGCTTTTCTTCCGGGCCTAAGGCTACCGAGCACCTGACAGATGATCAGGTGATGAGCATCGTTGAGCAAGCCTGCAATTCATCTGCAATCGACACGATAAGCCTCAGCGGCGGGGAAGCTCTATTAAGACATCAATTAGTTATAAATTGTCTTCGCATGGCAAAAGAGCATGGTAAGCCAGCCGGTTTGGTATCGAACGGTTTTTGGGGTCAGAATATTAAACGAGCGAACTCCACTCTTCGCCAATTGAAGGAATCAGGCCTCAGAGCATTAACGCTTAGCTTTGATGAATTCCATCAGGACAACCTCAAAGTGGAACGGATAAAAAACATATTGGATGCGAACACCAACGTTGGCATTCCGATTTCGATGAACGTAGCAGTCTCCAGATCTCATAACCCCGACCGACTTTTGAGCCAGCTCGGGGATTCCCTGATCGGAGTAAAGGTCACGAGGTTTCCGATTCAACGAGTGGGTGCTGCGCTCCAATTTCCAGAGCAAGACATAATCAGGAGATACAGCATCAACGATGACCTGAGATGCCCCGGTTTTGAACCCACGTACCATTTCAATGGCAAGGTCTATCCATGCTGTTCCCCTGTAGTGTTCGGAAGCACCCTAGTGCTTGGTGATGCCGATGACACATCCGTACAAAAAGCGCTCACCTTAATCCAAAGAAACCTGATGTTTTCTGTCATGCGCCATAAGGGTTTCAAATGGTTATTCGAACTTTGAGTAAAAAATAATTTACTCGACGAGTCATTCCTCCACCGCGAGTATGTCGATGCTTGTGAAATGTGCGGAATTATCTTCTCCAATCCTGAGATTGTGAATGGTCTGGTTCCACTCATCGAACAGGAATACAGCAGTGAAGATCAACGATGACATCGTATTCACGCTACAACGACAGTGATATGGAGATTCTTCGCGAGGACGCGAAGCTGGTAATAAAGAACAAAGCCACCGGAAGAATCGTGGAAGTGGAGAATTCCGACGACCTGACGAGTCACTTGGATTTCGATTCGGTCAAGCCCAAAGTATCCGGCGTTGTCTTTGTCTTGTATTGCATCGTTTCTAGCTGTGCGATTGCAGGGATGATTGTCCTTGGCGTCTGGTGGGCGCTGTCCGTTGACATTAGCAGAATCCCTTTCGTTGCTTGGATCGTTCTTGCGATGTATTCCACTGTGCAGACTCTTTTCCACGAGGCTTCCCACTATTTGGTGTTCCTTTCATTCGGAAGAAGGCCGGACTCTATTGGATTCAAAATGAACTATTATCTATTCCCTGCCTTCTACGTGAGGATGAACGACGTGCATCTTTTGACAAGACCTGACAAATATGTACTGCACACTGTCGGAATAACAGTAAACGCAATTGTGAGTCTTGCTGGTTTTGGCATCGTTCAAACTTTCTTAATGGGTGAATCTGCCCGGTTTGTTGTTGCTTGGTATGCGGTAGCCATGTCCTATAATTGCCTTCCGGTGCTCAATTCTGATGGATTCAAAGCGTTGCTCGCTATTACTGGGGAGAATGAGCGGCGCCATTTTTCAGATAATCCTTTGTGGATTAGAGGCATTGTCGTGGTAGGATATATCCTTGTTTTTCTCTACACGGCAAGGATTGCGGTGGCCGTGATCAGATGGTTCGCCTAGGGATTGAGAAGTGCGTATGCTTCTGTTGAAACTTGCGGTGCGTTCCGTGGCTATTGACGTGGTGTCGTGGCTGGCGTTGATCATTACTTCTGCGATGCTGGCGGTGGTGGTCACTCTAGACATTGGATTGGTAGTTGCCGGCGCTGGCACATCTGGCGAAGCACAGCAGTCGTTCGTCGCGTTCGGATGTGTGGCGTTGGGATTCTGTGTTCTGGTGGGTCTGTTGTCGCTGATGATGGTGATTCGCGTATGTCTAGGATTGCAGCGTCGTTCCGTGGCGCTGTGGCAGTTGGCGGGCGTTCTGCCCCGGACGGTGTTCGTGGTGCTTCTTGGCGAGGTGCTTCTGGTGGGTCTACTGTCCTCCCTGCTGGGTGCGCTGGTGGCGGGACTGGCATGGTTTCCGTTCGCGCGTCTTATTTCTTCCAGCGGGCTGCCCTCGGACGGCGCGCTGGCTCGGCCTCTTACTCCACTCGCTCTGTGGATCGGCACCGGATCCACAGGCGTGATCTGCGTTCTGGGCGGGCTGCTTTCGGCCAGGAGAATCGCGCGCGGCGATGTCCTTGAGGCAGTGCACGGCGGCGGTCAGACATCGCGAAGCGGATTTTCTTTGCCAAGGCGCATCTCAAGAACCGTGCTGTCAGCTGCCATTATCGCGGGCACCGCAGCGCTCTACATGGCGATAGGCCATGAGCGGCCGCTTGCCTCGAAGCGGGCCGTGGGAGATTTCATGACCGTGTACGCAGGTATGGGCATGCTTGTGTGCCTGGTAGTCGCATGCTGCGCCAACCCTCTGATACGAGGGTTGCTCGCGCTCATCGGCCTGGGCTCCGATCGACTCGGAGCTCCGTGGTTTCTGGCGGTGAGGGAAGCATCCTCGCACCCTGACCTGACCCGCGGGCTGATAATGCCCATCGGGCTGGCCGGCGGCGCGGTCGGTGTGATGATGGCGTGGATAGGCAAGCTGGGCTCAGTCCTTTCTGGATCCGGCGAGACCGTGTCTGCGCCCCCGGGACAGATGGCGTTGCTGTTCGGCGGTGCCGTCGTCGTCGGATGCGTCGCCGCCTCGTCGGTCGTGTTCGCCACCATGCGCAGCAGAGAAAGGGATGCCGCGATCCTGATCGCCGGCGGCGGCACGAATGGACTGGTCTGGATGAAAGCCGCGTGCGAGACCGTGATCTATCTGGCCCTTTCGCTCGTCGTCGCCTACACAATCGTGTGGGCCAACGAGCTGGCCATGGATCACGCACTCACCTCGGGGCCGATACCATCCGCACCATTCACTCTGCCAGGCTGGCATGCCGCAGGAATCGTGGTTTTCGGCATGCTCGTCGTTGCCATGATGCTTGCCGTCACCACTGCAGGAATAACCCACAGACAGATAATCCGTGTAGTTCTCAACGAAAGGTAGATCATGACATCACCATTGCTTGCAGCCTCGGGAATCCGCAAGACCTACCACACGAGAAAAGACCGTGTCGAAGTGCTACGTGGCATCAACCTGAGCGTGGATCCCGGCGAGTTCGTGGCCATCGTCGGCAGGTCCGGTTCTGGCAAGTCCACGCTGCTTTATTGCCTATGTGGGCTGCTCAAGCCAGATTCCGGGTCCATCAGCATATGCGGACAGCACGTCATGGGACAATCCAACGCGCAGCTCGCACGGCTACGACGCGATCACGTCGGCTTCGTGTTCCAGGATCTGAACCTGATCAGCGCGCTCAACGTCGCTGACAATGTGCGTCTTCCTGCCAAGATGGCCGGCATCCATGCCTCTAATGGGCAAGTCGATGCAATCCTGCATCAGGTGGGACTAGACGGGATGGGACATGAACGGACGGACAATCTGTCGGGAGGGCAGCGTCAGCGCGTCGCCATCGCAAGGGCGCTGCTACGCCGTCCCGATATCCTATTCGCAGACGAGCCAACAGGATCGCTTGATCCTTCGACCGCACGATCGGTCATGCATCTCATGCGGCAGACCGTCACACCCGGCAGCGCCCTGATCATGGTCACCCATGACCTAGAGATCGCCGTGACCGCTGACCGGGTCGTCGTGCTTTCCAACGGCATCAGCAATGATGTCCTGACTCATCCCACCGTCGAACAACTTTTCGAACTCACCCAAGAGGAGAACGACTGACCGGCGTGTGAAGAGTGTGCATCAAAATACTCACACTTAATGGATTGGATAATGCATTGTGATGCCTCGGGCGATTCCGTGTCCGCAGCGTCATCCTATGGTATCGACGGGCCCATGCATCCGCCCGCGTCTTTGGCGCGATGGCCTCGGCATCATGCATCAGATTCCAGGCGTCGTCGAGCTGGCGTTTTTTGAAATTGATCTTCAATTGAGCTCCTTTGCTAGGGGGTATTTGCTGAACAGCCGGGACGATCGTTTCTGTGCATGTTGTTTTTGAAAGACGTTTCGTCGGGTGTTCGAGGCATCTTGTTCGATGGTGGAAAGACGTATAGTCGGATGCGTTTTTGTTGACGCTTTCGTTTTTGGTTTTGTTGATTTGCGGTACGTTCGTTTCTTCTTCTTGTCGAAGATCGGCTGGGCCATGCTTTCCGAATGCTGGATGGCCTGCCTCGCTCTCGTGCTGGTCATCGCAAGTCCTGCCGGGTGTTGTGGTTGGGGTGGGTTCGGGTGATGCGGTGCGGGATGTGTTTGTGTTTGTTCCCGTCCCGCTGTTGTTGTGGGGTGTTTCTGGATGCTGTGGCGGGTGTAAGCGCTTTGTCTTGGTTGGGGTGTTGTTCGGGGGGGGGTGTTTGTTTTCTTGCGGGGTTGATGCGGGTTGGGGATGCTGGGCGGGGGTCTTTGGCGCAGGGGGTTGGAGGGTGCCGGCTTGTGGTGGGGCGTGTGGTCGTGTCCGGGTCGTTCGTTGCCTGCGGGGTGCCGGCCGTCCGGGTAGACTCGGCCGTGACGGCATGGATGGAAGGGGTCGGCATGGCTGAGCGTGATGACGTGGATCGGCGGGACGGTGACGGCAGGGCCCGCATGGAGCTGGCGGCGTGGAGGCTGGTGGCGCAACGGGCGTCGGGCCTGAGCGTCGAGGAGTTGCAGGGGCGGGTGGACGCCGTCCTGGCCGACGAGCCCGAGAGCCTCAACGGCTGACCTGTCCCGCCTGTCTCCGGCCGCTCTTCGGGGCGGTTTTTTTATGCCTGTGGGTTGATATGCCGCCTAACCTCCCCATTGGGGGTGAATAGTGTGACCGTCCCCCATACAGGAGCGTCCATGATTTCTCCGCGACCTGCGCCGTCACCCCTTCCCGGGCCGGGCGTCCCCGCCGCAGCTCCCCCCAGGCAGTGCTGCGCCACGCATCCCCGGGCGATGGCCATTCCCCTCCGGACCCACGCTAGGAGAAGGGGGGCGTCCGCCCTCTCTCACACGAAACCGAAGGAGTGCACCATGGCCATCAGACCAGACATCCCGGAAAGAGCACGGCGCAGACCCGCCCCGACCGCCAACGCAGGACGGGAAGGAGGTACCGGCCATGCCCTTCCGCTACCACTGCACGAATCCTGACACCGGCAAATACGAGTACCTGTGGGTCGACGAGGTATCGCACATCATGATCCACGGCGACGACGCGAGCCGTGAATCCATGCGGGACGCCGCAGAGAACTTCTCCATCGAGATCATGCATTTCCAACTCATGGCCATCCTCGCCGACGGCCTCAACTACGGCTACCGGATCCTCCGCGACACGGAGGTCGACCCGCGCATCCTCGACTACCTGAAGATGAGCCCCAAGGTGCGCTACCGCGACACCTCCTACAGGATCCTGTACAACCACATCGTCAAACCCGACGGCACACGCCAGCAGCGGGTATAGCCGAACAGCCTCCCGGCCCCGCCCGTCAGGGTATCCTGGAAAAAGAGGAATGACAAACACCCCGCAACCCAGCGGGGCCGGGAAGGACACCATGGAAGCAGAGGGCCTGCTGCCACACAGCAAGGCGGCATTCGCAGCAGCACGCGAAACCGTCGGCATCTCCCAGGCCATGCTCGCCACCCTCCTGCACATCAACCCCAAAACCGTCAAAAGCTGGGAATCACCCCACATACCAGCCATGCCCTCCGCCAAAGCCTGGAACCTGATAACCAGCCTCATGACCCAGATCGACAGCTTCACCAGCCTCGCGCTCGCCGAAGCCGCATACGGACCCGTCGAACTGCTCATAGTGCGCGCCATCCGCAAGGACGCGCAGGTCCAGATCGTCAACGCCCGCATCAGATCCGCAATGACCGCCCTGATCCACGCCGGAAGCCCCCCAAGCATTGACTACATCCCCATGCCCGAAGACACCACCCGCCTCGGCCTGGACATGTCCGGCTTCATCCGCAGACCCCCACACCGCCACGACAAAACCCACCATCAACGAACCCACCACCCCGAAAGCCCAGACCCGACAACAGCACATGCCTGAAAAACCGCCGCCGATCGGCACAGCAGCCCCTGACGACCCACCCGAAAGCCCCACAGACGCGGCCACCCCGCGCCACAACTGAAAACCACCGCCCCCAAAACGGGACCGGACCCGCCACAAGAAAAAAGACCACCCAAGCCACAATAGATACCACCCACACAAAAAGGAGCAGCACGATCCACCAGAACAACACCGACACAACCAGCAAAACCAAACAAACCCGCACCACCCCCAACCAAGGAATAGCCTCGCTCGCAGAGAGCGGGCAATGGGACAGGATGCTGGACCGCCTGGCCGGGTTCCGGCCGTATTCGGCCCCCAACGTCCTGCTGATGCTCGCCCAGGCGCCCCAGGCGACGCGGGTCGCCGGCTGCCGCAAATGGCGGGAGATGGCCTGCTGTCCGTTGCCGAGCGTCTTCGGCATCTCCCAGGCGGACCCTATCGAGGGGTTCGGCCACCCCCTGACGACGGAGCCGAAGATCGAGGGGACGTCGTCCCGATGGCCCATCGTCCGCTGGACCCCCACGTGGATAGGGGCACGTCTGGCTGTCGACGTGGAGGGCCGGGCAGCCTGGCTAAAAGTGTAATGCAAAAGTGTAATGCAAAAGTGGCATACTATGGATATGAGCAGGAAAGACAAGGGACCGGCGTTCAGCGCCACGGGTCGGCGCCATTTCAAGGAACTTGACCTGGACGAGGACAAGGCCCGGAGAATGGTGACGGACGCGGACGACGACCAGAGCATCCTATGGTCGGCCATCCCCGACCCGCGCGACACAGCCGTGCCGCCCATGCGCCACCGGCGCCCGGTCCTGTTCCTGGTCTGCCACCTGCCGCCCGACGCCCTGTACCACCCTCTGGCGGAGGTCCTGCTGGGGCCGGACGAATACGGCCATCCCGAGGTCTTCCACCTGTACCGGCTCACCGACATCTGGCAGCGCTACTGGCTCGACCACGACCCGCAGGCCCCGGCCAAAATGAGACGCTGGGGCCGCCTGAACGGATAGGAGAAACACATGACCAAGAACAGGGAATACGAACAATACAAGGACTACATGGCCCACCCCGAGCGGGACTTCCAAAGCCCGCCGCTCGCAGCCTGGACGGGGGAGGACGCGCACAGGCTGGGCCGCATGCTGGCCGACCCGGACACGGACTGGGACAGCATGGTCGCCACCATCCAAGGCCGCCCGTCCATGGACCAAAGGCAGGAAGGACGGGCCGCAACCCGTCAACGCTCCATCCGGCTGCCCCGGGCCATGGACGAATACGTGGGAGCTGCCGTGCGCAGGGAAGGTCTGAAGAACGCCAGCGAGTACGTCAGACTGCTGATAAGCCGTGACGCCGCCCAGCACCAGCACAAGAAAATCGTCGCATGACTGAAAAGACAGGGAAACCCGAAACGGACCAGACCGCGACCGTCAGGGAACTAACATGGTGGGACCAGACCCGAAGCGCCCTGACACCCAAAGGCAAACACGGCGCTGACAAATACCTCACCGTCCTCGCCGACCTGCTTCTGTGCGCACTCACCATCTGCTTCATCCTCGCCGTGGCTACGTTCGTCCGCATGGCCCTGACCATGCATCCACGCCAGACCCTCGCCGTGGCCCCGGTCCTGCTGATCCTGATTGGACTCTTCGAGCTCGGCACGCTCCTGGTGGGCATACCACAGACCGACACAAAAACCACCATGGTATCCGCCATCCACATCATCTACATCGAAACACTCATCTTCGCCCTGACGACACGACTGGGCCACCCGGATCCCACACCATCGACAGCCCTCACATGCCTCACACTCCTCGGCATAGTCGAGGCGCTCGCCATGGCCGTGTTTTGTTGTGACGTCATCCGCGATCGGTTTGATGCCCGGCAGAACCGTTGGTGGCTTCGGACCGTCATCTACCCCATCATCGGCATCGTCTTCATCGTCGCCTATTGGGTCATGCCGGACCTGGCGGACCAGTCAGGCACGCTCGTCTATTCGCTCGCCATCACGATCGTGGTCGTCAACTATCTGATGCAGCTGGTGAACGAGCGCCTAATCCCGCGCGAAAGGCCGTCCGTGTAGCTGCCACACTTTTTATGTGTGCTCAGTTAAAGGTTCCCTGATATAAGGAGAGTTCATAGGGGGATTTCCTCATTTGCTGCTGTCCCCAGCCAAGGTGCTTCACTGCAGCTCTGGCGATTAAGGTCTTCCTCTGATGTTGGTCCATTGGTGGATGTCGGTGTAGGTGGGTTTCATTGGTTGTTTCCGCGATGTCGTGGTAGTTGGTTGTTGGTGGTCCATTGGTATTCGTAGGCGGTGTGTTGTTGGCCTCTGAGTGTGGTGAGGATGCCGTGTTTGATGGTGGTGGTGCTGGTTCCTGGGCGTGTGGGGGCGATGGCTTGTGCGGCTTCGGTGCTGTTGGAGTATCGGGCGACGAGCCTGCCGTTGGCCCATTGGTGGATGCTGGTGTAGGTGGTTCCTGGGCGGTGGCGTCTTTTGGGTGCCTGGTTGCGTGCGGCGAGTTGGGTGATGGCGGTTCGGGCGGTGCCGCTGGGGTTGCGGTAGCCGGATTCCCAGGATGAGACGGTCTTGGCGCTGCATCCGAGCAGCTGGCCGAACTCTTGTTGGGTGAGGCGGAGTCGTTTCCGGATGCTTCTGATGTCCTGGGAGTGTAGGTGGGCATGTGCGCATCCTCCCTTCAGTCTGCAATGTAGCACTCTCCATGGGGTGGCGCGGTGGAGCTGGGGGAGGGGACCGTGGATGGCCGGACCCGGACCGCCTGGCCGGGGGGATCGGACCGCCTGGACGCGGTCCTGGTCGTACGGATCGGGGCCCGCACGGATGCCGGCACACACACATGCACGGCCCTGTGCTCATGCTCATATGCATATGAAACCTTGTACAGATACACATATGATCATATGAGAAGATGAGCAGATGATCATGCAAGCCCATTCCACAATGATACTACCCACACAAAAAAGGAGCGCTGATGGCCGCATTGGCCGAAGCCCAATTCCGGATCTTCGCGAGCTCGCCGGCGGGGATCGGGTCCTGTGCAGCGCGGGCGGACACACCGTGGAGCGCATGGAGAGGGCCAGGCTCATCCGCCGGCAGCCTCACCGCCCCCGAGAAGCGCGCCGTCCTCCTGGAACGGGCCTGCCCCGAGCGCGCCCGGCGCCGCCTTATCCTCGACCGCGCCCGGTCCGTCGCCCTGCCCGCCGCAAGCAGCTTCACCCCTTCGCCAGGGAGGGGCTCGCCCGCCTCGCCGCCCCCCCCCCCCCCTTCGACCGGGGGCGTGGGCTCCACGACCTGGGCTCCGGCCGGTCCGGACGCTGACCCGTGCGGGGACGCCCCTTCCCGGCCTGGGCCCCGGCGCCTTCGTCCGGATCCCCGGGTGCACGGACCCCCCCCCCCCCCAGGCCGCCACCGTCCGGCGCGGAGCCCACCCGCCGGATCCCGCCAGACCCGGCCATCCTGCCCAGCCTCTCGAACCAAGCACGGCCCCGCTCCCCCAACTCCCCCGAATTCGACCCCCATGCGCCAAGACGCCCCGTTGCGCACCGGCCACGACCAACGGGCGCCGCAAACACGCCCCATCAGCCCGGCTGCACGCCGCCCCCGCCACCGACATCCACCCGCCGGGTCCGCTCCGCCCAATACTTCCACGCATACCCGTAGGCCGACCTGCGCTTCCCCCGACACGCATCACTGACATTGGCATGCGCCGCTCTGGGAGCGCCATGCCCCCTCAGCCAGCGCACCGCATCCTCCACGCTCCTGTACCTCGCCAGAATCTCATGATTGTCCGGATCAACCCGCACCACATCATGATTGGCATGCGCCGACCGCATCCTGCCCCCCACCCGGACCGGCCGGCCAGCGTCCCCGCCCCGCCACGCAGCACGAGCCCGCCGGTTCGACATCCCCCGATACTCGAAGAACGGCGACTCCGCCCGGGGATCATCCCCCACGAACAACAGCCGCTCGGACCCCACCCGCAGCACACGGGCAGCCAGAACCGCCTCAGCCAACGGCACACGACGACGAATATGGTTCTCCGCACGGGTCACCGCATCCCTGCTGGTGACCACGCCGCCCGCCAGATCATTCACAGCCGCGGCAAGCTTCGCCGCCGTGAGCCCGCGCTCGCGGCGCAGCCTCTTCAGACGGGTCCCGTAGTCGGTGTGTTCGCTCATGTCGCCTCCGTCGATGGTCCTTTCCGTGGCGCACCCGGCCTTCCCCGGACGTCCGGCCGGGCCCCCCTGCAGGCGGCTTTGGATCGGCCGGCGTCGCGCATTTGCTCGACGCCTCCCATTATGTGTGAGTGGTATCATTGTAGCATTTTCCCCGGCTGCCGAGGATCAGTCCCCCGCCCACTTCAGGCGGCCGGGTGATGCCATGCACCCCCGCCGCCGCGGCCGTGCGCGGGCGGAGACTGTTGGCGCCCCGCAGGATCCCCCCCGTCTTCGGACGTTCAGGGTCCGGGCGCACCAGTCCCTGAGGAGATGCAAGGGCCCTTTCCGCACCGGCCTTCCGCATCCGTCGAGGAGCACGGCCCGAGCGGCGATGCCCGTCAGCCCTGCCTCCCCCGTGGCCGGGGCGCATCCGTAGGCGTACTGGAAGTCACGGCATCCGATCGTCCTGCCGGTCTCCGGGTCCGTCAGGTCCCCCCCCCCCCCCCCCAGCCGGTCGCAGGTGGCGTCGTATCAGTTCCATAGCCCTCCCCTCGTCAATGGCACTAGCGCACACCCCCATTGGGGAGGTTGCCCGTGATTTCAATGCTCCAAGAAGCATCATTGACAGCAGAAGGGCAGTCCGGGTCGATTGGCTCGGGCTGCCGGAGGGGGAGTGGTCGGCCACGGGGGCCGTCCCCAGGAGGCGGGGGAATGAGATGACAGCGGCCCCGCCGACTAAATGGCGAGCGCCGCAGGAGGCGGCACGGGGATGTCCGAGCGAGCCCCGGCCGCTCCATGACCAACCCATGGACAGATGGGAATATGCTGATATCATCATATGTCCATATGTTCATCTGAAGATATGACTGATGGCTGAGATGAAAACATGACCATATGACCATACGTATGCCTTGCCTGCGCCAGCCGACGTCGGTATCGGCCATGCAGCAGCGGTGACGGCGCACCGGCCCCGCCGGAGGTTCGGCCGGGGCCGGGGAGGGCTGGTCAGTCCCGATGCGGGCGGTCGCGGAGCCTGATGATGGGGGAGGGGTGGTCTGCGTCCGGTGGGGTGACAGTGAAGAGCATATGGCCGGTCCGCGAACGGGGCGAGCGCGTGATGATGCCAGCGACCCTGCCCGGGCTGGTGCCGCTGGGCAGGGGCGGCCTGTCGTTGCGTGAGAGAAAGTCCGCGTAGATCTCCATGAGTCTGTCGGCGTCCTCGGGCCCAGGGTGAGGCGGCTGATCGTGGGATGGGTGCTCATCCAGTCCCTGGCCACCTCCGGCAGCGTTCTGCCGCCCGTCTGGGGGGCGGGGCGTGTGCCGGGGTCGACGGGTGCAGGCGGGTCCGTGGGGTCGGTCATTGTCCCTCGTCCAGGTACTTTTCGAGGGCGTCGGCCACGAGGTCGCTCATGGTGGAGTCGCGTTCGACGGCCGCGGTCTTCAGGCGGCGGATCATGCCTCTGCGCATCATGATGGTGGTCTGCACCTTGGGCTCCTTGCGGGTTTCGCCGTCCATGAGTGCTTCGTTGATGTTCTTCTTCTTGCCGCCTGTCATGAGTTTCTGCATGGGGGGCTCCTTATTCCTTGATGTTGGGTAGTTCGAGCAGCTCTGAGGTGAATTCGATGAATCCGGAGTCCGTGGGCACTTGGTTGCCTCCGTTGCTGGCGTTGTGGACCGATTCGCGTTGGGGGATGAGGGTGTCGAATCGGGCCAGGTGTTTGCGTCCGATCAGGTCGATGGCCTGGCGGGTGGTCTTCTGCCGGGGGTTGGCGAAGTTGAGCAGGATGGCCCTGGGGGAGGCGAAGGAGTCGACGGCAGCCAGGGTGCGTTCGGTGTCCAGGGATCCGGGCTTGGCGACGATCATGATGATGTCGGAGACCCGGTCGATGGCCTCGCTCATGGCGTTGCGGATGTCCTGGGGCGTGTCGACAAGGAGGAAGTCGCAGTCGCGTGCGTCCTCCGGGTCGGTGATGTTCCTGGCGATGGCGGTCCTGACCGGGAAGGGGAGAGGGGTGCCGGCTTCCTCGGCGCGGCTGTTCCAGTCGTAGGCGCTGCCCCAGGGGTCCAGGTCCTTGACGATGACCCGGTAGCCTCGCCTGCTCAGCGCCAGGGCAGTCATGATGGTGGCCGTGGTCTTGCCGACGCCCCCTTCACGTTCGCGAATGTGATGACCTTTATGTCAGCCTCCGATCGGTTGCGGTCGTGCGCATGCGCGCATGCCTGCATGTTCCAGCGTCCATATGCTCACATGCCTCCGTATTCATACGTTCATATGACAGTATAGACATATGATTAAGCACATGTGGCCTTTTAATGCCGACGGGCCGCCGCATCATGGGTCGGCATACCAGGGAGGGACGCCTTGCGGATCCTGATGGGTACAGGATGACGCCACCCTTCACAGTGTGAGGGCCGGCGATCAACGGCATCAGTCCGTCCGGCCCGTGCCCGGAGCCAGACGCTGGAGCCGGGCCGCCCAGGCCTTTGCTTCTCTCACTGGCAGCTTCATTTATGTTTCTTCGGATATGTGAAGGGGACGGCTGTTATGGTTGGCCTCAAGTAACGTCGGCGGGATGGGAGGCCTTCTCCATGTATCCGGTTCCGCCGGCAAAGCCTCAGTCAATCAGCCAATGCCACAAGCCTGACCCTTCTGGCATACAGGCTTGCCCATGTGATGCATCCAGTTATTCACATCATCACTGACCCCTCCGCCTTGCGGTGCTGCTGGTGCTGCGGGGGCTGGCGCGGTGCTGCTGGTGCTGCGGGGGCTGGCGCGGAGCTGCCGCCATGGTTGTATGAGGGCCGGCGTGAGGGCATGTAGCCTTGCCGCCCCCGACTAGTAGAGGGGCCGGACGCTGCTGGGCGGGCGTCAAACGCCGGGCTGGCTGCCGGGCGGCTGAAGCCGCCGCCTGGGCTGGCGGGGCGGCCTGGCCGGCCTGGCTTTTCTGTTGGATGGACGTGTTCACCTGGTCCATGGCCGACTGCAAGGCATCCGCCGCGTCCTGGTAGGCTTCCGCCTTGTCGCCTTTGATGCTGCCGGCCTGGCTGATGGCCTGCTGCAGGCTGTCGCGGACGGCATTGTCCGCCACCTTCCCGTCGGAATCGCCCAGGAGTTTTGATGCCTCGTCCTTCTTCGCGTTCAAGGCCGTCTTCGCATCATCCAGGCTTTTCGCATCCCGGGAGGCCAGCACCGCCTTGCCGGCCTTCGCATAGTCGCGGTCGATGCCCCTCAAGCGGTTGCTGGCCCGTCCGGCCTTGTCGGCGGCGGCGTGCAGATCCGACGTGGACATGGATGCCTCGCATACGACGACCTGCGGCTTGATGTCGCCGGCGGTCTTGATGGTCCTGTGCATGGCGTCCACGGTCTTCGCGTCCTTGACCTGGCCGGCCTGGATGCCGGCCGCCCTGCGATACCTGTTCAAGGTGGCCTGGGCCGACTTGACGCTGGACTGCATGGCCTTGACCGACTGCGTGCAGTCCGTCATCGCGGACTTGTGCTGATGGGACTCGTACACCTTCCAACCGGCCAAACCGGCCGCGGCCAGCACGGCCACCACCACAGGCGCCAGCCACTTCGGACGCGGCTTCCCTGCCGGGCCTGAACCGCCTCCAGGATCTATGGCCGGAGGCAGGCCATCGCCACCCGGCTGCGGATCGTTCTCCTGCGGAGGCTGGCCGCCGGATCCATCAGCATCAGCCAGGCTCCCGGTCTTCCCGTCATCGGGTGTGCGCTCCTCGTCCATGATCCCTCTTTCTTCTGTTGCCTATTTTCGAGTATTGCATGCTTCTTTCCCAAAGTAGGGGGACAGTCGTGGACCGTTGATGATTCCCTTCCGCTACTATGAAGGTGACGACCTCAACGATGGTCCACAAGTAACGCCAGCGGGATAGGAGACCTCCCAAGCAACCAGTCCCTCCGGCAAATTTCAATCAATCAGCCAATACCACACGAACCATCCGGATTACACCCATGATCTGTGTTATCAGGTCGGTGAATCCAGTCATTCCAATTAAATCCGCCGCCTTCTTGCGGCGCTGCTGGTGCTGCGGGTGCGGGGGCTGCTGGCGCGGGGCCGCTGCCGTGGTTGTATGAGGGCTGGCGGGAGGGCGTGTAGCCTTGCCGTCCTCGGCTGTTGGCGGGGGCCGAACGTTGGGCGGCCTGGGAGGCGGCTTGCGCCTGCTGTTGGGCGGCCTGGTCGGCTTGGCTTTTCTGTTGGATGGACGTGTTCACCTGGTCCATGGCCGACTGGAGGGCGCCGGCCGCGTCCTGGTAGGCTTTCGCCTTGTTGTCTTTGATGCTGCCGGCCTGGCTGATGGCCTGCTGCAGGCTGTCGCGGACGGCGTTGTCCGCCACCTTCCCGTCGGAATCGCCCAGGAGTTTTGATGCCTCGTCCTTCTTCGCGTTCAAGGCCTTCCTGGCGTCCTCAAGGCTTTTCGCGTCACGGGAGGCCAGCACCGCCTTCGACGCCTTGTCCAGGCTCCGATAAACATCGTCCATCTTCTTCGCCTTGCCGGCCATGGCCTGCAGGTCGCCTGCGGACATGGACGCCTCGCATAGGACGGCTTGCGGTTCGATATCCCCTGCGCTGCTGAGGGACTGTTGCATGTCGTCCACCGTTTTCGGGTCCTTCACCTGGTCCTTCCGGATACCGGCCGTTTTACGATACCTGTTCAAGGTGGCCTGGGCCGACTTGACGCTGGACTGCATGGCCTCGACTGATTGCGCGCAGTCCGCCAAGGCGGATTCATGCTGATGGGACTCGTACACCTTCCAACCGACCAAACCGGCCGCGACCAGCACGGCCACCACGCCGGCTGACACCACAGGCGCCAGCCACTTCGGGCGGAGCTTTTGTTCCCTGTCTGGCGGATTCTGGGACTCGAACATCGCAGGGTCATTCACTTCCTCGACACCGGATTCCTGATCCTGGTTAGTCTTGCTCATAAGTCCCTTTCTTTCGTAGCTCATTTGGAATGTCACACACTTGGCCCATAAGGCGGGAAGGAGCAAAGCTGTGGATTATTGCTCGTCGCTTATACTGCGTTTCTGGATCAGCAGGCCAAGAAGGTGGGATAGCTTCATTGTCCTGTGCAGCTTCTCGGTCGACTGATACGTGTACCCGTGCCTTTCATGCCCGGACTTGACATTCCGCACCGTAAACCCGAGCTCCCTGGTTTTCCGACCCGCATGGTCTCTATATGTTCCTCCTTGACCTGAGGGAACTGATAGTATCCCTCCAACGTTTTCCAGTCTACGCATATCCCCGTCGATCCCCAGCCTGCGTCCATTTTCCTCTACCTGAACCTGTCGACGGTTGTAGAGAAGGTTTATGCTGATCAGCAAGCCAGCACTTCAATATAGTGGCGGCAGAACGAGATCTATTCGTTTGTCGAATCATGGTCGATATAACAGCGATTCGACGAAGGACGCATTATTCTCCCATTAGTCAGGCGAGAACTGACGGAATATCCAATACAACGACGTGAGAGCAGCGGAGGAATTGATCCGGGGGGGGGGTTGGTGCAAGCCGGGTCGGAAGCGTCGTTCTGCTCAGCGTGCGGATCTGGCGAATTATCTCGTACTGCGGTCTTTGATGTTTTCGCTGGCGGTGAAGGGCAAGTCGGAATGTGCTGTTCCTTGTCTTGTCCATGCAGCCAACCAACTGGGCTCCACTTCGGCAGCGTTGATAAACGATCTGGTGATGAGGACCATAAACAGCACTGGCGCGTTTTAAAGTCCACGGAATCCGGGCGGATCCACGGAACCTCGCTATTTCCTTATGCCTGAGCCACCAGAGTGCTCCGAATCGGGGTCGACGACTTCACCTTCCATTTGCCGTGTGTCATGCGTGCGCCTTGATCGAAGCAGCGCCCTGGGGAAGGTCTTAGACGGGCTGGACCATACCTTCCATAAGGTCGCCGTTAAACATTGTCGGCATATCGTGCCAAAACACCGGATCCAGTTGGTCGGAAATCTCTTATACGCCCACCTGCCCGTATCGAAGGCGTCGCTGACCGGCCAAATAGAACACCTCAAGAAAGAACGGGACAATCCGGATTGGACATGTTGAAGTTCGAACGGCTCCAAGCTGCGTGAAGCTAGGTGGCGACCTGTACCCGGGCCGCCCGGCCGCGTACGAACGTATGCTGCAGTACACTTTCAAGAGGCAATCCGCGTCCTTGAAAATGCTTGCCAATATGCGTATGGGACTTGACTGAACAGCTCTTGTGCGCAGTTGATGCCTGCCGGAGCCAGGCTCAGCAGGCGTGGCAGGATGCATGCTCGGATAAGGTACCGTCCAGTGAGTTTGGGATGCATCATCTGAATTGCCAGATATGGATTAACCCAATGCGGCAGTTCATGCTGATGGCAAGTGATCTTCACAGGCGTGGCAGAATGGCATCATACTATGGGCAAGACTGCAGGCTAAGTTCTGTTGCTACTAGCAAACCCCCTCCCTAAGCTGCAGCTTAGGGAGGGGGCACGATCCGATAAGGAGATCATCATGGCAAACGCCGCCGCTCAGGAACCCGATGCTGCGCAGGATCAGAGATACGACCCCTACATAGTTAAGGCGGCATGCTGGCTTGAAGACCACCATGCCGATAAGAATACGGAGATGTTAACGCTGGCCTACTGGGCCAAGGGCCACGCAGACGGCTCGCACTGGGCAGCCGTGGCCCAGGACGGAAGCATAGTGGGTGAAGCCGACCCGGTCAGAGACCACTCCGGCAATATCGTTGGCTACTGCACGACCCCAGAGACCTCAGAACGCTACCACCTGGACCTTAATACGGCCGCCGACCTGGCCATTGGCGAGATACAGAGGGCTGTGGGCATGAATGTCGCCTGGGCGCACAGCGACGACCTGAGCGGCCCAGCCGGGCCGATCGAGATGGATCGGTTCGAACGGTACATGGACAGGTGGAAGCAAAGCCTAGAACAACAGCCGACCCCGCATGAGTGCGGTAGAGCCAGGCGCGAAATGCAGGGGCTCGCTGCGCCGGTAGAGCTTCCGCCCCACACCCTGTCAACTTGGTTCAGGTCGATCATCGGACTGCTGCGTAAGTTCAGGGGCAAACAGCGCCCCTGAAAACGCTTGTCTACATCTACTCTATATAGGTCGATTCTTGTTCTGTCTGTATCCTAACCATGATACGAGAATGGTGCCGCCGCCAGCGAACGGTGACTGGTCGCCGACCTGCGCCATGCCCGGAGTAACAGGTCGGAGTCGACCGGCCCAGGCCCTTGTCTCTCCTGGTGATTCCATTGATGTTTCCCTTCCGCTACTGCGGAGGGAATGGCCGTTACGGTCGCCCATAAGTAACGCCGGCGGGATGGGAACCGTCCAAAGCAACCAGTCCCGCCGGCAAATTCTCTACATTCGGTTAGCCGATACCACACGAACCATCTGGATTACACCCATGATTACCTATCGGTTTATGGTTCTGCTTCCATTGGTTCCAATCGAATCCACCACTTCCCCCTCCTTGTGGTGCTGCTGGCGCAGCAGGTGCTGGCGCGGACCCGCCGCCATGGTTGTATGAGGGCCGGTAGGAAGGCGTGGAGCCTTGTCGCCCCGGGCTGTTGGAGGGCGCCGAACGTTGCTGGGCGGCCGACGCCGACGCCGCCTGGGCGGCGGCCTGTGCTTGCTGTTGGGCGGCCTGGTCGGCTTGGCTCTTCTGTTGGATGGAGGCGTTCACCTGGTCCATGGCCGACTGCAGGGCGCCGGCCGCGTCCTGGTAGGCTTTCGCCTCGCCGCCTTTGATGCCGCCGGCCTGGCTGATGGCCTGCTGCAGGCTGTCGCGGACGGCGTTGTCCGCCACTTTCCCGTCGGAATCGCCCAGGAGTTTTGATGCCTCGTCCTTCTTCGCGTTCAAGGCCGTCTTCGCATCCTCAAGGCTTTTCGCGTCACGGGAGGCCAGCACCGCCTTCGACGCCTTGTCCAGGCTGCGGTAGACGCCGTCGATCCTCTTCGCCTTGCCGGCCATGGCTTGCAGGTCGTCTGTGGGCATGGACGCCTCGCATCTGAAGGCCTGGGCCTGGGTGTGCTTGGCCTTCCCGACGGCCTTGGCCATATCCGTCACGGTCTCCGCGTCCTTGACCTGATCCTCTTTCACCGCCGCGGCCTGAAGGTAGCTGGAAGAGGCCGCCTCGGCCCGCTGCTCCGACCCCTTCACAGCGCGCACCTGCCGGGAGCACTGCGCCAAGGCCCGGTCGTGGCTCCTGTTCGAGGACACCCTCCAAACAGCCAGGCCCGCCACAGCCAGCACCGCGACGACCACCACGACGATCACCGGCACCAGCCACCTCGGGCGGGGCTTCCCTGCCGGGCCCGGATCATTCTCGGGTTCGATGGCTGGCGGCAGACTGGCCCCGCCCGGCTCCGGATCACCCACCTGCGGAGGCTGGCCGCCGGATCCGCCGGCATCGGCCAGGGTCCTAGTCTCCCCGCCATCGGGTGTGTGTTCCTCGTCCATGATCCCTCTTTCTTTTGTTGCTTATTTTAGAGTATTGCATGCTTCTTTCTCAAAGTAGGGGGGGGGGTGGATTCATGGATGCTTTCTAACACATTTCATGTTCCCCTTCCTTCTTGTGGAGTCGGTCTGCTTCAATCGGGGAAAAGCAAGGGATGCGCCTAAAGCCTTGCATGCAGTTCGGCATGGAGGTGTACCGCTCCGGTCCGTGTCCGTATCAGATTTTTCCAAAGCTCCCGCGTTAAAGAGAGGATGATTTTGAGCATTGCTGTTTCGGCTGTCACTTGTGACAGCCACGAAATCGGCTTTAGTTTGTGAACTGCCTTTTTTGCAGGTTAAAACAGTAGTGAAATCAATCCGGGGGGGGGGGTGTTTGGTGCAAGGCGGGTCGGAAGCGTGTTCTGCTCAGCGTGCTGATCTGGCGAATTATCTCGTACTGCGGTCTTTGATGTTTCATTGGCGGTGAAGGGCAAGTCGGAATGTGCTGTTCCTGGTATTGTCCATGTGGCCAACTAACCCGGCACCGCTTCGGCAGCTCTTCCGGATGACTCGGTGCTGAAGACCATAAGCAAAATGGGCGCACTCCAAGGTTCGCAGAATCAAGTCGGAACCACGGAACCCAAGTATTTCCTCATACCCGAACCGACACAGTGCTACGGATGCGATTCGAACATTTCCATTTTGATGGTCAGCTTTAGTTTTCCCTCCGCCTCAAACGGTCTGTTGCGTTGCTACTTTATTATTAGGATTTTGTTCGTGGTCGAGGTATTTGATTTATCCGTCCATGTCATTTGTTTGCCTTGGATAAGGGTTTATCCAGGGGAGGGGAAGCCATGGGATGCGCGCGTTCCCAGGGTTTTCTCGATAGGTACGCTTTTGGGTGCCCTCCCCGAATTATTGACTCTTTTATAATCTTGCGGTTCTCTCTTTCATGTCTTGTTCCGTTGAAGCGATGAGCATGAAAGGTGAGCTATGACCCGTTCTCGCAGTAAGTGGGGGAGTGTCTTCCTTAAAGAAGGTCGGGAGTGGGCGCGTCACCGTCTGGCTTGGCGGGTATCCTAACCCGCTTGACCACGGCAGGAGGGTCGGCAGGCAGTTCGGGCCGGAATACCGTACGGAAGCGCATGCTTGGCTGGAGCAAGAGCATTACCTGGTCGTCCTGCACAAGAAGGGGATACGTGACTGGCAGCACCCCAGGGAAAGGAACACCAAACCAGCGGAGGACAAGGGGATCCTGTTCGAGGATTACCTGCGGGAGTGGTTGAGCCATCGGAAAAGGAACGGTAATTCCGACCTGCGGGGCTCAACGAAGAGGAACCTGAAAGCTGACATCTCCCACTTCCTGCCGTACTTCAAAGGCAAGCCAGTCGCGGGGATCACGACCGCCGAAGTGCGCGCCTGGTATGAGGCCGACCACTCCGAGGGTCCCTGGGCGTTCTACGGGGCGTGCCAGGTGCTGCATTCGGTCCTGCAGGAGGCCTCGAACCCTACCTACGGCCCTCCGCTGCTGGACAGTAACCCGTTCGTCCTTCCGATCAGGGAGCCGGCGCCTTCCAAGCGACGTGAGCAGGAACCGATCACCCGGGAGCAGGCCGGCAGACTGGCCCGGGCCATGCCTGCGCGCACCAGGCTGAGCATCTGGCTGGGGCTCCTGGTGGGCGGATTGAGGACAGGGGAGGTGTGCACCCTGCAGATCCGGGACATCGACCTGGACCACAGACTTCTACATGCGCGGCATTCGGTCTGCAGAGGGCCGGACGACGTCGGCCCCTGCAGGCTCGGCTCGACGAAGACCCTCCCCAGCATGAGGATCGTGCCCATCCCCTCAGGGCACATTCAGGCCATCTGCGACCATATTGACCGGTACTGCGTCGACGAGCCGGAGGCTATGCTCTTTCCCGCCGTCAGGTCAACCAGCGGGGTCATGTCGCCGACCACGCTGGGCCAGCAGTCCCGGAAGGCCCGCGTCAAGGCAGGCAGACCGGACATCACCTTCCACTCGCTGCGCGCCACGCATGCGACCATGCTCATGATCGAGGGCGGCACCCTGAGGGAGGCCATGGACGAACTGGGCCACACGTCAGAGAAGATCGCCGTCAGACATTACCAACGCATCGTACCCAAACACCGGATCCAAGTGGTCGAAAACCTCTCATATGCTTACCTGCCCGTATCGGATACATCCTTGACCAGCCAGATAGAACAACTCAGGGAGCAGCGGGACAGGCTGGACCAGAAAATACTGGAACTCGAGCAGATCCAAACAATGCAGCGCGAGGAGGCAATCAAAACGCGGGGCCGCCTGCCCCGCACCCTGGCGACCTGAATCAGGTCGATCATTTGCTGCCGCACGTCTTCAGGGGCAAATCACGCCCCTGAAGACGCTTGCCAATATGCATCGGATTAGACAGTGTAATTCGTGTGCATAGTTGGTGCCTGCCGTGGTCAGGCACAGATAGTGCTGCAGGCTATGTGCTCGGATTTGCTGCCGTCGCGAAAGTTTGTGACGCAATCAGATGAAGATCGTCTATATTCGGGAGTTTATGTTGATCGCAGGTAATCACTAACGCATGTCCTTCTCTAAGTGGATCTAATTGCCGCCAGCAAATTCGCAAGTTGCCAGACAATTAATGAGCAAACAGATGAACGTAGACTGGTTCACTTAGTGAATCGGTCTGCTTTGTTAGTATATGTATGTTCACCAGATTGGAATAGCGTAATTCTTTCTGCCGGTGATTTCAAAAAGGACATGCTGAAAAAGGGAAAAGCTAAGCGGTTACCTGATGAAGAAGTTGCATTTAATTACTTTAAAGCAGTGTTTAAAGAGGATAATCAGGATTGCACAGGGCGAGAAGAGGACCAAGCTTTTTGAATCGTTTTCTGCTCATTTGGTGCTTAAGGGATTTTCATTACCATATACTGCTGTTGAAGACGGAATCGTCGGAGGTGGTGAGGATGGGGGTATTGACTCTCTGTTTGCATTGCTCAATGGACAATTACTACCCAATGGTTCCCTCGACGAAAAAGATATCCATTTTCTGCCTAAGCGGACGCCTCTTGATTTATACTTTATTCAATCAAAGAATAGCTTCTCTTGGAGAGCTGACGTTTGGCCGAAAATGGGTTCTGCGTTGAAGTTTTTGCTTAGTGATCTCTCGCAGAGCTCTAATTTGCATAAGCTGGAAAAGAGCGGATTGAGCGATCGCATAAAAAGGTTCGCAATCAATTTGAATGAGACACGGCGTGCCTTATATAGCGTTATGCCTTTAATGCGAGTTCATTGTATTTATGTCTCATTTGGATCACGTGGCAAGCTTTCGGAACTAGCCCTCTCAAGAGGAGACGTATTAAAAAATGCAGTTAAGAAGTTACTGCCAACAGATTCTAAGGTTGAAGTGGACTATTGGGATTGTATACAAATTGTCCGAGCTGGATCACAATCTGCTAATCACAAGGTTAAGTTACATATATACGACCAAGCTATAATCGAAAATGATCTAAAGGAAAATGGGGATGGGAAGAAACCCAAAAACTTTGTTGCTTTGGTTACGCTAGAGAACTATTTGAATTTCATTCAGAAAAAGGGCGGTAACGGAATCGATGATGATATGTTCGAAGAGAATGTGAGGGGTTATGCAGGTCATGCGGTTGATGTTAATAAAGCAATTCAGAAAACGCTGACAAGGGACAGCGATACACATTTTTGGTGGTTGAATAACGGAATCACTATTTTGGCAGATGAAACTTATGACAATACCAATACAGAGTGGGTTATAGAAAATCCTCTGATAGCTAATGGGTTGCAAACCTCTTATACCCTCTACGATGCGTTTGCTGAAAAACGATAACCGCAAAACGACTCCAAGAATATTTATTAGTGCGAGTAATAACCAGCAAAGACGAGGGGATAAGACAAGATATCATAACAGGCACAAACAACCAGAACTCGATTCGAAAGCTGCAGCTTCATGCAAATGATGAGTTACAAATAAGAATCGAAAACTATTTGTCGGGTTATGATTGATACTACGAGCGTCGAAGGTACCAATATAAGAATAGTCACAAGCCTCAACGTAGGATAAGGAATTTAACTGAGCTAAGTCAAGCAGTGATGGCTTACAAGCTTCTTGAACCTGATCAGGCAAGGGCTCGTCCTACGACTTTCCTTAATAAAAGTGGGGGTAAAGGATGGGATTTGGTTTTCCCTGTGAATGTAGATATCACCTTGTACTTAAAAGCCCTGCAAGTGCAGGATAAGGTGGATGCTTTCTTGAAAACACCTGAAGCGCTGAATATATCATCTGATTCAACAAACGCTCGATTCTATTTGAATTCGTATTATTCCTTGCAGAGCTCAAATGTAAAGAGTCCAGAAGACTTTAAGCAATTACCAGTTTCAGTCTTAAAAGATGAACCATCAGATAATGTCCTTAAGCAGCTGTTACAAAAATTTGTGAAGGTATCAAAGAATTTCGATTCTTCCACAATGAAGAACGATCAGCTGTATAAAAGTCAGGAATTTAAAGACGAACTATTCAAAGAGATACTGAATGGTTAACTTATTGATTTGCTATATAAGCGTCTTGTAAGTCGGATATGGGGGCTGAAGGAACAGCGGGCGCACAGCCTCCATATTTGTAACTTTAGTACCAGTTGTGGGAGAGCCAGAAGGTTTTGGCACCACAAGGGTTGTTGTACCGGCTCCAAATATACCCTACCCACGTGCTATCTGCCTAAATTGTGCCAGTTCGATCATTCTGACAAACAAACGAGACGGACGCATGCATAAGTGTCCACCTCGCTTGCATAATAGTTCGAGCAGAAAGGGGTTACGCGCGCATGAGTTTCAGCGCAATGCCGGTGCCCTGGTTCTGCATGTATGCCAGACGGATCAGTACCTCGGCCATGGGTTCGATATACCGGGAGCAGGTGATGTCGCCGACGTATTGGGCATCGAATCCGATGGAGCGAAGCAGGTCAACGACTGTGCCGGCGCTGGTTTCCTCGCCGGAGACGGGGACGAACATCTGACCCTTTTCGAAGGATCTCAGGTCATGGTTAGGGGCCAGTACAGCATTGAGCGCCTTGACGACCTTCGCCTTCGGCAGGGCCTTGGTAACCTGTTCGCCGGCGGAATCCTTGAAGCCGACGGTGAGGTTCGCGAAGTCGGGGGTGAGGGGGTTGGTCATGTCGATGACCGTCTTGCCGGTCAGGGCATCGACCCAGTTGTCCTGTAGGGACAGGGCAGCCTTCAGGGGGATGGCAAGGAAGACGAAGTCCGCTTGTCGAATGGCGGTGGCGCCGTTCTCCTTGCTGGTGGAGGTGTTAATTGACGTGACTGCGTGCCCTGCGTTACGGAGGGCCTTGCAGATACCAGTGCCGACGGCGCCAGATCCGAGAACTACCATGTTTGACATTATGTTTCCTATCTTTGTGGTTTTCGGTTTGCATTATTTATCATTTCTCGGTCTGATACCGGTGACAAGGGTCAAAGCACGAAGTGAACTATCGTAGATTACGATAGTTATTTGTCCGAGCAGAAGGAAGACAAGTGGAGTTTCGGCAGTTGGAGATTTTCCTTACGGCCGCCCGGGAAGAGAATTTCAGCAGGGCTGCCGAGGCGCTTTTCCTGCCGCAATCGGTGGTCAGCGAGCAGATCGGCAGGCTAGAACGCGAGTTGGGAGTGAAGCTTTTCGACAGGTCCCACCGGGCAGTGCGCCTTACTACCGAGGGAAGGACCACGGTCGATCTTGCCTCCACCGTCATGCGTGACGTGGGTAAGTTGCGCCGTGAGGTGGGTTCCGGGCGGGAAACCAAGGGCCTTGTCACCATATCGCTGGCCATCGGCAAGGGCATGACGGAACGTATCACCAAGGTCGCCAACGCCCTCCGTGCTGAAAAAGTGCAGCTGGAGATAATGGAAGCTAAGCCCGCTCAAAGGGTCTCCCTGGTGAAAAGCAGCCAAGTGAATGCGGCGATCCTGCGCGGTCGGAGGGCCGGGGCCATGGATGATTCCAAGCTAATCTGTGAGGATTACCTGGTGGCGGCCGTGAACAGGGCGCATGAGTCATTCGGCTCTTCCAGAATATCCCTAGAATCGCTGCGCCATACTCCCATGGCCCTGACTGCCCGCCAAAGGAACCCCATGTTGGTGGATTTGGTGGCGCAGGCATTCCAAGTTGATCCGAAACTCATCCCGCGTGCCTTCGCCTTCAGTACGGTCGAGGCCGCCTTTGCGCAGATCTCCATCTGCGACAAGCCTGCCTGGGTGCCGATCTACGAGGACTATGAGTCACAGCATGAATATCAGGGTATCTGGTCGGCGCCGATCGACCCGCCCCTGACGGTTCCTGTCTACCTGATTCCAGGTTCATTCCCCAGCGCGGCTCAGACCAACGCTATTCGTCTCCTGCTGAAGTTCTGCCGGCATTTCATGAAGAGGGATGCTTAATCTTGAGTTTGGTACAGAAGTATCATTGATTACATATCGGAGTCTTCAGGTGCTCTTGATAAGTAAGCAGGCATGCGATCTCGTCACCGCTCTTGGGATGGATGACAAAAAGCGAGGGACCGGACGGAGGCTTCACCTCCCGTTCTGGTGCCTCGCTTCGCATGGTTCAGAACTTGCTGATCGTATTCAGGGTTGGCCGTAGACGCTCCTGTATCGGTCGTTGAGCTTGGTGATGTCGTCGTGGTCGACGAGATGGGCGTGCCGTTTGTGGACAGGAGGACGATCCGGCCATGGCCTTCACGGGCTCCCAAAGAGCTCGATAACATGGCGAAGCGTCTCGCCGACAAGAAGGTCTGCCCAAGTCGGCCAGGCGCACAGCGTAACCACAGATACGATGTCCCTCCCCAAGTGGGGAGGGATTTTCATTTACCTTTCCCACCAGTCGAACACCAGATAACCAGACATCAACCCATCAACCTACCAGAGCAACAGTCACATCAGAGTATCCAACCCACCATCAGAAACACCACCAAACAACAACTAATTACACGATGCGCTTCTTGGCATTGAATGGCATTAAGCTGGGGGAAGTGTGTTGAGAGATCATTCCGAAGGCTTTAGGTTTGATCAGGTGTGGGCGGCAAAAAGAAAATGTACGGTGAATGACCGTTGTTGGAAAAGGAGAAAAGCGTGGCTTTTGATTTCAAGAAGGAATACAAGGAACTGTATCGACCATCGTCGACTCCTTCGATCATAGAAGTCCCGACGATGAACTTCCTCGCTGTCAGGGGCAAGGGCGATCCCAATTAGAAGGACGGCGAATACGGTAAGGCGGTTGAGTTGCTCTATGGCGAGGCATACACCCTTAAGATGAGCTACAAAGGGCCGCATAGGATTGACGGTTTCTTTGAGTATGTCGTACCTCCTCTGGAGGGGCTTTGGTGGCAGGACGGTGCGCAGAGGGTCGATTACGCGCACAAGGAGGATTTCGGGTGGATCTCCCTTAACAGGCTGCCAGACTTCATTCAACGCTCCGATGTTGAGTGGGCCATCGGTGAGGCAACCCGAAAGAAGAAGCTGGATTACTCTCCAGTGGAGTTCCTCACCTATGACGAAGGCCTGTGGGTCCAGTGCATGCATGTCGGCGGTTATGACGATGAGCCCGCAACGATCCAAGCCATGGATGCCTTCGCACAGGAGCAGGGGTATGCGGACAGTATCACCGCGGATAGGTACCACCACAAGATCTACCTGTCCGATCCTTCCAAATGCGACCCGGCTAAGCTGAAAACCGTGATCAGACATCCTGTGATCAGGCAGTAGATTCGGTCTCGGTCGGGAGGAAGAGGAAGGCGTCGCCAACTTTGGATTGGCGTTGACCTTCCGGCGCCTCTCCAGCAACCTTCTGGTCCGCCCATCCTCCTCCTGGCTTACCCCCGCTTGGTGGCTTCCAGCCCGGGTTGATGCCGACAAGGTGCTCCCGTCTCCTCTGGGCTCGATCAGCGCATGAAGATATTGGTTTCGTGGGGGCTTCGTCGATCAGGATTGCCAGGCCGAGTTCGGTAATCCGATTGGTCGCCTTTCAGGGTTGGGCTGGTGCCGGTAGGTGATGTCGGGGTTGTGGGACGATGCTGGCGCAGGGTAGGAGCTGCATTCGAACATTTGTGCTAATCTGATTCCTGCAGTGAAGAACATGTTGAGATCAATCGGAATGACAGGGGTTGCTTCAGTGAACAGGATCAATTTAATAGCTCTTGGGGTCAAGAGCATTTCTAAGTCGATGGAATTCTATAAGTCCATTGGGTTTACCTAATATGCCAATGAAAAGGAACCACCGGTTGTCTTTTTCGATAACCAGGGAACCAAGTTGGAACTGTACCCATTGGATGAGCTGGCGAAGGATGTAGACGAGAATACCCCCCCCCCCCCGGCGACGGACAGGTCGGGGTTCCTGGGGTTCACGCTGGCCATCAATATGAAGTCCAAGGAAGAGGTTGACGACTTCCTTTCGTTGGCGGAAAAGAACAACGGGAAAATCGTGAAGAAGGCCCAGCCAGTTGCATGGGGAGGCTATAGCGGTTACTTCCAGGACCTGGATGGATATTACTGGGAGGTCGCTTACTCTGAGGCTTGGAAATTCGATGAGCAGAACATGTTGATCATCGAGTGAGATTAGGTTGATGGTCCTTCCAGTTACTAATGGCCGCATGCCTCATCCCGTCCCAGTCCCGTTCCTGGCCGGCCCGTCGTGGTTGAAAGGCCTTCCGGCTTGTCTCAATCGCGTCAGGCTGAGCCAGGAACCATTGCATGAAGTCCGGCATGAGGGTGCTGTGCTCCGATACAACTAAAGATGCTGCTTTCTGCTACTCCGGGATTAAGCAGACAACCCTGGCCTGGCTCTTCGACATTCCAGCTGCCGGAATGTCCTAAATGCTCACCCGGCGCGATTGTTCATCTTCGAAGACGAAATCTTCTTTGCCGATGTGTGGGCACCCCGGTATTGGTACAGCGGCCCATGGATGTCGGGTCGTTGGGAAACCGAAGACGCGGAATTTAGATGATGAAAGCACGGAATCGGACGGTAAACCCGGTATTTCCTTATGCCTGAGTCGTCAGAGTGCCCCGGATGCGATTCGAACGCACGACACCTTCTTTAGGAGAGAAGTGCTCTATCCCCTGAGCTACCGGGGCAACGGAAACTACTGTACCACGAAGTGCGACTCGGGCAGGTCGCTGCTGTGCAGGCTAGGACCGTGCGCCTCCTGGAGAAGTTAGCCTCCTATCCATGCCCGCCGTACTGTCATGGTTTACAATTGCTCAACGGTCGAGCTGGCTGTGTGTTCCTTGGAAGGGAGCCGAGCTGGCGATGATTAGCTGGAGGAAACCATGGCGCAATTCAGACGGTCCTTCCTGGTGAAGCATGTCTTTGGGTGGACGGCTAGGCTGCTGGCGCTGGTCAGCTTGCTGGCCTTAGTGGCGCGTGCCTGCCCGGCATGGCTGTCATCGATCCCATATCTGCCGGATCTGGCAGCGCTGACGCCCTGGTTCGTCCTTTTGGGTCTGCTGGCCCTGGTCCTGGCTCTGATGGCTTCACGATGGTTCACGGCTTTGGTGCTTATAGCCGCCTTGGCCCTGAATGTCTACTGGCAGTACCCCTTCTATCAGGAGGGGTTCGAACTCAACGGGCAAGCTGATCGGCTCATAGCCCTTGAGCATCCCGACAGGTACGATGATGTGGCCCGGGTCATGACCCTGAACGTCTACAAGGGTCAGGCCGAAGCCGATCAGGTAGTCAAGACCGTCAGCGACAACCGGGTCGAAGTGCTGGCTTTGCAAGAGGTCAGCAAGGATTTTGTGTACCGATTGCACAAGGCCGGCATCGACCGATATCTGCCGCACGAGCAGCTTTCCACATCTTCGAAGGAATATGCCAACGGTCTTTGGACGGCCGCGCCAATGCAGTCGCCATCAAAGGATGACGTGGGATCTTGTTCCTCCATGATGCCGGCGGCCAGCATCGACTTCGGCAGAGGCAAGACCAGCGTCAGGTTCGTCTCAGTCCATACCACCTCGCCGCAGCCGGGCAGCTGGAATGCCTGGCGACGCAGCGTATCCGACCTGGGAACTCTGCGAAAGCATGACCACACCCGGTATGTGCTGATGGGAGATTTCAATGCTACCTATGACCATGCCGTTTTCCGAGACATGTTGGGGGAGCGGTTCAGCGATGGGGCACGTCAGGCCGGACATGGCATGAGCATGACCTGGCCGGCCGACAAGGCCCCCCTGCCCAGGTTGGCGGCCATCGATCATGTTGTAGTGGACCGTGACATCAGGGCCAGCCGGATGCAGGCCATACCCATCGCAGGTTCGGATCACGCGGCTCTGCTGGCCACTCTGATGGTGGAGTAGCGGGCTTTTCAGCCTTCCAAGTTGGACTGGGTGCCAGCCTGTGCCCCAGCGCTGGCCTGTTCCTGTTGGGCGGCATCGAGCCTGGCCCTCACCTGGCCCAGCAGTTCCTGGGCGCGCTTGGCCAGTGCCTCGCCGATCTCCCACTGACGCATGGAGGCATCCAGATCCAGGCCGCCGGCTTCCAGCGCTTGAACCGCCTGAATCAGCTGATCCCGGGCCTGCTCATAGGGCAATTTAGCGATGGTTTCGCGTTCCTTCTGGCTCAGGGCCGAGGCCAATACCGGCTGTTCCTTCGCTTTCTCCTGGGTCTGTTCTTCGTCGGTATCGCTCATGCCTGCTCCTCTTCTTGTCTGATTCTTATCCGATGCGTTATCCCAATTCCTGATGACGCAGATGCTTATCGCGGTTGATTATATGCGGCTGATTACGTCAAATCGGTCACTGCCCGTCGATGACCCTGGTCTCGATGCGTCCCTCTTTGACGGTCAGAGTCAGATCCTGATCGGCCTGAACCTGCTGGGGACTGATGACCACCTTCCTGTCCAGGGCCTGCACGACTGCATATCCGCGGTCCAGGGTGGACTGGGGAGAGAGGGCGGTCAGTGAAGATTGCAGCTTCTCGACGGTCAGGGAGGCATCATCAACGATCCGTCGCAGGGCTATGTCCAGTCGGACCAGAGACTCGTCGACCAGCCGTTGGGGCTTGTCCAGCATGGTCTGTGGCCTTGTCAGGCTGGGACGGTTGGCATATCCCTCAATCAAACGCGTCTCGCCTTCGACCATATTTTCGATACGTGCGTTTATGCGCATCCGGGCCTCCTGGATGATGCCCTCTTGCTCGACTAGGTCAGGCACCACCCGCTTGGCTGCGTCGGTTGGAGTAGAGGCGCGCAGATCTGCCGCCAGGTCGATCAGGGTCCAGTCATCCTCGTGGCCAATGGCCGAGACGATGGGGGTGGCGCAGGCTGCCGTGGCTCGGACCACGGACTCGTCCGAGAAGCCCAGCAGATCCTCGAAACTGCCGCCGCCTCTGGCTACAATAATCACATCCACAGCCGGATCAGCATCCAGCTTCTGGATGGCTTCGACCACCTCGGGGGGGCACTGAGGGCCCTGGACGTGGGCGTGCACCACTGAGAATTCGATAGTGGGCCAGCGCAGACGGGCGTTGGTGATCACATCCCCCTCGGCCCTGGCCTTGGGTGCGCAAATCAGGCCGATGCGCCGGGGGAATTCTGGCAGGGGAACCTTGTTCTCCGCATCGAAGAGGCCCTCGCCCTTGAGCTTGCGCCTGAGCTGGTCGATCTGCTCTTTCAGGTCGCCGGTGCCTACACGTTTGATCCGGTCGGCCATAAAGCTCAAACGGGTTTGTTTAATCCACAGGTCAGGCCGCCCGTGGACTACCACCCGGTCGCCTTGGCGGAATTCCCGGGCCTGGGCGGCGAAGGCGCGGAATCCCATGACGTTGATGGAAATGTCCTCGAAGTTGTCGCGCAGGGTCAGGTATGCCGAACCTGTCCGGCGGGTGTTGATCTCCACGATCTGACCCTCCACCCAGGCTCCGGGCCAGCGGGCCACCGCGTCGTGGTACTTCTGGCTGAGCACACTGACCGGCCACGGGTCTTCCTCGGTGGTATCGCGCGCCAGGCGGGGCAGCTGGTCAAGAGGTTTGGGGGCCAGCCCTGACGAGGATGTGCCAGCCGCCGCACCCATTGACCCCTGCATGTTCGCATCCATGTATGCTCGCATCTGATGCCTCCTGACCATCGGTTTCGCCAGCCTGACCAACTCATCTGACATGCCTGTACAGGTGGTATTCGGGTTGGTCAGTGAAGGAAACGTTCTCTCAGGGTCTCTCAATACGGGGACAATTCCATATGCTCTGGAGGCTCTCTAGAGGCCCTCTGCCGGTTGCTCCTGAGCTGATTTCGCCGAGGGCACAGTGGCATTTCTTTCACTCGCTAGCAGGCTGGAACTGAGGCGAAAGCATGGAAGGCGAGGGTTGCAACCAACGCTTTGATGCACCTGCCCTAGTCTGCGGCTTACCTGCAGCAGAGGCGGTTTCCTGGCGGCTGTGTCAAAGGAGACAGCACTGATTCCTGATATCGCAGAAGTTATTTACGTTCTGGCGGTAGCATAAATAGAGTAAGCCGGATATGGTGCGGTTCCTGCTTCTTGAACCCATCATGCGGCGGTCTCACGGATTGAGGTTGTTTCATGTCTGATGGCGTCGACATAGCAGGTCGATATAAGGGCACAGGGCCGCGGGATCTCCTGCGTGTGGGCTTGGACATCGGCTCTACTACAGTCAAAGCCGTGGTTCTGGGCACAGGCGACGGGCTGGATCAGGCGCTTTTCAATGACTATCGCCGTCATCATGCCAATGTGCGGCAGTGCGTGGCAGAACTGGTCACCGACATCAAGCTTTCCCTGTCGCGGGTTGGTTTGGCCGGCAATCCCATCAGTCTGGTGATCACCGGCTCGGGCGGGTTGGAGCTGGCCAGCCAGCTTCAGGCTGAATTCGCCCAGGAGGTAATTGCCGAGACCGAGGCCATCAACGCCACCTATCCAGAAGGGGATGTGATCATCGAGCTGGGCGGCGAAGATGCCAAAATCACCTATCTAAAGCCTACTCCGGAACAACGAATGAACGGGTCCTGCGCAGGCGGGACCGGTGCTTTCATCGATCAGATGGCCACCCTGCTCAACACCGATGCTTCAGGGCTGAACGATATGGCCTCCAAATACAAGACTATTTATCCTATCGCATCGCGCTGTGGGGTCTTCGCCAAGTCCGACCTCCAGCCCTTGATCAACGACGGAGCCGCTAAGGAGGATCTGGCTGCATCCATTTTCAACGCCGTTGCCACACAGACCATTTCCGGTCTGGCCTGTGGACGTCCCATCCGCGGCAACGTAATCTTTTTGGGCGGGCCCCTCTTCTTTATGAGCGAGCTCAGGGAAGCCTTTAAGCGGATTCTCCAGGACAGGGTCAGCCGCTATATCATTCCCGAGAATGCACACCTCTATGTGGCCTATGGTGCTGCCATCATGGCTGGTCGCCACGACCAGGATGACCAGGACAGCGCGGCGCAGGTCAAGACTGACTACTCGCCTGAGTCCGACGTGAACGACCCCTTCGGCCCGGCTTGGGGACTGGACCAGGCGGAGGTCGACAGGGCACGGTCCGGAAAGGCTTCGAGCCTGGACAAGATGGCTCTGCATGATGCCATGCAGGATGGCCGCACCACCACCGTGGTGGACGGTGAAAATAAGGTTCCGGCGACCGAAACCGCCAAGGATGCCAGCCAAAATCAAGACATGCACTTTGAACTGACTTCGCTGGATGGTGTCCTTTCGGCATTGAAGGGCTTGGAGAACATGCCCTCGACGGCCAGAACGATCCGGCCGCTCTTCCTGAATGAAGACGAGCGCATGGAGTTCAACGACCGGCATGGGTCCCAGGTCATCCCTACTGGAGATCTGTCTGGGGCCAAGGGGCCGCATTTCCTGGGCATCGACGCGGGCAGCACGACCATCAAGGCCGTGCTGATCAACGACGACAAGACTATCGTCTGGTCCACTTATGGGGTGCATAAGGACAGCCCGCTGATCGCTGCCGCCAACATCGTCAAGGAGGTCAGGAAGTCCCTGCCGGAGGGCGCTTACATCGCCCGCGCCTGCGCTACTGGCTATGGTGAGGGTCTGGTCAAGGCCGGTCTGCATGTTGACGAGGGTGTGGTCGAAACAATGGCCCACTACCGGGCAGCCGAGGAGATCAGCCCCGGCGTTACCTCGGTCATCGACATCGGCGGACAGGATATGAAGTACATTGCCGTCAACGATGGGGTCATTGATTCGATTTGCGTCAATGAGGCCTGCTCGGCAGGCTGCGGATCCTTCCTGCAGACCTTCGCCCAATCCATGGGCATCAGCATCCAAGACTTCACCAAGCAGGCGCTGGCCTCCGAGGCCCCGACCGATCTGGGCTCCCGTTGCACGGTATTCATGAACTCCTCGGTCAAGCAGGCTCAGAAAGAGGGCGCATCCCCGGAGGATATCGCCGCCGGTCTTTGCTACTCGGTGGTCAGGAATGCCCTCTACAAGGTCATCAAGCTGCGTGATGCCAACGCTCTGGGGCCGGTGGTCGTTGTCCAGGGAGGGACCTTCCTCAATGATGCCGTTCTGCGGGCCTTTGAGCTCCTGACCGGCCGCAAGGTGACCAGGCCCAACATTGCTGGGCTCATGGGAGCCTATGGTGCTGCACTCACGGCCCGTATGCACTGCCCGCAGAATGAAGAGATCGAGGATCTGACTGTGGCCAGCTCCATCCTGGCAGGGGACGACTTGGATAACCTCTCCATGACCACCACCCACGATGTCTGCAAGCTCTGCCAGAACCACTGCAAGCTGACCATCACCGAATTCAAAGATGGCGGCCGCTATGTGACTGGGAACCGCTGCGAACGTGGCGGAGACAAGAACCGCAAGCGCTCCGACAGGCCTAACCTCTACGACTTCAAATACAAGCGGGCCTTCGCCTACCGCCGTCTGACCCCGGACAAGGCCACCAGGGGCGATATCGGCATTCCACGTGTGCTCAACATGTACGAGGACTACCCCTTCTGGTTCACCCTGCTGACCTCATTGGGCTTCCGGGTCATGATCTCGGGGCGTTCCAACCATGAGCTCTTCGAGAGCGGGATGGAGTCCATCGCTTCCGAGAACATCTGCTACCCGGCCAAGCTGGTCCACGGGCATATCCACTCCCTGGTGGACAAGGGCATCAAGACCATCTTCTATCCCTGCGTCACCTACGAGCAGGAGCTGGTTCCCGATACGGACAACCATTACAACTGCCCCATCGTGGCCAACTACCCGGTGGTGATCGAGGCCAACATGGCCGAGCTCAAGGAGAACGGTGTCCGCTTCATGCGGCCCTACTTCAACCTGTCCAACAAGGAGAAGATGGTCGAGCGGATCGTCAAGGTCTTCGACTGGGCCAAGGTGAGCGAGGAGGAGGCCCGGATCGCCGTTCAGGAGGCCTACAGGGAGGATGCCCGGTTCAAGGAGGACATCCGCCAGGAGGGGCTTCGCGCTCTGGCTTACATGCAGGAGTATGGGGTCAAAGGCGTGGTGCTGTCCGGACGCCCCTATCATGTGGATCCCGAGGTCAACCACGGCATTCCCGAAACCATCTGCTCCTTGGGCATGGCCGTGCTCTCCGAGGACTCCATCTGCGAGCTGGACGTACATGACCTGCCTAAGCTGAGTGACTACATCATTCCAGCGGCAGGTGAGCGGGCGCTGGCCTCCAACAACCCCACGGCCGCCAAGTTCCGCAAGACCGTACCAAGCTTCGGTGACGATCATCAGAAGATGCCCTTGAGGGTGACCGACCAGTGGGCCTACCATTCCAGGCTCTACTCGGCCGCCAAGTTCGTCTCCGAGTATCCCGACCTGCAGCTGGTCCAACTGGTCAGCTTTGGATGCGGTGTGGATGCCATCACCACCGACCAGGTCCAGGAGATTCTAGCTGACAAGGGCGATGTCTACACGCAGTTAAAGATCGACGAGGTCTCCAACCTGGGTGCAGCCAAGATCCGTCTGCGCTCGCTGAAGGCCGCCATGGACGAACGTCACCAGCGGGGTCTGGCCCAGGAGGACAGCGAAGACCAGGAGGAAGCCCCCGTTATGGAGCAGGCGCATGTGAAGGCCGGAGCCAAGGAAGTTGATTCGTTGCCTGACCTTGTTCAGGCGGAGGATCCATCTGATTCCCATGATTCTCAGGAATCTCAAGAGTCTGCCAGCCATATTGCAGTAATGGATGCAGGTGCGTCTGACAAGCAGAAATCCGATGGGTTCCGGTCCACCAACGCGCAGAAAATCAACCTATCTCAGCGCAAGGCCGACATTGTGGCTCTGGCCCGGTTCGTGGCCCTGCACGATAAGAGCGATCAGGGTCTGATAGGCCTTCATCCCATGGGCGTCAGGCCCATCCGGGAGGCCATGGCTTCGCAGCAGAAGAAGCAAGAAGCCGACAACCAAGGCAAGGATGTCCAGGCTAGCGGAGCCGCCGCCAAACCGACCCTGTCCAAGTACGCCACAGAGCATCGCTTCACCAAGGAGATGGGGCACAAATTCACAGTGGTGGCACCGCAGATGTCCCCTGTGCACTTCTCTCTCCTGGAGGCAGTCTTCTCCAGCGCCGACTACCACTTCGAGCTTCTGAAGCATGCCACGGCCGAAGACATCAACACCGGTGTCAAATACGTCAACAACGATGCCTGCTTCCCGGCCATCATCGTGGTGGGGCAGCTGGTCAACGCCTTCCTTTCCGGCAGGTTCGACCCGCACAAGTGCGCGGTCATCGTCACACAGACCGGCGGCATGTGCAGGGCCACCAACTACTATGGCCTTCTGCGCAAGGCCCTGGCTGATGCGGGCTACGGTTATGTGCCGATTATCACGCTGAGCGTGCAGGGCTTCAAGGCCAATCCCGGCCTTCAGGTAACCCCGGCGTTGCTGCATCGTGCTGTCAAGGCCTTCTATCTGGGCGATGCCATGATCGAGTGCCTGCTCAGGGTCCGTCCCTACGAGCAGGAGCCAGGATCAGCCAACAGGCTCTACAAGCTTTGGGACACGATCTGCAAAGAGACCATCGAAAACCACGGGTATTCCAAGACTGCCAAGAAAGTCTACGGTCATGGATATCTGCCTTACCGCAAGCTGATGAAGAGGATGATCCGGGCTTTCGACCAGCTGCCGCTGCGCGATATTCCCCGCAAGCCTCGTGTGGGGGTAGTAGGCGAAATCCTGGTCAAGTACCATCCAGATGCCAACAACCATGTGGTCGACCTGATTGAGAGCCAGGGCTGCGAGGCCGTGCTCCCCGGTGTCTGTGACTTCATGGTCAACGGCATTTCAAACGCCGAATGGAACGAGGAGATGCTGGGCACAGGCGGCCGGGTGGGTGTCAAGAAGATCGTCCTGAAGGCGGCGGATGCCTACCGCGCCCCCATGATCGCCGGGTTCAAGGCTTCCCATGGGAAGTTCGACATTCCCGCCCATATCAGTGAGCTGAGGGAAAAGGCCGCATCAGTCACCTCCCTGGGCGTTCAGGCTGGAGAGGGTTGGCTCCTGACCGGAGAGATCATTGAACTGATCCAGTCCGGCGCCCCCAACATCGTTTGCGCGCAACCCTTCGCCTGCCTGCCCAACCACGTGACAGGACGTGGCATGTTCGGCAAGATCCGTAGGACCTACCCTGAGGCCAACATCGTCTCGATCGACTACGATCCCGGCGCATCGGAGGCCAACCAGCTCAACAGGATCAAGCTGATGATCGCCGCTGCCAAGAAGCCGGGCGACCAGCAAACACTCAGCCGGGACCACAAGGATGCCGTGGAATCACAGCCTGCGGGATCGACCGGCCTGGATGCTGGGCAGGCAGCACCCGTCCAGGACGAAGAGAAGGTTCTGGAGAGTCTGTAGATACCAGGTTGAGGCCGGCGTCTGGAGCTAACGCAGCGGCCTCGGAACTGCTGAACCACGAAGATCAAGGAAAGAGGGGCTTACCATGACCAGCCGCGAGGAGATCAAGGCTCTGCTGGACACCGACCAGATCTACATTGCCGATACGCCTGAAATGAAGCAGGTCCAGGACGCCCAGCAGGATTTGGTCTTCGAGTTCAATGCCTGCCGTCCCAGCCAGGCGGAGAAAAAACAGAACCTTTGCAAAAAGATGTTCGGCTCCTTTGGCCAAGGCAGCTGGATTGAGGGACCAGTGCGGGCCAACTGGGCCTGCAACACCTACTGGGGGAGCAGATGCTACGCCAACTTCAACCTGGTTCTGGTTGACGATGGACGCATTGACATAGGCGACCACACCATGTTCGGACCCAATGTCACCATCGTCACCACCGGGCACACCATTCGCCCCGATATACGTGCCTATGGAACGCCCCAGTTCTCGGCCCCGGTCAGCATAGGCAGGAATGTGTGGATCGGCGCAGGCGCCATCATCATGCCAGGAGTGTCCATCGGAGGCAACACGGTCATCGGGGCAGGGTCCCTGGTCACCAAGGACATCCCCTCTAACGTGGTCGCCTATGGCCACCCTTGTAAGGTCGTCCGTCCCATCAATGACCACGATTATGAATACTTCTGGAGGGATCGTCGGTATCAGGCGCCCTATGATGCCCGACCTTTCAAGATGGATCAAGCTGGCTGACTGATGGCTGACTCTTTGGCCCTCCCTGCCGGCTGGTGTCTGGCAGCCGTCGTTTGGCCACCGCAATATCTGAGCTGATCAGCGATATCCATCCCAGAGTGGTGAGGGGAAGATCAGCGCCTTGAACCGGTCCCATTCCTGGATGTAGTCGACTTTCGGCCCACGCAGCAGCCGTATCTGTATGCCGTCCATGACTTCCAGACTCATCCTCACCCTGACCCGCATGTCTGTTGCCCACTCCATGCCTTTGGGAAGCAGCCATGGGAATTCGGAATAGCGCTCCCAGACCTCTGCCGGCCTGCGGATGAAATAATCATGCAAGGGATGGTTGGTCGCTACAGCCTCAGTTTCCAGGACTGTATAAAGCTGTGTGAGTTCGGGCTGGCTGGCGTTGTGGGCGACCAAATAGTCAAAATAGGCCGGGAGATGCGGATGTTCGGGGTCGGATCCCGGAAGGCCTGTCTGCAGGAATTCCTCAGGGGTGCCATAGGCATCGTAGATGTCTGTGACCAGGAGTGAGAGCAGGCCTTCCTTGCTGCCCACATAATGGAGGACGCCCGGTTGCGACATCCCTACCATGTCAGCGACGTCTTTGAGCGATATGCCGTTGTACCCATGCTGGCTGATGAGGTGGGCGGCGGCCTGTGTGATTTCCGCTCTTCTCACCTCCGGTGATTTTCTGGTACGGCTCGTCATTGTCTGGTCTTGCGACTCCTTTTCACTGCTCCTGGACATGTTGATACTTATGGTACATGGGGCGTATTGGTAACAGCACAAGGGTTCCGACTCGTCTGGGGAGAGAAAAGAAGTCGTGGCACCCGCGGCCCTGCATAGAGTCGTTGACTTGACAGAACCATTGAATAACTGTTAGGTATATCATTATCTAATGATTGGTAGATATGGCTTTTCCGCCATTGGAGTGTCAGAGAAGACTAGTTGAAAGATATCGACACCATGAGCGACTCAACAACCCAGGCATTGGGTGATTCCGAACTTCTGCAGGTGCATAAGGACTCCTCGGAGCCGTCAACCTATCCGGAATGGACTAGCGAAGAAAGCCAAGGCTTCCAGTCAAAGCTGGAGCCGCGGTCCTTTAACACCTTCGTTCTATGAATTGAGTCCAGTAAATCAAGATTGGAGTTCATCATGTCAGACAATGCGGGCAGCACGCGCCTTCCGGACAGGCTCATCTTCGGGTGCGCCTACTACGACGAATACATGCCCTATGAGCGGGTGGACAAGGATATGTCCATGATGAAGTCCGCGGGCATTACCACCATTCGTATCGCCGAATCCACCTGGAGCACTCTGGAACCCCAGCCCGGCGTATTCGACTTCAGCCATGTGGACCGTGTGCTGGATGCCGCAGGACGCTTCGGCATCCAGGTCATCGTGGGCACGCCCACCTATGCCGTCCCCGCCTGGCTGGTTGCCATGCATCCGGATGTTCTGGCGGACACCCCCAACGGCCACAACCGGTATGGCGCTCGCCAGATCATGGACATTGTCAACCCCTCCTACCGGTACTATGGCGAGTGCGTCATACGCAAACTGATAAGTCATGTGTCCGATAACCCCCAGGTGATCGGCTACCAGGTAGACAACGAAACTAAGTACTACGACTGTGTATCGCCCGACGTGCAGCGGCTCTTCGTCAAGGATCTGCGACGGCGATTTGATGATGATCTGGATCGTCTCAATGCTACCTTTGGCCTGGACTACTGGTCCAACAGAATTGACTCCTGGGAGGACTTTCCCGATCTGACCGGGACCATCAATGCATCCTTGGGTTCGGCCTTCGACCGCTTCCGCCGAAGCCAGGTCAGTCGTTACCTGGCCTGGCAGGCTGGCATTGTGCGCGAATATGCCCGCGAGGACCAATTCGTCACCCACAACTTCGATTTCGACTGGGGCCCGGGCTGGTCATACGGCATCCAGCCAGCCGTCGATCATTTCGAGGCGGCCGAATGCCTGGACGTGGCCGGTGTGGACATCTACCATCCCACGGAGGATAACCTGACCGGCAAGGAGATCGCCTTTGGCGGGGATATGAACCGCAGTCTGAAGGGCGGCGCCAACTACCTAGTCCTGGAAACCGAAGCCCAGGGGCAGAACGGCTGGCTGCCCTACCCAGGCCAACTGCGGCTGCAGGCATACAGCCATTTGGCATCGGGCGCTAACGGGGTCATGTACTGGCACTGGCATTCCATCCACAACTCCTTCGAGACCTACTGGAAGGGGCTGCTTTCACAGGACATGGAACCCAACCCCACCTATGAGGAGGCCGGCCAGTTCGGCAGGCAGATAGCGCAAAAGGGTGTGGGGGAGCGTCTGATCAACCTCCAAAAGCGCAACAAGGTCGCCATCATGGTGGGCAACGACTCCCTGACCGCTTTGGACTGGTTCTCCCTGGAGACTGGCTTCCCCCGTCAACAGGGGCAGATCTCCTACAATGATGTGATCAGACGGGTCTACGACGCTCTCTTCGAGCTCAACATCGAGTGCGATTTCATCAGTGACAAGGCTGACCGGTCCCGGCTGGGTCGCTATGCCCTGATCGTGGTTCCAGCCTTGTACAGCACCAATGAGGATACGCTGAGGGTCTTGGCCGATTACGTTCATCAGGGAGGTCACTTGGTGGCCACGCTGCGCTCCTTTGTGGCGGACGAGAACCTCAAGGTTTGGCATGACAAGGCACCGCATCTGCTGATCGACGTGTTCGGCATCGACTACAACCAGTTCACCCGTCCCGGCAAGGGTCTTACCCTGGATTTGCATGGGACCGACCAGGCCGGGCCGGCCTGCCAGGGGTTGATTGAGCTGCTGAATCCGCGTCCCGACACTCAGATTCTGGCATCCTATGACCACCCGGTCTGGGGGCGGTATGCGGCTGTGACCCGTCATGATTACGGTCGCGGCAGCGCGGAGTGGATTGGCACTCTACCGTCGGCCCAGGGTATGCGGCTGCTGCTGTCGGATGCGGCGGATGTGGCTGGCCTGAGCGGTCCTGCCCGGGATCTGGCCGGCCTGGTCACCGTGCGTGAGGGCACCAACGCCTTGGGGGAGCAGGTCGCCTACCTGCTCAATTATTCATCGAAGAAGGTCAAGCTGGACGCACCCTATGGTGGGCATCTGCTGGTGGCAGACGGGCAGGCTGATCCTCAGGCGCATGTGGATCAGGGCCAGTCCATGACCATCGGCCCTTGGGAACTGGCGATCATTGTTCGGTAAACCGTCTTCAGTCTGACTGACTGCAAAGCTATCAGTTTATGAGTTATCAATGAGAAAGGAAGGTGTCCAGATGGCATCGAGGAAGCTGACGGAGGATCTGCCCTACCGCAATCCCGACCTGAGCGTGGATGAGCGGGTGGCCGACCTGCTGGGACGGATGACCCGGGAAGAGAAGGTAGGCCAGATGATGCAGCTGGATGCCAGCCAGGGGGTGGACAAGGAGGTGGTGGACCAGCACGTCGGCTCCCTGCTCCATGTCTCTCCGAAGAACATGATCAAGGCAGACAAGGCCGTTCATCGCACCCGACTGGGCATCCCCCTGCTGATCGGCGACGACTGCATCCACGGCCATTCCTTCTTCCGCGGGGCCACCATCTTTCCCGAGCAGCTGGGCATGGCGGCCTCCTTCGACCCGGAATTGGTTCAGCGGATGGGACGGGCTACGGCCCAGGAGGTTGCCGCAACAGGCATTCATTGGACCTTCTCCCCGGTGCTTTGCATCGCCAGGGACACCCGCTGGGGTCGGGTGGACGAGACCTTCGGCGAGGATCCCTTCCTGATCGGCGAAATGGCGTCGGCCATGGTGCGCGGCTACCAGGGCGGATCAGCCATGACCGGAACCCTGCCCAAGGATGCTGTGCTGGCCACGGCCAAGCACTTTGCCGGCTACTCCGAGACCCAGGGCGGGCGCGACGCCTCCGAGGCCGACCTCTCGCACCGCAAGCTGCTCTCCTGGTTCCTGCCGCCCTTCGAGCGCCTGGCCAAGGAGGGCGCGGCCACCTTCATGTTGGGCTACGAGTCCATCGACGGGGTACCGGTCACCATCAACAACTGGCTGCTCAACGACGTTCTTCGAGGGGAGTGGGGTTACCAGGGCACCCTGATCACCGACTGGGACAACGTGGGCCGCATGGTCTGGGAGCAGAAGGTGCAGCCCGACTACGCCAGGGCCGCCGCGGCCGCAGTCAAGGCAGGCAACGACCTGATCATGACCACGCCAGGCTTCTACCAGGGAGCCTTGGATGCGCTGGATGTCGGGCTGTTGCGCGAGGAGGACCTTGACCGGGCGGTCAAGCACATCCTGGCCCTGAAATTCCGCATGGGGCTCTGTGAGGATCCGCGTCTGCCCGACCCCGAGGCCCAGAAGGCGGTCATTAACTCACCGGAGCACCAGGAGCTCAACCTCCAGGTGGCCCAGGAGTCTGCAGTCCTTTTGAAGAACGACGGCATCCTGCCCCTGTTCGGGGGTGTGGATGCTGATGGCCGCCCTAGCGATGATTCGCCGCACAGCGTCGCATTGGTGGGTCCGCTGATCGACGATGCCCAGAACCAGCTAGGGGACTGGGCGGGCGGTTCAGGTCAGTGCGACTGGATCAAGGACCAGCCTCGGGAGATGATCGCGACCGTGGCCGACGGTCTGCGCCAGGAGTTGCCCGAGAACTGGCAGCTTAACTGCGAGCAGGGTGTTGAGGTGCTCCGTCTGGTAGACGACCTGGCGGACAAACTCTTCCCCGATGGCCAGCCCAGGCCCGAGGTGGCGGCCCCGGCCAGGATCGATCAGGACCGCTTCGACAGGGCCGTAGACCTGGCCAGGCAAAGCGACCTGGTGATTGCCGTGGTCGGCGACGTGGTCCAGCTCGTGGGCGAAGGCTGTTCGACAGCCACCCTGGAGCTCTATGGTCCTCAGCGTGATTTGCTGGATGCTCTGGCGCAGACGGGCAAGCCCATGGTCATTGTGCTCATGTCTTCCAAGCCGCTGATCCTGCCCGCGTCCGCACAGTCGGCCAGGGCTCTGATCTGGCAGCCCGACCCGGGTATGCAGGGCGGTCGTGCCCTGGCCAGGATTCTCGTCGGCAAGGTTGAGCCCACAGGCAGACTGCCCATCACCTTCCCCAGGCACGTAGGGCAGTTGCCGGTCTACTACAACCAGATCCGGGGCCAGCATGGAAACCGCTATGCCGATCTGACCCAGGAACCGGCCTTCGCTTTCGGCCAGGGCATGGGCTACACCACCTTTGCCTACGGAAGGCCCCAGGTCGATGGACCGGATACCGTGGAACCCGAGGATACGGTCAGGGTGACTGTAGACCTGACCAACACCGGCCAGCGGCCAGGCACCGAGGTCGTTCAGGCCTATATCAGCGACCTGGTGACATCGGTCAGCTGGGCTGATCGCGAGCTCAAGGCCTTCCAAAGGATTCAGCTGCATCCAGGGCAGACCAAGAAGGTAGTCTTCGACCTTCCGGTGTCCGAGTGGACCCTGGTCGATGCTGACTGCAACCGCAGGGTGGAGCCCGGTCAGTTCCAGGTGTTGGTAGGATCGTCCTCGCGTAGGGAAGACCTGCAGGCCGTGACGGTGACAGTGGGCTGACTGACCGCCATCCGGTAGCGGAACTCCTCGCGTGTTGATTGCCCAAGGCCCTCGCCTGCTTCTACGATTGCAGCATGAGGAAAAGCGTAGGCGCTGGGTACGCGCACCTGTTGACGGTCCCTAATCCGCGGCATGTAGCCAGCCTGGCTAACTACTTTTCGCGCGGGTCTAAGCCGCGTTCCCAGTGGCGGTTCGGCATCGAGATTGAGCATCTGCCGGTCCGCAACGACGGATCCGATGCCCCGGTTCCCTATGAGGGGGAGCGGGGCATCGAGGCCCTGCTGTCTGCCTTGGAGCCCTGCTACGACGGCGATAAGGAGTACCGGGAGGACGGACACCTGGTGGGGCTGAGCAGGCCGGGCTGCGTGGTCTCCTTGGAGCCCGGCAGCCAGGTGGAGTGCTCCCTGGGTGTGATGCGGAACAGCCGAGAATTCGAGGACCTCTACCGTCGCTTCCGTGCCGAGGTCGACCCCATTGCCAAGCGTCTGGGGTTCCGGCTGATCGAGTACGGGTATCGCCCAGCCGGGTCCTACGCTGATGTGGGCGTCAATCCCAAGGAACGTTATGCGGTCATGAACACCTACCTGGGTCGCATTGGCCAGTGCGGACCCATGATGATGCGCAGCACCGCCTCCACCCAGATCAGCATCGACTACCAGGACGAGAAGGATGCCATCGCCAAGATCCGTCTGGGCACGGCCATTGGGCCTATTTTGGCCTACCTATTCCGCAATACTCCAATATTTGAGGGGGAACCCAACCACATGCCCCTGCGGCGCCAGCGGATCTGGGACTGGCTCGACACCCAGCGCACAGGTCTGATTCCTGGGCTGTTTGAGGATGGCTTCGGCTGGGAGGATTATGCCGTGGACATGCTGTCCACCCCGCTTATGGTGGCTGATGTCTCACACACCCCAGAGGTAGAGGGGCCGCAGGGGCAGCAGGTCTTCATAGCCTGGCACGAAAACGCCGGGGAGATCTATCCTGATCGGCCGCTCAATGATGCCGAGATAGCGCACATTCTGACCACGCACTTTAACGATGTCCGCTTAAAGAACTACATTGAGCTCAGGCACTGGGATTCCCTGCCCATGAAACGCGCCAGCCGACTTCTTGAGGTTGTCGGTGGTATCTTCTACGACTCGGATCGATTCGCCAGGCTTGTCGAGCTCTTGGACGGGGTGAGCGAGGAGGATGTGCTCCAGGCCAAGGCTGACCTGCAGGTCCGTGGCAGCCAGGCCAGCCCCTATGGCCGCTCTTTGGACTTCTGGCGGCAGGTGCTAGGTGCCGAGGACACTCTGGATGATGTGCCGGGTGACCCCTCTAATCCCAGCCGATTCCAGAACTAATATCTCGCGCAAGCTCACTAAATTGGACAAAACTTTGCTGTCGGTTTAAACTCGTGTTAGTTGATAAAACGTTATAGCAATTCTGGAGACTCGCAGCGGAGGGATTCCAATGGTGGTTGTCATTCGGTATGATGCGCTGACGCCAGAATTATACGAACGGGTGCGTTCGACGGCTGGTTTCCACGCTTACTCACCAATCGACGTAAAGGCGGCCCTTTCTGGTGGCTATTGCTCAGTCGTTGCCGAGGTAGAGGGTGAACCTGCTGGTATCGGCCGTGTCATTGCCGATGGACGAATAGCTTTCTTCATCAAGGATCTTGTGGTGCTGCCCCAGTATCGCCACCACGGCGTGGGTAGTGCTGTCCTTCAGGCACTTCTGGATCGAATCGCTCAAGAAGCATGCGAGCATGCTTACGTGGGGCTGATGGCCACTCCTGGCAAGGAAGGTTTCTACGAGGAACATGGCTTTATTCGGCGGCCAGGTCCGGACCTAGGCAGCGGGATGATCCGTTTCCTGGACGGCGCCTATCGGTCGCAGTTATCAACTGGAAGCAAATCAAAGGAGCAGGAATCATGAATCCAACACCAGTCATCATCGATACCGACCCGGGAATTGACGATGCCGTTGCCATTGCTTTGGCGCTATTTTCGCCTCGGCTGGATGTGCGTCTGATTACCACGGTGGCCGGCAATGTCGGCTTGGACAAGACCACGCCGAACGCCCTGCGGCTGCTGACATATTTCGAACGTCGTGTCCCGGTGGCCCAAGGGGCCTCTGCTCCTCTGCTGGAGCCTTTCGTGGATGCCAGCGATATCCATGGAAAGACTGGAATGGAGGGCTTCGACTTCCCTGAGCCCGATCGGTCCCTGCTGCTGAAGGAAAATGCGATCGAGGCCATGCGCAAGGAGATCATGGACTCGTCCGAGCCGGTCACCCTGGTGACCATCGGACCGCTGACCAATATCGCCCTCCTGCTCAAGGTCTACCCCGAGGTCGCCAAGGGGATTGGACGGATCGCCATGATGGGAGGCTCCACTGCCCGCGGCAATCGTGGTGTCATGTCCGAGTTCAATATAGCCACGGACCCCGAGGCTGCCGCCATTGTCTTCGAGTCGGGAATCCCCATCGTCATGGCGGGCTTGGACGTCGGTCTCAAGGCCCTGGTCCTGCCCGAGGACAGCGCTCAGCTGCCTGCCATGGGGAAGGTGGGCACGATGACCCACGACCTGTTCAAGAAGTACCGCGGAGGAAGCTTCGCCACGGGTCTGAAGATGTACGATCCCTGCGCGGTCGCATGCATCCTGGCCCCTGAGCTCTTCAAGTTCGCAGAGACCTCTGTTGAGGTAGAGCTGGCGCAAGGCCCGACCCGCGGCTGCACGGTCGTCGATCTGAAGGGTTATCGGAAGCGCAAAGCCAACGCTTCCGTGGCTATCGATGTGGATTCCAAGGGATTCCGGGCCTGGTTCCTGGATGGCATGAGCAAGTGCATTTGATTACCAAGACCAAGAAAGGGAGTATTACAAGGTGATTGCGGAGATCATTCTGGTTCTGGTCGTCCTGGTGGCGATCGGGTACCTGATCATCAAGAAATATAATCCAGCCCTGACCCTGATTATCGGGGGCCTAGTCCTCCTCCTGGGTGCCTGGGCGCTGGGACATCCTCTGTATGCTGCGGGCAAGGGGACAGGTTTCGGGCTCTTCGATGTCTTCATGGTTTTCAAGGACACCATTCTGGATCAGCTCAAGGCTGCCGGTCTGGTCATCATGGTTCTGTTCGGCTACTCAGCCTACATGAACAACATCGGGGCCAACCAGGTTGCCGTGAACTACATGGTCAAGCCCCTGCGTCACATCAAGCACAAGGCGCTCATCGTGCCGGCTGTCTTCCTGCTGGGTAATGTCATGTCCCTCGTTATCCCCAGCGCTTCCAGCCTGGCAATCATCCTCATGTCTATCCTTTACCCCGTACTGGTGGGCATGGGCCTTTCATCGCTTACTGCTGCCGGTGTAATCGCCTGCACGGCCACCATCATGCCCACTCCTCTGGGTGCAGATAATGTTATCGCCGCCAAGACGCTCAAGTACGATCTGATCGAATATGTCGGCAACAACGCCAAGATCGCTATTCCTTCCCTGCTGATTATGGCCTTGGCCCACTATATCTGGCAGAAGTGGTGCGATCGCCATGAGGAGGGTACCGGCGTCGCCGACCCGGTCGACCATGATGCGAAGGCTGTGCGTGACACCACGGGAATTCCCGGATATTACGCTTTCCTGCCTCTACTGCCCCTCATTCTGATCCTGGTCATCGGCATCGCGGCCATGTTCATCAAGGGTCTGACGATGGATATCGTGGTGCTGACCTTCATCTCCTTCTTCATCGCGGTTATCATCGAGGCCGTCCGGCATTGCTCCTTCAAGGAGATCCAGGGATCGGTTGTCGAGATGTTCACCGGCATGGGTCGCGGCTTCAGCCAGGTGGTCATCCTGGTCTGCGGCGGTTCTCTCTTCACCACCGGTGTTCAGAAGCTGGGGTTAATTGACGCCCTAACCCACTCGGTGGAAGGATCCACTGGAGCCGGCCTGACCGTGGCTCTAATTTTCGCCCTGGCCACCTGCCTGTTCGGCTTCCTGTCCGGTGGTGGCCTGGCCATGTTCTACGCGGTCATCGCCCTGGTGCCTGGCATCGCTGCTGCCGCGGGTGTCGACGGCATCCTTATCGCCATGCCCATGCAGCTGATCGCCAACTTGGCCCGCGGCATATCCCCGGTGGCGGCGGTCATTATGATCGTGGCTGCCAGCATCAAGGTGGAGCCCACCAAGGTACTCAAGCGGACCAGCGTGCCCAGCATCGTGGGCATCATCAGCGTATTGGTTTTGTCGATCTTCCTTCTGCCATACTGATTGCAGTTGTAAACCCCCCTAAGGGCCTCCCTAGTGTCGACGCAGTCGATTCTGGGAGGCCCTTGGTCAACTTTGGGATCACCCATTCTTTTAGAGTGTTCTATTTATATTTGATACATGGAAATAATGGTCGGTGTACCTGGATTTATGCCTATCTGAACGAGTGAGGAGCACCCAGTCGTTTGCGCTGATACAGAAATGCGCTGGCTCAGTGTATTCGTCTGGAGCGATGAATGAACTTTCAGTTGCTGCCGCACTCGTACGACATTCAACACGGACTTCGGGTTATGCTTGGACTGTTACACAATCGGTCAATTCGGAAAGATATTTTATGGGATTCGTGACTATTCGCGATGTGGCACAAAAAGCAGGCGTATCCATCGCGACCGTCTCGCAGATCTTGCATGGGAAGGGCCGTTTCTCCAAGAAAACCAAAAAACTGGTCATGAACACGGTTGACGCTTTAGGGTATATTCCTGATTCAAGGGCCCAGGCTATCCGTATGTCCGATTCTAAGATGGTCGGTTTATTGGTACCTGATTTACGAAACAGATATTTCGCGGATCTGGTCAGTTCTATGGAAAATATACTCTATGAAGAAGGCTTCAACACACTTATCGGTACTTCTGCCGAAAATGTGGAACGTCAGGACTCATTTATTACCAATATTCTAGGGCAGAGATTTGATGGGTTAATTATTATCCCACAAGGAGTGGAATCTGCAGGTTTGAAGGCTTTAGTAAAACGAAATATCCCCACGGTCTTTGTAGACCGCCGTGTACCCGGTATGGAAACAATTCCTTATGTTGTTTCAGATCCCAGGCCAGGTCTGGTGGAGGCGATGCGTGCCTTATATGCCGACGGACATAGGAAAATCGCTTATCTCGCTCATCCTTCCTTGAAGTCTTTTAGCTTGAATGAACGCGCAGAAGCATTTAAAAAGTTGAGTCCTCAGTTCTTCGGAAAGTCGGGTTCTCTGATTCTGTCTAGTGACAGCAAGAGCGGATCGCTCGAACTGGCGCTGAACCGTATCGATGAATTTGGAGCTACTGCACTCATTTTCGGGTATTCGCCAGATGCTATCAGTTGTTTGGGCATTTTCCATGATCGCGGAATCAAAATAGGTTCCTGCATGTCGCTTATTTCTTTTGATGATATTGATGTCTTCAATCTTATGACGCCAAGAATTTCGATTATCTCCCAGCAGGCCGAGAAAATGGGGCGCAGAGGCGTGGAGATGCTACTTGAACTGATAAGAAATGGAGTAAGTGGCCTGGGGGCTATGGTGAGTATTCCCACCATTTTCATTCAACGTGAATCGGTGGGGCCGGCTCCAGCTTTGGGCTCATACCACTGAGTGAAATTTGCAAAGCGATTCCACCTTGCTTAGACCGAATCGTTAACTGCACAATATCCTTGAATATTATTCAAATGATGCACGGTATTAAATGAAACCGGTGCCAATATGCTTATCGACACCGGTTGGTAGTTCATTAGACTCACAAATCGAACAGATCGTGGTCACGAACGTATTGTTTATTACTTGCTCTCGCCATAAATCTTCTTATTGAAAGCGAAGTAGATAAGAAGGCCAACAACAATCATACCTGCATCAATTAGGAAGAGGTTGGAATAATTGGCGGCGAATCCAGTAGTGCCATTGATGCTGCCTATGGAGAGTGTTGGGGAACTCATCAGACCGCCTATGATGGCGATACCAATGGAACTGGAAACGTTCATAGCCAGGTCATTCATGCCTACGCCGCGTCCAGACTCATCCTTAGACAGGGTGCCAAGAACCGTTGAGACCAGCGGCGAGTAGAGGAAACCGCCTCCACCATAATAAATGCAGCCTGCAATGGTCAGAGCAATCGGTCCTAGATTGACGCAGAAGACGGCAAGAACAAAGCCGAGTATTTTCATGCAGCCCGCGGTGATAATTGCGGCACGACGACCGATCTTGCCAACGATCCACCCTGAGCAGATTCCTACAGTGGCCCCTACAACGAAAGCCCAGACGATATGCAGCGATACCTGTGAAGTGGTCAGGTGGAATACCTTGGTGCTGATTCCGTTAAAGAGCGGGGAGAAGGAATAGTTGGGCAGATAGAAGAGGAGGAGCAGAGATATTGCCATCAGCCAGCGCTTGTTGCGGAAGAAAGCCGGAGTGACGAAGGGATTTCTTGCCTTGTGGATGTATATTGCGAAGACAATGAAAAGAGCGGCAGAGGCAGCAAGCATCCACCAGCTCTTGTAGGAGAAGAAGAGGGTAATGAAAGCTGTGGCCAGGCCGAAGATCGTGAAGCCGATCGCATCAACTTTTTCACCGTTTCCTGTTTTATCAGGAAGATTCTTAAGAAGAAGGGGTAGGAAGAGTACAGTCACGGCGGGGATCAGGAATAGATACTGCCAATGAATCGAAGTTAAGAAGCCTGCAGCGAAGACGCCGATGGCAGCTGAGATCTGATATCCAGCGGTAAAGATCCCGAAAAATATGACCTTAAGTGAATCCTTAAGATATTTTGTTGCCACAACCAAATAAACGGAGCCGGCCACCTGCTCGCCAGCCGTCTGGATAGCTCGAGCTACAATGACCGTCCATATATTAGCAGTGAAATAGTAGTTGGCTACAAATCCAAGAACTGAACCGAATACCAGCAAGGTAATGCCTACAACTACCATTTTTTTGAGTGAGACGAAATCTCCCAGAGAGCCGTAGATGAAGCATACGATACCGAGAACAATACTGGGAATCGCTGTTATCAAGGAGGCTTGCCCTGGTGCTCCAACGCTTTCTCCGATTTCCTGGAAGACCAGATTGAATCCTTGTAGGCATAAAGTACCCAGGACGAAAGTGATGAGTAGCGGAATTAAGGCTTTGACAGCCATGTCGCTTGTTATTTCCGCTTGTTGAGAGGAACTCTGTGATTGCGAGCCATTTTTGGCTGCAGTCGTGCTGTCTGACATGATTGCTCTTATTCTCTCTTTATTATCTATATCAATTAACGGGTTTACCGGTGTTTGGCTTCATTGCTGGTCAGAGACAACTAGGGAGGTTCTGGTCATGAATTCGTGCAGGAAACGCTCTACATCTACTTTGATGGCCACTTGAGTGGTCTTGGTGGCATCGTTGAGCCTGTTCTTGTCTCCAATAGTTCTTCCTCTAGTGGCTCCGTCAGTCTCAACTTTCAAGTTGACACCCAGGGTCTTGACCAATGTGGGGTCAACGGCTACTGCTACGGCCAGGGGATCATGCAAACCGCAACCGCCCAAGCCTGGGGACGTAAGCTCATATGCGTGGATGTAGTAATCTGTCATGTCGCTGAGAAAAGCGGCAGCGGGGGTTCCCAGCGCTCGCCATTGTTTGGTTTCGTTTTTCGTCAGCAAAGTCTGCAAAGTAACGTCAAGACCAACCATGGTGCATTGGGCTCCGGATGTGAACAGTGCATTAGCAGCTTCGGGGTCTTGCGATATGTTGGCTTCCCGCCATGGCGCCACATTGCCTGTAACAGTCAGTGCGCCTCCCATGACCACGATTCCCCCCATGATTTCCTTAATGGAAGGGTCTTGTTTCACGGCTGCGGCGATATTGGTCAGTGGCCCCGTGGCCACATAAGTCAGATCCTTGCCGTATTTATGAGCTGAATTGATAATAAAATCGACCGCTGATGATACTTCCTGGCAGCGAGGCGAATCGGGTATTGTCACATCGCCGATTCCATTTTTACCATGGATCAGCCGTGATCCCTCCAAGACCTCGAAGAAGTCCTTGTTGGTTGCATGGGGTAGACCAGGGTAAACAGGGACTTCTGCATGACCAAATAAATCGGTGATAGCCAGGTCATTGCGGATTCCTTGCCTCATGGTTACGTTGCCGTAGGTTGCGGTGATACCGATCAGCTCTACCTCTGGGCTTCCAAGAGCGTAGGCGATGGCAAGGGTGTCATCAATTCCGGTATCAAGGTCGAGTATGAACTTCCTCAATTGTTCGCCTTTCCAATAGCAGCAATGAGTGAATACAAAGCATCTGCGCTCCCTCTAAGCATCTTTGCCTCACTTGCATTCTTTAAAACAAAGAAGATAAAACCTTTTATCGTCTCTGTGGTGAATAAATTATCAAATAGGATTTAACTTGTCAAATCTTTGGGTGAAAAAGGTGATGAGCAATAGATCTCCATAGTTGTTTCCGCGAGGTGAATGAGCGGAAAGAAATAGTAGATGGGTGGTGTATTCTTAACTATCAATAGGCCTTGATCCGTCATCAGCGGGGAGCCTTCGGAAGAACGGGACTGCTTGCGGCGATCCTCAGTAGAACCGACGGGTGGGCCCGCATAGCCCAGATCAAGCGGTCCGGTGCGGGTCATTGGCCGGGCAAGCGAGGTGGTACCGCGGTGGGCCCCCTGGGTCCCTCGTCCTCGGTATGGCGACATGAACGACCAGCGAGGAGCGTGAACGGTGAATCAGACCACTGATACCTCAGATGCGACAAATCGGGATGGCGAAGTCTATCCCAAGGCGGTGGTGGACCCGGCTCTGGCTAAGGTGAAGCCCAATCCTTCCTTCCCTGATATGGAGGAGTCCGTTCTGGACTACTGGGATCAGGACGACACCTTCAACAAATCGGTGGATCGCCGTCCATCTGGCGATCATGCCGACAACGAGTTCGTCTTCTTCGATGGTCCGCCCTTCGCCAACGGCCTGCCCCACTATGGGCACCTGCTGACAGGCTACGTCAAGGATGTCATTCCTCGCTACCAGACCATGAAAGGCCACAAGGTCAACCGTGTCTTCGGCTGGGACACCCATGGTCTGCCCGCCGAGTTGGAGGCCCAGCGCGAGCTTGGTATCGACAGCGTGGATCAGATTGAGCAGATGGGCATCGAGAAGTTCAATGACGCCTGCCGCGCATCGGTGCTCAAGTACACCAGCGAGTGGAAGGATTACGTCCATCGTCAGGCCCGCTGGGTGGACTTCGATCACGGATACAAGACCCTGGATGTTTCCTACATGGAGTCGGTCATGTGGGCTTTCAAGACCCTCTACGAGAAGGGCCTGGCTTATAAGGGGCACCGGGTGCTGCCCTACTGCTGGAAGGATCGAACACCGCTGTCCAACCACGAGCTGCGCATGGATGCCGATGTCTACCAGGACCGGCAGGACACCACCGTCTCCGTGGCCGTCAAGCTTAGGGACGAGGACGCCTATGCGGTCTTCTGGACTACTACTCCCTGGACCGTCCCTACCAACCTGGCCATCGTGGTCGGCGCAGGCATCGAGTACTCGGAAGTCAGCCCGGTGTCTGGGCCATTCGCCGGCAAGCGCTTCTACATCGCCACGGCCCGCTTGGGCGATTACGCCAAGCAGCTGGGGGAGGACTACCAGGTGGTCCGCACCCTCAAGGGGTCCCAGATGGAGGGCTGGCGGTACTGGCCGGTCTTTCCCTACTTTGCCGGAGAGCAGGCCGAATCAGAGGGTGGCACCCCCGGCCCCAATGCCTATACCATCTACATGGCTGACTACGTCGACACTGTGGAGGGCACCGGCCTGGTCCACCAGGCTCCCTATGGCGAGGATGATATGAACACCCTGAACGCCAAGGGCATCCGCAGCGTGGACGTCCTCGATGCCGGGGCCGTTTTCATCGAGCAGTGCCCCGACTACCAAGGCATGCAGGCCTTCGATGCCAACATGCCCATTATTCGCAACCTGCGCGCAGGGGACGGCCCCCTGGCCCGGATCCCCGCCGAGCACCGGGCCATCCTCTTCCAGGAGAAGAGCTACGTCCACTCCTACCCCCACTGCTGGCGTTGTGGCACTCCGCTGATCTACAAGCCGGTCTCCAGCTGGTTCGTCTCCGTAACCAAGATCAAGGACCGCCTTCTGGAACTCAACCAGCAGATCAACTGGATCCCCGAGAATGTCAAGGACGGCCAGTTCGGCAAGTGGCTGGCCAATGCCCGTGACTGGTCCATCTCCCGCAATAGGTTCTGGGGCTCGCCCATCCCGGTCTGGGTTTCTGACGATCCCAAGTATCCTCGGGTGGATGTTTACGGGTCCCTGGATGAGCTCAAGAAGGACTTCGGACGTTACCCGACCGACGAAAAGGGGCAGATCAACATGCACCGGCCCTGGATCGATCAGCTGACCAGGCCCAACCCTGACGATCCGACCGGCAAGTCCACCATGCACAGGATCACTGATGTGCTGGACTGCTGGTTCGAGTCAGGCTCCATGCCCTTCGCCCAATTCCACTACCCCTTCGAGAACAAGCAGTATTTCGAGGACCGGGATCCCTGTGATTTTGTGGTCGAGTACATCGGTCAGACCCGCGGCTGGTTCTACACCATGCACATCATGTCCACGGCCCTCTTCGATAAGCCGGCCTTCAAGAACGTGATCTGCCATGGCATCGTCCTGGGCTCCGACGGCCAGAAGATGAGCAAGCACCTACGCAACTATCCGGATGTGAATGAGGTTTTCGACGAGTACGGATCCGATGCCATGCGCTGGTTCCTGATGAGCTCGTCCATCCTGCGCGGCGGCAACCTGGTCGTCACCGCCGAGGGCATCCGTGACACGGTCCGTCAGGTTATGCTGCCGGTCTGGAGCTCCTACTACTTCTACACGCTCTACGCCAACGCGGCCAATATGGGAGCCGGCTACCAGGCCCAGGCGCTGACACCGGACTGGGTGGCGAGTCTGCCGGAGATGGACCGCTTCCTGCTGGCGCGGACCCGCCGGCTGATCCGGTCGGTGCAGAAGGCCCTGGACGACTTCGCCGTCTCGGATGCCTGCGATGCGGTGACCGACTTCATCGATGTACTGACCAACTGGTACATTCGCAACAATCGCGACCGTTTCTGGAGTGAGGACCACCAGGCTTTCGACACCCTTTATACGGTCCTGGAGGCCTTCGCCCGCGTTCTGGCCCCTCTGGCGCCCATGGAAGCCGAGCAGATCTGGCGTGGTCTGACCGGTGGGGAGTCGGTCCATCTGGCCGACTGGCCCTTCCTGGCCGATGAGTCCACCGGACAAGAGACCGAACTGGGGCAGGTCCTGCGTGATGATCCTGCCCTGGTAGCTGCCATGGAGAAGGTTCGCGAGGTGGTTTCGGCCACCCTGGCCCTGCGCAAGGCCGAGCAGATCCGCGTCCGCCAGCCGTTGTCCCGGTTGACCGTGGTGGTTCGCGACCCCGATGCGGCCCGTTCTTACGTGGACGTGCTCAAGTCGGAGCTGAACATCAAGAATGTGGAATTCTGCACCCTGGACCAGGCCGGCCAGCATGGCCTGCGAATCATCCACGATCTCAAGGTCAACGCCCGTGCGGCTGGGCCTCGGCTGGGCAAGCAGGTTCAGTTCGTCATCAGGGCTTCCAAGCAGGGCGACTGGTCCGAGCAGGACGGGCACGTGGTCGTCGCTACCCCCGACGGATCGGTGGCCCTGAAGCCAGGCGAATACGAGCTGGACAACCGGATCGAGCAGGAGGATGGCTCCCAGGCCGACAGATCGGCCTCTGCAGCCCTGCCCACCGGTGGCTTCGTCATTCTCGACACACAGCTGGACGACGACCTCCTGGCCGAGGGCTATGCCCGAGATCTGATCCGCCAGGTTCAGGATGCCCGGAAGACTGCCGGTTTGGACATTGCTGATCGAATCCGGCTGACCCTGACCTTGCCCGGGGAGGATGCCCCCAAGGCCCAGCAGTTCAGCGACCTGATCGCTCGCGAGACCCTGGCCACCAATCTGACCGTCAATGTTGGCGATCTGGACCAGCCGCAGGTCGACCTGGTCAAGGCCTGATCCTAGTTGCACAAAGGGGTTCCATCCTGCATCAGATGGAAACCCTTTGTGATGCGTCCTGCCGGGCGTGATACCCGGCTGCCGATCAGCCCTTGACCTTGTCGCTGACCTGGTCCAGGGTCTGCATATCCTGGTCGCTCAGTTCCAGATGGGCGGCGGCCAGAAGGGCCGGCAACTGTTCCGGAGTGCGTGCAGAAGCGATGGGGGCTGCGATTCCAGGCCTGTGGTTGAGCCAGGCCAGGGCTACGGTGGCCAGTTCAACATCGTGGGCCTTGGCGATGCCGTCCATGGCGGCGACCACATCCAGCCCCTCCTGGGTGAAGAAGTCCTTGACCATGCCCTCGCGCTGCTTGCCCTTGAGGTCGTCCATGGTACGGTACTTGCCCGTCAAGAAGCCCGAAGCCAGCGAGAAGTAGGGGAAGACCGCCAGATTCTCGTCCCTGGCGACCTGCATGAGGCCATCCTCATAGGTCCTGCGGTAGACCAGATTGTACTGGGGCTCCAAGGCCACCGGCAGGGTCAGGCCCTCCTGGCGCGCTATCCTGAACCATTCGCGGATCCGGTCAGGTGTGTAGTTGGACAGGCCGATGGTCCGGACCTTGCCCTCCTTGACCAGCTTGTCGAAGGCTGCCGCGGTCTCCTCCAAGGGGGTGGAGCTGTCGTCGAAGTGGGCGTAGTAGAGGTCGATCACATCCAGGCCCAGCCTGAGCAGGGAGGCATCGGCAGCGGCCTCGATGTTCTTGGCTGAAAGACCAGAGTACTGGGGGTGTTGGCTGACCTTGGTGGCCACCAGGACCTTGTTGCGGTTGCCGTTCTTGGCCAGCCAGCGGCCCAGGACGATCTCGGATTCGCCGCCGGAGTGGCCGGGGGCCCAGGCCGAGTAGACGTCAGCTGTGTCGATCAGGTTGCCTCCGGCTTCTGTGTAGGCGTCCAGGACCTGATCAGACTCTGATTCGTCACTGGTCCATCCGAAGGTGTTGCCGCCCAGAACCAGGGGGAAGATTTCGGTGTCGATGCCGCGTAGTTTTGCCATATTCATCCTTTCGGGTTGAAGCCTTGTCAGGCCGAGTCTATTACCGTTCCAGGCGCCAGAACGGATTATTCAGATGTGTGCCTCATGTATAGTGATGGAGGGGAGGCCGGAATGGTGCGGTTTTCAGGTCCGACATCCAAGGGTTTTAAGCTCGAAGGAGAACACTCATGCATTTAGACATTGCCATTGCGGTCGCCGTGTTGGTCCTGGCGCTGATCATCTTCCTCTCGGGAATCTTCGTGGTGCCCCAGCAGCAGGCGGACATCATTGAGCGCTTTGGCAAGTACCACCGGGTGGCGCAGGCGGGCATCCACGCCAAAATTCCCCTGGTGGACCGGATAGCCACCAAGACCAACCTGCGCGTCAACCAGCTGAACGTCAAGCTGGAGACTAAGACCAAGGATAATGTCTTCGTCACCGTGGAGGTCTCCGCACAGTTCCGGGTGGAGGCGGCCAACGTGGTTACGGCCTACTATGAGCTGGTCGACCCGGCAGGCCAGCTGCGCTCCTACATGGAGGATGCCCTCAGATCGGCCATTCCCGCCCTGAGCCTGGATGACGCCTTCGCCCGCAAGGATGACATCGCCTCCGATGTGCAGCAGACTGTTGGCCAGGAGATGCAGCGCTTCGGATTTTCGGTTATCAAGACCCTGGTCACCGCCATCGACCCCTCCGCCCAGGTCAAACAGGCCATGGACTCCATCAATGCGGCCCAGCGCGAAAAGGAGGCTACCCGTGAACGTGCCGAGGCCCACCGTATCGAGATCGAGACGCAGGCCAGGGCGGATGCCGAGAAGACCAGAATGCAGGGCGAGGGCCAAGCCAACTACCGGCGGGAGATCGCCAATGGCATTGTGGACCAGATCAACAGTCTGCGGGCCGTGGGCATGGATATTGATGCCGTCAACAATGTGGTGCTCTTCAACCAGTATCTCGATGTTATGCGCTCGCTGGCCGAGTCTGACAATGGCAAGACCCTGGTCCTGCCCGCGGCGACCCCTGGTGGCTATAACGAGCTCTTTAACCAGATGACCGCAGCGCTGATGACCGCCCAGAGCAGTCAGGGAAGTGCGGATCCCAGCCACGACCGCAAGAGTGCGGACGCAGAGAGCGGATCTGGAACGCCAGTTCTGTAAGTTCTTCTAAAAAGATTTGAACAAAACAACAGCAACAACCCCCCGTATGGTAGGTCCGGCGGGGGTGGAGGGGGGGTCAGCTTTTCAAGAAGTCGGCTATGGCCTCGGCGGCTCGATAGCCCTTGTCGTACATGGCGTTGAGCCCCTTGAGCGACTTGCTCAGCGTGGTCAGCCCACACAGGCTGTCCGGGGCCAGGATGAGCGCCTGGCCCTCCTTTTCGGCTTGCTTGGCCAGAGCCACCTCGTCGTTGTAGGTGCGGTAGCGCTCCATTAGGCGCTCGCCGGCCGCCGGATAGGTCCTCGACAGGATTCGGGCCGGCAGGACATCCTTCTTCTGCTCACGCAGAATGTCCCTCTGGCGTGTCAGGACAAGGACGATGCGTTCATAGCCCTCGTCCATGGCCTTGCGGATCGGGACCGGGTCAGCGATACCGCCGTCCAGATAGGGCACGCCATCGAGCATGTATGGCTTATTGGCCACCGGCACGCTGGATGAGGCCTTGAGTATGTCATAGTTGTCCTGGGCCAGGTCGGACTTGTCAAAGTAGGCGGTGGATCCGTCAGTGGCCTTGCAGGCCACTACGGTCAACAGGGCCGGGTTGGCCTTCAAAGCCTGATAATCCAGCGGGTATTCTCCGTCATGGGCCGACAGTTTGCCATAGACGTAGTCCAAGTCGACAAAGGCGTGCTTGGTCAGGAAGTTGCTCACGCTTGCGTACTCCTTACGCGAGGAGTAGACGGTGTAGAAGCGGTAGCAGCGTCTGAGCTGGCCCGACAGGAAGGAGGCCAGATTGGCGCTGCCGGCCGAGATCCCATAGCAGTGGTCGAAGGCGATGCCCTGCTCCATGCAGCGGTCGAAGACGCCGGCGCCGAAGATGGACCGGTAACCGCCGCCTACGTCAATGACGGCTGTTCTTTTGCGTGCCATGGGCACCTCGATTCCTGACAGGTATCCTCCCTTGATGACAGCTTATGCGTGAACGTTGGACAAGCCGTTCAGGGGCGGCATGAGGCCAGTAGCCGCTTGGACAGATCCAGCATGGCTGGCGAGGGATCAGAGTTGGCGATCTCTACTCTGCCGGGGCCGGGGTCCGGGTTGAGGGCATCGGCTTGGGCCAGCAGATCCTTGAGGTGGCGGGCCGTTCCCGGGTTGCCGTCAATCAGTGCCAGGCCTGGCGGGCAGATGCGGGCGATGGACTTGCGGAAGAAGACGAAGTGGGTGCAGCCCAGGACCAGGGCATCCAGGTTCTGCAGATCGTAGGGGTCCAAGTAACGGTGCAGAGTGGCGTCGACCAGGGTCTGGTCATTTAGCCTGTCAGACTCCACAATGGTCACCAGGTCTGGGCAGGGCTGGGTAAGGATGGTGTGCCTGCCGGAGAACCGTGCCATCAGGCGCGAGAACTTGGCCTCTTTCAAGGTCAGCGGGGTGGCAGTGACCAGAACCCGCTGAGGTCGGCCTCCGCTGCGCGTACAAGCCAGTTTCAAGGCCGGCTCCATGCCGATGACAGGGACCGGATAGCGCTGGCGCATCTGATCAACGCAGACGCTGGTGGCGGTGTTGCAGGCGATGACCATGGCCTTGACGCTCTGGTCCATGAACCGGTCGCCGATGACCTGGCAGCGCTTGGCAATCCGGTCCGGCTCCTTGGTGCCGTAGGGGGCGTAGGCGGAATCTCCGAAGTAGAGCAGACTTTCTTGGGGCAGAAGGTTCTGAATGGCTGCGGTGACGCTCAGACCGCCGAGCCCGGAGTCGAAGATCCCGATCGGTGCATCTGATGCCATGTGATCTGCTCCTTTCGCAGCCGAAGAACCAGCCTAGCCTGTCGCCGAAGGGCCGTACCCTACAAGCATGAGTATTCCCCGGACTGTTTACAAAATGCAAGCCACCGGCAACGATTTCGTGGTCTACGCCGATCCCCGGGGGGATCTGGAACCTACGGCCGACCAGGTGCGATGGCTGTGCGACCGGCATTTCGGGGTCGGAGCCGACGGGGTGATCCGGCTGACCCACCCGGCCGATGTCAGCGACTTGGACCAGGCGCAGGTGGATGCTTGTGACCGTTTCGGCTGTCAGTGGTTCATGGACTACCGCAACGCGGACGGATCACTGGCGCAGATGTGCGGCAACGGGACGCGGGCTATCACCCTCTTCGCTCAGAAGCAGGGGCTGACGCCAACCATGGAGGGGTCCTCCTTCCTGCTGGGGACCCGAGCCGGGGTCAAGCGGATTGTCTCGTGCAGTCCGATGAAGTGCGATGGCGAGCATGTGTTCATGGTCAAGGTCGGGGCCTGGCGGATGGGGCCGGTGGGGCAACAGCTGATTGACGGCGGCGCCCTAGGAGGCTCGGCTCCTGGCACCATGGTGGATATGGGCAATCCCCACGCAGTCGTTCTGACGGCAGTCGCTGCCGAGTTGGAGGCCAGCGGGTTGCCGGGGACCGTGGCCGACCTGCTGGCCAGGACCGATCTGCCTGATCCGGGCGATCTGGACCTGTCGGCGCCGCCGCGAGTCAGGCCCGGGCTTGCCGAGGGGCAGAATGTGGAATTCCTGCGTCTGGATGCCTTGGATGCCGACAATGGCAGCGGTCGGGCCACCATGAGGGTTTATGAGCGAGGCGTGGGCGAGACCCTGTCCTGCGGGACGGGCCTATGCGCCAGCGGCGTGCTGCTGCGAGCCCTGACTGGAGTTGATCATTGGACCATCCATGTGGGCGGGGGCTGTCTGAAGGTGGATGTGGATCCGCAGGATGTGTGGCTGACCGGACCGGCCAGAATGGTCGCCCGTCTGACCCTGGAGCACGTGCCAGGCTGCTGATCAGCCGAAGAGGGCAGAGCCTTCCACAGCCAAGACGATGGTTGCCAAGGCAACCAGCCAGATCAGATCGACCATCAGATCGAAGTGCCGCTGGTAGTAGATCTGCAGCCATCCCGACCTCTTGCGCGGAAGACCCTGCTGGGTCACCGTGGCGTGGCTGAAAGCCATGAATTGCAGGCTGGTGGCGAAGGTCATGACCAGGCACCAAGGGCATAGGGCGTGGATGACGAAGAGCGACTGGGTGAACAGCCAGAGCGCATAGGCCAGAGCGGCGAGCGAGGCCAGCCAGGTCCCTGCTGCCAGCAGCGCGGGCATCTTGATCCGGCAAAGGCCCACAACGGCCAGCGTCAGAAAGACGGATTCAGCGATCAGTCCAAGGAAGGCATTGGGAACCGGCAGGGTGCCCAGACGAAACAGCTCGGCCTGGGGTGAGTGGGCCACGGCTGAGCAGGAGACCACTGAGTTGATGTCACAGCTGAGCTGGCCCTGGGGGTGACGTGCCAGCTGCAGGGTTTCCGCTGACAGAACCAGGCTGGCGTAGAGGGTTGCAAGTGAGGCCAGGGCGGCAATCAGATAGCTGGAAGGGGCTGAAGAGGTCGATTCACTCATGGGGTCCATCACCTCAATGGCTGGGGAGATTCTCTGGGACAGGAACGCGTTCACGAGTTTAGGATGGAGGCATGACGCATGAGGATACTGCCACGGTTTCCGGGTGGGATCTGCACTGCCACACCGTGTTCTCGGACGGCACCGTGACGCCTAGGGGGATGGTCGAGCAGGCGCAGCAGCTGGGTCTGGAAGGTTTGGCCATCACCGACCATGACACCAATGCGGGCTGGGATCAGGCCCGTCAGGTTGCCCAAAACTTGGGGATGCCACTGTTGCCGGGCACTGAAATCACCGCGCAGGATGGTCGTGTCTCGGTTCACATGCTGGCCTACCTCTATGATCCGGAGGATCCGGTCATCGCCAGGCTCTTTGCCAAGACCAGGGAGGCCAGGCTGGCTAGAACCAGGACCATGGTCGAGCAGATTTCCCGAGATTATCCGATCACCTGGCAAAATGTGCTGGACCAGGTCAAGGAGGGATCGAAGACAACGGTGGGCCGTCCGCATATTGCCGACGCTCTGGTAAAGGCCGGTGTCTACGCCGACCGCAGCCAGGCTTTCGCCGGGGTCTGCTCCTCCAGAAGCGCCTACTACCTCCCCACGCCCTCGCCGACCACCCACCAGGTGCTGGCAGCCGTTAACCATGCGGGGGGCGTTTTGGTCATTGCTCACCCGGGTGCGGTCAGCCGCAATCCCGTCCTGCTTTCCGACCAGCAGATCGCCGCGCTGGCCAGAAAGGGCCTGGGAGGCTTGGAGGTCTGGCACCGGGACAATCCGCCCGAGCAGCGTCGACGGCTGTTGGCTCTGGCTCAGCGCTGGGGGTTGCTGGTGACCGGCGGATCGGACTGGCACGGCCAAGGCAAACCCAATCACATGGGGGAGAACAGCACCAGCGACGAGGTGGTGGCCCGAATCGTGGACAGGGCCCGGGGGAGCCATCCGGTGGCCTGGAAGGGTTAACGGATATGAATCGGGGGCGGTCGCGGACCACAAAGATCCTGCCGCCCCCGTCAGGCGATCACAGCCTCAGTCGGAGGAGCCTCCCAGAACGCCGAAGCCCACAGGATGGGTGGTGTCGGAACCAACCACTGCGTAGCCTAGCGACTCCTTGGGAACGATGATGTGCCGACCCTTGTCGTCCACCAAATCGATGGGTCCGCCCTCGTTCAGTGCCTGGGCGATGTGGGCAGCCACCTCGTCCGCCTTGGCGTTGGTGCTGAAGCTGACCGTGCGGGCCACATTTTTGATGCCGAATTCGATATCCATCGTTACCTCCAAGGTTTTTCTCCGTCGCCCAGACCTGCCGGTCCACGGATCTTCCGGTCTCATTATTCGCTGACCCTGGTGATTACGCTCTAAGCGTCCCCGTGGGGCTCCTCCTGGGGAGAGCTCGTGTCTGGCGGCGATGCCGATGCTTGTCCGTCTGTGGTGAGTGTGGGGATCTGCTCGGGCAGAGGTTTTCTGGGAAGGACGATGGTCTCTGTCTGATCGTTTGCAAGAGCCTGAGTTGACGAAGCATCATGCGGCTGGGAAACGGCGTCTCCTGAATCAGCGGCGTTCGAGGGCTGGTCATCTCCGGACGAGTGGCTTATTGCAGCCTGCGAATCCGCTTCGCCATCTGCATCCCCGTCGCTGGGGGCTGGGTTGCCGATGCCGCGGAAGTGATCGCTCAGGCCTGAGTCTTCGTCTTGGGCAGCAGGAGCAACAGCTGGCTGCTTGCGTTGATCGTCACTGCCAAGGTCTGTGCTCTGGTCCTGCCCAATGGGCTTATTCTTGGCATCGGAGTGCCCCATGGCGGTCTGGGCCACAGCCAGATCAGCCATTTCCGCCCTGTTGATGGCGATGGTGGCTGAGCTTTCATCGGACGCTTCTGTCGGGGCGGGGTCCGGTTCTGGTGTCGGATTCTCCTGCAGCTCGGCTACAGAGGGGGCTTCAGCATTATCGTCGCCCAGCAGGGTGCCTACGGTGATGGTGGAGGGTGCACCGGCAGGTGACGGACTTGGCGTCTGCTCCTGGCGACGGGTGCGCTGGACCTGCTCATGATCGCCCAGCTGCTGGGCTAGGCGCTCAACCTGGGCTTTGAATTGGATGATCCGTTCGTTGTCCGCATGATCCAGGGCGGTGATGAAGTCGCCCACCTGCTCCATCTGCAGCCAGAGGTTGGCTCGGAGCATGATCAGGTCGTCCAGCCGAGCCCCCATCATCCTGCCGTAGGCTGCAATGACTGCATTGCGGCGGGATCCGTCCAGCTTGGCGAAGATCCAGGCCAGATCACGGGCAGGATCGTTGACCTGCATATCCTGCCAGCCGTAGAGTCCGCTCAGCCCGGAGCCTGCATAGAGCAGGTCTCCATCGGAGAAGCCTCCGTGCACGGTGCAGGTTTCAAAGGACCAGAGTCCGTCGGTCGCCACGATGGAGGCCCAGGAATCGGTGATTTCCTTGGGCACGTGGCCATCCATGCGCAGCCGCTTGATCCATCCCCGCAGTTGGGCTGCGATTTGAGCGGTGGAGAAGACCGGATATCCGTGGGTTTTCAGAAAATCAGGACGCACCCGGTGGATGGCGCCGATGGCGGTGCCTGCGGCGGTGCATTCGTTCAAGGTCAGCAGATGAAGGGGACGGATTCGGCCTGGGCAGTGGGTCATGACGGCAACAGCGGTGGTGCCGGTCGGACTATCGGCCCTCTCCCCGGGCTGGTAGGCCAATATGCGCTCGACCCGGAAGCCCATGGCCGCTATCTCTTTGGCATCGGCCAGGGCCTGAGCCGCCTTGACCCGAGCGGCCAGCCGACGTTTGCCGGCCTCCGAGCTGGTGGCCCAGACGTCGTAGACGTTGCCGGTTGCATCCTGGACCACGGCGCAGTCCACGCCCTGTGTACGGTCCAGGCTGCTGAGCTGGTCGCAGTCCCGCGCACCGGTCATGGGCACCTCGGGCATGGTGGCCGATGCCAGGGCGGCCAGGGTCAGCTTCGTTCGTTCACTCACACCCTCAAGGATAATACAAGGACTGTTGTGGATACGGTTGCCCACTAGACCACATGGGCACGCCGCCGCCGGTTCCGGTACCGGCCTTTGACACAATGGGGGTGTGCATGAGGATGAGGAACGATTGCTGGAGGGTCTGGATCCAGCCCAGCGGCAGGCGGCTAGCGTGCTTGACGGGCCTGTGAGGATTGTCGCGGGGGCCGGGGCTGGCAAGACCAGGACCATCACCCGGCGGATGGCCTATGCCTGTGCCAGCGGCAGCTGGGAGCCCTCCAGAACCTTGGCAGTTACCTTTTCGGCCCGTGCCGCAGCCGAGATGCGTGATCGTCTGACCAAGCTTGGCGTGTCGGCCTCCCTGCAGGCGGCGACCTTCCATTCGGCGGCCCTGCAGCAGCTCAGACGGGTCTGGCCCCAGGTCAGCGGGACCTACCCTCCCGATCTGATTGAGGATGTGGGTCCTCTGGTGTCCTCCTCCTACCAGAGGGTCTGCGGGCAGGAGGCCGACCCGGGCCAGGTCAGGGACCTGACGGCGGAAATCAATTGGGCCAAGGTGGGGCTGATTGCCCCTCAGGACTACGTTCGTGTCTGCGCGGCCAGTCACCGTCTGCCGCCGGCCGGTCTGGAGGCCGATCGAATGGCCGACCTGTACACGGTCTTCGAGAGCTCCAAGGCCGCCCATAATCAGATGGACTTCAATGATATCCTCCTGCTGGTCTGCCACATATTGGAGGAAGACGGCCAGGCTGCTGCAGATATTCGAGACCGAATCGGCTGGCTGACCGTGGACGAATACCAGGATGTCTCGCCCCTGCAGCACCGGCTGCTCAAGCTCTGGCTCAACGGCAGGCAGAACCTCTGTGTGGTGGGGGACCCAGCCCAGACCATCTACTCCTTTGCTGGAGCCACTTCCTACTATCTGCTGAACTTCCCCCAGGAATTCCCCGGCATTAAGGCAGATTTAGATCTGTCCACCGATTACCGGTCCACGGGTAGGGTAGTCCATTACGCCAACGGCATTCTGGCGCGCTCGCCGGTGCGTGACGACTATCTGAAGCTGGCTTCGGCCCGTCAGGCGGGCAGCAGGGTCGCGATGACACGTTATGAGGACGATGGCGATGAGGCTGGAGCCGTGGCCTCCCGTATATCCTCCATGATTCGGAAGGGGGCGCGGCCCGGCCAGTTTGCAATCCTGACCCGGATCAATGCCCAGCAGACCCTGATCTGCCGTGCCCTGCACGAACGCGGAATCGGCTATCGGGTGCGTACCGAGTCGGGCTGGCAGAACCAGTCGGTCGATCTGAGCAGGCAGGAAGTACTGGAACAGCTTGAGGGCGGCATGGGCCAGGGGAGGGTCACGGTCTCCACTATTCACGCTGCCAAGGGATTGGAGTTCGCTCATGTCTTCATTGTTGGCTGCGCCGAGGGGCTGATTCCCTTTGGCTCACCGCCGGAAGGAGATGCCCTGGAGGAGGAGCGCCGCCTCATGTACGTAGGGGTGACCCGAGCAGAGGACACCCTGCATCTTTCCTACGCGGAGCACAAGGATGGCAGCGCCTTCGTCCGACGCACCCCCAGCCGGTTCATTCACCGCTGAGAACCAACGTCTCGTCCATCGGAACGTAGGGGGTGTTCAGTCCTGGCTGCTGTCAGGATCGCTCCTGTCTGAGTCATCCTGGTCCGGGTTGCTGTCGCGGGTGCTCTTCTGGTCGCCCGGAGCCTCGTGGCCCGAATGTTCCTGGTCATTTGCAGCGTGGGAATCAGAAGCTCCGGAGTCTGCGGAGGCGGTCGAATCGGCAGAGGAATCCTTTTCCTCGGCATTCAATAGTTTGTCCAGCTCGGCATCCCAGTCCACCGAGGGAGCGGAAGTGGCGTCCTTCTGCTCGGATTGCCCGTCTGCAGATGTAGATGCTCCGCCCTGGTCGCCTTCGACCTTAACAGGCAGCGAAGGCAGCAGATCAGGATGGGACCAGTGACTGTCACGGCCTTGGATTCCCTCCTCTGCGGTGATGCGCTCCCAAAGGTCGGCGGCCTCACGTAGCTGCTTGGGATGAAGATGCAGGCCCAGCAGGGACTCAAAGGTCTGTTCAGCCGGCCCTCCCACGGCACGCTCGCGTCGGGTCATCTCCCGCAGCTGCTCCAGGTGGGGCAGGTGGGCCATCCCGGCGTTCCAGACCACGCAATCCACCCAGCCATCCACCAGGGCCAGCAGGTCGCCCAGGCTGTGCAGGGCCTCTTTTTGCTCAGGGGTATCCTCAATGCCGACATTGCTGAGGTTGATGGCGCCAGCGATCGATTCGGGGTTGATTTGCTCAGCGTCGCGCAGCTGATCCTCCACAGCGTCCAGGTCGATAGAGACTCCCCGGGCATACTTGCCGATCAGGGCCTCGAAGCGCGGCATCAGCCAGGGGACGGCAGCGTAGAGCCGGGCGTGGGCGGCTTCCTTGAGGGCCATGTAGCGGGTGACCTCGTCCAGATCCAGCTGCAGGGATTTGGCGTAGGCCTTGATGTTCTGAGGTATGAGGGCTCCGGCGGGGTTCTTTAGCAACGGTATGCCCTGGTCGAATCCTCCGCGCACCTCCTTGGCCAGCTCGCCGGCGGCCTGACCTAGCTGCATGGCGAATGAGGTGTTCCCCAGCAGCCTCATCAGCGTGGTCGGATCCTTGAGGTTGTCAGGCAAGGGGATGGGCACAGGTCCGGCGAACATCCCCGAAATCTCACCCTGGTCGAAACCTTGGAAGCGCTGGCTTATGACGGAGGTCAAGGCCTCGCTGACCGCCTGGGCCACCGGCGAGGCGAACTGAACCCAAGCGTCTATGCTGCCCTCGATCCATCCTGCACGGGTCAAGGCTTCGGTTTGGCCTGGGGCGGGGTCAAAGGCGCAGACGGTGTCCAGCCAGAGGTTGGCTTCGCTCATGACTCGGGCCACCCGGTCGCTGTCCTCGGCTGTGACAGCGGTGTCGGACTGGTCGGCCCTGGTGCGCCCCAGGGCGATGTTCTTGGCCAGCGCAACGTTGATGGGCCCCTGGTCAGCCTGGGCCTGCATGTCAGCCGGAGTGTTCAGTCCTCCAGCCGTGAAAGCCTGAATCAGGGCCTGGACTTCGGCGGGTTTGGGCAACTGTTCGGCTCCCTGGGCAGCCATCTGGGAGCGGATGGACTCAGGCAGCTGAGAGAACTGACTCCAAGCCAGCTCGCCCTGCACCGGGCCGAAGCACTCAATGAGCCATTGGTGGATTGCATTCTCGTCCATTGCTTTGTTTCCAGTCCTCGCCAAGGCAGGTCGCCCGCCGCTTAGGTTGGCGTCTGCCGGGATTATCGTCTTCATCAACCATAATATTGGAGCTATGACACTTCCGCACGGGAAATCGGATCACTGCGCCACAGGCGCACCCGAAAGGCAAATCGGGACACTTGGCGGACCCACCCGCAAAATGCTGGTCGGTGGTCTTTTGGTCATTCTGGCCCTCTTGGTGCTTTTCCTTCCTTCGCCCTACACCATCGAGACGCCCGGCCCCACCCAGGATGTGCTGGGAAGTTCAAAAGGATCACCAGTCATCAAGGTGAAGGGTGGTCAGGTCCATCGTGACAAGGGCAGGCTGCTGATGACCACGGTCAATGCCCGCGGAATCTCCGGCTACCCGGCCTCAAATCTGGACGCCCTGGTGGGCTGGGCCGACCCTCACGCCACGGTGCTTCCCCAAGAGGCCGTGGTGCCTCCCGGACAGAGCGTGGAGGAGTACAAGCGCCAGGAGCAGGGCGATATGCACGGCTCCCAGAAGGCTGCCTCGGCCCAGGCTCTGGCCTTCCTCAAGGCTCGTGGATATGACGTATCAGGTCTGCAGTTCAGCATGAGGGTGGCCGACATAGGCGGCCCTTCGGCCGGACTCATGTATACCCTGGGGGCCATCGACAAGATCACCCCCGAGCAGGAGACCGGTGGCCTGACCATTGCCGGGACCGGCACCATGGATGAGAAAGGGCGAGTCGGGGCCATCGGCGGCATTCAGCTGAAGATGCTGGGGGCCAGACGGGACGGCGCCGCCTGGTTCCTGGCCCCAGCCGCCAACTGCTCACAGGTGGCAGGCCATGTGCCCGAAGGACTGCGCGACGTGCGGGTGTCCACCCTGGATGAGGCCTACAAGGCCCTGGTGGCCATCGGCCATGGCCAGGGGGAGGTGCTGCCCCGCTGCACGGCCGCCAAGGGCAGGTAAGACAAGGCCGGTCCAATTAATTGGTGAATTCCGGCAGTCTTGTTATGCTGAAGCCGTGGCTGAGACTACAACCTATACAGCGGAAGAGTTCGGTTTTCATCCCGGCGATATCGTCCAGGAATGGATGTGGGACGACGATGTCGACGACGGGATCCGGACTAGGATCGAGGATCTGACCGGCGAAGAGCTGGTGGACGAGGACTATGACGCAGCCGTGGATGGGGTCATCATCTGGTGGCGGGACGGTGATGCCGAAGACGATCTGGCGGATACCATCATGGATGCCTCGGCCATGGTCAACAAGGGCGCACCTTTCTGGGTGCTGACTCCCAAACCCGGCAGACCTGGAGCTTCGGCGCCAGGGGTCGTCTCCAATGCGGCCAAGACTGCGGGCATGAACGCCCTGATGCCCACCACCGTCAGCAAGGATTGGAACGCCACCCAGCTGCGGGCTTTCGGCAAGGGCAAGTAAGACTCCTGGCTGTAACGGCGCCTGCGTCGGCTCGACATATCGCATAAGCGCCAATGAACGAGGTGTCGGGCATCAGGATCAAACATGCCCGACACCTCCTTGTCGTTCATGAGGAATTCACGGAGGAATCCGTCTGGACAACGGCCCTTACCGCTCGCCCTTCTCAGCAACGGCAGGAGCCACCGTCGTGGCCTTGTTTTGATATTCAGCCAGCAGCGTGCGCGAGCGGATATCGCAGAGGTTGGCCACCAAGGCGATTATCAGGATGACCAGGCCCACCAGGAATATCCAATGCAGGCCGTCGAAGACGATGGTGCGGGCCGGTCCCAGCAGGCGAGAGGGGATGCTCCCTGCTGTGGCCGGGTTGATCATGCTGTTCATCATGTCTTCGGTCAGCCCCTTATGCTGGGGCACCTCGCGGGCGATGACCGTGTTCATGACGATGCCGAAGATTGAGACCATCAGGGTCTGCCCTAGGGAACGGGCCAGTGTGTTGAAGCTGGTCGAGGCGCCCACATCACCTGCTGGCACCACGCTCTGGGCGGTGATGGTCGAGGTGGTGATGGTCAGGCCGAAGCCGAAACCGACTACGGCGGAAATGACCAGAAAGACCCAGTAGGCGGTGGCCTGTGGGACGGCTATGTAACAGACGCAGGCTGTCAGGATGAAGGCCAGGCCGATATTGGTGGCCCGGTGCGGCGGGTGGTGCATGGTCAGAGGTCCGGCCAGGTAGGCGCCCAGGAGCCAAAGAATGGAAGAGGGGGTGACCACGAAACCGCCCAGGGAGGGGTTCATTCCCAGAACAGACTGCATCCAGATGGGCATGTAGGTGTCGAAGCCCATGAGGAATCCGGCCACCAGGAGCATGCAGATGTTCTGGATGACGAAGGTCCTGATCCGAAAGAGTCGCAGGGGCAGGATGGGATCTTCCTGGCGGCCCTCGACATGAAGAAGCAGGGCAAAGGTGACCACGGTGGCCGCAATCAGAACCAAGGTGATCCGCGCATCGCCCGCCGATCCCAGGCTCTGCAGGCCGAGCATCAGGCAGATCAGGCAGATGCTGAGCAGCCCGATGCCGATGTAGTCGACGCGGGTTTTACGCGCCTGGATATGTTCGCTCAGGAAGAGCTGGATCATGATGATGACCAGCAGGCCGATGGGCACGTTGATGGCGAAGACCCAGTGCCAGCTTATCTGCTGGACGATGAAGCCTCCCAGCAGGGGGGCGATGATGGAGGCGATACCCCAGGCCGAACCGTTCAGACCGATCATGCCCGCCCGCTTGTCCAGGGGATAGATGTCGGCCAGAACCGTGTATGTCAGCGGCTGGATGGCGCCTGCCCCCAAGCCCTGCAGAAAACGCGCGCTGATCAGCTGGGGCATGGATTGGGAAAGGGCGCACAGGGTGGACCCGATCACGAAGACCAGCAGGCCGATGGTCAGCAGCGGCTTGCGGCCGAAGCGGTCCGAAAGCTTGCCGTAGATGGGTGTGGTGACCGCCGTCATGAGCAGATAGATGGAGTAGACCCAGTTCATGATGGACAGCCCATGCAGGTCCCCGATGATGGTGGGCATGGCGGTGGAGACGATGGTCCCCTCGATGGCCGTCATGAAGGTGGCAATAAAGACCGCCACTGTCACCAAGGTGCGGTTGGTCTTTCTGCCACTGCCTGTATCGACTGTCTGTGACAATCCGAACCCCCTCTTATGCGGTATATACGGTGTGTTTCTCTTCTTTTGCGGGCAAGGCCCGAATTCCTAGAGGATTATAGCCGCACCTTGCGGCCTTGTCACCGTGTATTCTGCTAAGGTAGTGTGCTGGTCCCGTGGCTCAGTTGGTTAGAGCGCCACCTTTACACGGTGGATGTCCCCGGTTCGAGTCCGGGCGGGACCACAGGGGTTTTAGGGGTGTGTGCCCGAAGTTGCGTCTTAGCGCTCACGTAGAATCGATGCACGAAGATCGTTGGCAAGAAAGGTCAGGAGGTCGATGCCTGATGTCAGCTAAGCCTGATGCCCGTGGAACCGAGGCGACCATCGCGCGCTCGGGCAAGCGCAAGTGGGGATATGACACCAAGCAGGTTGATGCTTTCTTGGAGCGGGCTCACTCACTCTATGAGAGCCAGGACCCCGATCTTACCCAGGAGGAGATAGCCAACGCCTCCTTTGACCTGTGCAAGAACGGTTATATCATCACCCAGGTGGATGCTGCCCTCTCACGGCTGGAAAGGGTGATTTCCGACAGGCAGACCAGTCTGGAGATAGCCCGGGTGGGCGTGGATGGCTGGACGACTAGAATGGTCAGTTTGCAATCAGAGCTGACCGCTCATGCCGGCAGACCCTCGGGCAGCGTCTTCAAGCGCGGGGATCCCGGCATGCCCTCATACGACTGCAAGCAGGTGGAGCGGCTGATCGAGCAGGTCCTCAACAAGACTTCTGATCAGCTCAACCTGCATGAGGGACGGAAGACCGACTCAGGCAAGTCGAAGAACACCGACATCACGGCTGACCGCGTCTCCAACGTCATCTTCACCCAGCGGCGGGGGCCCAAGGGCTATGACGAGCGCCAGGTGGACTTCTTCCTGGCCAAGGCCGTCGAGCTTCTGGAGCAGCTGGAGTCCTTTGCCAGGGTCAGCGAGAGGGCCAAGAGAGCAAGCGCTAATGCAACGGCTCCAGCTGCTGTTTCTGGGCACTCGCAGCTTGCCGGGCAGAACCCTTCAGTTTCGGGCGTTCAGCCGCTGATCGGACAGAGCCAGGCACCAGCCTGGAGCATTCCCGATGATTCCGCTGTCGCGAGCGACAAGGGCAGCCAGGACGATTTCGCTCAACTGCACCAGGCGGAGCGGGCTATCTTTGAGGCGCCGGCCGCCAGCACGCAGACAACGCCTACAGCACCGACGGCGCAACCCAACAGTTCGCTGAGTGCTCTGGCTTCGACCGTCAACCAGCGACTGACTCAGGAAGGCGCTGGGGCAGCCTCAGCAGCATCGGCGGCAGCTGTTCCTGCCTCTTCCACAGCCAGGTCGGCCTCCTCAGCAGACGTGAGTGGCGGAGCCCCTGTTGGCTCTGCCAATCCCACCCCTGCCAATCCTTTTGTCTCCGGTCAACAGGAATCGGTCATGCCCGCCTCCGTGCCGCCCGCGGCTGCACAGCCGGCCTCTGCGCCAACCAGCCACACTCCTGCGGCTCCCACATCAGCGTCAGCAGCACCCGCGTCGGCTGCGCAATCCGTGCCATTCAACTCGGTGGCCGCTTCTTCGCCTTCCCCCGCACCACAGACTCCTGAGCCTGCGGTATTCCAGCCGACCTCTTCGGCACCCACGGCCTCCACTGCGCCTACTTCGGCAGGGAACGCTTTCGTCCCCTCCACAAGGCCGGAATCGCCAGTGTCTCCCTCAACGGCAGGTGCTGACACTGACGGCTCATCTATGCCGGGATCCGCCTCAATCATCTCCTCGCCCTTCGTCGATGGTCCTCTGGGCGCAGGCGGGCCCTTGGGCAGCTATGGGGAACCCTCGCCAGCAGCGCCTGAGGCCCATGAGCGGTCCTGGGCTGAAACAGCTGGAAGCAGCACGGATACGCCCGACTGGGCCAAGCCCCGGTATTCGCAAAACACGCAGGGCAATAAGCAGGACAAGGATCCGGATTCCTACCTGGCCTCCCTGCTCAACCAGGATCTGCCCAAGATGGATTTGGACATTCCTGATATTGCTTTCCCGGCCTTCGGTGACGAGGGGGAGCAGGATAAAGGCGGTCGATGAGTCATTCGGAAACAATGAATGCAGGCAGTGAAGGCAGGCAGGCTGGTTTGTCGGTCGAGCATGAGCGCATCTTGTCGGATTGGTCGCCCAGGGACGATGCCGGCCAGTCTTGCAGTCTGGTCATCCTGGGATCCACAGGATCCATTGGCACTCAGGCTTTGGATCTGATCAGTCGTCATAGGGACCGGTTCCAAGTGACTGGATTGGCCGCTGGCGGCGCGCATGTCGAACTGCTGGCCCGCCAAGCTCGCGATTTTGGCGTGACCCGTCTTGCTCTGGCCGACAAGGCCCAGGTTCCGGCTCTGCAGCAGGCTCTCGAGGCTCTGGAGTTGACTGGCATCCAGGTAGAGGCAGGCATGGATGCGGTTCAGGCTCTGGCCGGTTCCGGCAGTGACTTGGTCCTCAATGGCATTACCGGTTCAGTTGGTCTGCGTCCGTCTATTGCAGCCCTGCAGGCCGGATCCCAGCTGGCTCTGGCCAACAAGGAGTCCGTTGTGGCCGGAGGCCATCTGCTCTTTGACGCCGAGATAAGGCCGGGCCAGATCAACCCTGTCGACTCCGAGCATTCGGCCATCTGGCAGTCTCTGCGTTCGGGGCAGCATGGAGAGGTGGCCCGTCTGGTGGTCACTGCCTCAGGGGGTCCCTTCCGGGGTTGGAGCAGCCAAGCCATGCGCGAGATCACCCCTGAACAGGCCCTGAACCATCCGACCTGGTCCATGGGTCCGGTGGTCACCATCAACTCCTCCACCATGGTCAACAAGGGTCTAGAGGTCATCGAGGCCAGTCGGCTCTTCCGGATCGAGCCCGAGCGGATCACCGTGGTGGTCCACCCCCAGTCTGTGGTCCACTCGATGGTCCAATTCCAGGACGGGGCCACCATAAGCCAGGCTTCGCCACCTGATATGCGTCTGCCAATCGCCCTAGGCCTGTCGGCGCCCGTCCGTCTTGACCATGTGGCTGCGCCCTGCGACTGGTCCAAGGCCAGTACTTGGACTTTCGAGCCCTTGGATGACCAGGCTTTCCCGGCGGTCAATCTGGCCAGGCGGGCTCTAGGGAGCTGCGAGCCCATGACTGCGGTCTTTAATGCCGCCAACGAGCAGGCGGTCCGGGCTTTCCTGGATCATCAGCTGCCTTACCTGGACATCGTCGAAACCATCCGTTCAGTCATGGATGCCATGGAAACGCATCTTCCGGGAACATTCACATCCGTGGAGGTAATGGAGCAAGTCGAGCATGAGGCACGCCAAAGGGCCGATGCTTTGATAGACATGACAGCGTGAGTAGCATTCCCAAGACCGAACAGCCAGCACCCTCCCAAGGGTTCCGCAAGACAGGCGAGCAGGCCATCAGCCAGACTCCGCTGCATCCTCGTCGCCGCTCCCGTCGGATCATGGTGGGGCCTGTGCCGGTCGGCGGAGGCGCTCCCATTTCGGTGCAGTCCATGACCAACACGGTCACCGCTGACATCAATGCGACCTTGCAGCAGATCGCCGAGCTGGCCGCAGCTGGATGCGATATCGTACGGGTGGCTGTGCCCAGCCAGGACGATGCCGACGCGCTTCCCATCATTGCGAAGAAGTCACCCATACCGGTCATCGCCGACATTCACTTCCAGAGCAAGTATGTCTTTCAGGCCATCGATGCGGGTTGTGCAGCTGTCAGGGTCAACCCGGGCAATATCCGAAAGTTCGACCAGATCGGCCCAGAAATCTGCAAGGCCGCCACGGATGCGGGCATCTCCCTGCGTATCGGGGTAAACGCCGGCAGCCTGGACAAGGACATCTACGCCCGCTACGGCGGCCCCACCCCCGAGGCCTTGGTCGCTTCGGCCTTGAAAGAGGCCCACATGTTCGAGGATGTGGGCTTCCACGACTTCAAGATCTCCGTCAAGCACCACGATCCTGTGACAACGGTCCAGACCTACCGGCTCCTGGCCTCCAAGGGCGACTGGCCCCTGCACCTGGGCGTGACCGAGGCCGGCCCCTCCTGGCAGGGGACCATCAAGTCCTGCCTGGCCTTTGGCGCGCTCCTGGCCGAGGGCATCGGCGACACCATCCGTGTCTCCCTGTCCGCACCGCCTGTGGAAGAGGTCAAGGTGGGCTGCAAGATTCTGGAATACCTGGGTCTACGCCAGCGCCACTTCGACATCATCTCCTGCCCCTCCTGCGGCAGGGCCCAGGTGGATGTGATCGAGCTGGCCAAGGAAGTCACCGAGGGTCTTAAGGACATCACCGCTCCCATCAGGGTGGCTGTCATGGGCTGCATCGTCAATGGGCCAGGCGAGGCCAGGGAGGCCGACCTTGGGGTGGCTTCGGGCAACGGCAAGGGCCAGATTATCATCAAGGGCAAGGTGGTTCAGACCGTCCCTGAGGACCAAATCGTCCCCACACTGCTGGAGCGGGCCAAGGAAATCGCCGCCCGGATGGATGCAAAGGCGGCGGTCCAGGGTGAAACCCTGCCGGAGGCAGGGCCCATGGTGGTTCCGGTCACCGGCCGTGCCAGCTGAGCGCATAAGCACCATCCTCGCCACCGGTTACAATGGCCGTCGTGTCCCAAGAGGTTGAGCGTTCCCTCCCCGCAAGTCGGTGGAGCAGGGTCAGGCGGCTGATGACCAGCCTGCCCATCTTCGTGATTCTCATGGGTCTGCTGGCTTCTGTCTCCCACCTGACCGCCGTTCCCTGGAAATACGAACCAGTGGATCAGAATTTCCCCACACTGACTCCGGATACCGCGGTCACTTTTGACTGGCCTGCCGGGGTTGCCAGGGATACCGTGGGGCAGTACCAGGTCGAATCCCGTCACCAGGAACTGAGCATGGAAAGGCCCGCCACTGGCGAGCGCCAACGTATTCGGATTCTGATTCGTACTCCTCAGGGGGCTTCCGGCCATCGGCCGGCTGTAGTCTTCATGCATGGCGCCGGTTATGGCACATGCGACAACTCCTTCGGGGACGTGGCCCGGTCCATGGCCTCTGCTGGCTTCGTCACTGCCGTGCTGGACAAGCCGGTCTGGTCAACCACGGATGCCGACCGGGACTATCCCGCTTCGGCCAGGGCCTACGAGCGGGTTGCCAATTTGCTGCGCGACCGGGATGATGTGGATGCATCCAAGGTGGGCATCTATGCCACCAGCGAGAGCACTTGGATCGCCGCCATGCTGCTGACCATGGACCACCGGATAGCCTTCCAGATCCTGCTGAGCCCAATGGTCTATTCCCCGCGGCACGCCATGGGTTTCTTCGTGGCCCAGGACTTCGCTATTGCCGGGGCCAACCAGGGCTACCAGTCGGTGGTCCGTCGGCTCTTCAGCACCGATGCTTCCCTCTTGGGACTGAACAATCTGGATATCGACCCTACTGACCGCTACACCTACGCCATTCCCACCCTGCTGGCCTACGGGGCCAAGGATGTCATGACCGCCCAGGTGGAGGGCGTGCAGCGCGTGCTCTCCAAAGCTCATGCTTCCGGCAATGAGAACGTCACTGTGCGTTCCTATCCGGTCTCCAACCATGTGCTGCGGCTGGGGGATGAGGCCCGGACCGGCACGCCCCTGGCCGACCACTACCAGCAGGACATGATCGACTGGGCGGTGGGTCAGGCCCATGGCCTGCATCAGACCAGCCCCAGCGTGGGCGGGGCCACTATCCACCAGTCCATCGCTGTGCCCACTGATCTGAGGGGGCGGCGCTCGCTGACTATTTATATGCTAGTCCTGCACCTGCTGACCCTGGTGCTATTGCTGGCGGCCCTGGCCATGGCCCTGGCGGCCGGTCTGACGAAACTGTACCGTCTGCGCCGACGCAAGGACCCGGTCCTGGGCTTCAGCCATGGCTTCGGCGGCATCTTGGCAACCATCACCGGCACCACTATGGCCACCCTGGTCCTTTTCGGAGCCGGTCTGGGCCAGGTCATCATGGCGGTGGTACGTCTGGGCTGGGGCGGCGTGCCCGACCAGGCTGGGGTCAGCTACTGGAGCTGGCCGGTCATCCAGGTGGTCTGCGCCTTGGTCATCTGGGCCTGGTCACGCACCTTCGCTCGCATGGTCGAAGTAGCCTCCCTGAGGGGATTGGACCGGCTGCCCGACCAGGTCCGCACAAGCAAGGCCGGCGGCCCCAGTCTTCGCCAGCAGATGCGGAACATGGACCCCAGGCCTGTACTGGCTTCCACCCGCTTGGGTGTTGCACTCTTCATCGTCACCACCCTGGCCATGTTCGGGGTTCTGCTGATCTTCGCCTTCTGGGGCCTGTTCATCTACCAATGAAAGGACGGGACTGTCGTGGCCATCTATCGTGACGAGGGCCTGGTCCTGAGAACGGTCAAATTGGGCGAGGCCGACCGAATTGTCACCATTCTGACCAGGGGACACGGCAAGGTCAGGGCCGTAGCCAAAGGGGTGCGACGGACCAAGTCCCGCTTCGGCGCCCGGCTGGAGCCATTCATGCGTGACGACCTGCTCATCTCCCGCGGCCGCAACTTGGACATCGTATCCCAGGCGGCCTGCACAGCTCCCTATGCGGATGCCATATGCGCCGACTATGACCTCTACGCCAACGGGGGTGTCATGCTTGAGACCGCCGACAAGCTGGTGGTGGGCGAGCACGAGCCGGCTCCGGAGCAATACCGTCTGCTGGTCTCCGCCTTGGCCAGTCTGGCAGGTCACCGGCATGACCCCCGTGACATCGGCGCCTCATATCTGCTGCGCTCCCTAGCGCTGGCTGGCTGGCGGCCCCGGCTGGATTCCTGCATCGTCTGCGGGCGGACCGATCAGCTGACCCACTTTTCGGTGCCCGGCGGCGGAATGGTCTGCAGTCGGGACAGGCCTACTGACGCTGTGGCGGTAGATCCAGCCACCCTGGCCCGCTTCCGGGCGTTGAGCAGCGGGGACTGGCCCAAGCTGGACGGCAGGGGCTCAACTCCCCTCTGCGATGGTCTTGTCGAGAAATGGGGCGAATATTATCTGGAGCGGCCCATCAGATCTCTGCGGCTATTAGATTCGTGAAGCATGAGTTTTGACCCCGTCGACTACACCTCCCTGGATGTGCCTGCAGCCCCCTTCTCCGATCCCGCGCGTATCCCGCAGTTCCCCAAGGGTTCAGTCCCTCGTCATCTGGGTGTGATCATGGACGGCAATGGCCGCTGGGCCAAGCAGAGGGGCATGGAGCGCACCCAGGGTCACCGGGCTGCCGAGCCGGTGGTCTTCGACACCATAGCCGGGGCCATTGAGGCTGGGGTCCGCTACCTGAGCCTGTACACCTTCTCCACGGAGAACTGGAAACGCTCGCCGGCTGAGGTCCGCTTTCTGATGGGCTTCTCCAGGGACATCATCCATCGGCGAGTGGCCCAGATGGACGACTGGGGAGTGCGCGTGCGCTGGGCGGGTCGTAGGCCCCGGCTCTGGAAGTCGGTCATTGACGAGCTGGAGGCGGCCATGGAGCGCACCCGCCACAACACCAAGATTGATGTGATCTTCTGCATCAACTACGGGGGCAGGGCTGAGCTTGCCGATGCAGCCACTGACATCGCCCGGGAGGTGGCGGCCGGGCAAATCAAGGGCTCCAAGGTGACTGAAAAGATGATCGCCCAGCACCTCTACAACCCCGACATACCGGACTGCGACCTGGTTCTGCGCACCTCGGGGGAGCAGCGCACCTCCAACTTTCTGCCCTGGCAGGCGGCATATGCGGAGCTGGAATTCGTGCCTGAGCTCTTTCCTGACTGCGGGCGCGAGGTGCTCTGGCGGGCCATCGACGATTACATTCACAGGGACAGGCGCTTCGGCGGCGTGGAGAATGGCTGAGAAAACTGTCCCTCCCATGATGTGAAGCCAGCCATGGTCGTCCGAATTTACATGTCTGAGCACTCTCGCAATGCCCTTGAAAGGTAGTATGTGTCTTATCACAGCGAAGCAAGCCATAGCCGCTGTGGGAATCAGGGCAGCAAACGAAGCGAAGGAGCGACAGGCATGGACGACAAGCAACGCATCATGCAGATCATCGAAGATAAGTCACAGGAGTTCATTGAGGCCGCCGACCATATTTGGGGTACCCCCGAGACCAGGTTTGCCGTGAAGGAGTCGGTCCAGCAGCACTACAAGGTGTTGGAGCAGGAAGGCTTTGGCATCGAGAGGGGCGTGGGTCATATGGACTATGCCTACGTGGCGACCTGGGGCTCGGGCCGTCCGGTGATTGGCATCACTGGCGAATACGATGCCTTGGGAGGCCTCAGCCAGGTGGCTGATTTGGGTGAACACAAGCCCTTGGTCGAAGGCGGCAACGGGCAAGGCTGCGGCCACAACATTCTGGGTATGGCAGCCGTCGCGGCCGGGGTCGGGATTAAGACCTTCATGGAGGAGAAGGGGCTCAGGGGGACCATCAAGGTCTTCGGCTGCCCTGCTGAGGAGTCGGGCTATGGCAAGGCCTTCATGGCCAGGGACGGGGTTTTCGACGGGCTGGACCTGGCCCTGTCCTGGCATCCCTCGGATGTGACCCAGGCCTGGGGCTCCTCCAGCCTGGCAGTCCTGCAGGCCTACTTCGACTTCACCGGCGTGCCAGCGCACGCGGCTGCGGCCCCTGAGCTGGGCCGGAGCGCCCTGGATGCTGCGGAGCTGATGAACGTGGGGGTGCAATTCCTGCGTGAGCACATGATCGATGAGGCCCGTGTGCACTACGCCTTTATCGACGCAGGCGGCGAGTCGGCCAATGTGGTGCAGTCCCACGCCCGTCTTTACTACTTCGTACGTGCCCCCAGGATGGATCAGGCTCAGGATCTGTTCAAGCGTGTGGTGAAGATCGCCCAGGGTGCGGCCCTGATGACCGAGACACAGGTCAAGGAGGAGTTCGACGCGGCCTGCTACAACTTCATTCCCAACCATCCGCTGACCGAGGCCATAGACAGGAACTTGGACGTCGTCGGCCCCCTGCCCCTGGACCAGCAGGAGTTGGACTACGAACGCCGTTACACCGACACGGTTTCCGAGGCCGGCAAGCAGAGGGTGCTCAGCCGCACCAAGGCAGCCTTCCCGGATCTTCCGGAGGAGGAAGTCCGGAAGATGGCCGAGTCCACCATGGCCCTGAAGAAGTATCCGCTGGCCTTCACCGATACGGCATCGGGGTCCACCGACGTTGGCGATGTCAGTTGGCAGACGCCCACCGCCCAGTTCAGCGGCGGGTTCGAGCCCCAGGGAACCTCACCACACTCCTGGCAATGGGCGGCCAACGGCAAGTCCTCGGTGGCCCACAAGGGTCTGCTTGCGGCGGGCAAGACCCTGGCTTTGACCGCTTATGATGCGTTTACCAACCCGGACCTGGTAAAGGCCGCCAAGGAGGACTTCAGCAAGACATTCGCCGGCCAGGAGTACAAGGTTGTCATCCCTGACGATGTGATGCCTCACTGACTTGCTATTCGGCTGCCGCCGGGCCCTGTGATCCCTGTGGATCGAATCGCCCTGCGGCGGTTGGCTTCGACTGAAGGATGACAGACCAATGGCAATCAAGCAATCCTCAAAAACGGCGAGCGGAACGCTGATCTTTTCCCTGATGGCCGGTTACTCGATCGTGTACATGGACAAGAACATGATCTCGACCGCCATCATCCCCATCTCCGAGCAGTTCCACCTTGACTCGGGGCAGACAGGCATCATCATGTCGGCCTTCTTCCTGGGATACTCGCTCATGCAGATTCCCAGCGGCTGGCTGGCCGACCGGCTTGGGGCCAAGCGTGTGCTGATGGCCTCCATGATCATCATCGGTCTGTTCAGTTATCTGTTCGGCCTGGCCAATGGTCTGGCCTTCTTCATCATCGTCCGGTTCTTCGCTGGCATGGGCCACGGTGGCTATCCGCCCTCCTGCTCCAAGTCGATCGCGGAGAACTTCCCCCAGGAACGGCGCACCTTCGTCCAGTCCCTGATCCTGTCGACCTCGGGCATCGGCGGCATCCTGGCCTTCGTCCTGGGCGCCAACCTGGTCGCCATCAACTGGCACTTGGCATACGCTGTGCTGGGCACCCTCTACCTGCTGGCCTTTGTCTGCATCCTGATCTTCGTGCCATCCAAGCCCCGCCAGCCCGAGGCTGACCAGAAGCCCGGAGCCAAGGGGGCAGGGTTCCTCGAGGTTCTGAAGAATCGGAACGTGCTGGTCCTCTTCGTGGCCATGCTGCTGCTGAACATCCTCCTGTATGGCAATATCTCCTGGATGCCCACCTTCATCAAGAATACCTTCGGGCTCTCGATCGGCCAGGCAGGCATCCTGCTGGCGGTCAATGCGGTCTTCACGACCGTTGCCACCATCTACGCCGGTCAGTTGCTCTCGAAGCTCTTCCTGGGCAGGGAGAAGTTGGCCATCCTGGGTGCCGGGGTGATCAGCGCCGTCCTGGTCGTATGCTTCGTCTTCTCGCGCAACATCTGGCTCTCCCTCCTGCTGCTGATCCTGGTATCCTGCGTCTCCGTGGTGGCCTTCACCGGCATCTTCACCTGGCCCCACAAGATCATGGACCCGCATATCATCGGCTCCGCCATCGGCATCATCAACACCGGCGGCACCCTGGGCGGATTCCTGGCCCCCATGATCATCGGCTATCTGGTCAAGGCGGCCGGCGGTTCCTTCGTCGGAGCCTTCCTCTTCATGGGTGCGGCGGCCATTGTCTCAGGGTTGATGGCTCTGCTGGTCAAGGTCGGCAAGTAAAGCCTGGGCCGGATCGGCCACATCAATGGTTTCTGGTCTCGAAGATTAGGCGGCTGTGGCGCAGTCATGGCCGCTGGTCCATGGCAGGGAGTCAGTGTCAAAAAGTCGGTACCTCTTCTGGGATCTTCGATTCTTTGGTGCTCACCACGGATACTTGAAGGCGATGCTTACCAAGTAAAAGGCCCGCCCCCTGAGTAATTCAGGGGGCGGGCCTTTCCTGTGCCGACTAGGACAGTCGGATCAGCGATCCGGCTCTTCCCAGATGGTGCCCAGTCTGGCGATGGAGAGGGAGTCGATCAGGGCCTGGCCCTCGCCGGACTCGGCGATCAGGCGGATGCCGCGGGGTCCTTCGGCGGGGAAGGAGTAGGAGGACATGATCTCCAGCCCGTCGTTGATGATGACCTCGATCGAGCCCCGGTCCACGATGATACGCAGTTTGAGTTTGCCCGAGGACTTGTCGACGGGTGCTGTGCGGTAACCCCGATCCCCGTAGGTGTTGCAGTGGCGGTCCAGCACCACGCGGTCCAGCTGGTCGTCATAGCAGACCAGCGTATGATCGCCTGACTGGGTTCGGTGAATCTCCAGACCGATGCGCTCGGCCTGGGACTTGGCCAGGTCAATTTCCATAGTGATGTCGGCGGTCTGCGCGTCGTCCAACAGATCCTGGCTGCCGTTGACCTTCAGCTCGATGGGGCCGAAGTCCTGCTGGTCCTGGTCCAGGTTGGAGAACTCGCGTATGGGCAAGCAGCGCAGATGATCACCGGCCAGGGTGACCTCGCGGGGTACGGTGAACTGGCCGCACCAGCCATCCTCCTGCATGGGGATGGGCTCGGTGAAGGGACTCATCCAGCCGAATACCAGCCGACGGCCGTCAGGAGCCTGGAAGGTCTGCGGGGCATAGAAGTTGTGGCCGTCATCCCAGAGGTGGAATTCGGTCTCCTGATGGAAGTCGCCGCCGGGCTGCCAGCTGCCGATTACATAGCCGGCGTTGTTGTGGTTGCGGGCTTCGAATCCATGGGGTTTCAAGCCCATGGCCGAGTAGCAGATCACCCACTTGTCCTCCAGGGGGAACATATCGGGGCATTCCAGCATGAAGACCTCGGGGTCGGGGTGCCGATAGATCACCCGGTCGAAGGTCCAGTGCTCCATGTCATTGGAGGTATACATCCAGATCTCGCCCCGGTGGGCTGGGGTGCTGACTCCGAAGACCATGTACCAGAGCCCGCCCATCTTCCACACCTTGGGGTCACGGAAGTGCAGGATCTTGTCGTCGGGGCAGGGGACCACGACACCCTTCTTTTCGAAGTGGATACCGTCGGAGGAGACGGCCATGCACTGCTCCTGGAGGTTGCCGTCATCATCGTTGACCCCATTGCGCCAGCGGTGACCGGTGTAGTAGATGGTCAAACGGCCGTCGTCGCCCACCACGGCCGATCCGGAGAAGACCCCGTCCTTCTCGACCTCCAGGGTGGGCGCCATGGCCAGGGGCTCGCGCCGCCAGGTGACCAGGTCGGCGCTGGACACATGCCCCCAGTGCATGTTTCCCCACTCGCTCCCGTAGGGGTTGAGCTGGAAGTAGGCATGATAGCGTCCCTTGTAGTAGCTCAGGCCGTTGGGGTCGTTGATCCATCCGGCCTTGGAAGCGATGTGGCACTGGGGATACCAGCGGTCATTGCGGGTGGTGAAGAGCCGATCGATGCTCTTCTGGGCCTTGTCCAGCTGGGCGTTCATATCGGCGTTTTCCTTGGTTGCTGACTGGTTCATCCTTGAATCCTTTCGGGGTTGGAGGGGTGCTGATTATGGTTGACGTGGGGAATCAGCCTTGGGTCACGGCGGACTTCCGGGAATCCCTGATGAAGGGATCGCCGTCGACCTGCTGGTCGTCGCGCTTGAGCACGAAGGTGCCGTAAATCAGGGCGACCAGCACCACCAATGAAATGGTGTAGAAAGTGACCCGGTCACCGGCGCGATCGTGGAGCATGCCCAGGGGGGTGGACAGGGCCGCCTGGCCGACCTGGGAGGCAATCTGGAAGCCCACCATGTAAAGGGTGGCGGACAGCTTGGGGTTGAAGTGCAGTGTGAAGTAGCGGAAGGCCGGCAGGCTGAAGAGCGGGACCTCGATGGAGTGGAAGAGCTTGACGATGGAGACCATGACCGGGTCGTGGAAGAAGCCGCACAGTCCGATTCTGGCAAACATGACCGTAGCGCCCAGCAGCAGGGAGTTGCGGACGCCGATCTTGCGCATGATGACGGGGACGACGCCCATCATGGCCGATTCCAGGAAGACCTGGAAGGAGTTGAGAATGCCATAGATCTCGTGCCCCTGCTCCGGGGTTGAGAAGAGGTTGGCATAGTAGTTGGGGAACATCTGCTGGTCGAAGACCGTGTAGAAAGTGTTGGTGAAGATCATGAAGACAATCAGGAGCCATAGGGCGGGCATGCCCAGAACGTGGATTATGTCGCGCAGGGAGGGCTGGGACTTTTCGCCCTCGGGGGTGGACTCCCGCATGATTTCCTCGCGCTGCTCATCGGGGATCCAGAAAGCATAGACCAGCAGCATGCAGGCGCCGAAGGCGGATCCCAGCCAGAAGTTGATCATCGGGTTGATGTTGAAAGCAAACCCGGCAATTAGGGCCACAAGGGCGTAGCCGAAGGAGCCCCAGGCCCGGGACTGTCCGTACTCGAAGCCGAACTTGCGAGAGTAGCGCTCGGTGATGGCCTCGATCAAGGAGCAACCTGACATGAAGCCGGCAGAGAGGACCACTGCGCCAAGCATGGCGCCCAGCATTATGTTGGTGCGCATGAGCGGCGCATAGATGAATTGGACGAAGGGCCCCACCAGGGCGGCGATGGCAGCGATGAAGATGGCCAGACGGCGCTTGACTCCCAGTTCGTCCTGAATGACCCCGTAGACAAACATTATTATCAGTGTGCCCACGGAGTTGATGGAGTAGATTTTACCAACCTGGGTGTTGGTCATACCGAGGCCGTTGATCAGCCAGGGCGAGTAGAAAGACCACCAGATGCCCCAGGCGCAGAAGAAGAAGAATATTCCGGTAGAGGATTCCAAATATGATGGATTCCTCCACGCCGATAATTTGGCGGCCATGCTGCCCCTCTTTCCTTGTCGTGCACCGCTTCCCCGCAGTGCCTCTCAGTCCGATGCACTTCCTGTGTGCAGAGCGGACCTGGTAGGTATAGTAAGCCGTCAATCGATTTACGTCAAACGATTGACGATTGTCGTGCCTTCCCATCGGACACGATGGGCAACTGGCAGGGGATGTTGACTGATTGGTGACTGGCGCCAAGCCAACCAGAATCCGGCCTTAGCTCACCATCTTGCGACAGGGAAGGGGGAGATGTGACTCTGGCTTTAGGGATTGGCTGGGACCGGGTCCGAGGCGGTGTCGAGGCGGGTGGAGCCCTTGCGAATAAGGGCGCAATGAATGCGCACTCCACCAGCCTGATCAAGCGGCGGCAGGACGGCACGGGTTTTGGGCAGGGGCAGAGCAATGCGACGGGGATTGATTTGCACCAGCAGCCGTCGCACTGCCCAGAAGCCCATCTCGTAGTGAGGCAGTTCGACTGTAGTCAAGGGGGGTGCTGCGGTTTCTGCGACGACCTGGTGGTTGTCCACGCCCACCAGATTGAGGTCCTTGCCGATGATCAGATGGCGGGTTGCGGCGGCCTGGTAGAGGTAGAACGAACGTGAATCATTGAAGCAGAAGACCCCATCGGGGTGCTGTTCGTCGACCAGGTCGTCCGCCTGATCCATGGCATCCTGGTTGAATCCGACCAGTCGGATCAAGGTCTGGCTTGTAGGCAGGCCAGCTTCCTTGAGAGCTGTGTGATATCCGCGCATTCTGTCTTCTTGCGCCGGCAAATCCTGTGTGGTGCCCAGGTAGGCTACCCGATGGCAGCCTGACTCGATCAGGTGGCGGGTGGCATCGTAGCCAATCAGAAACTCGTCAGGGGCTATGCTTGGACAGCGGCTGGCCCGCTCCGTCGCGTTGACCACCACGGCGGGGCAGGAGCGCAGAGACTGTGGCAGGTCAACATCCTGGTCGTACATCTTGGCGAAGAGGAATCCGTCCACCCCATAGCGCTTCAGGGCCTGGATCTGCTCGGCTTCCCGGATGCCCCCATCGGTGGAGACAGTGAGAAGCACATAGCCACGCTCAGCGGCCGCATCCTGCGCACCCTGAATGATGGCGCCAGCATAGGGCGTGGTGGCCACCTCTTCGCTGATGAAGCCCAGCATGCCGGTCTTGCTGGTGCGCAGCGACCGGGCCATGGGATTGGGCCGATAGCCTAAGGTCTTGGCTGTACTGCGCACCCTCCGTGCAGTCTCCGACTTGACTCTGCCCTTGTCATGGCCGTTGAGCACCAGAGAGACTGTGGAGACGGATACGCCTGTGCGTTCGGCGATCTGCTTCTTCGTGATCATGGGCACACCTTAACTTGCTCAGGCGATTTCAGCCCGGCTGATCTTGAGTGGCAGGGTTTCAGCGGTTTTTCCCGCCTAGAATCCGGTTGACTCGCTCCACCTTCTCGTGAATCTGATCCCGCTTGCCGGGACGGATGTCCAGCCTGAGGCTGACGCTGGTCCGATGCCCCTGCTCGGCCAGGACCCGTGCAGCTTCTTCCACGACCTCCATGACCCGATGCAGATCCCCCTCGACGACGGTGCTCATGGCATTGGTCTGGTTAGGCAGTCCCGAATCCCTGATGACCTTGATGACCTGGGCCACGTAGGTGGACAGCTCTTCACCCTGACCTGAGGGTGCGATCGTGACCTCGGCTAAGGTATTCATGTAGGATGAATCGTTTATGTCGGGCATATCGGGAACCTTCCCACATCGATTGGTGTGTTCGTAGGCAGGATGCCCGGTGTCCCCTGCGGCCACCTGCGCGGCCTCCCGCACCTGTCTCGATGGTAGGCCTCTACGCTGACAGCAGGTCACCAGCCGAAGGTATGCTGGAGGCCGGTCATCAGGTCGTATGCCCCCAGGAGGGGTTCCCAAGCAGAAGGTGTGATCAGTGGCAGTATCGAAACTGGATGAGGTCATCTCCCTGGCCAAGCGCCGGGGATTCGTCTTTCCCGCAGGGGAGATCTACGGCGGCACTCGCTCGGCCTGGGATTACGGACCCCTGGGCGTGGCCCTCAAGGACAACATCAAGCGTGAGTGGTGGCGGACCATGGTGGTCACCCGCGACGACGTGGTTGGCGTGGACACTTCGGTCATCCTGCCCACGGCGGTCTGGGAGGCCTCGGGCCACGTGTCCGTCTTCAATGACCCCCTGATCGAGTGCCTGAACTGCCACAAGCGGCACCGGGCCGACACCCTGGAGGAGGCCTACGTCGAGAAGCACGGCCACGATCCGGAAAATGGTCTCAAGGACATTCCCTGCCCGGACTGCGGCACCAAGGGACAGTGGACCGAGCCGCGCGATTTCAACATGATGCTGCAGACCCACCTGGGACCCGTCCAGGACGAGAAGAGCCTGCATTATCTGCGTCCCGAGACCGCCCAGGGCATTTTTGTGGACTTCAAGTCCGTCATGGCCTCCTCCCGCTCCAAGCCCCCCTTCGGCATCGCCAACATGGGCAAGAGCTTCCGCAACGAGATAACGCCCGGCAATTTCATCTTCCGTACCCGGGAGTTTGAGCAGATGGAGATGGAGTTCTTCGTTCACCCCGGCACCGACGAACAATGGCATCAGTACTGGATCGACGCCAGAACCCGCTGGTACGTGGATCTGGGCGTCAAGCCCGAGAACCTGCGCCACTACGAACACCCCAAAGAAAAGCTGGCCCACTATTCCAAGCGGACTGTGGATATTGAGTACCGGTTCGGCTTCCAGGGCTCCGAGTGGGGTGAGCTGGAGGGTGTGGCCAACCGCACCGACTACGACCTCAAGGCCCATGCCGAGCACTCGGGCGAGGATCTGAGCTACTACGACCAGGCCAGCGGGGAACGCTACATCCCCTACGTGATCGAGCCTGCGGCCGGTCTGACGCGCTCGCTGATGGCCTTCCTGGTGGATGCCTATGACGTGGACGAGGCTCCTAACACCAAGGGCGGGGTCGACCGGCGCACCGTGTTGCGTCTGGACCCGAGGCTGGCCCCGGTCAAGGCTGCCGTCCTGCCCCTGTCCAAGAAGCCCGATCTGCAGCGGATTGCCCATGACCTGGCCGCCGACCTGCGCCAGAACGAGTGGATGGTGGACTACGACGAGTCCGGCGCCATCGGACGCCGCTACCGTCGCCAGGACGAGATCGGCACCCCCCTGTGCATCACCGTGGACTTCGACACCCTGGACGACAAAGCGGTCACCATCCGCAACCGCGACTCCATGCAGCAGGACCGCGTGGCCCTGGACCAGGTGGAGGACTATGTGCGCCGGGTCGTTGGCGAGCAGCGGGTGCGTTACCCCATGGGCCCATCCGACCTGACCGGCTCACGTGCCGCTGACGGCTACACGGACCTGGCCAGCGAGCCGGGCACGGACGAGAGCGAACCCATCAAGGTGGCCGAGGCCGGTGGCCGGTACTGAGGCTGATCGCCCGACCCCGAAGGTTGCTTCGGTGCAGCTGGGCCCGATAACCGTGCCTGTGCCGGTCATGCTTTCGCCCATGGCGGGCGTGACCAACTGGCCCTTCCGTCTGCTCTGCCGCGAGTACGGACCTGACGGACTGTATGTGGGGGAGATGGTGACGGCCCGGGCCTTGGTGGCGCGCAATCCCAAGGCATTCAGGCTCTGTCGCTTCGCCCCTCAGGAAAAGGTGCGCTCCCTGCAGCTGTACGGGGTAGACCCGCAGATTATGGAGCAGGCCACCCGGATGGTGGTCGATGCAGGGTGGGCCGATCATATCGACATGAACTTCGGCTGTCCGGTCCCCAAGGTCACCAGGCATGGCGGCGGGTCCGCCCTGCCCTGGAAGACTGACCTCTTTGCTGAACTGGTCCATCGTGTTGTCGCTGTCTGTTCGCCTGCCGGAATCCCCGTCACTGCAAAAATCCGGGTGGGCATCGATCATCAGCACGAGACCTTCATGGAGGCGGCCCACATCGCCCAGGAGGAAGGCTGCGCCGCCGTCACCCTGCACGCCAGAACTACAGCTGAATACTATGGCGGCCATGCCGACTGGGACCGGATCGCCGAGCTTGCCCAGGCCATAGACATCCCTGTCTTCGGCAACGGCGACATCTGGACCGCCGAGGATGCCCTGGACATGTTCGCTCAGACCGGCTGTGCAGGCGTGGCCATTGGCCGGGGCTGTCAGGGCCGTCCATGGCTCTTTGCCGACATAGCGGCAGCCTTAGCCGGCTCCCCGGAGCGGCAGGAGCCCACTTTGGGCCAGGTTGGGGCTATCGTGGCCCGCCATGCCCGACTCCTGGTCGAGTTCTACGACGGCGACGAGCGTATGGCGGTCCATGATATGCGCAAACACGTGGCTTGGTATTTGAAGGGCTTCGCCGTGGGCGGCCAGGTGCGCCGCGACTTCATGGCCTGCGAGAGCCTGGAGGATATGGACCGCTGCATCGCTGACCTGGACCAGGACATGCCCTATCCGCAGGCCGTGGCCGGCAAGCCTCGGGGTCGGGTTCGCTATGCCAAGAAGGTCCGCCTGCCCTATGGCTGGCTGGATTCTCGGACCACCACTCATCAGGAGCGCGAAACGCTCTTCGGCAACGACCCTATGGATGCCTCCTACTGAAGCTGGAAATATTCCCGTCACCAACCATGCGCATCCGGGTCTAGAATCAGGGTTTAGAATACGGACAGAACGGCGTGGAGGTTCTTTCGGAAGGCTGGGGCGGTTGGCTCTGACCTCCCGGACCCTAGGCCCACGGCCGTCAGGGAGGGTCGGAACGCCTGTGGGCAAATGCGTGTTGGCGTATATGACCTGCGCTAGAGTTGAGCGTAACGTGAGTGACGGGAGCATACTGTGAGCGAGATTGCCCAGAATGACAATTTCAATGACAAGACCAACATCAAGGTCGTTGGTGTTGGTGGAGCCGGTGGCAATGCTGTCAATCGCATGATTGCCGAAGGCCTGCAGAATGTCGAGTTTGTGGCCATCAATACCGATGCCAAGGATCTCCTGCGCTCAGAAGCCGATGTGAAGATCTCCCTTTCTGATGCGAACAGCCGCGGCCTGGGAGCCGGAGCTGATCCGGAGAAGGGCGCCAAGGCTGCCCAGGATCATCAGTCCGACATCGAAGAGGTCCTCAAGGGCGCCGATATGGTCTTCGTCACTGCAGGGGAGGGCGGCGGCACAGGCACCGGTGCCAGCCCCTTGGTTGCGCGTGCAGCCCGTCAGCAAGGCGCGCTCACCATCGCCGTGGTCACCCGTCCCTTCACCTTTGAGGGGCCCAGGCGCTCCGCTTCCGCCGAATCGGGCATCGAGAACCTGCGCAAGGAGGTCGATGCCCTCATCGTTATCCCTAATGACCGGCTTCTGGACCTCTCGGATCGCACGGTCTCGGTCATGGATGCCTTCAAGACAGCCGACACGGCCCTGCTGGCCGGCGTTCAGGGCATCACCGACCTGATCACCATGAACTCCTACATTCACGTGGACTTCTCCGATGTCACCGCCATCTTGAAGGACGCCGGCACAGCCCTCTTCGGCATCGGCGCAGCCAGGGGCGAGGATCGAGCCACCCAGGCCGCCGAGATCGCCATCTCCTCTCCGCTCTTGGAGGAGAGCATCGAAGGTGCCCATGGGGCCCTGATCAACGTGGCCGGCCCCACCGACCTGAGCATGCAGGAGGCATCTGCAGCCGCCCAGCTGGTCCAGGATGCCATCCATCCCGAGGCGCAGATCATCTGGGGCCTGGCCCTGGACGACGCTTACGGGGACGAGGTGCGGGTCACGGTCATCGCCGCCGGATTCGATCCCACCCCAAAGAAAGATGAGACTCCGGCCCCTGCAGTGGACGCGACCACCACACCTACGGCGGCTACTCCGGTCCAGGAGCCCCAGCAGCCACTGACGACCCCGTCTGTCCAGGCGGAGTCCGATGAGACCTCCGAACACGATGTGGTGCCCCCTGCCTCCGGCGATGACGGCACCTCCGACCCGGGATATCTGGATATCCCTGACTTTCTGCGGTAATCAGGCGAAGGAGCAGGTATGGCAGGATTGATGAAGAACGCAATGTCCTTTTTCGGCATGTCGGATGTCGTGGACGACGATGACGACGACCTGGCCGACGATGAAGAGGCCAGCGATGGCTTCGACACTGATCACTCTGTGACTCCCATGGCTCCGCAATCCACGTCCAGCAGCCAGGAGACCGAGTCCACGCCCTTCAAGAGCCGGATCAACCGCATCACCACCATCCATCCCAAGTCCTATGAGGATGCCCAGATGGTCGGCAGGGCCCTGCGGGATGGGGTGCCGGTGGTCCTCAACCTGACTGGCGTGTCCGAGTCGGTGGCCTATAGGATCGTCGATTTCTCAGCCGGCGTGGTCTTCGGGGTGCGTGGATCCATCGAGCGGGTCACCCCCAGGGTCTTCCTGCTCAGTCCTGCACAGGTCAACATCAAGGTGGAGGAGCCCGAATCAGGCTCTTCGGCCAAGGGGCTTTTCGCCCAGTGACCGACCCTCTGGCAGCCGTGTCCGCAGGAGCCTAAAGACGCATGCTTGTTCCCTTTATCCGATATCTGGTAGACATCTGCATTGAAACCTACCTGCTCATCCTATTCGTGCGGATGATTCTGGACTGGGTCATGGTTCTGTCACCTCGCTGGTATCCCCGCGGCTTCCTGGCCTCGCTCATTCGGGTCATCTATGCCTTGACTGAGCCGCCCCTGCGCTGGCTGCGCCGGTACATCCCGCCCCTGCCCATGGGCAGGATCCAGCTCGACGTCTCCTTCATGGTGCTCTATGCCGCCCTGATTATCATCCAGGTGCTGCTGGGATAAAGGCAAGACCGCGGATACGGCAGACTCCGTGCTAGCATGCAGTAAGAGAACACAATCGGGCTGGTTGGCCTGAAGCGAGGTGGAGAAACATATGGCTCTATTGACGCCTAATGACATAAGGGAGCATACCTTCCAGACAGTGCGGTTCAAGGAAGGCTACGACGTCGACGAGGTTGACGACTTCCTGGATCAGGTCACCGACACGGTTGAAGCCTTGGGCAAGCAGGCCATGCAGGGCAACACCGCTTCCACCCAGTCCCTGGGTACCGACGTGGCCTCGCTGAACTCCAAGATCTCTGACCTGACGGCTCAGGTGGAATCCCTGCAGACAGAAAACCGGGATCTGAAGCAGGCCCAGGGTAATGCCGCCCAGCAGCCTGCCGTGGATGCCCAGACCAAGCGTCTCCTGGCTGAGTCCCAGAGTCAGGTCAAGACCCTGGCCTCCCAGAACGACCAGCTCAAACGTCAGGTCGAGCAGCTCAACTCGCAGATCGACCAGCTGACTGCCCAGGCCGCCGCGGGCAACAACACCCAGGCTCTGACCAACCAGCTGACCGCAATGCAAAAGGAGCGCGACCAGGCCCGCCAGCAGGCCCAGGCTCTGACCAGCCAGCTCAATGCCTCCAAGCAGAGCATGGCCGCGGCTCGCCAGCAGGTCGCTCAGGCCCAGAAGGCCTCTCAGGAACAGCAACAACGCACTGAGCAGCTGAACAAGCAGCTGGAGGAGTCCCACAAGCGCGAGGAGCAGCTGCGCCAGCAGGTCTCCAAGTCTGAGCCCTCCACCGAAACGGGCAGCCTGCAGCGGATTGCTGGTGCTGGCGCCGAGGTCAGCGAACCCGAGAGGGCCACTGCCATGATCTCCCTGGCTATGACCCTGCACGACCAGTACGTAGACAAGGGCAAGGCCGACGCTTCTCAGCTGGTGGCTGAGGGCCACGCCCGGCACGACGACATCGTCAAGAAAGCGGAGGACTACTCCAAGAGGACCCGCGCCGAGGTGGACGAGTACTCCAAGCGAGTGCACTCCGAGGCTGATGGCTACTCACAGCGTGTACGCTCCCAGGCTGACGAGTACTCGGTCAAGACCCGTTCCGATGCTGACGCTTATTCCAAGCGCCAGCACACCCAGGCCGACGAGTACGAAACCCAGGTGCAGACCCGGGCTCAGGAGTACGACAAGAACACTCGCGACGGAGCGGACCGCTATGCAGCCGATGTCAAGAACAAGCTCATGGATCAGTCCAAGGTTCTTGAGGAGAACATCCAGGGGCTCAAGCAGTTCGAGGCGGGTTACCGCAGCAAGCTGACCGAGTTCCTCAACCAGCTGATCAACCAGATCTCGGACACCAGCAATTACCAGTCCATGGAAAAGAAGCCTGAATAGCCCCACTTATTCCATCCGGTAATGACCAAGAACATATACAAGAGACGGCTGCGCGGGCACGTGGCCGTCTTCGTTGCTCTGGCGGCAGTGGCCATAGCCCTGGACCAGGTGACCAAAGCCCTGGCCGTGGCACGGCTGGGCAACGGGATCAGAGTGGCTCTGCCTGGACCGTTGCGTGGACTGCGTCTGGTGCGCAACCCCGGGGCTTCGCTTGGATTGGGGTCCGGGAGCACCTGGGTCATATCCCTTATTGCTCTGGCGGCCTGTCTGCTTATCATTGTTCTGGCTCTGCGCACCACCTCCATGGTCTGGACCCTGGTCCTCTCCCTGGCCTTTTCCGGGGCAGCAGGCAATTTGATCGACAGGGCGGCCTATGCTTCCGGTTTTCTTGACGGTGCCGTGGTCGACTTTCTGGACTACGGCTGGTCGGTGGGCAATGTGGCCGACGTGTATCTGACCCTGGCAGGCATGGCCGTAGTGGTGCTCATTATCTGCAATGTGCGGTTCAGCGACAGGGACAAGACACCGGATCATGGGGGAGCGGCCAAGTGACCCGGCTTCTTCCCGCGCCTGATGCCTTGGTGGGTCGGCGCCTGGACATGGCCCTGTCCAAGATGCTGGGCCTGTCCAGGGCCAAGGCCAGCGATCTGGTGGCCCAGGGCCATGTGCGGATCATGGGCCGTCGGGTAAACAAGGCCACAACCCTGATGGGCGGTGATCTTATCGAGCTGGACGAGCCCGAGCCAGCCAAACAGGTTGAGCCGGTGGCCGAAGACATGCCTGTGGTCTACGAGGACGAGGACGTGGTAGTCGTAGACAAGCCGGTGGGGGTGGCGGCCCATCCCTCCATAGGCTGGACCGGCCCAACCGTTCTGGGCAGCCTTTTGCAGCGGGGCACCCACATCACTTCCATGGGGGCCCAGGGCCGTCAGGGCATCGTCTCCCGCCTGGACGCAGGCACCAGCGGCCTTATGCTGGTCTGCAAGTCCGACCTGGCCTACAAGGAGATGCGTCGGCAGTTCGCCCGGCATGAGGTGGTCAAGATTTACCACGCCTTGGTCCAGGGCAACCTGACCGAGGACAAGGCCACCATAGAGGCCCCCATCGGACGGGCACGCGTCTCGGACTTCCGCTTTACGGTCACGCCTGCCGGCAAGGAGGCCATCACCCACTGGGATGTGCTGGAGCGCTTCGGCTCGGCTACCCTGGTCAGCGTCAATCTGGAGACCGGGCGTACCCATCAGATACGTGTGCACTTCTCCTCCATAGGTCATCCCCTGGTGGGCGACCACATGTATGGGGCCAACCCCGACCTGGCGGACAGACTGGGCCTGAAGCGGCAGTGGTTGCATGCCATGCGCTTGGAATTCCGCCATCCGCGCACCAAAATCTGGACCCAGGTGGTCTCCTCCTACCCGGCTGATCTGCGCCGCTCCCTACAGATCGAGCGTCAGAGCGCCACTGGTATACGCAGCTAGCGGACTCCGGCGATTCGGCCAGGGATCTGGGTAGGTTGGAGATATGTCCTCAACCCGGTCAGACTTCGTTCACCTTCACACCCACACCCACTATTCCACCTTGGACGGGGCCAGCAGGATTCCCGATCTGGTAACCGAGGTGAGTCGCTTGGAGCAGCCGGCCGTGGCCATCACCGACCACGGCAACATGCACGGGGCCTACGAGCTCTGGCGGACGGCCGTGGATGCCGACATCAAGCCCATCATCGGCATCGAGGCCTACGTGACCCCTGAGACTGCCCGCCAGGACAAAAGCCGGGTCCACTGGGGAACCGACGAACAGCGTTCTGACGACGTCTCCGGCGGCGGCTTCATCACCCACATGACCCTCTGGGCCAGTGACGACACAGGCCTGGTCAACCTGATCAAGGCTTCCTCGGTGGCCAACCTGGAGGGCTTGGTGGGCAAGTGGCCCCGCATGGACAAGGATCTGCTGTCCACCTATCACCAGGGGGTCATCGCCACCACTGGCTGCCCATCTGGCATCGTTCAGACCAGACTGAGGCTGGGCCAGTTCGACGAGGCCCTGAGGGCCGCCGGGGAGTTCCAGGACATCTTCGGCAAGGAAAACTATTACGTGGAGCTGATGGACCACGGGCTGGAGATCGAGCATCGGGTGACCAAGGATCTGCTGGAAATCGCTCGTCGTCTGGATGCACCCCTAGTGGCCACCAACGATTCGCACTATGTGCGCAAGGACGATGCCTCGGCCCAGGATGCCTTGCTCTGCATCAACTCGGGGTCCCGGCTGACCGACCCCGGCCGCTTCAAGTTCGATGGCAGCGGCTACTACATTCGCTCCGCCCAGGAGATGCGCGAGATTTTCAAGGAGTTCCCAGAAGCCTGCGACAACACCTTGGAGATCGCGGAACGCTGCAACGTCATGTTCGACGACCACGAGGACGGGGCCTTCATGCCCCGCTTCGAATGCCCGGAGGGCTGGGACGAAACCTCCCTCTTCCTGAAGAAGGTGGACGAGGGGTTGAAGAACCGCTACCCGGACGGGGTGCCCGAGGAGGTCTCCCACCAGGCTGACTACGAGTGCGGCGTCATCTGCCAGATGCAGTTCACCGGATACTTCCTGGTCGTGGCCGATTACATCAACTGGGCCAAGAACCACGGAATCATGGTGGGGCCGGGCCGTGGATCGGCGGCAGGATCCATGGTGGCCTACGCCATGGGCATCACCGAGCTGGACCCGCTCAAGCACGGGCTGATCTTCGAGCGCTTCCTCAACCCCGAGCGCGTCTCCCTGCCTGATATCGACGTGGACTTCGACCCCGAGGGGCGCATGAAGGTCCTGGACTATGTGGGCCGCAAGTACGGCTCCGACAAGGTGGCCCAGTGCGTGACCTACGGCACCATCAAGACCAAACAGGCCTTGAAGGACTCAGCCAGGATCATGGACTACGAGTACTCCGTTGGCGACCAGGTCACCAAGGCCCTGCCGCCTACGGTCAACGGCAAGGACATGAGCCTCAAGGAGATCTTCGACCCCCAGTCCAAGCGCTACCCGGAGGCCAAGGAGTTCCGCGATCTGTACGAGTCCAACCCGGATGTCAAGCGGATCACCGAGGAGGCCAAGGGCATCGAGGGCATCATCCGCCAGACCGGTGTGCACGCCTGTGCCACCATCATGGCCTCCAATCCCATCACCAATACCTCACCGCTGATGGAGCGCACCGACGGCACGGTGACCACCACCTTCGAGTACCACACCTGCGAGACCCTGGGGCTGGTCAAGATGGACTTCCTGGGGCTGTCCAACTTGACGGTCATCAGGGACACGGTCACCAACATCGAGCGCAACGGCAAGGAGCCCATCAGCATCGAGAAGGTCCCCTTGGATGACAAGGAGACTTACCAACTGCTGTCCCGGGGCGACACCCTGGGCGTCTTCCAGCTCGATGGCGACGGGATGCGATCCCTGCTGCGCATGCTTAAGCCCGACAACTTCAACGACATCTCCGCCCTGATCGCCCTCTACCGGCCGGGGCCCATGGATATGAACTCGCACATCAACTATGCAAAGCGCAAGAACGGACTGCAGAAGATCGAGCCCATCCACCCCGAGGTGGCCAAGCCCCTGGCGGGCGTGCTGGACGAGACCTACGGCCTGATCGTCTACCAGGAGCAGGTCCAGTCCGCAGCGCGAATTCTGGCCGGGTACTCCCTGGGCCGAGCCGATGTGCTGCGAAGGGCCATGGGCAAGAAGAAGCCCGACGTCCTGGCCAAGGAGCAGGTGCCCTTCTTTGAGGGCATGAAGGCGCACGGCTACTCCCAGGAGGCCGCCCAGGCGGTCTGGGACGTCCTGGTGCCCTTCTCCGGCTACGCATTCAACAAGGCGCACTCGGCAGCCTACGCCCTGATCGCATACTGGACCGCCTACCTGAAGACCCACTATCCGGTGGAATTCATGGCCGCCCTGCTGCAGAACGAGCGGACCAACAAGGACAAGACCGCCCTCTACCTGGGCGAGGCCAGAAGGATGGGCATCCGCATCCTGGCTCCCGACATCAACGAGTCCGTGTCCGAGTATTCCGCTGTCGGCGACGTGGTCCGCTTCGGCCTGGGAGCCATCCGAAATGTGGGCGACAAGGTGGTGGCGGACATCATCAAGGAGCGCCAGGGGCCCCGGGGCAAGTACATCAACTTTATGGACTTCGTCAAGCGGGTGCCCATGGAAGTGCTCAACAAGCGAACCGTGGAATCCCTGATCAAGGGCGGCGCCTTCGACGGTATCGACCCCAACAGAAGGGCCCTCTTCCAGATCCACGACGAGGCCGTCGACCAGGTCATGCCCATCAAGCGCAAGCAGGCCGAGGGCCAGTTCGACCTCTTCGCCGACGCCGATGACGACGCACCCCAGCAGGATGCCTTGGGCGACGCCCAAGTGACTGTGCCCGACATCGATGAGTGGGACAAGTCCACCAAGCTCAACTTCGAGCGACAGATGCTGGGTCTGTATGTGTCCGACCACCCGCTGAGCGGCATGACCTCGGTTCTGGCCGGCATGCGCGACATGTCCATCGCCCAGCTGCTCAACCGGTCCAGGGGCATGGAAGGCAAGGCGGTGACCCTGGCCGGGCTGGTCACTGCAGTGGACCGACGGGTCTCCAAGAAGGGCAATCCCTGGGCCATCGTCACCATTGAGGACCTGGAGAGCTCCATCCAATGCATGTTCTTCGGCAAGGTCTACGACGCCCACTCCGACGACCTGGCCCTGGACTCGGTCATCCGAGTGAGGGGGTTGGTCGAGCTGCGCGATGAGGCCACCAATATCCGCGTCAACGATATGGAGGTGCCCGTCCTGGAGTCGGCGGACGAGCGGCCATTGACCATCACCCTGCCCAGGCAGGCCCTGGATCGGGGGCACATGGAGCGGCTGGCCCGGATACTCAAGTCCCACCCCGGCTACTGCCAGGTCCGCCTGGCCGTCACCGACGACCGGGGCAACGTCCGTCTGCTGACCTTTGGCGACGGATTCCGCACCGGGCACGACACCTCCATGATGGCCGAGATCAAGTCGGTGTTCGGGCCCTCCTGCCTGCCGTCGGCCTAGGACGCGCCCGAAACCGTCTCACCATTTGGGACGGTGGTCAGTCACTGGCTTTGGCGACACAAAAGTTCACTACCATCAAAGTATGACAAAGCTCATGATGAGAACCATGGATCTGCGCGGGAAAACCATGTCCCGCGCCCAACTTCTCGCCGCCATGCCCCGTGCCGATATGGGTACCCGGGAGGCCAGTGCCCAGGTGCAGCCCATACTGGACCGGGTGCGCGAGCATGGGGCCGCTGCCCTGCGTGACCTGGAGGAGAGGTTCGACCATGTGCGTCCCCATGATCTGAGGGTCCCGGCATCGGCCATGCAGAAGGCCTTGGAGGGGCTTGATCCCAAGGTCAGGGCGGCAATCGAGGAGTCCGTTACCCGCATCCGCAAGGTCTGCACCACCCAGGTGCCCAAGCCCATGGCCACCGACCTGGCACCCGGTGCCCGGGTCAGCGAGCGGTGGATCCCGGTCCAACGCGTAGGTCTCTACGTGCCGGGAGGCAAGGCCCTGTATCCTTCCTCGGTCATCATGAACGCAGTGCCCGCCCAGGTGGCCGGCGTCGATTCCCTGGCCGTGGCCACTCCGCCCGCCTCTGACGATCCCCGTGGTCTGCCAGCGGCCATCATCCTGGCCACCTGTGCCATCCTGGGCGTGGATGAGGTCTATGCCGTGGGCGGTGCCCAGGCTATAGCCATGTTTGCTTACGGGGCCAAGGGGTCGGAACCTCAGGACGGGGAGATTCTCTGCGACCCGGTCGATAAGATCACAGGCCCGGGCAACATCTTTGTTGCGACGGCCAAGCAGATGGTCTCCGGCATGGTGGGAATCGATGCCGTGGCAGGACCCACGGAAATCGCTATTCTAGCCGACGGCCAGGCCAACCCCGACTGGGTGGCAGCAGACCTGATCGGACAGGCCGAGCATGACGAGCTGGCCGGCTCGGTGCTGATCACCGACAGCCAGGACCTGGCCCAGGGCGTTCAGGAGGCCCTGGATCGCAGGGTGCCTAGGACCGAGCACGCCGACCGGGTGCGCACCTCCCTGGGCGGCAACCAGTCGGGAATCATCCTGACCGACGGAATCGACCAGTCCATCGACGTGGCCAATGCCTATGCCGCCGAGCATCTGGAGGTTCAGACGGCCGATCCTGATGCCGTCATCGACCGGATTCGGAATGCAGGGGCCATCTTCCGCGGCCCTTACGCTCCTGTGCCCTTGGGCGACTACATGTCCGGGTCCAACCACGTCCTGCCCACCGGCGGCACCGCCCGGTTCGACGTGGCCCTGGGCGTCCACACCTTCATGAAACCTGTCGAAGTCATCGAATATGACCAGGAAGGGCTCAAGCCTATCGCAGCCAAGATCAATGATTTCGCCGTATCCGAGGATCTGCCCGCCCATGGCGAGTGCGTCCTGAGCCGGTTCCTGGAGGATCCCTACGACAAGGCCGACCTGGAAGCCAACGAAGAGAATGCCGGTCTGCGGTGAGTGCCATACCTGCCGATCTTCCCCTCCGTAGGGACTTGGTAGGGGAGGAGCCCTATGGCGCCCCCCAGCTGGATGTCCCGGTCTGTCTGAATGTGAACGAGAACCCCTACCCCCTGGACCAGGAGGTGGTCGATGCCATCTGCCAGCGTGTGCGCCAGGCGGCCCCCGGTCTCAACCGCTATCCGGACAGGGAGCATGAGGATCTGCGGCGGGCCTTGTCTGCCTATCTGAAGAAGGAGTCAGGGACCTCGCTCCAACCCGAGCAGATCTGGGCGGCCAACGGGTCCAACGAGATCATGCTCCAGCTCTTCCAGGCCTTCGGTGGACCGGGCAGGATCGCCTTGGGCTGCGATCCGACCTACTCCATGTATCCCGAGTACGCCAGAGACACCTTCACAGACTGGGAGCTGGCTCATCGGCAGCCTGATTTCAGCCTGGATATTGAAACGACCATCGAGCGCATCAAGACGCTAGGCCCCGCCATGGTCCTGGTCACCAGCCCCAACAATCCCACGGGGACGCCCCTGCCCATGGATCAGCTGACCAGGCTCCTGGAGGCCTGCTCCAAGGTCCCTGTAGCGGGCGCGGATAAGTCCGCCCAGCCCATCGTGGTCGTGGATGAGGCCTACATCGAGTTCCGAGACCCGGGCACGCCCTCGGCGGTCAGTCTGATCGGGCAGTACGACCATCTGGCAGTCACCCGGACCATGTCCAAGGCCTTCGCCTTCGCCGGCGCCAGGGTGGGCTACCTGGCAGCATCCAGGGGAATAGTTGACGCGGTCCGCATCGTTCGTATGCCCTACCACCTGAGCGCCCTGACCCAGGCTGCGGCCCTGGCTGCCCTGGAGCACACCGACCTCCAGCTGGCTCGGGTGGATCAGCTTCGCCAGACCCGTCGGGAAACCGCTGAGTGGCTGGCCGGACAGAAGTTCCATGGTCGTCCCTTGACCGTGGTCCCCTCGGCCTCCAACTTTATCCTCTTCGGTACCTTCCCCGACCGCGATGCCATCTTCGAGGCCATGAAGGATGAAGGCGTGCTGATCCGGGCCGTCGGTCCTCAGGGCTACCTGAGGGTCTGCATGGGCACGGACGCGGAGATGGAGCGATTCCGTCAAACCCTGGTCCATGTCCTCAAGCGGTTCTGAAGGATCAGACCAGCGGCACGGCTATGCTGGTGGTCTAGATGCCGTGCAGGAGCCGCAGTGCGGACTGGAATGCGCGGCAAGAAAGCGGAGGAGCAGCAATGGCAGGCAGAACAGCCACCATCACCCGCCAGACCAGTGAATCCAAGGTGAGTCTGAGTCTGGACCTGGATGGCACCGGAGTGACCGACATCGACACCTCAGTTCCCTTCTATGACCATATGATGACGGCCTTGGGCAGGCATTCCCTGATTGACCTGACCATCAAGGCCAGCGGGGACACACAGATCGACGTCCACCACACCGTCGAAGATGTGGCCATCGTCTTTGGCGAGGCCCTGGCCCAAGCTTTGGGGGACAAGCGGGGCATCAAGCGTTTCGCTGACGCCACTGTTCCCCTGGACGAGGCTCTGGCCCGAGCCGTGGTCGACATTTCCGGCAGGCCCTATGCGGTCTGCGCCGGCGAACCGGAAGGGTTCGAGTACGCCATGATCGGCGGGCACTTCACCGGCTCCCTGGTAAGGCACGTCATGGAGTCCATCGCCCTGCACGCCGGCATCTGCCTGCACCTGATCCTTTTGTCGGGCAGGGATCCGCACCACATTGCCGAGGCTGAGTTCAAGGCCCTGGCCAGGGCCTTGCGCTTTGCTGTGGAGCCTGATCCCAGGGTGAAGGGCATCCCCAGCACCAAGGGGTCGCTATGAGCGCTGATGAACACGATAACAAGGACGGCAAGGATCAGGACCTGCCGGATTCCGGCCATCATCTGAGCGAGGAGGAGGTCGAGCGGGCCCTGGCCAGCTTTGAGGCCGAGTTCAATGAGGGCCAGGATCAAGCGGATCAACCTGTTGAACGGTCTGCATCAGGCGTGGATGACGAGGCTGGTTCGGATTCTGCGCCCACTGACGAATCGTCGGTGGAACCAGATGGGACTGATGGTGTTGCTGCCGATTTCGATCAGGAACTGGAAGGTCTGATCGGCAACCGGGCCAAGGCCGCCGTCATGGTGACCCGTCTGGCTTCGGCAGAGCTTCTGGCGGCCTTCTGCCAAATCTCCGATATCTCGGCCTGGTGCATTCAGGCCCGTGAGGGTGCCGTGGCCGTCCTGAGAAACCTGGACGGTGACGGACCCGAGGCAGCCATCCGCGATCTGACTACCGTCGTATCCGGGCTCAGCGCCATCCTGGCGGTCAACAGGGCCGACAAGCTCGAAGTGACCCTCTGGATCAGCGGACAGTCGGGGCAGACGCTTGCGCCGCCCATTCTCTTTGCCGCCACCGCCGACTTCGTGGAGGACCTGATGATCGGGACCACTACGGTGGACAGGCTGCGCCAGGATGGGGCCACCATCTTCGACTCGGGGGAGTACAACCGCGAGAAGGCCATGGGCATCATCGCTTCGCACACCAGGTTCGGGGCCGGAGGATCGACCCGCCAGGGTCGCGTCGAGTAATCGTTGAGACCAAAGACCTGCTAGGAGGAACATGACCAGGATACAGGTGCTTGACTATGGGTTCGGCAATGTCAGATCCATGGTGCATGCCCTCTCCCAGCTGGGGGTAGATGCCCAAATCAGCGCCGACCAAGACCTGGCCATGAAGGCCGACGGCCTGGTCATTCCCGGCGTGGGGGCTTACGGGGCCTGCATGGCGGGGTTACGCGCCGTCGGCGGCGATCGGATCATCCTGGACCGCCTGACCCAGGGTCTACCGGTTCTAGGGGTCTGCATAGGTCTTCAGATCATGTTCCAGTTCGGGGACGAGGATGGCCGCAGCGAACCCGGAATGGGCCTGATCCCCGGTCGGGTGACCAAGCTGGATGCTGATGTCGTGCCCCATATGGGCTGGGATCATGTCCAGGCACCTCAGGGAACACAACTGCTGGCGGGGGTTCAGGATCAGCGTTTCTACTTCGTCCACTCCTATGCAGCTATGGCGGTGCAGGGGGATGACCGGGCCGGCGAGACACAGCACGACCTGGCCCTACGAGTTTCGGCGTTGAATGAACAAAGCGGCAGCCAGCCGGAGTCAGGCAAGACCTCACAGGGCGTCACTTTTGGTGAACCGCTGGTTACCTGGGCCACCTATGGGCGCAGCAGGTTCGTGGCTGCCTATGAGTGCGGTCCCTTGAGCGCCACTCAGTTCCATCCGGAAAAGTCCGGTCAGGCCGGGGCACGGTTGCTGACCAATTGGGTGCGGACCCTTCCCGGGGCTTCCGGACTCCCCTCCGAGAAAGGTGAATGAAGATGCTGACGCTGCTACCCGCTGTCGATATCCGCGACGGAAAGGCGGTCCGTCTCAGGCAAGGGGTCTCCGGCTCCGAGAAGGTCTACGGCGAGCCTGCCGATGCAGCCAAGGCCTGGGTCGACCAGGGTGCCGAGTGGCTCCACCTGGTCGACCTGGATGCGGCTTTCGGTACCGGAGAAAACCGTGACAAGTTGGCCGCCCTGGTCAACCAGCTGGGCGATCGCGTCAAGGTGGAGCTCAGCGGCGGCATCCGCGACGACGCCAGCTTGAAGGCCGCCCTGGATGCCGGTGCCACCCGGGTCAACATCGGCACGGCGGCCCTGGAGGATCCGGAGTGGACCAGCCAGGTCCTGGCTCGCTACGGACAGAAAGTCTGCGTGGGTTTGGACGTGCGTGGACACACCCTGGCCGCCCGGGGCTGGACCAGACAGGGCGGAGATCTCTTCGAGGCCATGGAACGATTGGACCGGGACGGGTGCAGCCGGTACGTGGTCACCGACGTGACCTGCGATGGGATGATGACCGGCCCCAACCTGGATCTGCTGGGCCAGGTGGCTGACCGGACTCCGGCCAAGGTGACCGCTTCCGGGGGCATCTCCAGTCTGGATGACCTGAGTCACATCCTGGACCTGGTCGATCGGGGCGTGGACAGCGCTATTCTGGGCAAGTCCCTTTATGAAGGGGCCTTCACCCTGGAGCAGGCGCTGGACCTGGTCTCGGGGCATTGTTAACGCTATAAGCAAGTCTGCGAAATATAGGAATGGGAGCATAAGCTCTATGGATAAACAAGAGGAGTTCGCGCTGCGCACTGTCGAGGAGCGCGATGTCCGGTTCATTCGCCTCTGGTTCACCGACGTCTTGGGAACCCTGAAGTCGGTGGCCATAGCGCCTACCGAGCTGGAGGTGGCCTTCGAGGAGGGACTGGGCTTTGACGGCTCGGCCATCGAGGGCATGACCAGGGTCTCCGAGGACGACATGATCGTCAAGCCCGACCCATCCACCTTCCAGATACTTCCCTGGAGGGGAGGGCCGCAGGGCACAGCGCGAATCTTCTGCGACGTGCTCACCCCGGACGGCGAGCCCAGCAGCGGGGATCCCCGGCACGTGCTCAAGCGGGCCTTGGCCAAGGCCAAGGAGAAGGGCTTCATCTTCTACACGCATCCGGAGATTGAGTTCTACCTGTTTGAAAACCAGGATGACTGGTCCCAGACCCCGACCCCTATCGACGAGGGCGGCTACTTCGACCACGTGCCCCGCAGCCCGGGGATGGACTTCCGCCGGGCCTGCGTCAACATGCTGGAGCAGATGGGCATCTCGGTGGAATACTCCCACCACGAAGCCGGACCGGGTCAGAATGAGATCGACCTGCGCTATGCTGACGCCCTGACCACCTCCGACAACATCATGACCTTCAGGACCGTAGTCAAGGAGATCTCCCTGGAGCGGGGGATTTACGCCAGCTTCATGCCCAAGCCCTTCACCGACCAGCCGGGCTCGGGCATGCACACCCATCTGAGCCTGTTCGAGGGCGACGCCAACGCCTTCTACGAGGTGGGCCAGGAGTTCAACATGTCCCAGACGGCCCGGCAGTTTGCAGCCGGCATCCTGGCCCATGCGGCTGAGATCTGCGCGGTGACCGACCAGTACGTCAACTCATACAAGCGGCTCTGGGGCGGGGCCGAGGCGCCCAGCTACGTCTGCTGGGGGCACAACAACCGGTCCGCCCTCCTGCGCATACCCCAGTACAAGCCCGGTAAGGGCAACTCGGCCAGGATGGAGTTCCGCGGGCTGGATCCAGGGGCCAACCCCTACCTGGCATACTCGGTGCTGCTGGCTGCCGGCCTGGACGGGATCGAGCAGAAGATGACCCTGGGCGAGCCCACCAGCGACGACGTCTGGGAGCTGACCGACGCTGAGCGTCAGGCCTTGGGCATCGAACCCCTGCCTGACAGCCTGGACGCGGCGCTGAAGGTCATGGAGAAGTCGGACTTCGTGGCCCAGGTGCTGGGCGAGCAGACCTTCGAGTATTTCCTGCGCAACAAGCATCGGGAGTGGGCCGGGTACAGCCGGCAGGTCACCCCCTACGAGCTGGCCTACTACCTGCCTAGGCTTTGAAACCGGGGCTCACTGGTCCGATCGGCCGAACCAATTGTTGTAGATGATGACGAAGTTGCGGTTGCCGTAGCTGGAGCAGCGGTCGCCTTCGCCGTCGCCTGCCTGTAGCGCTGCCTCGTTGGGTTGGTAGGGCGTATAGATGTAGAGCAGGGCAGTGGCATCATTTTCGATGTAGACTTTGCCGCTGCCACAGGATACATCGGGGCTGAAGCGTACATCGTTCAGAGCCTTGGTCTGGTAGGCATACTGGTTCCGATGGGCCTGGTAGTAGCGGAATCGGTGGGCAGCCCCGTAGACCTGATTGAAGAATCCGGCATAGCGGGTGTCACAGTCTGCATCATCTGGGCAGGAAAGGCCCATGGCCGACCGAAGCTGGACCTGGGTGGGGGGATGATTGGTGGCCACTAGATGCTGCTCCTTTTCCAGCATGGTCAGGAGGACCTTCTGGCTGATTCCACAGGAGCGGGCGGCCCCGTCGATGATCTGAGCCGCGCTCTGTTTCTTGCCGCCCTTGTAGGCATCACATAGACCGTCACCGGGACGGTCGGGAACATCCATCTGCAGGCTGCGCAGGCAGGTGGATCCGTTGCATGAGGCCTCGTGTTTGTTTAAAAAGGCCTGGACGTCGTCGGCGTTCATGTCCACGGTGTCATGGAAACGGTGATCGGTGATGATTTTGCCTGGATTGAAAACGTATTCCTGGGACAGCTCCTCCTGGTGGCGGATGACGCGGCCTACCATCAGCCGGTAGGAGACGAAGCGGACAGCCAGGATGCATAGGGCGACCACCAGGACTACGGCCATCAGGGCGGCCCCCAAGGTCTGCGCGCGGCGGAGGCTCGTCCCTCCGCGTTTGGTGCCGCCCTTACGTGATCGTCCCGATGGTCTTTTGCTCATGGCTTTCCTTCCAGCACCTTCCTGATTCGTTGCAGACTGACAGGGATTGCTGTCCCCAACTCCTGGGCCCAGATGGAGACGAAGTACTCCTCCATCATCCAACGTCCCCTTCGTGCACGGTCCATGGCCTGGTCTCTTCCGGGACCGGCGGGCAGAGCCTGGGCCGTCTTGGCCGCCTGGCCCACCAGATCCTGGGCGGTCTGTGCCTGCCATGCCCATCGTACGTCACGGTCCTTGTCCCTACGGGCCTTGTCCAGGCGCATCAGGTCCGCCTTCAGGTATGTGCGCAGGCGGGGAAGGGCATAGGGCGGGTCGGCGCCGATGAAGCCCTTGGCCACCAGGCTGGCCGAGTGCTGGCGTATCCACTGCAGGACGGAGAGCAGGGGCAAATCGGCCGGGCCAGACACGGCCTTGTCCACCTGGGCCGAAGTCTCCAGAATGGCAACCACATCCTTGGCCACCTGATACACAGTGTCCTCGTAGACCTGGCTGACGCCGGCCACAGCCTCCTGCAGGGTCTGATCGTCGGTGATGGTCTCGGTGTGGGGGATCAGTCGCTTGACAGCGGCCATCTGCAGGTCTTCGGCAAGGGCAGAGGTGTCCGGGTAGGGGGCCGAAGCCAATATCAGGGCTTCCCGGCTCAGCCAGCGTGAGGAGATCCGCTGGGCAGGCAGGTGGAGCTTGTCCAGGGCGACCTGCCAGATCAGTTCCTCGCGCGGTTTGGTGGTGGCGCCGGACTGGTGGAGGAGGTCGGCGCTCTTGACCACCTGGCCCTGTTGGGCGGCCTTGCTGGCCTGGGAGTCCACCCGTGACCGGGCCGACTGTCGGGCCTGTCCAGCCAGGTTTCGCTGCAGATCGGTCAAGGACTTGGACCGGCCCAGGACCTTGGGGTGGCCGTGGCGCCGTTTCTCCTCCACCTGGAAGGTGGGCCGCAGGTAGTCGGGCAGTCGTTCCAGCCTGGCCTGGGTGAAGACCTCCGGGTGTAGCTGGGCTCCGAGAGTATCAATGGCCGCCGCTGTGAAGACCTGCTCGAAGTCCGGCCAGCCCCCGGTGGGGATGGCTCCTGCACCATTTTCGTCTCCGTCCGCATGCTGGTCTGCCGACCCGTAGGTGGCCTGCTCTGCCGACGCAGGATCGGCACCGGGCAGCAGGGGATAGTGGCCGTCTATCCAGGAGCGGATGGTCCGGGCGGCGTCAGGGGCGGGAACGAACTGGACCCGGAGGGCCTTGGGCAGGGACTTGATGGTGGCTGTGATCAGGTCGTCCAGGAGGCCGGGCACAGTCCAGCTGAACTGTCCTGGCGTCAGCTGGTTCAGGCAGTGCAGGGGGATGTGGACTGTGATGCCGTCGTCAGGCTCTCCCGGCTGGTAGCGATAGGTCAGGGGCAGATCCATGGGCCGGCCGTCGGTGCCCAGGGTGTGCCAGTGGTCGGGGTAGTCTCCGGGTCGATAGGAGGCGGACTGGTCGTTCAGGCGCTCCACCTTGTCAGGGTCGAAGTCCAACAGGTGCGGGTCCGCATCGTGGTGCTTCCGCCACCAAGAGCCCAGTGCGGCCAGGGAGGTGGCCTCCTGGGGAATGCGTTCCTGGTAGAAATCGTAAAGGTCCTCTTCGGTGACGGTGCCGGTCACTTGGCGGGTTCGGCTGGTCCGCTCGCCAGCCTCGCTGAGCACCTGCCGGTTGGCCTGGATGAAGCCGTCATGGGGGAAGCGCTCGCGCACGTCGCCCTGCACTAGGCCCTGGCGTATCAGCATATCCCGAGCCTGGCCCGGGTTGATCCGTGCCCATTGGACGGTCCGGTCGCGCACGATGGGCAGACCATAGAGCAGGACCTTGGAGGTCGCCACCGCGGCACCACGGGAGGCCGACCAGTGGGGTTCGGCGTAGGTGGTTCTGGTCAGGGACTTGGCCAGGGGCTCGGCCCAGGCCGGATCGATGGCCGCGCAGCAGCGAGCCCAGAGCCGGGAGGTCTCCACCAGCTCAGCAGCCATAATCCAGGGCGGATTGGCCTTGGAGAGTGCAGAACCTGGGAAGATGGCGAAATGTGTGCCGCGCGCACCCTGATAGTCGTTCTTGGCCTGCCGGCGTGCCCGCTTCATAGCCTTGGCCCGGGCCGCGCCATGCAGGCCGGCGAAATCGGAGGCCTTGGGTTCGTGAACCACCTGCATGCCCATGCTGGAGAGCAGGCCAGCCAGCATGGAACGGTGGATGCCCTGGTCGTCCCAGGAGCAGACCAGGGCGTGTGCTGCCTGCTGTCCAATAGGCAGGTCCAGCAGGGTCTGGTCCGGTCCCTTGACAGGTACTGGGGAACCCACTTTCATGTGCAGGCCTCGGCACATCTGGGCCAGCTGCCGGTAGAGGTCATGCCACTGCCGCATGCGCAGGAAGGCCATGTACTCCTGCTTGCAGGCCTTGCGCAGGGTCCCGTTGGAGGGCTCCTTGTCCTGCGGGAAAAATCGGTTCCAGATGTTCAGGGCCGTCAGGAAGTCGCTGGAGGGGTCCTCGTAGCGGGCGTGGATCCGGTCGGCCTCCTCGCGCTTCTCCTCCGGGCGCTCGCGAGGGTCCTGCAGGGAGAGGAAGGCCACGACCACCAGAACAGCGGCCAGGGTGTCCGGGGTGGCGTCCTGACCGGCCTGCAGGATCATTCTGCCCAGGCGGATGTCGATGGGGATTCTGGCCAGCCGCCGTCCCAGATTGGTCAGACGGATGAGGCCCTGCTGCCGGGATATGGCCTGCAGCTCGGTCAGTTTGCGTAGACCGTCGCTGACCGCACGGGTGTCGGGCGGATCGATGAAGCCGAAGTCGGTGACGTCCTCGGCCGTATGGGCCACACCTACCGAGAGCATGTGCAGGATGACCGACCCCAGGGATGTGCGCAGGATCTCCGGGTCGGTGAACTTGGGACGGGCGTCGTAGTCGTCCTTGGCATACAGGCGGATGGCGATGCCGTCGGCCACACGTCCGCAGCGGCCTGCACGCTGATCGGCCGAGGCCTGGGAGATGGGCTCGATGGGCAGCCGCTGGACCTTGGCCGACTTGGAATAGCGGCTGATTCTGGCCAGTCCGGGGTCCACCACGTATCGGATGCCCGGCACCGTCAGGGAGGTTTCGGCCACATTGGTGGCGATGACGATGCGCTGATGGCCGTGGTGTTCGAAGACCCGGTGCTGCTCCTTGGCGGACAGGCGGGCGAAGAGGGGGATGATCTCCAGGGCATCCGGGCGACGCATGTCGGAAGTCCGCGGGCCGAAGTAGCGCCGCATGGCAGTCTCGTACTCCCGGGTGTCGCGCTCGCCGGCGGCGAAGACCAGGATGTCCCTGGGGCCGTCGACATGGGTGGAGTGGATGACCAGTTCAGCGCAGGCCCGGGCCACCGCCTTGGGTATGTCCGGCTCCTCCCTGTCCTGGCCCTCCTCCTCGGAGTCGAACCCGGGGACATGCCGCATCAGGGCAGGGGCCGATCCGGCAGGCTCGTAGAGGGTCTGGACCGGATAAGTGCGGCCGGAGACCTCCAGCACGGGCACCTGGGTGTGCAGGGCCTTGGCGAAGTGGTCCCGGAACTTGACCGAATCGATGGTGGCCGAGGTGATGATCAGTTTAAGATCGGGCCGTTTGGGCAGCAGGGCGGTCAGATACCCCAGCAGAAAGTCGATGTTGAGGCTGCGCTCGTGGGCCTCGTCGATGATGATGGTGTCGTAGGCCCGCAGTTGCGGATCGCCCTGGATCTGCGCCAGGAGGATGCCGTCGGTGACCACTCGCAGGCGGGTGCTTCGGCTGGACTTGTCGGTGAAACGTACCTGGTAGCCGATCTGGTCGCCCAGCCTGGTGCCCGTCTCCGAGGCGATACGCTCGGCCACGGTTCTGGCGGCGATCCTCCTGGGCTGGGTGTGCACAATCTGGCGGCCGTGGTCGCCACGGCCCATTTCCAGGAGGATCTTGGGGATCTGGGTCGTCTTGCCCGAGCCGGTCTGTCCCGAGACGATGACCACCTGGGAGGACTGCACGGCATGGACGATGTCCTCCTTGGCCGCGCTGATGGGCAGCTCGGCTGGATACTCGAACCTCATGCCCGGCCCACCTCGATGACCCGGTAGCCCTTGGCTGAGGCGTATTTCTCCGCCGTCCAGCCGGAGCCCAGGGTGTCAGCCAGCCAGGGAATCAGGGAGTCGGCACCCAGGTTGCGCTGGACCACCAGATAGGCACGGCCCTGGGGCTTTAGCCTGGGTAGGTAGGTCATCAGTATGTCGTGCAGGGCCGCCTTGCCCACCCGGATGGGCGGATTGGACCAGATCAGGTCGAAGTGCAGATCGTCCGGCACCTGTTCCGGGGTTAGGGTGCGCACCCTGTCAAGACCCTGGGTTTGTGCGTTGCGGGCGGTAAGGTCCAGGGCTCGCAGGTTGGTGTCCACAGCGTAGACGTCAGCCTTGGGCGACTGCATGGCCATGCTCAGGGCTATGGGCCCCCAGCCGCAGCCCAGATCCAGAAAATCGCCCTCGGCCGGAGGCTGGGGGACGCGTTTGAGCAGGACCGAAGTCCCCAGGTCAAGCCTTCCTGACGAGAAGACCCCGTGGGAGACCTCCACCTGGCAGGTACGGCCGGCCAGCTCCACCTGGATGGTCCGCCGCTGGTCGGGGGAGGCCGGACGGGCCACGAAGTACTGTTCGCCTCCGTCCGTCCCGGTCCTGGAGGATTGTCCCCGGCTGCTGCCATGGTCCCTGTGCGTCATGTCCATCCTGTCCGTCTTCGAATCCTGCCCGTCCCTCGGGCACTCACTGATGTCTGCTAAGAAGATGATAATAAAGACTGTGTCATGATTCCGCCTATACCGGATTCGTTCCCTAGTTCATAAACCAGTGCAGAGGTGCCTTTGACCCAAGAACAACCGACCCAAGAGCTTGGCCCAACAATTGTCGATGCCCACCAGGACCCGCTCGCCCACAAGTCCGAGGTGCTGACCGGCAGCGAGGGGCAGGTCGGGCAGGACCAGGATCAGGAGTGGCAGGAGCGCAGCCGGCGCAACGCCTTCCGCCATGTCGAGGGGCTGGGCGAGCTCCAGGACGTGACCGAGGTGGAGTATCGGAAGGTTCGTCTGGAGCGGGTGGTCCTGGTCGGCGTCTGGTCGGGTTCGCGCACCACGGTCGGTCAGGCCGAGGAGTCCCTGCGCGAGCTGGCCGCCCTGGCACGGACTGCCGGGGCTCAGGTGCTTGATGGACTGCTCCAGCAGCGGGTCAAGCCCGATCCGGCCACCTACCTGGGTTCAGGCAAGGCGCGGGAGCTGGCGGATATCGTGGCCCGGCTGGGCGCCGACACCATCATCACCGATGACGACCTTCATCCCTCCCAGCGACGGGCCCTGGAGGATGTCACCAAGGTCAAGGTGGTCGACAGGACGGCCCTGATCCTGGACATCTTCGCCCAGCACGCCACCAGCCGCGAGGGCAAGGCCCAGGTGGAGCTGGCCCAGCTGGAGTACATGCTGCCTAGGCTGCGCGGCTGGGGCGGATCCCTCTCCCGGCAGGCTGGCGGCCAGGCTGCCGGGCAGGCCGGCGGCATAGGCTCCCGAGGCCCTGGTGAGACCAAGATCGAGACCGACCGACGGGTCATCAGACGACGGATTTCCCGGTTGAAGCGTCAGATCGCCCAGATGGCCCCCTCGCGTCAGGTCAAGCGTGGATCCCGGCGGCGCTACCAGCTGCCGGCAGTGGCCGTGGTGGGGTACACCAATGCCGGCAAGTCTTCGCTGACCAACCGGCTGACCGGGTCCGAGGAACTGGTGGAGAACGCCCTCTTCGCCACCCTGGATACGGCCGTCAGGCGCACCAAGGCGGCGGACGGTCGGCTCTACGTCTACGTGGACACGGTCGGGTTCGTCCGCCGTCTGCCTACTCAGCTGGTCGAAGCTTTCAAATCCACCCTGGAGGAAGTGGGTCAGTCCGACCTGATTCTGCACGTCGTGGACGGCTCCCACCCCGATCCTTTTGGGCAGATCAGGGCTGTGGATGCCGTGCTGGCAGACATCCCCGGCGCTGAGTCCATCCCCCGTCTGCTGGTTTTCAACAAGGTGGATCTGATCGATCAGGATGCCCGGCAGCGGCTCGCCAACCTTGAGCCTGATGCCTTTTTGGTCTCGGCCAGGCAGGGTCAGGGCCTTGAGTCCCTGCGCAGACGAGTGGAGGAGCTGCTGCCCGCCCCCGCCGTGCATGTCGAGGCCATCCTGCCCTACACCAGTGGCTCCCTGCTGGAACAGGTGCGGCAGTTGGGACGGGTGAATTCGTTGGAATACCGGGCCGATGGGGTTGTGCTGAGCGCTGATGTGGACGACCGGCTGGCGGCTGCCGTGCTTGACCAGGCCATCGACGAGAAGCCCTTGCAGGCTTCAACGGGTGACACGCCAGCAACCGGGTTGGGCTCCTAAGGGGCAGGTGCACGCCAGGTCACCTATGCTGGGTAAACTACGTATGTTGTCAGCGGCAAACCCGTTTCCCGGGTTCCGATAAGAGAGGTCCATAAAACTATGGCGGAATCATCAATCAAGCCAACCAAGCTAGCGATCGTAGGAGCCGGAGCCGTGGGGTCGACCCTGGCCTTCTCGGCGGCCCAGCGCGGTGTGGCTCGGGAGATCGTCCTTGAGGATATCAACGCCCAGCGTGTTGAGGCCGAGGTCCGCGACATGCAGCACGGATCCAGCTTCTACCCCACAGTCACCATCGACGGCTCGGACGATCCGCAGATCTGCGCCGATGCCGACATGGTGGTCATCACTGCCGGAGCCAGGCAGAAGCCGGGGCAGACTCGGCTTGACCTGGCCGGCGCCACCATCAACATGATGAAGTCCATCATCCCTCAGATGGTCGAGGTGGCCCCCAATGCCATCTTCCTGCTGATTACCAACCCCGTCGACATCGTGACCAGGGTTTCCCTGGAGCTGTCCGGGCTGCCGGTCAACCAGATGTTCGGTTCGGGCACCAACCTGGACTCCGCCCGCCTGCGCTACCTGATCGGCCAGCAGACCGGCGTCAACGTAAAGAACGTCCATGCCTACATTGCCGGTGAGCACGGCGACTCCGAGGTCCCCCTCTGGAGTTCGGCCACCATCGGCGGCGTGCCCATGTGCGACTGGATGGAGCTGCCTGGCCATGAGCCCCTGGACGCGGCCAAGCGCGAGGAGATCCACCAGGAGGTGAAGAACGCGGCCTACCAGATTATCGAGGGCAAGGGGGCGACCAACTTCGCCATCGCCATGTCCGGCGTGGACATCATCGAGTCCATACTGAACGGCACTGACCGAATCCTGCCGGTCAGCTCTCTGCTGGAGGACTTCCACGGGATCTCCGACGTGTGCATGTCAGTGCCCAGCGTGCTCAACCGTGATGGGGTCAACACCCACATCAACACCCCTCTGAGCGACGGCGAGCTGGCCGCTCTGAAGCGTTCCGCCGAGACCCTCAAGGAGACGGCAAGCAAGTTCGGTTTCTGAGTATTTCTCAGAAGACTCTTGCCTTATGACCCCTGGTGACATACTTTGGTGACTGATGAATCGGGGTATGCATGAGCGCTCATGAAGGTGATGTCCGGGGTGGCGGATCCGCCCATCGTCGACAGTTGCTGATGACCCTGGCGCTGACGGGATCGGTCTTCGTGGCTGAAGTTGTCGGCGCCGTGGTCACCCGTAGCCTGGCTCTGCTGGTAGATGCCGGGCACATGATGACCGACATGGCTGTGCTGATCGCCTCCACGGTCACTGCCGTGTTGATGGAGCGTCGCCCCACGAACCGACGTACCTGGGGCTGGTCCCGTCTGGAGGTCATCACGGCGGCTGGCGGTGCTCTGGTTCTGCTGGCTGTGGGCATCTACGCCATTGTGGAGGCCGTCTTGCGACTCTGGTCACCTGGGCGGGATCAGGTCCATCAGCAGGGGCTGCTGCTCTTCTTCGGCATTTTGGGCCTGGCTGCCAACGTAGGGTCAATTTTTGTCCTGGCCTCAGGGCATAAGGACAACCTGAACATGCGTGCCGCTTTTCTCGAAGTGGTCAACGACGCATTGGGCTCGGTGGCGGTTCTGATATCAGCTGTGGTTATGATGATCACCGGTTGGGCCGGGTTCGATGCCGTGGCGGGAGCCCTGATCGCCCTGCTGATGATTCCCCGCGCAATCAAGCTCCTGGCCTGCAGCGTCTCCGTGCTTCTTGAGGAAACCCCGCCGGAGCTCGACATGGCCAAGGTCAGGAAGCACCTGGAGGGAGTGCCTGGCGTACTTGAGGTTCATGATCTGCATGCCAGCAGCGTTTCCACTGGTCTGCCGCAGCTGACGGCACATGTGGTAGTGCGTCAGGGCACGACGGCTGTCGAAAACGAACGTATTCTGACCAGCATGCAACGCTGTCTGCGCGATCATTTCCCGGTCTCGGTCGAACACACGACCTTTCAGATAGAACCGCAGGGCCACCGGAACAGCAGCGGCGAGCATTTGGATATGTAACCCTCAGACCTTGCGCAGAACGGTGACCACCTTGCCCATGATGACGGCGTGGGTGCCGTCAATGGGGGAGTAGGCCGGGTTGTGGGGAATCAACCAAACGTGGCCCTCCTCGCGGCGGAAGGTCTTAACTGTAGCACCATCGTCCAGCAGGGCTGCAACGATATCTCCGTTCTCGGCCTCCTGCTGGCGGCGGACGACCACGAAGTCCCCGTCGCAGATGGCGGCATCGACCATGGAATCCCCATGGACCTCAAGCATGAAGAGCTCGCCGGATCCGGTCAAACGTTCCGGCAGGCGCATGACATCGTCCACATGCTGTTCGGCCAGAATGGGCTGGCCGGCGGCAATTCTGCCGACCAGGGGTACATCGCGTGACTGCATGATGGCCTCGTCGGCCTTTGCGTCAGGGAAAGGAACGATTCTGGCGGTTCCTGCGGTCGGCTCAGGATGGTTCTGGACCAGTTCTATGGCACGGCCCTTGTTTGCAGTCAGACGAATGTAGCCCAGATCCTGCAAGACCTGAAGTTGGTGCTTGACAGAAGAAGTACTGCGCAGTCCAGCGTCTCTGCCGATCTCCCTGTAGGAGGGCACGAATCCGCGCTCTGACAGGTGACGCTTGATGGCTTCCAACACCCTGGCCTGTCGATCGGTCAGCTCAGGCCTGGATCCTTGATTCGGGCTCTCAGTGGTGGCGGCGTTTTCTTTCGCTTCGTTTTTGGCTGAGGTCTCGGCCTTTTCCTGAGAGGTTGCGTTGTCAGTGGTGGTGGACTGGCTGGCGGAGCTCATGGTCGCAGACCCGGCAAAGGGGATGGTGCTCACTGATGGCTCCTTTCCTTGGAAACTGAACCCAGCTTAACCTGCCTGAAGTGAAAAATCAAACAAATGTTCGAATCGGTCTTGCCAAATGACGACTGCAGTGCCACAATGAGAACATCTGTTCGATAGAACAAATGTTCGAAAGAGGTGTGCCATGGTTGTTCGTTCCTGCGCCAGTTCCCGCATGTCCGCGCCTTCGAACCTGTTTTCGGACTGCCGGACGCGTATCAGTGCTGTGTTCTCATCCATCATGGCTCGTCTGCGTGGAGCTATAACAGCATGTTTGTCCGCGCAGGGTTTTGCGAGCGTCACCATACGCAGATCTGTGGTTTTCCTAGCAGTGAGCGCCTTGGCCCTGACTGGGGTCGGATTGATGGCTCGTCCGGCAAGCTCCGCTCCAGGACCACAGGAGGTCGTCACCCGTACAGTTCGTCCGGGCGATAATGTCTGGTCCTATGCGGCCTCAATCACGCCGCAAGGCGAGGACGTCACTAAAAACGTAGACCGCATCATGCAGATCAACAATATGTCCTCACCCAATCTGCGCGTTGGGGACCGAATTCTGATTCCCAGCGACGAGTGAGGCAGTGATCTTCGGTTCAGGAAATCACCAATGGGGCTTCAATAGCTTGTCGACTGGAAAAGGGTAACTAGCTGAGTTTGAGGAGTTTGTCCAGTGTTATACGCTGATAGGCCCGGTATACGTGGGTCTTGAGGTTCTTTGGCGCTATGATAGTGCACATGCACTGTCCTTTCTGCCAAAATCCCGATACCAAGGTTGTGGATACGCGAATCAGCGACGACGGCCATGCCATCAGACGCCGCCGTGAGTGTCCGCAATGCTCGCGTCGGTTCACCACGGTGGAGACCTCAATCCTCCTGGTTATGAAGCGCTCAGGCAATGCCGAGCCCTTCAATCGGGACAAGGTCATTGCTGGCGTGAGGAAGGCCTGCCAAGGTAGGCCCATTGATGAAAATGACCTGAAACTTTTGGGCCAGCAGGTCGAAGAGGATCTGCGTTCGCGTGGCCTGGCACAGGTCGATTCGGAAGAGGTCGGCAGGGCTATCCTGAAGCCTCTCCGGGAGCTGGACGAGGTGGCCTATCTGCGCTTCGCCTCGGTCTACCGCAACTTCAGCAACCTGGAGGACTTCCAGCAGGCCATCGACACCCTGCGCGCCGAAGACCAGTCAGCTGAAGAGCAGTCTGCTACTGCACAGTCCTGAATTCGGCTATTCGGGCACCGGCCATTCTGCCTGCAGCAGGCGAGCAGCTTCCGTCATTGTGTGACGGGGCTGGCCTGTGACTGGAAGTGAACGCGGTGCCAGGCCTGATACTGGCCCGGCACTAGATACTTCATCCCAGGTTCAATAGTTTCTGATCCCCGGAAGTTTGGGCAATGACCAGCTCCTGAGTGGGGCGCGTCATGGCCACATAGAGGTCAGACGCTGCGCTCAGCCTGGAAGGAGCCTCATCCTGAATGGCACCAGGCTCCACGAGAACCACGGCATCAAACTCCAGGCCCTTGGTGTGGCCGGTGGTCGTGACCGTGATCTGATGCTCCTGAGCCTTATCAATATGCAGGCGCGAGCTGACTTCGGCTTGCAGGGCGCTGGGAACGATGATGGCCAGGCGTCCGGTGCCGTCCTTGCCCAGATGACGTTCCGCCAGTTCGCGCACCAGGTCAGGCAGCTGGTCCAACAGACTGACCCGATCCTCTGCCCGTAGGCGGCTTACCGATCCTTCCACCTCGCGCACAGCCTTGAGGGTCGAAACCTCAAGGCCCTCGGAGGCTGCGAAGGAGGAGGCCAGGTTGGATACCTGACGAGGGTTGCGATAGTCGATGGTCAGCTGCCGCAGATCCCATCCATCCGGTCCGAAAAGCGCGTCCATGGTGGAGGCCCAGGACCGGGTGCCACCCAGTGCGGCCGTCTGCGCCACGTCCCCGACGATGGTGAAGGATCGGGAGGGACAGCGCCGGACCAGCATCCTCCAGTCCATGGCTGTCAGCTCCTGGGCCTCGTCGACCACGATGTGCCCGTAGACCCATTCGCGGTCGGCGGCCGCCTGAGTGGCTGCCTGGTTCTCGTCCTGGCCGTTGATGGAATCAAGCAGCATCTGCGAGGTCACGATGCCCGTTCCGATGCCATTCTGGGCCAAGGTGTCGCTGGCAAACCGTCGTTCCTCATCGCGGCGGGCCTTTTCAGCCTGGTCGCGGTCCGCCTGACGGGGGTCAGGGCCCAACAGCTCCATGGCCTCATCCAGGATGGGAATGTCGGATACGGTCAGTTCGGCGCCGTCCTGGCGGGTCAGCAGATCAATCTGTTCAGGAGTCAGCCAAGGGGCGAACCGGCGCAGACGATCCGGCCTGGACCAGAGGTCATTGACCAGCCAGCGGGGGTTCATGGGCAGCCAGGCTAGATTGAGGGTCCGCCGCACCTGGTCGTTCAGTCTCAGCAGGGAGGTGAGCCGGGCGAGTTCCTCGGCTCCAGGCTGATAGTCCACGCCCTCGGCATAGCGGGCGGTCATGGCGTTCAGGGCCGAACGCACGAAGGTATTCCTGGCTTTGTTGTGGGGCTGGTGGCTGCGTCGGGCATCGACCAGGGCCTGTTCCAGGTCGACCGCCAGCATAGGGACGGCCACCCCATCCACCTTGACCGTGGGCAGGGAGGCAGGCACCCGCTCCCGGGAGGCGACGGCATTGGCTACGGCCTCGGCCATGCGGATGTCTCCCTTGAGCCGGGCCACGTGCGGGTCCTCCTGGCGTTCGGTGCTGATGCCGGGGATGAGGTCGCCCATGGTGCGGCTGAGCACTCCGGTCTCGCCCAGGGAGGGCAGGACCTGATCAATATAGTGCAGGAAGGCGTTGCTGGGCCCGGCGATCAGCACGCCTGAACTCTCCAGTCGACGCCTATGGGTGTAGAGCAGATAGGCCGCCCGGTGCAGGGCCACGGCCGTCTTGCCGGTGCCCGGCCCGCCCTGGACCACCAGTGGACGGGTCATGGGGGAGCGGATGATCCGGTCCTGTTCAGCCTGGATGGTGGCCACGATGTCGGTCATCTGCCCGGTGCGCCGGCTGGACAGGGATGCCATGAGCGCGCCCTCGCCGGCCAGGGTGCCGCCCTGGGCCGCCTTGTCCACTTCTGGGGCCGACAGGTCCAGAACCTCATCCTCGATGCCGGTGACTTGGCGGAAGTTAAGGGTGATGTGCCTACGCATGACGATGTCGCCGTGGTCCGCTGGAGTGGCCTCGTAGAAGGGGCGTGCGGCCTCGGCACGCCAGTCGGTCAGGATGGGCTCATGGTTGCTGTCGAGCAGGCCCAGTCGTCCGATATATCGCCGACCGCCCTGGGCAGTATCCAGTCGGCCGAAGACCAGACGGTCCTCCATGGCTCGCAGTTGGGTGAGCCGGTCCTCGTACATGTTGGCAAAGGAATCCCGTTCGGTGCGCTGGGTGGGGGAACCGTGGGAGCCGGCGGCCCGAACCGCGTCCAGTCTGGTCCTGGCCTGCGTCCGCAGCTCGTCCAGACGGCCGTAGGCCCTGTCCACCGCCGTCTGCTCTTCATGCAGCTGTGAGGAATAGCTCGACATGTGCGTCCGTTCTGTGGAATGTTCAAAATCGGATGATCCAATATACCGCCCGTCCTCTACTTTTTCGGTTCAACTGACCCTTGGCCGTGCCCTCTTTACCGGGTGGCGAAACGCCGAGGTGAACCCTTCGGCGGGGCGAATGGTTGGGTTTGGGCCTGAAGTGGTGTCAAGGTGGTGAGCAATGGGGATAAGTGGGGTAAAATGGGGAGCACTGCGTAGGGGACGCTACCCGGTGGGGCCGTCCCATGGATACCAAACTGGCATTGGAGGTGGGGCATGGCCGATACATACGACGCAGATGCCGCCTCGCCTTCCCTGCCGCCCATGCTTCTGGGCACCTACACCCCCAAGATGGATGCCAAGGGCCGCCTGGCTCTGCCCGCCAAGTTCCGCGCTCAGCTGGGTCAGGGCCTGGTCATGGCCCGTGGCCAGGAACGCTGCGTCAGCCTGCTGCCCACCGAGGAATTTCGGCGGATGGCCGTGCGCATCCAACACACCTCCATGGGTGACAAATCGGCCAGGGACTACCTGCGCGTATTTCTGTCAGGCGCCGTCGACCAGGTCCCGGACAAGCAGGGCCGCATTCTGGTCCCGCCCATGCTGCGCTCCTATGCACGGCTGACCGGCCGCGTCGTGGTCATCGGCGTGGGCACCCGTGCTGAAATCTGGGATCAGGATTCCTGGACTGCCTACCTGGAGAGCAAGGAGCAGGGCTATGCCGACATTGCCGATGATGTTCTTCCGGCGGTGGATTGCTGATGGAGGCCCTGATGTCAGAACGCAATCCTCTCGACCAGGAGGCCGTGGACAGCGGCAAGGTCCACCGTCCCGTCCTACTGGAACGCTGCCTTGCGCTGGCTCGGCCCGCCTTGGAGCACCCTGGGGCCGTGGCTGTGGATTGCACGCTGGGCCTGGCTGGTCACGCCACCGCCTTTCTCAAGTCCTGCCCTGAGGCCCGTCTTATTGGCATAGACAGGGATAGCCAGGCCCTGGATCTGGCCACTGGCCGGATGCGCGACGAGGGCCTGGCCGACCGTTTCACGCCGGTTCACGCCCCCTTTGATCAGCTGGACCAGCAGCTGGATGCCCTGGATGTAGGCCAGGTGGACCTGGTCTTCATGGATTTGGGATTGTCTTCTCTGCAGATCGACCAGCGCGACAGGGGATTCACCTACCGTCAGGATGCTCCGCTGGACATGCGCATGGACACCAGCCAGGAGCTGACGGCTGCGAAGGTCCTGGCCGAGTACGACCAGGACCAGCTGGCTTACATCTTCTCCCGGTATGGGGAGGAGCGCTATGCAGGACGCATCGCACGAGCCATCGTTGAAGCCAGGCAGGAGCAACCGCTGACCACCTCGGCCCAGCTGGACCGTCTGGTCGATAGGGCAGTGCCGCGTGGCCACCGTCCTCCTGGCAATCCGGCCAAGAGGGTCTTTCAGGCCCTGCGCATCGAGGTCAATGGAGAGTTGGATCGTTTGAGGCGCACCCTGCCCCAGGCCATTCTGCGGCTGGCCAAGGGCGGTCGTCTGGTCGTGGAGTCCTATCACTCCCTGGAGGACCGCATGGTCAAGCGCTTCATGGCGCCAGGGCTGCATGTGGATCTTCCTGCAGGCATGCCGGTGGTGCCCGATCAGGCCCGACCCTACCTGTCGGACCTGACTCATGGTGCTGTTAAGGCCGATGCGGCCGAGCGGGAACGCAACCCCAGGTCTGCTTCAGTGCGCCTGCGGGCTGTTGAGAAGATCGGAGCCATCCCCGAGGAGCGTCGTCGTCGGCTTCAGGCCGAGGCCCGTGGGCAGGGCTCAGCCGGTCACCATCGTCATGTCGGCCACGGTTCGGAATCGAGGCGCCGGTCATGACCATGCCAGCACGTTCGGTCCGTTCCAAGACATCTGCGGACAAGGGTCATCCTCGCATCCAGGAGATGCCCACCAGGCCTGAGCTCAGTCTGATCAAGGGCACAGGCAAGGCCCGCCGTCCCGAACGAGGTCCATTTGCTGAGGGGGCTCGGCGTCTGATCGGCTGGACGCGGACCCGCGGCAATCCTCTCTTGCGCATCATGACCTCCGTGATCTTTTTGGCCGCCTGCATGTTCGGATCCCTGATGCTGCGTACCCAGATGGTCCAGGACTCCTTCGAGGCCACCAGGGTCCAGCATGAAATCAGCAATCTGACCCAGGACGTCCAGGATGACCAGAACAAGCTCGACCAACTCCAAGCCTCCCTGCCGGACAAGGCCCAGCAGTTGGGCATGCAGCCCCAGCAGGGCCTGAACTCCATCGATCTGCAGGGCTACAAGCCCCCTCAGGATGCCCAGAGCAAGGCGGGGCATCCATGAGCGGCAACGGAACCAAACGCTCCTGGCACCTGTCTTTCTGCAAACGTTCCTTGTCTGTGGGTCTGATTCTGGTCCTGGTGGCCGCCTTGGCCCTGGGTAAGCTGGCCTATATCCAGCTCTTCGACGGAAGGTCCATGGCGCAAGCGGCTGCGGCGGGCCGCACTGTGCCGCACACCATCAAGGCCCAGCGTGGCCGCATCCTGGATGTCAATGGCCGGGTGCTTGCCCAGAGCCTGGAGCGGTACAACATCATCGGCGACCCCGAGGCGGCCGCCTCCTTCATACCTATCAACTGCACCAAGCGCACAGGCAGTGACTGCCATAGCATCAAAGGCCATCCGGTGGGCGCTGACGGTGCTGCCGGCGTGGCCCGCCTCCTGGCGCCGGCCCTGGGCATGAACGCCATGGAGCTGGGCGGCAAGCTCAGCGTCCCTGGACGGTACGTGGTTCTGGCCAAGCGGGTGACTCCCGAGGTCAAGCGCTCCATCGACAAGCTGGGGCTGCAGGGGATCATCACGGCAGAACTGAGCAGTGAGCGCACCTATCCGCATGCGGATCTGATGGGAGCCCTGATCGGGGGCATCGACGACAGCGGCAAGGGCGTGGCCGGGATCGAGCAGATGGAGAATCGGCAGCTGACCGGTACTGACGGTTACACGGTCTACCAGCAGGGAATGCTTGGTCAGGAGATCCCCGGAACCGTGACCCGTCAGCGCAATCCGATCAACGGCAAGGATGTCACCCTGACCGTTGATCAAGACGTTCAGTGGTACGTCCGTCAAGCCCTCAAGTCAGGCTGTCAGCGATTTCATGCCGACTGGGCCCTGGCTGTCGTCCAGGACACCCGCACCAACGAGATCCTGGCCCTGGCCGACACCGATGACTACCAGGCGGGCAGCGACCAGGCCAAGGTCAACTCCTCGCGGGCGGTGGCGGAGACCTTCGAACCCGGTTCCATCGGCAAGACCATCTCGATCTCCGGCATGCTCCAGGAGCAGGTGCACTCCATGAGCGACCGCTTCACCGTGCCCGACCACATCACCGTGGACAACCAGCAGTACAAGGACGCCTTCGACCATCCAGCCGAGCACTGGACCCTTGCCGGCATTCTGCAGAATTCCTCCAACGTGGGCATGGTCATGGCCGGCGAACACTACCCGGACCAGAAGCGCTACGACTATCTGACCCGTTTTGGCATCGGCCAGGCTTCGGCACTAGGTCTGCCGGGGGAGTCCAAGGGCCTGCTGACTTCGCCTCAGACCTGGGATCGGCGCACCCGCAATACGGTATTGTTCGGCCAGGGCTATGCCACCAACGCCATCCAGCTGACCAACGTCATCGCCACCCTGGCCAACAAGGGGGTCCGCGCTGATCAGACCATCATCCACGGCCAGGGTGCCGTCAATGCCAACCGGGTGAGGGTAGTGGACGAGAAGGTGGCGGCTACCGTTATGAATGGCATGGAGTCAGTGGCTGAAAAGTACCAGAATACGGCCAAGGTAGAGGGCTATCGGGTGGCCTCCAAGACGGGCACTGCCGAGGTGGCCGACAGCTCGGGCGGCCTGGGTGGCATCATCAGCGACTGGGTGGGCATCCTGCCTGCTGACGACCCTCATTTTGTGGTCACCGTGGTGCTGAAGAATCCCCACAGCAGCGATGGCGTTTTCGGCAGCATCACCGCCGGTCCCATCTTCGCCCAGATCGGTGAATTCCTTATGCAGAAATACCAGGTCCCCACGTCCCCGCCCAGAACCGATGCTATCCCGGTAACATGGTGATACCGGCAGGCATCATGGCGTTCCCGGACGAAGGAGAGATTGCAGCATGAGTGCGCTGAGTGAATCAATCTCCCGACGACTGACCCTGGGTCAGCTCAAGGGGCGCTACGGGCTGACCTTGGTCCCTGATTTCGCTGAACCAGTTACGGTGACTTCACTGGTGGACGACCTGCCCTCAGTGCGGCCCGGTAGCCTTTACGTGCCTGCAGACCGGCAGGTGGACCAGGGCATGATTGAGGAGGCTGAGCTTCGCGGCGCCTATGCGGCCCTGTTGCCGACCTCGGCCCGTCAAGAGGTGGGCCGAGCCCGTATACCCCTGCTCTTCGGTACCATGCATGCCTGGCAGATGGGCCAATTGCTGGCCAATGCCGCCGGTGATCCTTCAGGAGCCTTGGCTGTCTTCGCTTTGGTCGGTTCCCAGGTGCAGGACCAGGTGGATCTTTTGGCTGACTTCCTGCATGTGCTGGGCAATCCTGTCGGCATTCTCAGCGCCAAGGGCTCATACTCGCTGGACAGGCGACTGGATCTGGAATATCCCTTGAGCATGTTCGATGTGCAGCGCAGTCTGTCCATCGCCCTGGAGGATGGAGCGGCCGCCGTGGTCATATCCGTGGACGATCAGACCCTGGCCAGGGACGCTTTGCAGGCAGTGGATCTGGATGTGGTGGCCTTGGGCGCCCAGGAGGGCTCCACCCGCGATATGCGGCACGTTCGGCTGATTTCCAGGGCCCGTCGATACGGGTTCAACCTGGGCGGGCATACCATCGTGGCCAAGCGTAACGAGGAATCCGATGGGCTGGCCCGCCAATCCCTGCCCGCCGATGCGAATAGTGACGATCTGTCCCTGTGCATCGCCATGACCATGGCCGCCGGCGTCAAACGCAACAACATCAGGAGCGCCCTGCGCGTCTCCCGCGAGATGTCCTGAGAGGTGAGGATGAGTCAGTCTGTAAGGGCCGGGTCCATGCCCATGACCCTGGATGAGGTCGTCGAATATGTGCACGGTCGGCTGGTTGAAGTCGGTTCTGGTCGTGAACCTGACCGGCGGTCCGTGCGCATGCGGGTGGTGACCGACTCCCGGCAGGCGGGGGCTGATGGCCTCTTCGTAGCCATCAAGGGCGAGCATGTGGATGGCCATGACTATGTTCCCGGCCTGGGAGCCAAGGGCTGCCGCGCGGCCCTGGTCGATCATCTCGTTCCGGGCGCTGACCTGTCCCAGATTCTCGTGGACGATACGGTTGCTGCCCTGGGGCTGCTGGCCCGGGCCAATATGGACCGTCGGCGTGCAGCGGCAGAACCCTTTACTGTGATCGGCATCACCGGATCCGTCGGCAAGACCACCACCAAGGATCTGCTGTCCTCTCTGCTGGCACTCCTTGGTCCGGTGGTGGCCCCTGTCGGGTCTTTCAACAACGAGATCGGCCTTCCTCTGACCGCCTTGGAAGTGGGGCCCGACACCCGATATCTGGTGGCCGAGATGGGCGCTAACCACGTGGGTGAGATCGCCCGGCTGACCAAAATGGTTCCCCCGGACATGGCTCTGGTCCTCAAGGTGGGAGTAGCACACCTGGGTGAATTCGGCTCCGTAGAGCGCATCGCCCAGGCCAAGAGCGAGATCGTGCAAGGCCTGGTGCCGGGCGGGGCCGCCGTGCTCAATGCCGACGATTCCCGGGTGGCCGCCATGGCTGATCTGGCCTCTGGGTCTGTTCTGCGATTTGGCATGGCCGCTGATGATGGCGGGCAGGACCGCGACCTGGATGGCTCGGCTCGCTACCTGGACAGCGACAGTCTGGACAGGCCGGCCTTCGAGCTGCGTCTGCGTGGCCAGCAACCAGTGCGGCTGCGTCTGGGCATTCCGGGACGGCACAATGTCATGAATGCTCTGGCTGCCGCCACGGTAGCCCACGCCTTGGGTCTGGACGCAGAACGCATCGCCGATGAGCTGGGTCGGCAGCGGCAAATAAGTCCGCATCGGATGGCTTTGTCTTCGGTCCGGTTGCCGGATGCCTCCTTCACCCTGATCGATGATTCCTTCAACGCCAATCCCGATTCCGTGCGGGCTGGTCTGGACGCCTTGGCTACCTGGAGGGGATCCGATGGCCCGGTCTATCGGATAGCCGTCCTGGGGGTCATGCTTGAGCTGGGCGATCGAGGCGAGCAGCTGCACCAGGAGATCGGCGCCTACTGCCGTCGGTTGGGCATCGATGCATTGGTTGCGGTGGGCTGCAGGGATCAGCAGATGGACAGGTTGGTTCATGCCCTTGTCCGTGGTGCTGGTGGCCTATCTGATCCCAGCGAGGAACAGTCTGGGGCCATGTGCGTTCTCTTCGCCCAGGATGCTGACCAGGCCGATCAGATGGTCCGTCGCCTGTGCGCCAGGCATCCGGACCGGCAAAATCTTGTCCTGCTCAAGGGTTCGCACATGTCCGGCCTGTCCGGTCTGGCCGACCGCTGGCAGGGCTGAGCCATGAGTGCACTGGTATACCCGCAGCGGGTTCGAACGTTCAAGGACAGAATTCAAGAGTTGGAGTACACACTGTGATTGCCCTCATCATCGGAATCCTGGTCGCCCTGGTGGTGACGCTGGCAGGGACCCCCCTGCTGATACGGCTGGTCCACCGATTGCATTACGGCCAGTACATCCGCCAGGATGGGCCCAAGTCCCATCTGGTCAAGCGTGGCACCCCGACCATGGGCGGGTTGGTCATCAACCTGGCCATCCTGCTGGGCTGGGCAGCCTCGGCGCTCTACCGCTACCTGTCCCGGGGGGAGTCCGTGTCCCTGTCGGCCATGCTGGTTCTGTTTGCCATGCTCTCCATGGGCTTCCTGGGCTTTATCGACGACTTTGCCAAGGTGCGTAAGAAGCAGAATCTGGGCCTGTCGGTCAGGGCCAAGTTCATCGGCCAGTTCATTCTGGCCACCATATACGCGGTGCTGGCCCTCAAGCTGCCCACCAAGAACGGCTATCCCAGCGCTCAGGCAGGCATATCCTTCGTTGAGCACCCTATTATCGACTTCCGAATGGCGGGCAGCGTCCTGTCCGTGGTGCTGTTCATTATCTGGGTCAATCTGTTGATGACGGCCTGGAGCAATGCGTTCAACCTGACCGATGGCCTGGACGGTCTGGCCTCGGGTTCCTCCATGATTGCCTTCGTGGGCTATACGGTCATTGCAATCTGGGAGAGCTACCACTTGAAGGGTGGCGGCCATCCCGGCCATGCCTATGCGGTCTCCGACCCCTTGGACCTGGCCATCATCGCCTGCTGCGCCGCCGTGGCCTGCTTCGGCTTCCTCTGGTACAACACCAATCCGGCCTCCATCTTCATGGGGGACACCGGATCCCTGGCTCTGGGCGGGCTTTTTGCAGCCCTGTCCATCGCCACCCATACCGAGCTTCTGGCGGTCATCCTGGGCGGACTCTTCGTGGGCGAGGCCGCCTCCGACGTCATCCAGGTGGGTTACTTCAAGCTCACTCACAAGCGTGTCTTCAAGATGGCGCCCATCCACCACCACTTCGAGCTGATGGGTTGGCAGGAGTCCAAGGTGGTTGTCCGGTTCTGGATGGTGGACCTGATCTTCGTCCTGCTGGCCCTGGTCTGCTTCTATGCAGACTGGGTGGTCCGTTCCGGGTTGCCTATCTGAGTGCGTCCATTCACGGTACCGGACTTCGGCAGCCGGTATCATGCCAAGCAGATGCCGGAGCTAGCGGAATGAGGTGTTCATGGATATGGACTTGAGCCAGAAGCGTGTACTGGTTGCCGGGTTGGGCATTTCCGGACGGAGCGTGGCCGCAGCCCTGCGAGGCCGGGCGGCCGGAGTGACTACTGTGGATCAACGCGCCCCCCAGGCCGATCTTCATGACTTCGACCAGGTGGACTGGAGCCAGGTGGACCTGGTCATGGCCTCGCCCGTCTTCAATCCGCGCACCCCATTTATCCTTGAGGCGCAGCGTCGTGGCATCCCTGTGGTCAGCGAGGTGGAGATGGCTTGGATGCTGCGGGTGCCCGCAGCGCGGACCGGCCGGCCAGCCCCCTGGATCGGAATCACCGGCACCAATGGCAAGACCTCCACCACCAGGATGGTCGCCGCCATGATGCAGGCCAGTGGGTTCACGGCCCCTGCGGTGGGCAACATCGGCAAGGCCGTCTCCACAGCCGTCCTGGACCCCGACAATGACATGCTCTGCGTGGAGCTGAGCTCCTTCCAGCTGCACTTCACCTTCTCGCCGGCCCTGGAGTGCGCGGCCATCACCAATCTGGCCGACGACCACCTGGACTGGCACGGGGGCTTCGAGGCCTATGCGGCCGACAAGGCGCGCATCTACCAGGGCGTGCGCAAGGCCTTGGTCTACAACGCTGATGACTCCCGGGTCTCCGATCTGGCCAGACAGGCACAGCCGGCTCCCGGCTGCCGACGGGTGGGCTTCACTCTGGGTCGGCCCGAGCCTGGGCAACTGGGCGTGGAGGACGGCTGGGTCATAGACCGCAGCGGATTGACTGGTCAGAACCCTGAGGAGGGCGTCCGGCTAGTCCGGGTTGCCGACCTGGCGGATCTATGCGAGCCTGACGGCACGGTCTACCCCCATCTGTTGGCTGATGCCCTCTGTGCCCTGGCCTTGGCACTAGGAGCTGGGGCCAAGGTCGACGTGGCCATCGAGGCCATGCGTACTTTCACACCCGGCGACCATAGGATCAGCACCGTGGCGACCCTGGGCCAGGGTTCGCAGGCCATCCGTTTTGTAGACGACTCCAAGGCCACCAACGCCCATGCCGCCGAGGCTTCTCTGGCCAGCTACCATGACGGCCAGGTGGTCTGGCTGGCAGGCGGGTTGGCCAAGGGTGCCCGCTTTGACGATTTGGTTCGGTCCCGCAGGTCCAAGCTGGCTGCAGCCGTGGTCATCGGCCAGGATCAGCAGCCCATGGCCCAGGCCATCAAGGACCAGGCGCCCGATCTGCCGGTGACTTTCATCGATCCTGGTGCCGGCGATCAGGTTATGGCCCGGGCCGTCCGTGCGGCTGGCTCCTATGCACAGCCTGGCCAAGTGGTTCTGCTGGCCCCCGCCTGCGCCTCAATGGACCAGTTCGCCTCCTATGCCGACCGGGGTGACCAGTTTGCCCGGCAGGCCGAACAGTGGGTCCACGAGCATGAAGCGCGACACTGATCCGCACAAGGATCCCTCCCGGGGGTCTGGCGGCAAGGGGAACTACCGGGGCTGGCGGGCCATTCTCAACCCGCTTTGGTGCTACTACGGCTTTTTGGCCACGGTCGTCGCCACTACGGTTTTCGGCCTGATGATGGTCTTTTCCTCCTCGGCTGTGGATCTGGTGGCCCAGGGCAGCTCTCCCTGGAGCCAGGTTATTCGTCAGAGCATATACGCCGTGGTGGGGCTGTTGCTGGCCCTTCTGGCTGTGCGGATCAGCATCGACCGCTACCGGAGCTGGAGTACGGGGTTTCTGATTGTCAGCCAGGGTATTCAGCTGCTGACGCGTACTCCGCTGGGGCGGTCCGCCAACGGCAATGAGGGATGGATCTCGGTGGGGGGCATCTCCATGCAGCCGGCCGAGCTGCTCAAGCTGGCCCTGTGTCTATGGCTGCCCCAGGCCCTGATCGAAGCCCAGCGGCAGGCTGGCAAGGATTCCGACCTGAAGAGCCTGGCCAAGGCCTATGCCAAGCCTGCCGCCGGTTTTATCGTCAGTTTCCTGCTGATCATGCTGGGCAAGGACCTGGGAACGGCCATGATCATCGTCATTATCGGCTTCGTGGCCTTCCTGGTTTCGGGCTTCCCCCTGCGCTGGCTGCTCAGCCTGGCAGTTCTGGGGATGGCCGCGGTCATCGGCTTTTCGGTCTACGGCAACAGCAACCGGACCCAGCGGATCATGGCCGCCTACGGCAAGTGCTCGGCGGATGACATTCAGGGTGTCTGCTACCAGTCCATACACGGGCTGTATGCTATGGCCTCGGGGGGTCTGACCGGGGTCGGGCTGGGCAACTCCAGGGAGAAGTGGAACTACCTGCCCGAGGCGCATAATGACTTCATCTTCGCTGTCATCGGCGAGGAGCTGGGCTTTGTAGGGGCGGCCATGCTTATTCTGGTCTTCGTGGTCATGGGCTGGTGCATGCTGAGGATCGCCCTGACCACCAGGAACCGGTATGCGGGCATGGTGCTGATCTGCCTGGATGTGTGGCTGGTGGGTCAAGCCCTGGTCAACATCTGCGTGGTTCTTGGCCTGTTGCCGGTCATCGGCCTGCCCCTGCCCTTTGTTTCGGCTGGAGGGACCGCCCTGATCTCCTGCCTGGCTTCGGCCGGAGTGGCCCTGCAGATGATTCGGACTCAACCGGACGTGAAGGCGGCCACGGACGGGTCCTGAGATAGGGAATGGATATGGCAGAAAGGAAGCGGATTCGCGGATGACGACAGCGACGAGGACTGAGAACGGGATGCCTGGGGACGGCCAGGAGCATCCCGGAAAAGGTGCTGGTCCCCATCTGGTGCTGGCCGGAGGGGGGACGGCAGGGCATGTCAACCCTCTGCTCAGTGTGGCTGCGGCCATTCGGGAGCGCTGCCCCCAGGCTGCTGTCAGCGTGATCGGTACCGCTGTCGGGTTGGAGCACGACCTGGTGCCGGCCGCCGGACTGCCCCTGGACCTGATTGAGAAGGTGCCCTTCCCTCGTCGTCCCAGTAAGGCCGCTCTGGGCTTCCCTCGGCGTTGGCGGCATGAGGTGCAGCGGGTTCGAGGCTATCTGCAGGATCGGTCGGCCGACCTGGTTGTCGGCTTTGGCGGCTATGCCTCGGCGCCGGCCTACAGGGCTGCACGGAACCTGGGTCTGCCCATCGTCGTCCACGAGCAGAACGCCCGGGCAGGCATGGCCAACAAACTGGGCGCTCGCTGGGCTGATTTTGTAGGTACGGCCTATGAGGATACCGGCATCCGAGCCCGGGCCGGAGTGCCCGTGCGCCGCGTGGGTCTTCCCCTGCGGCCGGCCATCGCCCGACTGGCCAAGCAGATGGAGACCGATCCCATGGGCGCTCGCAGGAAGTCTGCACAGTCCTTGGGTTTGGATCCCGATAGGCCCATCCTCCTGGTCACCGGGGGATCCCTGGGTGCGCTCAGTCTCAATACGGCGGTGGCTGGCGCGGCACGGCAGCTACTGGATCAAACCCAGGTCATCCATTTGACGGGCCGTGGCAAGGCCGACCAAGTCAGAGAGCAGGTGGCGGCTGATCTGGGCGATGGGGTCATCAACGATTTGGACCCGGCTCACCAGGGCCAGGGAGATTACCATATGGCCGAATACTTGGAGCGGATCGATCTGGCCTTCGCCTGCGCCGACTTGGTGGTCTGCAGGGCTGGTGCCGGTTCTGTCAGTGAGCTGGCTGCCCTGGGTGTACCTGCCGTCTATGTGCCCCTGCCCATTGGCAACGGTGAACAGCGATTCAACGCCCAGCCAGTCGTTCAGGCCGGGGGAGGCCTTATGGTCGATGATGCGTCACTGGATGCCAAATGGGTGGCCGAGCACGTCCCTGCTCTTATGGCTGATAAGGATAGGCTGGCTGACATGCGCCGCCGGGCCTGGGGGTACGGGATTCGCGACGCTGCTCAGGTAATGGCCGAGCAGATTCTGACCATGGCCGGCCAACACATTGCCCGCAAGGACTCAGGGAGGGCCTAATCGGGCATAATGGAGGCAGGCGACGGGCGACCCCGTCCTGGATGGTCCTGAACTGTTGGAGGAGATGCAACTACTGTGCCCAAGCATGAATTGAATACCGTGTCCGGTCGGCAGGACGGCGGCGACCGGTCCCTGCCGGTTCTGGACCCCTGCCTGCCTGCCTTGGCCCAGGCCGGAGTGCGCGACCCCAAGGATCTGGGGCCTACACACTTCATTGGCATCGGTGGGGCTGGGATGAGCGTGCTGGCCGAGATGCTCCACCAGGAGGGGGTGCAGGTCTCGGGCTCCGACCGCGCCGAGGGGGGCAAGGCCCGCCGTCTGCGTCAGCTGGGAATACCGGTCACCATCGGTCAGGACGCCAGCAACGTGGCCGGGGCCCGCACAGTGGTTTGGTCCAGTGCCATCAAGCCCGACAATCCAGAGATTCTGGCTGCTCGTGACGCTGGTGCCCGACTGGTTCATCGCAGTGACATTCTGGCCTTGCTCATGGCCTCCAGGATTTCGGTCACCGTGGCTGGTGCCCATGGCAAGACCACCACCAGTGCACTCTTGGCCCACCTGCTGACCAAGGGCGGCCAAGGGGATCTGGCCGATCCCAGCTACGCCATCGGGGGCAGCCTTCAGAGCGACCAGGGGCCTATGGACGGAGGGCATGTGGGAGCCGGACGGGTCCTGGTGGCCGAGGCGGACGAGTCCGACGGCAGCTTTGGCAAGTACACTCCCGACATCGCCATCATCACCAACGTGGAGCCCGACCATCTAGACCACTACGGTACGGCTGATGCCTTCCATCAGGCCTTTGTGGAACATGCCCGGCATGGCCGCCGCTTCCTAGTGGTCTGCGGGGACGATCAGGGCGCCCTGGAGGTGCTGCGGCGGCTGCACGGGGACTGCCGGGCCAAGATCATCGTCTATGCCTCGGATCCTCAGCTGAATACTGACTCCCTGCCCGGGGTTCTGGGCCTGGTCCGCATCGAATCCGAGTCCGAAAGCAGTGGCAGCGGTCGTGAGCATTGCCGTCTGGCTCTCCCGGCGCAGGTGCTCCAGGCTGCAGGGTTGGATGCCGGCAAGCCGCTTGATTTGCAGGTGGACTTGGCGATTCCCGGCATCCACAACGCCCGCAATGCCGCCGCGGCCATCATCGCCGCCATCCTGTTGGGAATGGATCCCGATACGGCCGCCGCTTCTGCCGCCGACTTCCGCGGGGCCTCTCGACGCTTCGAGGTCCGCGGAATCCAGCATGGGGTCACCGTAGTGGATGATTACGCCCATCATCCTACGGAAATCGCTGCTCTGTTGACCGCCGCCAGACGGCGTTATCCGGGGCAGACCATCAGGGTGCTCTTCCAGCCCCACCTGTATTCGCGCACAGCCATCTTCGCTGACCGGTTCGCAGATGCTTTGTCTCTGGCGGACGACGTGACCGTCACTGACATCTTCCCTGCCCGTGAACTGGCCAGTGATTTTCCGGGCGTGGATGCCGGGACCATTCCCGCGGCTGCCCGCAAGGCATCGAACCAGGAGTCCCGAGATTCCGGGAAGAGGTCGACCGGAGCTGTCTTCCGGGCCTGCCCGGACATGCATCAGGCCGCTCTGGATCTGGCCGAGCGGGCGGAGCCTGGGGATGTGATCCTGACCGTAGGCGCTGGCGATGTCACAGCCATGGGACCGGTCATTCTCGACAAGCTGGCTGAACGGGACGAACAGTGAAGACCGGTAAGGGTCGCAGCGCCTCAGGTGGAGCCTCTTCCAGGACCAGGGCTGTCCGGGCTGCCAAGGCCGCACGGACAGCCCGGTCTGGGCGCACCAAGTCTTCGAAAGAGGAACCGCGGACCGGTAGAACCGCCAGATCAGGCAGGTCGACCGTTTCCGATGCTGCTGAACTGGCAGGTCACCGGTCTAAGGCTGAAAGGACAGGCGGCCGGGGCAGGCGTCTTAAGCGGTCTAAGCGCTTCAAGGGTCGTCCGAATCGTGCCAAGAATGCAGGGGGATCCCGGACACGTAGTCCAAGGTCGGCCTCCTCATCATCCCGCTCGCTGGTCAAAGGCAGCAGTGCCTCAGCCTCCAAGTCTGTGACATCCAAGTCTGCAGAATCTCGTTCGACGAGTTCGGCCGGCGGATTCGTCGATGCCCGGACCATACCGCCGGATCGACCCGTCTCAGGCAGGATAGGCAGCGACCAGGAGGATCAGGGGCTGGGGATCTTTGTTCGGCCCAAGGTTCTGGACTTTCAGGCCCGGGTGCGCGAGAAGAAGAAGGTCAGCCGCAGGCTGGTTCTGATCCGAACAGCTGTCGTCGTCCTGGTCATGGCTCTTATTGCAGGACTGTCATGGTTGCTCTTTCTCTCGCCGGTCTTCCGCCTACAGATTGACAAGATCGGTGTCAGCGGCGGCAATGCCTGGGTGTCCAACGATCGGGTGGCTTCAATCGTGGCCCATCAGGGGGATCGCTCACTGTTGCTGATTTCCACCAATGGCGTCGAGGAGGAGATCAGTGGCATGGCCGGGGTGACCGATGCCAAGGTCCGCAAGAGTTTTCCTCACGGTCTGCAGGTGACCTTCGATGCCCAGGAGCCCACTGCGGTCTTCAAGGATGCGCAGGACAAACTGACGGCCGTCGACAGACAGGGGAGGGTGCTCAATACTGTGTCCAAGCCGGTGAAGGGAGTGCCGGTCATCCAGGTGTCCACCGTCAATCGTGCCCAGCAGGATCAGGCGGTCAGGCAGACCCTGCGGATTCTGTCGACCATGCCCGAGGCCATGCGTCATTCGGTGACTAAGGTGACTGCGGAAACCCAGGACTCTATCACCACTGAGCTGGACCAGGGCAAGCATGTCATCGTCTGGGGCGACGGCTCCGACCTGAAGCTCAAACAGGCCGTGGTCGACAAGATCATCAACGATCCGTCCAAAATCGGCGACAAACATCAGCTGGATGTGTCGGCGCCCCTGCGGCCCATCGTCAAATAACCGCTGAAGAGGTCGCCGTCTTCATCAGTTTGTCGGTGTCCAGCAGGATGGTCACAGGGCCGTCGTTGACCGAATTCACTCGCATGTGGGCACCGAAGCGTCCGACGACAACAGGGACACCGGTCGCGGCCAGGGCCCGGTTCAGGTCCTGCCAGACGCTTTGGGCGTGTCGGGGCTCTCCGGCTGCCATGAAACTGGGACGGTTGCCGCGACGCAGATCCGCATAGAGGGTGAACTGGGAGATGGAGAGGATGGAGCCGCCGCAGTCCAGGACCGACCGGTTCATTCGGCCCTCCTCGTCGGAGAAGATGCGCATCCGGGTCAGCTTGCGGACGGCATAGTCCACCTGGTCAATCCCGTCTTCATCCTGGATGGCCACCAGAAGCAAGAGGCCCGTGCCAATGCTCTGGGGTTTGAAATCGGGATCCGGCTGCCCCTGTTCGTCGACAACATCGACTCGGGCGCGGCTGACCCGCTGTATGACGATTCTCATGCTTCCAGTCTAAAGACTTTAGGCGTTGTTGTAGTGACGCAGAGAAAAGCTGGACCGGTACCTGGTTGGGGTCAGGCCGGAGAACCGTTTGAAGACCCGCATGAAGTACTTGGGGTCGTCATACCCGCAGGCCTCGGCTATCTGTCTGACGCCCATGGAGGTCGACAGGAGCAGCTCCTGCGCCCGTTCGATGCGCACCCGCCTGATCTGTCCAGTGATGCCCATGCCGAACCGTCGCTTGTATATGGTCGACAGGTAGGAGGGCGAGTAGTTGAAGTTCTCTGCCACGCTGCCCACACTGATCCGGTCGCAGGCGTTGATGCGGATCCAATCCTGGATCTTCTGGAGGGTGCTGTCCTCGTCGTCCGCTTTTTGAGGGTCCTTTGGTGCAGGCCTTCCCATGGAGATCTCAATGAGCAGACAGGTCATGAAATAGCTGCAGTAGGGGCTGGGATCCGGGTAGGTGCGCTGATAGATGTCGAGCAGCTGGTTGAACATGACGGTCACCCGGTTGTTGTCTGCCAGACGAAAATCCAGGGGCAGCACCACGCGTGCCGCGCCCTGGTCCTTTCCGTCACTCTGTTCGTCGGGCAGGCCCTGGGCCCGTTGCCAGTCGGGCAAGGTGAAGTGGGCCCAGTAGAAGGTCAGCGGCTCCTGTCCCAGCCGTCGACTGCCCTCATGAGGGATGCTGGGAGGGATCAGCAGCAGGCCGCCTGCCTTCAGATCATGATGCCGCCCGGCTACGGTCAGCGGGAGGACGCCCTCTTCAACCAGAATCAGCTCAAAGCTGTCAACGGTGCGGCGCTCGTGGATCCATCCGGGGGTGCCGATGAAGCGTCCGGCGGATTTGAAGACCGCCGCATCGTTGGGGAAACTTGTGATGATTGCCTGATCCGTGCTGACCGTCCTTCCTGTCGCTGAAACCTTGGCCTTAGAACGCGGTCAGTGGCTGGCCACTTCGACGTAGGCATGATAGGGCTGGTTTTCGTCAATGATCCAGAGGGGGACAAATTCCAGGCCGCTGTCCCGGTGACGGAAGACCAGCTTCTCGCCCTGGCGCTCGAAGGCGGACCCGGGATCCTTCCGATTGATGTCCAGACTCTGCATATCGGTGCTGGGACTCAAGGCGGCAAGCACGTAAGGGCCCCAGGCCACGGCGGCCAGGGAGGGTCTGTCAGGGGTGCCGATCAGCCGGATAGTCGGGTCGAACGTCAGCGTAACGGTGGCCCCTGACCAGGAATCCAGCCCGCAAGCGCTCGCCTCCAAGATCGCTACAGCCGGGTCGGTGCCCATGAGAGCCTGGGATGCCGGGGCTCCGTCGATGTCGATGTGGACTCTGCCACGGGTCCAGGCTGGAACTCGCAGAGCCAGGTGCGGTCTGTCCAGGGCTTCTATGGTGATGGTCACCTTCTCGGGGTGGCGGTCGTTCACCTTCATGCTCAGCGCCATCTTCTGGTCGATGTCGTTCAGGCTGCAGGGCAGATACTGCTCGATCCACAGGGTCGTTTCATCCGTGTAGAAGGCTCCATCGGCGTAGTAGAAGTGCGATTCCAGGCCAGTGCCGTGACAGCAGCTGTTCTCCTCGTCGAACTTCTTGCGGCCGCCCGGCTGGGTGGGGAAGAAGTAGAGGCTGCCGCCTTGGGGCACATGGTCGGTGCCGGCAGCGATGTGGTTGAGTGTGGTCAGCTCAGTGTAGTCTGCATAGGTCTGGTCGGGATCGAAGGAGAACAGGAGCGCCGACAGTTTGAGCAGATTGTAGGAGGCACAGGATTCGGCTGTGTTGTCCTTGAGCAGGGCACCGATCACATCGGGCTGCTGGAACATCTCCCCCTGACCGGTGCCGCCCATGGCGTAGATGTGATGGCCCATGACCGACTTGAGGAAGAATTCGGCTTGATGCAGGTAGTAGGGCAGGCCGGTATGGCGGAAGAGCTCCACCGAGCCGATGACCTGGGGGATGTGTTGGTTGCCATGCAGCCCGCCTAAGGCATCTACTTTCTGACGCATGGGGACCATGAGGCGGTCGTTGTCGAAGAGGCGGGCGGCCTCCAGGTGCTCACGGCGTCCGGTGATGGCATACAGATGGGCCAGGGATTCGTTCATGCCGCCGAACTCACCGGCGATGTACATGCTCCACATGTTCTGCAACTGCTCATGGGGAAGCCGGTGGACGCGGTCATAGACCCAGTCGCCCAGATCCGAGGCCACTCGCAGAGCCGTTTCATTGCCTGCGAAGTGGTAGGCGTCGATCAGGCCCGCCAGAATCTTGTGCAGAGTGTAGTAGGGCGCCCAGATAGTGGGGTAGGGCGCGTACTGTTCCAGCTTGTCGAACTGGCTCTCGTCGTAGGCAGACAGGAAGCCCGGCTTGGTGGTCCCGCCCTTTGCGAAGGCGGCCTGGACCTCGGCCAGTCCGTCGACCAGATAGGTCAGCTTGGCCTGGATGTCCTTGTCGCCGGTAGCGGCATACCCCAAAGCGTATGCGGACAGGACATGCCCTGTGGTGTGGCCGCGCAGGTTGGAGTCCGGAGCGTCCCAGCCGATCATGGGCTTGGCTCCCTTGGTGTCCAGGTGGGAGGCTCGGCGGAACTCAACCAGGAGCTGATCGTCGTCCAGGGTCTTCAGAAAGGCTATCCGTCGGCGCTGGTTGTCTGCCAGCATTCCATCGCCGGTCAGCCGAACCCGGCTGATAGGCACGCGGCGGACCTTAGGGCTGGAATCCACTGGCTGTTCGGGGTCTTCGTCAATCACCTGAACCTTGCATTGCACACGGATGCCGCTGCCGTCGATGGATCCTTGGAAGTCGTGTTCACCGGTCTGCCCGTCCCGCTGCTGAACGCCTTCGTCCCAGTTGACCCGCTGGGAGACTTTCTGTCCGTCCTTGGTCAGTACGGCCGTGAACATGGGCAGATAGTAGGTAGCGCCCTTGCGAGCCTTGATCTCGATGGGGTAGACCTTGCGCACTTCGATCCTGTTGGGCATCTGCAGCACGGTCACATCAAAGCTGCGCTGGGCCCTGGCCTCGCCCTTGGTGACGGTCGCGGTCAGGGTCACGTTACGGTCGCCTCGACCGTATTCGGGCTGATTGACCTTGCCCTGAGGATTCACCCATCGATCGTCGCTGCTGGCCCATTCGATGGTGGCTTCCTCCACCCCTTTGGTCGGCAGCGTCAGGTCAAAGTCCACGGTGCCTGTGTTGCCGATATATATCCGACGGGCTGTCTCGTCGACGCAGTCCTGATCAGTGTGCATGGGTGATGTCATGATGAATTACCTACTCCCTCCGCTGACGGGCGGATTCTGGCCGGTCATGCTCTCCATCGGGTCGTCTCCGATCCGTCGGCGCCGCTCTGCCCTGATGCCTTTGCGCGCCTTACCTCATCAGTTTATGGACGGCTGCCCTATCGAGAAGGTGGGGGATATCGTCGAATGGGTGGACAATCTTGTGTCTTTGGTTTGGAGTCGTTCTGGTTAGCGTCTCTTTCTTCGTAATCCTTTGCCATGGCGCGGTTTCCGAGCAAGCTACAACTTGTCGGGGGGCCTTGTCGAGTAGCGTTCAGACAGCATTACCAAGAAATATCCACCTTTTTCCCTTCGGTTTGCACCTAGGCCAGAAAGGCTGAGGATTTACCGTTCCAAGTGGAACAGCTTGTGGTTCCACGCAGAGCAAAAGGGTGCCGGACAACGAGGGTTGGCACCATTGAGAAGCGAGGAGAAGCGTATGGCTACACCAGCGGAAAACGGTGACGAGCAACCGGATATTGTGGTCGATGAATCCGGTCTCAAGGTTGACCGACAACAGGAGGAGGAGCTGAACCGGCTGAGGGCGGACCGCTCCTTTTTCGGCTATCCCAAGGGCATCGGCGCCCTGGCAGCCGGCAATTTCTTCAATTCGATCTGTTGGGCCTCCTACGGGGCCGTGACGATCTACTACCTCTATAAGCCTTGGACCCAAGGTCTGGGATTCAGCCAGGGGGAGGCAGCCCAGCTTATCGCTATCGTGGCGGCCATCAATTCCATGTTCGGCATTGTGGGCAGCTGGCTGGCGGACCGGGTGTTCGGGGCGCGCAAGGCCCTGGTCATCGGCAACATCGTCAAGGGGCTGTCCTGCGGGCTCTTGGCTATTCCGGCTTTCTCCGTCAGCCAAGGTCGAGCTATGGCCATCGTGGGCATGATCCTCATGAACCTGCCCATTATGGGAGCTTCGAACGCCTCGCTGACCGGCATGCTGTTCCACCGCAAGGACAACCGTCGTGATGGTGCTTTTGCTATTCACGCCATCGCCAACAACATCGCTGGGTTCATTACCCCGATCATCTCCGCGCAGCTGGGACTGATCAACTACCATTATGGATTCGCGATAGGAGCGGTAGCTGCGCTGATCTACGCCGCCATCATCGGTGTGCCGGGCAATCGTTTCTTTGGATCCCTGGGTTCCAAGCCTACGCGTCCGCTCAACAGCCAGGAGCGTAAGCGCTATGGCTTTGGCGCCCTGGGTGTGCTAGTGGCGATCGGCCTGGTCATCGCCGTCCTGCTGATCACCCACAAGGTCAGCGTTAATGCGCTGGCCAGCACAGTAAGCTCCTGCACCTTTGTAGTGGCTATAGCTTTCTTTGCCGTCATCTGGCGGTCCAAGAGGATTGTCGGAGTGGAGCGTCGGCGGCTCAAGGCCTTCGTGCCCATCGTGATCATGCAGATTGTTGCCGGAGTGGATTACGCCATTCAGGGCACCACCCTGCTCATGTTCCTGGACCAGCGGATCAACAGAAAGTTCGGCGGCATTGAAATCGCTCCGGGATCCTTCAACACTCTCGTGGGCATCATCGCCATGCTGGCCGGCATCTTCTTCAGCTGGTTCTGGCTGACCGACACGGGCAAGCGGTGGAAGTCAACCAACCGTCTCTGGTTCGGATTCGCCTTCTTCGGCATTTCCAACCTGCTTCTGATCGTCCCCACTGTGGTGCTCAATCCTCATACGGCAAAGTATTCCGTGCTCTGGCTGCTGCTCTACTATGTGGTCTCCAACTTCGGCGGCTTCCCCTATGGCGTTGCGGCCAACTCGACCGTGGCGGCCATCGCGCCCAAGTCCTACGAGACTCAGATGCAGACCGCTTTCAGCTTGTCGGCTGCCATCGGCACAGCTATTATGCTGCTGATTTATGGGAAGCTGACCACCCTGGACCAGCAGCTGCCGCTGATGCTGATCATCGGCATCGCTGAACTTTTCGTGGCCGTGGCGGTCATGCTCTTCCGCGGCAAGATAGACGCTACCGTCATGTCGGATTGAGCAACTTGATCCCTGCCGGAGGATGGGTCTTCTGCCGGGGATCGTCCCAACAGGCTTCGACCCCCTAGCTATGGCGTACAGGACTGTCAAGGCAGCCCCAATGCCGACCCAGACAGCGTAGGCCATGCTGGAAGGGATGCTGAGAATCAATCCCACAATAAAAACAATGTAAGGAACGATTTCGGTAAAGCCCTGAGATTTTCCCAGGGCGGTGGCCCAGACCGATTCACGGATGCCGGCGAGTATGAGTACGATCCACGAGGAGATGGTTCCCCTCGGCATGTCTTGTCGCTGTCCGGGTGCTTGACCATCGTCCGGGAACCTGAATCTAATCCTGAGTGATGGTGGCCCAAGCAGGGGAGTGGCCGATGGCCTCATGTAAGAGGAATCAGGGTTGATTCAGGGTCGAATAAGGGGTTTGCCGGATACTGTCTTCCGCGTCGATCGACTATACATGTAATAGAGGGATTTGGCAGGTGAATGAATCATGACTTGGGCCTTGCGTGATCTGAAAGCCAATAATGGCATCTGGGCTGGTGTCTTTATCGTTCTTGTGGTCGCCCAAATCCTGCTCTGTGCCATGAGCGTGAGCATGGGCGTCAACAGCTATTACCAAGGTCTATCGGTCAAGACCAGGGATCCTGCCAAGAGTCTGGCTTCGGCCCTGAGTTTGGTCTTCTTCACGGTCATTGTGCTCGGCTGCCTGGTGATCAAGCACACCCTGCAAGCATCAATTCGCCAACGTCGCCAGGGGCTGGCCCTTCTCTCGCTGCTGGGAGCTACGCCTAAGCAGATCCTGGTGCTTACGCTACTGCAGGTAATGATTTTGGCCCTGCTGGCCTCTCTTGTTGCTGCGGCTCTTTCGCCTGTACTGGCTGGAAGGATCCTCGATTGGTATTCCGCCGGGATGCGGAGGCCAGTGCATTTCGCTTTTACCTGGCACGGTTTTCCCAGGTCTGCTTTGACCGGCCTTGCTGTGGGCTTTGCCACGGCCATCTTGGCGACCAGCCTGACTTTGCAAGATTTGGCGAAGATGACACCCGTCCGGGTGGTGCGCCGTGCCGAGGAGAGCGAATCTGTCGAACGGCTCCGACATGGACGCGGTCTTGTGCCGCTTTTCCTTGGGCTGGCCTTGCTGCTATTGCCGTTGCCTGTTTTTGCCTATCTTTCGAGCAGCGGCCCTGGGTCATTGGATCCTAAGCAGGTCTCGGCGGTCCTTAATGCTGTTGGAAGTGGACCGCTGTTCGCCATTCTCTTGCTGCTGATTGCCCTGGCTCGCGCGGGCGAGCCAGTTATTGGCAGGGTCACTCAACTCTGGACCGCTCTGGTGCCGTCATCGTCTGCCGTCTGGCGAATAGCGCGTTCGCAGGCGGAGGCCAGAAGTCGAGACACGACATTTGGCTCTACGGTCATAGCGTTGACCGCCTGCATGTTTCTGGTCGGCGGTCTGTTGACTGCCGGAGGCACCAGTACCGTCGCTATGAACAAAGTACCGGGAATAGAGAACGTCACATCAGGCGGAACCCTGGAGTTGCTCTATGGCTTCTGGGCAGCGCTGCTGATCGCCCTAGTCGGCGTGATCGCGGGGTTCACCATTGCTGCCCGGGATCGTGACCTGGATCTGGCGCTCCTGTCAATTGCTGGTGCAAACCCGCAGCAGCTGACTGCTATATCCATATTGGACGGCACTATCGTGACGACCACAGGCATTATCATCGCAGCTGTCGGTACCGGACTGGTCGGACTGAGTACGGCCCTGGTCTATTGCCCGCTTGTCCACAGTCTGTCCATAGTTTTTCCTTGGCGGTTCTTCCTTATATGCGGGTTGCCGATTATCGTCGTCGGCTCGCTGGCGACCATGCTGACGGCTCGGCCTGCATTGAGGCGCTCGCCCATAGCAATTCTGCAAGGCGCCATAGGCGAATGATCGACAGTGAGCTTTAATTGCTGAGCCCGATCTGTAATTGAGCGGTTTCGCCAAGCATCGATTCCGGCCATGGCTGTGTGTGACCAATTGATCAAGGGGACAGTTCCTTGTCGTATTGACAACTGGTCAATACGACAAATACATGCTGGATGCTCAGAGACGGGTATCCCATTATGACAGGTCAATCTCTAGGTAGTTTAGTGCACGATCATCTATGAAGTGGATAAAAGTGCAAGCAAACTAGCGCCTTGATCGCAGTGATCGAGTATATCGGAACCAGTCTCAATCGCCGAGATACTCGATTGCATCATAGTGTTCGGTCATGGCTGCCAGTGGTCATCAAGGTAAGAATCATTCAGTTCTTGACACGTTTGTACACCAGGGGCCAGTCTGCGACGACATGAAGCTCCTCGTATTTAGACCAGCGACCTTTCAACCGTTGGTTTCGATATTTGCGCTTAAGCAGTGCTGAATTGCAGCCAGCCAAATCGTTGAGCTCTTGATCGAGCCTGCTTAAGTCGAAATGCTTCCTCTTGATTTTCTTGACATCGCGCAGGTTTTTGCGTATATCCAGACTCATACATGATGGATGATGCCTTTCATGTTCTTTGCATCACCCGCGTGAGTGATCGGTGAAGCCCCAGCTTTCTCCATTTCTCTGTCAAATTTTGAAATTCGAGAGCGAAACGGAAGTCCTTCTTCGCACAGCGACTGAAAGTGGAACACATTAATCGCCGTGTCGAGATCTAGGCCCGGATCTTCGAAAAGCTGCGATGCCCGACGCTTTATATCCTTACCAGTGCAAATTTGAATTCTTGCTGTCTCTTTTATTGCTTTCTTCTACTCTAATTGCTCTATTAGTCGTCTTTAGCTCTAAAGATATATCAATTGTGTTCCGACCGGAGTTGTTTTGGAGTCATTCTGAATCTGTGAGCAAAGAAACGAGAATGAGCTGATGTTCATGAATAAGGTTGTTGAAAATGTGATTCACTAAGCAATCAAGAAAGATGATTTTTTGAAGCGTAAAACGGTATAGAAAGGGCCAGCCAAGTTGCCTCGGCTGGCCCTTGTTTTGGTGGAGCTGCGGGGAATTGAACCCCGGTCCGGTGACCGCACCCTCAGTCTTCTACGTGCGTAGTCTGCTGGCCTTTGTGGCTATCTGTCTGCCCCCACCTATGTCGCAGACAACTGGTGGCGGGCATAGCCGCAGAAAAAGTCCCCGAACCGCCCTGTGACGCAGCAGTTCAGGCAAGTCTTCTTAATGACGCTCAGCATCCCCCCGAAGGCGAAGGGGAGTGAACGGAGCAGCTGCTCACTGGTTAATCCTGGCGCGAAGCTCAGGCAGCGAGAGCGAACTCAGTGCGGTTAGATTTAGCACTTGTTGTTTGCGGGAGGACATTAACGAGCGGACCCCCGCGTTCTCGGCACGCTTCCCTGCGACGAACAGGTCACCGTCGAAACCGATCAGCCCCAATCTTGAATTATCAAGCCCCGCTGGTGCCATTACGGACCAGCCTCGTCAGTATACAACAGATGGACGTTGCGGATATTCCGCTTCTCTCTCGGCATTGACCGCGATCCTGGTCAAGCCACAGAGCCCAGTCGACTGGTGGCATAGTCGCTGAAGGCATGCACCTCATCCACATCTTCGTAGAAGGCCTCCCGCTTGGTGTCGTTGAAGAGGAAGATGTTGAAACGGGGCATGTCATCCCCGGCAAAGGGGATGAAGCGCAGGCCATCGCCAGGGTGCACGCCGGCCGAGGTGATCAGACTGCAGACCAGACCGGATGTGGTCACCATCTTCAGGGTTTCTACGTCGGAGACCTCAACCAGATGACTGACTGGTTCAGACAGGTGAATCAGCCGTTCGGCAGCCTGGGCATGGACGAAATCGCGGTTGAGGGTCGTGAAAGGAACGTCCCCGGGAAGCATGGACAGATCCTCGGGGTGCAGACTGGTCATTCCTGCCGTGCCCAACCGTTCGACCATGGACTGGGTGCAGACCATGCCGAAGGGGAAGGATGTCAGCTTGGTCGTTTCAACGCCATCCACACTCAAAGACTCGTCGACACTGGCCACCGCCCCGTAGTCCACACGGTGGGCCTCTATCTGACTCAGCAACTTTTGAGACCCTATGGTTTCTACGGTCGCGTTCTTGTCTGGTTCGCACTGCTCTTGCCGCCCTTGCCCGGAGCTCAGCAGCGATGAGATGATGGGCGGCAGGCCGATGATGCGCCGTCGGATCCCATTCCTCGCAGCCAGGGCCTCGGGCAGGGTGTTGATCAGGTCCAGGGCCTGGCCGACGTGGTCCACCACTGTTCTTCCGGATTGGGTGAGCTGTGTGCCGTCGCCAGCGCCGAAGCGCTTCCTCTGGACCAGCTTGGTTCCCAGACGCATTTCCAGCCTTCTGATGGCCTGCGAGACCGCAGGCTGTGAGATGCCTGCCTCCAATGCGACATCGGTGAAACTGCCGTACCGGGCCAGCATGGTAAGCAGCTCGAGGTCGCGGACATTATCCATATAGGTCATGAGCCGCTTCCCTTGATTGGTGCTCGGACTATTGCTTATCCGTCAACTTTGGCGAAAAACTATTCACAACCACACTATCATCGTCATTTGGACTTGAGAAGATCGACACTTGAAAATATAGCCAGGGCCCGACTCATGACTGGGGTCCGGCCGCCACGATATCGGTTATCAATCGTGCCGGCCGGACCCCAACCTCAATGTCGCAATATGCGAAGAAGCTGGTTTCGCTCAGGCATCGTAGTGCCACTGGGCCTTGGCCACGGCGGCGTCCACATCTTCAATCGGCTCCCGGTTCAGACCCTCTTGGACCGCCTGTGCAGCCACAGCAGCGGCGACCCGATGCGAGATCTCTTTGAGATCGGCCACCGGCGGCAACACGGCGGTGCCAGGCTTGTCCACGTCAATCATGTCGGAGATGGCGTAGGCTGCGGCCAACAGCATTCCCTTGCTGACCAGCCGAGCCTTGGCGACGATGGCTCCGAAGCAGATGCCGGGATACATAAGTGCGTTGTTGCCTTGTCCGATGGAATAGGTGACCCCCTGGTAGTCAACCGGCTTTGAGGGGGTTCCGGTGATGACGAAGCCACGGCCGCGGGTCCAGGCAATCACATCCGCAGCCTTGGCCTCTGCCAGTTCAGTGGGGTTGGAGATGGGACAGATCAGCGGCCGCTCCACGTGCCTGGCCATGGCCTCAACAACATCCCGGTCGAAGGCTCCGGGCCTGGTCGAGGTGCCGATGAGCACCGTGGGTTGGAAGGCGTCGACAACCTGTGCCAGCGAGGTCTTGTCAGTGACTGATGCGAACTCATCCGGCTTGCGGGCATATCGTGTTTGCCCCTCAGTCAGATCATCCTGATCCTGCTCAATCAAACCCTGACGGTCGAAGAGCAGGACCCTGCTCCGCGCGGTCTCGGGATCCATGCCCTGGCGGATGGTCAGGTCATCCACGATCTGATCAGCGATGCCCACGCCGGCGGTCCCTGCACCGAAGACCATGATCCTGGTGTCCTTGGGGTCGGTTCCGGCGATTTTTCTGGCGGCAATCAGTGCGGCCAGGACGGTCACGCCAGTGCCCTGGATGTCGTCGTTTAGAGTCAGGATCCGGTCCTGATAGCGTTTGAGGACGGGCGCCGCCTCGGGCCTGCCGAAGTCCTCCCAGTGAATCAGGGCCTGCGGGTAGCGTTGCAGGACCTGCTGAACGAAGTCATCGATAAAGTCGTCGTAGCGCTGTCCTCTGACCCTGGCGAAGTGGTTGCCCACATAATCGGGATTGTCCAGGAGGGCCTGACGGTTGGTGCCGACATCCACCATGACCGGAAGAACCCGGGATGGGTCAATGTTGGCGGCGGCGGTGTAGACCGCCAGCTTGCCCGTCAGAATCTCAGCGCCCTGGGCGCCCCAGTCGCCGATGCCAAGAATGCCTTCCGCGTCGGTGCAGACCACCAGGTCGACAGGTCGGTCGCCTGCATATTGGTCCAGGGCGTCGCCGATCCCCTCGGGATGATCAATGGAAATGTAAGCCACGTCGCTGCCCGAATAGAACTCGTCATAGCGTTGGATGGATTGTGCCACGGTGGGGGCGTAGACGATGGGCATGTACTCAGTCAGGTGCTTATCCATGCTCCTGTAGAAGAGCCGGCGGTCGGTGCGGCAGACGCTCATCAGATAGAGCCGCTTGTCCAAGTCGGTGGGTTGGGCCAGGAAGCGGCCGTAAACGATGCGCTCGCGCTGTTCGTCATCTTGCACGGCAGCAGGCAGCAGGCCGTCCAGCTTTAGCTCGCGCCGTTGTTCATAGTCGAATCCTAGTCCCCGGTTGGCATAGGAATCGTTGATGGTGTCGAATCCTGTCATGGTCTCACTTGTCCTTCACGATTGGGGCCGGCCGCGTTGCCAGACCTCTGCAAACAGCCTAGAAAAACCTCTTGCCGACCGCCAAATAAGCATCGTCTATATGCTGTCAAGGGCCTATTTACCCTTGTTTGACGGGTCTGGGGGCCCTAGACAGCCGCCAGCTATGGCCCACCCTCATATATGCGGCGCTTATTTGTAGCCTCTGTCGCCTGCCGCATAGCATAAGTCCACATGAGCATGCCGACGAGGAGGCCGGCGGTTTCCGGACAGATATACGCCGGATCATGAGCGAAGGAGCAATGATGGGTGAAACAGTAAGAACGGGTGAGGGCAGGGGAGACCTCCAGGCAGGGGCTAGCCAGCCTTTCAATACGGGCCAACTGGTCAAGGCTCTCATCTGCGTGGCGGTAGGGCTGGTCATCTTCCTCATACCGCCTCCCAAGGGACTGACTCCCCAGGGCATGCATATGCTAGGAGTCTTTGTGGGCACCATCCTAGGGCTGATTCTGCAGCCTCTGCCCACATCAGCGGTGGCTATCATTGGCATGACCGTGGGGATGCTGACTGGGGCCCTGGACCCCAAGAAGGCAGCTTTCAACGGACTAGGCAGTGCCTCCATCTGGCTGATAGTGGCGGCCTTCTTCATTGCCCAGGGATTTGTCTCCACCGGACTGGGCCGGAGGATCGCTTTGGTCTTTCTTTCCCGATTGGGCAAGTCCAGTCTGGGCATAGCCTACGGGCTCTCGGCCGCCGACCTGGTCCTGGCTCCGGCCACTCCTTCAAACACGGCTCGTCTGGGCGGCATTCTTTTCCCGATCATCACCTCCATCAGCGACGTGCAGGATTCAAAACCGGACACGGACGAGTCCCGGCGACGCATCGGCGCTTACTTGGCGATCACGGCCAACAATGTCAACGCCATTACATCGGCCATGTTCCTGACGGCTATGGCGGCAGGCCCTGTCGTAGGACAGCTGGCCCAGAAATTCCATGTGGACATCGGGTGGGGCACCTGGGCCCTGGCCGGTATCGTGCCCGGCCTGATCTGCCTGATCATCATCCCCGCCTTGATCTATCGCATCTTTCCGCCCACCCTGCGGAACGTTCCTCAGGCTCAGGAGGATGCCAAGGATGAACTCAAGGGACTTGGCCCGCTGAGCATGCACGAGTGGATCATGGCTGTGACCTTCCTGGTCATGCTGGTCCTCTGGGCGACCGGCTCGGTGATCCATATCAATTCCACCACCGTGGCCTTCCTGGGCGTGGCTGTGCTGCTGTGCACCAAGATCATCACCTGGCAGGACATGGTCGCCAACAAGTCCGCCTGGTCCACGCTGATTTTCTTCGGTGTTCTGGTAGGCATGGCTGAACCCCTGAATACCCTGGGCGTCACCACCTGGGCAGGGGAGATCATCGCCGGGCTGGTCAAGGGCATGCCTTGGGTATTGGTCTTGGTTATTTTGACGGTCTTCTACTTCTTCATCCACTACATGTTCGCTTCTGAGCTGGCCCAGGTGGCGGCCATCTACACGCTCTTCGTCAGCGTGGCCGTGGCTGCCGGGGTACCCGCCATGCCTGCAGCGCTGATGCTGGGATGCGCCAGCGGTCTAATCGGTGCCATGACCCATTACGCCTCCGGACCGGCGGCCTTGATTTACGGTGCCGGATACGTCAAGACCTCTGAGTTCCTGCGTATTGGCCTGATCTGCGGATTGGTGACTGTGGCTATCTTCCTGACCGTGGGCCTGGGCTGGTGGCGGCTCATCGGCATCTGGTAAATCGTGATTCCGCAGATATAAATCTGGTCCCGTCCAGTCGACAGTTCGACAGGGCGGGACCAAATCATGCTCCGAGAGAGGGGTAGGGGATCATTGGCCCTGCTGACCCAGATAGTCGGGGATATGTTCGGGATATTCGGGCCAGGCGCCCTGCTGGGTGCAGACAAAGGCTGCAGTGTTGACGGCAGCCCGGTGAGCCTGAGTCAGGGAGGCCCCCAACAGGCGGTTGATGGCGAAGGTGCCGGAGAAGGCGTCGCCGGCCCCGACCGTGTCAGCCACAGTGATTTCAGGCGTGGGCAGGTGGGAGGACTGGCCGTCCGCCAGATAGATCGTGCTGTAATCGCTGCCGGCGGTCAGCACGATGGTGTCTAGGTGCCACTGATCCATGAACCAGTGGCAGAGCTCATCATCGGTGGCTCCGGGCACGTGGAACATGTCACGCAGGGTGACCAGTTCTTCGTTGTTGAGCTTGAAGACCGTGGCCATGTCCAGCAGCTCCTGAATCAGATCCTTGCTGTAGAAGGTGCCGCGCAGGTTGATGTCGAAGAAGCGCATGGCATGGCTCTTGGTGTGGCGCAGCACCTGCAAACAGGTTTCGCGAGACTGTCTGCTGCGCATGCTCAGCGTGCCGTAGCAGACGGCGTCGGCCTTGCTGGCCAGACCGGCCAGGTCATCCGTGTATTCCAGATGGTCCCAGGCCACATCGGGCTTGAAGACGTACTGGGGGATGCCCTCAGTCAGCTGGACCTCAACAGTGCTGGTGGGATGGTCGTTGTGCTGCAAGACGGCATCGACGCCGGCCTTCTGGACCGCATCCTCGAGCTCCCGGCCCAGGTCGTCGCGTCCCACGGCGCTGATGGCGTAGCCTTCCGCCCCGTTCTTTGCGGCGTGATAGCTGAAGTTGACCGGTGCGCCACCGGCCCGCTTGCCTGTTGGCAGGACGTCCCAAAGGATTTCGCCGATGCTGAGGACCACGGGTTTACTGGTCATGGTGTTCCTTTCCTGATGACGGGTGATACGCCCGCCTTGTGCTTGTTGATTTCACAGCTGTACGGCCCATACTGGCCGGGTGCTCCAAAAACTGGCTGGCAGCTACAGCCGCAGCGCCGGTCAGCGTAGCATCGGCTGGAAGGCGGGAGAGCAGGATCTGCGTGTGCTCTCGCAGGCCAGGCAGGGAGCGCTGGGACACTATGGATCGGACACGTTCCAACAGGCGTGTACCGGCTCCGGCCACCATGTCTCCAATGACGATCTGGGCGGGGTTGTAGGCGTTGACGATGGTTACGCAGCCATAGCCCACATAGCCGGCTATCTGATCCACCAGGGTCTGGGCGGCCTGCTGGCCCGTGCGGGCTTTGTCGAACAGGCCAGCGCAGGCCTTGGCGTGGGTCATGGCCTCGACTCCAGGGAAGTGATCCCGCATATCCGGCTGGCACATGCGGCGGTGGATGGCTACCGCCGAGCAGTAGCATTCCAGGCAGCCGCGATTGCCGCACTCGCAGGGCAGTCCGTTCAGATCGATGCTGACGTGGCCGATCTCGGTGGCCGCTCCCTGGCTTCCGTCCACCAGGGCGCCCCTGTCGATGACTCCAAGCCCAACGCCTTCGCCCACCAGAAAGTAGGCCATGCTGGATGCGCTCACCCGTGGGTCGAACAGACTCTGAGCCAGTGCGCCGGCGCGGGCGTCCTGCTCGATGAAGGTGGGTACACGGAAGGCTTGGCCGAATTCGTGGATAAAGTCCACGCCACGCCAGCCAGGCATGCTGGTGACCAAGGCGATGTGGCCGGTCTCGCGCAGATAGGGGCCCGGTATGGCCATGCCTACGGCGACGATGGCGGGGTTGGTCTCCAGTCGTCTTCCCACCCGGGTTCTGACCTCGGCTACGGCGCCGGGGATGTCATCGGGGTCGACGGGAGGCAGATCCTCCGAGTCCAGCAGACGGCCGCTGATGTCGAACAGTCCGATGCTGACCAGGCTGCGGGCGAACTTGACTCCGATAACCTGATAGCGGTCGGCGTTCAGGGCCAGGCCGATGGATCGACGGCCGCCCTCTGAGTCCATGCTGCCGGTCTCGCTGATCAGGCCCAGGTCAATCAGACGGCCTGCCAGCTTGCCCACGGCTGCCGGCGTCAGATTGAGGTCTCGGGCCATCTGGGCTCGCGAACTGGTACCGTGCTGGTGCAGATATTGGACTATACGTGACTGGTTGAGCTCGGAGAGGGCCTGTGGCGTGCTGGCGTATGGGCTGCCGCGCATGTCAACCTCCTCCTTGAGCAGTACGGTCACGCGATCTTCGTGCACTTTATGAACGACGTTTATATATTAACACTGTTTATTATCCCTGCGCAAACTGTTCCGAACAGTTCACGCTATCCAGACAGGGGCAACTGCATGGTTGGCTGTGTCGTCATCAACCAGGAAGTTGGCCAGCCTCTGTCTCTGCACCAATGCGATGAATTGCAGATTCTTGCCTTTGCTGCTGTCATTGTGTGCTACCGATGGCCGCTCGCCCTGGGTGCCGGCATCATTCTCTGTCCCCGGCGTATGGGTAGATTGAGGAGGTGGCCATGATGGCCATAGCCGGGGCATGCCGGTGATGCAGTCGTCGGCGGCATCAGCCTATTTCGGGAAAGGCATGGAGCATGAGTCTTGATAATGGCATCGACACCGTTGCCGATCCTTCGCGAGAGCGTCCGTTGGCCCTGATTCCCCAGCCGCTCCATGTGCAAAGGGGCCGGGGCCAGTTGCTGTTGCCGGTGGCGGGCAGAATTGTATGCGGTTCAGCAGTTGACCAGGAGCTGGGTTCCGTCCTGAGCGACCAATTGACAGATACCATCAGGCGGGCTGCAGGAATGGTCTGGGACCATTCGCGGGGACAGGCTTGGACTGGGGCGATCAGTCTGGATCTGGACCAGAGGCTTGGCCCCCAGGAGTATCTTCTGCGCATCGCCGATCCCGGGGAGCGCCGTCCAATTGTGAATATCCGCGGCGGTGACTGTCAGGGGCTGCGCTGGGGGGTGCAGACCCTCCGGCAGATCATCATGCAATGCGGTCCTGTGCTTCCGGCCCTGCACATCCAGGACCGGCCCGCCTATCCAACGCGCATCTACAGCCTGGATGTGACCCGCGGTCGGGTGCCCACCATGGACTGGCTGCGGCACTGGGCGGATATATTGGCCTTGTATAAGTTCAATCAGCTGCAGCTCTACATCGAGCACACCATGGCTTTCCCGGGCATGAGCGAGGCCTGGAGGGGCACAAGCCCCCTGGAGCCCGGGCAGATCACCGATTTCGACGGCTACTGCGCCCGTCTGGGCATCGAGTTGGTGCCTTCGATCTCCACCTTCGGCCACCATTACGCTAACCTTCGCACTCGCGGATTCAGGGATCTAGGCGAGTTTCCTGAGCAGGCGGACCGGCCTTACTCTTTCATAGAGCGCCAGGAGCACCACACCATCAATGTCAACCACCCGCAGGCCCTGGCATTCTCGACCGGACTGATTGACGCCTACGCGCCGCTTATGCGCACACGTAATTTCAATATCGGCGGTGACGAGACCTTCGATCTGGGCAAGGGGCGTTCGCGGCAGAATGGTTCCAGCAAGGATCCTGCTGATATGTATGCCGATTATCTGATCAGCCTGTGCAATCACCTGCATGCACGGGGCCGCCATCCCATGTTCTGGGGCGATGTCGCTGTGTCCATGCCCAGAGTCTTGGACAGGCTGCCCAAGGACTGCACATTGCTCAATTGGCTCTACGACCCGCAGGTAGGGCCGGAAAAGGTTGCCCTTGTGGCCTCTACAGGGGCCCGGCAGGTAGTCTGCTCGGCCGTTCACGCCTGGAATCTTCTCCTGCCGGGAATCGACGATGCATGGAACAACATCAGCCGTCTGAGCCGATACGGAATCCAGTACGGTGCCGTTGGGGCCATGGTTACCGACTGGGGCGATTACGGGCACATCAACGATCCGCGCATGAGCCTGCCTGGCATGGCCTACGCCGCCCAGTGCTTCTGGAACCCGAACGACGATGATAGAGTCCGGGTGGACAGGGATCTGGGCTTGCTGATCTATGGGGATGCGACAGGGGACTATCTGCCGGCACTGATCCAGGCAGGCTCCAGTGAGGTCTTCGGTTGGGAGGACATGGTTCGTTACTGGGAGCTGGATGACGGCCATGGCGGATTGAACCAGGATGTGGCCCACTTCCTTGCCGGTGCATTGCCCGTCTTGCCCGGATTTGATTCGTCCGCCGATGCCGACGAAGCTCGCCGGGGTCTGCTCATGGCTTTGCGCAGTCGTCTCGGGCAGGTGGATCAGCTTGACGATCGGCTGGTCGACGCGGCTGCGCGCATGGGCAGGGCCGCCGCCGGATGCGGGGCCGACGCGGGCAGGGCCTTGCAGGCCCAGCTGATGGCTGTCCATGGCCAACGCCTCTTCAACGCGCTGGGTCGCAGTCTGGCTGTCCGCCATGATGTTCTGCCTGGAGCTCCGGATGCCAGAGCCGACCGGGACCTGGCGGATGCTTTGGAGATCTGGTTCGAGTCTTACGCCACCCTCTGGCGTCAGGTAAGCCGTGAATCGGAGCTGGGGCGGATCGCCCATGTAGTCTGGGGCTTTGCCGATATTCTGCGACGGGGGACGAACCAATGATCGGATCGGTTGCGGAATCATATCGAAAGGCGGCAAGAAGGCGAGATTACCATCAACGAGTATCGCACCGCTCTACGGCATTTTAAGCTTTCCTGGCATGGAGTCTCAGGATTGCATAAATGCCGAGCCAGGCAAATTACCCAGCCCCGCTTGACTGTCATTGCCTCGGATGATTGCTTATGCCAACGCTTGAAGCCGACAGGACAAGCCATCATGCCAAAAGGAGTTCGGCTTTCGTTGTTGGGTGTTAGTCGGGCACTGGGCCCTATACAGTGAAAGAGCTTCTTGAAATCAACTGAGTGAGACTGAGGGTGGCGATAACGCCTCTATATAATTCAACGAATTGACAAAATCGATCCATCACTCTATGCTTGATGCTCAGGCGGCAGGGACTGGCTTCCTCCCCTGTGAACGCTGTCAAAGGCAAATGCAATACGCAAAGGAGCATTTCGGATGGGTCTGTGGGACGTTGACAAGATCGAATACGTGGGTCGCCAGGGCATCAAGGAAGGCCTAGGCTTCCGCTACTACGACAAGAACAAGGTGGTGGCCGGCAAGCCCATGAAGGACTGGCTGCGCTTCGCCGTGGCCTGGTGGCACACCTTCAACCAGGGCCTGGTGGATCCCTTCGGTGATCCCACCGCGCAGAGGCCCTACTACCGCTACACCGATCCCATGGATCAGGCGCTGGCCAAGGTGGACTACGCCTTTGAGCTTTTCACCAAGCTGGGGGTCGAATTCTTCTGCTTCCACGACCGTGACCTGGCTCCCGAAGGCGACACTCTGCGAGAAACCGACGCCAACCTGGACAAGGTGATCGACCGCATCGAGGCCGCCATGAAGGACACGGGCGTCAAGCTGCTCTGGAACACCTCGTCGCTCTTCACCAATCCCCGTTTCGAGGCCGGTGCCGGCACATCGCCCTTCGCTGACATCTACGCATACTCGGCGGGTCAGCTCAAGCACAGCCTGGAGATCGGCAAGCGTCTGGGCGCCGAGAACTACGTTTTCTGGGGTGGCCGTGAAGGGTATGAATCCCTCTGGAACACCGAAATGAAGCGTGAGCAGGACCACATGGCCAAACTCTTCCACATGTGCGTGGACTACGCCAAGGAGATCGGTTTCGATGCACAGTTCCTGATCGAACCCAAGCCCAAGGAGCCCACACTCCACCAGTATGACTACGATGCAGCCACCACCATCAACTTCCTGCGCACCTACGACCTTCAGGACAACTTCAAGCTCAACATTGAAGGCAACCACGCCAACCTGGCCATGCATACCTATCAGCATGAAGTTCGCGTGGCCCGCGAGGCCGGATTCCTGGGATCCTTGGATGCCAACCAGGGCGACAAGCTGATCGGCTGGGACATGGACGAGTTCCCCTCGGACCTCTACGATGCCACCGCCGTCATGTGGGAGGTGCTGGCCAACGGGAGCATCGGGCCCCACGGAGGCCTGAACTTCGACGCCAAGCCGCGCCGTTCCTCCTTCCTGCCCGAGGACCTCTTCAGGACCCACATCGTGGGCATGGACACCTATGCCGCCGGTCTGCTGGTCGCGGCAAAGATGCATGAGGACGGTTACATTGAGCAGCTGCAGCAGGAGCGCTACTCCTCCTTCGATTCCGGCATCGGCGCCACGGTTGAGGACGGCACGGCCACGCTGGCCTCCCTGGAGGAGTACAGCCTTGACAAGCCGCAGGCCGAACTGATCGCCGCCGACAAGTCCGACCATCTTGAAGTGGTCAAGGCCACCATCAACAACTACATTGTGGAGGCTCTGGCTCAGGCCTGAGGATAAGAAATTCTGTTTCCGGCCCCATGCGATGCTGTTGGCACCGCATGGGGCCATCATTTATTTAGATCATGCGCCTGCAGGTTGTTGATGAGCCAGGACCAGTCGTATGGGCCTTCATATCGTTGGATAAATTCGAGAATAGTCGGAATGTCAGATGCGCTAAGGGCACTTCCGGGGGTCTGCACTGAGCAGGAGGATGCCGCGGTTGCCAACTTAATGCAATGGCGCAATGGCTATGACCATGTAAAGGCTGTCATTAAAGCGGCTGCAAAATGTCGCCGGCGCCAGTGGGGTCCTTTGCTTCCACGGGAGGGGCCGGAACTTCGATGAAGCCGGTCCGGTCAGGGGCAAAAGATCCCAGACCGCCGCGTGTGATGATAACCGTTGATACACGCTCACGAAGCATTTTCAGAGCACTTGCTGTTATCTTCAGACCAGTGAAGTGTCTTGCTTCGGTCTCGTTCATCAGCAGGACATGGACTATTCTGGCGGATTCGAGAATCTGTCTAGGCCAGCGGCCGGAGCGATCCCAGCCGACGCCGCCAAATATGATTGTGCCTTGGTCTTGCAGGGGCTGTGACCAGGCGGGCAACTCTTCAGTGAGGTTGATGAAGAGCGTTTTGGTCAGTTTACCGGCAGGCCAATCCAAAGCAAGCGCTGAATGGTCATAGGTGACAATGCGCGATCATTGCTAGTGCTGATAGACACTGAGACCGGATTGCGGTATGTCGTGTCGGTCGTGCACAGATCAAGATTGAGATGGTCAACCTTTTGCAGAGTTTTGAACAGTAAAGTCGATAATTGATCGTGTCCTTGGTTGGTGAGCAGACAGGATTCGGCTCCAAGTCTTGCGGCGGCCACTGCCCTGTTGGCTGCGCCTCCCAGAGAAAAGGAGAGGTTGCCGGCCAGCACTTCGGTTCCTGGCCGTGGGAAATCGACATCCGAAAAAAACAGGTCTAGGTAAGTATTCTCGGCAATCACTACGTCAAAGATTTTCTGACCGGCTTCATCGTTCATCGTCTTATTGTTGATTCTGCTCATTTTAGATAAAAACACTCATAATGAGCAAGCTTTTTCAAATCCTGTCATTTCATATATCGTGGAGTCATGCTTTTGGATGAACGTCGTCAGCGGATTCTCGATCAGCTGGCCAAACATGGACAGTCAGTCAAGGACTTGTCACATGGTCTTGGGGTCAGTGAATCCACTATCAGAAGGGACCTCACATTTCTGGAACAGGATGGTCGCCTTAAGCGAAAATATGGTGGTGCAATGCTGACCCAGGGCAACAGGGCCGATATCACTGACTCAGGCAAGTAGGATCGCGTTGCTGAGGTAACTGATGTGCAGATGCAACTTCGGGAACGCATGGCTAAGGCTGCTGCTGACATGGTTCAGGACGGCTCGGTCGTCATTTTGGATGTGGCCCCTGAAGCAGCTTTGATCGCGCGCAATCTGCGCGGACACAAAGTTACTATCCTAACATCGAATCTGGCCGTGCTTGATCAAGTTCGTGATGATGACGCAGTTGACCTGGTGCTCATAGGCGGAGCGGTGCGGCATCATCACGACAGTCTGGTTGGCCCGTTGGCTGAACGGATGATTACCGATGTTGCAGCTGACTTGATGTTTCTTTGTTGCACTGGCGTGCGGGGGAATGCCGTGGTGGACGATATGGCCGTCGAGGCCCCGGTACGCCAGGGTTTTATAAAGGCGTCCCAGCAAATAGTCCTGCTGGCGGATGAATCCAAATTCCCCGGAACTGGAAGTTTCAGACTGTGCTCATTGACTGATTTGAATGCTCTCGTCACGACTTCGGGGTCCAGGAAAGGAATCCAAGACAGTTTTGCCAAGGATGGCAAGAAGGTGGTGGTCGTATGAAATTAACGATTCTTGGTGGCGGAGGCTTGCGTACGCCGTTCATCTGGTAGGCGTTGATCAGAGATCGAGGCGACCCGCGCGTAAATGAGCTGGCTCTGTATGACACAAGCCAGTCGCGTATGGATACGGTGATGAACATCATGCGCGTCCAGGGCAAAGGCTTTGACCACAAGCCGCGAATCTGCAAATACACGGAGCTTGAGCCGGCCCTGAGCGGTGCCGATTTTTTGCTGCAATTCGTGAGGGAGGTCTCCAGGCTAGATGCTGCGATGAACATGTGGTTTTGGATCTGGGCCTGGTGGGGCAGGAAACCACTGGACCCGGCGGGCTTGTATACGCCATGCGCAATGTACCGGTATGCTGCGGATGGCCCGTGTGGCTGCCAGGGTCTGTCCTGAAGCATACTTTTTGAACTTCACCAACCCAGCTGGCATCATTACCGAGGCATTGCAAAGCGTATTGGGTAAACACGTGGTTGGCATATGTGACACGTCATCTGGATTGGGCAGAAGAATAGCTGCGGCTGTGGGTCATAATCCCGAGGATGTCAGCATGGATTATGTTGGCCTCAACCATCTGGGTTGGATGCGAAGAGTGCTGATCGGCGATCATGATCTGTTGTCGGACTTCTTGGCTGATGCGGAAAAGCTGTCGGGACTGGAGGAGGCCAAGGTCTTCGATCCGGATTGGTTGCGGTAGCTACGGATGATTCCCAATGAGTATCTCTTCTACTACTAATGCGATAGAGATGCTGTCCGTCGTGTCTTGGAGTCTCCCATGACTCGCGTGGACTTTCTGCTCAAGACTCAGACCCGCTTCTATGAACAAGCAGCCAAAGCTGGAAATGAAGCTGATTGTGTCTGGACAGATGCCTTGCAGGAACGTGGAGCTAGTTATATGGCTGAGGCGCTGGGAGGTGTCCAAGGTGCTCCTACTGGCAACCGCAAGGAGGAGTTTGATCCTGCTCATTTGGGTTATGCAGGAGTGGCTCTGGGTGTTATGAATGCAATCGGTCGCCATAAGCGTCGCGTCATGATTCTCAATGTGTGCAATAACGGAACAATAACAGGTCTATCCGATGATGCCGTTGTCGAGGTTCCCTCGCTTGTGGACTCTCACGGAATCCATCCTCTGAATGTGGGAGAGCAGCCTACGATGGACCAGATCGGCCTTATGCAACAGGTGCGTCAGTCGGAAAGGCATGCGGTTCGGGCTGGGATTGAGGGATCTTCCCAGGAGGCTTTGCTGGCTTTCGCCTTGCGCCCTCTCGTGCAGTCCATTCCGTTGGCTAGAAAGAGCTGCTGGCTGGATATCGTTATGAAATTCCTGAGATTAATGCCCTTTTTGAAAAATGAGGATAAAAATGACCACTAGTTTTCGGCCCGAGGTTGAGCAGGTCGGTACGCAGAAGGGGATTCTTTGCGTTTCTCATGTGACGTATTGCAAGAGTTTACAGTGCCAGGTAAAGCGCTCAAAGCGGATTGTTTTGTAAAGGAGAGGTGCTCGGTTTATGCAAATCAAGGTTGATCGAGAGCTGAACAAGTGTTAGCGCTTCCTCAGAGATCGCATACGTCTTTTTATCAAAGAGGAACTTGAATCATGCACTGTCACCGCATATGTCAACGCAGGAGAGTCTGAACCTCACAAGGACTTTATTCGCCGTGCTGGGGCCGGTTTGATTCGATTTCACCCTGATGATCGTGGAGATGCATGGGAAACGAACTGGGGAACGACTTGGTTTCGCGTTGATGGCAGGCTTCCTATGTCGGAGTCTGGTCATGAGACGGAGATTGATTTGATTGTTGACCTGGGCTGGAATACCAGCGTTTCCGGGGGACAGTGCGAGGGATTGGTTTTTGCCAAGGATGGAAGAGCGATCAAGGGCGTTCAGCCAATGAATGCTTGGGTCTGTTTGCAAGGCAAGGGTGCTATGGCGGGTCTGTGTGACGGCAAGGGGACTTTCCGCCTCTATGTTGAGGCCGGGTGCAATCCCATGCTGTTCAATATTCCACAGCGCTCCACGGATTTAGGTGAGTAGGCCGATGGGCGTGTGTGTACGAAGTATGCCTTCCATGGCATTTAGTCTGTGCCGATTTGATCGTGAACTCTGGAAGTATGCCAGCGATCTGGAGGTGGCTACAGGTCTGCTTGACGTCATTGACAAGAACTCGGTGCGATATTGGCAGGTGATGAAGGCCCTGCAGGCCTCGCTTAGTCATTATGATGATGATCACCGTGCTGAAACACTCGGTCAGGCTCGTCTGCATTGGCTGGGGTGTTGAGCAAAACCAACGGTCCAACGGTTTTCCATGATCATGCGGTCGGTCACGCACATATAGACACTGTTTACCTGTGGCCGAAGCGCGAGACAAGACGAAAGATCGGCAGAACTGTTGCCAATGTCCTTGCCTTGATGGATCAGGACGACGAATTTGTTTTTGCAATGAGCTCAGCTCAGCAGTTTGCATGGCTGGAAGAGGATTATCCTGATCTCTTCCGACGCGTAAAGGAACGGATAGGCGAGGGTCGATTCATTTTTGTGGGCGGAATGTGGGTAAAAGCAGACGCCATGATGCCCTCAGGCGAGTCTCTTGTCAGGCAAATCACCTACGGCCGTCGGAATTGTAAAGACCATCTCGGCGTTAGTCCAAAAGGCGTCTGGCTGCCCGATAGCTTTGTGGGTATACAGGAGCTTTCCCGCAGATTGCTAGAAGGGCTGGATACACCTGGTTCCTCTCGCAGAAATTGTCCTGGAATGACACAACCAAATTTCCCCATCATTCTTTCATTTGGGAGGGAATCGACGGCAGCCCGATACTGACTCTTTTCGTCTACTGATACTTATGCCGCTTAAATCACTCCCGGTGAATTGCGTTACTCGGAGATAAATGCAGCCGACAAGGAATGGATCGACCAGGGTTTGTTTATGGATACGGTGACGGTGGCGGTCCCACCAGGGAGATGCTAGGTAGGCTCTCTAGGCTACGCGATCTTGAGGGCGTGCCCACCTTTACCCCCGCTTCGCCTGACGATTTCTTCCAGACGCTGGCAGATCAGATGAATCGTTGTGATGGCTTTGAGAGGCCGCGTTGGCATGGTGAGCTATATCTGCAGCTGCATCGAGCCACGCTCACGGCGCAGCAAGACATGAAGGCTGACTGCCGTTGTGAGGAAGGGATGCTTAGAACCATGGAATATTTGAGTTGTGTAGCCAGCTTGTGCCATGCGGAATATCGTTATCCCGGCAATTGGCTTCAATCCATCTGGCACCGTCTTCTATTCAACCAGTTTCAAGATATTCTCCCAGGTTCTTCGATCTCTTGGGTGCACCGTGAAGCTCGCCAGGAGTATGAGCAGAATATGTCTGAGCTCAGCGGGTTGATTCAGTCGGCTGCTGATACTGTGGCAGAGGCTGATCCTGATCTTCCCGTGCTTCAAAAGGGGTATGTTGCGCAAAAGGATTGGCTGATGCATCCAAGTCTCTCAGACAACTGTGCTGTGGATGACAGTTGTCTTTCCTGCAATGATTCCGCTCCTCGAGTGCATGCTGGAAAAGATGGGTTCGTCATGGAGAATGCTTCGATAAGAGTTGTCATCAATAACGAAGGTCTGATTGTATCTTTACGCGACCTTAAAACAGGATGCGAACTGGTGGCGTCAAATCACGCTCTAGGCTCCTATCGCCTGTTGATCGACAAGCCATGCGAACGTGATGCATGGGAATTGGACCGAGTTGCCTTCATGGGTCTTATTGATGAAGGCAGGGTCGTCAAGGTTGAGCCTATTTGCTCATTCGTTTCGTCTGGCGTGGAGATCACCACGGCTATAGGCGCCGGAACAACTATCAGGACTCAGGTTCTTCTGGATAGCCAAAACCAGGAGTCTTAGGTTCCATGCCTACGTTGACTGGCGGGAGCGGGATCGCTTTCTCAAGGTGGATTTCCCTTTGAATGTCCAGACATCCATGGCTACTTACGAGTGTCAATACGGTACTGTCGATCGTCCCGTCCTTAGGGATGATGCAGACACGGAGGCTGCTTTTGAGTGTTGCACCCATAGATTCTCGTACACCTTCGTGAGGGTGGATATGGAGTTGGGCTGGTCAACGAATCAACATATGGCTCCAGTGTCTTCCCCCTGGAGTCCGATTGGCAGAACGGTGGCAGAACAGGACTCTTTTGGAGTTGTCGCTGCTTTCTGCACCTACATTTCCTGATCCCAATACAGATGTCGGTCGGAGTCACGAGTTCACCTGGGAGGTCCTTCCGGGTGCCGATATGGCGGATACCGTCAAGGAGGCGGGTGTTGTCAACGCACCGACAATTGCTCATTTGCCGCAGGTCAGGCGCTGATCCGATTGGGTCAGAGGAAAGCCATGGTGATTCTGGTCTGGGTCAAGCCAGCAGATGACGGCTCGAAAAACATCATTGTTCGTTTGTATGAACCTGTAGGGGAATCTGCAACTGCGGACATCCTGGCGGATTATCTGATCGCCGAGGCAACCGTATGCGAAACGGATTTGCTGGAAGTAGCTGGGGCGACCCACGACACGCCTTCCGCCCTGGAAGGCGCTTGGATTCCTCTGCAAAGTGCGCACCTTAACCTACGCCCATACCAATTAACGACGTTACGGATTCGACCATGATGGGCTCGGCGCCCAGGCCATGGACAATGAGGACTGTGCCGGGGCGCTTATGCATACAAACAATATCAAAAAGAAAGTAGGGAGATATGACTATGATGTCAGAATCTTACACATCCCTGTCATCGCCAAAATCCGGGGGTGTAAATCTATCCGATCGATGGAAAAAAGGAATACGAAGCAAGGGCAGATGGGCCGGCTTGGGATTTGTCCTGCCCTTCTTGCTGGTCTTTTTTGTTGCTACCATACTGCCCATTATTTATGCTCTGTACTTGAGTCTCTTCCGTGATCAGCTTATAGGCGGCAGCTGTTTCGTTGGATTGGCAAGTACATGTCGCTGCTCGGAAGCGGTACTTTTTGGGACGGGGTATGGCGCGTGATTCGGGTGTTCCTGATCCAGGTTTCAATCATGTTGGGCCTGGCCCTCCTGGCGGCCCTATACATAGACTCCGGGCGACTCAGAGGGCATGGGTTTTTCCGAATCATTCTTTTCCTGCCGTATGCAGTTCCAGGCGTTGTCACAGTGCTGATATGGGAGTTCCTCTATGGGATCAATTCTGGTTGACAGCCAGTATTAACGGCTGGTTCAACCTCGCCATGCATCCTTTGTCCAAGAACGTCATCCTTTGGTCCATTGGCAACATCATGATCTGGTCGTTCTTGGGATACAACATGTTGATCCTGTACTCCGGGCTGAGAACAATTCCTACCGAGCTGTACGAAGCTGCCCGTTTGGATGGTGCTGGTGAATGGGAAATCGCTCATTGCATCAAGGTGCCGGCAATAAAGAAGCAGCTGCTGATCACATGGATGTTTTCTATTATCGGTACCTTCCAGCTTTTCAGTGAGCCGCAGTTGCTGAAGACTCCCGCACCCAACGCCATATCAAGCAACTACACGCCCAACCTTTGGGCATACAACCTGTCGCTTAACGGAAGCCGGCACAACAATGCAGCTGCTCTGGCCATTCTTATGGGGCTAATCACAGAGGTGATCACCTATATCACCCAGGAGCGGGGATCGCGAAGCGGCGATGAGAAGCAATCCAAGGCATCCCGAGTCGCACAAAGGAGGGCTGATCGATGAGTATCGTCAAACGATTCGGGTCAAACAGATCTACTGGCACCCACAGTCTGGTTCGACGCTCGCCGGCCATGCTCATTTTTATGATGCTCTTGGCGTCGTATTCCTTGGTTCCATTGTTGTGGCTGCTTATCAATGCCGCTAAGACCCAGGCTGACGTTATGTCCACGTTCGGTCTGTGGTTCGGACACGGCTTCAACCTGATAAACAACGTCAAGGAGACCTTTGCTTATAAGGATGGGATTTTCGCCACATGGCTTCTCAATACTTTCTTATACGTACTGATCGGAGCCGGCGGCGCAGCTTTTTTGGCGACCATGGCGGGATATGCGCTGGCTATCTTTGACTTTCCGGGCAAGAAAGGCATCCTCGCCACGGTAATCGGAGGCATAGCAATCCCGGGAACAGCGCTGGTCATTCCTACATTCCTGCTTTTTGCCAAGCTAGGCTTGACCAATACGCCGTGGGCTGTCATTCTTCCGTCACTGGTGAGCCCCTTCGGCCTTTATCTCGTCATGAGTTATTCGAGGACCGGCCTACCGGTCAGCGTCATTGAGTTGGCATGCATGGATGGTGCTGGGGAATTCCGAATCTTCGCGCATATTGTGGTGCCTTTTCTGTCGCCCAGCATCATTACGCTGCTTTTGTTCGCTATCGTACAGACCTGGAATAACTATTTCCTGCCGTTGATCATGCTCAACGATCCCCGGTGATATCCGCTGACCGTAGGTCTTAATGAATGGAATGACCAAGCTACGGGTTCGTCGATGCCAGAGCCCATCTACAATCTGGTGATCACTGGTTCCTTGCTTACGGTCATACCGATTATTGTCATTTTCCTAATGCTGCAATGTTACTGGGAATCCGGCCTGACGGCGGGAAGTGTCAAGCAGTAATACGTCGATGTGACTAGGAGGTCATAGAGAAAGTCCCTCGTCTTGGCGGTTGCAGAAGAGACAGGGTTCAATAGGCATCGTCGATTCGTCGGCATGCCACATCAAAGGAGATTGGTGATGGAACATAGCATAATGAAGAAATTCGTCACAGTTGCCACGGCGGCAGCTTTGCGACATCTTTGTTGAGCGTTTGTGGAGGTGGCTCTTCAACAAATCAAAGCGGCCAAGCCAATAACATAGAAAGGCGCTTGCGAAAGGAGGCGATCTGGTCTACTGGACTTGGACCACGTCCGCCGATACGCAGGTCAAGGCTTTCGAGAAGCATTGCCCGGGGTTGATGTCAAGGTCGTCAACCTTGGTAGCGGGGCAGCAGCATATACCAAGATGATGAATGCCATAAAGTCAGGGTCCAATGTACCCGACATCATGCAGATCGAATATCAGGCCTTGTCGCAGTTCTACACGCCTGGCAACCTGTTGGATCTAGTGCCTTATGGCTTTGCCTCGCTCAAGAGTCAATACGCAGCATCGGCATGGAATTCAGTGAGCGTTGGAGGCAAGGTCTATGGGCTTCCTCAGGATACCGAACCGATGGTCCTCTATTACAACAAGAAAGTCTTTGACTCGTTCGGCATAAGCGAAGCGCCAAAGACCTGGGATGAATTCGTAACGGATGGCGAGATCATGCAGCAGCACGATCCAAGCGTCCATATCACGAGCGACTCGGGTCAGGGCAATTTGGTGGTCTCTCTGCACTGGCAGGCTGGCAGCCATGCCTTCAAGGTCTCTGGATCAAGTGTAACCATCAATTTGAGTGAAAAAGGCGCCCAGCGGTGGGCTGCCGTCTGGGACAAGCTGATCGGAGAGCACCTGAATACCACAGTGGCCAATCAGGGCACGGAATGGTATCAGGCTGCCGACAAGGGGAAGATGGCATCCATCATTTCAGCCTCGTGGCTTCGCAACACCCTGCAGACCTCGGTAAAGGAAAGTGCAGGGGACTGGAGAGTGGCTTCAATGCCTGCATATGAAGGGAAACCGGCCTCGGCCAATTATGGTGGTTCATCGCAGGCTTGTATATGTCAAAACGAAGAATCCTGCGTTGGCTGCCGGTTTCGTCAAGTGGCTGAATAATTCCCGTGAATCCATTGGTCTGGCCAAGGTTTCAGGAGTCTTCCCTAGCACTGTTGAGGATTTAAACGCTCAGGACTTTTTAGAAGAAAAAGCCGACTACTTTGGCGGGCAACAGGTTAACAAGGTTTTTAACCAAAGTTCTAGAGATATTCGCTCAGGTTGGGAATTCTTGCCCTATCAAGGATATGCCAATTCGATTGTGAATGATTCGATCGGCAAGGCCTATGAAGGCTCGGTCACTTTTGGAAACGCTTTGCAGACCTTCCAAAAGGATTTGGTTAAGTATGGTAATGAGCAGGGTTACACAGTGAAGGGTCTATAAGTAGATTCATGCGATAGATCTATTGCCCCCCCCCCCCTATCTTGAATACGGCATGTAATGACAGCGTGGTCCGGCACAAGGTACGTCCTAGCTTAAGCAGGAGGGGGGGCATTCTTGTCTTACTAAATAACGGTCGTAGCGTCGGGTTACACCGGTGGCCTGTTCGCTGGCGTGGTCTTGTGCCGTATTTGTTCTCTACGCTGTAGCGCGAAGGTTATTGCTCGTTTTGTTTTTTAGCTTGTCTAGCATCCTCTGACGACACGCTTATCGTGCGGGTTCTTAGCCTGGATTTGCGGGTTATATCTCGAGAATTTTGAGTTCTATGAGAATGCGCTATAATAGAACTAAACCGCTTTAGTTATGGATGTCGGTTCGAATAGACGAGGAGGTTTGCGGGATGCTGCTTAACGTGGAGCGCGAGCTTGACAGGTGTGATCGTGTCGTGCGGCAAAGGGTCCGTCCTTATGTCGATCGTGCCGTCGGCCGTTGCTCGGCGAGGGCCTACCGGATACCCGGCGAGCCCGTCGCCTCCCGGGACTTCTTCGACCGCCTGGGCAGAGGGGCCGTGCCCTTCGAGCCCATCGCCCCGGGCGACGCCTGGGGGACCACCTGGGGGACCACTTGGCTGGAGATCACGGGCATCGTCGACCAGGAGCAACGCGGCGAGGCTCCGCTGGAGCTGATCGTAGACTTGGGCTGGCAGCCGGATTCGCCCGGCAGCCACTACGAGGCCCAGGCCCACCGTCCGGACGGATCCATTATCAAGGCCGTGAATCCCAGGAACCGGTGGATCCCGCTGGACGGCAAGGGCTGGGACGGGGCGGCTATCAACGATGAGCCTTCGTTGGTGCGACAGGACGGCACCTTCACCCTTTATCTTGAGGCGGCCTGCAACCCGCTCATCCTGGGGGTGCCGGCGTTCGTCAAGACCGGCTTGGGGGAAGGCCCCACCGGTCGGGCCGACGAGCCCAGCCTGCTAAACCGGTTGGATGTCTGCCGCTTCGACTACAGGATGTGGAACTATGCCATGGACCTGGAAGCGGCCTATCAGATCATCAGGGAGTGTGACCCGAAGCAGCCGCGCTACTGGCGGCTGGGCAAGGCGCTGCAGGCTTCCTTAAACGAGTATCGGGAAGGGGATGCGGCCAGCCTTCCGCAGGCCCGCAGAGCCTTGGCCGAAGAGCTTGGGCGGCCTGCCGCGTCCAGCAGCCTGGACCATGCAGTGGTGGGCCATTCGCACATTGATTCGGCCTGGTTGTGGCCCAAGCGCGAGACGCGCCGCAAGGTGGCCCGCACGGTCTCCAACATGCTGGCTTTGATGGAGCGCGATCCTAATTTCATCTACGCGATGAGCTCGCCGCAGCAGTATGCTTGGCTCGAAGCCGACCACCCCGATCTGTTTGCGCGTCTCCTGCGCCGGGTCAGGGAGGGGCGCTTCATCCCCGTGGGCGGCATGTGGGTGGAAGCCGACGGAATGCTGCCCTCAGGCGAGTCGCTGACTCGCCAGTTCAGTTACGGGAAACGCTACTACCGCGAGCACTTGGGGGCGGATACCGACGTGGTTTGGGAGCCCGACAGCTTTGGCTATACGGGCCAGTTCCCACAGATCGCCCGCCGCGCGGGGATGCGCTACTTCCTTTCCCAGAAGATTTCCTGGAACGACACCACCAAATTCCCCCACCATACTTTCGACTGGCAGGGCATCGATGGGACGTCCATCTTCACCCACTTCCCGCCGATGGACACCTACGCTTCGAGCATGACCGCCCGGGAGCTCAACCATTCCGAAGAGAACTACCGGGACAAGGACCTTTCCGACAGGGCCATGGTCCTGTGCGGCTACGGTGACGGAGGCGGCGGAGCCACCCGCGAGATGCTGGGCCGTTTCTACCGTCTGCGCGACGTGGAGGGGGTGGCGAGGGTGCGCTATGAAGCGCCGGACGATTTTTTTCGCGAGTCCTGCAGGCAGATCCATAAGCGCGCCGGCCGGGAGATGCCGGTCTGGAGGGGCGAGCTTTACCTGGAGCTGCACCGCAAAACGCTGACCTCCCAGCAGGACATGAAGCGCGGCTGTCGGCAGGAGGAGGCCATGCTGCGCACGGTCGAATACCTGTGCGCCTACGCCGCCTTGGCCGACAAGGGCTATGCCTACCCCAAAGCGGAGCTGGACGGGATCTGGAGGACCCTGCTGTTCAACCAGTTCCACGACATTCTGCCCGGCTCGGCCATATCCTGGGTGCATCGGCAGGCCCGCGAGGATTACCGCCGTGACATCGGCCGCCTGCGCCTGATCGGCCAGGAGGCCGCCGATGTCGTAGCCGGGGCGCAGGACGGGGCCGGCCGCGTGCCTTCCGCCCTCATCAGCCCTATGGATGCCGATGGCGGCAATGCCTGGCGGGCCGTGTCGCCATCAGCCAAGGCAGGCGGCCCGAAGGCCGGGGTCCAGGTTGTTGCCGACGGCCAGGGGTACACGCTGGACAACGGCCTCGTCAGGGCGAGGGTGGGCAACGACGGGACGGTCCGCTCCTTGCTGGATGCCGTCTCCGGCCGCGAGCTGATCCCGCGCGGCGCGGCCATGGGCGGCTACGAGCTGCTCAAGGACGAGCCGGCTATGTGGGATGCCTGGGATCTGGAACGCGATGCCCTGCTCGCCGCCGCCCCGGTGGATGATCCGGTCCGGATCACTGCGAGGGAAAGCGGGGTGGACGTGGTCCGAACCCACGGCGCCACGCGGATCGTCACCGGTATCAGTCTGGCGCCTGGAGCCAGGAGGCTGGACTTCACCGCCTCAGTAGACTGGCATCAGGACGAGCAGCTGCTCAAAGTGGACCTCCCCTTGGCCATCCAGGCACGGTACGCCCAGTTCGAATGCCAATACGGGTTCATTGACCGGCCGATCCAGAAGAACAACGCAGCTGAAGAGGCTCAGTTTGAAAGCTGCACCCACCGGTTCCTGCGGGTGAGGGACGACGGCCTGGCCGTGGGCGTGGTCAACGCCTCGACCTACGGCGGCGACACCACGCCGATCCCGGCTGATCCGGCCCATGGCAAGGAGGCAGGCACCATGGTGCGGCTGACTCTGCTCGCCGCGCCCGTCTACCCCGATCCGGACACCGACCGAGGCCGCCACGAGTTCGCCTGGTCCATCGTCCCCGACGAGGACCAGAACGCTGTCTTGGCGCAGGCATACCGGCTCAATGCCCCGGTCTTCCCCGGGGGCCTGCCCGACGCAGAGCCTCTGGTGAGTCTGGAGGCGGACTCCGGAAGGTTGGTGATCGACTGGATGAAGATGGCTGACGACAACAGCGGCGACCTGATCGTCCGCGTATACGACCCCGACTCCTCCCCCGCACGCGGCCGGCTCCGCCCGGGGCGGCTCCTTAAAGGCGCCACCGTACGGGAGACCGATTCCCTGGAGGAGTCGCCGCTGCCAGACGATCTGCGGCACGGATTGGCAGCCGAAGGCGAAGTGGAAGCAGACGGCGCCCCCCTGGACTTCATGCCTTTCCAATTCACCACGCTCAGACTGCATCAATTATGAAATCGCCCACGCATAACGTCAGAAGAACAATGAAGGGTCATTGATTATGCTGCTCAAAGTTCAACGTGAAATCGATCGCTGCAGGCGGGTCATGAATGAGCGAGTACGTCCTCACATCTACCATGTGTTGGCTCAGTGCGATGTAGAGGCTATTCGTTACACGGGAGAACCGGTGAATCCGCTGGAGTTCTTAAGTCAAGCTCGGCACGGTGATGTAATGTTCGTTCCCCTTGCCGTCGGTCAGCCTTGGGGCACCACGTGGGGGACGACGTGGATGAAAGTAACTGGTCAATTGCCTCGCTGCTCGAGAAATGGATTCCCGATTGAATTGCTCTTCAATCTTGGTTGGCTGGATTGGCCAGTTGGTGGACACATCGAGGGTATGGCTTATCGACCTGATGGCTCGGTGATCAAGGCCATCCATCCTCGTAATTACTGGGTCCCATTGGTTGATGAACATGGCAGGCCAGATCGAGTCGTTGATCAAGACGGTGCCTTTACTGTCTATGTTGAAGCGGCATACAATCCTAATGTCCCATCTTTCACGGTCACGAGTCTCGGTGATGCCCCCACGGGTAAAGCGGACGAGCGTTACGTCTTTGAATCGGTACAGATCGCTGAATATGATTTTGCAGTTCATGAATACTGGATAGATCTTGACATCGTCAGCGGCGCCGTAGAACAGTTGGATGCTGGTTCGCCAAGGTATTGGAAGCTGGCTAAGGCTCTGCAGCGTTCCATGAACATCTTTGATGGAGCTGACGAAGAGACTACGAGAGCCACCCTGCCTGCTGCGCATGAAGCGCTGGAAGTAGTGATGAATAAACCTTCCGCACCTTCCGCTTTACAGCTATCCGCCATGGGGCATGCTCATATCGATTCAGCTTGGCTTTGGCCTGTACGTGAGACTAAGCGCAAGGTAGGACGAACAATCGCCAACGTGTTGACCCTCATGGATAACGATCCAAAGTTTTGCTACGTCATGAGTTCTGCCCAACAGTATGCTTGGCTCGAAGAACGGCACCCGGATTTGTTCGAACGTGTGCAGCGGTACGTAAAGGAGGGAAGGTTTGTTCCTGTAGGAGGCATGTGGGTTGAATCGGATGGGATGGTTCCCTCAGGTGAGTCGCTGATTCGTCAGCTGTCTTATGGACAACGGTATTTTAAGCAAAAGTTTGGTGTTGAAACCCATGGGGTTTGGCTGCCGGACAGTTTTGGATACTCCGGTGCATGGCCCCAAATCGCTCGCCGTTCGGGAGCCCGTTGGTTTCTGACGCAAAAACTCTGTTGGAACGATACGACACGGTTGCCGCACCATTCGTTTATGTGGGAAGGGATTGATGGTTCCAGAATCTTCACCCATTTCCCTCCGGCAGATAAGTATGATTCCGACATGTCCCCCAAGGACCTGCACTATGCGGAACAGAATTTCAAGGATAAGGATCTGTCGGATCATGGGATTCTGCTGTTCGGCTATGGAGACGGCGGTGGAGGACCAACAAGAGAGATGACCATGAGGGCTACGCGTCTTCGTAGCTTCGAAGGCCTTCCTCGAGTGGAATATGATAATCCAGATCATTTCTTTGACATGGCCTATCACGATATGGCTGACCAAGCGGGCAGTGAGATGCCTACTTGGAAAGGCGAGTTGTACCTCGAGCTCCATCGCAAGACATTGACCTCTCAGCAGGACATGAAACGTGGTTGCCGCAAAGAGGAATCATGGTTGCGCGTGACGGAATATTGCTGTGCGTATGCCGAATTGGTCAATGAGGAATATGCTTATCCCCGAGAAGAGCTTGACAGAATCTGGAAGACCTTGTTGCTCAATCAGTTCCATGACATTTTGCCTGGATCCGGCATCGCATGGATATACCGGGTGGCTCACAAGGAGTATGCAGAAGATCTGGCCCGGCTACGTGAGTTGACCGCCGATGCCTTGCGCGCTGTCGAAGCATCTACAAAGACCAGAATTTGGCCTGAAGCGCGGATCATGCAAGTCGGCCGAACTGGATCAGAACAAGTATCCTGGAGCCCGGTTAATGCGAGGGGATTGGTCCGGAATGCTTCAACCATCACGGTATCTCATGATGCAAACAGCGAGTTGATTCTGGACAACAGTTTTTTGCGCGTTGGCATTGCTCAATCAGGAGTGGTGACGTCCATATGCGACCTGCTTACCGGTAGGGAAATGGTGGCACCTGGCCAATCCTGTGGGCTGTATCAGGTACTCAAAGATGAGCCGGGCGTTTTTGACGCTTGGGATGTGGAGCGTGACGCATTCTTGGCTGTCTCTGATTTGGATCAAGGTCAAATCGAAAATGTGAAGACTGATGAGGACGGTACCGTTCACGTTCATGTGATCACCAAGTACCGTGCAAGCACTATTCGAACTAGCATAAGTTTGCGTCCCGGTTTGAGGCAGCTTGATTTTCATACTGATGTTGATTGGCTTGTTCCGGAAAAGTTGCTCAAGGTAGTGCTTCCGCTTGCTGTCAGAACAGAACATGCTCAATATGAAACCCAATTCGGCCTTATTGAACGTCCTATTGTCAAGAACACCGAGGCCGATGAAGCATGCTTCGAGAGTTGTACGCATCGTTTCGTTCGAATAGCTAATGAAGAATTCGGTGTTGGCATCGTCAATGGATCGACCTATGGCTCCGACGTGTCCGCTATATATGGACCTGAGAATGGGCCGGAAGTTGGCACTCAGGTACGTCTGACCCTGGTAGGTGCTCCCAAGGCACCAGATCCACATGCAGATCTGGGCCACCATGAGTTTGATTGGGCTCTGGTGCCTGGTCCTGATCTGAGTTCGACTTTGGCTGCAGCTGCGGAAATCAACACTCCAATATTGAAGGATGTGCCCGATATGGCGCCCTTGGTCGGTTTACAAAAAGTGCAGGGCTTGCCTGTCATTGATTGGATCAAGATGGCCGATGATGGCTCAGATGATTTGATAGTACGCATCTACGAGTCCAATGGCCAACCGGCATCTGCTTCTCTGACAGTGAATGGACCCATGGTGGGGGCACGTGTCTATGAGACCGATTTGCTGGAGCGGAACCGCCACTATCAGGGTGAGCCTGATGCTCTCAAAAAGCCGGGGCTTGCTGAGGGGGCTCGGCTTCATCTGGGACCTTTCCAAATTACTACTCTTCGGCTTTCTAAAGCCGGAATTCAAGGATGAATTAGTAAAGGAGAAATCACAATGAACAAAACCATAAAAACGGCGCTGTCGTTGCTGTGCTCAGCAGCGGCAGTAGTGAGCTTCGGAGGATGTGGGGGAAGCGCATCCTCCGGGTCTGGTACTACCGAACTGAAGTTTCAGACATGGAACCTCAAAAACGATAAGTTCACAGGATACTTCCAGGATTTGATCAAGCAGTTCGAAAAGGAGAACAAAGGCGTCCACATCAAGTGGGTTGATCAGCCGGCTGACAACTATGAGGACAAGCTCTCAACTGACGCTGCTGCAAATTCCTTGCCCGATGTAATTGATATGGGGCCTGAGGCTGCGTATACCCTGGCTGGTGCTGGGGCACTACTTAACATTGCCAAGGAGGAGCCGAAAGCCAAGGATCAATATCTTGATGCTGCATGGCAGTCTGCTACTTTCAAAGGCCCACATCTGGAGGAGGGCACCTATGGGTTGCCTTGGTACCTGAATACAGGCCCTACCTTGTATAACAAGGCCTTGCTCAATGAGTGCGGACTTGATTCAAACAATGTGCCAAAGACACAGGATGAGATGTTTGCCAATGCTGAAATCTTTGGGCCAAAGTGTGGTGGTAAGTATGCTATGACCACTGGACTTCCCAGCATTCAAGATTTCGGCATGTACGGCGTTCCTCTGATGAATAAAGATCACACTAAGTTTACCTTTAATGATCCTAAGGGAGTGGCCTTTGTCCAGCATTATGTGGACATGTATAAGGCCAAGGCCTTTACTGACGAGATGCTGAACACCTCCAATAGCGGCGAGTCAAAGAGTTTCAACTCAGGCTCGCAGGTTTTCCTCAATGGCAGCCTGTACAGCATTGACGATATGAAAAAGAATGCTCCCAAAGTTTATGAGCACATGGGCATTACCAGCATGGTCGCTAACACTCATCCGAACATGATGATGGAGATGATTACTGTCAATGCCAATTCCAAGAATAAGGACATGGCGCTGAAACTGGCCAAATTCGTGACAAACTCTAAGAATCAGCTTGCCTTCGATAAGAAAGCCAATGTCTTCCCATCCTCTAAAGGCACTATTGATGATCCATTCTTCAATCCTTCTGGTGATGATATGAATGCTGTAGGTATGAGGATGGTCGCCAAGCAGGTGCGTGAAGGACGTATATGGGGTCCTCCGCAGTTTACTGCAGTAGACGGCACCAGACTTCAAGAGCAGATCGCCCAGGCCCTGCAAGGCAAGGTGACTCCCAAGCAAGCGCTGGACAATGTTGTCGAATACGCCAATGGCAGGTTGAAATAATGGCTCAGTTGTCCCATAGACAGCGGAAGGGCGCTGGTTCCGCCAGCGCCCGGCGCCTTAACCCTGACGGCACTTATGTGCATCCTTTGGGTGCCAATAGGAGCGGTGTCATTGCTCCATGGTTCTTCGTGACTATCCCGATTTTGTGGATTCTGATCTTTTCCTTGTTGCCGTTCCTGAATACAATCCGCTTGTCCTTCACGGATTCGACCTTATTGCGTCCTGGAAAGTTTATCGGATTCCAGAATTTTGTCGATATGTTCCATGATCCTCATTTCATAACGGCAATGACAAACTCATCTCTGTATGTCGTCTGTGTTGTGCCCTTCATGATTATCCTGCCGCTGATTCTTGCGGCGTTGGTGGCCGACAGAACCAGAATAATGGGATTCTTTCGAACATCGTTCTATATTCCGGTAATCATGTCCAGTGTGGTGGTCGGATTGATTTGGACCAACTTGCTGGATTCCAAGGGGCTAGTCAATGGAATGTTTCGTGCCTTGCACTGGATAACCAAGCCCATTCCATTTCTCACCGACCGTTGGCTGCTCCTGTTCAGCGCTATGACTATAACTATTTGGACCGGTCTGGGCTACTACATGATTATTTATTTGACTACCATCGCCAATATTGATCCTGTCTTGTACGAAGCTGCGCAAATTGATGGAGCAGGTGCAGTCCGTCAATTCATTCATGTCACCCTGCCTGGATGTACCTGGACTATGATTCTGATCTCCTTGCTGTCTTCGATGTCAGCATTCAGAGTTTTTGGTGAGATTTACATGTTGACTAACGGTAGCGGAGGAGTCGGCGGGGCCGACATTACCATGACAATGCTAATCAAGAACGAAGGTACTGGCATCAATGCTCGAACCGGATATGCTGGGGCGTTGGGTCTGGTCATGTTCTTTGTGCTCGGTGCTTTGATTCTCTTCGAATGGTTCTTGGAATCGAGGTCCTCTGATGATGAGTAAGCATATAACGGTGGGCAAAGTCACGAAGTATGTCGTCTTGATCCTGCTCTTTCTTTTCCTTGCCTGCCCGCTGCTTTGGCAGATATCATTGGCTTTCAAGGGTCCTAAGGATGATATGTATGCAGTTCCGCCATACTTCTGGCCTCGCGACCCTACTGTCGACAACTTCAGCGGAGTCTTCAAGCGTCTGCCTATAGTTGGCTATGCACTAAACACACTGGTTGTGGCTGCCATCAATATCCTCGGTAATGTTGTCAGCGGCACTACGGCCGGCTATGCCATTGCTTTGCTCAAGTTCAAAGGAAAACGGATCGTAATTGGAATCCTGTTTCTTTCCATGCTGATTCCTGGAGAAACAGTTATGATTACGCAGTTCCTGATCATTCGTTCTCTGAATTTACAGAACAACTTGATAGGTGTCGCGTTGCCCGGTATTGTAAGCGCGATGAACATTCTGCTGTTCGTTAATGCATTTCGTGCGATACCTCGAGACCTGATTGAGGCCGCGGAAATGGATGGCGCTAGCGTTTGGCAAAGGTTCACCATGATTTGTGCACCGCAGGTCAAGGGAACTATGGCTCTAGTGGCTATCTTCTCATTCATGGGTTCATGGAATGACTTCCTCTGGCCTCTGATCGTTCTGACAGACGACAGTCACTACACGTTGACGTTAGGGATGTCTCGTCTGCAGGGAACATTTGTTTCGGATCCCAGATTGGTAGCTGCCGGGACTGTCATTGCTCTGGTGCCCATTCTCATCTTCTTCTTCGTCTTCCAACGCTATATTTTCCACGGACTGGAAGTTGGAGGAGTTAAGGAATAACGGAAAACATATACTCATGAAATACGGCGTTAATTACACACCATCCGCCGGTTGGTTCTATACATGGCTGCATCCGGATTGGGGACGCATCAGAGAAGACCTGGAACAGATAGCCTCAACCAGGGTGGATCATGTAAGAATCTTCCCTCTATGGCCTATCCTGCAACCGAACAGAAACTATATCAACCCTCAAGCCTTAGATGACTTGCGGCATATGGGGGAACTGGCGGCCGGAGCAGGTTTGGACTGTTATGTTGATGTGCTGCAGGGGCACTTGTCCAGTTTTGATTTTCTTCCGTCTTGGTTGCGCTCTTGGCATTCTCGCAATATGTTTATTGATGCTCAAGCTATAAAGGCTCAGAGTCAGCTGGTTATGGCCATCTATGACGTTATGGCTGATGTTCAAGGCTTTGCTGGATTGACCCTAGGTAACGAATGCAACCAGTTCGCGAGTACGACCCATCCTTCGCCAATGCCACTGACAAAGGAGCAGGCCGACGTTTGGCTTCGCGCCTTACTTTTGCCTTTGCAGGAGCGCGCCCGCCACGATGGGAGAGTGCTTCTGCACAGTGAGAATGATGAGGTCTGGTATGCCGATGGTCATCCATTTACACCCCGCCTGGCAGCGAATCTAGGAGACGTTACAGCTATTCATTCGTGGGTCTTCAACGGAACTGCTCAGTATTACGGTGCTCTGAGCGTCGAAAGTGTTAGCCATGCTGAGTACCTTGTCGAATTGTCCAAAGCTTTCGCGCGTCGTGATCATCGGCAAGTATGGGTCCAGGAGATTGGGGCTCCGAATAATGTGATAAATAGTAGTGAATCCGGAGTTTTCTGTAATCTCTCAATCCAGAGAATGCTGCGTTGCAAAGATCTCTATGGCATTACTTGGTGGTGTTCCCATGATGTCGATGAGCGTTTTGTTGACTTTCCGGAGTTGGAGCATCACCTGGGTCTCTTTAACCTTAAAGGGAATCTAACGGAGGTTGGCAAAGCCTTTTCGCAGATGGTGGCCGAGCCCTTGCCTGTTTCTGTCAATAGACCGGTTGCTGTGGTAGTCGATGTGGACAAGCAAGGGTTGCCGCAGTCGCGAGGTTCCTTGGCTCCTGGAGGCTCTGTTTTCGAAGCTTGGATGCAGTTGTCACGATCAGGAGAGCATCCAGCAGTGGTCACTTCTGCCTGCATGCATGACGAGCAGTGCCTAAATGCAAGGGGCATACATGAATGCTTACCAGTTGAGCTTCGTACTGGGAATGTATACAGCAATGTAGCCCGATCGGATTGAACGTAACTTGGACCGTAACGGGGAGATCCTTCGAGGATGAGCGGAGTATCTCCACTGAAGCAAATAAAGAAAGGGAGATAAACGGATGGTTGATTCTCGTTTGTTCTCATTGGAGAGCATGGGGGCGCATCCTCGGATGTGCGAAAAATCGGTCGTGCAGGGCGACCAGTGGAGAATAGGCATTCTTACGGATGCGCTAATACGTTTTGAGTGGTCAGATACTGGTGTGTTTGTCGATGATGCCACGACTATGGCTATTAATCGGCGATTCGAGCCAGTTCCGAACTATACAGTCACGCGCAATGATGATGGTTCGTTGGAAATAGAGACTTCAGAGTTGCGAATATTCTACGACGGGCAACCCTTCAGACCTGAAGGACTGTACATCTATATGAAGCATTCTGGTGCTCAAGAGAGTACCTGGCATTATGGAGATGAACAGAAAGGCAATTTGGGAGGAACCACCAGGACCCTCGATCAAATCGAAGGTCCTACTGTACTTGATCCAGGTTTGATATCCAAACACGGCTGGGCAGTAATTGACGATAGTCATACAAGTCTGATACGCAAGGCGGATCAGGTAGGCGGCAAGCCCAATCCTTTCGGTACCTGGGTCTTCCCTAAGGAAGGGCCGAGCCAGGATTGGTATTTCTTTGGCTACAATCAGAGGATCACCGAGGCTGTAAAAGATTTTTACCATTTGAGCGGTCATACTCCGCTCTTGCCTAGATACGTCCTCGGTAACTGGTGGAGCCGTTACCATCGGTATTCGCAGGACGAGTATGAACAGCTTATGGTACGGTTCAATCATGAAGGTATTCCATTCACCGTTGCCGTCATCGACATGGACTGGCATCTTGTTGACATTGATCCCAGCTTAGGCTCAGGTTGGACGGGCTATACTTGGAATAAGGAGCTATTCCCTAATCCAAACGACTTTCTGCATTGGTTGCACGAGCATGGCATGCGAATCACGCTCAGCCTGCATCCGCGTGATGGGGTTAGATCGTTTGAAGAACCATATGAGCGTGTAGCTAGAGCCGCCGGGATTGATCCCGCATCAAGAAAAACAGTCGAATTTGATGTGACTTCACCCGTGAGTATGAGCGCTTATTTCGATGCCCTTTTGCATCCAATGGAAGAACAAGGTGTTGATTTTTGGTGGATTGATTGGCAACAAGGATCCATTGCTAAGCAGAAGGATTTGGATCCATTGTGGTTGCTGAATCATCTGCACTATTTGGATTCGGCTCATATGCCAGGGCATCGGCCTCTGACTTTCTCCAGATATGCCGGTCCTGGCTCGCACCGTTATCCGGTAGGCTTCTCAGGTGATACCATTGTTAGTTGGAAATCGCTCAGATTCCAGCCATATTTCACTGCTATGGCCAGCAATATCGGTTACGGGTGGTGGAGTCATGACATCGGCGGTCATATGTTTGGTTACCGAGATGAAGAGTTGGAGGCCCGATGGTATCAGTTGGGGACCTTCAGCCCCATCAACCGATTGCACTCGAGTTCATCACCTTTTAATGGCAAAGAACCTTGGAACTTTCGCGTGGATATTGCTCAGAGTATGGTCGAAGCCCTCAGACTGCGACATGCGCTGATTCCATATTTGTATTCCATGAATAGACGTGCCGCATATGAGGATTTGCCATTGGTAGAACCGATGTATTGGCATTATTGCGGAGGCAATGTGCCCACTCAGTACATGTTCGGCACCGAGTTGATTGTTTCTCCTATTTTGGAACCAGCTGATAGCGCCTTGCAGAAAGCCAAAGCGCAAGTTTGGTTTCCGCATGGCCTATGGTTCGACTGGTTTGATGGCCGTCATTATGATGCAGAACAGAAGAATGGCCGCAGCATGGAAGTCTGGCGTGGGCTGGATCGAATGCCGGTTTTTGCCAAGGCAGGAGGTATCGTTCCACTTCAGAGTCATGCTCACCATAGGGGACAAGATGATGACGGTTATGATTATTCGCTGAACACAGTGGCAAATCCACAATGTCTAGACTTACGTATCTTCCCTGGTGATGACGGGCATTTCACTCTCTGGGAGGATGACGGGGCACCTCAGGGCAGGATTACATGGGTGCGGACGGATCTGGACTTGAATTGGCAAGAAGGAGAATTCACTATCAGCCCGGCTAAAGTATTTCCGGAAGAAGGGGCAATAGGAGTGTCTAGTGACCCGGGGCTTGTGGTGCCAAAGCGCAGGGATTGGATACTGACGTTCCGCGGCCTCGCCCCAGTGGATGCAGGAAGAATCACTGTACTGTCAGACGGTCATATCATCCCTTTTTCCTGCACTTACGATGAGGAACGACTCAGCTTGATCGTAACCTTACGAAGTCTGTTGTGTACCTCGCAAATTAATCTGGTGTTCAATGATCGACCACAAGTCGCGCATAACCCTATGAATCATGATGCTCTACAATTGTTGCGAGGTGCACAAATGTTCTATTTCACTAAGGAACAAGCCTGGGATCAAGTCAGAAATCTTGGCGTCAAAGCATTGTCAGCCCTTCATACTCTCGAAATGCCTCCCGGGGATTATGGTGAACCTTCCTGGTTCCAATCCCACATGCCGCAGGAAGTAATACGAGGTCTGGAGGAAATATTCCTTAGGGGTTAGTGGGTTATCCGTACATTCAAGGTAAGGCGACAGTTACTGACAGTGGAGCAGGGGAAGGGTATGAGTCGAGTCCAAACAGATATGGAGCGGAAGGATTCGTCTTCGGAGCTGCAACGCGTCAGCCTGAAGGATATAGCTAAAGAGCTAGGCATATCCCAGACCGCTGTTTCGTTCGCTATTAATGACAAGCCCGGCGTATCCAGACGTACCAAGCAAAGGGTCAAGGACGCGGCGGCTAGGCTTGGTTGGAGTCCTGTGTACGCGGCTCAGGCCCTTGGTTCCTCTCGTACCATGACCATTGGATTTGCTCCGGCACGATCCACAGATGCTTTCCAGACGGAAACTTTCATGTTGCATTTCATGGCTGGAATTCATGCATCCCTCAGCGATCACGGGTATGGCCTCTTGTTTCGGCCCTGCCGTTCCTTGGAGGAGGAATTAACAACATACGACGATTGGGCTCGACGAAAAAGAGTAGACGGAGTCATCCTGGTGGACTCATTAATCGACGATCCGAGGCCGGGCAGACTCAAAGCTCTGGGAATGCCAGCCGTGTTGGCGGGCGGCCCCGATACCCACCATGATCTGCCTTCACTCTCGATCGATGATTCCAAAACCATGACCACCATTCTCAGACATCTGAGAGCTCAAGGTCATAAACGGATCGCTTACCTTTCCGGAGATTCAAAATTGGATTACAGCAGGGCTAGGGCCTCTGCATTCCATCATTTTGCTCAAAGCAATGGCCTGGATTCAGCTATCGTCAAATTCACGGATTTTGATCCTGCTGAAGCCGTGAACCAGACCTTATCGTTGTTTTCGAGTGCAAACCCTTATACAGCATTTATCTATGAGAATGAAATTCTGGCGGCTGCGAGCCTGCGATCCCTGAATATGAGTCGTTCGGACGAAGCCGCTACAAACCTTCCGGCTATGACTGACGAGTTGCCGGGTATCGTGAGTTTCGAGGACAGCTTCATCTGTCAGTCCACCAGTCCATCGATAACTGCAGTACATCGTGATGCGGGGCTGTATGGCACAAAGGTCGCCAATCTGCTTTTAAAGGTCTTCGACGGCGGTGCAATTAGCAGCAACCGCCGAATTTTGACCCCCAAGCTGGTCATCCGTGAGAGCACGGCGCGTCCGGTGCAATGAGGACTGTGACAACCTCCGGGAATTCTGTGCCATGGCCCCGCTATCATGGTCGCATGTGAGCGTAAACAATTACGCCTGTGAAACGTCTGCTGCCATGGCCACCGAGGAGGATGGAATAGTCATGTTCATACCACGTTATTACGAGGATCCAGCCACGCTGCATGTGGGGACCGAGCCCAACCGTGCATACTGCGTGCCAGCCGGCGCCCCCATGGACACGCGTGGTGACCTGCGCAGGCGTTCCGATCGCTACCTGGACCTGGATGGGGACTGGGATTTTCGCTATTATGCCAGCATCGACCAGCTGGACGCCGAGGTCCAATCCGCGGTCGAGGCCGAGGATCCGGTCTTCTTTGAAGCCGACTACAGCCCTTCCAAGGATGCGGGCCGAGGGGTGTACAAGCCCATCCATGTGCCGGGAGTCTGGCAGACCCAGGGCTATGACAATCCCCAATATACCAACGTGCGCTATCCTTTCCCCTTTGATCCGCCCAGGGTGCCTGCCGACAATCCCTGCGGCATCTACCTGCGCGCCTTCGACTACGATCCCGATCCCTCAGCGCCTCGGGCCCTGCTCAATTTCGAGGGGGTGGATTCCTGCTTCTATCTCTGGGTCAATGGGGATCTGATCGGCTATAGCCAGGTCTCGCACGCCACCAGCGAATTCGACGTGACCGACCATCTGCAGCGGGGCCGTAACCAGCTGGCCGTTCTGGTGCTCAAGTGGTGTGATGGGAGCTATCTGGAGGACCAGGACAAGTTCCGCATGAGTGGCATCTTCCGCGATGTCTACATCCTGCGTCGGCCCAAGGCACGTCTGCGTGACTGGTTCGTCCACACTGACCTCGATAAGGACATGAGCCATGCCAGTGTGACCCTGGATCTGGATCCGACCGGGGTATCGGGCCAGGATGATGCCGCTTTGGACATCCAGGCTCTGCTGACCGACCCTGACGGTGTGGAGGTGGCACGGGCCGAGCTGACGGGTTGCAAGGAGCCTGCGCAATTTGCCATGGAGGTTGGCCATCCTCGTCTCTGGAATGCCGAGGATCCTGAACTTTACCGGCTGACCTTGTCGACCAGGGCCACCTCTACCGGCTCCAGCGACTCGGATGAGGTCATCACCGAGTACATCGGCCTGCGCACCATCAGCGTGGACGGCCAGGTGGTCAAGGTCAACGGCAGCCCTATCAAGATTCACGGGGTCAACCGGCACGACGGGGATCCGCGCACCGGCTTCGCCATCGATCAGGAGCAGATCATGCGTGACCTGACCCTGATGAAAGAGCACAATGTCAACGCTATCCGCACCTCCCATTACCCCAACAGCCCCCAGTATTACGCCCTCTACGACCAGCTGGGCTTCTATCTGATCGCCGAGGCCGACCTGGAAACCCACGGCATCGAGGCCCTCTACCACGGTCCGGACTGGAAGGAGCCAGATTACTGGAATGGTCGCATCGCCGACGAACCGATCTTTACCAAGGCCATTGTGGACCGGGTCCAGCGCAGCCTGGAACGGGACAAGAACCATCCCTCCATCCTGATCTGGTCCATGGGCAACGAAAGCGGATACGGCTGCGGCATCGAAGCGGCTCTGGCCTGGACCAAGTCCCGGGACCCCTCCCGTCTGACCCACTACGAGTCGGCCATCCACGGCTCGCCTCGGAAGGACCTGGACTACAGCAATCTGGACATCACCTCGCGGATGTATCCCAGCATCAAACAAATCGAGGATTACTTCACATCTGAGGGTCCTCACGGCATCAGCAGCCACGGGGATGACGGGGACGGGGGCCGTCGGCCTTACTTCCTCTGTGAATACTGCCATGCCATGGGACTGGGCCCCGGGGATCTGGAGGACTACTTCCGGGTCATTCAGGCCCATCCGGGGCTCCTGGGCGGCTGCATCTGGGAGTGGGCCGACCACGCCATCGACCAGGGCAGGGACCACAAGGGCCGTCGGATCTATGCCTACGGGGGAGACCACGGCGAGTACCCCCATGATGCCAACTTCTGCATGGACGGCCTGGTCTACCCCGACCGGCGGCCCCACACCGGCCTCGAGGAGTTCAAGAACGTCTTCCGCCCAACACGTTTGGTCGGCTACGATCCCCAGACCCGGCTGCTCACCCTGCATAACTATTTGGATTTCACCTCTTTGGATGAATATCTGAGCCTGAAGTGGACCCTCCTGTGTGATGGGGAGCCGGTGGCCTCCGGGACGCCCGAACTGGATCGGGGGACCGGCCTGCATATCGCCCCCCATGCTGAGGGCACCGTGGGTCTGCCGCCCATGGATCCGCCTGAGCATGGCCGTCTGGCCTTGCTTGTGGAGTACACCCTGGCCAAGGCCGATCCAGTGCTTCCCCAAGGGCATCCGCTGGGCTTTGATCAGCTTGAAGCTGCGGACATGGGGTTGCCTGAACGTCCTAACGGCGTGGCCAGGGTCATCAGTGCCGACCCCGGCAGCGGATCCCGGGGCGCCCACCGGCCGGTGGTCAGGCGGACTGATGCCCGTTTCAATGTGGAGGGGGCCGACTGGCGCTACGTCTTCAACCGCCGTACCGGCATGGTGGAATCCATGAGCATCGACAACCGTTCCCTGTTGACCGCCCCTATGGAGGTCAACCTCTGGCGGGCGCCCACCGACAACGATGCCACCATCAAGGAGGAATGGCGCAAGGCTGAATACGACCGGGCTAGTACTCGAGCCCTATCCTGCCAGCTGCAGACCGACCAGGGCAGGGGATTGACCACGATCAGAGCCGAGCTGTCCCTGGTGGCGCCCTTCATTCAGCCCATGGGCAGCATTCTCGCCACCTGGACCCTGAGCGACCAGGGTGGGCTGGATCTGAAGATGGAGCTGCATCGGGATCCCGAGTTCCCCTATCTGCCCAGGTTCGGCCTTCGACTCTTCCTGCCCAAGAGCCTGCAGCGGGTCACCTACTGCGGCTATGGGCCCTACGAGAGCTACCGGGACATGCACCGTGCCAGCCACTATGGCGTTTTCCATGACACCGCGTCAGGCATGGTCGAGCACTACCTGCGTCCTCAGGAGAACGGCTCCCATTATGGCTGCGACTACGTCCTGGTGGAGGATGACCGCTCCCTGCTGCAGACGGCGGGGGATGGGCCCATCAGCTTCAATTGTTCCCCTTACACGCAGGAGGAGCTGACTGTCAAGGGGCACGACCATGAGTTGGAGGAATGCGGCTCGACCGTGCTCTGCCTGGACTATGCCACAAGCGGCATAGGTTCCAACAGCTGCGGACCCGAGCTGGATCCCGCCTACCGCCTGGATGAAACCGATCTGGTCTTCGGACTGCATCTGCGGGTCCGTTCCAAGTGACCCAGGCTGGCGGGGCCTTTCATCCCCGCCAATGCAGGTACTGCTGGTAAACCTGCTCGCAGGGTGCGCCCGTCAGTGTGGTCTCGATGTCCACAGGCCAGGATGGAGGTTCCTCTTCTCCTGTCAGAGTCCAGGCTGCCTGGCGGGCCGCACCGATGGCCACGTACTCGTCCGGCCGGGGCAGCTGCACATCCATGCCTAGGATTCCCGGGGCATAGGCTCTGACCGCTGGGGACTTGGCACCGCCGCCGACCAAAAGGATCCTGGCGACCGTGGTGCCCAGCCGTTTCAGCAGCTCCAGGCAGTCACGCTGGGAGCAGAGCAGGCCCTCCACGAATGCTCTGGCCAGGTTGGTGCGGGTTGTGTTGGCCAGGGTCAGTCCCTCCAGCCTGGCGTGGGCATCAGGGCGGTTCGGGGTGCGTTCGCCGTCGAAGTAGGGGATCAGGGTGATGCCCTCGGCTCCCGGCGAGGACTTCTCCGCCAGCTCCGCCAGACCGTCATAATCAGTTCCCAAGGCGGCTGAGCCTGCATCCAGGATGCGTGATGCGTTGATGGTGCAGGCCAGGGGCAGCCAGTGGCCGGTGGCATCAGCGAATCCGGTTACCGAGGCGCTCATGTCGTAGGCGGGGACTGGGCTGACCGCAGCAGCGACCCCCGAGGTTCCCAGGGAGATGGATACGTCGCCCACCTGCATGGCCAGTCCCAGCGCAGTCATGGCGTTGTCTCCGCCGCCTGGCGCGATGATGCAGCCTCCGGGCACATCCCTGCCGGCGATGCGGGGGTCGGCCTTGGCTCCGACCTGGTGGGGGCCAAGAACCTTAGGTAGGATCACATGCTCGGCCATGCCGTCGGGTAGGGCCATGGCCAGCAGGTCACGCCGGTAGCGGTCGGCAGCGGGGTCATAGTAGCCGGTGCCGGAAGCATCAGAGCGATCAGTGAAGAGGTCCTCCAGCCCGGGTTCAGTCTCGGGGTCGGCAGCAGGGCCGTGGCCGGCGATGGCCCAGCTCAGCCAGTCGTGGGGGAGGCAGATAGCCGAGATAGCCTTTGCATTATCCGGCTCCACCCGGTTGATCCAGGCTACTTTGGTGATGGTCAGCGAGGCTACGGGGGAGGAACCCACAGCCCGCACCCAGGCTTGTTTGCCCAGCATGACCAGGTCCTGGTCTGAATCCGGGTTCTTGCTTGGCCCATTGTTTTCCGCCCGAGCGCTTTCAGCCTCGCAGGTCTTGGACTTGGCTAGCCGGATGATGAGATCGTCGGCATCAGGAGCCGAACGCGTATCGTTCCAGAGCAGGGCATCCCTGATCACCTGCCCTTGGCGGTCCAGCAATACCATGCCGTGCTGCTGGCCGCCCACGCTAATGGCCGAGACATCGTTCAGACCTCCCGCCTGGGCCGAAGCCTCCTGAAAGGCCTTCCACCAGGCCATGGGATCGACGCTGGTGCCTGCCGGGTGTGGAGCCTTGCCGAAGCGGACCAGCCGACCGGTCCGGGCCTCGGTGACCCTCACCTTGCAGGACTGGGTCGATGTGTCCACTCCCGCCACCAGGATCTCATTCATGTCAGCCTCCTCGCTTGTCACGCTCTGGTCATTGGAGTACTCCATAATGATATCCCAATTATTAAGTCGCTGAACTAAATGGGACGGTGACTCTGGATGACCTTTCAATTGCTGACTTGCCGTCAAGCCGGAACGTAAAATATAGAAGATAGCATGAGATCCTTCGGGTCTGTGTTTGTTCATGAAAGGTTGTTGAATCGTGACTGCCCTGCGCTCCATCAATCAGGATGATCTGAGGAACCACAACCTCTCGGTCATCATCGACACCATCCTGCGGTCGTCCACCTCGCTCAGCAGGGCGGATCTGGCCAAGTCCACGGGGCTGACCAAGGCCACTATGTCGCTCCTGGCCGGGCTTCTGCTCAGGAACCGGGTGGTGCGCGAGGAGGAGCCTGACTCTGCGCAGAGCAGCCATGGTCGGCCCAGCACTCCGTTGTCCATCGCCCATGGACGCTGGGCGGGTCTGGGCCTGCAGATCAACACGGATGGCTATGGCTGTCTGGCCATGGATCTGGACGGGACCCTGATCGATTCAGCTTGGGTCAAGGACGATATGCATGAGGCGGAGCCCGATCAGGTTTTTGCCAAACTGGAGAAGCTGACCAAGCCCATCGAGCGCAAGTTGTCTCGTCGGCGCTACCGCACTGTGGGTTCGGGCCTCGCATTGCCCGGCCTGGTCGGCGGCGGTGACACCCTGCTCATGGCCCGGAATCTTGGATGGGAGCGTCTGGATCTGAAGGAGTTTCCTTTGGTTCGTCGCCTGGCTCCAAAGGCGGGCAACGAGGCGCGTCTGGCTGCACTGGCGCAGATTCCCGGCTACGCAGCCCAGCGTCCTGCAGACGGGCACGACAGTCCGCTATCGCCCACAGACTCTTTCGTCTACATCTCCACTGACATCGGCATCGGTGGGGCTGTAGTCCGTCGCGGGACCGTGGAGACCGGTGACCACGGATTCGCCGGCGAATTGGGACATGCCTCGGTGGATCTGAACGGCCCTACCTGCCGTTGCGGCCGCCGCGGATGTCTGGAGACCTACGCCGGGCGCAGGGCTCTGGTGGAGGCGGCTGGCATCGCCGCAGGAACCGAAGCAGACACGCCCAAGGCCATGGAGGAACTGTACCGACGCTGGCAGCGCGGAGATGCCAAGGCTGTGGATGCCATCGACCGGGGACTCGATGCCATGATCTCGGTCATCGCCACAGCCATCAACATCGTCGACGTGGACACGGTCATTCTGGGAGGGTTCTGGTCGCACTTCGGGGGGAACCTGGCGCAGCGTTTGCAGGACCGCCTCAATCAGCTGACCCTGGGCCGAGCAGCCGTGGACATCCGCGTGCTCATCCCGTCCCAGCCCGACTATCCGGCACTCAGGGGGGCAGCGCTGGTAGGATTGCGTTGCTTCATCGATGATCCTTTGGCTTTCTTCGAAGACTGATCCGCCTACAGCATCAAGGTGACTTTTACAACGATTCACACGATGGTCCGCGAATGTATGAACCGGCCAGGTGGTTGGCTCAGCAGTGGTCCAATTGCCAGTTTGTGGTGCTTCCGAGTCAGCGGGCAGCTGTTTGCCGCCGACCCTGAAGTATGCGTGGGCATTGTCGGTATACAGGCGTTACGGACAGGTCCAGGCGCGCGGCATCCGTACCAGGCTCGTCTGGGTCGGCGGTCCCCTAGGGAAGTCCGAGACATCGAATGCCGCACCAAGCTGGCCCGTCATGCCTTCGTCAAGGGCCCACGGTTGCTGGACAGGCGTGGGCCTGCAGATCAAGACCGAGGGGTGCGGTTGCCGGGCCATGAATCTGGGCGGTGCCCTGATCGACGCTGTCTAAGTGCATGGTGAACGTGGACGAGAGGCCCAGCTCGCCCGGGTTCATTGACAATCCTCCCTGCTTCATTGAAGACTGAACCATGGTCTCCTGGGGTCACTGCGGAAACCGGTCATTCGCCGATGGCCCGGGCGATGATTCGGGTCGACTGCTCGAAATGGGTACCGGCGGTTTGGAGGCCGGTGGCCAGGCAGCCCACCAATGCTGTGCAGAGGACGATGGCCGCCCACCAGGACCATTGGATGCCCATCCGTGCATGCCCCAGGTATACGAAGAGGTTGAAGGCTGTACCTCCTGTGCAGATCAGGGTGACGATGAAGGAGAGCAGGGTTGCGGTCACCATGGTGATGGCCCCATCAAGGCTGCCCAGGATTCGTAACTGCCCCACCTCGGCCCCGGAGACATAGGTCAGGGCCAGGTCCAGGCTCCGTCCCCTGGATGTGATCAGCAGTCCGGATATGACCCCGGCCAAGGTGATGACCAGAGCGGGTCCGAGCATAGCCGCCAGGGAGACCAGCATCTGTCCGTTCGAGCTGCTGTCGTCACTGGTGCCTGGGGGTGCGAACAAGGCCATGGAGTTCCTTAGGGTGAGGAGTATGCCGGAAAAGGACATGAGCAGGGAGAGACCTGCTGCCATGGGGATGATGGTGGCGCCCTGCCGTTGGATCCTGCCGACGGCCTGCTGACGGGCCAGCCTCCAGGTGGGCGAGCGGAGAGGGACCAGGTTGGTCCACCCTCGGGTCACGAGGGGCAGGATGTAGGGTGACCAGGCGGCCAGGGTGAAGATCAGCAGGAACAAGGCTCCCATGGACGTTCCTAAGAACAGGTTCATTCTGCCCTGGATTGCCTTGCTGCCCATGAAGTTCGCCAGCTCGGTCCGGCTGGCCTGTCCGGAGGTCAGTCCAGGAATGGCCAGCAGGCAAAGAACTCCGGCGAGGAAGACACCCCCCAGGAAGGTTCGGAAGGTGCCTGCCTTCCTAGGGGGACTCTGAGACTGTCTGAGGGCTTCCATGGGTCGGATCCTGCCCAGGGAATGGACGGTCATGACGGTGCCGATGAGGGTGGCGGCCCCGCTGATGATGAGTCCGGTGCGCAGGGAGAAGGGGAGATTCACATTCCTGTAGGGAAGGGCCATGCCAAAGGAATTGGTTATCAGGGCACAGATGATCGGGGCGACCAGGGGTGTCAGGAAGCAGGAGACGACGGCGGCCATGACGAAGAGGATCAGGATGGTCAGGATGTTCATGGCCAGAAGCTGCCAAGGCATGGCACCCTGAAGGACCAGGAGGGCCAGTTGATGCCTGCGCTGGTCCAGTGCGCTACTGATGACCCAGAGCAGGACGAGGACTGCGGCCACGACGGTGAATACCATGGGAACGCTCGTGGCGCTGGAAGCCATATCGTCGGCATTGCGACCGTGGTAGTCCATGTCGATGACCGCGTGGACAGCGAATATGGAACAGAGCATGGTCTGTGCCGCAATCATGGACAGGCAGACGCCCACCCATACCAAGGGGGCGGCTTTGAGTTCCGATAGGCTTCTTCTCAATTCAGGCCACTGCATTCCCGGGATTGGGCTCCAGTCGCCCGTCCCTTACCTCGACTATGCGGTCGCAGTGGTCAGCCACCTCCGCACTGTGCGTCACCAGGATCACGGTCTTCCCGGACCGTCTGGCCAGGTCGGAAAGAATAGTGATGACCTTGGTGCCGGATTGCTGGTCCAAGGCCCCGGTCGGCTCATCGGCGAAGACGATGTCGGCGTCCGAAAGAAGGACCCGTGCCAAGGCCACCCGCTGCTGCTCTCCGCCTGAGAGGAGGGTGACGCTTCTCTTCTTTTGCTCCGCTAGGCCGAAATAGCGCAGGAGGTCATCGGCCTTCTTCCTCGGCAGGAGGGATCCCCGCAGGGTGAAGGGCAGCGCAAGATTCTCCTCCACGGTCATGCTGGTAATCAGGTTGTAGGACTGAAAGACGAAACCCAGATGCTTACGTCTGAACCGGGTCAGGGAGGCAACCCGTATGTGGGTGATCTCCTTTCCCAGAAGTGATACGCTCCCCTCAGTCACCTCCTCCAGACCCGCCAGGCAGTAGAGGAGGGAGGATTTCCCGCTTCCGGAGGGCCCGACTATCCCCGTGACCTGGCCAGGCCAGGCCTGAAAATCAATGTGGTCGAGGATGGTCAGGGTGTCGCTTTTCCTGGGGGAGACCACTAGGGAAATCCCGTTGGCGACCACGGAAGGTCCGTTAGATTGGTCCGTCGACTTGTCGACTCCGGACTCATGGGCATGCATGAGGGTGCGTTCGTCTGGTTCCCGCTCCAGGATGCCCGTCTCTTTTTCAGATTGAATCGAATGGCTCATGCTTCCATGCAAGCATGAAACCTGATCGGATGGTATCGGTGAAACCCCTGATTCTCCCCTGAAAATCCCTGATGGTCAGTCACTAAGCCTTGGGGGCTGTTCATACGATGGTTTTTCCTGACCACTAAAAACGAAGAGGGCGTGGGCATCGCCGGAGTGCAGACGCTCCTGATAGGAGCGGACCTTGGACAAGCGTTCTATGGTGCTTTGAGCCAGTGGGGAGGGGAGGCGATCCGGACTGAACCAGCCCACTGCGAGACTCTCCTCGTCGCCCACGAAAGGGTCGGCATTGCCGCTTGGGTCAGGCCTGCAGATGAAGAGATGGTCCATATACATAGTCTGGTCGCCGTTGGCGTAGGTAATGATTTCCCGGGATGAGGTGACCGCCGCCAGGTCTGTGACGACCACGTCAACCCCGGTCTCCTCCCTGACTTCGCGGGCTGCGGTGTCGGCCGGGTCCTCGCCAGGCTCATTGATCCCGTAGACCAGGGCCCACTGGCCGGTGTCAGAGCGTTGGCCCAGCAGGATACGGCCCCGGTCATCGCTTACGAAGGCCGTCACGCCATTCAGCCAGAGCAGGTCATGGCCAACAGACCGGCGCAGCCTGAGCACGAAATCAGGGGTAGTCATGCATCAGTCCTGGTCCGGGTCGGCGTCGGCAGCCCGTTGGGCCATCCAGGCCTCCACGTCCTCCACGGTCTTGGGGATGCCAGCAGACAGCCACTGGGGTCCCTGCTCGGTCATGAGCACGTCGTCCTCCACGCGCACACCGATACCGCGGAACTCCGGAGGCACCAGCAGGTCGTTCTCCTTGAAGTAGAGCCCGGGCTCGATGGTGAAAATCATCCCGGGGGTGATGGGCGCGCCCTGGTAGGACTCGTACCTGGCCTCCGCGCAGTCGTGCACGTCCAGACCCAGGTGGTGGGCGCATCCGCAGGCGTGCCAGCGGCGGTGCTGCTGGCCCTGGGGGGAGAGGGACTCTTCCACACTGACCTTGAGGATGCCCCACTCGTGCAAAGTTTCAGCCAGCACACGCATGACGGCATGGTGGATGTCGGAGTAGGTGGCGCCGGGCTTGGCGGCTTCGAAGCCGGCCTGCTGGGCCTTGAGCACGGTCTGGTAGATCCGCTTCTGCAGTGGACTGAAGGTGCCACCTACCGGGAAGGTGCGGGTGATGTCGGCCGTGTAGAGGCTGTTGACCTCCACACCGGCGTCGATCAGGAGCAGGTCGCCCTTCTGAACGGTTCCGTCATTGCGCATCCAGTGCAGGATGGGAGCGTGCTTGCCCGAGGCGATGATGGAACCGTAGCCCACGTCGTTGCCCTTCTCGCGGGCGTTGGCGTTGAAAACGCCCTCCAACATCCGCTCGGAGCGGGGCTTGCCTACCACCTGGGGCAGGTGGGTCAGAATCCGGTCGAACCCCTCCTTGGTGGCGGCGATGGCCTTGCGCATCTCGCCCACCTCATAGTCGTCCTTGATCATCCGGGCCTCGGAGGTGAACTCTTCAAGCTTGTCATCGGCTTCCTCATTGCGGTCCGGACCGCCGATGCCGTTGGCTTTGCGGGCGGCCTCCACCTGGTTCAAGACCTCTTGGTCAGCGGTGCGGATCACACGCAGCTTGACCGCACCCTGGTCCGGCCCCAGATCCTTGGCGATGGCATCGGAGAAGGAAGCGATGTCCTTGGTGGGGATGCCAGTCATGATGGTCAGCTCCCGCAGCCCGGCCCGGGGACCCACCCAATACTCCCCGTACTGGGCGGACCGGTAGTAGTCGCGGGTGGACTGATCGGCCCGGGGATGGACGAAGAGCTCAGGGGTATGGGTCACGCCCTTGGCGGCCTCCGGACTGTCGGGGTCCACTGGGTCCAGGACCAGGATGGCGCCGGGTTCGTAGTCTTCGCCCAGGCCCGTGTAGTAGGCGAAGGTGGTGTCTGGACGGAAGGCGTAGTCGTTGTCGTTGTTTCGGGTCTTGTATGATCCGGCGGGGATGACCAGACGTTCGCCGGGGAAGCGCCGACCCAGCTCGCGAAGGCGGCGCTTGGTGTATTTGCTGGACTCCAGCGGCTCGATCTGCGGCTCCTGGGCCTGCCAGCCGGTGGTCATGAACTTTTGGAAAGAGGGGGAATTGGGGCGCAGGGTGCGGTTGTTCACCCGGTCGTCCATGTTCTGCTCATCCACATCCACGTTCTTTGGATCGGTGTCTCCTTGCAGATGCTCCTGTGCGGATGCAGTCACGTCCAGCCTCCTTGAAATTCCGGTTCTGCCTATGTTGCTTCCATGGTAGTGCGTTCGGCCGATGTGGCAGTCGGCTGTTTCGGCCTTCAATCGGGGTCGGTCGCGCATAGAATAGGCGGGAAGCATCTACAGCCAGCAGGAGGCGCAGGCAGAATATGTCATTCGAACACCCCAACAGCAAGGGTCAGAATATTCGCGATGTCGAGCGGGCCATCATGGCGCGTCCCGCCGAGCATGACAGCCCCAATCTGGACCTGGACAGGATGGGGATGATGCTGGACCTGCTGGGTCACCCCGAGCACAGCTTCAGGGTCATTCACGTTACCGGTACCAACGGCAAGGGGTCCACGGCGCGGATGGCCGAGGCTCTGGTGCGGGCCTACGGTCTGCGCACCGGGCTCTATACCTCGCCCCACCTGGAGCGGATCAACGAGCGGATCGCCATCGACGGCAAGGAGCTCTCAGACGAGGACTTCGTAGACCTCTACCAGCAGATCGAGGATTTCATCGCCATGGTGGATGACCGCTTCGCCCAGCAGGGCAGGGCTCCCATGAGCTTCTTCGAGGTCCTGACCGCCATGGCTGTCTGGGCCTTCGCCGACGCCCCGGTGGACGTGGCCATCGTCGAGGTGGGGATGGGCGGCCGTTGGGATGCCACCAACGTCCTCGATGGCGATGCCGCCATCATCGGACCGGTGGACATGGACCATATGCAGTGGCTGGGGGATACGGTCGAGCAGATTGCAGGGGAGAAGGCCGGGATCATCAAGCCCAAGTCCACGGTCATCGTCGGCGCCCAGCCGCATGAGGAGGCTGTCATGCCCATCATCGGGCAGGCCGTGCGCGAGCAGGGCTCCCCCACCTTGCTGAGGGACGGCAACGAGCTGGAGGTCGTTTCCCGTATGCCTGCGGTGGGCGGCCAGGTGGCTACGCTGCGCACGCCTCAGGGACTCTACAAGGATGTGCCCATCGATAAGTTCGGAGAGCACCAGGCCCACAATGCCCTGGCAGCCCTGGCCGCGGCTGAGACGGTCATCCCTGTCAACGGGGCCCTGGACCAGGATCTGGTGGCCGAAGCCTTGAGTCAGGTGCGCATCCCCGGACGGATCGAGCAGGTGCGTACCTCGCCCACCATCATCATCGATGGCGGGCACAACCTGAACGCGGCCCAGTCTCTGCGCTCGGCCATCGAGGAGAACTACGACTTCAAGCAGCTGGTGGGTGTGATTTCCATGATGGCCGACAAGCAGGTGGAGGACTATCTGGGCCTGTTGGAACCCGTGCTGGACAGCGTTGTGGTCACCGAAAACTCCTGGAAGGGTCGGGTCATGCCCGCCGAAGATCTGGAACGGGTCGCCGTGCGGGTCTTCGGGCCCGACAGGGTGGTCCGTCGCGACCGGATGCCCGATGCCATCCAGACGGCCGTCGACATGGTCGACAGCGAGGACCAGACCGGCGTGGGCTATGGTCGGGGAGTGCTGATCTGCGGCAGCTTCGTCACCGCCGGCGACGCCCGTACCCTGCTGGCCGAGCATCCCAATCCCGATCTGGCCAAACCTAAGGCGGAGCGCGCCTGATGTATCTCAAGGAGCTGACCCTCAAGGGCTTCAAGTCCTTCGCCTCGGCCACCACCCTGCGCTTCGAGCCGGGCATCACCGCTGTGGTGGGCCCCAACGGATCAGGCAAATCCAACATCGTCGACGCCCTGGCGTGGGTCATGGGCGAGCAGGGGGCCAAGAGTTTGCGCGGCGGATCCATGGAGGACGTGATTTTCGCCGGCACCTCCTCCAGGCCGCCGCTGGGCCGGGCTCAGGTCACCCTGACCATCGACAACACTGATCGGACCTTGGACATCGACTACACCGAGGTGACCATCAGCCGGACCATCTACCGCAACGGCGGGTCCGAATACGCCATCAACGGGTCCGACTGCCGTCTGCTGGACATCCAGGAGCTGCTCAGCGACACCGGGCTGGGCCAGCAGATGCACGTGATCGTCGGCCAGGGTCGGCTGGATGCCATCCTGCGGGCTGATCCGGCCGGCCATCGCGCCTTCATCGAGGAGGCGGCCGGCATCCTCAAGCACCGCAAGCGCAAGGAACGGGCCCTGCACAAGCTGGCCAACACCGAGGCCAACCTGTCCCGTCTGGATGACCTGATCGGCGAGATTCATCGGCAGCTGGGGCCTCTGGGTCGCCAGGCCAAGGTCTCCCGCCGAGCCGACATGATCCAGGTCAGCCTGCGGGATGCCCAGGCCCGCATCCATGCCGACGATGCTCTGACCTCGCAGAGGAAGCTAGAGAACCTGCGCTCGCAGATGGCAGAGACTCGGGGGCAGCTGGCTCGCGGGCAGGAGGATCTAACCAGGGTCAAGCTGCGCATCGAGCAGCTGGAGGGGCTGGACCGACAGTCCAGCCCGGCTCTGGAGGCTGTCAACCAGCAGTGGAACGACCTGACCAAGCTGGGTGAGCGAGCCGGTTCCTTGGCATCATTGGCCAGGGAGCGCAGCCGTTCGTTGGAGGCCGGCATGGTGGCCGACCAGGGGCAGGACCCCGAGGTGCTCAGACGGCGGGCCGACGAGCTCAAGGGTCAGGCCGACCAGGAAGAGGCCCAGGTTGGAGCCGATCGGATCGCCCTGGATGGCCGCGTTCAAGCCCGTGCGGATCTGAAGCGACGGCTGGCTGCTCACCGGCAGACCATGACTGAGCTGCGGCAGGCGGCCAGAAAGCGGCAGGCTCGGTTGGGCGATCTGGCCCAGTTGGTGGCCAAGGAGGAATCGGCCCTGGAACTTTCCAGGCAGCGCGAGCGTGACCTGTCCCGCCAGCAGGATCAGCTTAGGGAAGGCCTGGAGCGTGCCAGGAACCGGGTGCGGGACCTGGACAGCCAGGAGGAAGGTTCTGACCAGGATGGCAGACAGGCCCTGGATCAGGCAGGTCAGGTCAGGGATCAGGCCCGAAGCAGGCTCAACGACCTCCAGGAGCGCGAACGCCGTATTCAATCCGATGCCATATCGGCCCAGGCCAAGGCCGATGCCCTGGCGGACACGCTGGACCATCGTGGCGCCGGCGAGGCCCTGTCCCAGGCGGGGGATCCTGCCCTGCTGGGTGTACTGACCGACTTCGTCCGAGTGGAGGATGGCTGGGAGGAGCCCCTGGCCCATGCCTTGCACGACTATGCCTCGGCCCTGGTGGCCAAGAATGACCGGGCGGTCGACCAGACCCTGGATCGGGCCCGCCAAGATCGTCTGGGACGCGCCGCGTTGATTTCGGCATCAGGCCCGCTCAAGGGGGCAGACATACGACCCGGCGATGGCCCCTGGCGGTCGGCCGCCGACCTGGTGGATCTGCGGGAGCATCCTGCCGATCCTGACCAGGCCCAGGGGGTGCTGACGGCTGTCCGCAGTCTGCTGGCCTTTACAGCTGCCGTCGATGACGCCGATCAGGCCCGGCTTGCTCTGGAGGACGGGTGGCAGCAGGCGTTGACCTGCCAAGGCGACCTCTACGACCGCGTTGGTGCTGTAGGCGGATCCGCTCCGGCCACCAGTGACCTGGCGTTGACTGCACGCAGGGATAAGGCCCTGGCGCAGGTGGAGGCCCTCCAGGATGAATCCCGGACGCTGCAGCCGCAGATGGATGCGGCCCGTGCCGCCCTTGAGCAGGCTGAGCAGCAGCTGCAGGAGGCGCGTAACCAGTGCACCGAGGCCCGGATCAAGGCCGAGCAGGCAGCCCGGGAGCTGGCAGCGGCCCGCAAGGAATCGGATCGGGCCCAGGCCGGGGTCAAGGATCTGGACGACCGGCTGGCCCAGGTGCGCGACCAGGTACGCACCCACGAACTCAAACTGGAAGATCTGAAAGCCGGCCTGGCCCGTGCCCAGGAGGATGGGGATTCTGACTCGGATGATCCGGAGGGCATGGAAGACCGGCAGCATGAATTGGAGACGGCCCTGGACCAGGCCCGCACCGCCGAGATGGAGGCCAAGCTGACCTGGACGGAGGGCGACCGGCGGCATGCCTCCCTGCTGCGGCAGATTGATCTGCTGCGGGATCAGGCCGACCAGGCCGAACGCCATCGTCAGCGGATAGGTGAGGAAAACCGTCGTCGCAAGGCCGGCATGGCCTCCCTGGGGCTGATCGCGCTCAAGGCCGACCTGCTGGCCCAGCTGATCAAGGGGAGGATGGAGCATGCGGCCCGCCGCCGGGACCAACTCAGGGCCAAGGCTTCGGCCCACGACAAGGAGCTGACCGATCTGCGGGCCAGCAGGGACAATCTGGAGCCCAAGGTGGCCGGTCTGCGCCAGGATGAGCATGGTCTGGATCTGGAGCGTGAGCGCCTGGCCGGCGAAGATGGTCGCCTACGTCAGCGCATCCAGGATGACCTGGGCATGGAGCCTGAGGAGCTGATCCGCGAATACGGCCCCGATCGTCCGGTGCCCGTCCTGGATGACGAGGGCAATCCGGTGCCCATGGACCAGGAGGCGACGGAGGAAGACGGCGATTCGTCAACCTTCAAAACGGTGCCCTACCAGCGCAGTGAGCAGGAGAAGCGGCTGGCCAAGGCCAAGCGGGATCTGGCTGCCCTGGGTAAGGTCAACCCGCTGGCCACCGAGGAATACGAGGCCCTGGAGTCCCGTAACCGCTACCTGCACGAGCAGCGTCAGGATGTGATAGGCTCCCGGGATGATCTGATGGCCCTGGTCAAGGATCTGGATTCGACCATGGTCACGGTCTTCAAGGAGGCCTTCGACGACACTGCCAAGGCCTTTGAACGCATCTTCGCCACCCTCTTTCCAGGCGGGCGCGGGCGGTTGCGGCTGGAGGATCCGGATGACCTGCTGACCACAGGCGTTCTGGTCGAGGCCAGCCCGGCCGGCAAGAAGGTCCGTCGGCTCTCTCTGCTTTCGGGCGGGGAGCGGTCGCTGACAGCCTTGGCCCTGCTCCTGGCCATCTTCACAGCCCGGCCAAGCCCCTTCTATGTCATGGACGAGGTCGAGGCCGCCCTGGATGACGTGAACCTGACCAGGTTGCTCAAGGCCTTCGAACAGTTGCGTGAGCATGCCCAGCTGATCATCATCACCCACCAGCAGCGGACCATGGGCATCGCCGATGCCCTCTACGGGGTCACCATGCGGGGGGACGGGGTGACGGCCGTCATCTCCCAGCGGCTGAAGGATCCGAATCGTTCCGGTCGTGAAGAGTCCGAGCCCGATAAAGGGTGACCTGCGCCAAAACTGCCTGGGAGTCCACGATGGGCAGCTGCGGCATGGGGTAGGCCTCGTTGAGCACCGAGAGCTCGGTGCAGCCCAGCAGAACCGTGTCGCAGTGGTAGTCGTTCAGGAAGGTATCGAGGACGCCCAGATAGCGGTCCCGGTCCAGACGGCCTTCCTTGACGTCGTTGTAGATAAGCGCGCTCACCCGGTTCTGCAGGGCCTGGTCCGGGTCCACCAGCTTGTAGCCAGCGCTGTCGGCCGGGCCCTGGTAGATGGCGGCATGGCGGGACCCCTCGGTGCCCATGTACCCCATGCGAGGATGAGATTTCGCGGGATAGTGCCGATCAGTCCAGTCGATGGTGGCCTGGGGCATGCTCAAAATGGGCACCGGGGTCAGAGCCTGGAGCCGGGGCAGAATCTGATGGGCGGTGTTGCAGGCCATGACCATGAAGGAGGCGCCCATGGCTGTGGCCTGGCGCACGTCCTCGGCCAGATAGGGGAAGGGATCATCCTTGCTGCGGCCCAGGATGAACTCGGTGCGGTCGGGCACGGTGGCGTGGTTGAAGACCACGTAGTCCAGAAAATCCTGGTCCCGGTGCGCACCGGTCATCCGGTCCAGCACCCGTACGAAGCTCTCGGTGGCCAGCGTGCCCATGCCGCCTAGGACGACGAAGAAGTTCCTCATGCCAGTGTCCTCTTGTCACGGAAGTAGCGCCGGTAACGACGCCGATAGATGGAAAACATGTGTCGAATCAGCAGCCAGCGTTTGAAATTGCGGTCTTTGCTGTACTCCAAGGTGGTGCCCCAATTCCCGCGGCGAATCATGGTCATGGCCTGTCGCTTGTCCTCAGAATCGGTGCAGTATTTGCGGAAGATGTCCTTGGGGATCTCCATCCAGAGGCGATGCCCCCGGCCAAAGACGGTGCGACCGTCGAATGGGGTGTCCAGAACCAGGTCGTCCACAAAGTAGCGGGCCAGGTTGAATCCGTTCAGGGTGACCACGTAGCTGCTGCGGCCTTGGCGCAGATTGATCTCGAAGAGCTTGTAGACGCCGTCGCGCGGGTCGTACTTCATGTCGAAGTTGGCCACCCCGCTGTACTTGATGTCCTCAAGGAAGGCCTTGATACGGTCGAAGATGTCCTGATTGTAGTCGGGGATGATGGCCGCGTAGTTGCCTATGGCCTCAGGCGCGGGATCCTCTAGCAGGGGATGGCCCAGGAACATCATGCGCACTCGGTGGTGGCGGTCCACGTAGGCATTAAGCACCCTCATGTTGTCATCGCCCCCGGGCACGAAGTCTTGGATGACCATCTGCGAGGTGTACCCGGCCTGGTAGGACCTGCGGATCATGGTGTCCAGCTCCTCAGGGTTGCTGAAGATGAAGGCCTTCTTCCTGCCGGGGAAGTCGATTCCCAGCCACTCGTCGCTGTCCGCAGGCTTCATGGCCACCGGGTAGTCGAAGGGCAGGTTGCGGTGGCGGCCGGCTTTCACATCATCGGCATCCACAGAAACAGTCTTCGGGTGGGGCAGGTCGTAGCGGTCGCAGAGTTGGTAGAAGGAGGATTTGAGCGAGAGGGACCGGTTCAGTTCCTGGTCGATGGCGTTGAAGACGAACTGTCCGCGCAGGGGATCGCCGAACTTGTCCAGCAGGTTGGCGTAGGAGTCCCCGCAGGGCAGCAAAAGCAAGGTGGCACTTGGGTGGTCCCGGTGATAAGCGTAGGCCCACTCGTTCAGGGTGGACACGAAGACCTCGGGATTGGTGAAGTCGTCTACCAGGTGCAGGTCCAGGATCTTGCTGTACTTGGTGGGGGAGAGCTGGTAGTGGCCGAATGCGGTGGAGACCAGGCCGTATGCCTCGTGGAAGGCTCGCGCCATCCCGTAGGAGTTGATGTCGGTGCCCAGTATGACCGGTTGGAATTCTTTCATGTGTCCGAAACCACCTACCATGTGCTCGTGCGCCCCACCCTGCCGTGGAGCATTCAGCTTTCCATCTTAGAAACCTGTCGGGATCGTCAGACCGTGGCTGCGCCGGTGGCTCCCAGGTCATAGCTTTTTGTGCCCAGAAGGCGCGCCACTACGTGGTCATCGCCCTCATAAGGCACGTGGCCGCCGTCTTTCTTGAACCAACGTTCCTCACCCTTGCCGATGACCAGAGTGACCCGCAGACGGTCACCTGGCAGGCCCGGATCTCCCAAGGCCTGTTTGATGGCCTGGACCCTGTCCGGTTCGATGCTGGCATCCAGGTTTGGATTGGTCACGAAGCCCAGCATCTGTCGGTCCACTTGGTCCGAGCTCTCCCCAACCTCGTCGTCGGCGGTCAGGATCAGCCGGTCGACGCGGTCCTGGGCGGCGCTGACTATGCCCTCCCTGCGGTCGATGGCCTTGCCGCCAGCGGAACCGGAGACCAGGGTGATGAGGGGCTTGCACTCGCCGTAGCGCTCGTCCACAAAATCCAGCAGGGCTGTGACCGAGGCCTTGTTGTGGGCGTAGTCGACGTAGACTACGCGGTTGTCGGCCTTGAAGCGTTCCATCCTGCCAGCGATCCTGACGTTCTCCATGGCCCGGAGGGCGCAGGCATCAGGCTCTAGACCCAGACTGGTTAGCATGGCCAGGGCAGCGGTCGCGTTCAGAGCGTTGAAATCCCCGTCCATGGACAGGCTGACCGGCCTCATGGCTCCGCCGGAGGGTCCTATCAGGTAGTCGCCTACCTTCCCGGGAGCCTTGCGAGCCAGGAAGTCGGCCTGCCGGGTTCCATCGCCGAATGTCGTCACCGGAACGCTGGCGGCGCGGGCATCTTGAAAGATCAGGTCGGCTCCGCGAGCATCGGCTCCCAGAACCAGCTGCCGGCTGTTGTAGGTTATGCGGCGCTTGCAGTAGAAGTAATCCTCGAAGCTGGGGTGCTCGATGGGGCTGATATGGTCGGGGGAGATGTTCAGGAATGCCCCCAAGTCGAATGTCAGCCCGTAGACTCGGTCCACCTTGTAGGCCTGGGAGGAGACCTCCATGACCAGGTAGCGCATGCCGGCGTCTGCCGCCTGGCGCATCATCCGAAAGAGGTCCAGCGACTCGGGAGTGGTCAGCTCGGATTCCTGATAGTGCCGACCGTCCAGGCAGTTGTCCACCGAGGAAAGCAGGGCGGCGCGACCTTCGGAGAGCCTGGACAACATGGCCTGCAGGAAGTAAGCGGTGGTGGTCTTGCCCTTGGTTCCGGTGATTCCCACCAGTGTCAACTGTTCCTGGGGATACTCATAAAAGGCAGCGGCCAGCAGGCTCATGGATTTGCGCACGTCGTTGACGATGATCCCCGGGGCCTTGGTGCGGGCGGACAGGTCCTGCTGGGCCACATAGGCCTTCGGCCCCTCGGGATCGCAAGCATCCAGATATTCGGGTAGGAAGCGGCCCTTGCAGAAGAGCAGACTGCCTGGTCCAGCCTGGCGGGTGTCGTAGGTGATGTCGGTGAAGGGCTTGGACGACTGGGTGTCTTCTGGAGCATTCAAGGTCCACTGGTCACCCCGAATCACCTCGCGCAGTTGACTATGTTCGCGCAGCAGCTCCAAAGTTGAAGCCATCGTCAGTCCCATGCCGGCTTCCCCCTGTCTGTATGTGTGTCACTGCAGCTGGTTCCGCCCCGATTGGTGATCCCGATCGAGACCGGATACAAGTCTAAACCGCCGCAAGGCCAAGGCAGGAGGATCCGACGACTCCTTGACTGAATGGACAAAAGCAGGGAGCGCATCGGTCTTGGAGCTGAGCCTCAGAGCCAGGAGTCGGTGACCGGGCGGCGGCCCTGGGAGATCAGGTGCTGGTTGAAGCGGTCCCGCCACTTGGCCTGCGCCTGTCGCTGCCAGTCCATAAGGGAGTCCATGGTGATTCGGGCCACCTGGGGGAAGAGGGTGGTCATGGGCTTGATCAGGTCCACGGCCGCAACCGTATCCGCCGTGGCATTGTGGAAGTTCCCATGCGGGATGACGCCGTAGTACTCGCTGGTCAGCCCCAGAGTGCGGCGGCCCGACCGATGGGAGATCTCCCTGTCCAGGACCAGAGGGTCCACCACCAGCAGATCGCCCTTGCTTAGGGGCTTGGCCGAACCCGCGCACCAGCGGGCGATGTCCCCGTCCAGCATCTGCACGTCGAAGGGGGCGTTGTAGGCCAGCAGGGGGATGCGCTTATCCTGGGCGCGGGCAATGAATCCGGCCATCTGCTCGGTGGCCAGCTCAGGCTCCATGCCCTCGGCGGCCAGCTGCTGATCAGTGAACCCGTTGACCCGACTCGCCCCCTTGCTGATATGCCGGTGCGGATTGACTATCCAGGTGGCTATTGCATCCCCTGAGTAGCCCTTGGCCGGGTCGCGCAGAACCAGGCTGGCCGAAACAATGCCATCCTTGCCCGGTCTGGTGCCCGTGGTCTCGGTGTCGAACCCCAGAAGCCAGGAGTCCCCCAGGCGAGTCGACCCCTCTTGCTGCGGGGCGGACTGAAGCGCCTGCTCCATGCTTGGATACTCGGTGTTTTCCATAAGCGTGATTTCTCCTCAGTCATTATGGTAACCGAGGACCGACCGGGTCGGAACAGCAACGGGCGAGGGGGGATGGCACAATAGGGGGTGTGGCAGATACCAGCGAGCTCGAAAGCAGAAAACGTCAATTCGAGGCCCTGGCCATGCCTGCGGTGGATGTGCTTTACCGACAGGCCATGCGCCTGACCAACAACCCCGACGACGCCCAGGATCTGGTCCAGGACACTTTCGAGCGCGGCTTCAAGGCCTTCGACCGCTTCCAGCCCGGCAGCAACTTCGAAGCCTGGATGACCACCATCGAGCGCAACGCCTATTTCAACCAGTACCACAAGGCCAAGCGGCGCCCCCAGAGGGCCAACGACTCTACCGGCGAGTACAACGACTGGGACATCTATTCAGCCTCGGAGCATGGGTCCGAGGGGCTCAAATCCGCCGAGCAGGAATACATGGAGACCTTCGCTCCTGAGGAGATCATGGCCGCCTTGGACCGGCTCAGTCCGGAACGCCGGCGGGTCTTCATCGACGCCGCCATCGACGGCAAGAGCTACCAGCAGGTGGCCGACGAGGAGGGCATCAAGATCGGCACGGTCATGAGCCGGCTGAACCGGGCGCGCTCGCAGCTGCGTCAGGAGCTGGAGCGGTATGCCCAGGAGCGTGGCTACCAGCAGGGGCGTGGGGCTGCGGGCAAGCCCTCAGCGGAACAACATGGCGCTGGTGCTGCCAGGCCTAGTATAAAAAAAGAGATCAGCAGCAAGGGGCACTGAGGGCCTCCGAAGATCGGATACCAGGAAGCGGGCAGGAGCATGGACGGACGCGTGGAGATGAGTCACTACGCCTACGATGACGGCGTCACCGTCAGAGTGTCCCACGCCAGCCTGCGCATCTATCAGGATGCCTCCTGCGTGGATCCCAGCGACAGCTTCGACCCGGAATCATGCTGCGACGATCGGGAGCGCATGGTCATCGAGGAGCTGCGCCGGTATCTGCGCCCCGAATGCGCACCGGACTGTCTGCTGGATCGGCTCAAGCACATGTTCGATCAAATGGATGAACTGGAGCAGGGGACACCGAATCGCAATACAGACAAGTAGATCCAGCCGGTTTCTTGCCAGAGCAGAGGTTCTGTCCACCCACCCAGGCTCTTGCAGAAATCATGGTCATGCGTATGCAGCCATGGTTTTTTACGTATATATGCAAAAACCCCGGCACCGTTGGTGCCGGGGCAGACGATCAGGTGTTCGGCCTCTTGCCGTGGTTGGCGGCCTTCTTGCGGCGATCCCTGCGCTTGCGTCCGCGCATGCCCATGATTGGACTCCTTTGCTACTGATGAACCTATAAACCTTGCCGATTATCGCACACCGGGCTGACCTTTGTCGACGGGCCAGACAGCTCAGACCTCTTGTGCCCGGTATCCCACCTGGGTGGTGTAGACGGCGGCAGGCTGAAGAATCACCAGATTCCGGCCTGTCCGAAAAGCGTTGGCGTAGGCGGTCATGGGCTCCACGGCAACGCCGGCCGGACGCATGCCAGCGTCGAAGCCGGTCCCGGTGCATACCTGCCATGAAGTGATGGTCTCATCGCCCCAGAGCTGAATGCGGATGCCGTCCGGCCGGGTGAACCAGGCCGAGCAGGTGCCGTCATCGTCCCGCTCCACATCGGTCCAGGCATCGTCGAAGTCCGCATCCTCGCCCAGCACAGAACCCTGGCGCAGATCGGTTCGTCCCTGGACGGGTTCGGTGCCGGTGGGCAGCAGCCTGTCCGGATCGACCACCACGTGAGTGCGGCAGGGGATGGACAGGGTGCAGGGGGCGTTGTCCTTCTGGACCTGGTCCCCGACGCCCCGCTTGCCATTGGCCAGCCAGGGGTGGATGCCGAAGGCCCAGGGTGCAGCCTCGTCGCCTAGGTTCAGGGCCCGGGTGGTCATGGTCAGCCCCTGGTCGTCCAGGGCGTAGGTGACGCTGACCACCACGTCGAAGGGGTATCCGGCCATGTCGGGCACCCGCCAGGAGAGGCTGACGGAGTCCTCGGACAGAACCTGCAGGTGCCAGTAGGCCCGGTAGCCGTATCCGTGAATAGCGGTGTTCCGGTCATGCTCGTCAATGGGCAAGGTGTAGGTGTGGCCTTGGAATTCGTAGGTGCCGTCCTCAATCCGGTTAGGGAAGGGGACCAGCACGTTCCCGTTGCTGCAGGGTACGGTTCCATCCGAGTCAAAGGAGGCCAGCAGGTCCTTTCCCCGGTATTTCAGAACCCGCAGTATGGCACCCAGCTCCGTCACCACCGCTTCGTAGTCCCCGTGACGGATGCTGTACTGCTGTCCTGTCCGGGGCAGGGCCCCGCCCATCATTTCGTTCGTATGCATGCTCCCACTTCCATAGTGCCGTTGATGCTTGGTACGCCACCATCCTAGCGCCTCAGTGGTCTTGGCTTCTTGGTGAAAGAGTGGCGTATGGACTACCGGGGGCTGTCCAGGCTTTCTACCATGGACCTGCAGCGTCCGGAACCGTCCGGATTGACATCGATAAGGAGCGGCAGTGGCAGGATTTCGGACCACCGTGTGCGGACAGCCGACCCTGCAGGGGCATGGGCGGGTCATCCTTGCTAATCCGCGCGGATTCTGCGCGGGGGTGGACCGAGCCATCCAGACTGTGCAGACCATCCTGGATGCAGACAACCCTCGCCAGGATCAGGGTTTGCCTCCGGTATACGTGCGCCGGCAGATAGTCCATAACCGGCATGTGGTTGAAGACCTGTCACGGCGGGGGGCCGTGTTCGTGGATGAGCTGGACCAGATTCCCGACCAGGCCGTTCGTGCCGGAGTGCCCGTGGTCTTCTCGGCCCATGGAATCGCCCCCTCGGTCGTCAAGGAGGCCCGGCGGCGGGGGATGCGCGTGGTCGATGCCTCATGCCCTCTGGTCAGCAAGGTCCACCGGGAGGTCCAGCGCTTCGTTCGCGACGGCTACTCGATCATCTACATAGGCCACCGTGGGCACGACGAGGCTGTGGGAGTCATGGGGGAGGCCCCGGACCGGGTTCACCTGGTCGAGCATGAGGCTGATATTAAGGCCTTGGATTTTGGGCCCGACACCCCGCTGGTCATGCTGACCCAGACCACCCTGAGCCTTGATGAGACCGCCGACCTGGGTGCAGCCCTGCGTCGACGCTTCCCCTGGATGGAGGAGCCGCCGGGTTCCGACATCTGCTATGCCACTCAGAACAGGCAGCAGGCTGTCAAGCTGGTGGCCGGCCAGGCGGACTGCATGGTTGTGGTGGGCTCGGCCAATTCCTCCAATTCGGTGCGTCTGGTCGAGGTGGCCCGTCAGGCTCTGGAGACGCGGTTTCCTGGTCAAGGCGGGCAGAGGGCCCACCGGGTCGACGATGCCGGCGAACTGGACCCGACTTGGCTGCAGGACATGGATTCGGTCGGGCTCACTTCGGGTGCTTCGGTTCCCGAAGACCTGGTTCAGGGGGTGCTGGAGACTCTGGCTTCCCGAGGGTTTTCCCAGGTGACCCGAGCCCGGGCGGTCGACGAGCATATGCGCTTCGTCCTGCCTGCCGCCTTGCGCTCCGCCCGGGCAACCAGGAAAGTTCCACAGCCGCAGGGCCAGGCCCAGCGCTAAAAACTCTCAGTCGGCGGCTAGAGGTGCGGTTTTGGCTTTGAGGACACGTATCAGATCCCTCGGGTCCAGCCCCAGGCTGATGCCGCGCTTGCCGCCGGAGACCATGATGGTGTCAAACTCTAGAGCGCCCTGGTCCAGCACTGTCAGGTGCTGGGTGCGTTGCCCGAAGGGCGAAATGCCGCCCAGGACGTATCCGCTCTCTCGCTCGGCCTGGGCTTTGTCGGCCATGCGGGCCTTCTTGGCGCCCACGGCTGCTGCCAGGTGTTTGAGGTTCAGATGGCCAGTAACTGGAACAATGCCGATAACCCGTTCCTTGCCCGTGTCGGCCATCAGGGTCTTGTAAACTGTGCGCGGGTCCAGGCCCAGCTTTTTGGCGGCCTCGATGCCGTACCCCTGGTCCATGTGGTCGGCGCTGTGATGGTACTCATGGATGGTGAAGGGGACTCCCAGACGCTCCAGCTGGGCCATGGCCGGGGTCGCGGCATCCGAGTCCGGCCGCTTCTTCTTGCTCATGACTCCATGTTAAGGTACTGACCGTTTAGGTAGGCTGAGGGGGTGTTTTTGGCGCCCTTGCGTGGAAAGGATCGTCCATGACCGCTGTCAATGCCTGGCTGCTTGATGCGGTGACTGGTGGCTGGGGGCTGGCTGTGCTGTTCCTGGCCGCCTTCCTGGATGCGCTGATCATTCCCATACCCACGGAACTCATGGTTCTGGCTACGGCTTCAGCCTTTCGAGCCTCGGGACGACCCCTGCCCGTCCTGGTCTTTCTGGTATGCGCCCTGGCCTTTGCGGGCGGCGATGCTTGCGCTTATGAGCTGGGGCGGCTGGTCCCGCTGAACCGTCTGGCCGTCTTCCGCGGTGCCGCAGGCAAGGCTGTGGCTTCATGGGCACACCGGGCCCTGCTCCAGGGAGGAGGCTTCTTCACTCTGGCCTCGCGGTTCGTGCCCTCGGGCAGGACCGTGGTCAATCTGACTGCCGGGGTGGCGCGATATCCGCTCAGCCGTTACCTGCCTCTGGCTGCTCTAGCCGGTCTGCTCTGGTCCGTCTACATGTGGACCTTGGGGTATCTGGCATCCTCCTGGCTGAAGAACAACCCTTTGGCCGTCATGGCCATCGGTTTTCTGGTGGGCATGGTCATCGGCCTGGTCTGCGACTTGGCCATGCGGGCGCTTACCCGGAGGCGCTGACTACGACAAGGGGCCCGTCCCCGCATGGGAACGGACCCGAAATCGCTATGGCCGGAGAAACCGGTCTGATGCTCATTCGCCCAGTTCGGCGAAGTAGAGCAGGGTGCGGATCATGTTGCTGGTGAACCCGTACTCGTTGTCGTAGAAGGCGACGGTGCGGACCAATTGATCATCGCCGTGGGTGTTGACGTCAGTCTGGGTGGCGTCAAAGACACCGCCGTGAGTGTCGCCGATCACATCCGAGGAGACGATGCCCTCGTCGTTGTAGCCGTAATAATCGGTGCCCTCGAAGGCCTTCTTGGCCGCAGCGTTGATCTCGTCGACGGTGACCTTCTTGTCCAGGACGGTGGTCAGCTCGGTGACGGAGCCGGAGGGGACAGCCACACGCTGGGCATGTCCCTGCAGCTTGCCGTCCACAGAGGGGACGACCTTGCCGATGGCCTTGGCGGCGCCGGTGGAATGCTCAATGGTATTGATCGCTGCAGCGCGTGTGTTGCGGGGCTTGTTGCCCTTGGGGCCGTCCAGCAGCATCTGTGAGCCGGTATAGGCATGGATGGTGGTCATGTAGCCGATGCGGATGCCGAAATTGTCATCCAGCATCTTGACCATGGCGGCCATGGAGCCTGTCGTGCAGGAGCCTGCCGAGATGATCTTGTCAGAGGCCTTCAGGGTCTCCTGGTTGACTCCGTATACGACGGTAGGGGTGGTATCGTCCTTGGCAGGGGCGGAGATCAGAACCTTCTTGGCGCCTGCGTTCAGATGGGCCTGGGACTTCTCGGCCGAGGTGTAGAAGCCGGTGCACTCCAGCACGTAGTCCACGCCGTCGTTCTTGACCCAGGGGATGTTGTTGGCATCCTTCTCGGCGTAGACCGGGTACGCCTTGCCGTCCACCACAATGGCGGTGTCGGTGGAGGTGACCGAAACCGGTGTGCCGTCGTCGTGGCGGAAGTTGCCCTGGGTGCTGTCATACTTGAGCAAATAGGCCAGAATGGCCGGGGTGGTCAGATCGTTGATGGCGGCCACCTCGATGTTGGAGGCGTCGCCGCCGCGGGCCTGGAGCTCAAAGATGCGCCGGAAGGCCAGACGACCGATACGTCCGAATCCGTTGATGCCAATCTTTACTGTCATTCAATTCTCCCTTGGAGATTGGCCGTATACAGCACAAAAAATACCGGACCGTATATGGCCGATTACTGATAACATCTCATAGTTTATAGAACCCTGTGTACTTATAGCAAGCGATTACACTGGTTATGCAAAGGAAAAAACGAACAAACAAAATGGTAGGTTTTGTTGTTTGTTTGCACAACAAAACGATCAGGAATTGTGAGGATTTTCGTTCGTATCAGCCAGCCAATCCTCCCACTGCTGCTGACGGAATCCAACCAAAACATGCCGGCCATCCAGCAGGATGGGACGCTTGACCAGCATGCCGTCGGTCGACAGCAGCTGCAGAGTCTGCTCCGTGTCCATCTGCGGCAGGCGTTTGCTCAGTCCCTGGCTGCGATAAGCCTGGCCTGAGGTGTTGAAGAATCGCCGGACGGGCAGGCCGCTCATGTCCAGCCAGGTGGTGAGTTCCTCCTGGGTGGGGCGGTCCTCCTTGATGTCTCTCTCGGTGAAGTCCACATTGTGGTCACGCAGCCAGGTGCGGGCCTTGGCGCAGGTGGAGCAGCGGCTGTAGCAGATGAAGAGCGGGTGCCGGGCTGTCGGGGTCGCTGACTGCGTGGTTGAAGCAGCTGTCATGTATTTTCCTTTCCAAATGGAGTTCCAGGTCAAGAGAGGCTCAGGCCAGTCGCCGGGAGGGCCGGGTCTCCAGGGAGCCCAGGTCAGCCTTGGCTTCCAGGCTGGTGATCCAGACCGGCTCGGGCGCCGAGATGGGGTAGGTGACGAACACGGTTCCCTGCTTCAGGGCTATGTGGGCCGGTCTGCCGGGCAGGAACTCGTTACTGACGCCGGTTACCTGCTGGTTGGTCATGGTCATGCCATCCGTCTGGTATTTGAGGCCCTGCTCGACCACGTCCAGAGCCTGGTCGCCGGCAGCCAGGACGGAGACCATGGACCTGGGCGGGCAGTTCCAGGAGGGGAAGTCCAGGCTTCCAGGCCCAAGGGCAGTGACCAGCATTCCCTGGCCCCAGAGTTCGGCCCGGCCCCCGCTTGCGGCAATCAGATGGATCAGGTTCAGGTTGGCCAGCGTGTGGTCCATGCGTCCGCCCAGGCCGCCATATATAAGGAATCGTCGGCAGCCCCGCCGCCAGCCCACCTTGACCGCAGCCAGCAGGTCCGTGTCGTCCTTTTCGGCAGGCAGGACCCGGCGGGGGATGTCTGTACGCAGCTTTCGGCTACCGGCGGGCAGGGAGTCGAAGTCGCCCACGACCAGTTCGGGCTCGTCCCCGTGCTCCAGGGCCGGCTCCAGTCCGCCGTCCGCCGCGATGACCAGGGCCTGTCCGCCGCGCGCCATCTCTTGTCCGAAGTACTGTCCGGCACCCCAGATACGGCAGAGCGGCGCCTGGACAGTCTCGCCCGACTGACCGTCATCCTGCATGAGAGTCTTCTTTCTGCGCTTGTCCCTTGGAGGCGCCTCCATCATCCCAGACCAGCCAGACCGACCAGGAAGGTCAGCCACCCCTGTACCAAGGCCATGTAGGTCAGGGTCCCGCAGGCGATGCTGACCATCATGTTCCGCCAGCGCAGGTGGACCAGGGTCGTGACCAGCAGAGCCAGGGCTTCATAGATCCCGTGGTCGCCTCCGACCAGGTGGGTGTGCCGGAGCGAATAGACCACCAGCAGTCCCATGACGGCGGCGGGCAACAGTCGCCCCAGTCTGGTCACCAGGGCCGGCGGCCGACGCCCCTCCGGCCAGATGATGAAGGGCAGGAATCTGGTGGCCATGGTTCCCAGGACCACAATGCCTATGGTGATCAGTTGCTGCGTGGTGGTCATGAGGCCTCCCTCTGGCTGTGGAAGTCCAAGAGGATGAAGATGGCCAGGATGACCACCATGGACGGGATGATGAACCGGTCGGGCCCGAAGACCAGCAGGCAGGCCAGTGAGGCTAGCAGACCAATTATGGCGGGCAGGCGGGCCTCGGCCTGCCGCCACTGCTCCAGAAAGAGGACCAGGAACATGGCGGTCAGGACGAAATCCAGCCCCTTGGTGTCGAAGTTGGCCAGGTTGCCCAGCACAGCGCCCAGGGTGGCGCCCCCCACCCAGTAGATCTGGTTGAGCAGGGTGACGAAGAAGAGGTACCAGCCCTTGTCGGTCCCATCCGGGTGAGGATCGGCGGATTCCAGGGCGAAGGTCTCATCGCACATGCCGAAAATCAGATAGGGCTTCTTCCGGCCCGTCCCTCGAAAGACCGGCAGCATGGCCAGGCCGTAGAAGAGGTGCCGTGCATTGACCATCAGGGTCAGCATCAGTGCGCCCCAGGGATTGAAGGTGGACATGAGCAGGTCCACGGTCACGAACTCCATGGATCCGGCGTAGATCAAGGCGCTCATGGCCAGCGGATAGATCACAGGGAATCCACGGCTGGTCATCAAAAAACCGTAGGAGATCCCCAGCACCAGGAAACCGGCCATGATGGGCAGAGTCCGTGGGAAGGCCGCGGCTAGGGAGCCCAGGATGGTCCCGGAAGGCTTCGCGACTTCGCCTGCCTCTTCCTGCGTCGTCTGCATGACCTTCCTCCTGACGTCGTTTCGAAGATGGTCAGCAATGATAATCGCCCTTTGCTCCGCAGATGCAGGCTGGTCGACAATGTGAAAAGGCTGTCAAGAGGCGAGAGAGGCGGAATAGGCGCTCTCCCGCTCCTGTTGAATGCGGAGACATGCACCGGCATGTGAGGAGGAATCATGGACAAGAACAAGATTTCGACCAACAACCCGGCCACGGTCGTCCTGGCGGGGGGATGCTTCTGGGGTATTGAGCGGTTCTTCCAGGAGGTGGACGGGATTATCGACACCCAGGTGGGATACGCCCAGTCCACAGTGCCCAACCCCAGCTATGAGCAGGTCTGCAGCGGTGTCACCGACGCCGTGGAGAGCGTGCGACTGACCTATGATCCTCAGACGGTCAGTCTGCGAACCCTGACCCTGCTTCTGCTGGATCTGATCGACCCCTTCTCGGTGGATCGGCAGGGCAACGACCGGGGCAGGCAGTATCGCAGCGGCCTTTACTGGGATCCCGAGCATCGCGAGCAGGAGGAGCCCGTCTTCCGGCGCGCCCTGGAGGAGCTGGAGCACAGGACCGGCCGTCATCCCGCTGTGCAGGTGGAGGCCCTGATCAATTTCTACCCGGCTGAGGAGTCCCACCAGCACTACCTGCTCAAGAACCCCGGCGGATACTGCCACATCCCTCTGGAGGCCATCGCTAACGCCGCCTCCCGCCAGCGCTACATCGAGCGCATATGGTCCCTGGACCCTGAAAGCTACGAGGTCACCCAGCACTCGGCCACCGAACGGCCCTTCACCAACGCCTACGACGGGGAATTCCGTCCGGGCATCTATGTGGACGTGGTCAGCGGGCAGCCGCTCTTCTCCTCGGCGGATAAGTACGACTCGGGCTGCGGCTGGCCGGCATTCACCAAGCCCATCGATCCCGACCTGCTGGTCAACCGCAAGGACTACAAGCTGCTGGGCCGGCCCCGGATCGAGGTACGGACGGCACAGACCGGCATCCATCTGGGACATGTTTTCGACGACGGTCCGACTGACCGTGGCGGGCAGCGCTACTGCATGAACTCTGCCGCCCTGCGGTTCGTGCCGCGGGACCGGATGGAACAGGAGGGCTACGGAGACTACCTGCCCCTGGTAGACCGAGCCGGTCGTTGACCGTTCTGCCTCCAGTGACGCGCCGGAGCTTCTCACCCATGGGGTTCCGGCGTAGTCCACATATAAGTGAGGCCCGTCTGTTTCCTGTTGCCCTTTTGGGCTATTGTGGACTGCTGGTGGATCGATAAGGAGTCATGCCAATGTGCGGAATTGCTGGGTTCGTCAACGACACCTCTGCCGAGGAAAAAACGGCCGTGCTCAAGCGGATGACGGACATCATTGCCCACCGAGGCCCCGACAATGAGGGGCATTTCGTTGATGGGCGGGTGGCTCTGGGTTTTCGGCGCCTGAGCATCATCGACCTGCAGGGCGGCGACCAGCCCATCTTCAACGAGGACTCCTCCCTGGCCATCACCATGAACGGGGAGATCTACAACTACCGTGAACTGCGCCGCCAGCTGATCGACCTGGGACATACCTTCTCCACCGAGTCCGACACCGAGGTCATCCTGCATGGCTACGAGCAGTGGGGTCACGAGGTGGTCAACCGCCTGCGCGGCATGTTTGCCTTCGTCATCTGGGACCGGGGACGCGGCGAGCTGTTCGGGGCCCGGGACCACTTCGGCATCAAGCCCTTCTATTACGCCCGGATGGGCGGCACCTTCATGTACGCTTCGGAGATCAAGAGCCTCCTGCAGCATCCGGACTTCCACAAGGAGCTCAACACCCAGGCCCTGCGTCCCTACATGACCTTCCAGTATCCGGCGCTTCCCGAGACCTTCTTCAAGGGCGTATTCAAGCTTCCCGAGGGCCATTGGTTCACCTTCCGGGACGGGAAGATGGACATCCACCAGTATTACGACCCGGCCTTTGGCGAGAGCAAGCAGGATCTGAAGGACCTGGTCGACTCCATCGACCAGACCGTCCAGGATTCGGTCAAGGCCCACCAGGTGGCCGATGTGGAGGTGGGCTCCTTCCTCTCCTCCGGGGTGGACTCCAGCTATGTCGCAGCCCTGGCACGCCCCCGGCACACCTATTCAATCGGCTTCGGCAAGGGGACCTACAACGAGTCCGACCAGGCCGGCGAGCTGGCCTCCATACTCAAGCTCAACAACACCACCGAGTCCCTGGACGGCGACCAGGCCTTCAGCTACTTCCCGCAGATTCAGTGGTACATGGACGAACCTGACTCCAACCCCTCCTGTGTGCCGCTCTTCTTCCTTTCCGAGCTGGCCAGCCGGGACCTGCGCGTGGTCCTGAGCGGGGAGGGCGCCGACGAGCTCTTCGCGGGCTACGTAGACTACGGCGTGCATACGCGCTCGCGCATCATCAAGGATGTCACCCGCCTCCTGGGGCGGCTGCCACGCAAGGCCCGGTATGCCATCGGACGCTGGGCCAAGGGCAAGCACTTCCACGGGGCCTGGCACCTGTATGCCAATCTGGCCCCCGCCGAGGAGAGCTTCATCGGCCAGGCCAAGGTCTTCGACGAGGACGAGGCCGGCAGGCTGCTCAAGCCGGCCTACCGCAAGGCCCCCCGTGTCTCTGAGATCACTGGACGAATCTATGCCCGGCTCAAGGGGCGCAGCCTGTCCGAGCTCAAGAAGAAGCAGTACCTGGACATGCATCAGTGGATGCCCGGGGACATCCTGCTCAAGGCCGACAAGATGACCATGGCCCACTCCCTGGAGCTGCGGGTGCCACTCCTGGACTGCAAGCTGATGGATGTGGCCGAGAAAGTGCCCACCAAATATCTGATCACTGATCAGAACACCAAGTTCGCCTTCCGCAAGGCTGCCGACCGCCATATTCCCCGGGAATGGTCCGCCAGGGAGAAGCTGGGCTTCCCTGTGCCCATCCGGGACTGGCTGCATCAGGAGCGTTACTACCGGCTGGTCCGTAGCATGTTCGAGCAGGACTGGGTGTCCGAGTTCTTCGACCAGGAGGCCCTGCTGCGCATGCTGGACGACAACTACGCCAAGCGCAACGACGCCCGTCGCAAGATCTGGACCGTCTACTCCTTCCTGACCTGGTATGACGTCTATTTCATCCACGACGGGACCAAACCAGAGCTTCAAGATCTCGGAAAATAAGGCGATACCCCTGAAACAGCTTCAAAGAGCTGGGTAGAAGGTATCATTTAATCGTTTTACACCCTGATGTTGCCAGAAGCAGGATGGCGGATGCCGCTGAACTCTATTGGGTGCACGGCATGAAAGTTGCAGCCGTGGCAAGAGAGCTGGATGTGTCCACGTCAACTGTCTCGCGTCTGCTGTCTGAGGCGAAACGTCGCCACATCATCGAGTTCACCGTTAATCGGCAGGAGGGCTCAGCGCTCGATCCGAGGCATCACCTTGAAGAGATGTTCATATCCACGCAGTTGTTGTGGGTCCTGTTGAGATATCGGATGCTATCAGGCGAAGGGTTGCCGTAGGGGATGCCACTCAATAGCAGATTTGGAAGATGGTGCATTCCCATATGGTCATCGGGGTTGCGTGGGGTCGTACGACAGAATCTCTTTCCTTCAGCTGATACTGAAGCATCTATCGGGTGTTGAGATTCTGCAGCCTCATGGTTTCGGGAATATGCTTTCCTTTGGGGGAAATTATTTTACTCAAATTCTCACTCCCTTTGGCACCGCATATGACGCTCAAGTTCATTTGTTCCCTGCCCTTGCCATCTTCGATTACAGTGAAACTCGTGAGTTGATGTGGAAAGAGACCAGCATTCGTCAGATGCTGGAATTGCGCCGTTCCTTGGATCTGATCATAACCTTTGCCGGCACTCCGTATGAGGCCACGCCCAGTCCTTTGTTTAGTTCGGGAGTGCTGTCCCGTCATGATCGCGAAGAGCTCAACCGTGAGCATGTAGTGGGGGGACGCGACCCACCTTCTACTGCAGCGACGGCAGCACATCTGTTCCGGCAGTAGGCGGGATTGCTCCACACACAAATACAGGCGTGCATTGTGGCATGGTCTGAATCGTGGTGGATTTTATGGGCTGATTGACCTGCTCGATGCGAACCATATCCAAATGCCTGGCTGTTCATACAGCATGTTTTTCATTTATTCATATACCAATGAATACCTAATAAATGAAAAAATACCCACAATATTTGGTTTTTCATACTGGATATCGCTATTAATGCATAAATTGTTCGCTTCTGACGGGTGTTTTGCTATTGCTGAAAGTGCCATAGGGGATGGCGATGTCCTGAAGCGGATCTGAAAAACAGAAGAGCTTAGTGTCATGCTCCTGGGCTCGCTACCTTTCCGGGTGAAGAGCTCGGGGACAGAGAGGACTGCGCACGATGACGTGTCAGAATGACGATGTCGGTGAATTTGCAGCCGAATCGATCAGAGGATTCGTCCAGGCCAATTCCGGGTACGTCAAAGCATGCCCGGGTGGCGTGATCTGTTCTGCACGTTCCAGGAATAATCAGTTTGCGCTGGTAATCGTAGGAGGCATGGGACACTATCCGGCATTCGCGGGACTCGTAGGGCCGGGCATGGCTCAGCCGACCTTACTAGGCAATATATTCGCATCTCCGTCCACCAGGCAGGTTGTTGACGTTTGCCGTAGAGCCGATCAAGGGTGAGGCATAATTCGCATCTTCGGTGACCGCGAGGGAGATCGACTGAATTTCAACCAAGCTGCACGTATGCTTCATGCTGAAGGCCATGATGTACGAGTTCTGCCGGTTAACGATGACCTGTATTCCTCCCTTCTAGATCGAATCCAGGATCACCGAGGCATAGCGGGTGATATGGCGGCTTTCAAAATCGCTGGAGCCGTTTGTGCGGCGGGAATGGACCTGGATCCTGTGGAAGCCTTGGCCATACGTGCCAATGCTTGCACACGAAGCTTGGGTGTTGCATTTTGCGTGTGCAAACTGTCCGGGTCTGACAAATTAGTGTTCAGAGTCCCTGAGGGCCGTATGTCGCTAGGGCTCGGAATTCAAGGAGAGCCTGGAAACAGTCAAACAGATCGGCCAACTATCGGCGGTTTGGCGGATATGCTGGTCCGATGTCTTATGGATGAAAGAACCGAGGACCGCAGATGCATGGGACGCATGTGGCTCCCATCTTTAACGGCTTGGGCGCTCTTAAGTCTGATGACCTTTTGCGGTATACGATGCTGTCCAGCGACGTTTGCCACAGCTGGGTGTGCGACTGATCCAGCCTCTGATGGGGGAGTTTTTTGCACCAGTTTTGATACGAGCGGATTGACGCTGTCCTTGTGCTGGCTGGATAAGGACTTGGAGCCTTTTTGGTGTGCTTCCGCTGAGACACCGGCTTTGCCTCTGGGCGATCGTACAGATGCAAATCAGACGGATATAGATGCTGAAGTGTCTGTACAGGAGGATGGTCCGACTGAGAGAGAACAGCAGGCCGCTCCGGAGTCAAAACAGGCTGCTCAAAGCATGGCCAGAATCATGCTGACTGTGATGCAATGCGTTGTCGACACTGTGGATTATTTAGGACGAATAGATACGGTGACGGGTGACGGGGATCATGGACTCGGCATGCAGCGCGGCGCTGGAGCAGAGTCAAAAGCTGCAAATGAAGCAATTGCAACTGGGCCCGGTTACCGAACTGTATTGAAGGAAGCGGCTGAAGCTTGGGCTCATAAGGCAGACGGCATATAAGGAGCGCTCTGAGGCGAATTGCTGACATCCCTGGCAGGTCATCCTCCGATTCATCGAGACCCAGCAATGCGGAGGTTGAAGAGGGCTGGCGCGACGCTGATAAGCAGCTTATCGAGTTTGGCGGGGCAAAACCGGGAGACAAGACCATGATCAATGCCATGCATCCTTTTGTGAAAGCTTTTACGTGCTGCGAAGAATCGCTAACAAATACTTGGAGTCATGCTGCAGAAGGTGCTCGCCAGTGGGCTCTGAGGAGACAGCCGATATGCTTCCAAGAAGGGTCGTGCGAAAGCCCATGGCGGCAAGGATCTGGATACTCCAGACCCAGAAGCGGTCTCATTCGCTATGATTGTCCAGCCGTAAGTCCCGTACTGAACGATTCGGCCAGCGAAGAACAGTGCAATGCCGACAAGGTAGTGCTTTCAGGAGCGTAGCCATGAGATCAATAAGCCAGTGATCGCCGTTTGCTTGAATAGGGAGCCTCTGCAAGGAGCGGACGGTAGATCCATAACCAAGGTCGACCCAAGCGATTGGATCAAGGTTTTCACAGCGATAGCAGGTGCCTGTTCCCATCACGCCGAACTGTCGGTTGCTTTCTACATTGCCTGCGCCATGGGATCAAGCAGGGTCAATCCCTGGTCGTCAAAAGCTTACCGACGGTCAGGTGAAAAGGATCGACAACGGATGTCATCTGCTTCCCTGACTGTTCGACGTGCCCCGGCATCCTCACGGTTCCGAGGCCGTCTTTTGGTCATACATTCAAGGAAAGAGTGTCATGCTTCCAGTTCTCGGCGGCATTGTCGCCATTGTTGTTTTAATAGTTTTGATTGTACACTGCAAATTGCATTCCTTTGTGGCGCTCATCAACTCATCTTTGGGCCTTGGTTTGATCAATGGCCTGGGCACGGAGAAGCCCGTCAAATCCTTCGTTGCCTCACGTCGGAGGTGACCCTGTCGGTCACTGTCTGTCCGTGCTTTAGTTCCTTGGAGGACTCCTGCGTGGTCACCGTAGGCTGGAAGTCCCTGCGCACCTGAAATTCTATATTGGATGTTTGTGTATCCGGATCTTTGCCGGCAAATATTTTGCTCTGGAGAGTTATTTATCGCACCCAGGGGGACCTTCCACCAAATTTGTACATTAGTAATACCGTTTCCTATGGCAGCCCAAGCAATGTGCTCCTCCTGCCCATTGGTAACGCCAGAAATAGTATTCGTACCAGTCTCACCGAATCGAATCTTATTGTTCAAATCGGTAAACGTATATTGTACCTCGGCGATCCACTGCCCATAGCCGTTCTTCAATCCAGAATTAACGGTCCCACGCCTTTTTCCTTGCGTGTACTTGTATGACATCTGGGCGTTCGCGGGCATGTTCTTCGCCGCTTCGTCCCACAGCTGCGCGGCCCGGGCGCCCACGGCGTTCTTATCAGCACCGTCCAAGGACCCATTGGCTTTCCAATAATTCCAGAAATCTGTAGAATTATTGATATTCAAATTGAGATGATCATGAATGGCCCAGGCAACTGCTGCCTGGTGAAATCACTCATGTCGCTCTTATTCCGATCAACAAGATTTGCTGCAATCCGCTGATCTGGCGAAGTCGCATCCTGCCATTCTCCAAAACCGGCAAGGGGTTCCCCGAACTGAATGCAATAAACGGGGTTGCCCCCATCCATGGCGGCTATGCCTACGGCAGCGCCTCGCGAGTTTATAAAGTGCGGTCCCATGGAGATAGGGGACACGTAATACCTGTGCACCAGCCCCGGTCCAGAATCCGCATGGGCAGTAACCGCTCCTGTGAGGAGCGTTGCCGCTGCTACTACAATCGCACTGAGCAATCGCAGTATCTTGCGCAACCCTTTCATTTCTTTCCTTTCAGTTAGTTCATAACAGTTTCTTCATCAGCAAGGAACAGGATCATGACCAAGGACTCCGCAATAGTGAAGTCCCGAACCTCCGCCATTAGATCCCTGACCTGGTGCGGGAGCAGGAGCCGGTGCGGGAGCAGGAGCCGGTGCAGGTCTGCTGGCTCCACCACCCGTGTAACCGCCACCTGTGCCACCTGTGTGACCGCCGGTGTTCTGGTATCCGCCGCCGTTGCCGTTCGCGCGGCCGCCGCTCTTGTAGCCGGTTCCGGCGCCTCCCGTGGCGGGGGCTGCGGGTGCGGCTGCCTGCGCGGCTGCTGCCGCGTCGGCGGCCTGCTTCTGGCTGATGGAGTCGTTGACGGCCTTGACGGCGTCATCCAGGCTCCTTTTCACATCCGCATAGGTCTTCGGATCCGTCACATCCTTCCTGCCGCTGGCCTGCCTGGCGGCGTCGATGGCCTTGGCCAGGGCGTCCCTGGCGGCGTTGTCCGCCACCTTTCCGTCCGAGCCGCCCAGCAGGGAGGCAGCCGAGCCGATGGCATCCTCCAGCCCCTTCTTCCCGTCGGCCAGGCTCTTGGCCTTGACGGAGGCCCGTACCTTGGCGGCAGCGGCCCTGTACCGGCCGACGAGCCCCTTGTTGATGCTGGCGGCCTTGGCCAGCCCGTCCCTGTTCCGGTCCAGCCGTCCGGTGTCCTGGCTGGCCGTGCAGACGGCGGCGGTATGGCCGGCCGGCTCCCGCACGGCCTGCTCCAGCGTCTTGCGGACGGCGGGGTCGGCCACCTTCTGCTCGGGCGTGGCCTGGAGCATCTTCCTGGCCTCCTCCTGCTCATGCCGCTGCTTGGCGGCGCTGGCCGTGTACGCCTGGTAGGCGCGGCCGCAGCCTTCAAGCGCATCGGCATGGCGCTGCCTGAACACCCAGACCCCCGCGACCACAGCTACGACGATCACAATGACGGCCACGATGGCTGCGACCATGATGGCGCGCCGCCCGAGCCCCCCGCCATTCTTCGGCCCGGCACCGGCCTTGCCGGCCGGATCCTGCGCGGATCCCCCTTCAGCGAGCTCTCCCACAGAGGGCTGCTCCTCAGCAGCATGCTCCTCGCCGGGCTCCTCCTCGATGGGCTGCGCCTGGGCCTGGCCGGATTCACCCGGTTCCCTCCCGACTGGTTCGATCCTTGTGGTCTTTGCCGGACCATGCTCGTCCATGATAAGCTCCCCCTCCTCACATGACACTTTGCCACCAGCTCCATTCTCCAACATTTGTCGGATTGCCGGGGAGGCCGGACCGCCACGGGCGGTTTTCGACATTTTGGGGTGCATCCCCTTGCCGGGGTGTATGCATCATGACGGTGACGGGCTTGTCGCCACCGGGTCCTGCGCCAGCGGGGGAGCAGGATCGAAAGAATGGAACAAATGACGAGCAGAATGCACGTGACGATGATCGGGGTGATGCTGCTTTCGACTTGGGCCAGTATCCCGGTGATGCCGTTTTCTGCTCGCGGATGTCCGGCGGCGGCGACGTGGACGTGTAGTTCCTGGTCACGAGGCCATCGGCGCTGGTGGTGGTGATTGATGCGTCGGCACCGTTCTTATGGGTGTGCACGCTCATGCCGGATCGTTCGTCGTATTGCGGGACGATGGTCCATTGGTCGGTCCTGGGCACCTCGACCGTGTATTGGCGGGTGTCCGGGTTGAAGTGCTGTATATCGTGGCCATTCACCTTGATGCCGGTCAGACGGCCACCTGGGTGGCTGGGGGGAGGGGTGATGTAGATGATCGTGATTACATGCTGGACGAAGTTTCTGAGATCCCCCGGGGCAACGATGTTGACGGTGTACCGGTAGGTCATGCCCTTGGTCTTCGACGTGGTGACGACGGCCACCTGTCCTGTTTTGGCCTGGTAGGAGAATACGCCGCCATTCGGGATGGTGTATTGTCCTTGTCCACTGTCACGTACTTGCCATCGGCATCGACATATCCGTGCGCTTGCAGGTCGGCGTCGTGTTCGTACTCCGTCTGCGTGCCTCCCTGACGGATCGGCTGTTTCGGCGTGGATGTCCCTACTGCAGGGTTCGGTTCTCAGCTGTCTACTACCGGTATCGTGATAGGTTCGGGAGCTGTCATCGGTGTAGGTGCAATCGGCGTGGATCTCGGGTTGATTTCCATAATCGACATCGTAATCTGCATTCCTGAGTTCGCTGCCGGTGTCTGACTGTTCTCCCAAGCTTATACAACGGTATTACCCTCGCTATCAGGTAAGCGACGGCTCTGAGTATGCCATCAAGGACGACGCCCTGGCACAGGTTTCCAGCATGCTCAAATCACTATCTTCGGTTTTGCTGGCCCCAATATTGCTGATCATCGGCACCATCGACAAGGCGTTCTTCTCCCAGAGCTCCGTCGATTATGTGATTACGCGATTTTTTGGGAATACTGTGATCGTCTTGCTGCTGTCGGCCCTGTACGCGCTGATCTTCTTGGGGCTCGGTTCGGGCATGACCGCCAAGAGAACATTGAGTCAGAGCAAGACCAGCTTAAAAGATATGGTCAATGTTCTGCTGATCATTGGCGAAGGCGGTGGCCTTAAGGAAATGATGCAGAGCACTGGTCTGAGCGCTCAAATAGCGACAACCACATCCAAGTGGGCCATTCCCACCGTTCTGTCGGCTTGGCTGATCGCTACGCTCTTCCGAGCCGCTCTTTGGTCTGGCACGGTCGCTGTGGCGGCTGCAGCGGGCATTGCGGCTCCGATGGTCGCACAAACTGGTGATTTGCAAAAGGCGCTGGCTGTTCTAGCCATCGCCGTAGGCGCGATGATCTTTCTCATGCAAATGATGGTGCCTTCTGGCCCTTCCAGGAGCATCTGGACATGACAGTTCTTCAGGAGTTGAAAACATGGAGCTTTCTGGTGACTGTCCAATCGGTGGTAGGTCCGATTGCTCTGCTGCTGGTGGATGCCGTCCTAGGCATTGTGGTATAGGCCGCTAGCCCGCTACGTCGATATTCGAGATTCAAGGAAAGGTGAAAGATAATGAGACTGGCGTTTGGAGCCGATCCTAATGCTGCAGGGTTGAAGAATGTGCTCATGGAGGAGGCAAGACGTCTAGGTCACGAGGTGATCGATTTCCCTACTGATGATCCGATCTACGCCAACGTGGCCATCGCCCTTGCGCAGTCCGTGGTTAGGGGCGAAGCGGATCGAGGCGTCCTGCTGTGCGGGACGGGTCTAGGCGTTTCGATCTCGGCCAATAAGGTGCCGGGAGCCTATTGCGCTTGCGTATCGGACATATACCAAGCCGAGCGTGCCCGCCGCAGCAATGATGCGAACATCATCGCCATGGGTGCTCAGGTTCTGGGGCCCGAAACAGCCAAATCCCTGTTAAGGGCCTATCTGGACAGTGAGTTCGATCCTGATTCCAGAAGTGGCCCGAAGGTGGCGCGCATCCGCGAATTTGAGCTTCATCAGCAATGATGAATCCGTGGGCAGCAGATAGTCAATTTTAATAGCGCAGAGTGGGGAAGATGAACAAGCCGATTGTAGCTATAAGCCTGAAAATGTATTTTACAAGAAAACAGACACTGGCATATTGTCGACGATTAGCCGATCTTCTCAATGCCGCAGCCCTTCCACTGGACAAGGTGACCATGGCGGTTTTGCCGGATTACCTTACGGTGGAGCAGGCTGGGCAGGCCCTGCTGTCCACGGATGTTCATCTTGGTATTCAGGATGTATGCGATCAAGATCGTGGCCCGTTTACTGGAGAGGTCTCGCCCCGGGATGCTTTTGATCTGGGTGTGACCGTGGCCGAAGTGGGTCATGAGGAACGCCGTCGCCTGTATGGGGAAGATGATGAACTCATCGGGCGGAAGGTTCTTGCATGCTGGCGCAATGGATTGACACCCCTGCTGTGTGTGGGTGAGCTGAGCAACCACGGTCCTGAGGCAGCCGCTGATTATTGCTTAAAGCAGATCGAAATGGGGCTGGGTGAGAAGCCTGACCTTCCAGCCTGGATTGCATATGAACCCGTCTGGGCCGTCGGAGCTTCCCGCCCCGCTCCAGTTGAATACGTCCAAGAGGTATGTTCGATTATCAAAAACAAGCTTGGCCCCCAATGCCACAATTTGTCGCTCATATATGGAGGGGCCGCTGCTCCGGGATTGTTGACTGAGCTATGGCCAACTGTCGATGGGGTCTTTCTAGGTCGTTTCGCGCATGATCCCGCTGCTTTCCTGGAAGTCGTGAAAGAGGCCTGGCGCCTGATCAGCCAGGACTCGGAGGTCCAGAACGGTCAGAGTTGACCGCTTATCGGCATTGTGCTAATATATCCAACGGCTTGAGCAATCAAGAAAGCGGGTGACCCACCTGGAAGTCTCTTATGACTTCGGGTTCGAGGAGTGGCGATATTCTGTTGTATTCTACAGAATCGCTCATGAACGCGGAAGCGCGTCGTTTACAGCGATGGTCTTTTCGTCTGGACTCATGTGGATCGGCTGCAGGCAGTGGATGTTGTGGTATTTGAGAAGGAGTCATCATTAGCGACGAACCAAGGATTAACGACGATATACGAGTGTCTCAGGTACGCCTGATCGGGCCCAACGGCGAACAGGTGGGAATCATTGCGACCTCCGTCGCCCTCAACCTGGCCAAGGAGGCCAACCTTGACCTGGTCGAGGTTGCGCCCAAGGCCAAGCCTCCGGTCGCCAAGCTCATTGATTACGGCAAGTTCAAATACAACGAGAAGATCAAGGCTCGTGAGGCGCGCCGCAATCAGAGCATGTCGGAGATCAAAGAGATCCGCTTCAGATTGAAGATCGACGACCACGACTTCGAGGTCAAGGAGGGGCACGTGCGCCGCTTCCTGTCCGCCGGAGACAAGGTCAAGGTCACTATCATGTTGCGTGGGCGCGAGCAGTCCCGGCCCATCGGCGGCGTGGAGCTCCTGCGTAAGCTGGCTGACGACGTCGCGGATCTGGGCTCCATCGAGTTTGCCCCCAAGCAGGAGGGGCGCAACATCATCATGACCCTGTCGCCCAAGGGCAAGAAGGTCCACACCCAGTCCGAGCAGCGTCGGCGGGGCGGTCAGGCCCGTGCCGAGCGCAAGGCCCGTCAGGCGGCCCATCTGGCTGCCAAGGCCGACAACAATACTTCTCCCAAGCAGATGAAATCCAAGGAGGGCAGCAATGCCGAAGATGAAAAGTAACTCCGCCGCATCCAAGCGCGTCCGGGCCACGGGTTCGGGCAAGCTCATGCACGCCGGGACCGGTATGCGCCACAATCTGGAGCACAAGTCGGCCAAGAAGCGTCGTCACCTGTCCACTGACGAGGTGCTCGCTCCGACCCAGTCCAAGAACATGAAGAGGATGCTGGCCCGCTGAGCGGGTGCTGTCGCGTCGAGTGAGATTTTAGAAAGCTGAGGAATATCTATGGCACGAGTCAAGCGGGCAGTCAACGCGCATAAGAAGCGTCGGGTCGTCCTGGAGCGGGCGTCAGGCTACCGTGGCCAGCGCTCCCGTCTCTACCGCAAGGCCAAGGAGCAGCTGCTTCATTCATATACATACAACTTCCGGGACCGCAAGGCCCGCAAGGGCGACTTCCGCAAGCTGTGGATCCAGCGCATCAACGCCGGATGCCGCGCCCAGGGAATCACCTACAACCGCTTCATCCAAGGGCTGCGCTTGGCCGGCATCGAGCTGGACCGTCGCGCCCTGGCCGACCTGGTTGTCAACGACATCGACACCTTCAACGCCATCGTGGCTGAGGCCAAGAAGGCCCTGCCTGCCGATGTGAACGCTCCGGTCGCTGCCTGATCAGCGGACCCGAACACCGCATTTCAAGAACCTCGCCTTTCGCGGGGTTCTTTGCATATTTGACCATTCCTCAGCGGGACGGTAAGTTGATTGACGACAATGATGCCGGGAGCAGCCATGAACGATGATCACAGCGCAAACGTGTCGGCTGTATCGGCAGCATCGGCCGGTCAGTCCAGTCCATCACCGAGTAGCGGCAGATCCAAGCCGGCCAGGATCAATCAGTCGCGCCCCATCCTTCAGTCGCGGATCTTTCTCTATGTGACTGAGTTCTTCTCGGGGATGGCCGTCATGGCCGCTGAGCTGGGAGCATCCCGCCTGCTGGCTCCTTACTTCTCGTCCTCCCAGATCGTATGGACCATCATCATCGGGACCATCATGATCGCTCTAGCCTTGGGCGCCGTCGTCGGCGGCCGTTGGGCCGACCGGAACCCTGACCCGGACAGGCTCTACCTGTGCATTATGGCCGCTGCGGTCTGGATTGCCCTGATCCCACTGGTCGGCAAGTATCTGATCATCCTGATCTCGGGGCTGCTGATCGTGGCCGTATCCACCAACTTCCTGGTCCTGGCAGCTTTCATCTCCTGCCTGATCATCTTTGTTCCGCCCCTCTTCCTCCTGGGCACCATCACCCCCGGACTGGTCAAGAGCGCCACCGACTCCCTGGACGACAACGCTTCGGTGGTCGGCCGGCTCAGCGCCTGCAACACGGTAGGTTCCATCCTGGGCACCTTCCTGCCCACCTTTGTGACCATCCCGGCAGTGGGGACCTTCGTCACCTTTCTGATCTTCTCGGGGATACTGCTTCTGGTGGCCTTGGTCTACTTTCTTTCATCCCAAGCGCATCGCCAGGCCTGCCTGATCGCCACGGTGGCCTTTGTGGTCTCGGCCGCCCTGTCTCCGATGACGGGGTTCGCCTTCTGGGAGAAGGGCCTGACCTACGAGGGCGAGTCCATCTACAACTACCTGCAGGTCAAAACCCTGGCGGACAGAACCATCCTTTCCACGAACGTCCTCTTCGGCGTTCAGTCGGTGACCATGAAGCATCCCGGGATGACCGGCATGTACTACGACACGGCCCTGGCGGCACCGCTCATGGCTGATCAGGCCCGCTCGGCTCTGATCCTGGGCATGGGGACCGGGACCTACGCCCGGCAGCTGAGGCGGTACTATCCTCGGATGGCCATCCAGGGGGTGGAGATTGACCGGACCATCAGTGACCTGGCCACCAAGTATTTTGATCAGCCCGCCGATATTCCGGTTTCCACCTACGACGGGCGAGCCTGGCTGGCAGCCAGTGGCCAGCGCTTCGACCTGATCGTGGTTGATGCCTATCAGGACATCACCATCCCCTTCCAGATGAGCTCCACCGAGTTCTTCACCCTGGTCAGGAATCACCTGAATCCGGGCGGGGTCATGGTGGTCAACATGAACATGATCGACGACGGTCAGGGGTCCATCAATGCGGCCCTGACCAATACCATCACCAGGGTCTTCGGATCCGATGCCATCCTGACGGCCGACGTGCCCCAGACCACCAACCGCGAGCTCTTTGCGCGCCGCCCCGCTTCCGAGGATTGCTCGGGATCAGAAGGGGATAACCAGGGCAAGAAGGCGGCCATGAGAGACTATCCGCATTCCGACCTGCTGGCGGAGGCTGCCTTCAGGGTCAGCCCTGATCCGGACCTATCCGCGATGATGGAGCAGGTCAGCACCCGTCTGAGCACGGTTGGGAATGCAGAGGGAAGAGTATTGACCGATGACAATGCGCCGGTGGAACTGCTGGGCATGCATGCCATCGACAGGATCATCAGCAGGGAGGCCGGACCCTACCGACGGATTCTTCAGCAAGAGGGGATTCAAGGGCTGGTCCGGGAGCTCTCTTGAGCGGTCGCGGCAATACCGAGCGCGTCGGAAGCATGGAAACAGGGGGAGTGGAGCGTTAGAATGTGGCCTACAGACCAGCACTGATGAAGAGAACCGGAGGTTAAGCGGTAGTGGACGGTGATCATCAGGAGGGGCTGACCGCCCTGCTGGATCAGTTCCTGGCCTATACCGGGCTGGAGCGGGGTCTAGCCCCTGCCACGGTCAAGGCCTACAAGTCCGATCTGACCATGTACATCAATTGGCTATCCGCTCGAGGCATCACCAACCTGGAACAGATCAAGACCGCCGATGTGGAGGGTTTCCTGGCCCATCTGGCCGATGAAAGTCCAGCCAGCCGCTCCCGAAGGATGGCCGCCGTCCATGAGTGGCACCGGTTCGCCCTCAAGCAGGGGGTGACCGACCAGGATGTCTCCCGTACCGTCAAGGCTCCCAAGGGCACCTCGGTCCTGCCCGATGTGTTGGACGTGGACCAGGTGGCCCGGCTGCTGGATGTGGCTGCCATGGGCGGGTCCAAGGATCCGGTGGTCCTGCGGGACAAGGCCCTGCTGGAGTTTATGTACGCCACCGGCTGCCGGGTCTCGGAGGCCGTCGGCACCGACTTGGAGGACATGGACCTTAACGAGCGGGTGGTCCGTCTGACCGGCAAGGGCGACAAGCAACGTCTGGTGCCCATGGGCTTCTACGCCTGCCAGGCCATGCAGGCCTACCTGAATCTGGGACGGTCCAGCCTGTGCGATCGGGCCACCAAGGGCAGGGAGCTGCGTGCCGTCTTCCTCAACAAGCGGGGCAAGCGGCTGACCAGGCAGACCGTCTGGCAGGTGGTCAGGGATGCCGGACGCCGGGCGGGCCTGAACAGACCACTGCACCCCCACACCCTGCGGCACTCCTTCGCCACTCATCTGCTGGAGGGAGGCGCCGATGTGCGTTCGGTTCAGGAGCTGCTGGGCCACGCCTCGGTGACCACAACCCAGATTTACACACACGTCAGCCCCCAGGCCCTGATGGAGACCTACCAGACGGCCCATCCTCGCGCTCGCTGACCCGCCAACCCGCGAATGCGGTCGGAAACTTGATAGGGTAGAAGCATGCCTACGGATTTGTTAGGGCGCGAGTATGAGACGTTCGCTGCCCCGGAGCCTTTGAAACAGCACGGCCCGGCCCGTGTTCTCGCCATGTGCAACCAAAAGGGCGGCGTGGGCAAGACCACCTCATCCATCAATATCGCCGGGTCCCTGTGCCAGTACGGGCGACGGGTGCTGATCGTGGACTTCGACCCCCAGGGCGCGGCCACCGTGGGTCTGGGCATCAATGCCAACAGCGTGGATAACACCATTTACACCGCCATGTTCGACACCTCTCTGGATGTCCATGAGGTGGTCCGGCACACCCGTTTCGACGGCCTGGACATCATCCCGGCCAACATCGATCTGTCGGCCGCCGAGATTCAGCTGGTCACCGAGGTCGGCAGGGAACAGGCCCTGGCGGCCACCATCCGGCCCCTGCGGCAGGAGTATGACGCCATCATCATCGACTGCCAGCCCTCGCTCGGCCTGCTGACCGTCAACGCGCTGACTGCTGCGGATGGGGTCATCATTCCCGTGGCGGCCGAGTTCTTCGCTCTGCGCGGCGTGGCCCTGCTCATGCAATCCATAGAGAAGGTCCGCAGCCGCATCAACCCTGATCTGCAGATCTACGGGGTGCTGGTCACCATGTACACCAAGACCCTGCATTCGGACGAGGTGCTTCAGCGCATCTACGAGGCCTTCAAGGGCAAGGTCCTGCACCCCATCATCAGCCGGTCCATCAAGCTGCCCGATGCCACGGTGGCCGGCGAGCCCATCACCATGTTCGCCCCCGAGCACAAGACGGCCAAGGAGTATCGGGAGGTAGCCCGGGAGCTGATCGCCCGCGGCATCGTGGCGTGAGCGGATCAGCGGACGGTTTCGCCGTCGACCTGGATGTCTACCAGGGACCCTTCGACCTGCTGCTGGGCATGCTGGCCAACCGCAAGCTCTCACTGACGGAGGTCTCCCTGGCCTCCATCACCGGGGAGTTTCTGGACTATGTGCGCACCCTGGACTTCAGTCAGGGATTGGACCAGGCCAGTGCCTTCCTGGATGTGGCCTCGGTGCTGGTCGAGGCCAAGAGCGCTGCCCTCCTGCCTGTGGAGGACGAGTCCATGCGCGACCAGGCCTCCATGGATGCCCTTCGGGAGCGTGATCTGCTCTTCGCCAGGCTCCTGCAGTACCGGGCCTTCAAGCAGGCGGGGCAAGACTTTCGAGCCAGGCTGGCCGCCAACTCGGGCCGCTACCCGCATCCCGGCCATCTGGAGCCCGAACTCGCCCATCTGCTGCCTGATCTGGTCTGGACCCTGAAGCCGGAGGATCTGGCCCTGCTCTGCGCCAACGTCCTGGTTAATGCTCCGGCCTCCCAGGTTCGTCTGGACCAGCTGCACGTGCCCCTGGTCGACCTGAACAAGGAAGCCAAGCAGGTTCGCCAAGCCCTGCTGGTACAGCCCGGGCAGCCGGTGGCCTTCGCCGATCTGGTCGCCTCCTCCATGGGCCGCGCGCAGGTGGTGGCCCGATTCCTGGCCGTGCTTATTTTCTTTAGGCAGGAGCTGATCCAGTACCGTCAGGATGGCCCTTACCAGCCGCTCTACCTGCGCTGGGTTGGGCCTACCCATGAGCCGGAAACGGTCTTGATCAGTGAGGGGGACTTCGCATGAGCCAAACCTCGGCTCCCGACACCCGTCCCGAATATGTGGACTTCGACGTACAGGACTTTCCGGGCGGACTTACCGCCTGCCTGGAGGCCATTTTGGTGGCCACGGACCGGCCGCTGACTGCAGAGGACTTCTCCCGGGTGCTGGCTGTGGATCCGGACCTGGTCAATGCCGCCCTGGAATCGTTGGCCGAGTCCTATAACGACCGAGGATTCGAACTGCGCCGGACCGCCCGGGGCTGGCAGCTGACCAGCCGGGCCGCCTACCAGCCCGTGGTGGAGGCCTTCGTCAAGGACGGCCAGACGGCACGCCTCTCCCAGGCGGCCCTGGAGGCCCTGGCCATCGTGGCCTACCGCCAGCCCATGACCCGTGCCCAGGTGGGCCAGATCCGCGGGGTCAACTCCGACGGGGTCATCAGGGCCCTGCTGGTGCGCGGCCTGGTTCGCGAGGAGGGCCTGGACGAGCAGAACCATGCCGCCCTGCTGGTCACCACCGACCTCTTCCTTGAGCGGATGGGCTTGCAATCCTTAGAGGATCTGCCCTCCTTGGCCCCCTTCCTGCCCGACGAGGACTCGGCTCTGGCCCAGGCTCGCCAGGAGCTGTCCGGCCAGCTTCAGTCTCCGGATCCGGCCCAGGGTTCGCCCCGGGGCGAGGAGGAGTGAACGCCTGTCACACAAGGCGGTTACACTTGTCTCTGTTTGTCCGATTCCGGGACCAAGCCAGCCGGCAGACAGGCCGGTAGGGGCATGGATAGCATTCACGAGAATGAGGTTTTGATGGCGGTACGCGGCGATATACGAAATGTGGCGATTGTGGCACACGTTGACCACGGCAAGACCACCCTGGTCAACGCCATGCTGCAGCAGTCGCACGTCTTCTCCGAGCGGGAGGAGGTGCCCGACCGGGTCATGGATTCCAACGACCTGGAGAAGGAGAAGGGCATCACCATCCTGGCCAAGAACACCGCCGTCAAGTACACAGGTCCGCTGGCCGCCAAGCTGGGCGAGCCTGACGGCATCACCATCAACGTGGTGGACACCCCCGGCCATGCTGATTTCGGCGGCGAGGTGGAGCGTGGCATCTCCATGGTCGACGGCGTGGTTCTGCTGGTGGACGCCTCCGAGGGGCCCCTGCCTCAGACCCGCTTCGTCCTGCGCAAGGCCCTGGAGGCCAAGCTGCCCGTCATCCTGGTCATCAACAAGACCGACCGTCCCGATGCCCGCATCTCCGAGGTGGTCTCCGAGTCCACCGATCTGCTTCTGGGCCTGGCCCAGGATGTGAGCGAGGAGGGAGTGGATCTGGATCTGGATTCCCTCCTGGACCTGCCGGTCATCTACTGCGCAGCCAAGGCAGGTAAGGCCTCCGTCAACCAGCCCGCCGACGGCGCCGTGCCCGACAACGACGATCTGGAGCCCCTCTTCGAGGCCATCCTGACCAACATCCCCGCCCCGGAGTACGAGGAGGGTGCCCCTCTGCAGGCCCATGTGACCAACATCGACGCCTCCGACTACCTGGGCCGTCTGGGTCTGGTGCGCATCTACAACGGCACCCTGAACAAGGGTCGCCAGTACGGCCTGTCACGCGTGGACGGGTCCATCGAGAACTTCAAGCTGACCGAGATTCTGCGCACCAAGGGCCTGCAGCGCTCGCCGGTGGACGAGGCCGGCCCCGGTGACATCGTGGCTGTGGCCGGCGTGGAGGACATCATGATCGGCGAGACCATCGTCGACCAGGACGACCCCCGCCCCCTGCCTCTGATCCACGTTGACGATCCGGCCGTCTCCATGACCTTCGGCACCAACGACTCGCCCTTGGCCGGCACCGAGGGCAAGGATCACAAGCTGACCGCCCGTATGCTCAAGGACCGTCTGGACCGCGAGCTGATCGGCAACGTCTCCATCAAGGTGTTGCCCACCGACCGGCCCGATGCCTGGGAGGTCCAGGGTCGTGGCGAGCTGGCCCTGGCCATCCTGGCCGAGCAGATGCGCCGCGAGGGCTACGAGCTGACCGTAGGCCGCCCCCAGGTGGTCACCAAGACCGTGGACGGCAAGCTTCAGGAGCCTATGGAATCCGACACCATCGACGTGCCCGAGGAGTACATGGGCGCAGTCACCCAGCTCATGGCCGATCGCAAGGGCCGCATGGAGACCATGACCAACCACGGCTCCGGCTGGGTCAGGATGCAGTTCACCGTGCCCTCCCGTGGCCTCCTGGGCTTCCGCACAGCCCTGTTGACCGCCACCCGCGGCACCGGCATCTCCTCGTCGATCTCCGCCGGCTACGCCCCTTGGGCGGGCGACATCAAGACCCGGCAGAACGGATCCATGGTCTCCGACCGCTCGGGCAAGGCCAGCCCCTATGCCATGCAGAAGCTCCAGGCCCGTGGCGAGTTCTTTGTCAAGCCCCAGTCGCCCGTCTACGAGGGGCAGATCGTGGGCATCAACAACAAGCCCGGCGACCTGGACATCAACATCACCCTGGAGAAGCACATGACCAACATGCGTTCCTCCACCGCCGATGTGCTGGAGACCCTGACCCCGCCCATCGACATGAGCCTGGAGGAGTCCTTGGACTTCGCCAACGATGACGAGTGCGTGGAGGTGACTCCCGAGTCCATCCGCGTGCGCAAGATCATCCTGGACAGAGATGCCTGGTACAAGTGGAACGCCCGCCAGCGCAGGGCCAACAAGAAGTAAACCCGCTCTCACAATCAGAACAGTCCGACCCGGCCGCCCCACGGTGACCGGGTCGGACTAGTCTTGAACCCATGAAGTCTCAGGTTTCCAAATCCAAGGACCAGGCCCCCTCCCATTCGACCGGGGAGTCAGGCATGGCGAGCCCCTTCCGTTGCCTGTTGGGCCTGCCCATCGGCCTGGCGGTGGGCGTGCTGGGAACCCTGGTCCAGCGCTCCGGGGCCGCTCAGGGTCTGCCCTGGGGGATGGTCCTGGCCTATCTGCTGGTGGCCCTGGCCGCCTGGTGGGTCCGTTGCGACAGCGGCACCATGGGTCTGGCACTGCATTTGGTGGCCTCGACGGTCATGGTTTGGCTGCTCTCCATGCGCGGACCGGGCGGCGATGTGCTCATGCCCTACGCCAACTTTCCTACATTCTTTGCCAAGTATGCGGTCTTCCTCTGGATGGGCGGGCTGGTCCTGATTCAGACCCTGGCCATCTGCCTGCCGGCCTCCTGGTTTGCCGACGGCCCCCTGCGCCGTCAGGGGCGACCAGTATGAGTCAGGATTCGTCAGGAAAGCCGGCGACTGTGCCCGACCGGGTCTCCCTGTACTTCCTGGGTCCCGAGGGAACCTTCACCCATCAGGCCGCCCTTGAGGCCGCCAACCTCATGGAGACAAGGCTGGGTTGCCAGGCTGACTTGCGCCCCTGCCCGGATGCGGCTGGCATCGTGGCCGCCGTGGAGGAGGGCCGAGGCTGGGGAGTGCTGGCCTGGGAGAACAACGTGGAGGGCCATGTGGTGCCCAACATGGACGCCCTGATCGACGCTCAAGCGGTAGCGGGCTTCGGCATGGTCCGTCTGCCCATCGTCTTTGACGCCTTCGTCCGGGCCGACCATGGCCCCCTGGACCAGGTCGCTGCACATCCCCACGGCCTGGCCCAGTGCAAGGGCTTCATCAAAGAGACCGGCCTCAATCCCGTGACAGCCAACTCCAACGCCGCTGCCTGCCGTGATCTGGGCCCCAACCAGGTGGCTCTGGGGCCGCGCATCTGCGGAAGCCTCTATGGACTGGAGACCTATCGGCGCGAGGTGCAGGACTATCAGGGGGCCCGCACCGACTTCCTGCTGCTGGCTCCCCGGGATCAGGCCGCCCGGCTGGCACGGCGTCTGGCGCCGGGCGGGGATTTCGAGTCCATCGTCACCTTCATTCCCCTGAACACCGGGCCGGGCGTGCTGGCCAACCTGCTGGACCGCCTGCGCGATGCGGGCCTGAACATGACCTCATTCATGTCCCGGCCCATCAAGGGGCACGACGGGACCTACAGCTTCGTAGCCAGCATTGACGCCGCACCGTGGCAGAAGGGTCTGCATCAGGTGCTGGCCGACCTGCTGGACAAGGGGGACTGGCTCAAGACACTGGCGGTCCATCCGCGCACCCCGCATCCAGCGCCCCCCATCCGCGAATGGATGCTGCCCAGGGCGGGGGCCTTCCGGGGTGAGGACCCCGATTCCGAGACGATCAGCAAGGAGTTGTTATGGTAGATGAATCCGCGCCCTTCTCACACATGGACCTGTCCGGTCCCGAGCACATGCATCCCATGGCAGGCATGGCCGCCTCGCCGGTGCTGACCTCGGCCCACAAGATCGCCGTGGCAGGGCTGGGCCTGATCGGCGGATCGCTAGCCCGCCGTCTGGCTGCCCGGGGCCGGTTCGTGATCGCCTGGAACCATAATGACCGTCCCTATGAGCAGGCCCGCAGCCAGGGGATCCATTGCGTGGACACCCTGGAAGAGCTGGCCAAGGGCAAAGCAGACGTGCTGGTGCTGGCCACCCCCTTGCGGGCCATGCCCGAGGTGCTCAAGGCCCTGGCTCCGGTGCTGACCCGGGGCACCACCCTGACCGACGTGGGCAGTGTCAAGGGTCCGGTCCGCCAGCAGGTCGAACAGGCCGGTCTGGCCGATCGTTATGTAGGCGCCCATCCCATGGCCGGCAGCGAGGGCTCCGGTTACGAGGACTCGGACCCGGCCCTCCTGGAAGATGCCCTCTGGGCCCTCTGCGTCGATGAGCATACGGACTACAGCCGCTTTTTGACTGTGGCTGACATGGTCACCCAGGGGCTGGGCAACCGGCTGATTGTCCTGGACGATGCCACCCATGACCGGGCCGCGGCACTGATCTCGCACATGCCCCATGCGGTGGCCACCGCCCTGGCCAACATGCTGGCCACATCGCCTGACCGCCGTGTGGCCTCGGCCCTGGCGGCCGGATCCTGGCGTGACATGACCCGGGTGGCCCTGACCGATCCTGAGCGGACCCGGGCCATGGTGGAGGAGAACTCCGACCAGGTGGCCGACCTTCTGGATGACTTGGCCGAGAATCTGCAGGGCATGGCCTCCCTCTTGCGGAACCAGGAGCCGGCGGCCGATAAAAAGCGCCAGGACTTCTTCCTCCAGGCGGACCCCTTCCGGCGTTACAAGGCCGCCCTGGGCGACCAGGAGCAGATGTCCACCACCGACCTTGAGCTGGATCCGCAGGAGGGCAACTGGCGTCAGGAGCTGCTGGATTCGGCCCTGCGCGGCGAGCAGGTCTCGGCCTTCCTGACCACCAGCCGGGCCCGGGTGCTGCACCCTCCGGTCATCGACTGAGATCAGGTGGGTCCGGGCGGGGCGAACGGCGTTCCGGGACCGGCTTCAGTGCCACCATGTCTGCCGCTTGCAGGGTCACACGTTCCCCGGGACGCGACCCATTGGCCGCCGGGTCCCTGTCCAGGATCAGCCGCCGTCCGTCCCAGTCGACCGCATGGCCCACGTAGTCGCGGAACTTGGGCCTTCCGTCTTCCGGGTCCGGTCCCAGGGCAATCCTGACCACCAGCCGCGCTCCGGCCGGTATGGTTGCTGGCAAACGCATGGCCATCCACCTCCGGGGTCAGTATCGCCTGCGGCTGCGACGAGGGTTAAAGCGCCTAGACTGTATTGCACATGCTGCACAGCCAAGCGAAGGGAGCGCCCGTAGTGGATCAGGATCTGCAGGACTTCACCGACTATCTTTCCCGGGTGGCAGGCAAGAGTCCCAATACCGTCCGCTCCTACCGGGCCGACCTGGCAGGCTTTCTGCACCTGATGCATCTGCATGGCATCGATGATCCCGCGCAGATCGACCTGGCCACCATCAGGTCCTGGCTGGCCCACGAATCCGCCACCCACGCCCGCTCGACCATGGCCCGGAAGACAGCCGCTCTCAGGTCCTTCTTCGGCTGGCTGAGCCGGCATGGCCGCATCAAGACCGACCCAACCCTGGCCCTGAGCAGCCCTAAGCAGTCCGAGCACCTGCCACGAATCCTGACGCACGACCAGGCCCGCACCCTGATGGATACAGTTGACGAGGATCCGGTCGAGCACCGGGAGGACCAGGAGGTTCAAGCGGCCCTGCAGGTGCGGGACGCGGCCATGCTGGAGCTGCTCTACGCCACGGGCATGCGTGTGGCCGAGCTCTGCGGACTGGACCTGGATGATGTGAACCGGCACAGCCGAACCGTAAAGGTCCTGGGCAAGGGATCCAAGGAGCGGGTCCTGCCCTATGGCCTGCCCGCCGATCGTGCTCTGGACCGTTGGCTGGGGGAGGGGCGGCCGGTCCTGGCGGGCGCAACGGCCAAATCGGCCCGCAAGGCCGGTCAGGCCCTCTTCCTGGGTCAACTGGGCGGCAGGGTTGGTCAGCGTCAGGTCCGCAAGGTGGTCCACCAGGCGGCCGGTCAGGCCGGGGTGCCCGACATAGCCCCCCATGCCCTGCGGCACTCGGCCGCCACGCATATGCTGGATGGGGGAGCCGACCTGCGCGAGGTTCAGGAGATGCTGGGCCACTCCTCCCTGCGGACCACCCAGCGCTACACCCACGTTTCCATCGAGCAGCTGCGGGCCCGGTACAGGCAGGCTTTTCCAAGGGCCTGAAATCCGGCAAATGAGACAGGACTTGTCTTGGGAAACATCCTGGTATCAGAATATGGCGTATTGTAACTTGAACATCGGTCAAAGACTTTCGGGATACAGGCGAGACGTTGATAACCAGCTAAAGGGGAGCGGCAGGAATGAAGAAAAGTTCACAGCTCACGGTGGTGTCAGCGGTCATCTGTGCCTTGGCGCTTCTGGCCAGTGGCTGCGGTAGTGGCGGCAGCAGTACCGATACCGAGGGTGCCGAGCAGTCGTCCGGCGACCAGGCCAGCAAAAACGCCGTGGTGTCGGTCCATGGGTGCGAGCCGGCCAACCCGCTCATTCCCAGCAGCGCCGCGGAAAGCTGCGGCGGGCAGGTCGTGGACGCCATCAACTCCAAACTGATCCGCTTCGATGACCAGGGCAAGGCCCACAACGATCTGGCCTCGGAAATCAAGGGCAACGACGACATGTCCCAGTACAAGGTCACCCTGGCCGACGGGCGCAAGTTCTCGGATGGCACCCCTATCACCGCCAAGTCCTTCACCAGGGCCTGGTCCTGGAGCGCCAATGTGTCCAACGGCCAGCTGAACGCCAGCTTTTTCTCCAATATCAAGGGCTTTGATGACCTGCAGAAGCAGGGCGTGCCTACGGATGCCCAGTTCTCCGGATTGAAGGTCATCGATGACAAGACCTTCACCGTGGACCTCATTTCGCCCTCGTCCACCTTCCCCATTCAGGTGGGCTATACCTCTTTTGCGCCCCTGCCTGAATCCTTCTACAAGAATCCCAAGGCCTACGGGGAGAACCCGGTCAGCTCGGGTCCCTACAAGTTCGAATCCTGGCAGCACAACGTCATGATCAAGCTTCGCAGGAACGACGGCTACGACGGGGAGGTCAAGGTCCGCAACGGCGGCATCGACTATAAGGTCTACACGGACCTGGGTTCCGCCTATTCCGATGTACAGGCGGGCAACCTGGATGTGATCGACAGGATTCCCACCTCCGCCGTCAAGACTTTCATGACCGACAGCATGGTTCAGAGTTATAACAAGCCCGGCTCCACCCTGCAGATGTTCACCATTCCTACCACGATGGAGCATTTCGGCCAGGATCAGGAGGGCCACCTGCGCCGCCTGGCCATCTCCATGGCGATTGACCGGAAGATGCTGATCGACAAGGTCCTGGGCGGTCTGGGCGTGCAGCCCACCGACTTCACCGCGCCGACCATTCCAGGCTATACCAAGGATCTCAAGGGTTCGGACAACCTCAGGTACAACGCCAAGAAGGCCAAGGAGTACTGGGCCAAGGCCGATGCCATCAGCAAGTGGCCGGCAGACAAGAGCTTCCAACTGCTTTACAGTTCGGATGGCGGAGCCAAGGACTTCTACGACGGCATGGCTAACTCCATCAAGAACACGCTTGGCATCAAGGCCGAGGCCTCTCCCGTGCCCACCTTCAGCGAGTTCCGCGGCAACATCAAAAAGCGCCTCTATAACAATGTGGCCTTCAGGTCTTCATGGTCGCCCGACTATCCATCGCCAGAGAGCTATCTGATGAGCAACTTCGCCAGCTCGGCGGCCGATGGCAACGGATCCAACGATGGCGACTACAAGAACTCCAAGTTCGACGCCCTGCTGAAGCAGGCTGCCAAGGCCAAGGATACCGATGAAGCCAACAGGCTCTTCCAGCAGGCTGAGGAGATCCTTCTACAGGACATGCCGGCGGTTCCGCTCTATTATGGAAACAACATTGGCGCCTCCGCCAAGAAGGTCCATGGGATGCGTCTGGGCTGGGATGGCTATCCGATCTTCCCGGAGCTGTCCAAGGACCAGTAATGATCGTGCCGGAAACGGCATGAACCGCCGTCGATGACTGGCGGTTCGGGAAACCAACCAAAGGAAAGAGCAAGATATATGAAGAAGCAATCGGCCCTGACCATTGCGGGTGCCGGACTGTGCGTCATGGCACTCACGCTGGGTGCCTGCGGCGGATCCGGTGGATCGGACTCCTCTGCCAAGGGGACCAACGGTGGCAGCTCGAATGCCGTCATCTCGGTCTTCAACCCTGAGCCGGCCAATCCGCTCATCCCCAGCATGACCAACGAGGTGGGGGGTGGCAACCCCATCGACGTCATGTTCTCCAAGCTGGTCCGCTTTGACGACAAGGGCAAGCCAGTCAACGAGATCGCCAAGCAGATCAAGGCCAACGAGGACAACACCCAGTACACCGTGACCATCAACGACGGCTGGAAGTTCTCGGATGGCACCCCGGTCACCGCACAGTCCTTTACCAAGGCCTGGTCTTGGGCGTCCAGCATCGCCAACAAGCAGCTGGGCTCCAGCTTCTTCGCCAACATCAAGGGTTATGACGACCTGCAGAAGGAGGGCACCCCCAGCGATGCCCAGCTGTCCGGCCTGAAGGTCATCGACAACAAGACCTTCACCGTTGATCTGACCTCGCCTTCCTCCACCTTCCCCATCCAGGTGGGCTACACCGCCTTTGCGCCCCTGCCTGAGTCCTTCTATAAGGACACCAAGGCCTTCGGTGAGAAGCCGGTGACCGTGGGACCCTACAAGTTCCAGTCCTGGGAGCACAACAAGTCCATCAAGGTCGTCAAGGACCCCGCTTACAAGGGCGGCGTCAAGGTCAAGAACGGCGGCGTGGAGTTCCGCTCCTACACCGATGCCACCGCAGCCTACCGCGACGTGCAGGCCGGCAACCTGGATGTGCTGGACACTCTGCCCGCCTCGGCTCGTAAGACCTTCCAGACCGACAACACGGTCCAGGCCATCAACGACCCGGGCTCGGTCATCCAGATGTTCACCATCCCCTCCTACATGAAGCACTTCGGCCAGGATCAGGAGGGCAAGCTCCGCCGCCAGGCCATCTCCATGGCCATCGACCGGCCAACCATCATCAAGAAGGTGCTGTCCGGAACCGCCAAGGAGGTCCACGACTTCACTGCCCCCGTCATTCCCGGCTATTCAACCAGTATCAAGGGATCTGACGTGCTCAAGTACAACCCGTCCAAGGCCAAGGAGCTCTGGGCCGAGGCCAACAAGATCTCCCCATGGAGTGAGGGCGACACCTTCAAGATCGCCTACAACGCCGATGGCGCCCACAAGGAGATCTACGACGCCGTGACCAACTCCATCAAGAACGCCCTGGGCATCCAGGCTGCAGGCAACCCTCTGCCCACCTTCAGCGAGTTCCGCTCCAACGTGCAGAACCGCAAGTTCACCGACTCGGCCTTCCGCTCCGGTTGGCAGCCCGACTACCCCTCGCCCGAGAGCTACCTGTCCAGCAACTTCGCCAGCTCGGCAGCCAACGGCAACGGGTCCAATGACGGCGACTACAAGAACCCCGAGTTCGACGGCCTGATGGACAAGGCAGCCTCCGCCAAGAGCATCGACGAGGCCAACAAGATCTACCAGCAGTCCGAAGAGCTGCTCTTCCGCGACCTGCCCGCAGTTCCGCTCTACTACCAGAACTCCAACGGCGTGGCCGCCAAGAACGTCCAAGGATTCTCCTTCAACTGGAAGGGCGTCCCTGCTTACTACAACATCAGCAAGTGAGATGACGGGAGCCTGAATCCCGCACCTGACAGCTGACACCGCCCGGGCCGGCGCGGAAGGATCCATTCCGCGCCGGCCTTGGTGTCTTTGCACCCCTGTTGAGGTGTGCTGGTAGACTCAAACAAGAATTTTTGCGGCGGCCCCGATCCCCATGCCGATCCCGGTCGCGGATGACAAAGGAGAATAGCCGATGGGAAAATATCTTCTGCGACGTATTCTGCAGATGATCCCCGTCGTTCTCGGCACGACACTGCTGATATACGCGCTGGTCTTCGCGCTTCCCGGCGACCCTGTGGCCGCCATGTTCGGAGACAAGCCGGTCAACCAGGCCGTTGCCGCACAGATACGTTCGGAATACAATCTCGACAAGCCCTTCATCGTGCAGTACGTGCTCTTCCTGAAGAACGCGCTGACCCTGAACTTCGGCAACACCTTCGCCGGCCAGCCCGTGATCAGCGTGATCGGCAGGGCCTTCCCGGTGACCATCAAGCTGGCCCTGATGGCCTTCGTCTTCGAGGGCGTCTTCGGCGTGATCTTCGGCATCATCGGCGGCCTGACCAAGGGCAAGTGGTCGGACAACATCATCCTGGTCCTCTCCCTGCTGCTGATTTCGGTGCCTACCTTCGTCACCGGCTTCATCCTGCAGTACCTGTTCGGCGTCAAATGGCATCTGCTGCCGGCTACAGCCGGGGCCAATCCGGGCTTCATTGATCTGCTCATGCCGGCCGTTGTGCTGGGGTCGGTATCCATGGCCTCCATCATCCGTCTGACCAGGACGGAGATCACCTCCAACATCTCCGAGGACTACGTGCGCACGGCCCGGGCCAAAGGCATGAGCAACCGGTCCGTCATCGTGCGGCATGTGCTGCGCAACTCCCTGATCCCCGTGGTCACCTACCTGGGCGCCGACATCGGCGGACTGATGGGCGGGGCCATGATCACCGAGCGCATCTTCAACATCCAGGGCGTGGGCAACACCCTTTACCAGGCCATCCTGAGGGGCGAAGGCACCCTGGTGGTCTCCATCGTGACCATTCTGGTCCTGATCTTCGTCATCACCAGCCTCCTGGTCGACCTGCTCTACGCAGTGCTCGATCCGCGGATCCGGTATGCGTGAGGGAGAGGGACCGACTATGAGTGAAACGGCAATGAACGAGTCAAGCGAACAGAACGAAAGCCAGGCCCGCGTCTACTTCCCTGACCCCCTGCCGGGGCAGGAGCGGTTCGTGGCCCCCATCGACGAGACGCCCCTGCGCGAGGTGGACTCGGTGGATGAGGACGTGCCGCCCACCAGCATGTGGGCCGACGCCTGGAAGACCCTGAGGCGCAACCCGCTCTTCATCATCTCCTCAATCCTGGCGATCGTGGTCATCCTGGTGGCCCTCTTCCCCAACCTCTTCGCCAGGCAGGACCCCATGGCCTGCAGCCTGTCCGACTCCCTGGAGCCCGGCCGGCCCGGGCACCCCCTCGGCTTCGACCTGCAGGGCTGCGACGTCTACAGCCGCGTCATCCACGGGGCCCGGACCTCGGTGGCCATCGGTATCATGACCACCATCCTGGTCACCGTCTTCGGCGGCCTCATCGGCGCCATCGCCGGATTCTTCGGGGGCTGGGTCGACGCAGTGCTCAGCCGCATCACCGACATCTTCTTCGCCATCCCCATGATCCTGGGCGCCATCGTGCTCCTGCAGATGTTCCGCACCTCCACCTCCCTGTGGAAGATCATCCTGACCCTGACCCTCTTCGGCTGGGTCAACATGGCCCGTATCACCCGCAGTGCCGTGCTGGAGGCCAAGAACCTGGAGTTCAACACCGCTTCCACGGCCCTGGGCTCCACGCCTCTGCGCAACCTCTTCCGACACATCATGCCCAACTCCCTGGCCCCGGTCATCGTCATGGCCACCATGTCGCTGGGCACCTACATCGTCTCTGAGGCCACGCTGAGCTTCCTGGGCATCGGCCTGCCCTCCACCGTGGTCTCCTGGGGCGGGGACATCTCGACGGCCCAGAACCTCCTGACCACCAACCCCTCGGTCCTCTTCTATCCCTCTGCAGCCCTGGCCATCACCGTGCTGGCCTTCATCATGATGGGCGACGCGGTCAAGGATGCGTTGGATCCCAAGAGCAGAACGGCCTGAGTGAGGAAGCATGACTGAAGCAGACAAGAACATGACCACCAATCAGGAGCAGCAGCCCCTGCTCGACGTTCGGGACCTGCAGGTGGACTTCACCGCCGATGGGCGCACCGTCCACGCAGTTCGCGACGCCTCCTTCAACGTCTACCCCGGCCAGTGGGTGGCTATCGTGGGGGAGTCCGGCTCGGGCAAGTCCACCTCGGCCATGGCTGTGCTGGGCCTTCTGCCCGGCACCGGCAAGGTGACCGGCGGCAGCATCAAGCTCAATGGCCGCGAGCTGGTGGGCCTGGACCGCAAGGACTATGAGGCGCTGCGTGGCTCCCAGGTGGGTCTGGTCCCGCAGGACCCCATGAGCAATCTGAACCCGGTCTGGCGCATCGGCTCCCAGGTCAAGGAGGCGCTGACCGCCAACCACATGGATGTCTCTCGGGAGAAGCGCTCCCGGTTGGCCAAGGCCCTGGCCGGCGATGAAGAGGTGACGCTCAAGAAGTCAGACGACGAGCTCTTCATCTCCTCCAAGGACCTGCCCGGCCTGCTGGAAGCCGCCCGTCAGGCCCTGAGTGATGCCGGGGTGGCCGACGTGGACAAGACCATGGAGGCCCTGAAGGCCGAGTGGGATGTGGGCTCCGAGACCCGCTGGGGCGTGGCCAAGTCCCTGATCGACGCCGGTGTGGATGACGATGCGGCCTGGAAGTTGGCCAAGGAGCATGTGACCGGTTCGGACATGGATGACCGCATTGCCGGTCTGCTGTCGGAGGCCGGGTTGCCCGAGGCCGCCACCAGGGCCAGGCAGTATCCGCATGAGTTCTCCGGCGGCATGCGCCAGCGCGCCCTGATCGCCATCGGCCTGGCCTCCCGGCCCGACCTGCTGATTGCGGACGAGCCCACCAGCGCCCTGGATGTGACCGTCCAAAAGCGGATTCTGGACCACCTGCGCAACCTGACCGAATCCTTGGGCACCGCCGTGCTCTTCATCACCCACGACCTGGGTCTGGCGGCCGAGCGCGCCCAGCACATCGTGGTCATGTACCGGGGTCAGGTGGTGGAGTCCGGGCCCAGCCTGGAGGTCCTGCAGCACCCCCAGCACCCCTACACCAAGCGGTTGGTTCAGGCCGCGCCCTCGCTGGCCTCCCAGCGCATCATCTCCGCCAAGCAGCGCGGCCAGGATGCCGAAGACCTGCTGGAGCACCATGTCAAGGGCGAGAGCACCCTGGAGCGCAGCGAGCACGTCATCACCGTGGAGCACCTGACCCGCGAGTTCAGGCTGCCCCGGCGCAAAGAGATGTTCAAGGCTGTGGACGACGTCTCCTTCTCGGTCAAGCGGGGAACCACCTTGGCCATCGTGGGGGAGTCCGGCTCCGGCAAGTCCACCGTGGCCAACATGGTCCTGCACCTGCTCAAGCCCACCTCGGGCCGGGTGACCTACGAGGGCCAGGACATCGCCGGCTTCGGCAGCCACGAGCTCATGGAGTTCCGTCGGCACGTGCAGCCGGTCTTCCAGAACCCTTACGGCTCCCTGGACCCCATGTACTCCATCTACCGCTCCATCGAGGAGCCCCTGCGCATCCACAAGATCGGCAACGCCAAGTCCCGGCAGAAGCGGGTCAAGGAGCTGCTGGACATGGTGGAGATGCCCGAGTCGGTCATGGGGCGCTACCCCAACGAGCTCTCCGGTGGACAGCGTCAGCGCATCGCCATCGCCCGGGCCATGGCCCTGAATCCGGATGTGATCATCTGCGACGAGGCCGTCTCCGCCTTGGACGTGCTGGTCCAGGATCAGGTGCTGCGGTTGCTCAACGACCTGCAGGCCGAGCAAGGGCTCAGCTACCTGTTCATCACCCACGATCTGGCCGTGGTCAGGCAGATCGCCGACGAGGTGGTGGTCATGCAGCACGGCCGACTGGTGGAGCACGCCACCACCGACGAGGTCTTCGACCACCCGCAACGCCAGTACACCAAGGATCTGCTGGACGCCATCCCCGGCGGCAAGCTGCGCCTGGGTCTTGACTAGGTATCCTTTGCACAGACTCACAAGGAAATGAGGCATCATGGGATTGTTCGGTTTCGGCAAGAAACGCGCCAAGAAGCAGGCTGAGGAGGCCGTCGAGGAGTCCAAGGACGTTGAAAAGTCCACGGAGAAATCTGACCAAACCTCTCAGGCTGGCCGCGATGAAGCCGAGCAGAGCGGGAAGGGCCCCTGGGACAGTTTGGATTCCGAGGCCCCCGACACCGATGAGTACCTGGACATCGGTGCCCTGATGCTTCCCTTCCTCAAGGGCAGTGAGCTGAGGCTCAAGGCCAACTCGCAGACCGGCGACGTGCTGGGAGCCACCATCACCTACGGGTCCTCCAGTCTGGAGCTGGAGCCCTTTGCGGCCCCCAAGTCCCTGGGCCTCTGGGACGAGGTCCGGGCCGACCTGCTCAAGGCCAACCCCTCCTGCAAGGAGGTGGACGGCGTCTTCGGCAAGGAGCTGACCCTGCCCGTCAAGGTCAAGGGTAAGAACCTGGTGACCCGGGTGGTGGGCATCGACGGACCCCGTTGGATGCTGCGAGGCATCTTCTCCGGTCCTGCGGCCAAGGGCGGCAAGGAGAAGGATGTGCTCGACGGCTACCTGGCCGACCTGGTCGTGGTCCGTGGCGATGAGCCCCTGGCCCCCCGTGACCTGGTTCCCATGCATGCGCCCATCACCCCCAACCAGCGTCGAGGAGAAGCCGAAGACTCGGAGTCCAAGGACGATGAGAGTGCGCAGATCCCCGGCAGGCCTGAGGGCCCCTTCGATTCGGATCAGCAGACCGAGGTGAAGACCACACTGTCTCGCGGACCCATGTTCTCGGAGGTCCGCTAAGGCTGTGAAGCAGAAGCATCTCGGGCTGGCAGCGCTGGCCGACGACGATTTCTCCGTCATGGAGGCCATCGGCGGATGGCGGGGGATTGTCGAATCCCTGTTGCCGGGGCTGGTATTTCTGGTTTTCTTCCTGGTGACCGGCCGTCTGGGGCTGACCGTGGCGGTTTCGGCGGCCTTGGCCGTTGTGCAGCTCCTGATTCGTCTGGTTCAGCGGCAGTCTTTTCTTGGGGCGCTGACCGGTCTGCTTTCGGTGGTCATCTGCCTGGTGGCTGCCTGGCTGACCCGGGATGCCCGCAACTATTACCTGCCAGGATTCCTGACCAACGGATTCTGGATTATCGTTCTCGGTGCCTCGCTGCTGGCACGGATGCCCGGCATAGGCCTGCTGGTGGAGTATCTGCGCCGACCTGTCGTCTCCGGGTGGAGACAGTGGCTGGCCTCTTGGCGCAGTGAACCGGATCTGGTACGGGCCTATAATCAGGCCACCCTGGTCTGGATCGCCGTCTTTGCGCTGCGCCTGCTGGTTCAGGTGCCGCTCTACCTGACTGGTTCCGTTGGGTTTCTTGGTGCCGCACGCCTGATTCTGGGCCTACCCCTGTTTGCCCTGGGAATCTGGATCAGCTGGCTGCTGATCGGCGGTCCCTACCACCGTCGCCAGGCCGACCAGGAGGTTCATGCCGATCATGACTGAGACCAGGGTTCGTCTGCGTATCGAGCGCTATGCCGACCAGGGCCGTTGCGTCACCCATCTGGAGGACGGTCGGGTGGTCTTCGTCCGCTTCGCCCTGCCCGGGGAGCTGGTGGAGGTCCTCCTGGACGAGCCTCACGGCCGGGCCGACAGATTCGCCACGGGAGAGGTCACCCAGGTGTTGGAGGCCAGCCCTGACCGACGTGAACCCGTCTGGCCCCTGGCTGGCCCCTTGGCCTGGGGAGGCGGCCTGGGCGGCGCTGATCTGATTCACGTCAGCCTGCCCGGTCAGCTGGCCTGGAAGGCCGATCTGATTGGTCAGCAGATGTCCCGTCTGGGCGGGGTGGACGTCCAAGTGCCGGTGGTCCGAGTTCCGGGCGATGAAGAGCTGGGCGGCCTGCACTGGAGGACGCGAATCGAGCTGGTGGCCGACGACCAGGGCCGCCCCTCCATGCGTCGGCAGGGATCGCATGACCGCCTGCCGATTCAGACCATGCCCTTGGCTACACAGCAATTGCTGGACCTGGCTGACGAACTGGGCATCTGGGAGGGCGGACTGCCCGCTGGTGCCCGCATACGCCTGGCCGTGCCCCAGCCGCGCGATGGGGGACCGGTCGGCGACAACTACGCCCTGCTGGTGGATGGTCGCCTGAGCAAGGGGAGCCGCCTGTTGATGGAGCGGCTGGAGGCCGGGGCAGGACCTGTCTACCAGGTTCGGGCCGACGGATTCTGGCAGGTCCACCGCCAGGCACCGGTCGTGCTGACCAAGGCGGTCCTGGACCAGGCCAGGCAGGCCCTGAATGGGGTCGCCGAACCGGTCATCTGGGATCTTTACTGCGGATCAGGGCTCTTCACCCTGCCCCTGGCCGCTCTGGCCGACGGACGGGCCCGGCTTCTGGCCGTGGAAGGTTCCGCCGGAGCTATTGCCTGTGCGAAAAACAACGTAAAGCGGGCCGGATTGAACCGAGTGGTCCTGCGTCGTGGGGACGTGGCCAGGGTCCTGGCTGGCGGTCCGCCCAAGGGGCTGGGGCATCCCGACCTGATCCTGCTGGATCCGCCCAGGGCCGGCGCCAAGGCTCAAGTCTGCCAACTGCTGGCTGCCAGCGGGGCTGGGACCATTATCTATGTGGCCTGCGATCCGACCAGCCTGGCCAGGGATACGGCCACCCTGATCTCCCTGGGTTACAGCCCAGAGCATCTTGAGGCCTTTGACATCTACCCGATGACCCACCATGTGGAGACCATGGCAATCTTCACCCGCACGGCGGGAAGGCGGCGCTGACATGAGCCGCGCCGGGCATGTCTTGACAGTGTTCAAGCGGCTGGCGGGTCTGCTGCTGGCGGTCGCTCTGCTGGCAGGCTTGCCAATGCTGACCGGCTGCGCCCCCAAGGACAGGGCCGTGGGCGACTCCTGGCACGCGGGTACCGTGCCTCATGACGGCGTGGATCGCTCCGACACGCTAGTGGCTTTGATTGGCTGCCCGCAGACGGGCGACAAGGACTCGGATGCCGGTCTTGACGGCCGCATCCTGGCATCGTTGAAGGCAGAACGGATGAAGGGCTATTTCTCCTCGGCGCAGTCCACCGGCGATCAGCAGGATGGGGTGCAAGATGCCGTCAACCGTGGTGTCAGTCTGATTCTGATCCGCCAGCCTGGAGCCGGCGACTGGACTCCTGCCCTAAAGGCGGCCCGGAAGGCCGGCATCCCTGTGATAGAGTTCGCTCAAAGCGCCAAGGCTTGGAATCCTGACCCAGGTAGGCTCTACTATGCGGCTACGGTCCACCCGGTGGATCCTGCCGGGCATCCGCACGCGCCTCTGCTTGCCGACGCCCTGCAGACTATTGTGGACGACGGACCGCATGCGAGGATCATGGCCGTGCGCCTGAGCGCCGACCGAGAGGGGGCCGAGGATGAGCACAGGCAGTGAGCAAGTGCCGACAGCGGGCACAGGCTTTCCGGACACCGACCGGCCGGGGCTGAGCTCCCAGGAGGTGGAGCAGCTGAAGGCCCAGGGCCTGGTCAACGTCTCCCAGAACCAAACCTCCCGCAGCCTGGGCCAGATCATCCGAGACAACGTCTTCACCCTCTTCAACGGGATCATCCTGACCGCCATGGTGGTGGTTTTGCTGACAGGCCAGTGGAGGGATGCGGTCTTCGGCCTGATCATCATCATCAACACCGGTATCGGCGTGGCCACCGAACTCAAGGCCAAGCACACCCTGGACGGGCTGTCCATCCTGGTGGCCTCCGACTATACGGTACGCAGGGATGGGTGCAACCTGACCGTGCCTCACGATGCCATCGTCAAGGGGGACCTGCTCTGGATCCGCTCCGGGGACCAGGTGCCCGCCGATGCGCAAATCATCGACACATACGGCCTGGAGCTGGACGAGTCCATGCTGACCGGCGAATCGCGCACGGTCAAGCACAAGCCGGGCGACCAGGTCTACTCAGGCTCCACGGCCGTCTCGGGCATGGCCCTGGCCCAGGTGACCGCCGTGGGCGCCGACTCCTACGCCGCCACGCTGACGGCCAAGGCCAAGGTCTACAAGAAGGTTCGCTCTGACCTGAACGAGGGCATCAACACCATTCTCAAGGTCATGACCGTGGTGGTCATTCCCCTCTGCCTGCTGCTCATCTTCACCCAGATGCGGACCGTGGGCGGCTTCCAGACGGCCCTGGCCACCGGAGCCTGGCGGCAGGCCGTGGTGTCTGCCGTAGCCGGGGTCGTAGGCATGATCCCTGAGGGTCTGGTTCTGCTGACCTCTCTGAACTTCGCCCTGGCTGCCATCCGCCTGGCCCGCCACCAGACCCTGGTCCAGCAGATGGAGTCCGTGGAGACCCTGGCCCGGGTGGACGCCCTGAACTTGGACAAGACCGGCACCATCACCGACGGGGGCATCGTCTATGACGATCTGCATCCGCTGGTCGATGACTTGCCTGCCCAGCAACTGCGGCAGGCCCTGGTGGACGTCTGCGCGGAGGAGAGCCCCAACGCCACCGGCCGTGCCATCCTCAAGGGGATGGACGACCTGCGCCCCGGCAGGGCCGTCAGCCGCCTGCCTTTCTCCTCGGCCCGCAAGTGGAGCGCCGTGGCCGACCAGTCCGGCAAAATCTGGTACTTCGGCGCTCCGGAGGTGCTCCTGGCATCCCAGGCGGGCAGGTGGCCCCAGGTGGACCTGCAGGTGGCCGACTTGGCCGACCGCGGCTATCGGGTGCTGATGCTGTCCGCCCCCGATGGGTACCCGAGCACTGACCAGCCTGACCACTTCACCAGCAGCCCCGACCTGCCTGGGAACCTGAAGCCCCTAGCCCTGATCACCTGCTCGGAGCACATCCGCGAAGACGCTGCCGAGACCCTGGCCTGGTTCCGCCAACAGGGTGTGCGCTGCCGGGTCATTTCGGGCGATAACCCAGCCACTGTGGCGGCTATCGCCAACAAGGTGGGTCTGACCGGCGAACGGCCCCCCAGGGCCATGGATGCCCGTCAACTGCCCGAGGACACGGCAGCCCTGGCCGAGGTCCTGGAGGATGTAGACGTGCTGGGCCGGGTCCTGCCCGACCAGAAGAAGGCCATCGTCCAAGCCCTGCACCTGAAGGGTCACACGGTGGCCATGACCGGCGACGGGGTCAACGACTCCCTGGCTCTGAAGGAGGCGGATCTGGGCATCGCCATGGGCAATGCGGCGGCAGCCACCAAGGCCGTGGCCCAGCTGGTCCTGGTGGATTCGCGCTTCTCCCACCTGCCCGACGTGGTGGCCCGGGGCCGGCAGGTCATGGCCAACATGGAGCGTGTGGCTGGTCTCTTCTTGGTCAAGACCGTCTACTCGGCCCTGATCTCCTTAGGTGTGGTCCTGACCGGCATTCCCTTCCCTTACCTGCCCCGGCACATCACCTACATCGGCGCCCTGACCATCGGCACTCCCGCCTTCTTCCTAGCGCTGGCCCCCAACACCAGGCGCTACCGGCCAGGCTTCCTCAAGCGCGTGGTTACCTTCGCCCTGCCCTCGGGCATCGCCACTGCTTTGATTGTGCTGGCGGCGGCCTGGAGCCTGCCCGGCTTGCTGGGCCTGGACCTGGCCCGGCCCGGTGACCTGGGGCGCTGGCGGTCGGTCTGCGCCATCGTCCTCTTCTGTATGGGCGTGCTGGTCCTGACCCAGGTGGCCCGGCCCATGCGCTCTTGGAGGGGCCTGCTGGTCCTCTTCTTCGCTGCAGCCGGGGTGATCGGGGCCCTGATCCCCATGGTGGCGCAGTTCTTTGCCATCAGCCTGCCCACTGGTCCGGCCCTGGTCACAACCGTGGCCTTTGCCTTGGTGGGAGCCCTGCTCATGGTCCTGGCCGTCTTGGGCTATCCGGCATGCGCACGTTACATACGCCAAGTAACACATGGGCGCTAAGAATGGAACCTAAAAAGCGCAGATAGCGTCACTGACGGCCTGGGGTCCTCCTGCCGCCGGTCCACGTGGGCGCAAGGGCCGGCGCCTGAGCGTCCAGGGAAGGGGTGGTGCATGTCAGAATCCGCACAAGATGCCGGTCGTTCCAAGCTCAAGGTAGGTTCCGAGGAGTTCGAATACTACCGGATCAGTGACCTGCCGGGAATCGACCACCTGCCCTACAGCCTGCGCATCCTGGCCGAAAATCTGCTGCGGCACCAGAACGGAACCACGGTGACCCGGGACCAGCTGGATCAACTGCTGGACTGGGACCCCAAGACCCAGTCCGACAGGGAGATCCAGTTCACCCCCGCCCGGGTGCTCATGCAGGACTTCACCGGCGTACCCTGCATGGTCGACCTGGCCACCATGCGCGATGCCGTCAAGGCCCTGGGCGACGATCCCTCCCTGGTCAACCCGCTCATCCCCGCGCAGATGGTCATCGACCACTCCGTTCAGGTGGACAGCTCGGGCGTGCCCGGTGCCCTGGAACACAACATGGACCTGGAATACCAGCGCAACAGTGAGCGCTACCGCTTCCTGCGCTGGAGCCAGCAGGCCTTCCAAAACTTCCGCGTGGTGCCCCCGGGCACCGGCATCATCCACCAGGTCAACCTGGAGTACCTGGCCCAGGTGGTCATGCGCAGGGACAGGACCAAGGGGGAGGGGCCGGCCCTGGTCTACCCGGACTCCTGCGTGGGCACCGACTCCCACACCACCATGGTCAACGGCTTGGGTGTGCTGGGCTGGGGCGTGGGCGGCATCGAGGCCGAGGCGGCCATGCTGGGCCAGCCCATCTCCATGCTGGTGCCCCAGGTCTTGGGCTTCAAGCTGACCGGATCCATTCCCGAGGGGGTCACCGCCACCGACGTGGTGCTGACCGTGACCCAGATGCTGCGCGAGGTGGGCGTGGTGGGCCGGTTCGTGGAGTTCCACGGCAAGGGCCTGGCCCAGGTCCCCCTGGCCAACCGGGCCACCCTGGGCAACATGAGCCCCGAATTCGGCTCCACCTGCGCCATCTTCCCCATCGACCAAATCACCCTGGACTACCTGCGTCTGACCGGCCGCAGCGACGAGCATGTGCGCCTGGTGGAGGCCTATGCCAAGGCCAACGGCCTGTGGATGGACCCGGAGGATGCCGACTGCCCCGAACCCGAGTATTCGCAGGTGCTGGAGCTGGATCTGTCTACGGTGCGGCCCTCCATTGCCGGCCCCCGGCGGCCCCAGGACCGCATCCTGCTGGACCAGGCCCAGAAGACCTACCAACGGGACCTTAAGGATTACAGCGACCAGGACAAGGACAAGGGCGAGGCTGTGCCGGTCAGGAAGGCCGACGGCAGCGAGTTCAGCCTGCGGGACGGGGATGTGGTCATCGCGGCCATCACCTCCTGCACCAACACCTCCAACCCCTCGGTCATGGTGGCCGCCGGTCTGCTGGCCCGCCAGGCGCGCGCCCGGGGCCTCAAGCCCAAGCCCTGGGTCAAGACCTCGCTGGCGCCGGGCTCCCAGGTGGTGACGGACTATCTGAACCGGACCGGCCTGAGCAAGGACCTGGATGCCCTGGGCTTCGAGCTGGTCGGCTACGGCTGCACCACCTGCATCGGCAACTCCGGCCCCCTGGACCCGGCCATCCACCAGGCCATCGCCGATCATGACCTGACAGTGACGGCCGTGCTCTCGGGCAACAGGAACTTCGAGGGGCGCATCAGCCCGGACGTGAAGATGAACTATCTGGCCTCGCCGCCCCTGGTGGTGGCCTACGCCCTGGCCGGCACCATGGACTTCGACCCCTGGCACGACTCCCTGGGCCAGGACAGCCAGGGCAAGCCGGTCATGCTGGCGGACATCTGGCCCTCCCAGGAGGCCATCGAGTCCGTAGTGGGCACCGCCCTGGACCGGGACATGTATCTGCGCGACTATGCGGACGTCTTCGGCGGGGATGATCGCTGGCGGAAGCTGGAGGTGCCGGAGGGCGAGCTCTTCCACTGGGACCAGGATTCCACCTACATCCGCCGCCAGACCTTCTTCGACGGCATGAAGGCCCAGCCCGACCCCCTGGAGGACATCCACGGGGCCCGGGTGTTGGCCCTGCTGGGGGATTCGGTCACCACCGACCACATCTCGCCCGCAGGGGCCATCAAGGCCGATGCCCCGGCCGGCCGCTACCTGCAGGAGCACGGCATAGCCCCCAGGGATTTCAACTCCTACGGATCCCGGCGTGGCGACCACGAGGTCATGGTCCGGGGCACCTTCGGCAACATCCGCCTGCGCAACCAGCTGCTGGCCTCGGTGGGGCTGAATGTGCGCCCGGGAGGGTTCACCTACGACTTCCTGAACGGCCAGGAGACGACCATCTTCGATGCTGCGCAGGACTATGCCAGGCAGGGCACGCCCCTGGTGGTGCTGGCCGGCAGCGAGTACGGCACGGGTTCCTCAAGGGACTGGGCGGCCAAGGGCACCCGAATGCTGGGCGTGCGGGCCGTCATCGCCAGGTCCTTCGAGCGCATCCACCGCAGCAACCTGATCGGCATGGGCGTGCTGCCGCTGGAGTTTCCTGCAGGTCAGTCGGCCCAGAGCCTGGGGCTGGATGGTCAGGAGACCTATGACCTGATTGGCGTCGATGCGCTGAACAGCTCCCTGCCTGAGCAGGTCCAGGTGTGTGCCCAGCGGCCCGACGGCAGCAGGGTGGAGTTTGCGGCCAAGGTGCGCATCGACACCCCTGGCGAGGCCGAGTACTACCGCAACGGCGGCATCCTTCAGTACGTGCTGCGTGGTCTGCTGGCCAGGGTCGACCAGGATGCCTGAAAAACCAGGATGCCTGAAAAAGATATAAAAAATCCCGCCCCCGATGCCAGGGGCGGGATTTCTTCGTCAGTTCCGGTCGCCGACCAGATTCAGGATGTAGAGGAAGAGGTTGACGAAGTCCAGGTAGAGGTTGAGGGCGCAGAGGATGGAGACCCGCTTGATGGCCTCCGGCCCCTGGCTGCGGTAGGTGGCGAAGATGACCCTGGTCTGCTGGGCGTCGTACATGGTCAGCCCGGCGAAGAGGATGATGCCGATGGCCGAGACCACGCGCAGGGCCGTGTTCGAAGGGGCCACGAAGAGCATGACCAGCTGGACCAGGATCAGCATGAGCAGGCCGGCCATGAAGATGGACCCCATGCCCAGCATGTTCCGCCGGGTGGTCAGCCCCAGCATGCTCAGAACGAAGAAGAAGCCTGCGCTGATCACCAGGGTCAGCATGATGGACGGCAGTGAGTAGGTTATGAAGATGGTGCTCAAAGTGAAGCCCATCAGGGCCGCATAGAGGTAAAACATGACCCGGGCGGTGGAGGTGCGCATACGCATGATCCGGGCGCTCAGAATCATGGCGAAGGCCACCTGGACCACGGCCATGCCGATCCAGCCCAGGGTGCCCGTGGCCTGCATGAAAGCCAGGAGCAGTCCGGTCCGGGCGGTCAGATAGGCCGTCAGGGCGGTGACCAGCAGGCCGACGGCCATCTCCGCATAAGCGCGGGACATTGAGACCCGCTCCGCCTTTTCAAAGCTGTATGCTGCGTTGGCGTCGATGGGCGAGCCCATGCTGTAGGGCTCACCGCCCTGCATGGTCGGCATCGGCTGCTGCGCGTACTGACTGTATGGGGCCTGCGGCCGCGGATTCCCGTTGAAAGCCATCTGCTCCTCCTTGTCGTTCCCGCCTGTGGCGGATAGTTATCTTATCCAAGTCTACATGGCGGGCTGGCTGTATAAAGGGTGTTTGCTCTGGCCGCAATGGCGGGGTGGTTCCTTGCCTACACCCCGCCGTTGCGGTTGCCTCTTTCTGATTGTGTGTTGCACGATTTAAGGGGTATGAGCCTCTGCGGCGCTCAGCCCTGTCGGGCTGGCCCGGCAGGAGGCCGGATGCATGAACCGGCAGCCAGGCGGGCCGGTGCCGTCTGCCATGTCGGCCTCCTGCCTGCCGGAAAGCCGCCCAGCCGGAGGACAGGACGCATGAAGAACATGCCCAAGCACGGTTTCGTGCATCGACATCTGTCAAAAAGCCGTTATCGCTGGTTCGGCCCATCTTGCCTGGCAGATAGAATGAACAGGCAACACGTCACGGCCTCTGATCGGCCGGCAAGGAGTATGCCTATATGACCGGAAACGTCACCGACACCGTCATCACCCTCAACAATGGGGTCAGCATTCCCCAGCTGGGGCTCGGGGTCTTCCAAACACCTGATGGCGAGGCCACCAGCCAGGCCGTCACCTGGGCCCTGCAGGCGGGCTACCGCCACATCGACACCGCCATGATCTACGGCAACGAACAGTCCGTGGGGGAGGGCCTGCGCCGCTCCGGGGTTGACCGGCGGGATGTCTTCCTGACTACCAAGCTCTGGAATGAGGACATCCGCGCTGGGCGGGCCAAGGAAGCCTTCAAGGAGAGCCTGGACCGGCTGGGCGTGGACTACCTGGACCTCTACCTGATCCACTGGCCCGCCCAGGGCTGGCAGCAGGCCTGGGAGGACATGGAGGAGCTCTACACCCAGCGGCGCGTGCGGGCCATTGGGGTCTGCAACTTCCAGAAGCACCACCTGGACGAGCTGCACACTATCAGTGGCACCAAGCCGGCGGTCGACCAGATTGAGTCCTCGCCCCAGTTCGTCAACGGCGACCTGATCGACTACTGCCACGGCACCCTGCGTGTGGATGTGGAGGCCTACAGCCCCCTCGGCGGCACCGGCGGCAACCTGCTGGCCGACCCCAGGCTCAAGACCATGGCCGAGCGCTACGACCGCTCACCGGCACAGATCGTGCTGCGCTGGCATCTGCAGCGCGGGGTCATCGTCATCCCCAAGTCCACCCACAAGGACAGGATTGAGCAGAACGCGCAGGTCTTCGACTTCGAGCTGAGCGACGAGGACATGCAGGCCATCGCCGCCATGAACAGGGATGAACGCACTGGCGCGGATCCCGACAATTTCGACTTCTGAGGAATGGTGGTACAGGAGGAGACCCGACCTTGAAGGCGGGGCCACCTCCTGGGGCCTGGCGGAAGCCCCAACCCTTCCACCTGGCCTGGTTCCTATGGTAAAGGATCTGTGAGGATTCAGTTAATCGGTATTGCCGCTGATGGCTTCGTCGTCGGAATCCTGCTCCTGGGGCGAACCTGAGATGTCGCGGTGGATGGACTGCATCTGCACCTCAATGTTCTGCAGGGAGCGGGCGCAGTCCAGCAGGGTCTGCGAATGCTCGGCCAGGCGGGCGTCGGGTAGGTCGGACTTGTAGCGCAACTGGTGCTCCAGGGAGGCCCAGTAGTCCATGGCGATGGTGCGGAACTGAACCTCGACCGGCGTGTAGTGGGGGCCCGAGGTCAGGAAGACAGGCACGGCATAGATGACGTGCAGGCTGCGGTAGCCGTTCATCTTGGGATTGCGGATGTAGTCCTTGACCCTCAGCACCTGGATGTCCGACTGGTCGGAGAGATAGCGGGAGACCGAGTAGACGTCGTCCCGGTAGTTGCAGATGACACGCACGCCGGCCACATCGAAGATGTGATCGCGCACCGAGGTGATGGTGACGGGCAGGTTCTTGCGGTGCAGCTTGCCGATCAGCGAGTCCACGCTCTTGAGCCGGCGCTCCATGTGATGGATGGGGTTGTGGCTGAACCTGACCTGGAACTCGGTGTCCAGCACGTCCAGCTTGGTCGAAATCTCGTACATGGCCCCCTCGTAGGTCTGCATGAGATTGACGAATTCCGTTATCTCGTCGATATTCAGCTTGGGGCGGTCCCTTTCGTCCAAGTCTGACAGCCGTTGCTTCATTTCGGATGCGCTCATGGCACTGTTACGGTCGAGTATCACATGAACCTCCCATGCCGCCGTTCGTAACCATGACTCATGGTACGCACAGGCCCCGATGGCCGCGGGACCCGACCTGCGCATACAATCATGGCTTATGGAAGCAGACGAGGGCATGAGCGTGACCGCTCAGCGTAAGGGCAGCAGGGGCGTCTACTATGTGCGGACCCTGGGCTGTCAGATGAACGAGCACGATTCCGAGCGAATTGCCGGGGTGCTGCAAGACCACGGCTACCAGCAGGCCACGCCCGAGCAGGTTCGCGCACACGAGGTGGACGTGATGGTGCTCAACACCTGCGCCGTGCGCGACAACGCCACCGAGCGCATGTACGGGACCATCGGGCGCTGGCACCGGTTCAAGCAGCACAAGCCCGACACGCGCATCGCCGTGGGCGGCTGCATGGCCCAGAAGGATCGGGAGCGGATTGTGAGGGCGGCGCCCTGGGTGGATGCGGTCTTCGGCACCAGGGACATCGGCTCGTTGCCCGGCCTGCTGGATAAGGCCCGCGAGGACGGGCGGCCTCAGGTGGGGGTCTCGGAGGAGCTGCGGAATCTGCCCGGGCGGCTGCCGGAGGTCAGGGCCTCGCGCTCGCAGGCCTGGGTGTCCATATCGGTCGGCTGCAACAACACCTGCACCTTCTGTATCGTGCCCTCGGTGCGCGGTCGGGAGCGGGACCGGTCCATGGACGATATCCTGCACGAGGTCCGGGACTGTGTGGGCTCCGGGGCCCGCCAGGTGACCCTGCTGGGGCAGAACGTCAACTCCTACGGCTGGTCGACGGGGGACCGCTACGCCTTCGCCCGACTCCTGCGCGCCTGCGGCCGGGTGCCCGGGCTGGAGCGGATCCGCTTCACCTCGCCCCATCCGGCTGCCTTTACCGACGATGTGATTGCGGCCATGGCCGAGACGCCCACGGTCATGCACCAGCTGCACATGCCCCTGCAGTCGGGCTCCGACCGGATCCTGAGGGCCATGCGGCGCTCCTACCGGTCCCAACGCTTTCTGAAGATACTCGACAAGGTGCGGGCCGCCATGCCCGATGCCCTGATCACCACCGACATCATCGTGGGATTCCCAGGGGAAACCGAGGAGGATTTCCAGGCCACCATGGATACGATGCGCCGGGCGCGCTTCTCGTCGGCCTACATCTTCGAGTATTCGCCTAGGCCCGGCACACCTGCCGCGCGCATGACCCAGCTTCCCAAGGCCGTGGTCCAGGACCGGTTCGAGCGTCTGCATACCCTGCAGGAGTCCATCACCATGGAGCAGATGAAGGCCTTCACGGGCAAAGACGTGGAGGTGCTCATCGGCGACAGGCACGGCCGGCATGACGGCAGCACCCACCGGGTGACCGGGCATGAGCGCACCGGGGTGCTGGTCCACGTCGGCGTGCCTAAGGGAATGCCTGCGCCAAAGCCCGGCGACCTGGTCACCTGCACCGTCACCCAGGCCGGACCCCACTATCTGATTGCTGACCCGGATCCCCGGGTGGGGCAGGTCTATGACATCCGCTGAACCCCGCATCGTCTCCATCGTGGGTCCTACAGCCTCGGGCAAGACCGCCCTGGGTGTGGATCTGGCACAGGCTCTCCAGGAGCGCGGGCAGGAGGCACATATCGTCAATGCCGATACCTACCAGATGTACCGGGGGATGGATGTGGGCACGGCCAAGCCGTCGGTCCAGGAGCGGCAGGCGGTGGTCCACCACCTGATTGACATCATCGAGCCGGAGGAGGCCATGAGCGTGGCCCGCTTCCAGGCCATGGCCCGATCCCTGATAGCCGACCTGCGGGCGCAGGGAATCCGGCCCATTCTGGTGGGCGGCTCGGGGCTCTATACCCGGGCTGTTATTGACGATCTGTCCTTCCCCGGCACCGATCCGGCGGTCAGGGCCAGGCTGGAGGAGCGGGCTCAGGAGGAGGGCCCCGGGCTGCTCTTCCGCGAGCTGCAGGCGCGGGACCCGGAGGCTGCGGCCCGGATGGATCCTCGGAATGTGCGGCGGACCGTGCGGGCCCTGGAGGTCATGGAGATCACCGGACGGCCCTATTCGGCCAGCCTGCCCCGGTACCGCTACCTCTTGCCCGCCCTGCAGCTGGGACTGGACCTGCCCCGGGAGGAGCTGGACCGCAGGATCGACCAGCGCACCCAGGCCATGCGCGACCAGGGGCTTGTTGACGAGGTGAGACGACTGCGCAACCGCCTGGGGACTACGGCTTCACGCGCCCTGGGTTACCAGCAGATTCTGGACTACCTGAACGGCCGCACCGATCTGGATTCCGCCTTCGAGTTGATAGCGCAGAAGACCAAGCGCCTGGCCCGCAAGCAGATGGGCTGGTTCGGCCGGGATCCGCGCATCCACTGGCTGAATGCCCTGGCTCCGGACCTGGCACAGCAGGCCCTGGACCTGGTGGACCAGGCCGACCAAGGCCGCTTCGACCAGGCGGACGCCCAGGCCGACCAGTCGGACCAGGGGAGGGTGACCAGACACCATCTGGGCGCGCTTTGACTTCAAGTACTTGAAGTCCCTAGGCTGGACGGGTATGACCACCATCATGCAGCCCCAGGCTGAAACCCAGACCGCTCAAACCCAGGCCGACCAGGAATCCGGGCCCTGGTACACCATCCGCCAGGCCTCACTCATGTCGGGGATGCCGGAGACCACCCTTCGCTATTACGAGACCATAGGCATCATTCCGCCCATCGCCAGGGACCCCTCCAGCGGCCACCGCTGCTACAACCAGGAGGATCTGGACCTGCTGGAGACCATCTCCTGCCTGAGCGCCACCGGCATGTCCCTGGAGCACATGCGCGAGTATCTGGGTAATCGTGCCGGGGGAGCCGAGGCCGCCGGACGGCAGATCGAACTTCTGGCCGAGCAGGGACGGCGGCTGGACCAGCGGATGGCCGACCTGCGGGCGCGGAAGCGATATGTGCAGCTCAAAATACGATACTGGGGGCACGTGCGCGACCACGACCAGGCCGGGGCGACGGAACTGATCAGTCAGAGTGCCCAGATCATTCAGGCCGCCAAGCGCAGCGGCAACGAGCGGCTGGCAGGCTGAGGCTGTCGGGCTGAGGTTGTCGGCTCAGTGGGCTGGGCCCTGGTCCCATCCGGCGATCAGAAATATTCTGGTTGGGTTGACCGGGCGGACCATGCCTGCAATCAGGGTCTGCAGGTCGTCGGTGTTGCCTCGGAGCGCTCGCTGGATGGCCCGGCGGTGGGCGGTCGGATCGGCCCGTCCCCAGTCCAGGTCCCAGCCTGCATCGTGGGACAGGCGTGAGAGGAAGATGCGCAGGGTCATGCCGTCGCAGTGGGCAAAGGGATGCAGGTAGGAGAGCTCGTCGTAATAGTGGGCCAGGCGCTCCACGAAGACCGGACGGTCCAGGCTGGCCAGGTTGTGTTCGGCAGCCAGCTCCTGGCCGATGGCCGCAGCGCCCTGCTCCAGCATGGCCGCTGGATACAGGCTGGCGTCGTCCCCCGGTTGAGGTCGGCGCAGCACTTGCTCTTCCGGCAGGCTGGGCAGCAGCCGACGGTGGATGGCTCGCAGCTCTTCAAGATCGCCCTCAGTCGCCCAAGGCCGCTGACAGACCAGGATGCTCCGCAGAAAGAGGGCATCCGCCGGGGTATCTGCCTTGGCCTTCTTATGACTGCTCTGTGCCTCCAAGCGTCGGGCCTGGTCGGCCAGTGACTCGGCCTGCCTTCTGCCCGCCATAAAGTCGCTGGCCGCCTGAAGAGCCAAAGGACTGGGCCGATGGTCATCCAGAAGCAGGTTGCGCAGGGCGAAGGCCACGGCGCTCTGACGTTCGGCTGGTGTCATGCCAACGATGCTAGCCCGGGCGGCCCCCGTCTGAAAGAGTTGTGCACACTGACCCGGCGGGCCTGATGCAGACCGGGGTTCTGGGTAGGCTGAAAGGGTTATGACACGTAAGCAGCAAGCAGACGCACGCGGTCGCGGCCGGACCGCATCCAAGGACAGCCAGGACCCGGAACCCTTCTGGCACAAGGCCTTGCTGGCCCTGCCGCGCGGCCTGGGATCCTTGGTTCGCGCCGTGGCCGGCAAGAACGGCGACAACTCCGCCTACCGCAAGGACGGACTCTGCTTCGTGCTGGTCATCCTGGCCGTGCTCTTCTGTGCCAGCGAATGGTTCCGTGTGAACGGCTTCCTGGGGCGGGGGCTGCATGCCCTGGCTGCGGGTGTTCTTGGGCTCTGCAGCATCATCCTGCCGGTGGTTCTGCTCTTTGCGGCCTTCCGGCTGGTCTGCTACACCGGGCGCGAGGCGGGCAACCTGCCTGTGGTGGGCGGCCTCATGGTGGTGCTCTGGTCGGTCTGCTCCATTCTGGACGTGCTCATGGCCTCGGACCATCGAGGCTTCGACATGACGGCCATCAGCGGCTCAGGCGGCCTTCTGGGGTTCTTCCTGGGTTCGCCCCTGGCCTGGGGACTGTCCAAGGTTTTCGCCGTCATCATCTTTGTCCTTGTGGGCATTTTCGGCCTCTTCATCACCTTCAGATTCCATATGAGCGACCTCATGGCCTGGCTGCGCGGCAAGAGGACCCATGCCTCCAGCTCGGCTCCGGCACAGACTGCCCCCAACGAGGTCAGGCTGGGCGATGATACCCTCCCCCTGGCGCCCGGCGTGCCCACCCACCAGGAGCCGGGCCAGGAGGATGCTCAGAACTCCGACAGGGGCGGGGTGGCCGGCTGGTTCAGTCGGCTGCTGCATGGCCGCATCGGCAAGGATACGGACACCCATCTTGAGCGTTACGAGGCTGACGAGCCCTTCTCCCAGGCGGCCTCGCTGGAGGGTGCTGACCAAGGTGATCGGTCGGCGCAGGGTGCGCAGTCCGATCAGGTGTCCACACAGAACATGCCCGCTGTAGAGGCCCCGGCCACGGCTGCCCTCCTGGATGCCAGGGAGCAGGGGCACCCCAAGGTGGATCCGGCCGCCCTGTCCGGTGTGGGGGCCTCGGACCCCTGGGCCGCTGCCGCAGCTGCAGCCGACACCGTGCAGATGGATGCCCAACCCGCTCAGGGAGCGGGGAACCAGCCGGCTGGAGCCCAGGGTACGGGAGCCCAGGCTGCCGACGCGTCAAGCTCCTCCGATGACCGCCAGGTGGACGAGAGTCGGCCCTACGTGTTGCCCAGCACGGATCTGCTGGTCAAGGGCAAGCCCCACGCAGTCAGGACCTCGGCCAACGACGCGGTCATCAAGGCCCTGCAATCGACCTTCCAACAGTTCGACGTGGACGCCAAGGTGGTCGGCTTCCTGCGCGGCCCCTCGGTCACCCAGTACGAGGTGGAGCTGGGCCCGGGCGTCAAGGTGGAGAAGGTCACCAACCTTCAACGCAACATCGCCTACGCGGTGGCCAGCTCGGACGTGCGCATCCTGTCGCCCATCCCCGGCAAGTCGGCCATCGGCATCGAAATTCCCAACGTGGACCGCGAGATCGTCCATCTGGGCGACGTGCTGCGCTCCGACAAGGCCAAGCAGGACGACAACCCCATGATGACGGCCGTGGGCAAGGATGTAGAGGGCCACTATGTGACCGCCGACCTGACCAAAATGCCCCACCTGTTAGTGGCCGGCGCCACGGGTTCGGGCAAGTCCAGCTTCATCAACTCCATGCTGGTTTCGTTGATCATGCGGGCTACGCCGGAACAGGTCCGCCTGATCATGGTGGACCCCAAGCGTGTGGAGCTGAGCGCCTATGCCGGCATTCCCCACCTGCTCACGCCCATCATCACCGAGCCCAAGAAGGCCGCCCAGGCCCTGGAGTGGGTGGTCAAGGAGATGGATGCCCGTTACGACGACCTGCAGTTCTTCGGATTCCGGCACATCAAGGACTTCAACAAGGCCGTGCGTGAGGGCAAGGTCCACGCCCCGGCCGGCTCCAACCGCAAGGTGGCCCCGTACCCCTACCTGGTCGTGGTGGTCGACGAGATGGCCGATCTGATGATGGTGGCCAAGAACGACGTGGAGAGCTCCATCCAGCGGATTACCCAGCTGGCGCGTGCCGCCGGCGTCCACCTGGTCCTGGCCACTCAGCGACCCTCGGTGGATGTGGTGACCGGCCTGATCAAGGCCAATATCCCCTCCAGGCTGGCCTTCGCCACATCCTCCTCTACGGATTCCCGGGTCATTCTGGATGCCACCGGCGCCGAGACCCTGATCGGCCAGGGCGACGCCCTCTTCCTGCCCATGGGCCAGGCCAAGCCCACCCGTGTCCAGGGAGCCTGGGTCTCCGAGTCCGAGATTCGCAAGGCGGTGGATTATGTGCGCACCCAGCGCAAGCCCCACTACCGTGAGGACATCGAGCAGATGGCCGACAAGGCGGATCACAAGAACGAGATCCAGGATGAGATCGGCGACGACATGGACGAGCTGCTCCAGGCGGCCGAGCTGGTGGTGACCACCCAGTTCGGATCCACCTCCATGCTCCAGCGCAAGCTGCGTGTGGGCTTCGCCAAGGCAGGAAGGCTGATGGACCTGCTGGAGTCGAGGGGAATCGTAGGGCCATCCGAGGGTTCCAAGGCCCGCGAGGTGCTCATCCAGCCCTCGCAGCTGCAGCAGGCTCTGGCTTTCATCCGAGGCGACGCCACCTCCATGGATCCCGCCCCGGATGAGCAAGCGCAGGGCTGAACATCGGCCCAAAAAGCTGGGCCTGGTCTACCGTTATGATGAAACTGCCGCCCGGCATGTATTGTTGGACGGCCCGAGCGCACGAGTATCGCGTATAAGGAGTGGCAATGCAGGAGCATGCCGAGTCAGAGACCGGTCGTGAGAGGCGCAGGCTTCTCGAAGGATGGAATTCACCCCCGAACCTGGTCACCTACACCCGTATCCTCCTGGTCCTGGTCTTCATCGCCCTGGATCTGATGGCCGGTCCTTGGGGCGAACGCAGGCCTGGCATGCGGTGGACCGCCGCTGCGCTCTTCATCCTTGCCGCCTCGACCGACAAGCTTGACGGGTGGCTGGCCCGTCGGTACAACCAGGTGACCGAGCTGGGCAAACTCATGGACCCCATCGCCGACAAGCTGCTTATCTGCTCGGCGCTGATTGTGGCCTCCGTTTTCGGCGAGCTCTGGTGGTGGGTCACCCTGCTCTTCCTGGTGCGGGAACTGGGCATCACCCTGCTGCGAGTCCTGGTCATCAACAAGCAGGGACGGGTCATCGCCGCCTCCCGGGCTGGCAAGTACAAGACTCTGTTTGAATGCATCGGCCTGGGCATGCTCATGGTGCCCCTGTCGCCTGTTTGGCCCTGGTACCTGGTGACCACCCGCGTGGTCATCCTGGTGGCTCTGGCCCTCTGCCTCTGCTCGGGAGCGGAATACGTGATAGGGATGCGGCGATGATCGGCAAGAGCGTGCAGGCCCGTTGCGATGACCTGGCCGGACGGATCATCGACACCTGCCGTGATTCGGGCCTGTTGCTGGCTGCTGCCGAATCGCTGACCGGGGGACTGCTGGCCGATGCTTTCGTCAGGATTCCCGGGGCGTCAGACGTCTTTCTTGGTTCGGCCGTCACCTACGATATTGCCGCCAAGGCCGCCATCCTTAAGGTGGACCAGGATCTGCTGGCCACCCAGGGTGCGGTCCATCCCCGGGTCGCCCAAGAGATGGCCGAGGGCACGGCCAGGCTTTACACCAGGCCGGGGCACGAAGATACTGTTATCGGAATGGCCACTACAGGTGTGGCCGGTCCGGGCCCTGATGGAGATGATCCCGCCGGGCTGGTCTACATCGGTCTGGCCCTGCCCGTCCGGGTGATGGGTCGACGTATAGAGACCGGCCTTCAGTCCCACGCCTACCGGACCTATGCCTATGAGCTGCATTTGGATGGCGACCGGGAACAGGTGCGCCGGGGGACGGTCATGCGGATTCTGGACCAGCTGGATCGGGCCTTGCACTCGCGGGGCTGACGGCGTAACGCGGTAGGTCGATTCAACAGCTTTTGCAAGCCGAGGCTGGACTTTGCGCTTACGTGACCTTGGTCACAAAGCAGGCCTTTCGGGTTTTTCCCCTGGAATAATCCAGCGGCTGGCCTGTTGGTCAATGTGTAAGAAGTTGAACACGATAATGGCGAAAGGGGCTGCTATGGCCAGCACCGAGACCGTGATGACTCGAACTAACGATACCTATGATGTCAAGCCGGCCGCACCCGGAGTGGAGCGCAATGCACGGGTTCGTGATCTGACACCTGCCCAGCGTCGTGCCGTCGTCTTCGCCCAGCAACAGGTGATCCGTGCCAAGGCTGCCAAGAAGGCCAAGGAGGAGCGCCAGGCCAATCTGAACAAGATGTGGATGGAGGAGGACGGCGTGGAAGCCAGCCGTCAGCGGGCAGCCTCCACCAACGACGGCCAGGCCGTCACCCACACCGTCTCCCTGCGCGAGGCCTTGGGCCACGTGCTGCGCGAGCTGAGGACCAACGATCACAAGACCCTGCGTGAGGTCAGCGAGAAGGCGGGCGTGTCCCTGGGCTACCTGTCCGAGGTGGAGCGCGGCCAGAAAGAGGCCAGCTCCGAGCTGCTGAGCTCCATCGCCGACGCACTGGGCCTGGGCGTGCCGCAGACACTGAGGATGGTGGCGGACTACCTGGAGTCCATTCAGGAGTAAGCATGTCTGGTCCGGTTGGATGATCCGGCGGACCGTTCTTGAGGGCGTCCGGTTCTGAGGAACCGGACGCCCTCTTCTGCTGACTGTCGGTTGCAACCGTAGAAGGAGTGTGACAGGGTGGGTTTTGGATGAAAGGTGATGTCGGGTGCGTGAACGGGAATTCTGGCAGCTGCTGGAGGAGGTCTTCGGCCGGGTCTACGGACGCAGTCTGGCCCGTGACCAAAGGCTGACCGCCCTGGATGCCATGACCGTAATAGAGGCCCTGGATGCGGGCGTGGAGCCGCGCGTGGTTTGGAACGTGCTCTGCGATCAGATGGAGATTCCCGACTCTCGCCGCTGGGGGAAGGACCACAATGCGCCGCCCATGCCGGCAGCCTGATCGGCGGGTTTTATCCTCCGCGAATTCATATCCCATTCCATGTGATTTTCGAACATTTGTTCGCATAGTCGGGTATACTGATACCCATGGTCCGGTGACTATCGGCACGTTCAACCACATCGGGCGCCGAGACCGCAGACGGGTTCCGACGGCGGATAGGCTGTCAATCGTGAGGTCGTCAATCAGGATGTCGTCATCGTGAGGTCGGTTACGAAAAAAGGAGAGCCATATGGCACGTCAGAGCAACAGTGGCAAGGCGAAGAAAGAAGAGGAGGGCGGGATCGACCCCCGTCGCCAGGCAGCCTTGAACACAGCCCTCGCGCAGGTGGAGAAGAGCTTCGGCAAGGGTTCGGCCATGCGTCTGGGCGACAAGCCTGCCCAGGATGTGGAGGTCATTCCCACCGGATCTCTGGCCTTGGACATGGCCCTGGGCATCGGCGGACTGCCCCGTGGCCGCATCGTCGAGATCTACGGTCCTGAATCCTCGGGCAAGACCACCCTGGCCCTGCATGCAGTGGCCAATGCACAGGCCGGCGGTGGGGTGGCCGCCTTCATCGATGCCGAGCACGCTCTGGATCCTGAGTACGCCAAGAAGCTGGGCGTGGACACGGACTCCCTGATCGTCTCCCAGCCGGACAACGGCGAGCAGGCCTTGGAGATCGCCGACATGCTGATCCGGTCGGGTGCCCTGGATGTCATCGTCATCGACTCGGTGGCCGCCCTGGTGCCCAAGGCCGAGATCGAGGGGGACATGGGTGACAGCCACGTGGGTCTGCAGGCCCGTCTGATGAGCCAGGCCCTGCGCAAGATGACCGGTGCCCTGTCCCAGGCCAACACCACGGCCATCTTCATCAACCAGCTCAGGGAGAAGATCGGCGTCTTCTTCGGCAGCCCGGAGACCACCACCGGCGGCAAGGCACTGAAGTTCTATGCCTCGGTCCGCCTGGACATCCGCCGCATCCAGACCCTGAAGAACGGCGATGAGGCGGTGGGCAACCGCACCAAGGTCAAGGTGGTCAAGAACAAGATGGCCCCGCCCTTCAAGGTGGCTGAATTCGACATTCTCTACGGAGAGGGCATCTCCAAGGAGGGTTCGGTTCTGGACATGGCCCTGCAGACCAACATCGTCAAGAAGTCGGGCTCCTGGTTCACCTACGAGGGCGATCAGCTGGGTCAAGGCAGGGAGAACGTCCGTCAGTTCCTCAAGGACAACCCCGGCCTGACCAAGGAGATCGAGGATAAGGTCAAGGTTGCCTTCGGCCTTATTCCTGCTCCCTCTGAGGACGACAAGGCCGATCAGGCTGATGCTGACCAAGGCAGCAAGGAAGACGACTCGGCTCCTGTCGACGTCAACACCACTGTGCCCACGGCCCAGGCTGCATGACCCGATGATCTCGGCCGAGGACTTCCTCAAGGAAAATCCTGTCCGACTGGCGCAGACCGAGGATTCTGCCGACTCCAGCACAGAGTCGCGGGATTCTCGGTCGGACCAACTGCAGCCAGATTCTGCGGGCGCGCCTGCTCCAGCAGAGTCGGTGGCAGTTCTTGATCCTGTCCTTGAGCAGAAGGATGACAGCTTGAAGGAGGACAGCCGCCCAGTGCAGGCCGCTGCCTTGGGTCTGGAGCATGGCGCCCGATTCGGGGGTAGTCTGGAAGATGTAGACAGTGCTGCCAATGCTGATATGGGTGACGAATCCCTGGCAGGTCACCATTCTCGTGGTCGCCGTTCTGCCCGGGGTTCCGATAGAAGGACCCGCCGTCGTGGCCGTCACCCACGTGCCGGCGGCTTTGGTGGGGGTTCCGCGCCTGCAGCTCCGCGAGCAGATGCCGATGATGCGGATGCTTGCCGGGAGGCTGCTCTGACCCTGCTGGATGCTGCGGCCCGTTCAAGCGGGGCTCTGGCCCGCCGTCTGGTTGACAAGGGGTTTGATACGAACGTGGTCGATCAGGTGATCGACCGGCTGACCAAGTTGGGTTTGGTGGATGACCAGGCCTATGCCCAGGATCTTCTGCGCTCTTGTCTGCATCGCACCATGGGGGAGCGCGGTGTTCTCTCGGAGATGACCCGCAAGGGTTTGGATCGGGGGCTGGCTGCGCAGGTAGTCGCTCAGGCCTCCCGTGAGGGACTCTTCGTCGACTCCGCCTACGAGCTCGGTCGCAAGGTGGTCCGGAAGACAGCGGGGCTTGATCTCAAGGTGCGTAAACGTCGATTCTGGAGTGCTGGATCCCGCAAGGGCCACTCTCCCGGCCTCCTCAACCAGGTGGCAGCAGACCTTTTCGTCTCTGACGACCCTCTCGATTGAGATGCGCCATGGACCTATCGGTATCCAGAATGAAAGCTTGCAAGGCAATATGCGGCTATGGCCGTTTCCCTGAACTGCTGCTCTTGTTCTAGATCTGTTAGAAGGTGAAAGTGTCGGATGCTCAAAAAGAGTGAACTTCTGCAGGAAAATACAGCACTTGTAGCCCTTCTAAGAACCATTGACAAATCTCATGATACCTGGAGCTCCATCGCTGAGAAGGTTGTACGCCAGGGTAGCGCTATTCAAGTTTTTGAACATGAGCTTGACCCGCAGCACCATCGGCTGGATGACCCCGATGAGGATGACGAATATGACGACCGTATTCAGTCGACCCTGTTGGGAGAGGATGACATACCGATTACCGCACAACGTCGTGTACAGCTCCTGCAGGATCACAAAGAGGCAGAAGCCTTGGTTCACGATTGGGATAAGCAGGGTTTGGATATGGTGTCGGTCCTCGACGAACGGTATCCGTTGAGCCTGCGTGAAGTTGTCGATATGCCTCCGTTCCTGTTTTCCAAGGGGCGTTCCCTCAGCCCCAATCAACAGGATATGGGTGTCAGCGTGGTCGGTTCGCGCAATGCAGGGCCGGAGGCCTTGCACTTCGCTTCTGATGTCGCAACAATGCTCGTGAGTAAAGGCCTGACCGTTATCGCCGGCTTGGCCCTGGGTGTGGATGCTGAGGCCCATCATCGTGCCCTGCAGGAGCATGGCCGTACGGTGGCTTTCATCGGTACGGGCATAGGGAAGTACTACCCTGCAAAAAATCGCCAATTGCAGGATCTTATCGAACGTAAAGGGCAGGTGTTTTCGCAATTTTGGCCTTGGCAGGAGCCCGCAAAGTGGACCTTTCCTGCGCGTAATGCCACCATGAGCGGCTACGGGATCGCTACGGTCATTGTTGAAGCCCATGAATATTCCGGAACCCGTGTGCAGGCTCGGCAGGCTCAGCATCATGGCCGGCCGATCATAATTCGCGACGTTGTAGTTGACCATACGGAATGGGGCAATCGTTTGGCCCATAAGCCCAATGTTTACGTCGTATCCAATGTGGATGATGTGGCCAGGGCCATCAACTCGATACAGAGGGTCAATGGTGAGTTACAAGACGCAATCAACGGTCTAATTGCCCAAGCCAGTGCCTATGCCAAACGTGTCTTATTGGTCTGACTACAGCCGACCTTTAATGATCGCAAGTGTAAAAGTAGCTGAGGGGAAGAAGATGAGACCTCTCATATACCCCGGGTTCTGTCATCGACCGGATAAAATCCGGACGACGGGTGGCCATCCATCTCGACCTGACGTTGCCGCCAGGCTCTAGCGGCCTACCCGAAGGCGGGACGAGCAGCCCCTGAATGCCTTCTGCTTGGCCTTGCTCCCGATGAGGCTTGCCATGCGGTCGGCGTTACCGTCGACCCGGTGGTCTCTTACACCGCCGTTTCACCCTTGCCCGCCTTTAGAAGGCGAGCGGTCTATTCTCTGTTGCGCTATCTCTCAGGTCGCCCTGGGCGGACGTTATCCGCCATCGTGCTCTGTGGAGCCCGGAAGTTCCTCAGCCCTTCCCAGGAGGAGGGGCCGCGGCCATCCGAGAGGTCTCGTTTAGCATGATAGAGATTCACAAGGACCTTAGCAAAATTGGAACAACCTACTCAGCTATATTCAAAAATATCTTTGAACAATATACTGTGTAAGTTAAAAGCGAACATTTAACAATTTTGTAGTGATAAATAATTCATTGCCAGTTAGTAGCCACGGATGCCCTTATGACAGGTGGACAGACCACGAGCTGTTTACCAGTCATAGGTGCATCCTCATTGAGTATAGCTTTTACTCCTTCATAACCTAGTTGGTAATGGGGAAGGGCGACTGTGGTCAGTGGTGGTGAGAGGTGGGCTGCAATGATCTCTTGATCGTCAAAGCCGACGATTGAAATGTCATCAGGTATGCGGGATCCTCCACGTTGGAGTTCGTCATACAGGCCCATAGCCACTCGATCATTGTGACAAAAAACTCCTGTTGCACCACTATCTTTTACCCGCCTTGCAACGCTCCGACCTCCCTCCTGGTTGGGTTCCACTTCAAAGGTCAAAGATGGATCAAAAGTTATGCCAGACTCTTTTAGGGCTTGCTTGTATCCATCCAAGCGCCCAGTCTTTGCCGGAGATTCAGCTCTGGTATTGACAAAGGCGATTTTCGAATGTCCTCGTTCCAGCAAAAGCTGTGTTGCTGTTCGGCCTCCCTGAATTTCATCCGGAACAATTGCCAGGGGAGAATTTTTCTTATTCCCGAAGCAGTTCACTAGAACGGTTCGAACATTCTCGAGGGGTTTAGGTACTTCGATTGAATGGTGATACCAGGTCGAAAAAGCGATCCCCCTGACCTTGTATCGCAAAAACATTCGTATAGCCTCGTCTTCAAGGCCTCGGTTGCCTTCAGTGTTGGCAATCAGAAGAACATATCCTTGTTCCCATGCCGCATTCTGTGCCCCATGAATAATTTGCCCTGCGAATGGAGCGGTTGCAATGGAATCGGTAACCAAGCCTATGAATTGTGAGTAACCACGCACTAAATTTTGAGCCATAGCATTAGGCCGATAGCCTAATGCACGTATTGATTCCAGCACTTTCTCTCGAACTTCGGGACTAATCCGAGAGACCTTCTTGTTGTTCATGACTAAGGAAACTGTAGAGACTGACGTGTGCGCTCTTTGAGCCACGTCCTTGAGCGTCACCGGTTTGCTTTCATTCTTGATCGAATGGGGTTTGCTTGCCCCCTCTTCTTTCGCGTCTGTGGATTTTCGTTGGTTCATCCTTTAGAAGCCCCGCCTTCAATGCCCTGTATCATTGCCTTATTTAGTATAAGAAAGACCAGCATTAGAGGGGTAATCGTCACGCATACGGCAGCAAAAGTTGCAGTCCAATCAGTATTACCCATGGCTCCAATGTAATTTTGCAACCCGAGTGGAATAGTCTTCAGTCCATCAGTCAGGATGAACGTGTTGCCGAATATAAATTCATTCCATATGAAAATGCTGTTAACCAGGACTACGGTTACGACCGTATTCAGAGATAGAGGTAGTGTTATTTCCATAAAAATGCGGTATGGACCGGCACCATCTAAGGAAGCTGCTTCATAGTTTTCTCGAGGAATATAATGATAAAAGGAGCTGAAAAGAAAAACCGACATAGGTATTGAGAAACCCGCTAGTGGAATGATCATGGACAAACGTGTGTCAAGAAGGTTGATTTGAGAATAGTCAATGAATAGGGGTACCAAAGCAATCTGAGTGGGGACGATCATGCCCATCAGGAAAAGCATACGAATTATTTTGCTCCACTTAAAGCCTAAAACTTCGATAGCATATGCGGCCATCATGCCCATAATCACGATCAACAGATCAGCGCCAAATGTAACGATAAGGCTGTTGAAAATATACTGACCAAGATTGCCGGCTTGAAATGCTCTTGAGTAATTCTCCAAGGTGAAGCTGTGAGGTACTCCGAAAGCGTTGCCGGATGCAAAATCATGTTCGGTTCTTAGACTGGTGATAAAGAGCCAGAGCAGGGGATAAACCTGGATTATCACCATCAGGATTATGAACACCCTATTCAAAACCATATGGAAGTTTAGCTTGTTTCGGCGAGCAGATGGTTTGTTCTGTCCTTTCAGAGCTAACGTACTTGTTGCACTCATGCTTCTTCCTTTCTGAAAATGACCTTGAAGATCAAAGCAACTGCTATCAAGCACTCAATAACGATGAAAACCGAAATGGCACTTGCATATCCGTAGTTGGTATTTGAGAAAGCTGTCCGGTACATATAAGTCGTAACAAGTTGCCCATATCGTCCATTGTTCAGAAGGTAAGGTATATCGAATCCTTGTAGTCCATACGTGACTGCCATGATTACCGTCGTGATCCATACGGGTCGTATGTAGGGGAAACGAATCTTAGTGAAAAGTTGCCATCCATTAGCACCGTCCAGTCTTGCTGCTTCTTCTATTTCAGGTGGGACTGACATGAATGCTGCGTAGATAATCAGCATGTACAGACCGCTAAATCGCCATCCTTCCGGTATAGAGACAGCCGCAAGAACAGTATGAGGGTCTGATAACCAGGCATGGGTCCAGGAATGCAGCCCTATAGCATCCAAGGCCTGATTGAGCAGTCCTTTTGGATCAACCGAGTATATTCTCTGGAAAAGAAACGAGATAGCTACTGTTGAAATGACTGCTGGCAGGAGGTACAAGGTTTTGACCAAATCCCGACCTTTAGTCATTCCCGTGAGCAACGTAGCTACGAGCAGCGCGCCTCCCAGCTGAAGGACTAGGCAAATAACTAGGTAGACCATAGAGTTGCCAAAAGACTGCCAGAAGACGGAATCTCCAGTGAGCATTTTTATGTAATTGGCAAGTCCAGTAAATTTCATGTCAGAGATGCCATCCCAATCGAAGAAGCTGATGATCAAAGATTGGATGACAGGCAAAAGTACACCAGCTCCGTACAGGAGAAGGGGAGGAAGAATAAAAATCAAAACTGATTTCTTAGATCTATATGGAAGCATAATTTGTCCTTTTAAACGGGCAGAGCTCTGTAGGTGAGAGCCCTGCCCGAAGTTTGTCAAATATCAGTTCAAATCTTTGAAAGCTTTGGGCCCGTTTTCTTGGATGACCTTATCCATAGTGTTGATAAACTTATCAACGCTTATATCGCCCTGGACCAAGAGGGGCAGTTCTTGTTGCAACCGCGTATTAGAAGTTGAGTCAAGCTGTGTGTCCCAAGGCATCAGAGTCACTTTGCCGACTTTATCTGCATCATCGAAGTTGCGTTTGTACAGCGGCGTAGCGTCGGAAGGTATTTTTGCAGTACTTGATTTCATCGGGGTGATTTGGCCAGTATCGGCATAAATCTTCGAATATTTGGTTAAGGAATACTTGATGAAATCGCGAACTAGCGGATCATAGGTCTTAGCGTTGATTGCCATTCCTATTCCCGATGGAGCGGCATACTCATTCTCCGTGGTTTTGGAGCCGGGTGTTGTTGGCAATAGGAAATAATCAATATCGTCGCGGACTTCTGGATTTAGCTTAGATGTGGCTAATGCCGGTAGTTCCCAGCTCCCATCGTTGTAAACGGCTGCTTTGCCGGATGTAAAAAGTGCCTGAGCATCGGCGTATTCAGTTGATGAGAATCCTTGTTGGAAGCATTGTGATTTCCCTAGATTAGCCATCCACTCTACCGCTTTGCGTCCCTCGGCATTCGAAAGTTTAGCATTACCCTTTTTAAGGTTTTTAATAAACTCATTTCCAGATGCTCTAAAGGGATAAAAAGCCATGTAACGTTCCAGTGGCCACATGTCCTTACCGTTCAAGGCGATCGGCGTGCTGCCGCTTTTCTGTAGGGCCGTGCACATGGCAGGAAAGTCATCAAGGGTCTTCGGTATGTTGATGCCGGCTTTTTTGAATAAAACCTTATTGTAGAAGAACACTTCGATCTGTGACTCAAAAGGAACCATATACAAACTACCATCATCAAAGCGTTGATAGTCCAGAGCCGAAGTTCGGTAGTTGTCGTAGATTTTCATATCCTTCAACATCTTTTCAACATTGACCATGCTTCCCTTCTTGGCCAGTTTCTGTGCAAAGGGTGTTGCATCGATGTCGAAAAGATCTGGGAGTTTATTCGCGGCGGCCAGCGTTTCTAATTTTTGAATGTAAGAAGGCCGATCAGGCGTGGTAATTAGTTTCAGTGAAAACCCTGGGTGTTCTTTGGAATAGTCTTTAGAAATTTGCTTCATGGCCTTGATGACTCCCCCGTCAGCCGGTCTGGACAGCAGCCATGAAATTTCGCGGGGCTTGATGTCGCCCTTAGGGTTGACGCTCTCGGCCTTACCAGATCCTCCGCCACTGCCGCAACCTGTTACTAGTAATAATGCAGCTACCGTTGCTGCAATGGCAGCATACTTATTTTTTCTCATCCTGGTAATCTCCTTTGATTATTTGTATGGGTGGGGTGTCATTTTGCTGACAGATTTATTTTTTTTTTTTAATTGTTTGCCTGTCTCATTGTTGGGTTGTGGATATTGTGACTGCTGTGATTGTTGCTTCCCCGTCTGTCACGCAAATGCCGAAATAGCTACCAAGAGGATTTTCCAAACGCGAATGGAGGGTAGTTTTCCCGTCGACGTTGCAAAGGCAGATATCCTTATCCAAAAGAATGTCGACTTCATGTTTGCCTATCGACAGATTGCATGGACGCTCTAAATCCACGAAATGAGGAATATCGCCCGATATCTGCCACTGCTCTTTTCCTGTAATTGGCCTGGGCCAGCGGTCTAAGACCAGCCTTGAGTATCCGGGCTCTAATCGGAGCGAATATGCTTGGTCACCATCGGCTGAGCTTCTGATTAGAAAAGCAAGGTTGTCGGGTTCAGGCTCGTGAAGAATGAAATCAATGTGCACTAAGCATGTGGAAGGAAGCTCATCTGAACTCATCCTGACCACCATGCCGTCGTCTCTTTTCAGATTCACGTCGAATTCGAATTGATCCATGGATTGAGGGAGCCCAAATACCTCCTTAATTTCGTGGGGGATACGGAATGATAGGGATCCGTTCTTCTGCTGTATTGCTTCAAGCACCGACATGGTTCCTGCCCACTGCCAGGCACCATCATCTTTGTTGTCTGTGCGTGTTGGAATCCATCCGAAGAAAAAGCGTCTGTTATTCCACTCCACGCTCTTTGCGGCATAGAAGGCTCGTGCATCGATGCTGTCCGAATCGGGTGGCCTCAACCATGGCCCTTGAAGAGATCTGGCCATACGATAACGCGTGCAGAAACGTTCCGAGAATTCTGAATATACGAGATACCACCATTTCCCCCAATGGAAAAGGTCTGGGCACTCGTGGGTGATGAACCTGTCGGGTGTCCAAATGGGATCAACAGCACGCCACATGTGTAGATCTTCGGAGACGCATTGAGCAATCAAACCCCGTCTTCGAGATGGGCCGGCTTCGCGGCGTGCGGCTATGAGCATATGCCACAGTTGATCAGATTCGTTGAAGAAGACGAATGGATCTCTCCAATCCGATGTGTCATACCCCTGAGTGGCACAGAAAGTATCGGCAGGAATCTTGCTCCAGTCTGTGAGGGAGCCATTGCTTACGGCATGCATCACCCACTGAATGGGGTGGTTTCGCTGATCCTTGATCTCAGGATTGACTCCTGTATAGAAGAGGTGGGTAGTGCCCTTTGCGTCCTCTACAACGCTGCCAGTGTAGGCGTTAAAGTCTTTGTCTTCTAATGAACCGTTATGCAGAACAAGGCCGTAATCGTGGTAGTTTCGTAGATCTCTTGTGCCCACTAGCCGCCAGCCCATTCCTGTTTTAGGGCCCTTGCGCTGTTCATCAAGATAGAAGAGCATGAATTCGCCATCGCGAGTGAAAGGTATAACGTCACCGACCCAACCTCGGACCGGCTGATAGAAGATTTGTCTACTCATTGAGAACCTCGTCGTTTCAGCAGCGATTAATGACAAAATGCGCTGTTCGAACGTTTGAACAAACTGTATTTACAATACTATTGATTTATATCGATATTGTCAAAATAAGCGATTTCTGAGTTCTATACTGGTTGTTCAAACGTTGTAATCTCGGTGTTGTCCTTGTGCTATTTGGCAAGATCTAAAAATGTAACAATGGTGAAGTTTTGTATTGATCAATTGTTATAAAGCGTAGATCCGATTCAATGCGATGCATACGGTGTGTTTGTTGATTTAGCAAGCTTGAAGCAAGAAGTCGTTTGAGTCAGTGTCGGATTCAGAGGCTTTCGGCTAAAATCGGAAGCACAGTCGATGGTGACCAAGTCCGCCATCGCACCAGCGGTTCGTCCGCTCACAAGTGCAAGGAGATTCCCATGGAGATCGTCATTACCGGTCGACATACCCAAATCAAGCAGCGGTTCCGCGATGTTGTGGACAGCAAGATGAACAGGGTGACGGCCATCGCCCCCGATGCACAGCGCATCCAGGTCGTTCTGACGCATGAAGGCAATCCCCGCCAGGCTGACAGCGCCAAGAGGGTGGAGCTCACGGTCCAGGCCGGCAAGACCGTGATTCGGGCCGAGGCTTCCAGCGCCGACGAGTTCAGCGCGCTGGATATGGCCCTGGACAAGCTGACCCAGCGTCTGCGCCGGGTCCGCGACCGCCGCAAGGATCACCGCCGCGGACTGGAGCATCCACCTCTGCCCGTCGAACTGCCCGTGGACGACCAGGCAGGCGACCAGGGAGATCAGGGCCAGGAGTCCAATCCCGACAACAGCGCCCAGAGCGCCGTGGCCTCGGATCTGGCTCCGGGCCAGTCGGTCGAGGTGCAGGTGGGAGACACCCCCATCGTCATCCGCCGCAAGCTGCACATCGCGGAGCCCATGAGCATCGACGAGGCCCTCTACGAGATGGAGCTGATCGGCCATGACTTCTTCCTCTTCGTCAACAAGGAGACCCAGCGGCCGTCGGTGGTCTACCATCGGCATGGTTGGAGCTATGGCGTCTTCGAGATCGATACGCCTGAGCATGTAGGCCAGAAGAAGTAACGGTAAAACGGATATTGAACTGTGGGGCGATTCCCCGGCGGCAGGATGGCCTGGCCTCCGGAGAATCGCCCTTCTTCAATGCCCGGTCCGGCTGCCAGGGCCACAGTCGGGTTTGTGGAACCATCGGTTTCGAGAAAATCGGTGCATTCGCGTAAGATAATCAAGGTCTGGGCCTACGTCAGCTGAGGGCGTGCGAAGGCCATAAAAGAACGGTAGGGAGCGCAACGTGGTAGCAGTCTTGGACAAGGTCCTCCGTATGGGCGAGGGTCGTCAGATTCGCAAGCTTCAGGGGGTGGCCAAGGCGACCAACGCCTTCGAGGATCAGATCTCGGCCATGTCCGATGAAGAGCTCAAGGCGCAGACGCCCAAGTTCAAGCAGCGACTGGAGAACGGCGAATCCCTCGATTCCCTGATGCCCGAAGCCTTCGCCACGGTTCGCGAGGTTTCCAAGCGCACCCTGGGCCAGCGGCACTTCGATGTCCAGCTGATGGGCGGCGCGGCTCTGCACTGGGGCAACATCGCCGAGATGAAGACCGGCGAGGGCAAGACTTTGGTGGCCACCCTGCCCAGCTATCTGAACGCCTTGGAGGGCAAGGGCGTGCATGTGGTCACGGTCAACGACTACCTGGCCTCCTACCAGAGCGAGCTCATGGGACGCATCTTCCGCTTCCTGGGCATGAGCGTGGGCTGCATCATCACCGACCAGCGCCCCAACGAGCGTCGCAAGCAGTACCAGGCGGACATCACCTACGGCACTAACAACGAATTCGGCTTCGACTACCTGCGTGACAACATGGCCTGGGACAAGGACGAGCTGGTTCAGCGCGGCCACCACTTCGCCATCGTGGACGAGGTGGATTCCATTCTGATTGACGAGGCACGAACTCCTCTGATCATCTCCGGACCCGCCGAGGGCGACGTGACCCGATGGTATCGGCAGTTCGCCAAGCTGGTCCCCAAGCTCACCAGGGATGAGGACTACGAGGTCGACGAGAAGAAGAAGGTCGTCGGCATCCTGGATCCGGGCATCACCAAGGTGGAGGACTACCTGGGCATCGACAACCTTTACGAGCCCGCCAACACCGCCCTGATCGGATACCTGAACAACGCCATCAAGGCCAAGGAGCTCTTCCTGCGCGATCGCGACTATGTAGTTCAGAACGGCGAGGTCCTGATCGTGGACGAACACACGGGCCGTCTGCTCAAGGGCCGCCGCTACAACGAGGGCCTCCACCAGGCTATCGAGGCCAAGGAGGGCGTGGAGGTCAAGGCCGAGAACCAGACCTTCGCCACCATCACCCTGCAGAACTACTTCCGCATGTACGACAAGCTGGCGGGCATGACCGGAACGGCCGAGACCGAGGCCGCCGAGTTCATGAACACCTACAAGCTGGGCGTGCTGCCCATCCCCACCAACAAGCCCATGATCCGCAAGGACCAGGACGATCTGATCTACCGCTCCAAGAAGGAGAAGCTGGCCGCCATCGTCCGGGATGTAGCCAAGCGACATGCCAAGGGCCAGCCCATCCTGTTGGGCACCGCATCCGTGGAGTCCTCCGAGGTGGTCTCCTCCCTGCTGGACGTAGCCGGCATCGACCACCAGGTACTCAACGCCAAGCAGCATGCGCGCGAGGCTGCGGTCGTAGCCGTGGCAGGGCGCAAGGGCGCCGTGACCGTGGCCACCAACATGGCTGGGCGCGGCACCGACATCATGCTGGGTGGGAACGTGGAGTTCCTTGCCGATCAGAAGCTCAAGGAGCAGGGCTACTCGCCCGACGACACCCCCGAGGAGTATGAGAAGCGCTGGCCCAAGATGCTGGATTCCGTCAAGGAACAGGTTAAGGACGAGCATGAGGAGGTTGTCAAGCTGGGCGGCCTCTACGTGCTGGGCACCGAACGGCACGAGTCTCGCCGCATCGACAACCAGCTGCGCGGCCGTTCCGGCCGTCAGGGCGACCCCGGTGAGTCCAGGTTCTACCTGAGCCTGGAGGATGACCTGATGCGCCTGTTCAACACCCAGCTGGTGGCTCGCATGATGTCCTCCAAGAGTCTGCCCGAAGGTCAACCCATCGGCACCAAGAGTGTCTCCAAGGGTGTGCGCAATGCGCAGAAGTCCGTCGAATCCCGCAACTACGAGATCCGCAAGAACGTGCTCAAGTATGACGACGTGATGAACAAGCAGCGTCAGGTCATCTACGGCGAGCGTCAGGCCGTGCTCAAGGGCGAGGACATCCACCAGGACATCCTCCGCTTCATCCGTGAGACCGTGACTTCATACATCCGTGGGGCGCAGAACGGCTCGGACAAGCCTCAGGATTGGGATGCTGACGGGCTCTGGAAGGCGCTGGCCTCCGTCTATCCGATCAGTCTCGACCAGGATGAGAGCATGGACTCCCTGGAGGGTCTGAAGGGTGACAAGGCCGTCAAGGCCCTGGCGGACAAGATCGTTGAGGATGCCGAGTCCATCTACCAGAAGCGCGAGGATGAACTGGGCGAGAAGGGCTCCAGGCAGCTGGAGCGCCAGGTGGTCCTCTCCGTCCTGGACAGCAAGTGGCGTGAGCACCTCTATGAGATGGACTACCTCAAGGATGGCATCGGCCTGCGCGGTATGGGTCAGCGCGACCCCTTGGTCGAGTACCAGCGCGAGGGCTACCAGATGTACAACTCCATGATCGACGCCATCAAGGAGCAGACCGTGCAGCTGCTCTTCAACGTGGACCTCAAGCAGATCGCGGCCAGTCAGGAGAACGAGCGGCGGGCCCGCGAAGAGCGTGAAGAAAACGAGGGAAGCCAGTCCGAGGAAGTCAACTACCAGGCGCCTGAAGAGCCTGATGCCGAAGACGAGACCACCGACATCGACGAGACGGCCGAGGAGCGCGATGAGGATGCCCCGGCGGGCAGCGTCCAGGAGGACTCCGACGAGGATGAGTCAGAGGATGCCGCTGACGCGCAGTCGGGTCTGAGCACGTCCGCCGAGGACTCGGAGGCTTCCGACGATTCGGCCCCGGCCCCGGTTGGGCCTGCTCCCATCAGTCATGCCGAGGGGAAGGTTCCTGCCAATAAGCGGCCCAAGGCCGTAGAGGATCACTCGCCTTGGGCCGATGGCCGCACCTTCCCGGGCACACCCCGTAACGCTCCTTGCCCCTGCGGCTCTGGACGCAAGTACAAGATGTGCCACGGTCAGAACGAGAAGAAATGACAGGTAGGCTCACTGATTAGCGGCTTCTGCAGATAGGGTTGCCGATCTGTTTGACGGTCATCGCTCGCAAGGGCGGTGGCCGTTTCCATATATTGGATTGACTTCTTTCATATATTGGTAGATAAGTGACCAGAATATGGGATTACCTTGTGTAGGGGAGGGGCAGGGCAGTAAACCTAGAGCAAACAGCGGGGCATCCGGCCCCGCTTCTTCAAACGAAAAGAGTCATCATGCGGCCAGTTAGCTGGAAATCCGTCCTGAACTCCTTGGTGTCCGGTCGACACCTGAGCGCGGATGAGGCCGAGTGGTGCATGAACGACCTGATGGACGGGAATGCCGACCCGGTACAGGTGGGCGCCGCCCTGTCCATGCAGTCCACCCTGGGGCTGACCAGCCCGGAAGTCGAAGGGGCCGCCAAGGCCATGGTGGGTCATGCGGTGCCGCTGAAGGTCAGCGGTGATGTGACTGACATCGTCGGCACCGGCGGCGATGGGGCAGCGACCGTCAACCTGTCGACCATGGGCGCCATCGTGGCTGCCGCAGCAGGGGTCAGGATCGTCAAGCATGGCAACCGGGCCGCCTCCAGCAAGAGCGGCACCGCCGACTGCTTGGAGCAGCTGGGCCTGCCCTTGGATCTGCCGCCGCAGGAGGTGGCTGCCATGGCTGATCGCTACGGCATCACCTTCGTCTTTGCCAAGACCTTCCATCCGGCCATGCGGTTTGCCGGACCTGTTCGCTCCTCGCTGGGCATCCCGACCGTCTTCAACCTGCTGGGTCCCCTGACCAACCCGGTCAACCCGCGCTATGTGGCCATTGGATGCGCCCAGCGTCAGCTGAGTCCCATGATGGCCCAGGTCTATGCCTCACGCGGCCAGGAGGGCATGGTCTACACCTCGGTCGAGGGCCTTGACGAGATGGCCCCGACCGGGCCGGTTTCCATCTGGGAGATCCACCAGGGCAAGGTGGAGGAGCGCTCCTTCGACCCGACCCGTGAACTGGGCCTCGACCCGGTGGATTTGGATGACCTGCGCGGCGGCGATCCCGCCTTCAACGCCAGCGTCGTCAGGGACTTCCTGGCTGGAAAGTCGGTTCCCTCCGGTTCCACGGCCCTGCTCAATGCGGCCTCGGCCATCGTGGCTGACGGTACGCAGATCGATGCCGGTCCCGAGGCTGATCTGAACGTGCGGTTTGCCCAGGCCTATCAACTGGCTACCGAGGTTGTGGATCAAGGCATGGCCGCCGACCTCCTGACAGCCTGGATCCACGGAGCCCAGGAGGCGCAGTCCCATTACCGGCAAGAGGATCGGGCATCCCGTCCGGTCTTAGTCTAGGTTCGTTGCTGCTAGACCTGTTTGGGCCCCGCCGGCTGATATTCCAGCCAGTGGGGCCCGATTTTTTGGCGGCACACGGCATTATCGCCTGTAGTGTCGTTCGTCGTCATCGAAGAGCCCGCTTGAATCATCGCGGAAATTCTTCCGGTCGATGATCAGTCCTGCGATGCCTATCAGCAGGAGCAGGCCCGCCAGCAGGCCGGTCAAGCCGGACCAGCGGGGAATGAAGATGGTCAGGAAGAAGCAGACCAGGCCCAGCGCCGTCATGATCATGAACGCCACCCGCCTTCTGCCCAGATCGCTCAGGTCGGGGTTGGGCGGCACAAAGTTCGACGACTGATCCATGACCTCGTCGGTGTCCAGCCAGCTCCTACCCTGGAAATCGCGCGGTCCTGAGCCGCCGACGAAGGAGTCTCGCTTCAGGTCCTCGGCCCTCAGCGCCGCCTTCTTCTCGGACTTTCGAGCCTTCTTTTCAAATTCCTTGGCCGTCTTGGACGACTCCAGGGAACCCAGCTCGTCAGCGTGCGAGTTCAGGAAGTCCGCCCACTCTTCGTCCCCCTGTGGGGAGCCGGTTCCCGCCTCGCTGTTATACTGTTTCCCGGCGTCGTTATGCTTGTGCTCGGTCATAGAACCATCGTAACCTCGGCCGCACGCATTCGCTACCAAGGAGTCTCTGTGCTGTACTGGTTCTTCGTCAAACTGCTCGGTCCGTTGGCGCGTACCTGGTTCAAACCGACCGTTGAGGGCACGGGGAACATTCCCAAGCAGGGGGCTGCCATCATCGCCTCCAACCATCTGGCCGTCATCGACGATGCCCTCCTGCCCATCACCTGTCCTCGGATGATCCACTTCATGGGCAAGGCCGAGTATTTCAACGGCAAGGGGATCAAGGGCAGGTTCAAGAAGTGGTGGTTCAGCTCGGTCGGAGTCTTCCCCGTGGACAGGTCAGGCGGCTCCAAGTCGCTGGGAGCCATGGAAACGGCGCGTTCCATCCTTGAGCACGGGCACATCTTCGGCATCCATCCGGAGGGCACGCGCAGCCCTGACGGCAGGCTCTATAGGGGGCACACCGGGGCGGCGCGACTGGCCTTCGAGACCGGGACGACGGTGGTGCCAGCAGCCATCATCGGCACCAGGCAGCTTCAGGAGCCCGGCCATGTGATTCCTCATAAGGGCAGGACTAAGGTCATCTACGGCAAGCCCATCACGGTGCCCTATGTGCCGGTCAACAGCCTCACCCATGAGGAGATCCGCAACCTGACCGACCGGATCATGCAGGAGATCCAGGAGATGAGCGGGCAACGATACGTGGACGTGTATGCCCAGGTCATCAAGGCACATGAAAACCATGAGAACACTCAGGAGCTGGACTGACTTCCCAAGGGTTCAGACGACGGTCAAGGTCACGACGGCCGGCGAGCCGTCATCGCTGAGCACCTTGACCTGACTGCCGGGATTGGGGTCCTGGATGCGCACCGTATGGGTCAGGTTGCCCAGAGGAGCGGAAATGTTGACCTTGAGCCCGTATCCCTCCAGAATCCGGGTGGCCTCGTCCTGGCTCTTGCCTTTCACGTCGGGCATGGTGATGGACTGTGGACCCTTGGAGATCACCACGTTGACCGCATCGCCCCAATGGAGCTGTTCCTGGGCCTGGTGAGAGGCGGATATCACCTGGTTGCGTGGCACCTTGTCGGACCAGTCCTCACTGTAGCTGACCTTGAGCCGGAGGGCTTCCAGGGCCGCCTTGGCCTCATCCCTGGCCTTGCCGACGATATCGGGCATGGCCACAGGCATCCTACCCTTGGACAGGACCAGGCTGACCTTGGCATCGTGACGGGTCTTGGTCCCTGGGGCCGGGTCCACTGAAATGGCCGCTCCTTCGGGGATGTCCATGGAGTATTGGTCCTTGGACGTGTCGTGGTCGATCCTGTCGAACCCGGCTGCCTTCAGAGCCTGCACCGGATCCTTGCCGTTGGATGTTTCCGGCATGAGGAGGTCCTTGGGTACCGTGGCCTGGCGCACTCCCTTGGAGACGGTCAATTTGAGCCTGCCGCCCCTCTTGCTGATATGGGCTCCGACAGTATCGGGATCGGCGGCCATGACGGCTCCCTTGGCCACCTGGTCGCTGAAGTCGTAGGCGGTGTCGACCTCGATGCCGGCGACCTTGAGTGTGCGGGCGTATTTGGCGAAGTCGGCGCCGACGACCTTGCACTCCTGGTTCTCGGAGCAGGAGACGTCATCCGGCTTGGGCAGGGCGACATAGCTGCCCGGACCCAGGAAGTACCACCAGGCGCCACCGCCGCCTCCGGCCAGGGCAAGCACCAGCAGGACTACAAGCGTGATGATCAAGCCCCGATGCCTGTGCTTGTGCTGGGGTTGAGCCGCTTCAGCGCCTTGCCGCAGGGTCTTTGCATCGGCTGAAGGTGCTGTCGGATTCTGAGGCTGCAGAACGGTCGTGGTCTCGGCTCGGGAGGGGGTGTCCACGTCGTTGAGCCGATAGCGTCTGGTCGCTGCGTCCGCATCGGTTTCAGGCGGGGCGGGCACAGACGGAACCGTGTCCGAATTCTCCGGGTCTGTTGCTGCAGCTTCGTCGTCGCTGGGTGCCGTAGTCTCCTGATCAGAGGTTCCGGCGATGGCGGACGCGGGCTGTCCGCTTGCTGCTGGCAGCACGTAGTCCAAGGCTTGCCGGTCCAGTCCCTTGACCACCTTTCTCAGGCTTTCCAGGGCCTTGCCGGCGTCATCCGGGCGATTTTCGGGGGAGCGGTCGGTCATCGCGGAGACCAGGGCGGCCACAGATGGATCGATTCTGGGACAGACCCTGGCCAGGGAGGGGACATCCTCGTGGACGTGCTTGAAGACGATGGTCACCGGATTGTCGCTGGCGAAGGGAACCGTGCCGGTCAGCATCTCGTAGGCGATAATCCCCACGGCGTAGAGGTCGCTCTGGGGTGAGGCCTCATTGTTTTCGATGGTCTCGGGTGCCAGGTAGGCGGCCGTGCCCATGAGCATGCCAGTCGAGGACAGGGTGGCCTGGGCTGCGGCGCGGGCCAGACCGAAGTCGGTGATCTCCACATGGCCGCGGTCGTTGATAAGAATGTTTTCCGGCTTGATGTCGCGGTGGATGACGCCGGCTCGGTGGGCGGAGGCCAGGCCGTCCAGGATCTCGCCCAAGATGCGCAGGGTCTCCTTCAGGGGGTAGACGCCCTGCCGGGCCATGTCCCGCCGCAGGCTGATGCCGTGGACATACTCCATGACCAGGTAATCCAGCCCCTGATCGACGCCCGTGTCGTAGACCTGGACGATGTGGGGGTTGGCGATGGCGGCCGCGGACCTGGCCTCCCGGCGGAAACGCTCCTCGAACTGGGCCCTGTGCGGTCCCTGGGCCAGCATGGTGTGCATGATCTTGACCGCCACGTGCCTGGACAGCCGCTGGTCCAAAGCCTCGTAGACCGTGGCCATGCCACCCTGTGCGATCTCACGCAGAATGCGGTAGCGCCCGTCGATGATCCGGTCGCTGGTCCTCTCGTCCGCTTCACTCATGCTCGTCTTGTCCGGCCCTCTACACCTCGGAGGCCTGACCGGCCTCGGCATCAATGGAAGATACACGTTCATGATACCCGGCGGTGGTGGCAAGCGGCAGGAAGCGTCGGCAGGCCTCGAGGAATATGGTTCGGCCACTTGCCGGCAGATGCAGATCATGGGCCAGGGCCTGGGCTCGGGCCTGGGCTCGGACGGACAGGTCGGCCATGCGTTGACGGCTGGCCTCTACGGCTCCACAGGACTGCATCAGATCACGGACCATATTCACCTGGCTATCCTTGCGGCGTTCGGCCGGGGAATCGTAGATTCGACGAACCTCTTTGGCCTGATCAGGATCGGCCATGGCCAGGGTGTCGGCCAGGAGGACGGTCCGCTTGCCCTCGCGGATATCGCCACCCACAGGTTTGCCGGTGCGTCGGTCGTCGCCTGTGACGTCCAAGAGATCGTCCGCCAGCTGGTAGGCCAGCCCCAGGTCCAGACCCAGGGCGCGCACCGACTCTTTGTGCTCCTCCATGTCTGCTCCGGCGGCCAACAGGCCCAGAGCCAGCGGGGTCAGGGTGGTGTAGGAGGCGGTCTTCCAGGCCATGGTGTGCAGGGCCTGGCGGCGCAGGCGTTCCGGATTGTCCAGACAGGCCTCCTCCATGCCCATGTCCAGGACCTGGCCGGTGACCACAGCCGTCTGCATGGCTTGGAAGGTTCTTCCGATGGCCGGTCCCTGAGGCAGGTCGGCAGCCGCCTGGAGGGCCATGTCCGTGCTCAGCGATGCCAGCAGGTCGCCAAGCAGGATGCCCAGACCGGTGCCGCGGACATCAGGTCTTGCGGGTGCCCGGCCGCTCGAGTCGTTTCCGGCAACCGACCGGCTCAGGGCCAGGTGGGCGGCAGGGCGGCCCCGGCGACGGGGGGAACCGTCGATGATGTCGTCATGGACCAGCGCGCTGGTCTGATAGACCTCCAAGGCGCAGGCAAGGTCCACCACCGCCTGTTCACGGTCGGGATTCTGCTCGGAATCCAGAGCCCGCCAGACGTCGCAGAGCAGCAGGGCGCGCAGGCGTTTGCCGCCGCGGCCAGCCTCGATTGCCTGGAGGATGACCTCATGCAAAGCCTCCTGGGAGGGGTCCTGATCCCGGGGGTGGTCCAGTCCGGGTTCTGGAGCAATCAGGTGGTCGCAACGGCGCTGGAGCAGTTCCTCCATGCGCTGTTCGACACGTGCTGCAGTCACGCTTTTCATGCCTTAGAGCCTATCCGCATATCTGCCCAGCGGCCGGCTGCCGGGACCGTGGTGGATGGATGACATCACTTGACCACATGATCGGTTGGGGCCTTCCTCACGGTGCCAACTGGATCAGGATGGTGCCAAGGCTCCCGGTTCCCATACCGGGAGCGGATGGGAGGCGCTGAAGGCATGGACGACGCACATGAAAAAGGTATGAAGGAACTGGTGGAGAACTACCGAGAGGGCCGACGACGATGGGGTGTGGAAGAGGCCGACAGACGATGGCTCCAGCAACCGTTGACAGACTGGATCGCTGGTTTGAAGGGGCCGCAGGCGCGCCAGCAGTTGGACTCCGACTCGGCGGACTGCCTGGCCGTGGCCATAAAGGAGACTCTGGCCATACGCGACGGGCTTATTTTGTCAATGCTGGCGCCTGAGCCTGGTCCGGACAGCGATCGGTTGATGGACCTGTGTGTTCGTCCCAATGATCCGTCGAATGTGACGGCGCTCTGCAGCATCCTGGATGCGGTCTTCAAGGACACTGCGACACGGCCGGACCAGCCCCGCTGTCGTGCAGGGCTTGCCATGCTTGAAGCCATGGCGGATCAGGTTCCGCCGGGGTTTCGGTCCCAGCCACTGGCGGTCGCGGCCTATGTCGACTGGTGGAGTGGGGGATCCCGAGCATCGGGGCTTGCGCAGAAAGCCCTGGCAGACGACCGTTCCTGCAGTCTGGCCGCCATCGTCCTGGCCTTGATAGGCCGTGGCATCGATCCGGCTTGGAGGCAATTGAGCTGAATCGGGAATAATCGTCCCCCTGGGGTGGTTCACTGTAATGAGTCTACGATTTGACCTTGCCATAGCTGTGCCCTAAAAGCAGTGTCGGCGGGTGGGATGATCCAGGAGGAGAATTTGGCCACGAAGGACACCAAGTCAGCCAAGACAGCCGCAGTGGATACCGCAAAGGGCCGGAGCAGTTCGACTGCCGGCAGGACCAAGACCACCACCAGGTCCAAGACCAGCAGCAAGGCGTCCCGCAAGACCACGTCCCGTAAGAGCGCCGCTACTAGCACCTCGGCGACCAAGAGGAACCGCCGTCCGGCCTCCAAGACCACCAAGAAGGTCGAAGAGAAGCCCATCCTGCAGCAGGAGGAGCAGGAGCCCGACGAGGATCTGCTGGAGGATCAGGAGGACGACGACCAGCTGGAGGACGAGCCCGACGAGGACGATCAGGAGGAGGATGAGGCCTCCCAGGTCCATGATGAGGCCGAGGAGGACCGCAAGGCCGCCCATGCCCTTGCCGCCAAGGTCAAGGGCGCTTTCGTCGTCGACGACTCCGATGACGATGAGAATGTCACCCCCTCTGGCAATCCCAAGCGTCGCGTGGTCACCGCCGGCGCCACTGCGGATCCTGTCAAGGACTACCTCAAGCAGATCGGCCGCGTCAGCCTGCTGAACGCCGAGCAGGAGGTGGACCTCTCGGAGCGCATCGAGGCCGGCCTCTATGCCCAGCATCTGCTGGATACCGAGGGCGAGGGTATGGACTTCAAGCGTCGCCGCGAGCTCAAGTGGGCCGCCAACGATGGGAAGAAGGCCAAGGATCATCTGCTGGAGGCCAACCTGCGACTGGTGGTCTCCCTGGCCAAGCGCTACACGGGCAGGGGCATGCTCTTCCTGGACCTGATCCAGGAAGGCAATCTGGGTCTGATCCGTGCCGTGGAGAAGTTCGACTACACCAAGGGCTACAAGTTCTCCACCTATGCCACCTGGTGGATTCGTCAGGCCATCACCCGCGCCATGGCCGACCAGGCCCGCACCATCCGCGTGCCCGTCCACATGGTCGAGGTCATCAACAAGCTTTCCCGCGTCCAGCGTCAGATGCTGCAGGATCTGGGCCGCGAGCCCACCCCCGACGAGCTGGCCAGGGAGCTGGACATGCCCGTCGAGAAGGTCCAGGAGGTCCAGAAGTACGGACGTGAGCCCATCTCCCTGCACACCCCTCTGGGTGAGGACGGCGACTCGGAGTTCGGCGACCTGATCGAGGACACCGACGCCATCGCCCCCTCGGACGCTGTGGCCTTCTCCCTGCTGCAGGAACAGTTCCAGCAGGTTCTTGAGACCCTGAGCCCCCGTGAGGCCGGCGTCATCAAGATGCGCTATGGCCTGGAGGATGGGCAGCCCAAGACCCTGGACGACATCGGCCGAGTCTACGGGGTCACCCGTGAACGCATCCGCCAGATCGAGTCCAAGACCATGTCCAAGCTGCGGCATCCCTCGCGCTCGCAGACCCTGCGTGACTTCCTGGATCAGTGACCTCTGCGTCCGACGGGGAGGCCCTGACACTGTCGAGGCCTCCTTGCTAGAAATGGTCATCGGTGCGTAAGCGACCGCCCATGTGGGACTCCTGTCCTCCTGGGCGCCATGAGGTGAACGGCGAGGTAAATGGTGGCGAAAAAGCCTGATAAGGAAAAGTCCTATGGTGCCGGCAGTCTGACGGTTCTGGATGGCTTGGACGCGGTGCGCAAGCGTCCGGGTATGTACATAGGGACCACGGACAGCCAGGGGCTCATGCACTGCCTTTGGGAGATCATCGACAACGCCGTGGACGAGGCCCTGGCCGGTCAATGCGACCACATCAAGGTCATCCTGCACAGGGATGGCTCCATCGAGGTGGATGACAACGGCCGAGGCATCCCCGTTGATATAGAGCCTCGGACAGGGTTGACCGGCGTGGAGGTGGTTCTGACCAAGCTTCACGCGGGAGCCAAGTTCGGCAACTCTTCATACACGGCTGTGGGCGGCCTGCACGGCGTGGGATCTTCGGTGGTCAACGCCCTGAGCTCCCGACTGGACGTGGAGGTGGACAGGGACGGCAAGACCCACCGGATGCGCTTCCATCAGGGCCATCCCGGTACCTACCAGGACCCTGATCCGGAGCATCCCTCGCCTGACTCGCCCTTTAAACGCACCAGGAAGAACCGGCCTACGCCCCTGGAGGTGGTCGGCAGCGTGCCCAAGTCCAGGACCGGCACCAGGGTGCGCTACTGGGCCGACCCGGAAATCTTCAACCCCACGGCCCGGTTCAGCTACGCCCAGCTGATCGACCGGGTACGTCAGACCAGCTTCCTGGTGCCTGGCCTCAAGATCACTGTGATCGACGATCGCATCCCCGCCACAGGAAGTGCCGAGCAGGATCTGCGCCTGGAGGTTGACGGCGAACCTGCTGCAGAGCCGAATAATCAGGACGTTCAGGAGAACCTTCGTGAATCGCCTGACAGCGACGATCACTCTGAAGAAGGCGACGGGGACGAACGTGCCGAAGACGCGCAGGCCGAGGATGCCGACCTTTCGGCCACCGAGAGGGCCGACCGGGCCATGCTGCAGCCGGATGACGAGTCCGGCCATCAGCGGGTGGAGGAGTTCCTGCACACCGGTGGGGTGACGGACTTTGTGGACTTCCTGTCCAAGGGCGAGCCGGTCAGCGACATCTGGCGGATCAGCGGCCAAGACACCTACCAGGAAGAGACCCAGCGGGTCGGTCCCGATGGCGAGCTGCACGCCGAGCAGGTGGAACGTGTCTGCGGGGTGGATATCGCCCTGCGCTGGGTCAATGACTACGATTCAGTCGTTCGTAGCTTCGTCAATGTGGTGGAGACGCCCGGCGGGGGCATGCACGTGGACGGGTTCATGAACGCCATGACCCGCCAGGTGCGCAAGGCCGTTGAGGCAAACGCTCGCCGTCTCAAGGTCAACCTCAAGGATTCTCACACCAAGGTGGAGCGCGACGACGTTCTGGCCGGGCTGGTGGCCGTGGTCACCGTGCGCATCGCCGAGCCGCAGTTCCAGGGCCAGACCAAGGACGTGCTGGGTACGGCCCAGGTCAAGCCCATCGTCACCCGGATGACCGACGACCAGTTCGGCCAGATGATCAGCGGCTCCAAGCGCGGCTTCAAGGAGCAGTCCGGCCAGGTGCTGGAGAAGATCGTGGGCGAGATGCACGCCCGCGTCCAGGCACGCAAGACCAAGGAGGTCACCAGGCGCAAGAACGCCCTGGAATCGGCCTCCATGCCCTCCAAGCTCTCGGATTCCATGCCCGGCAACGACGACATCGCCGAGCTGTTCATCGTCGAGGGCGACTCCGCCCTGGGCACGGCCAAGGCGGCCCGAAACTCCATGTTCCAGGCCCTGCTGCCCATCCGTGGCAAGATCCTCAACGTGCAGAAGGCCTCCCTGTCCCAGATGCTGACCAACAAGGAGTGCGCCTCCATCATCCAGGTGGTCGGCGCGGGCTCGGGAGCCAGCTTCGACATCGACCAGGCCCGCTACAACAAGGTCATCATGATGACCGATGCCGACGTGGACGGCGCCCATATCCGCATCCTGTTGCTGACCCTCTTCTACCGCTACATGCGGCCCCTGATCGAGAACGGGCGGGTCTACGCAGCCGTGCCGCCCCTGCATCGAATCGCCCTGGCAGGCAGGAACAAGGGGAAGTTCATCTACACCTATTCGGACGATGAGCTGGAGGGCAAGCTGGCCGATCTGCAGGCCAAGCACATCGATTACAATCCCGATGTGCAGCGCTACAAGGGTCTGGGCGAGATGGACGCCGACCAGCTGGCCGACACCACCATGGATCCCAGGACCCGCATGCTGCGCCGCATACGCATGGAGGATGCCGCTCAGGCGGCCGGTATCTTCCCCCTGCTCATGGGGGACGACGTGCCGCCCCGCAAGCAGTTCATCGTGGACAATGCCGACGACTTCGACCGGAGCAAGATCGACACCTGATCTGTCTTCAGCAAGGCCCGAAAGGTGGGGAGAGGAGCGTAACGCAGATGAGCAGCGATCCCTTGGGTAATTTTTCCCCGCAGACGGCCGGCTGGTTTCGTCAGGCCTTCCCTCAGGGTCCCACGCCGACCCAGGTGCAGGCCTGGCCGGCCATCCGTTCAGGCGGCGATGCGCTGATCATTTCGCCCACCGGCTCGGGCAAGACCCTGGCCGCCTTTCTCTGGGCCATCGACGAGCTTATGACCATGCCCCGGCGCTCCCGGAAGCCTGGGGTCGCCGTGCTCTACATCTCGCCCATGAAGGCCCTGGGGACGGATGTGGCCCGCAACCTGCAGGCTCCGCTGGAGGGCATAGCCGAGCGCTTTGTACAGCAGGGAGGTAAAGCGCCCAAGGTCCGGACGGGCATCCGTACCGGAGACGCCGACGCCCGCGGCCGCAGAGCCCTGGCCGCCCATCCTCCGGATATTCTGGTCACCACACCTGAGTCCCTCTATCTGATGCTGACCTCCAAGACGGCCAGCACGCTGAAGAACGTGCAGACCGTTATTGTGGACGAAATCCACGTTTTGGCGGGCAATAAGCGCGGGGCTCATCTGGCGCTGAGCCTGGAGCGCTTGGACGACCTGGTCGGAGGGCCTGTGCAGCGGATCGGCCTGTCGGCGACGGTCCGTCCACCCGAGCAGGTGGCCCGTTTTCTGGGCGGCAGCCGTCCGGTCAGTCTGATCCAGCCCAGGTCGTCCACAGCCATGGACCTGCGCCTGATCGAGCCCCTGGAGGACATGGGGGATCTGGCCGCGCCGCCCGGCGAGTCCAGCCAGGAAGGGCAGGAGGGGGACCAGAGAAGCGGATCCATCTGGCCTGCCGTCGAGCGGGCCATCCTGGATCAGGTCCTGTCCCACCGCACCACCCTGGTCTTCGTCAACTCCCGAGGACTCGCCGAACGCCTGACCGCCCGGCTGAACGACCTGCACCAGTCTGATCTGCAGGCATCCGGCCACGACCGGCCAGGTTCATCCGATGAAACAGCTGAGCCCAGGGAGCCGGCCCACTACGATTCGGCCACCGGGTCCACCTCCGAGAGAACCTCCGGCCTGAGCGTCGACCAGCCCATCGCCATGGCCCATCATGGTTCGGTATCCAAGGAACGCCGCCGCCAGGTGGAGGACGATCTCAAGGCCGGCAGACTGCGGTGCGTGGTCGCCACCTCAAGCCTGGAGCTGGGTATCGATATGGGTTCGGTCGATCTGGTCATCCAGGTCAATGCCCCGCTGTCGACCGCTTCGGGACTGCAGCGGGTGGGCCGGGCTGACCATCAGGTGGGTCAGGTATCGCAGGCCAGGCTTTTCCCCCTAACCCGCGAGCAGATCCTGGAGTGCACGGCCAGCATGGAGAGCATGGTCCAGGGTGACATCGAACCCACCATCATGCCCAGCAGTCCCTTGGATGTTCTGGCCCAGCAGACGGTGGCCGCGGCCGCCATGGGCCCGCTCAAGGAGGAGGACTGGCTGGCCACGGTCAGACGGGCCGCGCCCTTCGCCCACCTGGACCAGCAGGTCTACCGGGCGGTGCTGGGCATGCTCAGCGGTGCCTACACCTCCCAGGATTTCACCGCCTTCCGTCCCATACTGGTCTGGGACCACCAGACCGGTATGCTGACGGCCCGGCCCGGCGCGCAACGACTGGCGGTCACCTCCGGAGGCACCATTCCCGACCGTGGCTCCTACAGTGTGGTCATGCCCTCCGAGGCCGCCGGCGGCAAACCCCGCCGAGTGGGGGAGCTGGATGAGGAGATGGTCTACGAGTCCCGCAAGGGGGACGTGATCACCCTGGGTACCACCTCCTGGAGGATCCAGCAGATCACCCGCGACCGTGTGGTGGTCGTGCCCGCTCCGGGACGCTCCGCCAGGCTACCCTTCTGGCATGGGGAGGGCACCGGCCGCGACCCTGCCTTTGGCCGTCGCCTGGGCAGACTCGCCATGGAACTGTCCCAGGGCCTGATACCGGCGGTCCAGACTGCCTCCGGCCGGCCGGGTTTCACTCAATCAGTAAGCACTCGTCTGCTGAAGGACGGCCTGGACCGTCCTGCTATCAACAATCTGGCCGCCTTTCTGGCCGAGCAGCAGGCCTCCACCGGCCGGGTGCCCGACGACCGGCACCTGGTGGTCGAGCGCTGCCCCAACGAGGAGGGCGATCTGAGGCTGATCCTCCATTCGCCATACGGCCGCAGGGTCAACGAGCCTTGGGCCCTGGCCATCGCCGCCCGGCTCTCCCGTGAGCGCGGATACGACGGATCCGTCTGGGCGGGGGAGGACGGCATCGTCGTGCAGATTCCGGGCACTGATGCCTTCCTGGAAGATCAGCGAATATTCGGATTCACCCCTGATCAGGTGGAGCGCGAAGTCCGACGGCACCTGGTGGGCTCAGCGCTCTTCCAGGCCCGCTTCCGCCAGTGCGCAGCCCGCTCGCTCTACATGCCCAGGATGGAGCCGGGTCGTAGGGTTCCGCTCTGGCAGCAGCGTCTGCGGGCCTCCCGTCTGCTGGACGCGGCTCTGAAGGAGGATGACTTCCCCCTGGTTCTGGAGACCATGCGCGAGTGCCTGCAGGACGTCTACGACATGCCTGCCCTGCGCGAGCTCATGGCCGACCTGGAGCAGGGGAGCGTTCGTCTGGTCCCGGCCTCCACCAAGGCCCCCTCGCCCATGGCTTCAGGGCTGCTCTTCGGCTACCTGGGGACCTTCATGTACCAGTACGACATGCCCAAGGCTGAGCGCGACGCCGCCATGCTGGCCATCGACTCCGACCTGCTGGAGCAGATGGTCGGCCAGGTGGACATGGCTGACCTTCTGGACCAGGAGACCGTAGACCAGGTGACTGCTGATCTGCAGCGGCTTTCGCCCAGAACCCGGGCCAGGGGAGCCGAAGGACTGGCCGACCTGTTGCGCACCCTGGGCCCCATGGATTTGGCTGGGATTCGTCGGCGCATGCGCGGGCAGGAGGACGAATCGGTTACGGAGGCACAGGTCCGGGCCATGCTGGAGGAGCTGCAGACCCAGGCCAGGGTGGTCCAGGTCAGACTGGGTACACGCGACTGCTGGGTATGGGCCGGTCAGGCAGGGCGGCTGACGGCGGTTCTGGGCCCTGGCATCATCCGGCCATCCGCTCAGTCAACACAAAAATCGGAATCGGACAGTGAAGCCTTTGACCAGCTGGTCAGGCAATATGCCGAAGTCCATGGGCCATTCACCACCGAGGACCTGGCCGGTCACCTGGGTCTGGGCAGCGCTCTCTTGGAGGACCGACTGCGCTCCCTGGCCTCACGCGAGCTGCTCATGACCGGGGTCTTCCCCAGGCCTGACCTGAGTGCCTATGGCGAGCCGGGATTTGAGGGAGGCGAACCCCGCCGGGGGTGGCTGGATCCCGAGGTCTTCCGTCGGCTGCGCTCGCGGTCCCTGGCCAAGGCCAGCAAGGCCGCCAGTCCTGTCCCCGGTCATGTCTACAGCGACTTTCTTCTTCACAGGCAGGGTCTGGCACCCCTGGGCCAGGAGCCCTTGATGGGCACCGAAGGATTGCTGGAGGTGGTCGGGCAGCTGGAGGGGCTGGCTCTGCCGACCGAACTCTGGGAGTCGGCCATCTTCCCGGCCAGGGTGCGTGATTACGGACCGGCCTTGATGGACGATCTGCTGGCTTCGGGCCAGGTGGTCTGGGTGGGGTCCGACCAGGGGGAGGGCCCGTTGGGCGCCATGACCTTTTATCTGGCCGAGGACCTGGATGATGAGCTTCCAGCACAATCTGTTGGTCCTCCGTCGGTCACGGATGTGGCCGGCAAGTCGAGCAAGGCGGGCGACGCGTGCGATCTGGAAGAGACCATGCTGGATGTTCTGGCCGACGGGGGAGCCTACCGCTTCGATCGGCTTCTGCGCGCCTGCGCCGGCCGGGGCGGGAATGACGTTGAGTCTCTTGGTTTTGAAGCCCCCGATCAGGAGGCCGTGGCACGGTCGCTCTGGGATTTGGTCAGGTGTGGACTGGTCACCAACGCCTCCCTGGCTCCGGTTCGGCGCCTGATCCGAGGATCAGGGTCTCAGTCCTCGGGGAGGACCCGACGCCTGCCCCACGGCCTGCATGGACACGGCAGGCCCAGGGGTCGTGCAGCCATGATGCGGGCGACAAGCTCAACAGCGCTGTCAGCAGCGGCGGAGGGGTTCTGGACCCTGGTTGTGGATGAGCGCGGGTCAGCAGGAGGCTCAGCGGGGACTGGCATGGCCGGTTCACGCGATGAGCCTAGAGGCAGCCAGGACGATGATCGACAGCGGACCGTCCGCCTGGTCCACGAGGAGCAGGCCATCCTGGACCGCTATGGGCTCCTGGCTCCGGTGCTGCCTGAGGTGCGGTCTCTGCCTGGCGGATTCTCGGCCCTCTATCAGGTCTGCAGACGGATGGAGGAGGCCGGTCAGCTGACGCGTGGGGTCATCGTCGACGGTTTCGGCGGTGCCCAGTTCGCCCCCCGAGAGGTGATCAACCAGCTCAGGGACTTCCAAGAGGATGAGCGCAGGAGCGATGGTGAAGACAGATCGGGGCAGCGACCTCCCGAGCCCGTGGTCATGGATGTGACCGATCCCGCCAACCTCTATGGCACGGCTCTTGCCTGGCCGACTACATCAGGGGATGCCGGCGGTCGGCCCATTCGGCGGATGGGGAACCTCTTGGTGCAGCATCGAGGCTGCGCCCTGGTCTATGCGGCGCCCAAGGGGCATCATCTGCTAGTCTTCGGCGAGCCCGAGCGTGGATTGCTGGAGGCGGCCTTCGCCCAGCTGGCTTCATGGCTGAGGCGGGGCGGGCAGGGACGCATCCTCTTCAGTGATGCCAATGGCCGACCCCTGACCATGCGTGAACCGGTGGGCATGGCCCTGGCCGCCGCCGGATTCACGGCCGGACCAGGCGGCATGGCCCTCTACTGAGCCTTGTGTGAACGTGTCCTCAGGCTACAAAGGCGATGGGCGCTGCCAGCTCCTGGCCGGAGGCATCCCGGCGCATGTCCACGTCGGGCAGGTCGACCGGAGAACCGGCAGCGGTGCTGGCGTGCAGGGGCCAGGCGCCCACCCGGGCCAGCAGCAGGGTGTCCTGACCCTTGAGGAAGCGCTGGGAGCGCACGCCCCTCGTGCCACGGCCCTTGACCGGATACATCTCCAGCGGAGTCAGCTTGGCCGACCCATTCTCGGTGCCGGGCAGAGCCTCGGAGTCACCGGCCACGGTCAGGACCACGGCCCCGGCCTGGGTGCTCATGCCATCCTCGCCGGTCTCCTGGTAGGTCCAGCCGATCTCTCCGGCCGGCACAACCGCGAAGGTGGCGACCTGGCAGCCCTGGACCAGTCGGATGCCCACCATGCCTGCCGCATTGCGACCCTGGGGGCGAACCTTGTCGCCGGTGAAGGTCAATAGGCTGGCATCCGAGGAGATGAGCACCATGCGGTCCCCGTCCTGGCAGGGGGCTGCGAAGACCACCTGATCCTCATCCTTCAGGTCGATGACCGTCCAAGAGTCCATGGTGGTCGGGGACTCGCGGTTCCAACGTTTGACCGTGCCAAGCCGGGTGCCCAGGGCCAGGGGCCGGGTGTCGGCCATGTCGATGACGGTGACGGCGTGCTCGTCGGCCTGTGGTTCGGTGCTGGCGGTCCCGCCCAGAAGCTCGTCAGCCACGATGCCCCCGCTCAGGTTGGGGTTGGCGGTGGCGGGGATCAGCGGCAGGTCGGCCACAGGAGCGGTGATCAGCCGTCCAGCCGTGGTGACCAGGCCGTAGGTGGCCAGGGTGGTGGTGGCGAATATGGCGATGATCTGGTCGTCATGCCCCCGGTCCTGGTTGCGTGGCCGGGACCGCCAGGCGTCCAAGGCTCCTGGGGTGCTGCGTGCCAGCAGGCCGGTGGCGCTCATCATGACCGTGCAGGGCTTGTCCTCCATGTGCAGGTCGCCGCCGTCCCCGCCGCGGCTGGTTCCTCCGCTTGCCATCAGTGCGGCCTGTGGGCCGGCACCGGCCTTGCCGGGGGTTTGCTGGTCGCCGGCTGCTGCCGACTGCACGGGGGCCAGATCGCCGGAGGGCTCCTGGTCCAGGATGACCGTGCGCCTGGGCGTACCCCACTGGGCCACCGCCTGGTCCATCTCCTGGATGACCACCCGGTCAAGCTCGGCCGAGGAACCCAGAATCCGCTCCAGTTCCTCCAGCTGCTTGTTGAGGTCGTCGCGTTCGCCCTCCAGCTCGATCCTGCTCATCTTAGTAAGCCGCCGCAGCCGCAGGTCAAGAATGTACTGGGCCTGGGTCTGATCCAGGTCGAAGACCGCCATCAGCTTGGTCTTGGCCGCATCCGCATCGTCCGAGCTGCGAATGACCTGGATGACCTCGTCGATGTCGACCAGGGCCAGCAGAAGACCCTCGACCAGATGCAGACGTTCCAGGGCCTTCTTGCGGCGGAACTCGCTGCGCCGATGGATGACCGTGCGCCGGTGCTCCACCCAGACCTCCAGCAGCTCCTTGAGCCCCATGGTTCTGGGCCGTCCGTGGACCAGGGCCACGTTGTTGATGGTGAAGGAGTCCTCCAGGGGCGTGTACTTGAAGAGTTTGCCCAGGACCTTGCCCGGGTCGAATCCCGTCTTGATCTCGATGACCAGGCGGGTCCCGTTGTGCCGGTCGGTCAGGTCGATGGCGCTGGAGATGCCCTCCAGCTTGTGGTTGCGCACCCCATCCGAGATGCGTTCCAGAACCCGTTCGGGTCCCACCATGAATGGCAGCTCAGTGACCACGATGGCCTTCTTGCGGGCGGTCACGTTCTCCAGGTGGGTGACGGACCTGGTCACGAAGGCCCCCCGGCCGTGCTCGTAAGCCTTGCGGATGCCGTCCCGACCCACGATGACCCCGCCGCCGGGCAGATCCGGGCCGGGCACGTAGCGCATGAGTTCGTCCAGGCTTGCGTCCGGGTGGGCCATCAGATACTTGGCAGCGGCCACCACCTCGCTCAGGTTGTGGGTGATCATGTTGGTGGCCATGCCCACGGCGATGCCCGAGGCTCCGTTGACCAGCAGGTTGGGGATGGCCGAGGGCAGGACCTGGGGCTCCTTGAGCTTGTTGTCGTAGTTGGGGGAGAAGTCCACCGTGTCCTGGTCGATGTCGGCGTTCATGCCCAGGGCCGCCGGAGCCAGCCTGGCCTCGGTGTAGCGGGAGGCCGCCGGTCCGTCGTCCAGGGATCCGAAGTTGCCGTGGCCGTCGACCAGGGGCAGGCGCATGGCGAAGGGCTGAGCCAGCCTGACCATGGCCTCGTAGATGGAGGAGTCGCCATGGGGGTGCAGCTTGCCCATGACCTCGCCCACGGCCCTGGCGGACTTCATGTAGGGGCGGTCGGGGTTGAGGTTCATCTGGCCCATCTGATAGATGATCCGCCGCTGGACCGGCTTGAGTCCGTCACGGGCGTCGGGCAGGGCCCTGGCGTAGATGACCGAGTAGGCGTATTCCAGGAAGGACTTGCTCATCTCCTCGTTCAGAGGGGTTTCGACGATGTGCTCCTTGACCTGCCTGGGGTCGTACCCCGCCGCCTTGCTCCTGCGATGAGTTGCCATGCTCCAGCTCCTGCTCCTTCACGTTCCGCCTTATGATAACCGGACGGTCCGCCAAAGCCTTCACCGCAGGGATGCGGTGTCGGCCTGGGGTCTGACCGTGCTTGAATGGAAGGCATGGGTCTGGATACACCTGACATGAAGGAACTGCTGCAGCCGAGTCCGCCTATCCAATACGGGGACCGGGCGGGGGCTAACCATGTTGGCGGGGCCAGGCATCTGTCCGCCGTCCTGCCAGCCCTGAGTGCCTGCCTGGGAATGCCTGTGGCCACCGACGTCCATCCGTCTGCCAAGGCTCTCCAGGAGGCTCTGGGACTGCCGGAGGCCCGGTCGGTGGTCGTCGTCCTGGTGGATGGGCTGGGATTCTGGAATCTGGTCAGCCGCCAGGGCCATGTGCCCTACCTGCGCTCGCTGCTGTCCGAGCCCATCAACCAGCGTCCCCTCTACACCAGTCTGCCCTCGACGACCGTGGCGGCCATGGGGGTCTTCGGCACCGGAACCAGCCCTGGACTGACCGGCATGACCGGCTACACCCAGCTGAATCCGGACACCGGCCAGTTGGGTCAGATGATCCAATTCAGGGGCGCTCAGGATCCCGAGCACCTGCAACGCCGTCCCACGGTCTTTGAGACCCTCCAGGCGCAAGGGGTCCGTGTGACCTCCTCGGGCCTGCCGCGTTTTCGCGATTCAGCCCTGACCCGCGCGGCTCTGCGTGGCGGGGAGTATCTGGCCCACAACCACTCCCGTCAGCGTCTCCTGGCCGCCTGCGAGGCCGCCCGCCAGCCGGGTCTGACCTACCTCTACATTCGCGATGTGGACAAGGTGGGCCACCACAGCGGCTGGGAGGGTGAGGAGTGGGTGGCCGCTCTTGAAGCCACCGATGCACAGCTGGCCGAGCTTCATCGCCGCCTGCCTGCCGGGACACTGACGGTGATCATAGCCGATCACGGCATGGTTGAGTCCGATCCGAACCAGCGCATTGACATTGCCCAGGATCCCGAACTGAACCGGGATGTGCGACTGGTGGGCGGCGAGCCCAGGGCGGTCATGCTCTATCTGGACCAGGGGGCGAACCCCCAGGTCGTGGCTACACGCTGGCGTGAGCGTCTGGGGGAGCGGGCCTGGGTGTTGACCCGGGACCAGGCCATCCAAGGGGGAATCTTCGGCCCTGTGGACGCTCGGGTCCGACCCATGATCGGCGACCTTATGGTGCTGGCCGGTGACCGGATCACCCTGGTGAATTCTGCAGATCAGACGGATGCCGCAACCAGGCTGCCCGGCGTGCATGGTTCATGGACCCGTCTGGAGACGCAGATTCCCTGCATGATCGACCTGGTCTGACTACTTGCCGAAGAGGATCTCATCCCAGCTGGGCACGGCCGACCGTCCGGAGTGCTTTTTGGCCCGCTTGCTGCGGCGACCCTCCTTGGGCTGATCCTCCTGCTCGTCCTGCCCGGCATCATCGCCTGGATCCTCTTGCCGGGGCTGCTCCTGGTCCGCCTGGCTCTGTCCATGGTTCTGCACGGGCAGGACCATGGTGGATTCGTTGTCCCTAATGGGAGGATGCTCGGCTGTGTCGGGGTCCTCGGTCAGTTCTGCGCTGGGGTGGCTGGGCTCTTGCTCGGCTGTCCGCTCCTGGCTCTCCTTGGGCTTGCCATAGAGCCAGGCCGTGAGTGCCGCCTGACGTTCACCGCTCTCCTGGCCCTCCGATCCGGCGTCCTCTTCTTCGATTTGGGTAAAGGTATCCTTCTGGCTTGGAGGCCGCCTGTCGGTCTGATCGTCAATCGCTTCGGCAGGCCGATCCTGACCATGATCGTCTGCGGAATCATCCAGCAGCATCCTTGCCGCCCCGTTCAGACAGGTCACGGTGTTGTCATGCATGTTCCAGGCCCAGCGGGCGTTGAAAATCCGCTTGTCCAAGGTAAACACGCCGTTGATGTTCCAGGGTTCGTACCCTCGTCTGGTGGCCTGCCAGGACACCTGTGACAGGCTGACTCCTGCGCGGGCCAGCACCTTGCCGATCAGTTCCTGGTAGTTTCGCCCGCCCGACCCCTTGGGCGCCGGCATGGTCAGGAACTGCTCGATGGCGTACTTCTTTTCGGTCTCCACCGGGGCCGCGAAACGCCGTACCAGCGCTTCGTTGACAGCGTATTGCTGAGCCACCTGCTCAGGGCGAGCGCCGGCGCGCACAGCCGCCTGAATGGCCGAGACAGGCAGGGGCTTGGACTTGCCGGTCTGGGGGTCAACGTCCTCTTCCTCCTTGACCTGCTTGGCCTCAAGAATGGCGCGATCAAGCGCATCGTCGACCCTTACGGCGAAGTGCCGGTGGTCACAGACGAAGACCAGATCGCCCCTGTCGTCGACATGGTCAAAGCTGGCCACCCTGGTCCCATTCTCAGACATGCACGCCCCTATCCTCTTACGGTTCCTTTACACGGCCTTAGGTATTTCCATTGTGCCCTACGGTTGGTATTTTACGTGCTTTTGAAATCGTGTATCCTATGCGCAGTACATATCGTGTGAAATGACCGGCATACGAGGTGGCCGGCCGAACAAGGAAAGGGTACACGATGGCACAGGATTACGATACCCCGCGCGACAAGGACGAAGACGAGGAATCCCTGCAGGAGCTGGGCAAAAGCGGCCAGGATGCCGGGGCCGACCTGGACGACGACGAGAACGCCATCGCCGAGGACTACGAGCTGCCTGGCGCCGACCTGAGTAATGAGGACTCTTCGGTGACCGTCATCCCCATGCAGGGCGATGAATTCATCTGCTCCAACTGCTTCCTGGTCAAGCACCGGAGCCAACTGGCCTACACCACCCCCGACGGCAAGCCCGTCTGCAAGGAGTGCGCCGCCTGATGGCCTACGACGAGTCCTACAACGAGCCAGAAACGGTCGAGGTCCTGTTCAAATCCTTGGATGGGGCCAAGGTGCCGGAATACGCAATGCCCGGCGATGCAGGGGCTGATCTGCGTGCCAGGGTGGATGTAGATCTGGCCCCTTTCCAGCGGGCGTTGGTGCCCACTGGAGTGGCCTTGGCCTTGCCCAACGGCTACGTCGGCTTGGTTCATCCGCGCTCGGGACTGGCAGTCAAAATGGGGGTGACCGTGCTCAACGCGCCCGGGACCATCGATGCCGGGTACCGTGGTGAAATCAAGGTTCCGCTGATCAACCTGGATCCGCATGAGTCGGTCCACTTCGACCCAGGGGAACGTATCGCCCAGCTGGTCATTCAGCGTTACGTGCAGGCCCGTTTCGTGCCCGCCGAACGCCTGCCTGGTTCTGTGCGTTCGGATGGCGGGTTCGGCTCAACCGGCCGCTGAGGCACCCTTCGGACACGGGCAGCCTGAATGGGCTAGGCGCAAGTGTAGGATTGGTGCATCATATCGCTACATTGGAGGCTTGAATGGTCACTCAGGAGGGCAGCGTCTGCAGCAACGATGTCGGCGATCAGACCCCTTCTGGCCTGTCCTCCAGAGCCTTGGGATGTGAGGTCAGCGACGATCCGCTCAACCCCCTAATGCCCATCTGGGAGATTTGCGCCGCCCATCATCCGGGCGAGGATCTGTCCATGCTCCAGCGCGCCTACGATCGCGCTGTGGTCCAGCATGCCGACCAGAGGCGCAAGTCCGGCGAGCCCTACATCATTCATCCATTGGCTGTGGCCCAGATTCTGGCCGACCTGGGCATGGGTCCCACGGTGGTTTCGGCCGGCCTGCTGCACGACACCGTGGAGGACACCGACTACACCTTGGAGCAGTGCCGGAACGAGTTCGGCGACACGGTGGCCGGCCTGGTGGATGGGGTCACCAAAATATCCAAGATGGACTACGGTGATTCGGCCCAGGCCGAGACCATCCGTAAGATGATCGTGGCCATGAGCCGGGATGTCCGCGTCCTGGTGGTCAAGCTGGCCGATCGGGTCCACAACGCCCGCACCTGGCGCTACGTCAAGGCTTCATCGGCCCAGCGCAAGGCGCGCGAGACCCTGGATGTCTATGCGCCCCTTGCCAACCGTCTGGGCATGAACGCCATCAAGACCGAGCTGGAGGAGCTCAGCTTCAAGACCCTCTATCCCAAGATCTACAACGAGATCGTGGTCCTGGTCTCCCGCAGGGCGGGCCAGCGGGAGGTCTACCTGAAGCAGATCCTGGACGAGATCCACGAGGATCTGGATGCCCAGGGCATCAAGGCTCAGGTGACCGGACGGCCCAAGGATTATTTCAGCATCTACCAGAAGATGATTGTGCGAGGGCACGATTTCGCCAATATCTACGATCTGGTAGGGGTGCGCATCATCGTGGGCACCATCCGCGACTGCTATGCGACCCTGGGTGCCGTCCATGCCCGATGGAGTCCGGTGCCTGGGCGGTTCAAGGACTACATCGCCATGCCCAAGACCAACCGCTACCAGTCCCTGCACACCACGGTGGTGGGCCCGGGCGGTAAGCCGGTGGAGATCCAGATCCGCACCTGGCAGATGCACCGTCGTGCCGAGTTCGGCATCGCCGCCCACTGGAAGTACAAGGAGAACGGGTCCGCCGGCCGCGAGCTCTCCCAGCCGGACAAGTCCGACGTCAAGCGTGAGCGCCAGGAGGGGGAGCTGAGCCAGGAGGACAACCTGACCTGGATCCAGCAGCTGGCCGACTGGACTAGCGAGACCCCTGACTCCAACGAGTTCCTGGGCTCCCTGAAGGACGATCTGGGTTCGGCCGAGGTCTATGTGTTCACCCCCAAGGGCAAGATCATCTCCCTGCCGGCCGACTCCACACCCGTGGACTTCGCCTACGCCGTCCACACCGAGGTGGGGCACAGAACCATGGGCGCCAGGGTCAACGGTCGTCTGGTCCCCCTGGACACCAAGCTGCGCAACGGGGATACGGTGGAGATTCTGACCAGCAAGTCGGACACCGATGGACCCTCGCGTGACTGGCTCAGCTTCGCCAAGAGCCCTCGCGCCCGCAGCAAGATCCGTCAGTGGTTCAGCAAGGAGCGCCGTTCGGAGACCATCGAGGAGGGCAAGGACGAGCTGATCCGCGCCATGCGCAAGCGGAACCTGCCCGTGGCCACTCTGCTTACCCCCGAAGCCATGGTGGGTGCTGCCGACGAGCTTAACTATCCCAATGAGAATGCGGTCTACGCCGCCATAGGCGACGGACAGGTCTCCACTCAGAATGTGATTTCCCGGCTGGTCAATGATGCCGGCCGGTCAGCCCTTGAGGACGAGGTGGAGCAGGAGGCCATTCCCCTGCAGCGGGTCGCCAAGTCCAGCCGGCCGGAGACCTCCCAGGGGATCTCGGTCAAGGGTGTGGACGATGTCTGGGTCAAGCTGGCCCGTTGCTGCACCCCGGTGCCGGGAGATCCCATCACCGGGTTCATCACCCGCAACCAGGGCGTTTCGGTTCATCGGTCCGACTGTCAGAACCTTCTGGACCTTCGCAAGAAGCAACCCGAACGGATCATCGAGGTCTCCTGGACAGGCAAGCAGGGCACCTTCATGGTCCAGATCCAGGTGGAGGCCCTGGATCGGCCCCACCTGCTCTCCGACATCACTCAGGTGCTGTCCGACCACGGCGTCAACATCCTGTCTGGCAGCCAGTCCACTGGCCGTGACCGGGTGGCGGTCAGCCAGTTCGTCTTCGAAATGGGCGACCCCCAGCATCTGAACACCCTCTTGTCGGCAGTCAGGAAGATCGACGGGGTCTTCGATGCCTACCGTCTGACCGGAGCCAAGGGTTCGGCCAGCCCCCATATGCGGGCCATCTGACCTTCCATCTCAACCACCGCTATGTCCGCTTTTCCTCTACACTCTTGCGACGGCAGGGTCACTTGCTTTCGGCCTTGAACTGAAAGACGGTTATCAACGGTGGTTACGGAAGGGCCCCCGGTGGTCGATGACCAGGCCGGGGGCCCTGAAGCAGTCAGATGCGATCAGCGCACGGCGTTCATCCACTGCTCCTTGGTGGCCTTCTCGGCCTCAAGCTCCTGCTTCTTAGCCGGATCCTGCTCGGCGGCGATCCGACGGTCCAGATCCTCAAGCTGGGCGGCCAGCTGCTGCTCGAAGCTGGAGACGCGGGCATCGGCCTCGGGGTCCGACTGGTTCCAGGCTGCATCCTCCACGGCCTTGATCTGCCGGTCCACAGCATCCATCCTGCCTTCGATCCGGCGCATGTCGTCACGGGGGACAAAGCCGATGCCGTCCCATTCCTCCTGGATCTTGGCCAGCTCCTGCCGGGCCTGCTTGGCGGCCTTGGCATCCTTGACGGGCAGCAGAGCCTCAGCCTTGGCCACCAGGGCTTCTTTCTTGGTCAGGTTTTCGCGCTCGTTGACCGAGGTCTTGTCCCGGTCTGCCTGACGGGCGTTGAAGAAGACATCCGCGGCCTGACGGAACCGGGCCCAGAGGGCATCGTCATCCTGACGTCCTGCCCGTCCGGCCTGCTTCCAACGGTCCATAAGCTCGTTGAACTGGTGGGAGGTGGGTCCCCAGTTGGTGGAGTCCTTGATCTGGTCGGCCTCGGCGATGATCTCCTCTTTGATCCGCTTGGTCTCTGTCCGTTGGGCATCACGCTGCTGGGCCCACTTGCGGCGGGCCTGGTTGAAGGTGGTGCGGGCGGAGGAGAAGCGCTTCCAGAGCGCGTCCGCGTCGGCCTTGTCGATGCGGATGGTGGTGCGCTGGTGGTGCTGCCACTGCTCGAAGAGGGAACGGAACTTGTCCGCTGTGGAACGCCAGTTGGTGGAGTCGCCCAAGGAGGCAGCCAGCTCTTCGGCCTTCTCCACAATGGCGGTCCGCTCCTTGATGGCCTTGGCCATGGCATCCTTGCGTGCCTGCGCCAGCTCGGCCTTGCGTGCCTGCCCCTGTTCGGCCAGCTGGTCCAACTGCGTGCGGAGGGCTGCGAGGTCGCCGACGGCCTCGGGCTGGCTGGTCTCCTCCTTGAGTGAGGTTATGGACTCGTCAATCTCGTGGGCCTTGATCTTAGGGCTGCGCAGCCTGGAGGCGAAGAGGTTCAGCTTCTCCTTGAGGTCCAGGTAGCGGCGGGCGTAGAGGTTTAGGGCCTCCTTGGCATCAGCGTTGGGGAACTGGCCCACCTGGCGCTCCTGGTCGCCCTCGCGGACGAAGACATTGCCCTGCTCGTCCACCCGTCCGAAGGCTTCTGCCTTGTCGATCTCCTCCTGGCTGTAGGTGGGAGCGGCCGGAGCGGCCTTGACATGAGGGGCCTTGTGGGCCAAAGCCGCAGGGGAGGGGACTGCCTTGGGCTTTGCCGGCGGCTCAGCCGGTACCGGTGCGCTCTGGGTCTGTCCGGCTTCGGGTGTCGTGGCAGCGGCGACCTGGCCCGCCGCATCCGCGGTGTGCTCCTCCTGCGGTGTCGAGGTGTTCTCGGGTGTGATGGCGGTGTTGTCGGCCATGGCCAGCTCCTTAGGCTTGTGTGTTGGAGAGATCGCAAAATATGGCAGTACCATTTTCCTTGACCTCCTATAGTATAGGTTCTTATGGCAAAAGGCACATCTCTATCCGGTTTCCCTGAATGGCTTCCTTCACAACGAGTGGTGGAGCAGCGCGTTATCGACACGCTCCGCAAGGTCTTCGAATTGAACGGCTACATCGGCATTGAGACCCGGGCAGTCGAAGAGGGCTCCAGCCTGCTCAAGAAGGGGGAGACCAGCAAGGAGATCTACCTGCTCTCCCGGCTGCAGGATCTGGGCCAGGAAAAGGATGTGCCGGTGGAGCGTCGGCTGGGCTTGCATTTTGACCTGACCGTGCCGCTGAGCCGCTACGTGGTGGAACACAGCAACGACTTGACCTTCCCCTTCAAGCGCTGGCAGATTCAAAAGGTCTGGCGGGGGGAGCGCCCCCAGGAGGGACGGTTCAGGGAGTTCGTCCAGGCTGATATTGATGTGATTGGCAACGGGGAGCTGCCCGACCACTACGAGGTCGAGGTGCCCCTGGTCATGCTGAGCGCTCTGGAGGAGCTGCGGGCCTTCGGACTGCCCAAGCCTACCGTGCATGCCAACAACCGCAAGCTTTCCGAGGGATTCTACAGGGGTCTGGGTCTGGAGGATGTCGAGGGCGTGCTGCGCGAGATCGACAAGCTGGACAAGATCGGCCCTGACGAGGTGGCCAGCCTGCTGGTCAGTGAGTGCGGTGCCAACCAGGACCAGGCCAGGGCCTGCCTGGATCTGGCTGAGCTGACTGCCGACGATGGCGAGCAGCTGCGCCAGCGGTTCGACGCCCTGGTCGACAAGGTTGGCATCGACAAGCAGTCTTCTTCATACTCCTTGGCCATTGAGGGGCTGGAGACGCTGGCCATGATCATCGACGAGGCTGCACGCATCCGGCCGGGCTCTGTCATCGCCGACCTGAAGATCGCCCGCGGCTTGGACTACTACACCGGCTCTGTTTATGAGACTCTCCTTGAGGGGGCGCAGTCCCTGGGATCCATCTGCTCCGGCGGCCGTTATGACAACCTGGCCAGCCAGGGCAATCGCACCTACCCGGGTGTGGGGCTGTCCATCGGGCTTTCGCGCCTGCTCTCCTACCTGTTGGCCCAGGGGGTTCAGGCCTCTCGGGTCTCCCCAGCGGCGGTCATGGTCGCTGTTTGGGACGAGGAGGATCGCACCGTCAGCAACCATATCGCCCAGGACCTGCGTGCCAGGGGGATCGCCGCTGACGTGGCACCGACCGCAGCCAAGATCGGCAAGCAGATCCGCTATGCCGACCACCTGGGCATCCCCTATGTCTGGTTCCCCGCCAAGGAGGGCCAGCAGGAGGGTGACCAGGTCAAGAACATCATTACCGGTGAACAGATTCCGACTGACCTGGTGTCGTGGACGCCGGATAGCCTGTATGCCCGGCAGAGTGTGGAATACCAGGCCTGACGCACGGGCAGGCCGAGCATTATGGAGGTACAGGAAAGCATGGGCCAGTCGGCTTACAGAACCAGCTACGCCACGGATGTCACTGAAGATATGGTCGGTCGCCAGGTCACGGTGGCCGGTTGGGTGGATCGCCGCCGTGATCACGGAGGTGTGGCCTTCATCGACCTGCGTGACCGCTCCGGTCTGGTGCAGATCGTCATCTATGACGAGGAAGAGGCCCGGCCCCTGCGCAGCGAGTACGTGATCCAGGTCACCGGCAAGGTTCGCGAACGTCCCGAGGGCAATGACAACGAGCACCTGTCCACCGGGCACATCGAGATCGTGGCCGACAAGATCGAGGTTCTGGCCAAGTCGGCCGCCCTGCCCTTCCAGGTGTCCACAGCCCTGGAGAACGAGGCCGAGAACAAGCTGCCCGGCGAGGATGTGCGGCTGCGCTACCGTTATCTGGACCTGCGCCGCCCCTCCATGCAGCGCAACATCCGCCTGAGGGCCGCCATGAACCGTGCCGCCCGTGCCGCCCTGGACAAGATGGACTTCTGCGAGATCGAGACGCCAACCCTGATCAAGTCCACGCCCGAGGGTGCCCGCGACTTCCTGGTCCCGGCCCGCCTGGTGCCCGGATCCTGGTATGCCCTGCCGCAGTCCCCCCAGCTACTCAAGCAGATGCTGATGGTGGGTGGCTTCGAGCGTTACTACCAGATCGCCCGCTGCTACCGCGACGAAGACTTCCGCGCCGACAGGCAGCCCGAGTTCACCCAGCTGGACATCGAGATGAGCTTTGCCTCCCAGGAGGACGTAATGGCCATGGCCGAGCAGGTCATTGCCGAGGTCTGGAAGGCTGCAGGATTTGAGGTCACCTTGCCCATCCCCAGGATCAGCTGGCAGGAGGCCATGGACAAGTACGGCTCCGACAAGCCCGACCTGCGCTTCGGCAACCCCATCGTCGAACTGACCGACTACTTCAAGGACACCCCCTTCCGGGTCTTCCAGGCCCCCTACGTGGGCGCCGTGGTCTACCAGGGTGCGGCCAACCTGCCCCGCAGGCAGTTCGATGCCTGGCAGGAATGGGCCCGCCAGCGGGGTGCCAAGGGCTTGGCCTACGTCCAGTTCACCGGCGAGGGCACCCTCAAGGGACCCGTGGCCAAGAACCTGTCTGATGCCGAGCGTCAGGGCCTCAAGGAGGCTGTGGGTGCTTCGGATGGCGATGCCGTCTTCTTCGCAGCCGGTCCCCGCGAGGCCTCGCAGACCCTGCTGGGTGCGGCCCGTGTGGAGATCGCCCGTCGCCAGGGACTGCTCAAGCCCGACGAATTCGCTCTGACCTGGGTGGTGGACTTCCCGCTCTTCAAGCCCACCGACGACCCGGATGACGACGATGTGGCCGTGGGCCATTCCAAGTGGACCTCCATGCATCACCCCTTCACCATGCCCTCGGCCGACTGGATCGACCGCTTCGACAAGGATCCCGAGCGCGCCATGAGCGACTCCTACGACATCGTCTGCAACGGTGAGGAGATGGGCGGCGGCTCGGTGCGTATCCACCGCGACGACATCCAGGACCGAATCTTCAAGGTGCTGGGTATCGGCCCCGAGGAGGCCCAGGAGAAGTTCGGCTTCCTGCTGGATGCCTTCAAGTACGGCGCTCCGCCCCACGCGGGCATCGCCTTCGGCTGGGACAGGACCGCCCAGATTCTGACGGGAGCCGACTCCATCCGCGATGTCATCGCCTTCCCCAAGTCCGGTGGCGGCCAGGATCCCATGACCGGTGCCCCTGCGCCCATTTCCGACCAGCAACGCGCCGAGACCGGCGTGGACTGGGAGCCGGATCAGGAGGATGCCGACTGAGCGCACTTCGTCACTGATCGACGAGAGACTATAAGGGCTGGAATCCTGCGGGAGACCGGCCCTTATTGTTTTTGTCCTTCTATGCATTGGCGGGTCAATCGGTCGCGCTTGGCCAGGGGCTCCGCTTTTCATGAGAACCGTTTCTATGGCCGTTCTGCAACAAAGGATGAGTAAACTGCCCAATATGAGCGAAACAACCAAACAGCCGTCGGAGCGGATTCTGCCGGAGAAACCGTCTTCGGACCGCCCCGTCAAGGACAAGTCCGGGCCGCTGGTCGAGCTGGCCCACGTCGAGAAACATTTTGGCAGCCTGCACGTCCTCAAGGACATCAACCTGCAGGTCGACACCGGCGAGGTGCTGGTGGTGGTCGGGCCCTCAGGTTCCGGCAAGTCCACCATGTGCCGAACCATCAATCGCCTGGAGTCCATCGACTCCGGTGTCATCAGGATCGAGGGGGAGCCCCTACCCCAGGAGGGACGAGACCTGGCTCGGCTCAGGGCCGAGGTGGGCATGGTCTTCCAGTCCTTCAACCTCTTCGCCAACAAGACCATCCTGGAGAACATGACCCTGGCGCCCATCAAGGTGCGCCACATGCCCAAGAAGGATGCCGAGGACCTGGCCATGGACCTCCTGGCGCGGGTGGGCGTGGAATCCCAGGCCTCCAAGATGCCCTCCCAGCTCTCCGGCGGCCAGCAGCAGCGTGTGGCCATCGCCCGTGCCCTGGCCATGCAGCCCAAGATCATGCTCTTCGACGAGCCCACATCAGCGCTGGACCCGGAGATGGTCAACGAGGTGCTGGATGTCATGATCCAACTGGCCCAGGAGGGCATGACCATGATCTGCGTGACCCATGAGATGGGCTTTGCCCGTCAGGCGGCCGATCATATCGTCTTCATGGCCGACGGGCGGATCCTGGAAAAGGACGACCCTGACGATTTCTTCGACCACCCCAAGACCCAGCGGGCCGCCGACTTCCTGTCCAAGATTCTGACCCACTGAAGCAGGAGGGAAGCGTATCCGCATGAATGCAAGCATGCATGGCATGGGCCGGCCGTTGAAACGGCTGGCCAGGAATCTGACCGCAATCCTGTGCGCACTGGGTTGTCTGGTCTCACTGGCGGCTTGCGGCTCCGACAAGGAGGCAGGCAAGATCCGGGTGGGCATCAAGTTCGACCAGCCTGGTCTGGGCTTCAAGAAGGCCGGGACCTATGTGGGCTTCGACGTGGACGTGGCAACCTACATCGCCGACAAGCTGGGGTACAGCGCCGACGACATCGTCTGGAAGGAGGCCCCCTCCAAGCAGCGGGAGGCCATGCTCCAGAACGGCGACGTGGACATGATCCTGGCCTCCTACTCCATAACGGACGAGCGCAAGCGGGCGGTCTCCTTCGCCGGACCATACATCGTGGCCGGCCAGGACCTGCTGGTGCGCAAGGAGGACCATCAGATCCGCGGCCCCGAGGACCTCAACGGCAAGCGCCTGTGCTCCGTGACCGGATCCACCTCGGCCGTCACTGTCAAGAAAAAGTTTGCCAAGGAGGTCCAGCTGATGGAGCAGCCCGGCTATGCCGAATGCGCCACGGCCCTCTTCTCAGGCATCGTCGATGCGGTCACCACTGACGACATCATCCTGGCCGGGCTGGCCTCCGCCTCCCGTGGAAGGTTGCGGTTGGTGGGCAAACCCTTCACCCAGGAGTACTACGGCGTAGGCATCAAGAAGGGGAATACCAAGCTGGCCCACAAGATCAACGCGGCCCTGGCCGACATGGAGGCCAACGGCTCCTGGCAGCGGGCGCTGGAGAACAACACCCGGGGCACCCACTACAAACCCGACCCGCGATTCAACCCGCCCAAGCCAACGGAAGGAGAGTGAGATGTCAACCATCATCGAACTGTTTTCCGACTACGACATCCCGGCGGCCTTCTGGGTCAACATCCAACTGACCCTCTGGTCGGCCCTCTTCTCGCTGATTCTGGGCATCATCCTGGTGATCATGCGTATCTCGCCCATCTCCTCCCTGAGGGCCGTCGGCCGAGGGTATGTGGAGTTCTTCCAGAACATGCCTCTGACCATCATCATGGTCTTCATGGTCCTGGGGGCCTTCGCCCAGCTCAAGATCAGCTTCTCGCCGGAATTCTCCGTCAACTTCTTCTGGCTGGCGGTGACGGGCCTGTCCCTGTATACGGCGGCCTTCGTCTGCGAGTCCCTGCGCTCGGGCATCAACACGGTTCCTCTGGGCCAGGCCGAGGCGGCCCGCGCTCTGGGGTTGAGCTTCTTCCAGTCGGCCTCGCAGATCATTCTGCCCCAGGCCTTCCGCGGGTCGGTGGCGCCCCTGGGCAACACCTTCATCGCCCTGCTGAAGAACTCCACCGTGGCTGCAGCCGCTTCCGTGGCCTCCGAGAGCTCCTCCCTGATGAGCGAGATGATCGAGTTCCACGCCAACGCCATTGTGGCCATCTTCCTGATTTTCGCCCTGGGATACGTGATTCTGGTTCTGCCCATCGGAGCCTTGACCACGTACCTGTCCAACAAGCTGGCAGTGAGGAGGTGAGCGGCCATGGCACAGGACAATGAGAGCTCGCTGCTCTTCGATCAACCCGGCCCCAAGGGCCGGCGCACCATACGAATCGCCAACTGGATAGCCGCCGTCATCTTCGCCATCGTGGTCATCCTGGTGCTGATGAGGCTGCACAACCCTCCGGACGGTGAGAACCAGCTGAGCTGGGAACTCTGGCGCCCGGCCCTGGACTACGAAGCCTGGTCGGACTTCTACCTGCCCGGGCTCTGGCTGACCATCAAGGCCTCGGTTGTTGCCGTGATAGGCTCGGTCATCTTCGGATTCGTCTTCGGCATCGGCCGTCTGCTGCCCAACGGGCTGGTAAGGGCAGTCTCAGGCGTCATAGTGGAGTTCTGCCGGGCCGTCCCGGTGCTGATGATGATGATCTTTTTCTGGCGCTGGTTCGCCTTTGCTGGAATCAGCCAGGCCTCCTACTGGGCCGTCGTGCTGGGCCTGATCCTCTACAACGGCTCCGTGGTGGCTGAGCTGATCCGTTCGGGCGTGGGCAACCTGCCCAATGGCCAGCGCGAGGCCTCTCTGGCCCTGGGGTTGACCAGGACCCAGTCCCTGATGCAGATCGAGGTTCCCCAGGCCGTCTATGCCATGTTGCCGGCGGCCGTGACCCAGCTGGTCGTGGTCCTCAAGGATACGGCTCTGGGCTCCATCATCATGTACACGGATCTGCTGCAGGAGTCCCGTCGTCTGGGCTCCATGTACTTCAACATCCTGCAGACCCTGGTGGTGGCCTCGGTGGTCTACTTCTTCGTCTGCTTCCTGCTGTCCTACTTCGCCCGCTGGCTGCCCAAGAAGATGCAGGAGCGCACCGCCGCCCCCGCCGACTTCGTGGAGCCGGCCGCGCCTGTGGCCATCATGGATCCCTCCAATGTCAACCAGATAGCCGTGGCCAAGGAGGTGGATGAGGACCGGTACGGCGGCGCGCCGCTGCAGTACCACGCCCACCACCGTGGATCCAACGCCTCCATCCAGCACTGGAGGAAGACCCGCTACATCCAGGGCTATGACAGGACCCAGCCCGACACGCTGGTCGATCCACACAAGGCGAGCCTGGAGATTCCGGACTTCCTCAAGCCTAGACGCGGCGGCCGCTCCGACGGCGATCAGAAGGACGAGGGCAAGAAGCAAGAGGGCAAAGACCAGGACTGAACGGTCCTCAGCTCCCATGATCCCAAGCCAGTCTCCGGCCGGACTTGTGCGCCTGGCCGGATAGACTGGTGGACATGGTCCAAGAACATGCTGATTCCTCAACCGCTCCAACCGGCCAGCCCGCCTCCCTTGGCGACCTGGTTCCCGAGGCGGGAGGCCCTCGCAACCTGACCGAGGATCAGATCTACGACCGCTTCTTCTCCTGGGTGGCTTCCCGGGGCATCACCCCCTGGCCGCATCAGGAGGAGGCCGTCCTCTCCTTGGTTTCAGGCGACCATGTGATCCTGTCAACCCCGACCGGCTCGGGCAAGTCCATGGTGGCCCTGGCTATGCATTTCATCGCCCTATGCACCGGACGGCGCTCCTACTACACGGCCCCCATCAAGGCCCTGGTCTCAGAGAAATTCTTCGACCTGGTTTCGGTTCTGGGCCGCGACCGTGTTGGCATGATCACCGGCGACACCCACATCAACACGGATGCCCCGGTCATCTGCTGCACGGCCGAAATCCTGGCCAACCAGGCCTTGAGGGAGGGTCGCCATGCCGACATCGGGTGTGTGGCCATGGATGAGTTCCACTATTACGGGGATCCGGACCGAGGCTGGGCCTGGCAGGTGCCCCTGCTGACCCTTCCCGATGTGCAGTTCCTGCTCATGTCGGCCACCCTTGGCGACGTGGATCAGATCGCCCAGGACCTCGAACGCAAAACCGGGGTGGGTGTGGACATCGTTGCCGATGCCCCCCGACCGGTGCCACTGGATTACCGTTACGTGGACACCCCCCTGCCTAGCACCGTGGAGTCCCTGCTGGCCGATGGGGATTCGCCGGTCTATATCGTTCATTTCTCCCAGGATGCCGCCCTGGAGACGGCTCAGGCCCTGTCCAGCACGGGGGTCTCCGACCGGGGGCAGCGCGACCGGATCAAGGAGGCCATGGCCGGCACCCACTTCACCACGGCCTTCGGCAAGATTCTGCAGCGGCTGTTGCGCACCGGGGTCGGGGTTCACCATGCGGGCATGCTGCCAAGATACCGGCGCCTGGTGGAGCAGTTGGCCCAGGATGGCCTTCTGCCGGTCATCTGCGGCACAGACACCCTGGGGGTCGGCATCAACGTGCCCATTCACACCGTCCTGCTGACCGGACTGACCAAGTTCGACGGCTACAAGATGCGCCGTCTGCGCGCCCGGGAGTTCCACCAGATCGCCGGTAGGGCCGGACGCATGGGCTTCGATACCAGCGGACTGGTCGTGGCCGAGGCACCCGAATACGAGATAGAGAACGCCAGGGCCGTGGCCAAGGCGGGCAACGACCCCAAGAAGCTCAAGCGGATCAAACGCAAGAAGCCCCAGGAGGGGTTTGTCACCTGGGGCAAGGGAACTTTCGACAAGCTGATTGAGGCCCGTCCCGAGACCCTGACGCCGCACCTGAAGATCACCCACGCCATGGTCCTCAACGAGGTTGATCAGGGCGGGGATGCCAGGAGGCGGGTGGAGGATCTGATCGAGGACTCCCGTCAGACCCCGCAGCAGAAGGAGTATCTGCAGGACCGGGCCGACGAGATCTTCCAGACCCTGACCGATACCGGAGTCATCGAAACCGAACGGAACCCGGACGGCGGCCTGGACTACTTCACGACCGTGGATCTGCCCGAGGACTTCGCCCTGGACCAGCCCCTTTCGCCCTTCCTGCTGGCTGCCCTGGAACTACTGGATCCCGAGGATCCTGACTATGACATGAATCTGCTCTCCATGGTCGAGGCCACCCTGGAGGATCCCCGGCAGATACTCAAGGCCCAGCAGCGGCAGGCCCGAGATGCGGCCATCCAGCAGATGAAGGAGGATGGCCTGGAATATGAGGAACGGATGGAGCGCCTGCAGGAGGTGACCTGGCCCAAGCCCCTGGAGGAGCTGCTGGGGGAGGCCTTCGACCGCTACCGCCGGGACGTCCCATGGGCCAACGACTATGAGATCCACCCCAAGTCCGTTCTGCGGGACATGATCGAGACGGCCTCGGACTTCAACGGCTACATCGCCCGCTACGGAATATCCCGGTCGGAGGGGACTCTGCTGCGGTACCTGTCCGATGCCTATCGGGCTTTGAGCAGGACGGTTCCCGAAGAGTTCATGGATGAGCGGCTGGAGGACATCCTGGCCTGGCTGGGACTGATCGTGCGTTCGGTGGACTCCAGCCTGGTGGATGAGTGGGAGGCCGCAGGCAGGGCTGAAAATGGCGAAGTCCCGAGTGGGCTAGATGCCGCCCCGCCCAAGGTGGAAAACCAGGTGGTGGCGGACCGGCGGGGGCTGACCCTGCTGGTGCGCAACGCCATGTTCCAACGGGTGGAGCTGGTGGCCGCCGACCGCCCGGAGGCCCTGGCCGACCTGGATGCAGACTGGGGATACGGTCTGCGGGCCTGGAGCGACGCGCTGGACGACCTCTACGAGGACCATGAGCAGATCCTGACCGATGCCCAGGCCCGGTCCTCGGACTTCTTCAGCCTGGATGACCGGGACGAGCGTCAGGGGCACACCTGGCGGGTCCAGCAGATCTTCGACGATGTCGAGGGCGAACGCGACTGGGGCATCGCCGGCATCGTGGACCTGGATGCCACTCAGGAGAACGGTCAGGTGGTCTTCAGGGAATACCGGGTGGGTCCCATCGAGGAGCTGATGGACATCTAGACCCGGATCCTTAGAGGACCTTGGAAAGGAAGGACTGCAGTCGGGGGCTCTGCGGATGGCCGAAGATCTGCTCGGGCGTGCCCTCTTCCTCGATGATCCCGGCATCGGTGAAGATCACCCTGGAGGAGACCTCCCGGGCGAAAGCCATCTCGTGGGTGACCAGAATCATGGTCATGCCGCCCTCGGCCAGGGAGCGGATGACTTCAAGAACATCGCCCACCATCTCCGGATCCAGGGCCGAGGTGGCCTCGTCAAAGAGCATGATGTCCGGGTGCATGGCCAGTGCGCGGGCGATGGCCACACGCTGCTGCTGCCCGCCTGACAGGTCCGTGGGCCGAGCGTCCGCCCTCTCTTCCAAGCCGACGATTTCCAGCAGGTCCAGGGCCTGCTGCCGGGCATCCTCCTTGGGGGTCTTGTGCAGCATACGGGGGGCCAGCATGATGTTGTCGGCCACGCTCATGTTGGGGAAGAGGTTGAAGTGCTGGAAGACCATGCCCACGTGCTCGCGTAGCTTGTCAATGTTGGTCTTTGGATCGGAAATGTCAATTCCATAGACGCTGATCGTGCCCGAGGTCGGCATCTCAAGGGCGTTGATGCAGCGCAGCAGGGTGGACTTGCCCGCGCCCGAGGGGCCGATGATGGAAATGACCTCGCCCGGCTTGACCTCCATGTCGATCCCCTTGAGGACCTCAGTGTCGCCGTAGCGCTTGTGCAGGTCGCGGATGGATACGGCCATCTGGGACTTTCCCTGGCTGAGGCGACTTTGGTTCTGACGGATGCGACGTGTCAGTCGTCCGGTGTCCATGTCCGGGTCTTCGAAGTTCATCGGTGCAGCCTCCTATCGAGCATATTGGCCATCCAGGTCAGGGCGCTGATGGCGACGAAGTAGATGACTCCTACCATGAACAGGGTTTCGGTCACGCGGAAGTTGGCCGCGTAGATCTGCTGGGCCTGATAGAGCAGTTCGCCGAAGCCGATGGCCAGCAGCAGGGAGGAGTCCTTGAGCATGATGACCAGCTGGTTGATGATGGAGGGCGTGGCGATTCTGACGGCCTGCGGCAGAATGACCCGGCGCAGGGCCATGCGACGGGTCAGGCCCAGGCTGCGGGCCCCCTCCATCTGCCCGACGTCCACCGAGTCGATGGCCCCGCGCACGATCTCGACCAGGTAGGCTCCGGAGTTCAAAGACAGGGTCAGCACGCCGGCCAGCCAGATGCTGATGCGGTGGCCGATCAGCTGGGGAACGCCCAGGTAGAAGAAGAAGGCCCAGACCAGGACGGGTGTGCCCCTGAAGACCGCCACGTAGATCCGGGCAATCCAGGACAGGATACGGTTGGGGCTGATCCGCCACAGTCCCAGGATGATGCCGATGGCCAGGGCGATGACGAATGATATGGCCGTGATGGCCAGGGTGTTGCGCAGGCCCAGCATCAGGGAGGGGAAGGCCTGACGGACCAGCTCGAAGAATCCTGGCCGGGAGGCGGAGTCATTCTTGCTGGAATGGCTGCTGCCCACATAGGATTCGACCAGTTTCTTATAGCTGCCGTCGGCCTTCATCTTGGCCAGACCCTCGTTGAAGGCGGCCACAAATACCTTGTTCTCACCCTTGCGGACGGCCGCCCCGTAGGAGGCGCCAGGCTCCTTCTTGGTCACGGTCTTCAGCCCGTTGCCCTGGGCGATGCCGTAGGCCAGGACCGGGTAGTCGTCAATGACCGCTTGTGCGTTGCCGGACTTGACCATCTCGTACATGGTGGAGGACTGGTCCACCGCCTTGACGCTAAATCCGTACTGGGCCGCCCGCTGCTTGGCGAAAGCCTCGCCCTCGCTGCCGGTCTTGACGGCCACCACGCTGCCTCGCAGATCCTTGTAGCTGTGGATCTGCTCGTTATCCTTGGCAATAGCCATTTGCACGCCGGAGTCGAAATAGGGGTCGGTGAAGTCGTAGACCTGCTTGCGCTGGTCGGTGATGGTCATGCCGGCTATGACCACATCGGCCTGCTGGGAGTTCAAGGCCTGTAGGGCGGCGTTGAAGCCCAGGGACTGGATCTGCACCGAGAAGCCCTCGATGTCGGCGATCTTGCGGATCAGATCCATGTCGATGCCGACCAGCTTGCCGGAGGAGTCACGGAACTCGAAGGGGGCAAAGGTGGTGTCGGTGGCGACGCGGAAGGTGCGTCCGTGGACCGCCTGCGCGGCGGGGGAGTCCTGGGCCGCCTGCGCCGGCGTGGCCAGGGGGGCGACGATCAGGGCTGAGAGCCCCAGGACCAGGGCTAGCAGGCCCATGGCCCACCTGCCCGGACCGGATGTCCATCCCTGGCGAACATGCTTGGCGATCACTGGCGATTCTCCTTATTGTTCCGACCTGTGCCGGTCCCGGTTTTCATGGGCCTTCCTGAAGATATTCAGGCGGATGACCAGTAAACTGTACACACACCGGGTTTCCGGAGCCCAACTACGCGCTGGGCGATACGGCTATATGGGTTCCCAGTCTAGCGCGTTCGTCCTGCTGTTTGCGGCAGACGCAGGCCTATGCTGGTGAGGGCGGGGAGCCATAGGGGCTCCGAGGAATGAGGTATTGCATATGGTTGATGATCTCTTCCAGGCGGCGGATCCCCCTGAGGAGCACACCCTGCCTCTGGCGGTCAGGATGCGACCCAGGAGCCTGGACGAGGTGGTCGGCCAGGACAAGGTCACGGCTCCGGGAACCCCCTTGGAACGGCTGGCACGGTCGGATCCGAACAACCGTCTGACGGCTCCCAGCTCGGTCATTCTTTTCGGCCCTCCTGGGGTGGGCAAGACCACCCTGGCCTACATTGTGGCTCGACAGTCCGGTCGGCATTTCGAGGAGCTTTCGGCCGTCACCTCGGGCGTCAAGGAGGTGCGGCAGGTCCTCGCCCAGGCCCGGGAGCGGCTGGTCAGCCAGGGTCAGGAGACGGTCCTTTTCATCGATGAGGTCCACCGCTTTTCCAAGTCCCAGCAGGATGCCCTGCTGCCCAGCGTAGAGAACCGGGATGTGACCTTTATCGCAGCCACCACGGAGAATCCCAGCTTTTCGGTCATCGCGCCCCTGCTTTCGCGTTCGGTGGTGGTCAAGCTGGAGGCCCTGGACGACAAGGACCTGGCCAAGCTGATCCGCCGGGCCGTCAAGGACCAGCGGGGGCTCAAGGATCAGGTGCGGCTGGATTCCGAGGCTCTGAACCAGATTGTGCGTTTTTCCGGGGGTGATGCCCGTCGGGCCTTGACCATTCTTGAAGCTGCGGCCGGGGCGGTCACTGAGGATGGGCCTCGTGCCAAGGGGGCGCGTCGGCCCCTGATCAATGCCAAGGTGGTCTCCTCGGTCATGGACGTGGCCGCCGTCCGCTATGACAAGAAGGGCGATGACCACTATGACGTGGCCTCGGCCTTTATCAAGTCCATGCGGGGGTCAGACGTGGATGCGGCCCTGCACTACCTGGCTCGGATGATCCGGGCAGGCGAGGACCCCCGCTTCATCGCCCGACGGATCATGATCGCCTCCGCCGAGGAAGTGGGCATGGCCTCTCCGGAAGTGCTGGAGATCACGGTCGCGGCAGCCCAGGCCGTGGCCATGGTGGGCATGCCAGAGGCCCGGCTGATCCTGGCCGAGGCAGTCATCGCCGTGGCCACTGCACCCAAGTCCAACGCCTCCTACCTGGCCATCAACCAAGCCCTGGAGGATGTGGACGCCGGGCATATCGGCCAGGTGCCTCTCCATTTGCGCAACGCTCCCACCAAACTGATGAAGGCCTGGGGCAACCATGAAGGCTACCAGTATGCGCACGATGCGCCGGATGCAGTAGCACCGCAGCAGTACATGCCGGACGAACTGGTCGGACGACGCTACTACCACCCCAATGATAGGGGATACGAGCATCAGCTGGGCCCACGTCTGGAGGCCATCAGGGCTATCCTGGACAGGGCCGCCGGGCCGGAGGGAAACGCCGGGTCTGGGCAATGACCGTCCAGACTCCTATACTGGTCACCCAATAGACGTTGAGCAGCCACACAATGACCGAAACGCCGCAGGGTTCAGGCCTTCCATATTGACGGTCGCCATGCTCCCACAAGGAGCCTGTCGCTGTCGGCAGGTCTGGCATGGACGCATGGGGCATGCCTCATGCACGGGCGCGAGGGTGACGATGTCGACGGCGGTCATTGACAATGCAGACATATCCGAACAATCCAAAGGTCTCGGCGTGGCCGAGGACGACCTGGCGGTCCGCGAGATTACCCGGCGAGTAGACAATGCTCGTGAATCGGCTACTTTTTACAAGATCGTGGCCCTGGTGGCCGCGGGAATGCTCATGGACAGCATCGATGTCTATGTGGGCAGCGCTGTAGCCAGTTCAGCCTTGAGCACCGGATGGTCCACGGTCGCCCAGAACTCCCTCTTCCTGTCGGCTGGCTTCCTGGGGCTCCTGGTGGGCTCGTTGCTGGCCGGAGTCATCGGAGACCTGCGGGGGCGCAAGACCGCCTATCAGATCAACCTGCTGCTCTTCGGCGGCTTTACCCTGCTGGGCGCTCTGGCCCCGAACATGGCCATCCTCTCGGTCTGCCGGCTGGGGGCTGGCCTGGGGCTGGGCGCCGAAATCGTCACCGGATTCTCCATGGTCAACGAATTCGCTCCCATCAAACACCGCGGCCGTTGGAGCGCCATCGTCTCACTGGTGGCCAACACCGGAGTGCCTCTGGCCATGCTTCTGTGCGCCTGGATCATTCCGCGCTGGTCCTGGCGGCCGCTCTTCGTGGGCATTGGTCTGGCAGCTGCGCTGATCTGGTACCTGCGGCGTGACATCCCTGAGTCCCCTCGCTGGCTGGCCCTGCATGGGCGGATGGACGAGGCTGTCCAGGTGGTCGAGCTTCTGGAGGCCGATAATGGCCGGGTAGGGTCAAACTCCGGTTCTGCCAGCGGTTCCGCACTTGACGGAAGGAACGAGGGTGGCGAGCCATCCGCCAAGGCTTCGGGCAGCGTTGTTCGCGGCCTGATTGTGGCCACCGTGGCGGTTTCGGCCACCAACGTCTGCTCCTATGCCTTCACCTCCTGGGTGCCCACCATCCTGCTCAAGCGGGGCATAAATCTGAGTGGATCCCTGTGGATCAGCACCCTGATGATGCTGGGCGCCCCCTTGGGCTGCCTGATCGGATCCCTGCTTCTGGACCGGATCGGCCGCAAGCGGATCATCGTCACGGCCTTCCTGCTGACGGCGGTCTTTGGACTGCTCTACGCTGCGCAGACCAGCCAGGTCACGGCCATTCTGGTGGGCATCATGCTCATGGCCAGCCTCTACGTTCTCATGTCTTCGGTGGTGGCTGTCTATGCGCCCGAGCTCTTCCCGACCACGGTCCGCTTCCGTTGTGTGGGCATCGCCAATGCCGTTGCCAAGCTCTGCAATGTGCTCATGCCCGTGCTCATTGGTGCCATGCTCAGCCAGTGGGGGAGCACCTCAATCTTCGTTACCATCAGCCTGGTGGCCCTGGCTTCCATGCTGGTTGTGGGCCTGATGGGCTGGGAGACTTCCGGCCGTTCGGTGGGCTGACAGAGGCCGGTGCCAAGGGCGTAAAGACTCTGAAAAGCAAGGGACTTGGCATGAGCCTGGTGCCGTCGAGGGGCGGCCAAGGCATCGGCCAGGTCCTTTTCTCAGCAAAAATTTTGGGCAGTAAGAGCAATCAGAGATGGTTGGCCAGCAGCCGGTTGTAGACGCAGCGCAGCTCGGTCTGGAAGGTTTCAGGGTCGATATCGGGATTCTGCTTGAACAGGTCGATCCACCAGTTGTTGACCGATCTGATCCGCTTGCGAGCTATATCTGCGCCTGACTCGGTCAGGGCTATGATGTTGACCCGGTGATCGGCGGGGTTCTGTTCACGGCTGACCAGGCCTAGGGATTTTAAGGCTTTCAGGTCCCGGGCCAGCAGACTGGGGTCTACGCACAGGTCCCGGGCTATTTGGCGCTGGCTGAGGCCTGGATGATCGTAGAGATACACCATCAGATCACCTTGGGTGCCCCGTAAGGTGAAGTCGCCTGCGTACCGGCTGGCATCGTTGCGCGCATGCCGGTAGATTCCGGCTATGCAGCTGCTCAGGTTGTGGTAGTGGCTCTTCTTCAACATCGCTGCTGCCCCCTAGCTGATAAGGAAGATCACAGAGTTCGGCGGACATGATTGTCCGCATGGACCCCTTCGGCGCCGTTCCCCTTCCAGGCCTATTTTCGACAAGTCCCTAGCCTTGGCCCTATATGAACGACGCATTTTTCATCATATCAATACCGTCGACACCATGGGGATGATCTACGATCAGGACAGGGACTGCCTATTCGCGAGGCTGTTCGGGTCAACATCTGGCGGAACAGGATCCATGGAAGTCGGGGACTATCACCGTCATTGCTCCACGGTATGCTAAAATGTTCGCTTTTTAGTGCTGAGATCTGGAAAGGACTGGCATGCGGGTACTGGACTTCGACGGCACCATCTACGATGGCGAGAGCCTGCTTGACTTCTACCTGTTCACTGCCCGCAAGGATCCGCGGGTGCTGCACTACCTGCCGATTGCCCTCTTCTACGCCGTTCGCTACCGTTTGGGCCGGGTCACCCTGGAGCAGCTGGACTCCGCCATGCGTCGGGTGGGATCGCGCTACCTGCGTCGGCTGACCTCCCGTCCCGGCTTTGACATGGACCGGTTGGTCAACCAATTCTGGGATGCCAACATGCACAAGATCATGGATTGGTACACGCCCCAGGCTGACGACGTGGTGGTGACCGCCTCCTTCGATCTGGTGGCCGGGGAGGCTTGCCGCCGACTGGGCATCACCCGCTGCATCGGCTCCACCCTGGATTTGGAATCCCTGACCGTTGGCTACCTCAACTTTGGGCCTGACAAGCCTCTGCACTTTCAGCAGATTCTGGGTCATAAGACGGCCATCGACGCCTTTTACACCGATTCGGCCTTCGATCTGCCCATGATCGATCTGGCACGGCGAGCCTACATGGTGGAGCATGGCCGGGTTCGTCGGATCAAGTAGGTCAACCCTGCCAATTTCCGCCTAGATCCGTCGGCGGGTTCAGCCCCGACCAACCCTGCTATCGTTCTGCTTAGAAGCAAGTGAGCATAATGGCATGCTGAGAACGAGGGAGGGCTTCTTGTGAAAGAGCCGGCCACGATACTGATTGTCGACGATGACAAGGATCTGGGCGAGATGTTGTCGATAGTGTTACAGACAAAGTCCTACAGGCCAGTGACCTGCACGGATGGGTCCAGGGCAGTGGAGATATTCCCTACGGTGGAACCTGATCTGGTGCTGCTGGACATCATGTTGCCCGGCATGGATGGGATCGGCATCGCCCGTTGGATCAGATCCAGATCCAATGTCCCCATCATCATGCTGACGGCCAAGTCCGATACCAAGAACATCGTCGAGGGTCTGGAGGCCGGAGCCGATGATTATGTGGTCAAGCCCTTCAGCACTGATGAGCTTTTGGCCAGGATCCATGCCCGCCTCCGCCCGGTCTCGGTCCGCGCTGCACAAAACGGGCAGGGATTGCCGGCCATCATTCACGGCCTGATAGAGATCAATCGGCAGAAACACACTGCGGTCAAGCAGGGCATTCAGCTTTCCCTGACCCCAACCGAGTTCGAGCTGCTCTATGTGCTGGCATCACACCCAGGTGAGGTGCTTAGTCGGGCAGAGCTGTTGCGAAAGGTCTGGGACTATCAGGACATGGGCGATACCCGCCTGGTCAACGTCCACGTGCAGCGTCTCAGGCAGAAAATCGAAGACGATCCCGAAAATCCAAGAATCATCGAGACGGTTCGGGGAATCGGTTACAAGTATGCGGCTGAGCAGCCAGGATCATGAGCACCCGCACCAGGCCCAAGGGCGCGTCCACAGTCGGGAAGACCCTGCGCAGACTCCGCAAAGCGGTCGGGAGCTCTTTGCAGGTACGTATGGTCCTTCTGGCGACGGTTTCGGCGCTTTTGATCGGCATCGTCTTCATGACAGCATCCCTGTATTCGGTCAGGACCTCCCTCTTGAACCAGGTTCTGCGACAGGCACAGGCCGACTTTGCTGCCGAGCTGAACAGGGCTCAGGGTGGACTTGACTCAGCAGACATCTCCGACGACGAGGGGAGCTATCAAAAGCTGGTGGTCAATATGGCAGCCAATGTTCAGAATGAGGGGGCCCCTAACATGGTTGGGGTCTTCATCTGGCCAGATGACTCCACAGCCCGCAGGTTCGTCCCCGTATCGACTGCCCCGGGGGACAGCGACCTGATCACTCCGGAAATCAGGAATGCCGTCGTCTCCAATGGCAGCCACTCATACTCGCAGATGATCAATACGGCCGACAAGGGCCAGTACCCGGTCCCGGGCATCGTCATGGGGTCCATGTTGAGGCCGGCCACCACCGGAGGGATCGAGTTCTACGCCATCTACTCCTTTGCGGACCAGCAGCGCTCCGTTCTCTCCGTGCAGATGGCCCTTCTCGCGGTCAGCGTGGTGACCAGCGTGGTGATGGGGATCATCGTGTTCCTGGCCCTTCACTCAGTCATCCGTCCGGTGACCAAGGTGGCAGGTGCCGCCAAGGGATTGGCCCAAGGGGAGTCGGACGTCCGGGTCACCGAGGACCGAACCGATGAGCTGGGTACCCTGCAGCGTTCCTTCAACGTGATGGCTGATTCCATCAATGAAAAGATCGGTCAGCTGGAGGAAGCCGAAGCCTACCAACGCAGGTTCGTTTCGGACGTCAGCCATGAGCTGCGAACCCCGGTCACCACCATCCGCATGGCCACGGACCTGCTTTTCCAGAGTCGGGACGACCTGGATCCAAACAAGCGCAGGACCGTGGAATTGCTGGACAAACAGGTGTCACGCTTCGCCAGCATGCTTGAGGATCTTCTCGAAATATCCAGGTACGAGGCCGGTCAGGCATCGCTGAATCCGGACCTGTGCGATGCCTGCGATCTGGTTCGCAAGGTGGTGCAGCAGGTCGCCCAGATAGCCGGGACCAAGGGGGTTGCAGTGAATGCGCTCCTTCCCGACCACAAGGTGATGATCACCGTCGATGCCAACCGTTGTACTTCGATTCTGCGCAATCTGGTCAACAATGCCATCGATTTCGCTGAGGACGGGCCGGTGCAGCTGCGGCTGGCCGTCTCGGAGCAGGCCGTGGTATTCAGTGTGCGCGACTGGGGAACCGGCATTGCGCCCGAAGACCTGACTCATATATTCGAACGGTTCTGGCGGGCCGATCCGTCACGGTCTCGGTTGACAGGCGGTACAGGTCTGGGGCTGTCGATAGCTCTGGACAATACCAATCTCATGCATGGGCTGCTCCAGGTGCGCTCGCAGATCGGGCAGGGAACCTGGTTCCTGCTGACCCTGCCCAGGGATGTCTCCGAGCAACTGGATCAGGGCAGTGCGCCGGTTCGATTCCAGCCTGGTCAGGGTCTGGATGTGGAAGGCTCCTTTGAAGAGGCTGCATCATGAGTGTTTTCAGACCCTCCCGTTGGCCAAGAGTCCTTCGCTCTGTGCGGATGCTGGGCCTGTGTGCTGCCATGGTGGTTGCCCTGGTCGCCGGAGGTTGCTCCATTCCATTCGGACTGCCTACTTCCGGGTCGGTCCGTCAGCTCAGTCCCGTTGAGAATCAGCCCCATCGGGTCTTCTCCTCCCCGGAGGGTCCTGTGGACGGAGCCGGACCAGAGAGCATCGTCAAGGGCTTCCTGGCGGCTTTGCCTACCGGCATTCAAAGCGATGGCTTTGCTGTCGCCAAGTCCTACATGACCAAGCGGGCCTTTGCGGGATGGGACTTCAATGCATCCGTCTCGATCTATAAGGGTTCCCCTGTCTATGACCGCGTGGATGACGAGGGCAGCGGGAAAAGGACCGCCCTGGACCTGACTACCGAGTGCATTGGTTCCTTGGACGCCCATGGCATATTCTCCGTCACCGAGCAGGACTGCGGCTCAGGGTACAGGACCGAACGGTTTGAGCTTGCTAAGGTTCGCGGTCAATGGCGGATCAGCAAGGCCCCGGCGGGGATAGTGATCTCTTCGGATGATTTCATGCAGGTCTACCGTCAGGTCGTCATCTATCAGTTCCCCTTGGCCAAGGGTGTGCCTGTTCCTGACAACCGGTGGTTCGGCTGGCGCAACTGGAGGACCCTGGCCTTGAAGGAACTGCTGAAGGGCCCTCCGGCTTGGCTGCGGGATTCCGTGACGAACTTCAATACCGCCAAGGTCTCCTTGGCAGTCGACGCGGTGCAGCAGGTCAAGGGAAGCATGGAAATCAAAGTCAGCAGCTCCTTCGCCACCCTGAGCAGCGAAAACAAGGCCATGCTGGTCCATCAGATGCGGATGCTCTTGGGCGACGGCAATGGCGAGTTTGATCTGCGCGTGATCGATGCGTCAGGGATTGATTACTCCCACGCGGATGATGATCTGACCCTGGCCTCAGGGCAGACTTCCAACCGCATCTACAGTCTGGGCAGCAGCGGGGTGGTAGGTTTCAACTCCTCGAACCTGATCAGGGTCGGACAACCCCCCGTCTTTAATGAGCCCAAGGGGCTGGTCTTTTCCTCCAATGGCGGAGCGCTGCTGTCCGATCATGGCCAGGTGACCTGTCTGAAGCCTGATGCTTCATCCTGCGGGAAACTGTTTGTCGACACGCCCATTGCCGCCATAACCGGCAGTCTGACCGATGAGATCTGGGCGGTCAGGCAGAGCGATTCCGCCATCCTGGTCGATACAGGCAAGCCGGGCGCCCTGGAATTCACCCTGCCCTGGCTGCATGGGCGGCGTGTGGTCGCCCTGGCTCTGGCGCCTGAGGGGCAGCGTCTGTGCCTGGTGCTCGACGACGGCTCGCAGGGTATGAACACCCTGGTCATGCTGGGTATTGTCCGAGGCGAGAATCAGCGGCCCAAGGGCTTGAGCGACCAGATCCAGGTCATCGCCCGGCATCGGGACATCAGGGCCTTAACCTTCTACAACGACAACACCCTGGTCTACAAGGATGGCGACATGGATGCGGGCGGCCATTCCCAGATCGCCCCCGGCCCGGAGACGGTCCAGCATCTACCGGCAGGAACCACAGGCTTGGCTGCAGGGCAGGTCAATCAGATGCAGAGCCTGATCGCCCTGGACCGTTCGGGCATTGTCCATTGTTTGTCCGGAGCCCTGGAGGGCATGTGGTACATCATTGATTCCCAGGTGGATACGGTTACCAGCGGCAGGTAACAAACACAAGGATGCGCGGGATCGACTGTGGCCCATTGGTCAATATGATTGAACTGTTATCGATTTGTTATCGCAGCGCCTTGAGCTCGGTGAGCGGAAAAACCATACTGAAAATCGTGGATGTCATCATCGATGATCATAATGCTGTGGCTTCGATGCTGACTACTCAAGGAGGAGAACAATGAATACAGTACTGAAGAAGGCGCTGACCATCGCCACGGCCTCGGCTGCGGTCTTGGCCATGGGAGCTTGCGGGTCTTCCGGATCCAGCTCCAGCAAGGGCGGCGACAAGCAGAAGACCATCGGGTTTGTGGCTGTAGGTCCCGAGGGCGGCTTCCGTACGGCCAATGAGAACGATCTGAAGAAGGCCTTCAAGAACGCCGGATTCAACATGATCTATTCGCCGACCCAGAACAACGATCAGCAGAAGCAGATCCAGGCTTTCAACAAGTTCGTCAATGACGAGGTGGATGCCATCGTCCTGTCCTCCACCGAGGACAGCGGCTGGGACGAGTCGCTGAAGAAGGCCAAGGAGGCCGAGATCCCGGTCTTCCTGGTCGACCGTAACGTGCAGACCAAGGATGAGAGCCTGGTTGCCTCCCACATCGGGCCTTCCAACGAGTGGGCAGGACAGCAGGCTGCGGAGTTCGTCAACAAGAACTTCCCCGATGGAGCCAATGGCCTGATCCTGGAGGGCCCTGCCGGCCTGTCGGTGGTCAAGGACCGCCAGAAGGGCTGGGATTCCAAGATCGGTGGCAACATCAAGGTTCTGGAGAGCCAGTCGGCCAACTGGTCCACTGACGAGGCCAAGACCGTGACCGCCGGACTGCTGGATAAGTACAAGAGCCAGAATGTCCAGTTCATCTTCTCGCAGAACGACGAGATGGGCCTGGGTGCTGCACAGGCTGTCGATGCCGCAGGTCTCAAGGGCAAGGTCAAGATCATCACCATCGATGGCACCAAGCCTGCTCTGAAGGCCCTGATCGACGGCGACCTGTCGCTGGTGATCGAGTACAACCCGCTCTTCGGCGAAACGACCGCCAAGACCGTCAAGGATTACCTGGACGGCAAGAAGGTCAAGAAGAACATCGTCATTGATTCGAAGGTCTTCACCGCCGACGAGGCCAAGAAGGTCATCGATTCCAGAGCGTACTGATCTATCGCTGATCGCATAGGAAACAGGACGGCGCACCCGGGAAGGTTGCGGTACGCCGTTTTTCATGGGCGGGAAAGGGTCTTGGGACCTCGGTACCGCCCCTCGATCAGCATTCAGTTTGATGAGGCAAGACAATGACAAAAGAAGAACCCTTGGTCTCCATGAAGGGAATCAGCATTGAATTCCCTGGTGTCAAGGCGCTCGACAATGTCGATTTGCGTCTGTTCCCCGGTGAGGTCCATGCCCTCATGGGGGAGAACGGCGCAGGCAAATCGACCATGATCAAGGCGCTCACCGGGGTATACAAAATCAACGCGGGAACCATCACCGTCAACGGCCAGAACAGGATTTTCAACGGCACAGCCGATGCGCAGAACGCCGGCATCGCCACGGTCTACCAGGAAGTCAACCTGTGCACCAACCTGAGCGTGGGCGAAAACGTTATGCTCGGGCACGAGGTGAGGGGGCACCTGGGCATTAACTGGCGCAAGACCCATGAGGCAGCCAAAACCTATCTGGCCCAGATGGGACTGACGGATCTGGATCCCCACACTCCGCTCAATGAGATATCCATAGCCATGCAGCAACTGGTGGCCATCGCCAGGGCCATGGTCATCGATGCCAAGGTCCTGATCCTGGATGAGCCGACATCTTCGCTGGATGCCAATGAGGTTCAGGATCTGTTCCAGATCATGCGCAAGGTCAGGGACAGGGGTATCGCCATACTTTTCGTTTCCCACTTCCTGGACCAGGTCTACGAGATCGCCGACAGAATGACCATTCTGCGCAACGGCAAATTCGTCGAGGAGACCATGGTCAAGGACATGCCGCGCGATGTCCTTATTACCAAGATGATCGGCAAGAACGCCGACGAGCTCTCGCTGATTGGTACAAAGTCGAGGAAGGAAACACCTCAGGCTGCAACGGACCGGCCCCTGGCAAGCGTCCGCGGCTTCGGCAGAAAGGGCAGCATCTACCCCTTCGACATGGATCTCTTCAAGGGCAAGATCATGGGACTGGCCGGCCTGCTGGGTTCCGGCAGAACCGAAATCGGCCGTCTGCTCTTCGGCGCAGACAAGCCCGACAAGGGCACCTACACCTTTGATGGGAAGAAGATCTCAATCGACAGCCCGGCCACTGCCCTGAAGAACCGAATCGCCTACTCCACGGAGAACAGAAGGGATGAGGGCATCATCGGCGATCTGACCGTCAGGGAGAACATCATCCTGGCCCTCCAGGCCACCCGGGGCATGTTCAGGCCTATTCCCAGGAAGGAAGCCGATCGGATAGTCGACAAATACATCAAGGAGCTCAACGTTCGCCCGGCCGATCCCGACAGGTTGATCAAGAACCTGTCAGGCGGAAACCAGCAGAAGGTCCTACTGGCCAGGTGGCTGGCTACGGATCCGGAGCTGCTGATCCTGGATGAACCGACCAGGGGAATCGACATTGGCGCCAAGGCTGAGATTCAGCAGACGGTGCTGGATCTGGCCGCCCAGGGCATGAGCGTGGTCTTCATCTCCTCCGAACTCGATGAGGTCGTCCGCCTGTCCGATCAGATAACCGTCCTCAAGGACCGTCACAAGATCGACCTGATGGACAACGACGATACGGTTTCCCAGCAGACCATCGTGGAAGACATAGCCAACACCTCGGTCTCTGGACAATCTCAAGGAAAGGAGGAAAGATGAGCAAGCCCGCCAAGCAGCAATCGGAGGATGAAGATCCATCCTTCCTGCGCCGTATATTCGGCAATCAGCTGATTTGGAGCGTGGTCGCCTTCCTCGCGCTGATTCTGGTCTGTACGCTGGTTGATCACTCCTTCCTCAGCCTGTCATACAATCCGCGTACAGGTGGCCTGGCAGGACCCCTGATCACCATGATCCAGGAGTCTGCACGATACCTGATGATCGCCACCGGCATGACCCTGGTCATCTCGACCTCGGGCATCGACCTCTCGGTCGGCTCGGTCATGGCCGTGGCCGGAGCTGCAGCCATGCAGATGCTGATCAACGGGGTGAACGTCTGGATGGCCATTCTGATCTCCCTGGCCGTGGGTCTGGTTCTGGGCTGCATCAACGGCGCCCTGGTCTCCATCCTGGGACTCCAGCCCTTCATCACCACGCTGATCATGATGCTGGCAGGCAGGGGACTGGCCAAGGTCATCACCAATGGACAGAATGCCGACGCTTCAGGCGTGGCCGGCAGCGGACCATTGCGCTGGATGGCCAACGGTTTCATTCTTGGAATCCCGGCCAATTTCGTCATAGCAGTGATCATCGTCTGCCTGGTCGGTCTCCTGATGAGGAAGACGGCGGCCGGCATGATGATCGAGTCGGTGGGCATCAACCAGGAGGCCAGCCGAATGACCGGCATCAAGCCTCGGCGGATCCTCTTCCTGGTCTACGCCATCTCCGGCCTGCTGGCCGCTGTGGCAGGGCTCTTCGCCACTGCATCAGTGATGAGGGTCGACGTGGTCAAGACCGGTCAGGACCTAGAGATGTACGCCATTCTGGCTGTGGTCATTGGAGGCACCTCCCTGCTGGGCGGCAAGTTCTCGCTGCTGGGAAGCGCTTTCGGCGCCGTGATTATTGCGATGATCCGCAAGACCATCATCACCCTGGGCATTGATTCAGCCGCCACGCCAGCATTCTTCGCTGTGGTGGTCATCATCATCTGCGTCATGCAGGCGCCCAAGGTGCACAATGCGGTCGCTGAGTTCAAACGCAGGCGTGCCATGAGGCAGTCTGCAGAGGTGGTGGCATGATGAAGAAGAGTGCAAGCAGACAAACAGGTTTCCGGCTGAGCCCTAGGGCCATTCCGACAGTTGCTGCCGTGGTCATCTTCCTGCTCATGCTGATCATGGGCCAGGTGCTCTTCGGCACCTATATCCGGCTAGGATTCATGTCCTCCCTGTTCATGGACCACGCCTACCTGGTGATCCTGGCAGTAGCCATGACCTTCCCCATCCTCACCGGTGGCATCGATCTGAGCGTGGGGGCCATAGTGGCCATCACCGGCGTGGTCGGTGTCAAGCTCATGATTGCCGGTGTGCCGGCGTCACTGGTCATTGTCATCATGATCGCCATCGGTGCGGTCTTTGGACTTTTGGCCGGTGTGCTCATTGAAGAGTTCAACATGCAGCCCTTCATCGCCACACTGTCCACCATGTTCCTGGCCAGGGGCATAGCCTCCATCATCTCGACCGATTCGCTCAATATGCCGCAGAACAACAACTTCAGCTGGATCGGCGGCGAGGGACTGAAGATCATCGACAACCCGAAGATTTCCAACGACCTTTCGCTGAACTTCGGTGTGATAGTCGCTCTGGTTGTCGTGGCGGTCAGCTACGTCATCCTCCACAAGACCAGGACGGGCCGCACCATCTACGCCATCGGTGGTTCCCGGTCCTCGGCTGAGCTGATGGGCCTTCCGGTCAAGCGGACACAGTATGTCATTTACCTGACCTCGGCCGTCCTGGCCTCCATCGCCTCCATCGTCTATGTGGCTGGCATCGGTTCAGCCAAGAACACCATGGGCGTCGGCTGGGAGCTGGACGCTGTGGCTGCAGTCGTCATCGGCGGTACCCTGATCACTGGCGGTTACGGCTACGTGCTGGGCTCCGTCATAGGTGCGCTGGTCCGCTCGATCATCGATCCTCTGACCTCGGACTTCGGTGTTCCTGCCGAGGCCGTCACCATCGTGGTTGGTCTGATGATCCTGGCCTTCGTCATCCTCCAGCGTCTGGTGACCTTCGTCAGAAAGGAATGAAGCAGAGTTTTCCTGGATGATCTGAATGGGGGCTGATGCCGTGGCGATTGCGGCATCAGCCCCCATTTGCGTTGCTGGTTCATGATTCGAAGGGGAAGACCAATCCCCACTGGCGGCGCAGAGAGTCCATGAGCTCCATGATGCGCAGGGTGTCCTTGTGGGGCATCTGGGCGCACTCGGTCTTGCCATCCAGGATGGCCTGTGCCGCGCTGGACACCTCATACTCATAACCGGTCAGCTGGTCGGGGATGGGGTAGTGCTTCTTCAATTGATGATCCGCGTCGTACAGGTCGATGGACTCCACATTGTTGATGTTGGAGCACTGCAGGTAACCCTGGTCTCCCCAGATGCTGCCGGTCCGGTCACTGGCCGAGACCATGGAGCTGGTCGCCGCGCCCATGGATCCATCCTGGTAGAAAATGGTCGTGGAGTTCTGGCTGTCGACCCCCTCAGGGCTGCGGACCCAATCCGTGCAGACCCGCTCAATAGGCTTGGGTCCCATGACCATGTCAATGAAGTTGAGAGGATAGACACCTACGTCGAGCAGGGCGCCGCCGGCCAGAGCCGGGTCGGTCATTCTGGCCTTGCCTACGGTCACATATCCCAGGTTGGCGGTGACGGTCCTGACGGTGCCGATTTCCCCTGAGGAGACGATGTCGTCGATGATGGAACGTGAGGGCATGTACCTGGTCCAGATGGCTTCGGTGCAGAGCAGGCCGGTGCTCTCGGATGTATCAATGACTTGCCTGGCCTGATCGGCGTTGGCGGCGAAGGACTTCTCGACCAGTACGTTCTTTCCCGCCTTCATGCAGGCGATGGCCTGTTCGGCGTGGAGGCTGTGAGGCGTGGCGATGTAGACCAGATCCACTTGGGGATCATCCAGGAGTTCCTGGTAGGACCCATAGGAATGTTCGAATCCATATTTTTTGGCGAAGGCGGCTGCGCGATCCCCGTCCCTGGAGGCCACGGCGTAGGGGGCGATCAGATGGCTATACTGCGAGTCCTGAGCCATCATGACCACCGTCTTGGCCAGGGCATTGGCTATCCGTCCGGCGCCGAGAATGGCGAAATTGACCCGCATACCCCTCTGCTCAGCCTCTTGTCGTTTGCCGTTCAATCTACTCATCCTTGACTCCTTCGTTTGGATGGTCATCTGCTGTGATGGCCTCATACAATTTCTGCAGGGTTTCCTGGGCATGGCGGGCATCCAGCTGGCACTCCCAAACGGTGAAGACCCGCCAGCCCATGGCTTTCAGTTTTTTGCCCTGCTCCTGATCCCGCAAACGGTTCCTTGTTAGCTTTGTGGTCCAATATTCCACATTGGATTTGGGAAGCGAGAATTTGGCACAGCCCTGATGCATGTGCCAGAAACAGCCATTGACGAATACCATGGCCCGCCACTTGGGCAGTACCACATCAGGATGGCCCGGATACCTCTTGTCGTTTTTGCGAAACCGCAGACCTCGTGAGAATAGGTAGGACCGGACCTGGCGCTCTATTGATGTTTCCGTGCCCCTGATGCGGGACATGGTGTAGCTGCGTGTGCCGGGCTGGAATCTGCTGGGTGTTTTTCTTGAAACCATCCCCGGCCCGGCTCAGAGGATTTCGACGCTGTTGATGAAGACCGGCTCAAGGGGACGGTCGCCCGAGTCGGTGGCCACGGCGTCCAGCTTGTCGACCACCTTCCGGGAATCATCATCGGCCACCTGGCCGAAGATGGTGTGGTGCCCGTTCAGCCAGGGGGTTGGCACGGTGGTGATGAAGAACTGTGATCCGTTGGTGCCGTGGGTCTTCCCGGTGGCAGGATCCCGGCGCAGCCCTGCATTGGCCATGGCCAGCTTGTAGGGTTCGTCAAAGGTCAGAGAGGGGTCGATCTCGTCATCGAACTCGTAGCCGGGGCCGCCTGTGCCGGTGCCCAGCGGGCAGCCGCCCTGGATCATGAATTCCTTGATGATCCGGTGGAAGGTCAGACCGTCGTAGAAAGGATCCTGACGCTTCTGGCCCGTCTCGGGGTCGGTCCAGTCCCTGCGGCCGGCGGCCAAATCGAGGAAGTTGGTTACGGTTTCAGGGGCCTGATCGTCAAAGAGGTCCAGGCGAATATCGCCCTCTGAGGTATGCATAATGACTGTGCTCATGTCCCAATGCTTTCATAAGACGGCGACGCGCACCGAGGATCCGAAGGGCATCAGGGCCAGGCGGGCCATCTTGAAGGCCTGCAGGCCGAAGGGTATGCCCACCACGGTCAGCATGGTGACCAGCCCGGCCGCCAGATAGGCCAAAGCCAGCCACCAGCCTCCCAGGATGATCCAGAGCAGGTTGGCCAGCCAGGATCCCAGTCCGCCGCCGTAGATGACCTGTCGGCCAAAGGGGGTCAGGGTCAGTCTGGCCATCTTGAAGGCCTGGATGCCCAGGGGAATGCCCACTACGGTCAGGCAGAGCACGATGCCCACCATGGTCCAGGCCAGTGCGATGGCCAGTCCTCCCAGCACTAGCCAGCAGATGTTGCCGATCAGGCGCATGTCGGTCCTTCCGTCAGGGTGGCGGTGACGGCCTTGGCACAGGCGGTCACTTTCTCGATGATGCAAGTCAGTCGTTTCTCCCGCTGCTCGGGCGCAAGCTCCTGGTCCAGGGCATCAATCAGTCGCATGCCGGATTGAACGATCCCTCGCGTCACCTCCACGCCCATGGCCGGGTCTGTTGGGCGCAGGGCTGTCCACGCCTGGATCAGCGGCTGGTTGACCTGCCGGTGGAAGTCCAGCAGGGCTTGGATCTGCCGGTCTGTGGACCGATCGCTCTTAGGATCAGGCTCTTGGGGATTCGAGGGGCTCCCGTAGATCAGGGCCTGGCGTAACTGCTCGTCGTGCTGCTCGGCGTAGAGGTTCATCAGCCAGCCGTGTCCGTGCAGCCCGGCCTGTTCAAGATTGGTGCGGGTCCAGACCTCGACCGTCCGGCGTGGGTCGTCCGTCTGACCCAGGGCCAGGTCCAGGGCCTGGCCCCAGTCAGGCAGGTGCCGTTCCATGACCATGTCGCAGAGCTGGTCGGCATCCCTTGCGTAGCGGTAGAGGGAGTTCCGTGCCAGATTGGCACGTCGGGCCACCTCGGCCATGGTCAGTTGGCTTCGTCCGCCGGTGCGCAGGATGGCTTCGGCGGCGGCGATGATCTGGTCCAGGGTTTTGGCGCGGTGTTCCTGGAGTGTGGATTCGCGAATCCTGGGCATGGTCCTCCTCGGTCCGGCCTGCTGGGCGCAGCGATCGTGAATCGGGCTGGGCCGGTCATGGGGCATATGATATGGCCTATTTGCAGTAGAGCCAAGTTGCCAGGACCGGTTCAGCGTGCGGCTTGTCCGCGCTGAGAGAACTTGCCAGACAGGTTTTCGCGACGTATAGTCGCAAAAAATCGCAGACCAGGGTGAGGGGAGATCTGATGACCGGATCGGCCAGTATGGACTTGAAGAAGGGTAGCCAGAAGAACCGTCAGGAGTCTCAGGAGGCGGCACCGCCCTGGCGCGCCCTATGGGTGTTGGCTCTGGGTCTGGCCATGATCGTGCTGGATTCGTCCATCGTCAACGTCTCCATACCTTCCATCATCGCTGCCATCCATATCAACCTGGCTCAAGCCCAGTGGGTGACCGCCCTCTACAGCATCGTCCTGGCGGCCCTGCTCCTGCCTTCCGGTCGGCTGGGAGACATGATCGGACGCAAGCGGATCCTGCAGGTGGGCACGGTCATCTTTGTACTGGGTTCCGTCTTTGCCGCATCGGCCTCCTCCGGCACACTGCTGCTTTTGGCCAGGTTTGTTCAAGGAATCGGCGGCTCCCTGGTTATGCCTTCCACCCTCTCTACCGTGTCCGCCACCTTCCGGGGTCGGCACCGGGCCACTGCATTCGGCATCTGGGGGGCCGTCATGTCATCCGCAGCGGCGGTCGGCCCCTTCCTGGGCGGGGTCTTCACCAGCACCATCGGATGGCGGTGGATCTTCCTGGTCAATCTGCCCCTGGGACTGATCGTCTTCCTGGCCAGCGCAGTCTTTGTGCCCGAGACCAAGTCAGCACCCAGGCAGGTCGGCGACCGGTGGGGGATGCTTGCCGACTGGAAGGGTATACTCCTTTCGGCCCTGGGGTCGGCCCTAGTGGTCTTTGCGCTGATCGAGGGGCAGACCTACGGCTGGTGGCGTCCCCGCGCCGCACTTGAGCTGGGCCCACTGCACTGGTCTGCATCGGCGCCCTTGTCGCCGGTTCCAGTCAGTCTGCTCCTGGGGCTGTCCCTGCTGGCCGCCTTTGCACTGACCGAGCTGGCCAGGGCGCGCAGGGGCAAGATGGTCATCCTGGATGTATCCATGTTCGCCATCGGCACCTTCGGCTGGGGCAACCTCTCGGCCGCCATCGTCAACGCCGGTCAGTTCGCGGTCATGTTCATCCTGCCCCTCTATCTGATCAACGCCAGAGGCCTGAGTCCATTGGGAGCCGGATCCATCCTGGGTGTCATGGCTCTGGGGTCGGTTGTTTCGGGCGGTCTGGCCCGGGTGGTCTCGGCCCGTCTGGGAGCCGGCGGCACGGTGCAGACGGGCCTGCTGATGGAGATCGTCGGCGTGGCCCTTTCCATTCTGCTCATGCGTGGGTCGGTACCTGTCTGGCCCATGACCCTGACCCTGATTATTTACGGTGCCGGCCTGGGCTTTGCCTCGGCACAGCTGACCAGCCTGGTGCTGTCCGGTGTTCCGGTGGCACAATCCGGCCAGGCTTCGGCCACACAGTCCACCATCCGTCAGTGGGGGACCGCCTTGGGTGCCGCAGTCTCTGGTTCCGCCCTCTCCCTGGCTCTGAGCCTGGTGCTGCCGAGGCATCTGACGGCCCTCAAGGGTATCTCGGCGCAAATGGCTGATGGTCTGGTCAGATCGGTTCAGTCTTCTGCCGGAAACGCCATTGTCGGCATGCGGGCTCAGGGTACCCGGGGCCGACTGGGAGCTTTGGGCCCCCAGGTGACCAATGCCTTGACCGAGGGATTCACCCAAGGCGCCCAGTGGGCCATGGGCTTCGCGGTCCTGCTGCTTCTTCTGGGACTGGTCGCCTCGGTGCTGGTGCGTCGTGCCGCCCGCAAGGCTGGCGCCGATAAGATCTGAGGCATTCGTGACCCCGCCTTCTTCGGGTTCGGCACCGCATGGGGTTGTCTGCCCGTCGGCCGGCCTTGGCACGGTTTAGAATCATGGATATGGGCATACAAGAGGAACAGCCGCGGCGGGATGGCGATCTGCTGGTGGCTCTGGCTCAGATCGACACCTGTGTGGGCGATCTTGACGGCAACGCTGACATTATTATGGACTACTCCCGAAAGGCGGCTGGGCAGGGGGCGACCCTGGTGGTCTTTCCCGAGATGAGCCTGACCGGTTACCCGATCGAGGACCTGGCATTCCGCGCCAGCTTCCGTCGGGCCGCCTGGTCTCGGGCCGATCGTCTGGCCAGGCAGCTGGAGGAGCAGGGTCTGGGCAATCTGTATGTGATTGTGGGGACCGTGGGCACCGATACGGATCAGGACCGGCCCCGCAACCGGCTGGTGGTCCTGCACCAGGGTCGGGTCGAGGCCGGCTACGACAAGCACTTCCTGCCCAACTACGGGGTCTTTGACGAGTACAGGATTTTCACCCCGGGGGATAGGACCGTGGTCCTGGAGGTGCAAGGGCACCGGATAGGGTTGGCCATCTGCGAGGACATCTGGCAGGAGGGCGATCCCATCAGCGACTTGGCTGGACGGGACATCGACCTCTTGGTGACCATCAATGGCTCACCCTTCGAGGAGGGCAAGGGGCATGTCCGCTACGAGCTGGCGACTCGCCGGGCCAAACAGGTCGGCGCGCCTTTGCTCTACCTGAACCAGGTAGGCGGGCAGGACGATCTGGTCTTTGACGGCGGCAGTTTCGTGGTGGATCAGGATGGCACCCTGCTGGAGCGCTCGCCCAGATTCGTTCAGGATCTGTCCATCTGGACCCTGCCTGCATCAGGGGAGCGCCCCCTGCCCAGCAAGTCCTGCATGGCCGAAGAGATGCCTGGGGACGAGGAGGTCTATCGGGCCTGTGTGCTGGGTCTAAAAGATTATATGGCCAAGAATCACTTCACGGGTGTCTGCCTGGGTCTGTCGGGCGGGATCGACTCGGCCCTGGTGGCCACCATAGCCGCCGATGCCTGTGGAGGGGAGCATGTGCGCGGCATCTCCATGCCTAGCCGTTACTCCTCGGAAGGCTCTCGGGATGATGCCGCCGACCTGGCCCAGCGTCTGGGTGTGCGTTACGTGGTTCAAGCTATAGGCCCGGAATTCGATGCCTTCCAAGGGCAGTTGCACCTGGAAGGTGTTGCTGAAGAGAACCTCCAGGCCCGGATACGCGGCGTCATCGTCATGGCTTACGCCAATGCCGAGGGGCTTCTGGCCCTAGCCACGGGCAACAAATCCGAGCTGGCCTGCGGTTACTCAACTATCTATGGCGATGCAGTCGGCGGCTATGCGCCCATCAAGGATCTGCTCAAGACCCGGGTCTGGCAGCTGGCCTGCTGGCGTAACGCCCAGGCTCAGGCAAGGGGCGAACGTGAGCCCATCCCGGTCAATTCCATCGTCAAGCCGCCTTCGGCCGAGCTGCGACAAGGGCAGAAGGACTCTGATTCCCTGCCTGACTACAGCCTGCTCGATAAGGTCCTTGAGGCATACATCGAGCATGCCCACGGTCGGGCTGATCTTCTGGCCGATGGTTTCGATCCTGACACGGTCGACACGGTCATGCGGCTGGTGGATCGAGCCGAGTGGAAGCGGCGCCAGTATCCGCTGGGACCCAAGGTCACCTCCCTGGCCTTCGGTCGTGATCGTCGGCTACCCGTCACCAACGCCTTCAGGGAGTGATCGCCATGGGTTCCGAACAGGAGAGGACGGCCTGGTACTTCAACACCGTCACCGGCATACCCGAGCAGGGCAAGCTGTCTCCCCAGGACAGGCGGATGGGCCCTTACAGCAGCAGGCAGGAGGCTCTCGATGCCTGGAAGATCGCCAAGCGCCGGAACAAGGAATGGGATGAGGAGGACCGTCGTTGGCGGCAGGCCTGGGAGGGAGAACCTGAGCAGGGACAGTCATCAGCTGACAGATGAAGCTCCTGCTGGATCGGCAGCCTGCCTTGGCGACCAGTTGGCTGTGCAATCTGAACGGATGGGGACTCAAGCCGTGTGCCGGGCGAGTTTGCTAGATGTGGGCGTGGCGGCCATTGCGAGTCCGCCCTCAGTGTGATATAGCTCACGTCGCGATTCGGTTTCCCCTGGTATTGCGCCCCCTATACTTGAAAGTGACAGTGGTGTGAGGAAGCGCCATTGACCATATCAACAAGGAGTTGACTATGACAGCAGTTGAGACCAACACCGTCTCTCCCGTAGAGCTGCAAGCCAAGGCTTGGAAGGGCTTCAAGGGCGAGGACTGGAAGAAAGACATCGACGTTCGCGACTTCATTCAAAAGAACTACACGCCGTACACCGGTGACGAATCCTTCCTGGCACCGGCCACGGAGAAGACCAAGTTCCTGTGGAATTACCTGGACGATAACTTCCTTGCCGTGGAGCGCAAGCAGCGCGTCTACGACGTGGACACCCACACTCCGGCGGGCATTGACGCCTTCCCGGCCGGATACATCGACGGCAAGCCTGCCGGCGAGACTCAAGACGACGTGATTGTCGGCATGCAGACCGACGTTCCCTGCAAGCGTGCGATGATGCCCTACGGCGGCTGGCGCATGGTTGAGCAGGCCCTCAAGGAGGCCGGCAAGGAGCCCGACCCCGAGGTCAAGAAGATCTTCACCCGGTATCGCAAGACCCACAACGATGGCGTCTTCGACGTCTACACCAAGAGGATCAAGCTGGCCCGCCACAACAAGATTCTGACCGGTCTGCCCGATGCTTACGGCCGCGGCCGTATCATTGGCGACTACCGTCGTGTGGCCCTCTACGGCATTGACGAGCTGATTGCCCGCAAGAAGGCCGACAAGGATTCGATTCCTTACCGCAACGACTTCACCGAGGAAGAGATCGAGCACTGGATCCGCTTCCGCGAGGAGCACGCAGAGCAGATCAAGGCTCTGAAGCAGCTGCTGACCCTGGGCAAGGAGTACGGCCTGGATCTGAGCCGTCCTGCCATGAACGCCAAGGAAGCTGTCCAGTGGACCTACATGGCCTACCTGGCCTCGGTCAAGAGCCAGGACGGCGCCGCCATGTCCATCGGCCGTCTGTCCGCCTTCTTCGACGTCTACTTTGAGCGTGATCTGGCTGCTGGTCTGATCGACGAGACCGATGCCCAGGAGATCATCGACAACATCGTGATGAAGCTGCGCATCGTGCGCTTCCTGCGGACCAAGGACTACGACAACATCTTCTCCGGCGACCCCTACTGGGCCACCTGGTCCGACGCTGGCTTCGGCGACGACGGCAGGCCCATGGTCACCAAGACCTCCTTCCGTCTGCTGGCCACCCTGACCCTGGAGCACCTTGGACCCGGCCCTGAGCCCAACATCACCATCTTCTGGGATCCGAAGCTGCCCGAGGGCTACAAGCGCTTCTGCGCCCGTATCTCCATCGACACCTCCGCCATCCAGTACGAGTCCGACAAGGACATTCGTGCCCACTGGGGCGATGACGCTGCCATCGCCTGCTGCGTGTCTCCTATGAGGGTCGGCAAGCAGATGCAGTTCTTCGGCGCTCGTGTCAACTCCGCCAAGGCTCTGCTCTATGCCATGAACGGCGGCCGTGACGAGATGACCGGCATGCAGGTCATCGACAAGGACGTAATCAAGCCTGTCACCCCCAAGGAAGACGGATCTCTGGACTTCCAGGAGGTCAAGGACAACTACGAGAAGGCCCTGGAGTGGCTGAGCGAGACCTACGTCGAGGCCCTGAACATCATCCACTACATGCACGATAAGTACGACTACGAGTCCATTGAGATGGCCCTGCACGACAAGGAGGTCTACCGCACCCTGGGTTGCGGCATGTCCGGCCTGTCCATCGCTGCTGACTCCCTGTCGGCTATCAAGTACGCCAAGGTCTACCCGATCTACAACAAGGATGCCAAGGGCACTCCTGAGTATGTCGAGGGCGCTGACGACGACCTGATCGTCAACTACAAGACTGTTGGCGAGTTCCCGATCTACGGCAACGATGATGATCGCGCCGACGACCTGGCCAAGTGGACTGTGTCCACCGTTATGGGCCAGATCAAGCGCCTGCCCGTCTACCGTGGCGCTGTGCCGACCCAGTCCATCCTGACCATCACCTCCAACGTGGAGTATGGCAAGAACACCGGGTCCTTCCCCTCCGGCCACAAGAAGGGCACCCCGTATGCTCCCGGCGCCAACCCCGAGAACGGCATGGATTCGCACGGCATGCTGCCCTCCATGTTCTCCGTTGGCAAGATCGACTACGACGACGCCCTGGACGGCATCTCGCTGACCAACACGATCACCCCTGACGGCCTGGGCCGCGACGAGGATGAGCGCATCAACAACCTGGTGGGCATCCTGGACGCCGGCAACGGCCACGGGCTCTACCACGCCAACATCAACGTCCTGCGCAAGGAGCAGCTGGAGGATGCCGTCGAGCACCCCGAGAAGTACCCGCACCTGACTGTGCGCGTCTCGGGCTATGCCGTCAACTTCGTCAAGCTGACCCGCGAGCAGCAGCTCGACGTGATCTCCCGCACCTTCCACCAGGGCGCGGTGACCGACTGATCGCACTTGTGCGATAGTCAACCGTTGATGAGACGGTGAATCATGGGGCGGGGCGCACCAAGGCCCCGCCCCCTTTTCGTCTTTTTCAGGAGGATCCGATGACGGAGACCACCACCTTCCGTACCACACAGCCGCACATGCTGAAGGAATCCAAGGTCTACCAGAGCCAGACCCTGATGGGCGGCCTTTCGGGGTTCGAATCGCCCATAGGGCTGGATCGCCACGACCGAATGAATGCCCTGCGCACGGGTGACATTGGTTTTGTTCACTCCTGGGACATCAACACCTCAGTGGACGGGCCGGGCACAAGGATGACCGTCTTCATGAGCGGATGCCCCCTGCGTTGCCAGTACTGCCAGAATCCGGACACTTGGAAGATGCGGGATGGCCAGCCCGTATACCTGCAGGCCATGATCGATAAGGTGGCCCGCTACCAGGATCTTTTCAAGAGCACGGGCGGAGGAATCACCTTCAGTGGCGGCGAATCCATGATGCAGGCCGCTTTCGTTTCAAGGGTCTTCAGAGCCGCCAAGGAAATGGGCGTCCACACCTGCCTGGACACCTCGGGCTTTCTCAACCGCAACTACACCGATGCCATGATTGACGACATCGACCTGTGCCTGCTGGATGTCAAATCCGGCGATGAGGCCACCTACAAGAAAGTGACCGGCGGCACGCTGGCCCCTACGATCGAATTCGGCAAGCGCTTGGCTGCTCGTGGCAGCAAGATCTGGGTTCGCTTCGTTTTGGTGCCGGGGCTGACCGACTCAGAGGAGAACGTCGAGAATGTTGCGCGGGTATGTGAACAGTTCAAGGATGCGATTGAGCACATTGATGTGCTTCCCTTCCATCAGCTTGGACGGCCCAAGTGGCACGAGTTGCGCATTCCCTACCCGCTCGAGGATGCCAAAGGTCCCTCTGCGGCTCTGAAGGATCGGGCCAAGAAGCAGCTGGAGGCCCACGGCTTCGTGGTCTACTGAGCCTCGGGACCCAGTAAGAACCAGAATAATTGCTTGTGACTCCCCATGGCAGATGTCGTGGGGAGTTTTGTTTGCCTGGGTGAAGGCCCGCCGGCCAATCAGCGAATGTCAGACTCACTGAATGTCCGGCACGATGAATGGCTGGCGCGATGAATAGCCGGTTTGGGGAATGGCCGACCCTGTAAATCGATAAATTGTCGACCAGGTCTGCTCAGTAAATGATTATCGGTGGGTTGAGGCCATGGACTACGCTTTCAGGCGTGTGTTTTCCGGGCCGATCGGCCCGGTGGCGTGATGGAAGACAAACTACAAAAGAGGTTGAGCGCAGGTGACTACGGAACCTAAGACGCAGCTGCTTTCAGAGCCCGCCCAGGGTGTACCGTCGCTCATCGACGATATGGACGGATACCACCGGGCCTGTCGGTTGCTGTCTCAGGGGAGCGGTGCACTGGCCGCGGATGCTGAACGGGCCTCGGGCTTCCGCTATGGCCACGACGACTACCTGGTCCAGTTCAAGCGCCAGGGGGCGGGGATATTCCTGCTGGACCCACCAGCTTTGATGCAGGCGGGCTGCGACTGGTCGGAATTCAATAAGGCTGTCGATGGGGCCCAGTGGATCATTCATGACTCCCCTCAGGATCTGCCTGGTTTCTATGCATTGTGCATGAGGCCCTCATCGCTCTTCGACACCGAGCTGGCGGCCAGGATGCTCAACCTGGGTCATTACGGCCTGTCTGCAGTGACTGCGCACTATCTGGGACTGACGCTGGCCAAGGAGCACTCTGCCGCTGACTGGTCCTACCGCCCTCTGCCCCGTGATTGGCGTAATTACGCCGCCTTGGATGTGGAGCTGCTGGATCAGGTGCGAACGCGAGAGCTGGAGGACCTGCGTCGTCACGGCAAGGACGAGTGGGCCAGGCAGGAATTCGCCTGGCTGCTGGAGCAGGGCAAAATCCCCAAGCCGGAGCCTGAGCAGCCCTGGCGGCATATCTCGCATATCAACTCCCTGCACAATGACCGCCGAGGACTGGCTGTGGCCCGTTCCCTGTGGACCACCCGAGACCAGCTGGCCAGACGTAACGACATAGCACCGACACTCCTCCTGCCTGACAAGGCCATCATCGAGGCAGGCAGGCTCAAGCCACGCAACAACGCCCAGTTCCGAGCCATACGATCCTTGAACGAGCGGGTCAGAATCCATACCGGCGGCGAGCAGGACCGCATGTTCGAGCGCTATGCACCCATCCAGCGCCGGGTCAGGCCCTCGGTCTGGAAGCAGGCCATTCTGGATGCCTTGCATCTGCCCACCGAGGAACTGCCGGTGCCTCCCAAGCCACGGGTGGAGGAGACCAACGCTCCCAAGTCCATGCAAGTCTGGCGGCACCGCCACCCGGATCGGTTTACCAGGCTGGAGGCGGCGCGCAAGGCGGTGACTGCAGTGGGACGCCAGACCAACACCCCCGACGATATTCTGATCAAACCCCGCTACCTGCGCAACCTCTGCTGGACCGATCAACCGGAGAAGCGTGATGTAGCCGACTTCCTGCGTCAGGAGGGTGCCCGTCCCTGGCAGGTTTCGCTCCTGTCAGAGTCCCTGACTCGCGCTATTATGTAACGGTTGCCTTACTGGCAGATCAAACGGTTTGGATGAATTGGAGCGCAGCGTGAAAATCAGCGTCAGAAACCTCGAGCCCACCAAGGTCAGGCTCACCATCACCGTCGATCCCGATGAGCTGAACCCCTACCTGGATCAGGCCCGTAAGGAGATCGGCAAGCAGGTGACCATCCCAGGCTTCCGCAAGGGGCATGTACCCGGACCCATCATCGATCAGCGCGTGGGCTTTGCCAGCGTGGCGGGCGAGGCCGTCAACGCCGGCGTGCCCGAGCTCTACTCCAATGCCCTGGAGGAGAAGCAGCTGCACGCCATGGCGCAACCGCAGATCGACGTCAAGGACATCCCCTCCTCCGCCAAGGACGACACCAAGCTCAAGTTCACCGCCGAGGTGGAGATTCGTCCCAAGTTCGAGCTGCCCGACATCGAGGGCATGGAGATCGAGGTTCCCAAGCCCGCCGTCACCGACGAGGACGTGGACAAGCGCCTGGACAATCTGCGTCAGCGTTTCGGCACCCTGGTCAGTGTGGATCGTCCCGCTTCCAAGGGCGATTACGCCAACATCGACCTGGATGCCGTCATCGACGGCGAGTCCGTGGACTCCCAGCAGGGGGTCAGCTACGAGTTGGGCTCCAACACCATGCTGGATGGCCTAGATGAGGCCCTGGACGGGCTGTCCGCCGGGGAAGAGACCACCTTCGAGGGCACTCTGGAGGCCGGTGAGCACCAAGGCGAGAAGGCCCAGATCAAGGTCAAGGTCAACTCGGTCAAGGCTGAGGAGCTGCCCGACCTGGACGACGAGTTCGCCAAGGAGGCCTCGGAGTTCGAGACCCTGAAGGAGCTGCGCGAGGACGTGCGCAAGCAGTGCCAGGTGGATGCCGAGGGTCGGCAGGCCACTGACGCCCGCGACGCTTTCATTGCCAAGCTCCAGGACGGCCTGGACATCCCGGTGCCCAAGGGCATCAAGCAGTCCATGGTAACTGATCAGCTCAAGAACACCGGTAAGGATCCCGACAAGGCCAGCAAGGACGAGAAGGCCGAGGCCGAGAAGAGTGTGGAGAAGGAGTTGCGCGACCAGATGACCCTGGACGCTCTGGCTGAGAAGCTGGGTATCACGGTCAGCCAGGCCGACGTGACCAACTTCCTGGCCTCCATAGCCCAGCAGTATGGTATGGATCCCAGCGCCTTCATCAACGGCATCGTCCGCAACGGACAGCTGGGTTCTGCTGTGCAGGAGGTCGGCCGCTCCAAGGGCATGCTGGCCGGCATGCGGGCCGTCACCTTCAAGGATCCCGATGGCCAAGAGGTGGACCTGAGCCGCTTCCTGGGCGAGGATGAGCCCGAGGCCCATGAGGAGCAGGACGAGAGCGTCCAGGCTGCCTCCGCCGCAGCTGAAGTGGCTGACCAGCTCTCCCAGGATCAGGAGTAGCTTACAAAGTAGCGAACAGGGCCGCACCCAGTGGCGAAACAGCCTGGGTGCGGCCCTGTCGTAGCGGTTGCGCAAAGAGCGGAAAGGCTGTGGCTGCGTCGATTGCGGGGGCTACTCTCAATACAGATACGTTTATCGAAGGAGACAGGGTGAACAACTCATTGGCAACCAGTCCCGTGATGGAGGAGGGGGAGGCCCCTGCGCCGACCGATCCCATCTTCAACCGACTGCTCAAGGACAGGATCATCTGGCTGGGGGACGAGGTCAAGGACGCCAACGCCAACGTCATCTGCGCACAGATGCTGATGCTGGCGGCCGAGGATCCAAAGAAGGATATCTGGCTCTATATCAACTCGCCTGGCGGCTCCATTACGGCCGGCATGGCCATCTACGACACCATGCAGCTGATCGAGCCTGACGTGGCCACGGTTGCGGTTGGCATGGCGGCCTCCATGGGCCAGTTCCTGCTTTCCAGCGGGGCCAAGGGCAAGCGCTTCGTCACCTCTCATGCGCGGGTGCTTATGCATCAGCCCTCGGGCGGCGTCGGAGGCACGGCCACTGATGTCAGGATCAACGCCGAGCTGATCATGGACATGAAGCGCACGCTCTCCCAGCTGACGGCCGAGCAGACCGGCCACACCCTGGAAGAGATCTACCGGGACAACGAATACGATCACTGGTTCACGGCCCAGCAGGCCCTGGAGTACGGCTTCGTCGACCGGATCGTGACCACCCACGGCACTATGACCGCGGATCAAGGGAAGTGAGCACTCCACATGGCATCTGAAGAAGCGCAATTCGTAGCACGGGCCCGTCGACTGGCCGGCCCTCGTGGCCTGGCCGCCATGCCCACCGATCGCTATGTGCTGCCGCAGTTCGAGGAGCGCACCCCATACGGCTACAAGCGTCAGGACCCCTACACCAGGCTCTTCGACGACAGGATCATCTTCATGGGCGTCCAGGTGGATGACACCTCCTCGGACGACATCATGGCCCAGCTCCTGGTTCTGGAGAGCCAGGATCCCAACCGCGACGTGATCATCTACATCAACTCGCCGGGGGGATCCATGACGGCCATGACCGCCATCTATGACACCATGCAGTACATCAAGCCCGATGTGCAGACCGTCTGCCTGGGCCAGGCCGCCTCGGCTGCTGCCGTTCTTCTGGCCGCCGGGACCAAGGGCAAGCGTCTGATCCTGCCCAACGCCCGTGTGCTGATTCACCAGCCGGCCATGGAGCAGGACTTCGGCAAGGCCACCGAGATCGAGATCCAGGCCAAGGAGATGCTTCGCATGCGCACCTGGCTGGAGGAGACCCTGGCCAAGCACACCGGCCAGGATGTGGAGAAGATCCGCAAGGACATCGAGGTGGACACCATTCTGACCGCCCAGCAGGCCAAGGAATACGGGATGGTGGACGAGGTCCTGGAGCACCGCAATTAGCTCTGGTGACTGCACGCATGATTGATCGTCCGGATGGCGGCGGGCCCCTGGGACCCACGGCCTCCGGACGTTTTTGGCATCATGGACGATGCCGGTCATATATGATTTCGCCGATCCTTGCGGATGCTCCGGGAAGGGAGAGCCATGGGCCGTGTGGTCAGCTACAATGACGGACTGAATCGCTGCGAGTTCTGCGGCAAGGACGAGCATCAGGTGCGCCGCCTGGTCAAGGGGCCTTCCTGCGCCATCTGCGACGAATGCATACGTCTCTGCGCCCAGATCATCCAGGAGGATATGGCCAAGGATGCTGCCGACCAGCGGGTGACCCTGCCTGCACCCTCGAAGATATTCGCCTATCTGAACAGGTATGTCATAGGCCAGGAGGCCGCCAAGCGCACCCTGTCGGTGGCGGTCTATAACCACTACAAGCGCGTCAATATGGACCTGGGCGACCGTGGCCGTGCTGCTGACATCGCATTGGAAGGCAAGGATGCGGTCCCACGCGTCCAGGTGGACAAGTCCAACATCCTGCTCATGGGGCCCACCGGCGTGGGCAAGACCTACCTGGCGAGAACCCTGTCCACCATCATGAACGTCCCCTTCGTCATTATGGATGCCACCAGCCTGACCGAGGCGGGGTATGTGGGCGAGGATGTGGAGTCCGTCCTGCAGGGGCTGCTCCAGGCTGCCGACGGCAACATGGACCTGGCCCAGCGGGGGATCATCTACATCGACGAGATCGATAAGATCGCCAGGAAGTCTGGCGAGAACACCTCCATTACCCGGGACGTGTCCGGCGAGGGGGTCCAGCAGGCTCTGCTCAAGATCATCGAGGGCACCCAGGCCCGAGTGCCGGTCCAGGGTTCCCGGCGGCATGGGGATGTCCGCACGGTCGTCATGGACACAGCCAACATCCTCTTCATCTGCGGTGGCGCCTTTGTCGGTCTTGAGGAGATCGTCCGTCGGCGGCTGGGCCTGCGGGAGAGCGGATTCTCGGCTACTCAAGGGAATGACAAAGTGCCCGACGACCGGGTCATGAGCCAGGTCAGGGCCGAGGATCTGGAACAGTTTGGCCTGCTTCCTGAGTTCGTGGGGCGTCTGCCGGTCATATCCACTCTGGAGCCGCTGGGTGCCGATGAGCTGCGGCGGGTGCTGACCGAACCGGACAATGCCCTGGTTAACCAGTACCGGCGCATGTTCCTGGATGACGGGGCCGATCTGGTCTTCACTGATGCCGCTCTGGACCGTGTTGCTGCCATCGCACTGGAGCGTAAGGTGGGCGCCCGCGGGCTGCGCGGAATCATCGAGCACACCCTTGAGGCGACCATGTTTGAGCTGCCCGACAGGACGGATGTCTCCCGTGTCGTGGTGGATGCCGACGCCGTGGACGGAACGGGATCGCCCCGGTATGAGACCGGGCAGGGAATGGCCGCAGCCGCTGGTCGCCGTTTGGCCTGACCCCGCCACGATGAGCGCCGCTGTTGGCCGCGCCCGATAGGATGATCATTGATGCCGGAAGGAGGGCCCATGGGTGCTCGTAGCGCTGTCGTGGTCACGCACAGCCGGGTCCGGGCAAGCGGCCACCTGGTGGATGAGGTCGAAGAGCAGCTGCGCCGGGACGGATTCCGTGTCTCGATTGTCGACAACATCGCCGCCCCGGAATTTGGCAGTCCCAGCCAGCAGGTGGCTGACGACACCGAGATCGTCATCGTCCTAGGCGGCGATGGAACCATTCTGCGGGCTGCAGAGTTGGTCAAGGGCACCGAGGTCCCCATCCTGGGGGTCAATCTGGGTCATGTGGGGTTCCTGGCGGAGTTCGAGAGCTTCCAGATAGGGGAGGCCATTCGCCGGGTGGCTGATCATGACTACTCCATCGACGAGCGCATGGTGGCCCATGTGGACTTGTGGATACCCGGGGCCGATCGACCACTGAGCGACTGGGCCCTCAACGACATGACCCTGGAACGATATGATCGGGGCAAGATGATCGAGGTATCGGTCCGAGTGGACGATGTGGAGATGAGCTCCTTCGGCTGCGACGGCATGATTGTGGCCACCCCGACCGGATCGACGGCCTATGCCTTTTCGGTGGGCGGGCCCATCGTCTGGCCGGATGCGCAGTCGCTGCAGATGGTGCCCATAGCTGCCCATGCCCTCTTCGCCCGATCTCTGATCATCGGTCCAAAGTCGCAGTTCACCCTGGATATTCTGGGTGATTCCCAGTCGGCCGGCTGGATCTGCAATGACGGGCGCCGTCAGCGGCCAGTGCCCAAGCGGTCCCGCATCGTGGTGCGGCAGTCCCACGATATTCTGCGGCTGGCCAGGCTGTCCGGGGTGCCCTTCACCAGACGGCTGGTTTCCAAGTTCGATCTGCCGGTGGTCGGCTGGAGGGAGCAGCATCGCCCCTCGGCAGCTGCGAATGGACAGGGCCAGGGGGAGTCGCAGGAGTCGAACAAGGAGCACTGATGCTGGAAGAGCTGGAAGTACGAGACTTGGGTCCCATCCATCATGCCCTGCTGCGGCCTGCTGCTGGCATGACGGCCATCACGGGGGAGACCGGGGCTGGCAAGTCCATGCTGCTCAACGCCATCAGGCTGATCTCGGGGTCCACTGCCCGCCCCCAACTGGTGTCACCTGGAGCCCGTGAGTCCTGGGTGCAGGGGATTTTTGATGCCGGAACAGCGGGAGCTGAGAATCCAGTGACCGCTGCCATCACCGAGGCTGGTCTGCCCTTGGAGGATGAGGGGCAGATCTTTCTGGCGAGGACCATGCCTGTCAAGGGGCGTTCCCGTGCCGCCCTGAACGGCAGGACGGCACCTCGTGGTCTGCTGGAGGAGGTGGCTGGCATGCTGGTCACCGTCCATGGCCAGGCGGATCAGATGCGTATGGCCAGTCCGGCCCGGCAGCGCGAATTTTTGGATGCCTATGCCGGTGACGGCCCGCAGCTGGAGGCCTTTTCCAAGGCCTTCCGGCAGTACCGACAGGCCCAGGACCATCTGGAGGAGCTGCGCAATCAGCAGTCCGGTGCTATGGCTCAGGCTGATTATCTTCGCGAATCCATCGCCCGGATCGACCGGGTCGACCCCCATTCCGGCGAGGATCGTGAACTCAAGGCTCAGCGGGACAGGATCGAGCACGCTGCCCAGATCAGTCAGGGCGTCATGGCTGCACTGTCTGCCCTGGACTCCGGCCAGATCGACCCTGACGCCGACGCGCCATCGGCCACGGCTCTGGTTGAGCGGGCCATTGCTGCCCTGGAGGGCATCGGTGTGGAGGGGGTCTTTCAGGAGTCGGCCCAGCGGCTGCGCGCGCTCAATGCAGACCTGTCTGACCTGGTCTTCACCCTGAGCAGCCAGCTGGACGACGAAGGCCAGGAGAGCGATCTGGACAAGATCAATGCTCGCATTCACGATCTGGATGAGCTGACCCGACGCTGGGGGCCGGACATCGACGATGTTCTGGCCTGGCGCAAGAAGGCTGCATTTGAGCTTGAGGACATGGATGCCTCACCCGAGAAGCTGGATGAGCTCCAAGGTCAGGTTGAGCAGCTTCGCGGAACCGCCTTGAAGGCTGCCCGGGCTCTGTCTGCGTCACGGGCCAAGGCTGCACGAAGGCTGAGCGATCTTGTCGACGGCGAATTGCGCTCCCTGGCCATGGCGGGCGCTGGGCTGGAGATCCGTGTCAGACCACGCCAGGACCAGGCTATGGACGCGCATGGTCTGGATCAGATCGACTTTCTCTTCAGACCATATCCAGGTTCGGACCTTCTGCCCATGGGCAAGAGCGCCTCGGGCGGCGAACTCAGCCGACTCATGCTGGCCCTGGAGCTGGTGGCCGCTGAAAGTCGGACATCACCGGGACCTGACAGACCTGGCGATGGGCGTACTGGCCTTGGTACCCAGGTCGTCGAGCCGGCGATGACCTTCATCTTCGACGAGGTGGACGCCGGAGTCGGTGGTCGGGCTGCCGTCGAGCTGGGTCGCCGTCTGTCCCGGTTGGCGGTCACTGCCCAGGTGATCGTGGTCACCCACCTGCCGCAGGTGGCTTCCTGGGCCGATCGCCAGTTCGTCGTAGCCAAGGGCCGGGAGGGTGGCGATGCCGTAGAGACCTTGGTCCACCAGGTAGAAGGCAAAGACCGAGAGCGGGAGATCGCCCGGATGCTGGCCGGCAGCGAGTCCGCAACCTCCTTAAAGCACGCCCGAGAGCTTCTGTCCTCCAGCAGACTCCAGCACCGATAAGTCTGGTTGCCACCTGCACTTTGTCGTGCCAAAGTCCGTCGATTTGACGGCTGTGACAAGTTTCAGCGACTTTGTTGTCTGTTGCAACCGTTCTGCTGTGTGCTCCATATCCATCATTCCTTTGCTTTTCATCCTGATGCCATAGCTGTAGGCAATCGGCAGCTGATGGCCGTGCGGCAACGATTATGCTGGATTTTCGTTGATGACACCGTATCCGCCCTCGGTATGAGCAATACGGCGTTGACCTGTTCCAAATGGATTTTGTTCGAAGTTGTGGTCGGCCGGGATTTCTGTACCACAGCGCTGTTCCACCGAATCTGTGAATCATGACCTCAGCAGATCATTGGAGCGTTTGTCTTCATGGCTAAACTGTTATAGTGTATATATGAACACCGGCACAGCTCAGCCAGGGTCGTGCTGACAATCAATGAAAGGGGCTTGGATGAAGCTGATCATCTCATCCCTGTCCGGACAGCCGATTTATCGGCAGATCGAGGACCAGATACGTTCGGCCATCCTGACCGGAGACCTGAAAGCGGGGGAGGGACTGCCTTCTCTGCGACATCTCTCGCAGGAGCTCAGGGTGTCCGTGCTGACCGTGACCCGCGCCTATACCGAACTCGCCCAAGAGGGCTTGGTGGAGAACATCCAAGGCAAGGGGACCTTCGTGGCCGACAGCGGCGACAAGGTCATGCGGCAGCATCTGGAGAACCGAGTGCAGTCCCTGCTGGGGGAGGCAGTCGATACGGCTCGTCGGGCCGGCATGGAGCCGGACCGGATTCGCGGCCTGCTCGACGGCCTGCTCGGCAACAGGGGTTCTGCACCCGCGTCCGAAGAAGGAAAGGAATAGGAGTATGCGTGCATCACCGCCGATGACAACTTCCGGTGAAGAGGTCGACTATGCCCTGCGCGTCAGTGACCTGGGGAAAAGCTACGTCAAGGCTGACGGCACGGGATTCCGCCTGCAGCAGGTCACCATGGACCTGCCCATGGGCTACATCATGGGATTGATAGGCCCCAATGGTGCAGGCAAATCCACCCTGATCCGGCTCTTGCTGAACATGACCCGTCGAGACAGCGGAGCAATCAGCATTCTGGGCCGCGATCCCTCGAGTCAGGAGGAGGAGGTCAAAGCGGATCTGGGCGTGGTCTTCGATTCCATCTATTTCCTTGAGGCGTGGAAGGTCAAGGCCGTCGAGCCAGTGATGGCACCCATGTATCCCTCTTGGAGCAGTGATCGCTATCAGGACTATCTGCGTCGGTTCGGTCTGCAAGAAAACCGCAAAATCGGCAAGCTCTCCCGCGGCATGCAGATGAAACTGATGCTGGCTGTCGCCCTCAGCCACGACGCAAGGCTCTTGATTCTGGATGAGCCCACCAGTGGTCTGGATGTCCTGGCCAGGGACGAGCTCATGGATATTCTGCTGGACTACATCGGTGACGGTCGTCATTCCGTGCTGTTCTCCACGCACATCACTGCGGATCTTGAACGGGTGGCTGATTTCGTTACCTACATCAATCGAGGGTCTGTCTTCTACACCGGCCCCAAGGATGAGTTGATGGAGGCTTTCCAGATAGTGAGAGGAGGGCCGGACGATTTGGCTAGAGCACAAATGCCGCATCTGATGGGCTTGCAGCGTTCCGCCACGGGTTTCGAGGCTTTGGTTCCTACTGAACGCTTGAAGGATTTTCTGGCATCGGCTTCTCCTGCCGCCGTGGAGCCTTCGGATGGCCGCTACCTGGTAGAGCGGGCCGACTTCGACAACATCATCAGACTGACCGCGGGCTCACCTTCCGCGACCGACAGGAATAAGGAGATGGAGTCATGAAGGCGATAGCCAAGCAGATCAGGTTGGACATGCAACGTTTCTCAGGAACAGGGAGACCTTGGGTTGGTGTGCTGATTTACATGTCCGTGCCCTGCATCGGAATCCTGCTGAACCTAGTCATGGCCCTGACAGGCAATGATGGGGAAGATGCAAGGACCGCCTTGACGGGAGCAGTGGCCGGCATGGGAATCGGACTGATTGTGGGCCAAGTATTCGGCTTGTTCGCCGATTTCAACAATATGGCAATTCGGTTGAACGGTCTGCTGCCCATAACACGTGATCACCAGGTATTCGGACGCTATGCCGCTGTAATTCTGCTGGTTCTGGTTCAGTCTTGCGGCTATGCAGTATTTTTCTTCTACACTACTGATTCATTTTTGCATGGTCGGGACCATTGGCACGATACTGTCTTGTTTGCTCTGGGGTTGTTCCTGTTGGAATCTTTACTCTTTGCAGTAGCTACGCCCTTGTTTTATTGGCTGGAACCAGTTAAGGCAATGATAGTCTTCCTGGCGCTTCTTGGTTTGGTACCCATCATGGTCCTTATCGGCAGTTTGCTGCCCGTGGACTGGGGGACCTTCTGGAATTCAATCATGCAATTTTTGACATCCGACCTGTGGCGGCCAGTGCTCCTCGGGCTGGCCTTGATTCTGGCGGTTGAAATGGTTTCGATAGTCTTATCTCGCAAGGTCTATGTCAGGAAGGAGATCTGAGCCGATTCGCTCAGGCTTCAGGACTGCATGACCGCGTGGCGGACGTAGTCGGACATGTCCCCTGGATCGATGCAGTCCTGGAAGCGCACAGGTGCGTTTTCCAGGGTGCGCAGAGCCTTGGGGGGCCTGGTGTTGGTGGCCTCGGCCAGGATGTCCATGCAGTCGAAATCGCTGTCCGGGGTCTCCAGACCCAGGGATTGACAGACCACCCTGGGGAACTTGTAAGGACTGGCCGTGGACAGCAGTACCCGGGGCACGGCAGAATCCCGGTCGGTCTGCCCGGTCATGACCTGGTAACCGCAGGCCGTGTGCGGATCGATCAGGTATCCCCGGTTCTCCCAGCAGTTGCCGATGGCTGATGCCACCTGGTCCTCGTCGGCCCAGCCGCAGGAGAAGAGCCCGCGGATTCTGGTCATCAGGGCATCAGGCACCTGGTAGCGTCCCGTAGATTCCAAATCGCTCATAAGCGAGGCAATCAGTTTGGTGTCGCCGTCGGCCATGTAGTAGAGCATCCGTTCCAGGTTGGAGGATATCAGAATGTCCATGCTGGGGGAGGTGGTGGTGTAGAAGGGGCGGTTGCGGTCATAGACGCCTGTGGTCAGGAAGTCGTTGAGGACACGGTTGCGGTCCGAGGCCACGGTCAGGCGAGCCACTGGAAGGCCCATCATCTTGGCATAGTATCCAGCCAGCACATCGCCGAAGTTGCCGGTGGGCACGCAGAACTCGACCGGATCCCCAGGTCTGATCACTCCCCGTTCCATCAGGGACCCGTAGGCCCGGAAGTAGTAGACGACCTGCGGGGCCAGGCGGCCTACGTTGATGGAGTTGGCCGATGAGAGAACGGTCGAGGCCTTCTCGTCCAGCTCGCGAGCCAGGTCAGCGTCGGCAAAGATGGACTTGACTGTGGACTGGGCATCGTCGAAATTGCCCCGAACCGCACAGACCCGCAGGTTGCCGCCCTGCTGGGTGACCATCTGCAGACGCTGAATCTGGCTCACCTTGCCTTGCGGGTAGAAGACGGTGATGCCTGTGCCCGGCGCATCTGCGAATCCGGCCAGCGCCGCCTTGCCCGTATCACCGGAGGTGGCGGTGAGCACCATGATCCGTTCGCCATCGTCCCCGGCCAGGGCCATCAGTCTTGGCAGAAGCTGCAGGGCCACGTCCTTGAAGGCCGAGGTGGGTCCGCAGAAGAGCTCCAGTACGAAGTCGTTGCCGCCCAGATCCACCAGAGGGGTGATTGCCGGATCGGACCACTGTTCTCCGTAGGCTGCGTCCAGGCAGGAGTCCAGTTCTGGGGAAGAGTAATCACTCAGCAGACTCGAAAGGACCAGTTTGGCCGTGCTCTTGTAGTCCAGGCCGGCTACCGAGGCAGGGTCGATGATCTCGGCGTCCAGTTCATCGCTAACGTAGAGTCCGCCGTCAGGAGCCAGGCCTCGTCTGATGGCCTGCTTGGACGGCAGCTGCTCCTTGCCGCCTCGGGTGCTGTGGTATGTGCTCATGGTTGCCTGCCCCTCCGCCATGTCGCTGAACAGATTATTACCAAGGCATTCTACCCTGCGCGGGGGTCAGAACCATTGCTCTGCTCGGCTCGCGGAGGAAACCGTCTATGGACGTCAGGGCCTGCCAGGGGCCGGCATAGCGTACAGTATTGCCCACCAGCCCTGTATCCGAGGCTGGACCTTATAGACAAAGGAGTGACCCATGGTCGAAGAGAACCCGGTACAGCAATCCTACGATGTCCTGAACTCTTCGATCTCGCAGGTGGATCCGGAGATCGCTGCACTGCTGGATGGAGAGTTGGAGCGTCAACGCGGTGGTCTGGAGATGATCGCCTCAGAGAACTTCGTGCCCAAAGCCGTCCTGCAGGCTCAGGGATCCGTACTGACCAACAAGTACGCCGAGGGCTATCCTGGCAGACGCTACTACGGGGGTTGCGAGTGGGTGGATCAGGTCGAGAACCTGGCCCGGGACCGCGCCAAGGCCCTGTTCGGCGCCGAGTACGCCAACGTCCAGCCACATTCGGGCGCCCAGGCCAACGCCGCCGTTTACCAGGCACTGATCAAGCCCGGCGACACCGTGCTGGGTCTGGCCCTGGATCATGGCGGTCACCTGACCCACGGCATGAAGATCAACTTCTCCGGGCGCTTTTACCATGCCGAATCCTACGGGGTCGATCCGGACACCTTCCGCATTGAGCCCGAGATCATCCGCCAGCGGGCTCTGGAGACCCATCCAGCCCTGATCATCGGCGGGTGGAGCGCATATCCGCGCATCGAGGACTTCGCAGCCATGAAGGAAATCGCCGATGAGGTGGGAGCCAAGTTCTGGGTGGATATGGCGCACTTCGCGGGTATGGTGGCAGCCGGCCTGCACCCCAGCCCGGTGCCCTATGCCGATGTGGTCTCCTCCACGGCCCACAAGACCCTGGGAGGACCCCGATCCGGATTCATCCTGGCCCGTAAGGAGTATGCCAAGAAGCTCAACTCCTCGGTCTTCCCCGGCAACCAGGGCGGCCCGCTCATGCATGTGGTCGCCGCCAAGGCTGTGGCCTTCAAGCTGGCCGGCACGCCTGAATTCAAGGAGCGGATGGAGCGCACACTGGAGGGCGCCAAGATCCTGGCTGAGCGCCTGATGGCCAAGGATGTGGCCGACAACGGCATCACCGTGCTCACTGGAGGGACGGACGTCCACCTGGTCATGGTGGATCTGCGCAACAGCGAGATGGACGGCCGCCAGGGGGAGGATCTGCTGGCCAAGATCGGCATCACCGTCAACCGCAATACGGTGCCCTTCGATCCCCGCCCGGCATCCGTGGCCTCCGGTCTGCGCATCGGAACCTCCGCCCTGGCCACGCGTGGATTCGGCCCGGCCCAGTACGAGGAGGTGGCCGACGTGATCGGCACTGCGCTGGCCCAGGGTCCCCAGGCTGATCTGGATGCCCTCAAGGCCCGGGTGGACCGGTTGGTCGAGGCCTTCCCGCTCTATCCCGAGCTGGATCAGACCCACTGATCGGCACTTGGAGGAGGGAGGTGCAGCAATGCCCTCCCTCCTCCTGTCGTCATTGCCTCCGCTGAGGGTTACAATCGGTACAGAATATGGGTCTGGCAGGCCCGTGAGGGCGAAAGGATCTGACGAACATGAGTGAAAACGACGACTCAGATCGCCAGGATGTGTTTGATCGGGTCTGCGCCATGGCCGATGCTGCGGCGGCTGCACAGGCAGGTCTGGCAGGTATGACCGGCCAGACAAGGAACGCCCTCTTGCTGGCCTTGGCCGATGCGCTGATCGATCAGGCTGAGCAGATTGCCGCAGTCAATGAGCAGGACTGCGCTCAGGCTTTCGAAGAAGGAATGAGCGCCGGTCTGATTGACCGTCTGCGCTTGGATAAGGTTCGTATTGCGGACGCCGCCCGTGGCGTGCGCATGGTGGCGGGACTGACCGATCCGCTTGGCGAGGTGGTTCGCGGCCATGACATGCCCAACGGCATGCGGCTCAATCAGGTGCGGGTTCCCCTCGGCGTGGTGGCCATGATCTACGAGGCCCGGCCCAATGTCACCATCGATGTGGTGGCCCTCTGCCTCAAGTCCGGCAATGCGGCCCTCCTGCGAGGGGGGCACGCGGCCCAGCGCACCAATCGCGCGCTGGTGGAGCTGATAGGCGGGGTGCTTCGTGAGCAGGGGTTGGATCCGGCTCTGGTGGCTTCCGTGGATCGATACGGTCGCGAGGGGGCCCAGGCTCTGATGAAGGCGCGCGGTCATATTGATCTGTTGGTGCCCAGGGGTGGCCGGGGGCTGATCCGCAGCGTAATTGAGCAGGCCACTGTGCCCACCATCGAGACCGGGGCTGGCAATGTCCATATCTACGTGGATCGCTCGGTGGACATGGACCAGGCCATTCCCATCATCATCAACGCCAAGACCCAGCGGGTGGGCGTCTGCAACGCCGCCGAAAAACTGATCGTCCACCGGGATGTGGCCGCTGAATTCCTGCCCCGTGTGGCCCAAGCGCTGACGCAGGCCCAGGTCGAGCTGCGCCTAGACGCAGTCTCCATGGACATCCTGGCCGGGCATGGTCTGCCTGAAGAACTGCTGGTCAGCGCAGAGGAAGCCGACTGGGACCGCGAGTATCTGGATCTGAAGATAGGGGTGCGCGTGGTGGACTCCCTGGATCAGGCCATCGAGCACATCAACCGTCACTCCACCGGTCATACCGAGGCCATCTTGGCCCGGGACTACGAGGCCGTGGAGGAGTTCTCCCGTCGGGTGGATTCGGCAGTGATCATGGTCAACGCCTCAACGCGATTCACCGATGGCGGCATGTTCGGCATGGGCGCCGAGCTGGGCATCTCCACCCAGAAGCTGCATGCCCGAGGACCCATGGGTCTGCAGGAGCTGACCACCACCAAGTGGATCGGTTACGGCAGGGGGCAGGTGCGGCCGTGAATGAGAAGATCGAAGAGCTCTTCCAGCGCGAGCACGACAATCCGCGCATCTGGCTGAGGGTGGCTTCAGAGCGGTTGAGCCTGCTGCGGTACGTCTTTCTGGTCCAAATCGAGGACGGCATCCCGGATGCAGACCAGCGCTCCTGCCTGGAGTACGCCGACGCTGTCCTGATTGGCTGGCCTGACGAGCATGCCGATGATGTGTACGACCTGGACCAGGACCAGCTCAACCAGGTCAGGCATGACATCACCGTCATGGAGGAGCGAGTGCCGGTCTTCCGCAAACAGGAGCAGGAGGGGCGCATCGCCGACCTGTCCGATTCATTGGTAGCCATCATCGGATGCGTGGCCCAGGTTCGTCGGGCCTACCAGCCGGGCTTCCCCCTGCCCACCTACTCCGAGATTCGCCGGGTGGTCCAGGAGGAGTGGAATGCCGACATGGAGCGGATCGATCCCGACCGGGTCAACCCCAGCGCCGAGCAGATGCGCCAAGAGGCCAAGTCTGAGAACGAGGAGAACGCCTCGAAAGCCAGACGGGAGGGCGAGCAGGCGTGAACCGGATGATGTCTGAGCTGTCCAAGGAGGGGGAATCCGGGCAGGAGCCATCAGATATTGACGGGGCCTGTAGGCCTGCCCACCATAACCGCCGACCCCGGGTGGGGATCATGGGGGGCACCTTCGACCCTATTCACAATGGCCACTTGGTGGCAGCCTCGGAGGTGGCCTGGGTCTACGACCTGGATGAGGTCATTTTTGTGCCCACTGGCCGCCCGGCCTTCAAGCTGAACAAGACGGTGACCAATGCCGAGGACCGCTATCTGATGACCGTGATCGCCACGGCCTCCAACCCCAAGTTCACGGTCTCCCGGGTGGATATTGAGCGGCCTGGCATCACCTATACCGTGGACACCCTGCGCGACATCAAGCGGATGCGCCCCGACAGCGACCTCTTCTTCATCACCGGGGCGGACGCCGTGGCCGAGATCATGCGCTGGAAGGATGCCAACCGGATGTGGGATCTGGCCAAGTTCGTGGCCGTCTCCCGGCCCGGCTACTCCTCAAGCCTGGACGACCTTCAGGTGCCTGCCCAGCGGGTGGATACGTTGGAGATTCCGGCCCTGTCCATCTCGTCCACGGATGTGCGCCGTCGCTCGGCCCGGGGCATGCCCGTCTGGTACCTGGTTCCGGACGGGGTGGTGCAGTACATCAACAAGCACGGGCTCTACCGCTCAGCTTCCTGAGCTTTGCATTCCGCCTGACTCGTCAACACGGACTGCTCGGCTGTGTCAGCGCGCGCCATTATTATGGAGGCTGTCCGCTTCAGCGAAAACAACGTTTGGAGATATGGTGAGCGCGATACTCAAAGGCAGACCAGGAAAAAATCTCATACTTGTCACAGGCCGGACCCATCCCAGACTCGCGGCGGACGTGGCCGATCAGCTCGGCATCGACGTCCTGGAGACGACAGCCTACGACTTTGCCAACGGCGAGATGTATGTGCGTTATACGGAGTCGGTGCGTGGTGCGGATGTCTTCGTCCTGCAGACCCATTCCGACCCGGTCAACAAGTCCATCATGGAGCAGCTGATCATGATCGATGCCCTCAAGAGGGCCTCGGCGCGATCCATCACCGCAGTCTGCCCGCTCCTGGGTTACTCCCGTCAGGATAAGAAGCACCTGGGGCGCGAGCCCATTTCCTGCAGGCTCATGTTCGACCTGCTCAAGGCGGCCGGTGCGGATCGAATCATGTCGGTCGACCTGCACGCTGCCCAGTCACAGGGCTTCTTCGACGGGCCTGTGGATCACCTGATTGCCATGCCTGTGCTGGTGGACTATGTGCGCGACCGGATGGATCTGTCCAAGGTGGCCGTGGTCTCGCCAGATGCCGGCCGCATCCGGGTGGCCGAGCAGTGGGCCCAACGCCTGGGTGGCGTGCCCCTGGCCTTCATCCACAAGACCCGTGACATCACCCAGCCCAACAAGGCTGTGGCCCATCGGGTGGTGGGCGACGTGCGCGGCTTGGACTGCGTGCTGGTGGACGATCTGATCGACACCGGCGGCACCATCGCTGAGGCCTGCAATGTGCTGGATGAGGCTGGCGCCAATTCCATCACCATCGTGGCCACCCATGGCGTCATGTCCGGACCCGCCGTGGAACGTCTCAAGTCCTGCCAGGCCAAGGAGGTCATTCTGACCGACACGGTTCCCATCCCCCAGGAGAAGCGTTGGGATGGGTTGACTGTGCTGTCCATCGCCCCCCTGCTGGCTTCGGCCATCAAGGCGGTCTTTGAGGATGGCTCAGTGGCCCGGCTCTTCGATACGTATCCAGCTCATCACGGCCAGGGCTTCCTCTTCGCTTAAAGCCTTGCCTGCCCGGCATGGCGTGGCGTAATCGTCCGGCTGTGGCATAATAAACCTGGCGGGGCCTCAGGAGTTCCGCCCTTCCCCCATGGTGTAAAGGCAGCACACGGGTCTTTGGAACCCTTAGTCTTGGTTCGAATCCAGGTGGGGGAGCTTACGCTCGCCGATTCCGGTCGGAGACGGCCTCCTTGGGGTCGGTGACCAACCGAAAGGAACTGTCTTGGCAGTCAAGAAGATCGAAACCTGGCTCACCGACATGGACGGCGTGCTGGTGCACGAGAACACGGCCCTGCCCGGAGCTGCCGAATTCATCGACACCCTCAAGCGCAACAACCGCCAATATCTGGTGCTGACCAACAATCCCATCTACACCCCACGTGACCTTTCGGCCCGCCTTGGTCGTTCGGGCATCGACGTGCCCGAGGATCGGATCTGGACTTCAGCCTTGGCCACCGCCGACTTCGTGTCTCGGACCATGCCGCAGGGATCGGCCTATGTGATTGGCGAGGCTGGGCTGACTACGGCCCTGCACGAGGCCGGGTTCATTCTTTCCGACATCAATCCGGACTATGTAATCCTGGGCGAGACCCGGACATACTCCTTTGAGTCCATCACCACAGCAATCCGTCTGATCCTGGGCGGCGCCCGCTTCATCTGCACCAACCCTGACGCCACCGGCCCCAGTGAGAACGGCGTTCTGCCGGCAGCCGGCGCTGTGGCGGCCCTGGTGACTAAGGCCACCAACCGGGAGCCCTACTTCGTGGGCAAGCCCAATCCCATCATGTTCCGCACGGCCCTGAACAGGGTTGGCGGCCACTCAGAGACCACGGCCATGATCGGTGACCGAATGGACACCGACGTGGTGGCCGGAGTCGAGGCTGGCCTGAACACCTTCCTGGTGCTGACTGGCATCACCACACGATCCGAGGTGGAGACCTTCCCCTACCGCCCTGACCAGGTGGTGGATTCCATTCAGGATTTGATCGACATCGCCGAGAGCGGGGTGGTGGAGTTTTGAGCGGCGGGCAGACGCTGACCGCTGGCATCATCCTGGCCGCAGGCGAGGGCACTCGCATGCACTCGGCCCACCCCAAGGTTCTGCATACCTTGGCTGGCAAGACCTTCCTGCAGAGAGTCATGACTTCGGTGACCGCCCTGAATCCGGAGCTGACTGCCGTGGTGGTTCATCATCAGGCCGACCTGGTGGCGCAGGCCGCACGGTCCTACGATCCCCAGGTGCGTATCGTCCGTCAAGACAGCAGACCGGGTACAGGGCGTGCGGTTCAGTGCGCCGTAGACCAGCTGGATGGGGAGCTTCGGCATGACGGTCAGGTGCTGATCGTGGCCTCGGACATGCCCCTGCTGGACGCGGACACGCTGCAAAGCCTGCTCGACTATCATGTCAATTCCGGTGATGGGGCCACCGTGCTGACGGTCAATCTGGACGACCCTACCGGTTACGGCCGCATCATTCGTGACCAGGATGGACGGGTCCTGCGCATCGTCGAACAACGGGATGCCACCGGCACCGAGCTGGCCGTCAAGGAGGTCAACACTTCCGTTTACGTCTTCGAGGCTGATCTGCTTCGACAGGCGGTCCGTGGCCTGGACGACAGCAACGCCCAGGGGGAGTTCTATCTGACCGATGCCCTGGAGACAGCCCGTCGCTTGGGCCGGGTGGGAGCCTTCGCCGCTCCTGATCCGCTCAAGGTCGAAGGCGTCAACGACAGAATCCAGTTGGCTGATCTGGCCAAGGCCCATAACCTGCGGGTCTGCCACAAGTTCATGCGCCAGGGGGTGACAATCCTGGATCCATCCACCACCTGGATCGAGGACGACGTGGTCGTCCAGCAGGATGCCGTCATTCTGCCCGGATGCTTCCTGCAGGGTCATACCGAGATCGCCTCGGACGCGGTCATCGGGCCCTATACCACCCTGATCGATGCCATCGTCGAGCCGCAGGCCAGGGTGGAGCGTTCCCGCGTGCAGGAGACCCGGATTGGGGCCAGGGCCAACATCGGCCCATGGACCTATTTGAGGGCCGGCAACGTCCTTGCCGAGGACACCAAGGCCGGGGCCTTCGTGGAGATGAAGAAGGCCACCATCGACCACGGGACCAAGGTGCCCCACCTTTCCTATGTGGGCGATGCCCACATAGGCCACGACAGCAATGTGGGCGGTGGGTCCATCACGGCCAATTACGACGGCGTGCACAAGAACCGCACCGAGATCGGGTCGGAGGTGCATGTGGGCGCAGGAAACCTCTTCGTGGCACCCGTCCAGGTGGGCGACGGGGTCACGACCGGGGCCGGATCGGTCATCCGCCATCCGGTCGAGGACGGAGCCATGGTCTACTCCACCAATGACCAGCATCAGGTTCCGGACTGGAAGCCTGCCTGGGAGCGGTAACCATGAGAGCATCGGCTTCACAACAAGGAAAGGCGTGACAAGTGCCAGCATTGCAGGAATCCATCGACGCGGTCCGGGTGGCCGCTCGGGCTGCCAACGATGTCAAGGCCATGGACATCGTGGCCTTCGACGTCTCCCGGCCCATCGCCATCACCGATATCTTCATGGTGGCCACCGGCAGCAACGAACGTCAGGTCCTGGCCATCGCCGAGGAGGTGGAGAAGCAGCTCCATCTGCAGAAGAACCTGGATCCCCGCTCGCGGGAGGGCGTCCAGGAGGCCCAGTGGGTTCTGCTGGACTACGGTGATTTCGTCATCCACATCATGCACAAGCAGGCCCGGGCCTACTACGATCTGGAACGGCTTTGGAAGGACTGCCCACAGGTGGACCTGCAGCTGGAGCACCCCTTCACCCTCGCCGATGATGACCCGGATAGCCAGCTGGCCTCCAAGGCGGACGATCTGAATGGGGATGATCTGCGCAGCCGTTTCGTCGATCCGCAGGAAAGCCATGACTGACTCGGTTGCCACCGTCGAGGATGGACGGCATGTGCGCTCCATGACCGTGGTCCGTCATGGGCAGACCTCATACAATGCAGGGCACCGGATGCAGGGCCAGATCGATATTCCCCTCAACAGTGTTGGCCGCTGGCAGGTGGAGAGGGCTGCCGAGGAGCTTCGGGCTGAGTACGTGGATGGCGCTCCTCAAGACCGTCACCTGCTGGTGGTCTCCTCTGACCTGGGCAGGGCTGCCGCCACCGCCCATGCCTTTGCCGACCCCTTGGGCCAGACGGTCCATCTTGATCCCGGGCTGCGCGAGCGCAGCTTTGGCGAGTGGGAGGGAGCCAGCGCCGAGGAGGTTCGTCAACGTTGGCCCGAGGACTATGAATCCTGGTCCCGGGGTGCCGGGGGAGAGCTGCTGCACGGTGCCGAGACCAAGGCACAGGTAGGTAAGCGCGGTCTGGAAACCCTGAATCGTTGGATTCATCGGGCTGGTCCGGATACGGATCTCATGGTCTTCTCCCATGGGTCCTTCATAGCCCAGGCCCTACAGGCTCTGCTGGGCATGGCCAGTGAATATCGCGAATACCTGGGTCTGGTCACCATGCGCAATGCCCACTGGGCGCGACTGATGCCACGAGACCTGCCAGACGGCGGTCTGCGCTGGTCCATGATCGACTACAATCGCGGTCCTGCCATCGCCATGCGGGGGGACTGGGACAATCCCCGAGGGCTGGTTCAGACCGACTGACCATCACAGGATCGCCATGACGACCAGCTACCATAAGAGCGCAGCAACCAGCCGTTGGATCAAAAGGGGTCGTAGTGAAGCAGTTCTTTCATGACATTTCCTGGGCGCAGATCGTCGCCGGCGCTCTTGCAGCCATGACCTCCTTCTGGCTGGCCGCCAAGATCGGCGTGGCGGGATCCATCATCGGCGTAGCCATCGGTTCCATCGTCTCTGCTGTGGCCTCGCAGATCTACAAGAATGTCTTGGAAGCCTCTGGCCAAAAGCTGCAGGAGTCCGTGGTTGGCGGTGCCGACCAGGATGATGACGATTCCAAGACGGATACGGACAGCGATTCAGCCGCTGATGGGCAGACCAGGGTCTTGCCGGCACAGGGGAAAGGCGCTTCGGACGATTCCAGCGGTGCTGCCGACGGGTCCACCCAGGTCATGGCGCCGGTTGATGGATCCACGCAGGTCATGCCTCCTGTCGGTGGCGAAAAGACGGCAGCCAAGACCGGCAGAACCATTTCGTCCAACAATGGTCCTCGGGCCCATGCGGCCCCCATTGCGGCAACCAGCAAAAAGAAACTGGATCAGCGCCGCCGCAACGTCATCATCGTCTCCGTGGTCAGCGCTCTGGTGGCCGTGCTGCTGTCCGCCCTGGCCATCAATGCCCTGACCAAAGGAGAAGGCACCGACAAGGTGGTCCGCAACGTGGTCAGCCCTTCGACCAGCCAGGTAACCCCCAGCCAGGAGGAAGAGACCCCCTCCAAGCCTGCACAGCGTACTGAGCAGCCTGAAGACCAGGCGACCCCGGGTGCCCCCCAGAATCAGCCTTCGGGAACGAATCAGCACCAAGGCAACGAACAGGGATCCGGGCAAGGTCAACAGCAGGGAGGGAACCCCACGAGCTCGCCTTCGCCCTCTGCCGACGCGACAGGCTCCACGCCCAGCCCCTCAAGTACGGCTCCCACACCCCAGTCGTCGCCGACGAGCACGACCAATTCCTTGCCTCATAACTGACCGGTCGCCCGGCGCGGCACACCCATCTCACCATGTAATGTGACTAGGGTCACTTTCAGACGGGCCAAGAGGCTCGTCACTAAGGACCTGGTCCCGAAGGCGGGATCAGCGATGAGAAAGGTGTATGTATGCGCAAGGTTCTGTGCTCTCCCGGCTCCTATGTTCAGCAGGAGGGCGCCATGGGAAAGCTGGCTGGAGAATACGCGGCTCTGGGCACCAAGGGCGCCCATCTGATCGTCGACCCGGTCATCGACGGGCTCTACCACGACGACATTGTCGCCTCCTTTGAGCACGATGGGATCCCCTACGAACTGATGAAATTCGGCGGCGAGTGCTCCATGGAGGAAATCGACCGCCATCGTGCCCATTTGGGCGACAGCGACGCGGTGATCGGCATTGGCGGCGGCAAGACCTTGGATACCGCCAAGGCTGTGGCCCACTTCGCCCACCTGCCGGTCATGATTGTGCCCACGGCAGCCTCCTCGGATGCGCCCTGCTCAAGGCTGTCCGTGCTCTACACGCCCGAGGGCGTCTTTGACCGTTACCTGCCCCTGCCTGCCAACCCCAACGTGGTCCTGATGGATACCGACGTCATTGCCAAGGCTCCGGTGCGTTTCCTGGTGTCAGGACTGGGCGATGCCTTCGCCACCTATTACGAGGCAGCCGCCTGCGTGCAGTCGAACGCGGTGACCATGACCGGGGGACACGCCACCATGGCTGCCTTCGCCCTGGCCCGTCTCTGCCGCGACACCCTGCTGGAGGATGGGGTCAAGGCCGTGGCCGCTGCCAAGGCCGGTGTCCGCACAGCCGCCTTGGAGAAGATCATCGAGGCCAATACGCTGCTGAGCGGTCTGGGCTTCGAGAGCTCCGGCCTGGCTGCAGCCCACGCCATCCATGATGGGATGACCGCCCTGGAGGGCACCCACTCCATGCTGCACGGCGAAAAGGTGGCCTTCGGCACCTTGGCCCAGCTGGTCCTTGAGGATTGGCCCCTGAAGGAGACCCGTGGGGTCTATGACTTCTTCCGCAGTGTGGGTCTGCCCACCTCCCTGGAGCAGATCGGCATCGGCCAGGCCAGCGAGGAGGATCTGCTCAAGGTTGGCGAACATGCCTGCGGTCCTGACGAGACCATGGGTAACATGCCCTTCGAGGTGACCCCCACCGATGTGGCTCACGCCCTGCGTGCAGCCGATCAGCTGGGCAAACAGTTCTGATACGCCATTCTCTGGTCCCTCGTTGAGAGGCCAAGCGGCCGTCGGCATGAAGTTGGCGGCCGCCTTTGTTTCCTCCGGTTTTGCTCCGGTCATCATTGCAGGGAGCTGGCGGCCTTTCGTATGGCTTCTTCACTTGGGCATGTGGCTGGACCCCGCTGGGTAGTGGAAAGTGCTCCTGCACAGTTGGCCAGCACCAGGGCCTCCTCAATGGGCAGACCTTGGAAGATGCCCGCGCAGAGGACACCCGAGTGTGCATCGCCTGCACCGTTGGTGTCTATGGCATGGACCTGCGGGGTGGGAATGTACTGGCTCTGCATTGCATCCTTGGGCTGGCAGTACCAGGCACCGCGGGCGCCGGCTCTGAGAACCACCGGACTGTCCAGTCTCAACGAAAGCGAGCGGCAGAGGGATTCCAACTCAGTAACGTCGCCAGTTTCGGGTTGGCACCCCAGACGTTTCGCCAGGATTGGTCCCTCGCGTTCGTTGAGGGACCAGATAGGATGCAGACCGTTGACCGCATCAAGAACATCCAATGCAATATCGGCCACCATGGGTCCCAGGTCGAAGAGCACCGGAAATCCTTCGCCCTGGTGTTTCTCAGCAAAACCGAGCAGGCTTCGGGTGTTGTCCTTGTGGCAGAAGGAATACCCACTCAGGTAGATGACATCACCGGGAACCAGATTCATGCTTTCGTAGGTGCCCTCCGGTACCCGGGTCTCTGCGCCCCTCGCCGACACAAAGGTGCGTTCACCCGAGGGTTCGATCATGGCTACCGAGTATCCGGTGTCACAGTTATCCAGCACAGGCCCTTGTGCGGGAACCTGCAGGGCAGCAAGGGCTCCACGGGCCATGTCCGCCATCGGACCTGTGCCGATCGCCCCCATGTAGGCTATGGGTGCCCCCATCCGCCTGGCTGCCTGGATCACGTTGTATCCGCCGCCGACCTTTATGGCGGTTCGCCTGGCGAAAATGTCCCCGCCGCGTTCCGGGAGGTGGTCGATGTTCATGCTCAGGTCAATCACCACCTGACCGAGATGAAGGATGCTGGGTTCAGTCATTACTGCTGCTCCTCACCGCCACGGAGTCCTTGGAGAGGAGGTGCAAAATGGCATAGAGGATTCCTCCCAGCAGGAGGGATACCAGCCATGCCAGGCCGTTCCTGCCCAGGAAGCTGCCGGCCAGCGGTCCTGAGAACCAGACCTCGTTCTTGGAGACCTGGGCCGTCACGAACAGGAAGCCGACGACTATCCCCACCAGCCAGCTGACGATGGCCGGGAGGTTGATGCCGTGCCAGTACCAGTATGGGGAATCGGCTTGAAGATTCAGAAGGCCGTCCGAATCGTAGCGCTTGCGGAAGATCATATCTGACAGGAAGATGCCTGCCCAGGTGCTCAGCGGCACTGCCAAGAGGGAGATGAAGGTGACGAAGGGGCCGTAGAATCCGTCGGAGCCCAGCGTGAAGTACAGGGCTCCGCAGGTGGTCACCACCACATCGACGACGACCGCATAGACGCGGGGAATTCTGATGCCCAGGGTGATGGTGGTCAGGCCGGCCGAATATACGGACAGGTTGTTTGACATGAGCAACCCAGCGAAGGCGGCAATCAGATAGGGGATCGAAACCCAGGCGGGCAGGGCGCTTCGAACCGCGGCGACCGGATCAGCGGCGGAGGCAATGGTGGAGTTGCCTGCTGTCAGGACCGATCCCAGGCCGATAACCACGACCAGGGGGATGCCGGCGCCGGCTGCTGCAGTCAGGATCAGAGAGCCGGATTTCACCGAGGTCTTTTGGTAGCGGGCCATGTCTGCGCCGGAATTGACCCAGCCGATGCCCGTCCCTGCGGCTATGGTGCCGACTCCGATCAGGAAGGCGCTGGCTGACCCGGGGGCATTGCCGATGAAGGAGGACCAGTCGACGGTCGTGGCCAGATAGATGGCTACCAAGAGGGTAAGGGCTCCGAATATCCAGGTGGCCCACTTCTGCACAGTGAGGATGAAGGCGTGGCCTGCGGCCGAGACCACCACGGTCAAGGCTACGAAGACGGCAATACAGACGAAGGTCAGGAAGGGGGAGCGCTTGGCATCAGCTGATGTGCCGAAGATGATGGCGATCAGGGAGAGCAGGGCAAAAGCGCCAGTCATCGTGTTCACCGTCTCCCAGCCCAGCCTGGATAGCAGAGCCACCAGTGTGGGGCCCGCATTGCCTCTGACGCCGAAAATGGCTCGGGACAGGGTCAGCGTGGGGGCGCCGCCTCTTTTGCCGGCTATGGAAATGATGCCGACCAGTGCGAAGGATCCGAAGGCTCCGATGGTCGTGGCGAGCACGGCCTGCCAGAGGTTGAGGCCCTGGGCAATCAGGGTAGCTCCCAGAGGGATTCCCAGGATCGAGATGTTGGCGGCGAACCAGACCCAGAAGAGCTGACCGGGCGACCCGTTCCTCTGATCCTCGGGCACGGGTTCGATGCCCCTTTGCTCAACTCTGGAGAGGATGGTGCCCTCTTTTGGTGCAGTTGACATGGATTGTCTCCTTTGACTCACGATGTACTGGATGCAGCGATGGATTGTCTGGTCAGGCCTGTGGTGTGGTCTGGGTGGACCCCATGATCTCAGGGTTGACTGGATTTTATATTCTTGTATTCCTGAAGGATTCTGTCGTATCCGTTTTGCGCTTTACCTTAGGGTAATCAGGCCACGGGCAGTTTTCTGCAGGTCAAGGTGAGATACCGAAGCCACCTGGGAGCAGAGTGCAGGGTCGAACACCTCGGGGCCGGTGCATGCGCCGGTCATTGCGCCAGTCATGGCAGCGATGGTGTCCGTATCGCCGCCCAGGTTGACCGCGACGAATAGAGCCGATTGGGGATCGTCGGCGAATCTCCAGGCCAGGGCAAAAGCGGCTGCCACAGACTCATTGGCCTCCACCGAAGTGCCGCAGTCTTCGATGAGGTGGCGTTCGAAGTCGTCCTCATCGCTGAATTCTTCGGACACTTGTATTGCCTGGCGGGCCCGAGCGGGAACCGATGCCTTGGGTGTCCAGGCTCCGGCGGTTTCCATGGCGGGTACCAGGCGCAAGGACTCATTCAGTGCCTGGCGAACGGTCATTCCTTCAAGTCCCAGACTGACTGTCGTAGCGATCAGCGCTGCGCTTTGAAAGCCTGCGACCGTGTCGTGGGTGACCTGGCAGGACTCGTAGATGCGATTGGCCAGCCGTCTGGTGTCTTCGGGCCTGTTGGCTATCCCTACCGGGGCGACTCGCATGGCCGCCCCATTGGTGGTGCCGGTCCTTCCTGTTGCCATGATGTCCGCGCCATGGCGAACCTGTTCCAGGGCCAGCTTGGTGGATGGCCCGAGCAGGTCCAGTGATCCGCGTGACTTCATGCCGTCCTCCCAGGCCAGAAGGCGCTTAGCGAACTCTTTGGGATCGATGTGTCCTCTGCCCTCGATGATCAGCTCTGCGACAATCAGTGCCTGCTCGGTGTCATCGGTCACAGATCCCGCAGGCATACCTGGAGCGATCGGCTGATCCGCAATAGCATCACGAAGGGTGTCAACCCTGCCGTAGGCCTCATGGATGGCTGCTGGACTCATGCTCTGCGTGGGCATGCCCAGCGCATCTCCCAAGGACAGCCCAGTAAGTGCGCCCAGTGCGCCCTTTTCAGTTCTGGTCATTGTTGTGCAAGCCTCCAGAGTCGTTGCGATGAGCCCATGAATCTGTTTGCAGATAGACTGCGACATTTTTAATCAGAATAATTGTAAGGCCCTTGGAGGTTTGTCGGCACAAAGGTTGTGGCAAGCATGATTCACAATGAAGAATGGGAGTCTGAGCGAGCTCTATCCTGTTAGGTGGGAGATAAAAACAATGCTGGTTAGTCGAGGTTAAAGATTTGATCGAGGTGTGGGTTCTATAGATTGCCGACAGTGATTGGCGAAGATTATCCCTTGATGCCGTAACGGAGTTTGTCGGGGTGTCCTAATCTTGGCTTCGGCATGGGTGGGCTATAGGAACTAAACGCGTTGTTTATGTTGGGGGTTTGGCCTTGTGGCTGTAAGCGTGTTGGGTGGTTGTTAATAGGTCGGG
>NZ_JAFNMJ010000016.1 GCF_026537325.1 Bifidobacterium sp. B4142
GGGCTATAGGAACTAAACGCGTTGTTTATGTTGGGGGTTTGGCCTTGTGGCTGTAAGCGTGTTGGGTGGTTGTTAATAGGTCGGGTTGTTAATAGGGGTCTTGCAGGGGTGCCCGTTCCTGTTCGATTGGGGAATGAGAACCAGATCGAAGAGGGCCAGGCATTGCCCCATATGCCATGGGCGGATGCGCAAGCATGGGCGCAACAGATCAGGCACGCAGCGCTGGATGTGTCCGTCCTGCTCGATCGCGTCCACCGCGCGCAGGCAGGACCGGGCCCGCGCCGCGCAGTTGAGGGAGTTCCTGGACCGGCTGCTGACGGGCAGGACCCGGGAACAGATGGGGGCCATGGGCGCCAGGGCCTGGCGTAAACGGGTCGGCTGGTGCTGGAACATCAAGCCGGCAATCACACCGGACGGGGTGGTCCATCACACGCTCATGGCCGACGGCACGTATATGGCACACGGCTGGTGCCTCCTGATAGCGATCGACGGGCAGACGGGCCAGGTCATCGACTGGCAGTGGTGCCATCAGGAGAACACGGCGGCCTACACGGCCCTGTTCTCCCGCATCCCCGGGCCCGACGTGCTCATCACCGACGGCCTTCGCGGCGTGCAGAAAGCCTGCCATGCCTGCTGGCCGGGCACGCGCATCCGACGCCGCCTGGTGCACGTGCAACGCAACACCAAAACCGACCTGACACTCAAACCACGACTTCAGGCCGGCAAGGAACTCAAGCGACTCTCCGACCAGCTCACCCGGGTCCATACCATCGAGGAAGCGGTGCGTTGGGGTGAGGCCTTGAACGCCTGGCACGAAAGATGGGAAACCCTCATCGACGAACGCACCATGGCCAAGGACGACCCAGCCAACCCCAAAGCCAGCCACCAATCCTGGTGGTGGACCCACCAGGAACTCCGCCGCTGCTACCGCAGGCTCGAACACCTCTTCCAAGACAGGCAGCTCTTCGCCTTCCTGGAACCCGAACTCACCGCCGGCGGGCCAGTGGAACGCACCACCAACCGGCTGGAAGGAGGAGTCAACTCACCCATCAAACGCACCCTCCTGCAACACCACGGCCTACCCGAGAGCCACATGAGACGCGCCTGCGAATGGCACTGCTACATGAAAACCGACAACCCCGACCCCGCCAGCCTGATCAGGGACGAACACCACCAGCCACAACCAGCACCCAAACGGGAAACCAGACAGGAACAGGACGAGCCCGAACACTACGGCACCGCCATCAACTGGAACGAGTTCCACACACCAGTCAGATACCCCAACACCACACTCTGACCAACACACAACCAAACCCACACACAGAACCTAAAACAACGCGTTTAGTTCCTATAGGCCC
>NZ_JAFNMJ010000017.1 GCF_026537325.1 Bifidobacterium sp. B4142
ACAAAGGAGCGTACCCAGGACAACTGCGGGAGCCTGGTAGAGGGTCATAATCAAATCCACCGCCCTGGGTCTGGCCCGAGATGTCATCTCGTTGAGTGCCGTGTACGCTCAGCCTTAGCTCTGAGCGGCAATCGAGTCTTGAAGTTTTGCGTTCGGCGCCAGCACGATGTAAAGTTAGTGCTGTTAGAAGCCGCCACTGCCTCTACTGCCTTTCGGGGTGGAACGCATACTATGGCGGTATTTTTTTACCCGGAGGGCACATGGGATTCACAACTGCAACCAAGTTGCCCCCATACCCCAGCCATCCTTACCGCGACTCTGCAGACCTGGCCCAACTGCTTCTGGATAACGGGTTGACAGGCATCAGCGTGCAGGACCTTGCGGATCGTTTGGAGTTGGTAGGCTATTATCGCCTCAAGGGCTACTGGTATCCTTTCCTTACTCCTATGGCGGGTAGCAGTAAACGAAAGTTGCCCTTTCTTCTGAAGACTGCTTGGGATCCCATTTGGGAACGGTACGTATTCGACCAGGAACTACGTAACATCGTCTTCGATGGCATCGTCAGCATCGAGGTCTTTCTCAAAAGCTATATGGCTGCTGAACTTGCCAAAGCAACGGGTCCGTTCGGTTACCTTGAGCCTGCCGGTCTGCCTGGACTCAGCACCGAAGAGCATAAGAGTGCGATTGCCGGCATAGCCAAGGACTATCAGAGATCTTCGCTGCCACAGCTTAAGCATTTCAAGAGCACCTACCGCGATCCGCTGCCGCCCATCTGGATGCTGGTGGACTGCCTTTCCTACGGTGATTTCAAGAAGATCTTCTACAAGGGCGCCGATCCTTCAATCAAACGGCAGTTGGCACTGCAGCTTGGCATCATGTCCAACAA
>NZ_JAFNMJ010000003.1 GCF_026537325.1 Bifidobacterium sp. B4142
TTCCGAACCCGGAAGCTAAGACCCAGCACGGCAATGGTACTGCACCCGGAAGAGTGTGGGAGAGTAGCACACCGCCGCCACAACATTTGAATATGGGAGGCATCCTCAGGACAATATACTTGAGGATGCACCCCTTTTTTATATTCGGCTCAGACCAAAGCTTGGCTGTTCCTGTCTTCCTGCACAAAGCCATGAGGGAAACAATCAAACACAGTTCGGCTGAATACCAAAGGTCGCCTTGTACTTGCACAGTCTGCGATTTGAACCTAGAGAGCACTGATGTCAAAACCGTCGCCCACTTTGCCGCCTGTCGTTTCTGGACTAGGACATCTAGAATGAAAAGCAGCCGAATCAGGCGTACAAATACGGATATGAAGAAAGCGGACGAGCATGGGCAAAAGAATCATTCTTGTAGGGGCCACGGGCAGAGTAGGCGCCTTGACTTGCGAGGACCTGGTCAAAGCCGGCCACGAAGTGGTCGCTTGCGCGCGAGGGGCCTCGAAGATTCACGCCAGCCAGCAGGTGGAGCCCGTGACCTTGGATCTGCATGACCCGCTCTCCCAGGTAACCGACGCATTCCGCAAGACGCATGCGGATGCCGTTGTCTTCACCGCAGGCTCACGCGGCAAAAACATCAACCAGATCGACGCCTTGGGAGCCATGAAGACCATAGAGGCGGCCAAAACGGTCGGCATCAGCAGGTACGTCATGCTGGGAGCCATGTATGCAGCAGACTGGCTGCGCTGGGAGCAGCCCCAGGTCAAACCTGCCATCGACGCCCTTGCCGACTATTACGTGACCAAGAACATGGCCGACCAATACCTGATCGGCTCCGGACTGGATTACACCATCATCGAGCCAGGCAGCCTGACCGAGCAGACCGGCACAGGAGCCATCCAGGTAGAACCAGACGGCCCCGGACCCATACCGATCCCCGACGTGGCACAATGCCTGGCCGACTGCGTCGACCTTCCCCAGACCACAGGCAGGATCTACAACATCATCGGGGGAGGCACACCAATCAAACAGGCCCTGACCGTAGAGCAGTGACAACACCAACCAGCCAAGCCCTCACAAGAAACTTCTGCCGCGAGACTATGGCGTGTCTGCACAGCAACGGTGATGGTACCTTGGTTGCATTGCTTGTTGGTTCTTGCTGTTGATTGCGCGCTGGCGCACTGCGTCCCAGTGACCTTTATAAAGGCGGAATTGGCGTGGGGACTGGGCGCAGCCTAAGGAGGTCGTTAATGAACATCACCAATTTTCGTGATCTGGGGGGCATCCGGACCATCCACGGCCGTCGGGTTCGTCCCTACAAGTTTATCCGATCAGGACAGCTGGTGGGTCTGGACGAAGATACGAAGAGGGAACTGGTCGACCGCTACCGGGTGACACAGGTCGTGGACTTCCGCCGGCCCTTTGAGAGACAGGAAAGTCCTGACGACAGGATCGATGGTGTGACCTTTATCAACATTGATCTGCTGGAGCAAAGTGGTACCAACGGCGCCAGCCTGGACGATTTCGCCTCGCTGGGTTTAGCGGATCAGGTCAACGGCCACATGTTGAATGTCTACCATGACCTGGTCATGAGTCCTGCGGCTCAGCGGGGATATGGGAAGTTCCTGCGCATCGTCGTGGACAACATCCAGGGGGCCACTCTTTTTCACTGCTTTGCCGGCAAGGATCGGACCGGGTTCGCCGCGGCTCTGGTGCTTTGGCTGCTGGAAGTGGACGACGACCAGATATTCGCGGACTATCTGAAGACCAACCAAGAGAGGGTCGCGGCCAACAATCAACTGCTGGACCAATTCCGCGCCAAAGGCTTCGACCAGGATTCACTGGATGCACTACAGATTGCGCTCTGCGTCAAGAAAGAATACCTAGCCCATGCCCAACAAACCATGGTCGAGTCCTACGGGGATGTCTTCACCTATGCCCAGCAGGCTCTAGGGTTCGGACCGGACCATGTGGAGGCACTGCGCAGCAACCTGCTGGAGTAGCCGCACAAGGCTGGAGGTAGCCGGTACGGGTAGACTCGAGCCTAGACGTCAATTGCGAGGAGGGCATTGTGCGATACATGAACTTAGGACGGTCAGGATTCCGGGCCTCCCGTGTGGCCCTGGGGGTCATGCGGATCGATCAGAAGAGCCGCGAGGAAGCGCGGACCATTGTGGAGACGGCCATGAACGCAGGAGTGGACTTCTTCGACACAGCAGACTGCTACCATGCCGGGGCCAGCAGCCGAGCCCTGGGACAGGCTCTGAAGGATCTGAGCGTAGACCGTGACAGCGTGGGCATTCAGACCAAGTTCGGCATTTTCCGCAACCCGGACAGCGATCAGATCACCCGCTACGACTTCTCCAAGGATCACCTGCTGAAGGCCCTGGATGAGGAGCTGGTCAACCTGCAGACCGACCATGTCGACTTCGTACTGCTGCATCGCCCCGACACCCTGGTCGACTTGGACGATCTGGCCGAAGCCTTCAATGAATTGCAATCCAGTGGAAAGGTTCGGCACTTCGGCGTCAGCAACGTCAACCCCATGCAGGTGGAGCTGCTGCAGAGCGCGGTAAGCCAGCGCCTGGAGGTCAACCAGCTGCAATTCGGCCTGGGACACACCGGCATGGTCGACCAGGAGATTCATGTCAATATGGGCGACGATCCGAGCCTGGACCATGATGGCGGTCTTTTGGCCTATTCACGGCTGAAGTCCATGACCATTCAGGCGTGGAGCCCCTTCCAGACCGGATACTTTGACGGAGTCTTCCTGGACAATCCCCGCTATCCCGAACTCAATGCAGAGTTGGACAAGTTGGCTCAACAGCATGGGGTAACCAAGAGTGCTATTGCTGTGGCTTGGATTCTGCGGCATCCGGCTGGCATACAGGTGCTTCTGGGATCCATGAACCCTGAGCGCATCACCCAGATGGCGGCTGGTGCGGATGTGGATCTGACAGCCCAGGAATGGTACGACCTCTACCTGAGCGCCGGTCACGACCTGCCTTGATCCGTGCTCTAGAGTCGCTCGCGTCCGCCCGGCTTTAACTGTTTCGGATTATGAGGGATTGCGCCCTGCCAGTCTGATCTTGTACCATTCGGATGTGTCATCTGGCAAGGCCTGCCCGATCGGGCATTGGGCGCTATGAGTGCAAAAGTGCACAGAAGGATAGTCAGATTGGTTTCGAGGTAGTCATACTCTGTCATGCATTATTTCACCCCACGACGTTGCGCTGCTACGTCCAAGATCATGTATCACGATCGGGCCAAGGCCCAGCAGGCCGCCGACCGCAGCATGGTTGAACGCAACGTTCTTCTGTGGGTCTACCGTTGTGATTACTGCGGAAACTGGCATCTGACCAGCCATGAGCCGGGCTCCTACCAGCGTATGAGGGCGGGCTCGCGAACTCTGAAACCGTATAGCCGCAAACGTGGGTATAAACCTCGTCGTCGGTAGGGGCAGTCATTGCCTCTGCAGCTCCAGCGTTCGACTTGGCATTCTTGATGATCGCCGAGTTGGTTCAGACGGCCCCAGGCAGCAAGATCGGATTCCGCTGATCTCGCTGCCTGGTGCCGATTGGGCTTTGTTTGTTCACCACTAGGCTGCTGAACTAGGCTGGTGAACTTCTCAGGTGAGCCTTACAGTTGTCTGGCCAGCAGGGACTTCGTTGCCTAGCAGGCTGGGTCAAAGCCCTGCCGGCGGATCGAATCCAGTATGGGTTCATGGCCGGAGGCAGGGTTGCGAACCTTGTCAGTCATCATGGCGCTGAATGAACGGTGGGGATCATCCAGGTGCCGGATGTCGCGATAATAACGTGTGACCGTCTGGTCGAAGTCGGCCAAGGCATCCTTCATGTCTGCATCATCGTCGGCCCGCTGATAGGTGTTGGTGAAGATTTGCGCCTGACGAGGCATCCTGGGCTTGGGATCCGGATCCTGGGCCGGATGGCCAATGGCAAGACCCAGCACCGGGTAGACCAGCTTGGGCAACTTCAGCAGATCGATTAGTCTGTTCGTATCATTGATGACACTGCCCAGAATGACTCCGCCCAGGCCCAGGGCGTTGGCTGCGGTCTCCATGGCGTGCAGGGCCAGGACCGCATCATTCTGGGACTGCAGGAAGACATAACCGGAGTTGAGCAGGGTGGTATCCGGATCCAGATCATCGTCGAATCGTCGGACCAGATCGGCATTGCGGCGCTGGTCGGCGAGGAAGATGTAGAGTAACGGGGCTTCGGCGACGTAGCGCTGATGGGCCATATCCGCGATAGCCAGCGCCTCATCATGATCCGTGACCCTGATGGCCGACCATTCGTGGAAATACCGGCTTGTCGCTGCATGCTGGGCCGCCTGCTCCAGCAGGGCGACGGTCTGGTCGTCTACCGGTTCGTCAGTGAATCCGCGGATGGAGCGCCGTTCAAGCAAGGTCCGTATGGTGGGATTGTCGGCCGGATTTGCGGTCGGGGTTTTCTGTGAATTTGATAAGGTCATTTTGACATTCTGGCCGTCAACGCCTGCCAATGCAAGACCTTGTCGTCAAAATCACGCAATCAGCGTTATCAGACCCAGCCTGGTTATCAGTCAGCGTCCCTTGCTTTCAGCGCTGGTGACGACGGTCGATCAGAGCCTGGGAACCCCGCTCGGACAGACCTGAGACCAGGGCGGTGACGGCTGCCGACAGAACGCCGAAGAGAAGACCGGCGGTAGCGCTCTCCTGATCCTCTTCGGGGCTGTCCACGCCTCCATTGCGCTTGCGGGCCAGTCCGCTCCAAAAGGCCTGGAAGAGCTTGCCAGCCAGCAGTGCGGCGATGCTGGGAAGCACAAACTTGACCAGTTTGTCTATTAGCGATTCCGGGTCAGATTCAATCGAGTTACGCATGTCATTCACCTTGCTATCCACCTGATGAAGCATGCCGACCACTTGGTCGGCCATCCTGCCAGGTTCCCGTCCTGAGTCCGTCATAGGTTCATTATCCCACACGCAGGGAGCTTGGGGCGTGACCGGACCTGGGGTTAAACTGCCATCTATGTACATTCCGAATGATACGTCGGGCAATGATGCCTCGGCCAAAAGCGAAGGCTACGCTGTGCTGCTGCGGCATGGTCAGACAGTTTGGAGCGAAACCGGACAATATACGGGGCGCACTGATATTCCTCTGACTGACCAAGGGCGTGAACAGGCCAAAGAGGCAGGTCAAAGGCTGGCCAAGGCCTTCCCCAATGGGTTTGACCCCGACTGCATTTTTTCCAGCCCCTTGCAACGAGCCAGGCAGACAGCCGAGCTGGCCGGTTTCCCTGATCCGGCGCCGATGGATGAGATCCTGGAGTGGGATTACGGTCCGGCCGAAGGGCACCGTCCTCAGGATGTGGTGTCCAGCCTTGGACGTGATTGGAAACTGTGGATCGATGGTCCGCATGCTTTGGGCATCGATGAGCTGACTGGCGACCGGGTGGTCAATCTGTCCTCGGGCAGCCCAGTTTCTGTGCACGTAACTCAGGGCGAAAGTCTGGATCAGGTAGCTGCCCGTGCGCGGGGGGTCGTCGAATGGCTTGAGCCCCTGGTGTGTTCGGGGCGGCATGTGCTCCTGGTGGCGCACGCCCACATCCTGCGCATCCTGACAACGCAGTGGCTTGACTTGGATCCCCATAAGGCCCAGTTGTTCAGGATGAATACGGCGCATTACGGTGTTCTTGGCATCTACCAGGGCAAGCGCGTGCTTAGACAGTGGAACGTGTGATTGAGCTGAATATTGGTATGTATTAGTGGGTTTGACGATTGCGATTGAGTCAGTACGAGATATCATAAGCCTGATCGGGCAGTAATTCATGGTGCATTATGATTGTCGTCCAGGTGTGATGCTTTCGGCCTTATGCCTTGGATGGGATGTACTGCTGCGTAGAATTAGCCTGGCTGGCACTGTTTCGCGAGGGTTAGTTATTTTCTCGCCAGCGATCAGATCCAAGGCCTTCCTGGCGGCAATCTCTCCAAGTCGTATGGGATTCTGATGGATTGTAGTCAATCCGACTTCATGAGCATACAGGCTGTCATCAAACCCTGTCAGCGAGACCGTGGATGGTACCTCGATGCCACTCTTCTGCAATTCGAACATCAAAGGTACCGCTATGCCATCCTCTTGGCAGGCTATAGCGGTGGGGAGGGATGGAAGGCTGAATACTTGCGTCAAGGCATCATCTATCTGGTCATGGCTGTCTGCAACCTTGATAATGGTGGGTTCCACTCCATTGGCTCGGCAGGTATCGAGAAAGGCATTAACGCGCTTTTGCGCACTGAAATGAAGTACTGAAGCATACATCTCCGTAATGATGAAGGCAATATTTCGGTGCCCCAATGACAGGAGATGACGTGCCAGTAGCATGCCTCCTTGCACGTCATCAATATTGACTGCCGCGTCGAACAGCTCCGATAATGATGAATTGATGCCGACAAGAGGAACATCTACTGAATGAAGTCGTTCAACTTCGTCCTTGTCTATGTCAAACGAGGTTACGATGACTGCATCAGCGTTGCGCCTGATAGGGAGATCACGGAAGAAGTTTTGTCGTTCTTGAAGGGTCAGAATTCGACGTATAGCAATGTCATAGCCAGCCGGGTTAAAGATTGTGTTCAGCCCTTCCAAAATTGAAGAATTGAACCAGGACTGGATAGGGCTGTTAATCAGTAATGCGATACGTAGCGACTGTCCTGATTTCAGTACAGTCGCTGATCTCATGATGGAGAAGTTCAGCCGGCGCGCTGCCTCAAGTACCCGTGCCCTTGTCTTGTCGGATACCAATGAAGGGTTGTTGAAAGCTCGTGAGACTGTGGAAACCGATACATGTGCCGAGGCGGCAACATCCTGAATTGTCGCATTCACAGGGTTGCCGCCTTTCAGTTGTTCCCAGCGCTCGCAGGCCGAGCTCTCCTTCTAATGCGGGGATCGGTCGTAAATGTTCACTCTAATAATATCCATGCAGTGGCATCTCGAGGAAGAAGGTTGTCTACGATTTCTACTGAAGCAAGAACTACACTACCGGCAGGTAAAGGAATGGGGCGTTCGCCGAAATTGGTGATGACTGCTAGTTTGCCATTTCCGCTGCTGCATGATCGGGTGTATGCAATCACTTTCGGATCGTCATAGTCCGTCAGCCAGGTCAGAGATGTATTAGGCATCTCTGTCAACAATCGTGCACGTTTAGCTATGGCCTGTCTGTAGAGACTCAACATGGATGATGGATCTGACTTTTCGCGATTAACGCAGAACCTTGCGAACCACATGGGTTGGGGCAGGTGAGGCTTTACGAATTGCCCGGATTTGCATGTGGAGAATCCGAAGGTTCCATTCTGCCCGAATTTCTGATTCCATGATGCTGGCTCGGGGGAGTCGTGGTCATCCCAAGGCAAGGGGACACGGCAGCCGTCACGTCCCTTTTCTTTTAAAGGTCCTTTGGAACGTACGGCTGTTGGATCCTCTAAGCGCTCCCACGGAATGTCTGCCACCTCAAAGAGACCTAATTCCTCCCCTTGATAAATGTATATAGACCCAGGCAAGCCCATTTCAAGTAGGATAGCGGCCCTTGCCCTCTGTGTACCTAGCACGCGGTTTTCTTCATAGGACTCGCCGTTTCGTAGCACCCAGTCCTTAGCTAATTGATGCTGTGTTCGGGAGTGGATCTGCGGCAACGCATAACGGCTGGCATGTCGAACCAGATCGTGGTTGCTCATTACCCATGTAGCCGTTGAGCGGGAGCGTTCGGCTGTTTGGAGACCATCCTCAATCGCATTCCGAATTTCTGAGGAATCCCAATTGGCCTTGGCAAATTCGAAATTGAATACCTGTCCTAATTCATTATTGGAGGCGTAACGGTATTGGTGATCCGGCTCGACCCAAGCTTCTCCAACCGCAAACCGAGCCGGTGTATATTCATCAAACACTTTTCTCCACTCGCGGTAGATGTCATGAACCTCCGGACGATCCCAGAGAGGATTGCTCCCATCTGGATTATCTTTGTTTTGCAGGGTCCATTGGTTTAGCTCTTCCAAAGGCCGGTTTAATACGTCTTTGGCCAGGCCATGTGCGACATCGATGCGGAACCCATCGGTTCCATGATCGGACCAGAAGCGAAGCGTGCGCTTGAAGTCTTCGCGCACATCCGCATTCTTCCAGTTTAAGTCGGGTTGTTCGGAAGCAAATATGTGCAGATACCATTGGCCGTCTTCAACTTGTTTCCATGCAGAGCCACCGAATTCTGATATCCAGTCAGTGGGAGGGATGGAACCATCAGGACCTCTGCCGTCACGGAATATATACCGGTTACGGGCCTTAGACCCTTTTGGTGAGGCAAGAGCCTCCTGAAACCAAGGGTGATGATCCGATGTATGGTTGGGCACAATGTCAACAATGACTTTGATCCCATGTGAGTGAGCTGTTGCTGTCATGGTATCGAAATCCGCCATAGTTCCTAGACGCGGGTCGACATTGCGGTAGTCAATGACATCATAGCCACCGTCGACCAGTTCAGAAGGATAGAAGGGTGAAAGCCAGATGGCATCGACTCCTAGGTAATCCAGATAGCTTATCTTACTCGTAATTCCAGCGATGTCGCCAATTCCGTCTTTGTTCGAGTCTTTGAAGCTACGTGGATAAATTTGATAGACGACCGCTTGTTTCCACCAGTCGTCCTGTTTCTGCATCTGCTGCATAATGCTCCTCCTGTGACATTGTGCTGCGGCAACAGGTAAGTGGCCCCACCGATATGCCTAGTCTCATGCCGGCTGCACTGCCAACCTGTACGATTATTGGATGGATGTCTCTATCGGATCGATCGAAAAGACATACCGATCCGTATTGCTTTTATTTGCCGCCTATGGCCTCCTCTTTCAGCAAGTGGTATACAGATAACCTATACTATAGAGATGACAACGATTGCAATTGAGAGTTGCAATAACTTATTATGCCATGCAATTATTATAAGGCATCTGATCAGCTATGAAGACTCATTACCGAAACTATAGAACAATAAGGGGGCTTGAATATAAAAATAACCCCGACTGACTGCCATTGAAGGCAATAAAATAGAGAAGTAATGGAACTGATGCATACGTTGTTTCTGTTTTTGATAGAAGCAAATAGCTGCAATATCAGCTAAATAAGAAGTCCTTTTGATTTTGAAGTGCTGATTATATTGCTCATATTTGACAACGGTTGCAATAGATGCCATACTACAAGTGTCCATGAGAATTCGCAAAGGAGCGTGAGCAATATGCACAGCGGTATCGTGAAAAGTATGACTGTCATGACCACGGTAGCCATGCTGGCGGTTGGTTTGGCGGGCTGTGGTGGTGGTGGTTCGTCCGCTTCCGGTTCCGACAAGGGAAGAGTCTATTTTCTTAATCACAAATCTGAAGTTGCCGATCAGTACCATCAGCTGGCAAAGGATTTCACAAAGAAGACCGGCATCAAGGTTGATATTGTCACGGCCGCGACCAATACACTAGATCAGACCACACAGTCGGAGTTGGCCAAGAAGGATGCGCCGACTATTCTGAGTATCGGCATGGATAACTTCCCGAAATTCAAGAAGTATCTGCTGCCTATTCAGGATACTGATGTCTACAAGCTCCTGGATAAGAATGGCAGGGAGTATTCCATGAAGGATGGCAGCGATTCCTTCACCTTCCCCTTTGCAGCTGAATATTATGGCATCATCTACAACAAGAAAATCATCAACGAATATGGGGCCAAACCCTACGCAGTAGTTAAAGGTGTCGACGAAATCAAGGATTACGCGACATTAAAGAAAGTAGTTACTTCAATTCAGGAGCACAAAGACGATTTGGGTCTTCAAGGTGCAGTGACTACGCCGTCGGTAGATGCTTCCGATGAGCACAGGTTCGTATCCCATATGTCACGTATACCGCTTTACTATGAATATCGGGATTCCAACACGACCTTCAAACCTGAATTGAAGGGCACTTATTTGAAGAATTACAAGGATCTTTTTGATCTCGAAGTTGCTAGCAGTCCGTCGAGTCCAAAGACAGCTAGCAATAAGACCTATGACGATTGCGTCGCTGAATTCTCCCAAGGACAGGTTGCTTTCTTCCCTGAAGGGGTCTGGGCCTACCCATTGATTCGCAATAACAAGGTAGCGGATGAGGATATGGGCATGCTTCCTTATTGGATGGGCATTCCAGGTGAAGAAAAAATGGGACCTGCATCTGTATATGATGCTTCATGGGCTATTAACAAAAAAACCAGCAAGGCCAATCAGGAAGCATCCCTGAAGTTCATCAAGTGGATGGTCACTTCCGAAGAGGGCAAGAAAACTCTTTCGCATAAGATGAGTTTCTCCGTGCCTTTCTCGGCATTCAGCGACAAATACCAGCCCAATAATGTTCTGACTTTGTCCGCGCGAGCCTATGAGAAGCAGGGTAAGCCACTGGTTCGCAGTTTCAATCTCCCCAGCACTCAGTGGGGCGACAATCTGGCCAACGCGCTCTTGGAGTATACCCAAGGCACCAAGGACTGGAACAATGTCGAGCACAGCTACATTGATGGTTGGCAGAAGGACTGGAAGCTGGTCAAACAGACAACTGGCGCCCTGCCGACTGCCACTAAACTCCACTAATTGATCGCAGATGAAAGTGGTCGTCTGAATAACAGCATCGCTGACGGGGACAAACCCTTGATACGTGCAAAACGCATGAATCTGTCCCCGGCTTTGCTCTGAACGAAGGCTCAAAGCTACTCCGAACAAAGTGGGCGACCGCTATACCTCAGAAAGTCAGCAACATAATGATATCAATGATAGGCAAATCCATACGCAAATGGTGGATGTTGTTCTCCTTACCGACCTTGGTAGCTTTTATGGTGGGGTTTGCGGTGCCTTTCATTCTCGGCATCTACTTAAGCTTCACAAACTTCACTACTATTACCGACGCCGAATGGGTCGGTGTTGGCAATTATTCAGGTGTCTTTAGTGACCCGGAATTCATACATTCCTTGATACTTACAGTTCTATTTACAGTGATAACTACGGTCATCATCAACGTTGTCGGGTTCATGATCGCCTATATGCTAACTAAGAAAATCAGTGGATCGACATTGTTCCGCAGCATCTTCTTTATGCCTAATCTGATTGGCGGCATCATTCTGGGATACATCTGGCAGCTGCTGCTCAATGGCGTGCTGTCATTCTGGAATCGGTCTATCACCTTCTCGGCGATGTATGGATTCTGGGGCCTGGTGATACTTACCTGCTGGCAACAAATTGGCTACATGATGATTATCTATATCGCCGGGTTGCAGGCTTTGCCAGGGGATGTCATCGAAGCTGCGCAGGTGGATGGTGCAAGCCAAGGTCAGACATTGCGACGCGTGATTCTGCCCCTGATGATGCCCAGCATCACGGTGTGCACATTTTTGACTATAACCAACGGATTCAAGACATTCGATCAGAACCTCGCATTGACCAATGGTGCTCCATCCAATAATTCCGAGCTGATCACGCTCAATATCTATCGAACCTTCTACGGAACCGCTGGCATGGAAGGGGTCGGGCAGGCCAAAGCTGTCATATTCTTCGTCATTGTTGCGATAGTGGCGATTGCTCAGAATCGCCTTTCTGCAAAGAAAGAGGTGGCATTGTGAACAAAGGCACCTTTCGTCACGGCCGTTTGTGGACCGTGTTCTTTTCGTTGGTCTCATTGCTGTGGATTTATCCGTTGATCCTAGTGATTGTCAACTCTTTTAAGAAAAAGGCATATATTTCCACAGAAACTTTCAGCTTGCCCAATGCAGAAAGTTATGCGGGACTGGAAAACTATCGACGCGGCATTGAGCGTACGAATCTTTTGGTCAGCTTCGGGTGGACCATTATTTTGACCGTGGGAAGCGTTTTGCTGATCCTGCTATGCACATCTATGTGCGCCTGGTGGATAGTCCGCGTTAATAACAAATTCGCAAAGCTCATCTATGTGCTGTTCCTTTTCAATATGATTGTACCTTTTCAAATGATCATGTTCCCACTGTCCAAAATCACCGACATGCTCGGATTGAACACACCCTGGGGCCTATGGGTAATCTATCTGGGCTTCGGCGCCGGTCTCGCAGTCTTCATCTTTACAGGAGCTGTGAAATCGCTGCCAATGGAAGTCGAAGAATCGGCCATGATCGACGGTGCATCGGTTCCACAGACTTTCTTCAGAATCATCCTGCCCATGATGAAGCCAACTGTCATGAGCGTGGCCATTCTTGAAACCATGTGGATCTGGAATGACTTCTTGCTGCCATATCTGACTTTGGATATCAGAAAATACAAAACAATATCGATAGCCGTGCAATATTTAAAAGGCGGCTATGGCGCTGTCGATCTGGGCGCCATGATGGGCTGCCTGGTCTTGGTCATCATACCGGTCGTCGTATTTTATGTGCTCTGCCAGCGATACATCGTTGAGGGTATTACTACTGGAGCTGTAAAGGGGTGAACTGTGGGTGAAGCAACCAGCAGGAAATCGAGTGGAATAAGAGTCTCCCAGTCAATAATGGGCCAGTCAGTCTCTATGGGCTATGATGCCAAAGGCGGTGCCCGTAACCGGTCTTCATTGTATGCTGCAGCAGGATTGGAATGGCCGAACGACTATATGCCTGAGGAGGAGATACCTCGATATAACGATTACCCATTTTGTGTAGATGTTTCCAATAATCGACTTTTGGCTTCGTTAGATCGTTCGGCATTCGTTCGTCGTGCAGTAGTCTGTGTGGGGTCTCAGGATGCGCGGGGTTATGATGCTCCAGGCGTATACACTAAAAAACAATTGGCATACTTCGATGGTCATTGCGGATTGCGCATGTCGATTGACGGCAGACCTTTGCAACAGCCTTCCCTGAGCTTGGAGAAGGGGGTGGTTCCTGTTTTTGGCTTCTGCCGGCGCGACGTCGAAGTGACGCTGCGGGTATTCGTGCCAGCTGTCTATGAGACAAAGGCGAGTGCTGTTTTCCTGCTGGCTGAGGTGAGAAATCAGAGTGATTCGTCCCATGCGCTGGGTATTGAGTTGGATTACGAAGAATCAGGTCAATCAAAGTGGCCGAATTTAGCAACGGACGTAACGCTGATTGTTGAAGGTAATACCGATAACCATGGCAGCTGTCAGATGAGTATTGATGCCGGACAGATAATACAGATCGGCTGCATTTGCAGATTCGGTGTCGGCGTGCTTCCATCACCTCCAGTGGTGACTCTTGGGGAAATGGATTGCGCACTTGGGAAAGTCTTAGAGTCCGTAGGCTCTCAAGGAGTGTTAGAAGTACCAGAAGAGCCTTGGGTTGGTGATGAGCTGACACGAGCGGCTGAACTTGCCAGGCAGAGTGTCCTTCAACTTGCTAACGGTGAGGTCATAGGTTCTTTCTGGGGGTCTAATGTCAATCCGAAGCCTGACGTGTGGATGAGGGATTTTTCCTACACGACTATTGGTTTAGTAGATACGAATCCAAAGTTGGCATATAGGTGCGCTAAATATCTTTGCGCCGCCAGTGCTCCTGGCGAGCTGTGGGGTACGACTGAAGAAGGCCAAGGAGATGAATCATCGTATCGGCACTCTTTGGGTAACGCCTGCATGGGCGCAGTTGTCCTCTCGATGATTTTTCGACGTTATGGCTACGACTCGGTGGATCAGCCTGATTCGGTGATTGTCGATTATCTTCATCAGCTTGCAAGGTGCATGATCGCCGACCGGCCTGATCGAGGATCATTGTATGCCACGCGTTTCATTTCCGATGGCTTGTCTCGCGGGGACTTTCATACTGGTTCCAATATGCTTGCATGGAGAGCTGCAGATGCCTTAATTGAAGATTTCCATGCTCTGTTTGATAACAGCACGATCGAGACGCTGTCGTCGATTCGTTCACAACTCGTGGAGACCATTGAAACGCTGTGCGTGGGGTCCTTCGGTCAGGGTGAGCAGTTCGTGGAAGGTGCATATGCCGATGGCACTCTAGTGCCAATTCATGATGCTGAGGAAAGTGATTTAGCGCTTGCAAGCGTTTATGGTTTTACCAAACGTGATGATCGCCGCATCATCAACCATATGTATTGGGCTCATAGCACAGGTAATCCATATTATGCCCGGATCTCCGGTGGCATTGATTTCTGGGATTTCGACGGAAGCAATGGCGTTTCATATCCTGGGTACCTGTGTCTACTGAAGCGGACAAGGAATCGTGAGGATCTTCGGCAGGCTTTTGCAGCAATACGTAGGACAACCGATTTAGATGGGTCGTTTTGGTGGTGGCCGTTTAAACATGACGAAACGGATGCGAATCGAGTAAAACGAGGTCTGGGAAAGTGCGGCTGGTGCGGTGGTGAATTCGTGAGTCTCATACTCCATGACATTCTCGGAATACAAACCGATGCGAAAACCAGATCTGTAAGCTTTGCACCGTATCTGCCTTGGCGCAAGGCTAGCCTCACCGGTTTCGCTTTCCTGGATGGCACGGTGGATTTTGTGGTGGACGATAAAAAGCTTAGCCTTGTGAACAACACAGGCCGCGATATTTATGCTCGTCTACAACTTTGCATGCCCGCAAATTCCATGCTTGAAGATGTCAAAATCAATGGTTCGAGCAGGAGGATGGAAGCTCAGCTGGTCAGGCTGTTCGACAGTTCTTCAGTAGTTTTGAAAGAGATAGTGGGCCCACAGAGGCGGATTGATATGACTATCGCGATTTCCTAAGCGATCAATAGCCGACATACAAGTTTGGATGAATCAGAAAGCGAATGGTGCGATTGATGGTGCAAGCATACGAGAATGACCTGCTTTATCGCCTGCTGAGGCCCAGGCATGGTGTGACTAGGTGCATAAATGGGGAAAATCCTCAGGGGGGTAGAGGGGAAGCTGGAAATTCAAGCAGTCCTTTAGGGTTTACCAGAAAAGGGCATCCCAGTCTGCCAGTTCTGCGCCGCGGCGAAACAGTCACTATTGCAGATATTCAGGAGCCGGGGATCATCAAGCATATGTGGTTCACTGTCACGGATGCCACTTCGCCACAGGGTTTGTATGTTCTTCGGAATCTGTTAATTAAAATCTATTGGGATGGTGAAGAGAGACCGTCAGTCGTCTCTCCTTTGGGTGATTTCTTCTGCTGCGGACATGGACGGGGTGCTCTGGTGGACTCCTTGCCTATCTGCGTTAACCCAACGAGAGGATTTAATTGCTACTTCCCCATGCCGTTCAGCTCGGCTAGAATCGTACTAATTAATAACCACGACGAGGATGTGCAATCAGTCTTTTATCAAATCGATTATGAACTTAATGATGCACTGCCTGACGAGCTGATGAGGTTCCACGCTCAGTGGCGGCGGGAACCTGTCACTACTAGACAACAGGATTACACCCTGCTTGACGGTGTAGCGGGTGACGGAATATATGTGGGTACCTATTTGGCCCTTACTGCTTTGCAATCACGATGGTGGGGCGAAGGTGAGTTTAAATTCTTCATCGATGGAGATAACCAATTTCCTACCTGGTGCAGTACCGGTGCTGAGGATTATTTCGGTGGTGCTTGGAGTTTTCGATCGGAAACGAATAAAGATACCATGCATGAACAGACCTATAACAGGGCCTTCATGGGCTACCCATTCTATTCGCGGACATCTGGGGGTGAAGCCAGTGATTATTGGGATGACTCAGGTCCTGTAGTTCGGGGAATGTATCGATGGCACCTAATGGACCCAATTATCTTCCATCAGGATTTGCGGGTCACATGGCAGCAGATAGGAGGCCGCGAGAGCGGAATGTTCGAGCGGGAGGATGATGTGGCCACTGTGGCTTATTGGTATCAAACAGAACCGCATCTGCCTTTCCCTACTGTTGTCGAAAAGCCTGATCCGAATCTGCTGATGCCTAGGTGACGTCGAAAAGAACATCATGCATTTTCTGTCGCCAGAGTCTGCCTTCATGCGTGGACTATCTACGGTTATTGATGCAGTATGGATAACCATCTTGATGATTGTGGCATCGTTGCCCGCAATTACTGCAGGCTCTGCTCTAGTCGCTGCGAATTATGCGGCCAGGAGATCTTTGGCGGGCATCGGACATGTGACACGAGATTTTTTTGCTGCCTTTAAAAGCAATTTTATGCAAGCGACCATCCTGTGGCTGATTCTTGGTATTCCTGGTGCTGCTTTGGTAGTCCTCTGGATTGTTGTGCGTTCATGGGCGTTACTGGCTCCACAGCTTATTGCTACCTGTTTTTGGATAATCAGTTTTGAGTGGGTTTGGTGGTTACAGGCGCGATTTGCCAACTCTCTTGTGGGAACATTGAAGAATTCATTGATTTTCGGGCTGACTAAATGGCCATATACCGTAGTGATCGTAATGCTTGACTGCTTCATTTTCGTACTTCTATTCGCCTCGATGGCTGTTATGCTACGCGGTCTTTTTTTGCTTGCTCTGGTGGCGCCTGGAGGCTTGGTCATGGTTAAGAGCGCAATTTTAAATTATGCAATGCGTTCCTACGTCGCATAAGAAAGTGACCATCTGAACTGATGCAGGAATCGTTTACTTAGGTGGGAATAATATTTGCCAGAAGAAGTTGAGTGATGTAGGCTCAAGTTTCGGAGCGGTCATGATGGCTGCCTGCCCGGGTCGACGGAAGCTGGCCATCGGGACCACGAACGAAGCGCGAGCGGAGAACGTGAACGTCGAGGTGCGGGGTCAGGCCCTGTGCCCCATTTCATCAGGAGGTAACGAAGTATGGCACGTGCAGTTGGCATTGATCTGGGAACCACCAATTCCTGCATTGCAACCTTGGAGGGCGGCGAACCCACGGTAATCGTCAACGCTGAGGGCGCGCGGACCACGCCATCGGTGGTGGCATTCAGCAAATCCGGCGAGATTCTGGTCGGCGAGGTGGCCAAGCGTCAGGCAGTCACCAACGTTGACCGGACCATCAGCTCGGTCAAGCGCCACATGGGCACCGACTGGTCCGTCGAGATCGACGGCAAGAAGTGGACCCCTCAGGAGATTTCGGCCCAGATCCTCATGAAGCTCAAGAGGGATGCCGAGTCCTACCTGGGCGAACCCGTCACCGACGCGGTCATCACCTGCCCTGCATACTTCAACGACGCCCAGCGCCAGGCCACCAAGGATGCCGGTAAGATCGCCGGTCTGAACGTCCTGCGCATCATCAACGAGCCCACTGCTGCGGCTCTGGCCTACGGTCTGGAGAAGGGCAAGGAGGATGAGCGCATCCTGGTCTTTGATCTGGGCGGCGGCACCTTCGATGTCTCCTTGCTGGAGATCGGCAAGGACGACGACGGCTTCTCCACCATTCAGGTTCAGGCCACCAACGGCGACAACAAGCTGGGCGGCGATGACTGGGATCAGAAGATCATCGACTGGCTGGTCAGCGAGGTCAAGAACAAGTACAACGTGGATCTGTCCAAGGACAAGATCGCTCTGCAGCGGCTCAAGGAGGCTGCTGAGCAGGCCAAGAAGGAGCTGAGCTCCTCCTCGTCCACCAGCATTTCCATGCAGTACCTGGCCATGACCCCCGACGGAACCCCAGTCCACCTGGACGAGACCCTGACCCGGGCGCACTTCGAAGAGATGACCTCCGACCTGCTGGGCCGCTGCCGCACGCCTTTCAACAACGTGCTGCATGATGCCGGCATTTCGGTTCAGGACATCGACCACGTGGTGCTGGTCGGCGGCTCCACCCGTATGCCCGCCGTCAAGGACCTGGTCAAGGAACTGACCGGCGGCAAGGAAGCCAACCAGACCGTCAACCCCGATGAGGTCGTGGCCGTCGGCGCTGCCGTGCAGTCCGGCGTCATCAAGGGCGACCGCAAGGACGTGCTGCTCATCGACGTGACCCCGCTTTCCCTGGGCATCGAGACCAAGGGCGGCATTATGACCAAGCTGATCGACCGCAACACCGCTATCCCCACCAAACGGTCCGAGGTCTTCTCGACCGCCGAGGACAACCAACCCTCCGTGCTGATCCAGGTCTACCAGGGCGAGCGTGAGTTCGCCCGCGACAACAAGCCTCTGGGGACCTTCGAGCTGACGGGCATCGCTCCGGCTCCGCGCGGCGTCCCTCAGATCGAGGTCACCTTCGACATCGACGCCAACGGCATCGTGCACGTCTCCGCCAAGGACAAGGGCACCGGCAAGGAGCAGTCCATGACCATCACCGGCGGTTCCGCCCTGCCCAAGGACGAGATCGACCGCATGGTCAAGGAGGCCGAGGCTCACGAGGCCGAGGACAAGCAGCGCCGTGAGGACGCCGACACACGCAACGCCGCCGAGTCCGCCGCCTACCAGACCGAGAAGCTGGTCAACGACAACAAGGACAAGATCTCAGACGAGGTGGCCAAGGAGGTCACCGACAAGGTCAACGCTCTGAAAGAGGCTCTGAAGGGCGAGGACATCGACAAGATCAAGAACGCCCAGAGCGAGCTGATGACCTCTGCCCAGAAGATCGGGCAGGCCCTCTACGCCCAGCAGGGCTCCACTGATGGTGCAGGCGCTCAGGGCGCTGCAGGTGCCGCCGGTGCTGCCTCGGGTGCAGGCTCCTCTTCGTCCGCCGATGACGACGTGGTGGATGCAGAGGTCGTGGACGACGACGACAAGAAGAAGGACGGCGAGTGACATGTCGGCCTTAGATAAGGATGATGCCGGGCCGCTGAAGGGCGACCCGGCCGCCGCCGGCGAACCGGGCGGAAACGAGGCCAAGTCCTCTGACGCCGCCTCGGCGCCCGACCAAGAAGCGGCTCGCGGACGTCACGCCGACAAGAGCGCAGCAGACGAGAGCCAGGCGGCTGGCCAGACCTCGTCGGATTCCTCCGCCAAGGACGCTTCGTCCGCCGATGCTCAGGCTGACGACAAGACTGATTCTGATTCGGCCAAGGAAGACGGCACCGACAAGGAATCAGAGGGTCTGACCCCTCTGGGCCAGGCCAAGAAGGAGGCCGCCGATTATCTGGAGGCTCTCCAGCGCGAGCGGGCCGAGTTCGTCAACTTCCGCAACCGTGCCAAGAAGGAGCAGGACATCTTCCGCCAGCACGGCATCGTGGATGTGCTGACCGCCCTTCTCCCGGCCCTTGACGACATCGACCGGATCAAGGAGCATGGGCAGATGGACGACTCCTTCCAAGCCGTGGCCAAGAAGATCGACAAGACCTTCGAGAAGTTCGGCGTTGAGAAGTTCGGTGAAAAAGGCGAAGACTTCGATCCCACCAAGCATGAGGCCATCCTGCACAAGCCGGATCCCGAGGCCAAGAAAGAGACTGTTGACACGGTTGTCGAGGCAGGCTACCGGATCGGCGACCGGGTGATCCGGGCAGCCAGGGTGGTGGTGACCTCGCCCGGGCAGTAGCAGGGACGGTAATTGCGGACCTTCCGCAGGCTGAATCGACGCCTTCGCATGTGGCGGCTGGGTGGGCATGGTCCCGCCCGCCGCCGCATGCGAAAGGGCGGATTCCAATTCAATATATTCGTAGCTTATGAGGAAAGGAGACATGGATGGCTGAGAATGAATGGCTGAGCAAGGACTATTACAAGGTCCTTGGTGTCTCCAAGGACGCCAGCGAAGCGGAGATCACCAAGGCCTACCGCAAGCTTGCCCGCAAATACCATCCCGATCTCAATAAGACCAAGGAGGCCGAGGAGAAGTTCAAGGACATCTCCGAGGCCTACGACGTGCTCAGCAACAAGGAGCAGCGCCAGAAGTACGATGCCATTCGCCAGTTTGGCATGGGGGGAGCCCGGTTCGCCGGAGGCTCCGGCCAGGGTGGCTTCAACACTGATGCATTCTCGGACATCTTCGGTTCCATGTTCGGTGGGGCCGGGGCGCCGAATGGCACCCGGATACGCTTCGGCAATGGTTCGGGACAGCCGGACTTCGCTGACATCTTCTCCTCCTTCGGAGGAGGTGCCGGCGGTGGCGGCCGGACCACCTACCGGGAGAGCAGGCCCAGACCCGTCAAGGGCGAGGATCGCAACTCGCGCATTGGCTTGTCTTTCCGTCAGGCGGTCAAGGGGGCAACGGTCTCCCTGAGCGTGGGTGGCAAGCGCTTCAAGACGCATATCCCCGCTGGAGTTCACAACGGCCAGAGGATCAGGCTGGCCGGCAAGGGTCGGCCTGGCAGGGACGGGGGCGCCAATGGCGACCTCTACCTGCAGATCAGCGTTCAACCCAGCCAGCGGTTCACCATGGAGGACAGGGACCTGGTCATGACCCTGCCGGTGACGGTATCCGAGGCAGCCCTGGGAGCCAAGGTTCAGGCACGGGACATCGACGATCAGGTCGTCACCTTCAAGATTCCGGCTGGCTCCTCCAGCGGCGACGAGATTCGCATCGCCGGCAAGGGGGTTCAGGACCGGCGCGGCAAGGGCGACCTGGTGGGGCGGCTTGAGATCCGTATGCCCAGTCGGTTGGGTATGGCCCAGAAGAAGGCCATGCGTGACTTTGCCAAGTCCAGTGGCGACTTCGACGAGCAGATCGCCGGAGAACGCATGACGATATGACGATCCGGATGCCGGACCAAGTCGGAACGAACAGCGGAGAGGAGTGATGATCATGGTCAGGGTGGATCCCGAGACCAGGCGGATCTATCTGGCCTGCGCTCGCGGTCTGGTGGCCGGGCGCATCAGCCTGGATGATGCCGACGATGCCGGCTTGGACATTGAGTTGCCGGTCTTCAGCGTCGGCCAGGTCGGGCAGTTGGCCAACATCCATCCGCAGACCCTGCGCCAATATGACCGGTTGGGTCTGATCGTGCCGGAACGGACCGAGGGGGGTGCGCGGCGATACTCCCTGCGGGATCTGGACCGGTTGGGTCAGGCCCAGCATCTGAGCCAGGACGAGTCCATCAACCTGGCCGGGGTGACCAGGATTCTGGCCCTGGCCGAGGAGAATCGTCAACTGAGGCGCCAGCTGCGCCGCTCCCACCAGTCACAGGGGTCCAGCATGTTCGCCGCCGCTGCCGACGGCCGGGTTGTCGAGGTCAGGCGGTCCAGCAGAGCTCGGCTCTGGCGGCAGGACACGACGCATGACGAGGCCGATCCGACTGAGTCCAAATCGCTGATCGTCTGGAGCGTACGCTCCTGAGGCAGGTGAGTGGCCTGTGCTATGGTGTACAGGTTGGCCGCTCGCCCAAGCGTTGCGGCCGATCGTCGCCTGAATGCTTTGAGTACGGGGAAACCGCTTGCGCGAAATTCGTCATTCTCTGCTTTGCACGCGGCCTGCGAACTGTCGACCGACAGTACCGTTTCTTCCCTGTTGTGAAAGGTCATTGTGACTGATTCATCCATGTCCGATTCCGATTCTTCCAATTCCGATCATTCTGCCGTAGAACCTATGACTTTCGACCAGCTGGGGGTGCCTGAGCCCTTGGTTCGCGTCCTGCGCAAGGACGGCAAGACCAGTGCCTTCCCCATTCAACGGGACACCCTGCCTGATGCTCTGGCCGGCCGTGACATCCTGGGCCGGGGGCGGACTGGTTCCGGTAAGACCCTGGCCTTCAGCATTCCCCTGGTGGCTCGGCTGGCTGCCGACCAGGGAGGGCGGGCTCGCCATGGCCGCGGGAATGCCGCCGGATCAGGCAGTCTGCCCCGCCCGCGTGGTCTTGTTCTGGCTCCCACCCGCGAGCTGGCCAATCAGATCGACGAGGTTCTCAATCCCCTTGCCCAGGCCTACGGCATGCGGACCTGCACCGTCTACGGCGGCGTTGGCCAGGGTCGTCAGGTCGATGCCCTTCGTCGCGGGGCCATGATCGTGGTGGCATGCCCGGGTCGCTTGGAGGATCTGCTTCGCCAGCACAAGCTCAGCCTGGAGGATGTGGAGATCGCCGTGCTGGACGAGGCCGACGAGATGGCTGATATGGGCTTCCTGCCTGTTGTGGAGCGGATTCTGGCCCAGGTTCGCCCGGGCGGTCAGCGCATGCTCTTCTCAGCCACCCTGGATCACGGTGTGGATACCGTGGTCAAGCGTTTCCTCAAGGATCCCAAGATTCACGAGGTGGATTCCGCCACCCAGCATGTGGATCTGATGACCCACCACATCTTCCGCACCACCCAGGCTGCCAAGCATGATCTCGTGCGCAAGTTGGCCTCGGGCACAGGACGGCGGATTCTCTTCACTCGGACCAAGTTCCAGGCCAAGAAGCTGGCCAAAAACCTGATCGACAATGGCATCCCGGCCGCACAGCTGCACGGCAACCTTTCTCAGAACCAGCGTGATCGCAACCTGGGGGCTTTCTCCCGGGGCGAGGTGAAGGTCCTGGTAGCTACCGATGTGGCTGCCCGCGGTGTGGACATCAGCGATGTGGACCTTGTGGTTCAGGTGGATCCACCAGCCGATCCCAAGTCCTTCCTGCATCGGTCAGGGCGTACGGCCCGGGCCGGCCGTACCGGCGACGTGGTCACCCTGGTCCTGCCTGACCAGTGGCGCGACACCAGGCGGATGCTACGCATGGCCCATATCGATGCCAAACCGGTTCAGGTGACCGCCGATTCGCCCGAGGTTACCGAACTCGTAGGGCCCGTGGCCAAGCCGGTGCACGGCTGGTCCTTGCAAGCCGAGCAGCCGCAGGCCTCGGGGGGCCGTTCTGCCCGTGGAGGCCGTGGCAGCCGAAGCGGACATCGGAATCGTTCCCGGTCAGACAGGCATTTCGATCGCGACGGCCAGGCTAGGGCTGCGGGCCGGGATCGGGACCGTCGGCCTTACCGTTCCTGGCGGTCAGGTGACCGACCGGTATTCGATCGTGAGGATGGTCCCTTGGACGGCCGGACCAGAGGCCATCGTCATTCCGGCAGCAGCGAGCGGACCCATGGTCACGGCCATGGCCGTGGCAACGGCCGTGCTGGATCTCGTTTTGACGCAGACCGTCGCGGGTTCCGCCGCGGTCATCGTCATCATCGTCGCGATGACAACCCCTTCCGCTCTGCCTCCAAGCGTTGATCCACTGATGGGCGTGTTTTTAGTAATACGTCCATCGTGGTTGTCGGCTTCGATGAAGCCTCTCTGAGGTTTGACGAGGAATTGCAGTTCAATCTGACCCTGGCCGTGCGCCAGGGTTCTTGTTTTTAAAACTGCCTGATTGATCCTTGCAGAAGAGCGATTGCGATGTAGCGAAACAGCATAGAAAAGAAGAAAAAAGTATCTCGACACTGTGGAGCTGAGGGTAGTCGAAACCCCGACCTCTTCGATGCGAACGAAGCGCTCTACCAACTGAGCTACAGCCCCATTCGTTGCCCGACCGTAGCCGAACAACAGAAGCTTACTTTAGCGCGTGCCCTGGCCAAACGCAAAATATCTCAGGCCAAGTATCAGTCTGCCTTGGCGCTGGTTTCTTCGGCGGAAGCCTTCATGCGGCCGAACTTTGCCTTGAGCAGGCCAATGACCGTGGGCAGGACCGAGATGACCAGGATCAGGATGATGACCAGCTCGAAATGCTGCTGGACTGCGGGGATGCCGCCGAAGAAGTAGCCCAGGAGGGTGAAGAGACTTGACCATACCAAGCCGCCTAGCACACTGAAGGGGGTGAAGCGCCGCCACCGCATTCCGGAGATTCCCGAAATGAAAGGCATGAAGGTCCTGATGAAGGGGAGGAAGCGTCCCAGGACCACGGCCAGAGGGCCCCACTTGTCGATCAGGCCCTCGGTCTTGGCGATTCGTTCGGGGGTCAGTGACTTCACGCGCCCTGAACGGACGATGGCCCGGCCGAAGAAGTGCCCGATGAAGTAGTTGCTTTGATCGCCCAGGATGGGGGCCAGCCAGACGACGGGCAGGAGCACGTCCAGGGCCATACCGCTGGATGGGTCATGGGCGAAGACGCCGGCGGCGAAGAGCAGGGAGTCGCCCGGCAGAAAGGGCATGAAAACCACGCCTGTTTCGATGAAGATGATCAGGAAGATGAACCCGTAGGTCGGCACCAGCCCCATGGCGATCCAGCTCGCGATGGCGCTGCGCGGATCCTTGAGCAGGTGTATCAACCAGTTGACGAATCCCATGAATCGTGTTCCATTCCGTCGATGTGTGCTTTTCCGAAACCGAGACATACTTTAACAAGCTGGCCTTGGCACCCGGCACTCCCCGGTCTGATTCCTTGCGAGGACAACACAACCCATTGTTGCCGGACTTATCGGCAGTCGGCCACGGTCCTGTCGTCGGCCCACCTGTGCGAAGATAGGCGGGAAGGGTCACACAATTGAGGAGTGGACATATGGTCAATGACGAACGACTTGCCTTCCCTGAGGACTTTATCTGGGGCACGGCAACGGCATCCTTCCAGGTGGAGGGTGCGGCGCACGAGGATGGCAGGGAAGACTCCATCTGGGACGTTTACTGCAGGCAGCCAGGAAAAATAGCGGATGGATCCAATGGCGATGTCGCCTGTGACCAGTATCACCGCTACCCAGAGGACATTGCTCTGATGAAGCGGATGGGGGTGGGAGCCTACCGGCTGTCTGTGGCCTGGCCTCGTATTGTGCCCCAGGCAGGTGGCGCCATCAACCAGGCTGGCCTGGACCACTACCGGCGGGTGCTGGACATGCTGTTGGAAAATGACATCAAGCCTGTCGTCACCCTCTACCACTGGGATCTGCCCCAGTACCTGCAGGAGGCTGGAGGCTGGGCCAACCGCGACACCGCCCAACGATATGCCGACTATGCAGCCGTCCTGGCCAAGGCTCTGGGCGATCGGGTGCAGACCTGGACTACCCTGAACGAACCCTGGTGCTCGGCCTATCTGGGCTACGGCAATGGCGGCCATGCTCCAGGTATCTGCGACTACGGGCAGGCCCTGGCAGCGGTTCATCATCTGAATCTCGCGCATGGGCTGGGAGCCCAGGCCATCCGTGCTGAACTGGGTGACAGGGCTCACATATCGGTGACCCTGAACCTGCAGGTCAATCGGGCTGATAGCGACGATCCGGCGGATCTGGCGGCCAAGACCCGGGCTGACCTGTTCGCCAACGAGGTCTGGCTGGGCCCCATGCTTGCCGGCACCTATGATCAACGCATCCATGATGCCGCCGAGGGTCTCACTGACTGGAGCTTCGTCCGTGACGGTGATCTGGAACAGATCCATCAGCCCTTGGGCGTGCTGGGCATCAACTATTATTCAACCAACCACGTGCGGGGTCGAAGCGGCGCTGGTTCCGAGCGCAACCCAATGCCCGCCCAGGATATGGTCGAAACTCTGCCTCCCCAGGGACCGTTGACCGCCATGGGCTGGAACCAGGAGCCTCAGGGGCTGACCGACCTGCTTATGGAAGTCTCCGAGCGTTTTCCCAAGCTGGATCTTATGATCACCGAGAACGGGTCCGCCTGGGAGGACCAGGTTAGCTCGGATCCATCCTTCCCTGGAGACAAAGGGGTGCACGATCCCCAGCGGGTGGCCTATCTGGAGGAGCACCTGCGTGCTGTGGCCCGGGCCATCCATGAAGGGGCCCGGGTGACCGGTTACTTCGCCTGGTCCCTGCTGGACAACTTTGAGTGGGCCCTGGGCTACACCAAGCGTTTTGGGCTGATCAGGGTCGACTATGACACCCAGGAGAGGATCTGGAAGGATTCCGGTCTGCGGTACGCACAGATCATCCATGATCGTGCAGTCTGAGCAAGGCGGCATACAAAGGTTACTGCAAGGCGGTCGGGCATCCCTGTCCGGCTGCCTTCTTTGTCTTAGATCCAGCTGGACAGCCACATGTGCATGCGCCAGAAGTCATAGGGGATGGGCATGGCGGTCCACAGCGGGTAGAAGAAGACGGAGGTCAGGCCTAGCAGGGTCAGGCCCATGATCATGGTCTGCCGGTAGAGGATGCTGTCCGAATTCTGCCGTAGCCAGTTGACCACATAGCAGATTGCCAGGATCATCCAGGGCAGGATGACGATGGAATAGAAAGTGAAGGTGGTCCGGTTCATGTATTGGATCCAGGGCAACCAGCCGGCCAACATGCCTGCCAGCACTCCCCAGATTCGCCAATCTCCGTGCTTGACCACGACGGCGATGAAGATAGCCAGGATCATGCAGATGCTGCCCAACCACCAGGTCAGGGGATTGCCCAAGGATGTGACGGCGGCCACGCAAGGGGAGTCCTTGGCCAGTCCGCACAGGCCGGGGAAGCCTGTGATCTTCTGCCAGTAGAAGCTGGTGGGCCTGATCTGCAGGGGCCAGGTCAGGGGGTTGGCCATGTATGGGTGGCGGGTATGCAGGGTGGTGTGGAAGTGCCACATCTGCCGGTGGTATTCAGCCAGGGACCGCAGTCCCTCCGGCAGCCAGGTCAGGCCCTGGCCCGGGTGCTGGGCCGCCCAATTGTGCATGAAGGAATCGCTGTGCAGGAACCATCCCGTCCAGGAGGCCAGATAGGTGCCTGCCCAGACAGGGATCATAAGCAGGGCCGCCGGCAGTCCGTCCCTGAACACGGCGCTCTGCAACCAGGATCCGTATCCTGCCTGATGGCGCTCCCAGCCATCCCAGAGCACCGAAATCAGGGCGAAGACAGCGAAGAAGTAGGCGCCTGACCACTTGGTGCCGGTGGCCAGGCCCAGGAGCAGGGCGGCTCCTGTCCGCCACCAGGACCAGGCGATGAAGGGGCCGGTAGTGGCCACAGGCAGTTCAACGCGGCTGTTCTGTCCTTGCTGTCCCTGTGGCTGAATGATCTTCACCCGGTAGTGCAGGCGGAAATCAGCCTGATCCTTGGCCCAGGATTGTCGCAGCCTGGCTCGAGCCCAGTCCCGATGGCCCATCAGACACAGCCAGGCTCCCAGGACGAAGATCATGACGAAGTTGTCAAGCAGGCCGGTACGGCTCATAACGATGCCCAGACCATCGATAGCCATGAGAAAGCCGGCTGTCAGGGCGATGGGCAGGTTGTGGAAGAGGCGCAGGGCTACTCGGCAGAGCAGCAGGATGGCTATGGTGCCCGCCAGGGCAGTGGCCACCCGCCAGGCGAAGGGGTTCCCGGCTCCACCGAACAGTTTGAGACCCAAGGCGATGCACCACTTGCCCACCGGCGGATGAACCACATATTCGGCCTGGGGCAGCCAGTCGCTTGTATGCCCCTGGGCAAAGATCTGGTCAATGGGAAGGTCAAAGGGGCCGGCTTTTTTCGGCCAGTTGCGCGGCTCGCCGGTCATCAGCATAGTCCAGGCGTCTTTGACGTAATAGGTCTCGTCAAAGACGATGGCCCGAGGGCTGCCCAGCCGTACAAACCGCAGAAGCCCGCCCAGAAGCGCCATGAGTATGCAGGCCAGCCAGCTGCTCTGCCGTCGGGAGAACCGAGGTATCGAGATCCCTCGTTTAGTATGGTGACCTTTGGGCTTGCTGAAGATGGACAGCATGACAGGGCGACCGGACCGGTGGGCGGCGTGCCTGCCGTGTCTGGAGGAGCGATGCTGCGAAGAAAGCCCTGCCAAAGATGTCATCACCCCCTAGATTAGGCCATACTGAAGGCATGAGCAGCATGAATGGCCGGAGCGATGGACATATACAGGGTGGAGAAAGCCATGCAGGGTCGATTTCACCCGGTGTTTCACGTGGAACAGTGGTGCTGGCGGCCACGCCTATAGGCAATGTCGCCGATGCCTCGACACGCTTGGTGGAGCTCCTGCAGTCGGCGGATCTGGTGGCAGCAGAGGACACGCGGCGGCTCTATGATCTGGCCAATCGTTTGGGGGTGCGCGTAGGCGGCAGGGTTATGGCCTATCACGATCATAACGAGCGGCGAATGGCCGATCCCATCCTGGATCAGGTGCGTGACGGAGCCTGCGCGCTGGTGGTCTCAGATGCGGGCATGCCCACCATTAACGATCCGGGCATGGCCATTGTCAGGCGGGCCATTGAGCGAGGCATACCGGTCACCTGTGCCCCTGGCCCCAGCGCCGTGCTGGATGCCCTGGCCCTCTCCGGACTGCCGACCGACCGCTTCTGCTATGAGGGGTTTCTTCCCCGTCGACACCAGGAGCGGTTGCGGCATCTGCGCACCCTACGCAGCGAGGAGCGGACCATGGTCTTCTACGAGACGCCCCACCGCATTGATCAGGCTATGCAGGACCTTCAGGAGGTCTTCGGTCCCGACCGGCTCATGGCCCTCTGTCGGGAGCTGACCAAGGAGCATGAACAGATTCGGCGGGGCACAGTCGGTGAAATTGTGCGTTCCCTCCAGGAGGACCCTCCCCGGGGAGAGATGGTCCTGGTCGTGGCTGGTGCATCCGCCTTGGAGGCCAGGCGCAACGATCCTGAAGCCATGGATGATCGGAGGCTGGCGGTTCTGGCACGTGATCTGGCTCGCACCGAGGGCTTGCGGCTCAAGGAGGCCATCGCCAGGGTAACTGCCGAACACCCCCTGGCTGATGGCAGCCTGCCCAATCGCAAGCGGATCTATGCCTTGGCTGTTCAAGAGGATAAGGGGGACTGATGTCCATTGCCCTCATCCAGCAGTACCTCCAGTGCCCTGCGCACACCGGGCCCGCCCAACTGGGAGATGGTCTCCAGCAGTGCTGGTGAGGCGGCGGGATTGGCCACAAGCCATCGGCGCAGCTGAGGCTCTTCTCGGGCGATGGCCCAGAGGATGCTCGGGTCGGTCGCGGGGTCTGCGGCCATCAGTGCGGTGGGTACCAGGGGAGGCTCTGGTGGCGGGGCGCGCATCTCGGCCGTCGGTTGGATGCCATGGGGATCGTCTTGGCCCCAACCATCTTCTGCCAAGGATCGCGACCGGCTGCTGATGGCAGTCATGAGCCGGGACATGCGTTCAGTGGCGGAGGATCCACGATGGCCATGCGTACCTCGGCCACCCATCATTGGCAGACTCATAGGATCGCCTTGAGTCTTCTTATGGTCTCCAGCCCTTGAGCGTGGCCAGGCCAGCGGGGGTTGGAGGACAGAAGCGCCTCGCAGGATCCGCAGCTGACCTGGTATCGCTCCATGAGCTCATGCAGGACCGCCACGGTCTCTTCTCCGTTGCACCGGCCCGAGGGATCGCAGGCCAGATCGCAGGCCGTCCAGAGCGGTGAAGTCACCCAAAGTTTCCCCAGCTTCATCAGATAGCGGGCATCCAGCTGTCGCTGGTGGGGATGCAGAGGTCTGCCGTGAACCGGCGTGCGGAAGTGGGAGTTGGAGATGATGTCCAGAGTATCGGGGAAACGGCCGTTGATCCATATCCAGAGCGCCAGTCCGCCGCATGCTGCTGCGCCGTAAGGCACCATGGGCATGACGATGGAGGCGCGGCCGTAGAGGCCATCCGCCTGTTCGTTCAGGTAGCAGCAGGATCGGTCCAGACAGGTTACGATCCCCTCATTCACCAACAGACTGAGGCTGAGCGGGCCGGGCAGATCGCCGGTTTGGATCAGACTGGGCAGCGGTTTGGGTTCGGGGGTCAGGGCCCCAAGTTCGGTCGTAGGAGGACGGCCGCGGGTGCGCATCGGCGCTGCTCCGGCTGGTGGTCCGGGCCACTGTTGAGCGGCGTCGGCGTGCGGTGTTCGGCCTGGCGGCTTTGTTGTAGCTCTGAGGGTGCGGCTGGCGCCATGGATAGTAGTAGGCGTCCACGTCACTCCCCCGAGGACGTGTTCTCGATTCATGGTTCGACTGTAAATGGCTGGTTCCGGGTTTATCTGGGGGAAGGCCAAATTTGTGCACTTGTGGATAATCTGCTTGCTGGATGGCAGTCCTGTGGACGGGCGGGGGGATTGTAGGCCTGAGCCGATAATCTTGCTGGTATGAGTCATATCCTTGTTTCCGTCGCCTGGCCCTACGCGAATGGGCCCCGTCACATCGGCCACGTCGCTGGGTTCGGCGTTCCCTCGGACGTCTATGCACGCTACGAACGCATGAAGGGCAATGATGTCCTCATGGTTTCGGGGACTGATGAGCACGGCACCCCCATCCTGGTGGAGGCTGACGCCGAGGGTGTGGGCCCCCAGGAGATCGCCGACCGCTACAACCGGGTCATCGTCAAGGATCTGTGCGATCTGGGGCTCAGCTATGACCTCTTTACCAGGACCACGACCGGCAATCACGAGAAGGTGGTACAGGAACTCTTCCGCCAGTGCCGGGCCAACGGCTACATCTATGAGGGCCAGCAAAAGGTGGCCATATCACCCTCCACCGGACGGACTCTGCCCGATCGCTACATCGAGGGGACCTGCCCTATCTGTGGCGCCGATGGCGCTCGCGGCGACCAATGCGACAACTGCGGCAACGAGCTGGATCCGGACGAGCTGATCAACCCCGTATCCAAGATCAACGGGGAGACGCCCCGGTTTGAGGAGTCCAAGCACTTCTTCCTGGATCTGCCCGCCCTGGCCGAGGCCAACCTGGCCTGGCTGAAGACCCGCAAGGGCTGGCGCAGCAACGTGCTCAACTTCTCCCTGGGACTCTTCAAGGAGGTCAAGCCGCGGGCCATCACCCGTGACATTGACTGGGGCATTCCCGTGCCTGTGGACGGCTGGGTGGATGACCCCAACAAGAAGCTCTATGTTTGGTTCGACGCCGTCATCGGCTACCTGTCGGCATCCATCGAATGGGCCCGCCGTCAGGGCGACCCTGAGGCCTGGCGCAAATGGTGGAATGACCCCAAGGCCCTGGGCTACTACTTCATGGGCAAGGACAACATCACCTTCCACTCGCAGATCTGGCCCTCGGAGATTCTGGCATACAACGGCAAGGGGTCCAAGGGCGGACAGCCGGGACCTTACGGCGAGCTCAACCTGCCTGAGCAGGTGGTGGCCAGCGAGTTCATGACTATGGAGGGCAAGAAGTTCAGCTCCTCCAGGGGCATCGTCATCTACGTCAAGGACATCCTGGCACGCTACCCAGTCGATGCAGTCCGCTACTACATCTCCATCGCCGGACCGGAAACTTCGGACTCTGACTTCACCTGGGCGGAGTTCGTCCGGCACAACAACGAGGAGCTGGCCGCCTCCTGGGGCAACCTGGTCAACCGCGTGGCCAACCTGCTCAACAAGGACTTTGGCAGCATCCCCGCCGTCGAGCAATCCTGGCTGACCGAGGAGGATACTGCCCTGCTGGATCGCAGCCTTCAGGCCTTCGATACTGTGGGATCCTTGATTGAGAATCACCGTCAGAAGGCCGCCCTGGTCGAGGCCATGGCCTTTGTGGGCGATATCAACAAGTACATCTCCGCCCAGGAGCCTTGGAAAATTAAGGACGACCGAAATCGTCTGGCTGCCGTTCTGCATACTGCCGCCCAGGCAGTGCTGGATGCCAACACCATGCTGGCCCCCTTCCTGCCCCATGCTTCTCAGCGGGTTTGGGAGACCATGGGCGGCAAGGGCACCTTCTCACCCCTGCCTCGTATCGAGGAGGTTGACGACCTGGATCGGTCCGACTTCCACTATCCCATCATCACCGGCGACTACCGGCTGGGGGAGACGGTCCATCCTTGGGCGCGCGAGCCTCTCAGGGACGGCACCCCAATCGATCGGCCCACACCTATATTCCCGCGTATTCCCAAGGAAGCCGTGCAGGAGGAGCTGGATCGTTTCCAGGAGCAACTGGATCGCCGCAAGGCCAAAGAGCGCGCCAGATTCGAGGCGGAACAGGCCAAGCTGGGTGACCAGGGCAAGTGACGGTCGACGCGCCCGGGACGGTATTCGTGATTCACAGAGAACTTTGAGGTTTTCGGGCACTTCCTCCAAGGTAGTGCTGGTTATATTTGTTCTGTCGGTTGAAGTACTGGCCGATGGGGGTCATGCGGCCCCGATAACTGAACCCCTTCTTCTCTCTCTTCTCGCCCGGCGGTTCTTCGAACCGCCGGGTTCTTTCGTCATGGAAGACCCATAGGATGAGTAACCATGAAGGTTGCCCAATTCGCCTGTGTGCTCTTCGATCTGGACGGGGTGCTGGTGCCCACGACCATCCTGCACAAGGCCGCCTGGAAGGCGTTGTTCGATCAGGTCCTGCCCGGAGACGTCCCGGCCTATACGGAGCAGGATTACTACGCCTATGTGGATGGCCGGCCCCGCTATGACGGCGTGGACGCCCTGCTGCGTAGCAGGGGCATCGAGCTGGACTGGGGCAGCCCCGATGATGATCCGAAACTGGACACCATTTGCGGATACGGCAATCGCAAGAACCTGACCTTTGAGCGGATGCTGAAGCAGAAGGGCATCGATCCCTACCCGGACACCGTGGATCTGCTTCGGCACCTGCGCTCCGATAAGAAGCGTCTGGCTGTGGTGTCCAGCTCGCGCAACACGGCCCAGGTCCTCCAGGCCGCTGGAATCGCCGGATACTTCGACACAGTGGTGGACGGCAACCTCAAGGACGAGATGGGTCTTCAGGGCAAGCCGGCCCCGGACACCTACGCCTATGCGGCCAAGGTTCTCGGACTGCATCATGAGGATGCCGTTGTGGTCGAGGATGCTCTCTCCGGCGTAGCCGCCGGCCATGCCGGCAGGTTCGGCCTGGTTGTGGGCGTGAACAGGGGCGCCGGCCGTGAGCAGCTGTTCAAGGCCGGCGCGGACTTGGTGGTGGACCAGCTGATCGAGCTGATCGACGACGATGCGGGCGAGCGTGCGCAGGGGAAGGACCCCAGTCTGGATGAGGGCCGCTTCCCCGTGGAAGACTGGGGTCTCAGCGAGGTCGGGCGGCCTGGAGACATCAGCGCCACGGTCTTTTCCGTCACCAACGGCTCCGTCGGCGTCAGGGGCGAAGGCGGCGGGGAACGCTGCTTGGGCAACGGCACCTTCCTGAGTGGCTTCCATGACACCTTCCGGATTGCCCATCCCGAAAGCGCTTACGGGTATGCCAAGGTAGGACAGTTGATCCAAGGAGTGCCCGATGCTTCGGACTTCACCCTCAAGGTGGAGGGGCTGCCCCTGGGCCGGCCTGAGAAGACCACTCAGCGTCTGGACTTCCGAACCGGGATCGCGACTACCACCAATTTGTACGATCTGGACCATGGCATCCATCTGAAGACCGTGCTTACACGCATGGTCTGTCTGTATGACCGCAACCTGAGCGTCTGCACGTTGACTGTAGAGTCGCCCGACCGTGACATGGCTGTGGTGGTTGAGGGGCCGGTCAATGCTGACAACCCCCGCCATGTCAACTCCAGCGACCCCCGCAAGTCGACCTTTGTGGACGGTTGCGGAATCCACGAGGTGCTGGACAATGCGGTCTATGGTGAGCTGAGTGCGGATTGCAGGGTATTTCGTTGCAACAATTCACGGCTCAGCCTGGCTCTGGGCGTCCGGCAGTTCAGGGACGGCCGGCCCGTTGAAGGCTCCGGCTGGCGCATGGACGTGCCCAAGGGCGGTTCCACCCGCCTGGTCCGTTACGCCGTCTACCGCAGCCATCCCATCCTTCCGGCCGGCACCAGCGGCAACGGCCTGGTCGTGCAGACCCGGGGGGAGGGGACCAGGCGTCTGGTCGAGGACTGCCGCGATCGGCTGGAGGAGGTCAGCGCCCTCTCTCTGGAAGAGCTGGAGCAGCGTCAGAGGGCATGGCTGGACCGGTTCTGGGAGCGTCAGGATATCCGCATCCAGGCCGACGATGGTGGCCGTACCCAGCAGATGGTGCGCTGGGAACTCTTCCAGCTGGCCCAGTCCACGGCCCAGATCGAGAACGGCGTGGGCGCCAAGGGCCTGAGCGGATCCGGCTACAGCGGCCACTACTTCTGGGATACCGAGATCTACATTCTCCCCTTCCTGATTTATTCGGCGCCTGCTCGAGCAAGAGCCGTCCTCCACTACCGCTACCTGATGCTGCCGGCGGCCAGGCGCAGGGCCTGCGCGCTCAACCTGAACGGCGCCCTCTTCCCATGGCGGACCATCGACGGCGAGGAGGCCTCCGCCTACTTCCCCACCGGCACGGCCCAATACCACATCGATGCCGACATCGCCTACGCGGCGGCCCAATATGTGCAGGTCACCGGCGATGAAGACTTCCTGCAGGCTGAGGGCGTAGACATCCTGGTGGAGACGGCCCGTCTTTGGATGAGCCTGGGGCGCTATAAGGAGGACGGCCGCTTCCACATCCACTGCGTGACCGGCCCGGACGAGTACACGGTCCTGGTCGACGACAACCTCTACACCAACCAGATGGCTCGGTTCAATCTCTTAGCCGCTTACAAGGCCTACCAGCACCTGCGCGAGAAGCACCCGGATCTGATCGGCGGCATACGCGAAAGGCTGCACTTCGACGACGATGAGGCCGCCAAATGGTCTCATGCGGCTGAAGCCATGTTCGCCCCCTTCGACGATCAGGAGGGGGTCCATGCCCAGGATGCCCAGTTCATGCAACGCCCTCGCTGGCACTTCGACCAGTTCACGGCCAGGCCCCTGCTGCTGCACTACCATCCGTTAGTCATTTACCGGCACAAGGTGCTCAAGCAGACCGACGTGGTTATGGCCCTCTACCTGCTCAGCTCCTGGTTCACTCCGGAGCAGAAGCTGGCTGACTTCGACTACTACGATCCGCTGACCACCGGGGATTCGACCCTGTCTGCAGCCTCCCAGTCCATCCTCGCCGCCGAGGTGGGGCATGACAAGCTGGCCATGCAGTACTTCCGTCGGTCCTTGTTCACGGACGTGGACGACCTGCACGCCAACACGACTGACGGCATTCACTTGGCCGCCTGCGGAGGCGTCTGGTCCAGCCTGGTCTGCGGCTTCGGCGGCCTACGGGACACCGGCGGGACCATGCTGAGCATTGACCCCCGCCTGCCCTCATCCTGGCGCTCGCTGACCTACGAGTTGGAGGTGCGAGGCACCAGGTTCCAGGTTGCCGTAACAACAGGCGGTGTCGATCTGAAGCGCTTGTCAGGACCTGAGCTGGACCTTCTGGTCCAGGGGCATCCTCGCCACATATGATCTCCGGACTCTGGGCCTAGACACGCCGAGATCCGGGGTTGCATCTGGTGCAGGCTCCAATAAAATAGGCCACGCTTAGACGAATCCAGGGCGGACGCGCGCGGCCTTGCAGAGGCGAAGAACACAGCCGGGCGTCATCATTGGTCAGTCACACTCCCGGACGGTCACGGCAATGAGAAGAGACCAGATCAGAGAAGTTCAACAGGGAACGTGAGGGTGTCCTCCAATGTACGTCGATTCTGCGAAGAATCAGCACAGCAGCAACCTTCGATGGATCCTACCCTACTGCAGACCGGACGCCGGTAGAATCGCCGCCGCTCTCCTGCTCTTTGCGGCGGACAAGGTCCTGGTCATGCTTATGCCTATTTTGGCGGGCATGATTGTGGACCAGGTGATTGGTCAGGGGCATGAGGATCGGTTGCCCAAGCTTTGTTTCGCCATGATAGCCGTCACCTTTGGGCGTAGCTTCTGCCGCTATGGCTATCAGATGTTCATGGAGCGTTTCGGCCAGAACACCATTTATCGGCTGGTCAGTGACGAATACGAGAAGCTCCACGACATGGACTTCACCTACTTCAACCACACCCGCAACGGCGACATCATGAGCCGGATGACCTCGGACACCGATGCTATCCGCCACTTCGTCTCCTGGGTCTCATACAACATTCTGGATGCCATCTGCCTCTTCATCGGGTCTCTGGCCGTCATGTTCACCATCGAATGGCGGCTGGCCCTGGCCCTGCTGGCCGTGACTCCATTCCTCTTCTGCTTCACCTGGCAGCTTTCCAAGCACGCCCACCCGCTCTTCTATGCCATCCGCAACTCGCTGGCATCCCTCAACTCCATGGTCGAGGAGAACATCGAGGGCAACCGGGTGGTCAAGGCCTTCGTCCGCGAGCCCTATGAGACCGAGAAGTTCGATCAGCATAACGATGACTACATGCAGCGCAACATGGACTCCGCCCGCAACAGCCGCACCTACATGCCCTGGCTGGACGGCTGCTCCTACATGCTCCAGCTGATCACCCTGATCCTGGGCGGCTGGCTGGTCATCCGCCAGCAGATGACCCTGGGCGCCCTGGTCTCTTTCAACAGCTTCCTGTGGATGATCGACGGCCCGGTGCGCCAATCCGGCTGGCTGATCAACGATGTGGAGCGCTTCAACGCCTCCTGCGTCAAAATCCGTCGGCTGCTGACGGCCGAGCCCAGGATCGTCGAGCGCAAGAACGCCCAGGCCGGCGTGGTCCAGGCGGCCACAGTCCGCGCCAAGGTCAACGGCGAGCAGGCCGGCGACCCGGTCAGAATCCGTGGGGACATCCGCTTCGACCACGTCAGCTTCGCCTTCCCTGACGACCCGGAGACCCCCATCCTCAAGGACATCAACTTCCATGCGGCGGCTGGCACCCGGCTGGGCATACTGGGGGAGACCGGCTCGGGCAAGTCCACCCTGGTCAGCCTGGTGGCCCGCTTCTACGACCCCACCGTGGGACATGTGCTCATCGACGGGATCGATGCCAGGCAGTGGCCCCTGGACCTGCTGCGGCGGCAGGTCAACATCGTGGCCCAGGACACCTTCCTCTTCTCGGACACCATCGGCGACAACATCGCCTTCGGAGCCCAACGCGACGACGAGCAGTACGTCAGGACCATGGCCTCCATGGCCGGCGCCGACTCCTTCATCAACCGGATGCCCGAGGGCTATGACACCGTGGTGGGCGAGCGCGGGGTTGGCCTGTCGGGCGGCCAGAAGCAGCGGCTCAGCCTGGCCCGGGCCTTGGCTGACGACCCGGCCATCCTGATCATGGACGACACCACATCGGCCGTCGACATGGAGACCGAGGCCACCATCCAGCGGCATCTGCAGGAGATGGAGGGCACCAGGACCATGGTCACCATCGCCCACAGGATCTCCTCCATCAAGGATTCCGACCTGATTCTGGTCCTGGACCACGGCAGGATTGTGGAACGCGGGTCCCATGAAGAGCTGGTCCACGCCCACGGCCGCTACTACCGGATCTACCGCAAGCAGCTGGGGCTGCAATCCGGACAGTCGGCAGGGTTCTGACGCATCAGCAGGCATGGCAAGGTGAGACGATGAAGCAGCAAGAGCAACGTTCGGCAGGCACCACGCGCAGGAACACCTTTCGCGAGGACGAGGACCTGGAGGAGCAGATCAACTTCGGTGATATCAAGCGCATAGGGGCCTATCTGAAACCCTACCTGCGCCATGGGGTGATCATCCTGGCGGCGGTTCTGTCCATGAGCGCCATCGCCGTGGCCATTCCCTACATGACCAAGACCATGATCGACGCGGTCATCCCCTCCAAGGACCCGGTCCGGCTCTTCGCCCTGGGGGCGGTCTTTCTGTTGGCTATCGTCATCTACGAGCTCCTCCTGCGGTACCGGACGGTGGCCATCACCCAGGTGGGCCAGCTCATGCTCAAGGACATGCGCCGTGACCTCTTCACCCACATCCAGACCTTGCCTTTCTCATACTTCGACTCCAGGCCCCACGGCAAGATCCTGATCAGGGTGGTCAACTACGTCAACACGCTCTCGGATACCCTGAGCTCGGGTCTGATCAACGTGATCGCGGACATCTTCACCTTTTCGCTGACCCTGGTTGTCATGTTCGTCATCGACTGGAGGCTGACCCTCTGGTCCCTGGTCCTCATGCCCCTGCTGGTGCTCTATGTGCTGATTCTCCAGCGCTTCCAGCGGCGGGCCTACCAGCGCCTGTCCAACAAACAGAGCAATCTGAACGCCTACATCCATGAGTCCATCGCAGGGGTCAAGACCACGCAGACCTTCGTCAGGGAGCGCGAGCAGTTCCATACTTTCCAGGAGCAGCAGGGCCAGGTTCGCAGCGCCTGGATGCGGGCCGTGCACATCCAGTACCTGATGTGGCCAGGAGTGCAGAACATCTCCACCATCACCATCGCTCTGATCTACTATCTGGGGATCACCGGCCTGGGTGGCGTGCAGGTCACCACGGGCATGCTGATCGCTTTCGTCGGCTATGCCAACAACTTCTGGAACCCCATCATCAACATCGGCAACTTCTACAACCAGCTGATCACATGCTCGGCCTACCTGGAGCGCATCTTCGAGACCCTCGACGTCCGCCCTGGGATCGAGGACCGTCCAGGGGCCATAGAGCTGCCGCCGGTCAAGGGCAGGGTGGACTTCAACGACGTGGTCTTCAAGTACGAGCCCGGAGGCCGCAACATCCTCAACCTGGTGGACTTCCATGTGCCGGCAGGCAGCACGGTCGCCCTGGTGGGGCCTACGGGCGCCGGCAAGACCACCATCGTCAACCTTCTCTCGCGCTTCTACGACGTGACCGAGGGCAGCGTCTGCGTGGACGGGCATGACGTGCGCGACGTGACCCTGGACTCCCTGCGTCGGCAAATGGGGGTCATGCTTCAAGACACCTTCATCTTCACTGGCAACGTGCGCGAGAACATTCGCTACGGTCGCCTGGAGGCCACCGACCAGCAAGTCGAGGAGGCCGCAAAGGCCGTCCATGCCCACGAGTTCATCATGGAGCTGCCCGACGGCTACGATACCAAGGTCGAGGAGCGCGGATCCACCCTCTCCGCAGGTCAGCGGCAGCTGATCGCCTTTGCCAGGGTTCTGCTGGCCGACCCCCGAATCCTGATCCTGGACGAGGCGACCAGCAGCATCGACACCCGCACCGAGGAGGCCCTCCAGGCCGGACTGGCCCATCTGCTCAAGGGGCGGACTTCCTTCGTCATCGCCCACCGGCTGTCCACCATCGAGAATGCGGATCAGATCTTCTATATCGATCATGGGCAGATCGTGGAGCACGGCACCCACCAGGAGCTCCTGGCCAAGAGGGGCGCCTACTATCGGCTGCACGAGTCCCAGTACGCCATGATCCGCACAGCCAACGGTGACCAGGCGCAATCGACACAGCCTGGCGATGATGCCGGACAAAGCGGCAGCCGGGTTCCGCAGGATTCGACTGTCTCTGCCCAATAGCAGGCTGACCCATGTGTCGCCGTTGGTCCCCGACTAGCAGCATTACATCGTTATAAAATAAATAGTGACAAGGCAAAGCCGACAGGCTCGGCAGCCAGAGCAAAGGAGCAGACGTTGAGCGATACGGTTCACAAGGATGTCGAAGGAGCCGACCCCTACGGGTATCTGATGGTGCACTTCATCGAAGACCCCCAGGGGTATGCCGAGCGCCTCTACTTCGACCTGTCACGAGGCGACGACCCTCTGAGCTGGGATCCGCTGTACGGGGGCAGGCCGCTGCTGACCTCGCATCTGGGCACTACCGGCCTGCGGGATCCCTACATGGTGCGTGACCCGCGCAACGGCCGGGTCTATGTCATGGCTACCGATCTGCGGGTGTTCGGCGGCGATCAGTCAAAGGGCAGCGGCTGGGAGCACTGGTCCCGCCACGGCAGCACCAAGTTGATGATCTGGTCCACTGACGACCTGATTCATTGGTCAGGTCCCTGGCCGCTGGATGTGTCCTTGCAACAGGACGGCAGCAGGGTTCCGCTGGGCATGGCCTGGGCGCCGGAGTGCCTATGGGTGCCTGACTATGAGGGGCCGCGGCAGGGGGCCTTCGTCCTCTACTGGTCATCCAAGCTCTTTGACCAGGATGATCCTGACCATGCCGACCCGTCGGTATATGACCGGGTGCTCTGGGGGTCGACCACCGACTTCGCACAGGAGCACTTCCGCTATGGGGGAGTCTTTATCGATACCGGCCGCAATGCCATCGACACCACCATGGTCCAGCGTCCTCTGCCTGGGGGCGGCCTACGCACCTACCGGGCCACCAAGGACAACGGCTTTGGCCGGGGCATCTGGCTGGACAGCACTGACGATCCTCGATGGTGGCTGCCGCAGGCCCGGTGGACCACCGTCCAGGAGCAGATCGGCGCCGGCTGGTGCGCCGACGGCAACCCCTCGGGCGTAGAGGGTCCGGCCCTCTATGCCGACCATGCCCGGAACCGTTGGTACCTGCTGGTGGATGTGATTCCTTCAGTGGGCTACAGGCCCATGGTCAGCGATGATCCGGACGCCGGGTTCGACTACGCCCGGGAGCAGGACTTCCGCCTGCGCCCCCATACCAAGCACGGCGGGGTCCTATCCCTGACCCGGCAGGAATACGAACGTCTGCGCCCTCTGGCGCGACAGGACTGAAACAAAGCACTGAGAAAGGAGCAAGACATGGACAAGGCCTGGAGACCGCCTATGGGGTGGAACAGCTGGGACAGCTACGGGACCACCGTCACCGAGCAGGAGGTGCTGGACAATGCGCAGGTCATGCGCGACAGGCTGCTCCCGGCGGGCTGGGACACGGTCGTCATAGACATCGCCTGGTACGACCCGACCGCCAGGGCCCATGGCTACAACGCCAAGGCGCCTCTGGTCCTGGACGGCTATGGCCGGCAGCTGCCCGACCCGGTCCGGTTCCCTTCGGCGGCCGACGGCCAAGGGTTCGCTCCGTTGGCTGCTCGGATCCACGATCTAGGGCTGCGCTTCGGCATTCATGTCATGCGGGGCATCCCCAGGCTGGCGGTCGAGCGGGACCTGCCCGTCCTCGGCACCTCCTATACCGCCGCCCAGGTGGTTGACACCACCCATGTCTGTGCCTGGAATCTCGACAATTACGGTCTGGACCATTCCCATCCGGGAGCCCAGGCCTGGTATGACGCCCAGGTTGACCAGTTCGCACGTTGGGGGGTGGACTACCTGAAGGTGGACGATATGCAGGTCCCTTTCATGGACCGGGAAATCGACGCCTACGCCTGTGCCATCAGCAAGGCCGAGCAGGCCCATGGCCATCCCATGACCCTCTCCCTGTCCCCGGGCACCCGGGTGCCCACCACCCATCTTGGCTTCCTGCGGGATCACGCCCAGCTCTGGCGGATTTCGGACGACCTCTGGGATCGTTGGCAGGACCTTTACGCCCAGTTCGCCCGTCTGGCCCGCTGGGCACCTTTGCAGAGCACAGGCCACTGGGCCGATGCGGACATGCTGCCTCTGGGGCATATCGGACTGCGGGCCGAGCGGGGCGGGGACCGGTCCAGCCTCCTGACGGCCGACGAGCAACGCACCATGCTGACCCTTTGGGCCATGGGGCGCTCGCCGCTGATGGTGGGCGGCGACCTCCCCAGCAGCGATGAGGCCATTCTGTCGCTGCTGGATAACCCAGCCTTGGAGGAGGTCACCGCCGGTTCGGCCGACAATGGTGAGATCATCCGAGAGCCGGTCGAGAGTGGGGACGGCCAAGACAAGAAGATCCTAGGCGAGGAGATCGTCTGGAGGGCCCTGGCCAGCGACTGGGCCGACGGAACCCCCTCGGGCCATGACGGCGGGGTCTATGCGGCTGTCTTCTGGACCGGGGATCGCCCCCGGCGAGTCAGGACGGCCCTATCCTCCCTGGTGGGCCTGGACGGGGCGGACGGGGCCTGGACCCCGGTCGACCTGTGGGGGAACCGGACCACTGAGCCCGCCCAAATCAGCCTGGAAGGACAGGGTGCCGACCGTGAGCTGGCGGCTCTTGTGCCTGCACACGGCGTGGTCTGGGTGGCTCTGGATCCACGCTGAGGCTGATCAGCGCTTGGAGCCCCAGATGCAGACGTTGTTGCCCAGGGCGCTGAAGGTCATGACCATGCGGTGATCCTTGTCCCTGGGCAGCCGGGCGAAGACCCCCTGGTAGCTCACGGTCCCGTCCTTCTCCTTGAGGTCCATGGACAGCCGTCCCCGGTCGTCGACCTGCCAGTGGCCCTGGCGTGCTCCGGTCACCTGGCCGCCGGGCTCCAGACGGATGTCCACAGCCTTGACCACGCCCCGGTATTGGGTGCTGTGAGTGTCGGTCACCTTGCGCGGTCCCTTGAAGAAGATGGTCGGATCATGCTCCACCAGCTCATAGGTGCCGGCCTCGTCCTTGGCGCTGTATGGGCCGCCGGCCTTGGTGCCCAAATACTCATAGGGGGCCGCCACCAGCCACCCGTCTGCTGTGGGCATCAGCTGCCGGACGCGGATCTGATGCTCCTCCTTGCGGTCGGAGAATCTGGTGTGATAGATCACGTAGTCTCGGCCGTCCTTGTCGTGCAGAGCCGTGTTCCCGCCCTGCGAGACCTCGATGTCGCCCTGCTTGTCTCCGCTCCACTGGTAGGAGCCCATCAGGCGGATGCCTGTCTCGCTGGTCCAGTTGTCGGCCTCGCCGCTGGTGGCGATGGCCGGGTTGCCCTGCTGGTCCAGATAGGGGCCGGTGATGGAGTCCGAGCGGAACATCCGCATCTGGTAGCCTCCGGTCTGCACCAGCTTGCCGTAGGAGAGGAAGAGGTACCAGTGGCCGTTGGTGTGCAGCAGCGCCGATCCTTCGCCTGAGTTGCCGAAGCCTCCGGCGAGTTTATGTCCGTAGTAAGCGTCGGACTGGTTGGCCTGGGTGGGGTAGGTGGTGGAATAGTCGCGCAGGCCGGTCTTGGGGTCCAGCCGGATCATCCAGATGCCGCCGAACCAGGAGCCGAAGCTCATCCACAGGCCCCCCTGCCCGTCATCCTTGACACAGGCGTCAATCGCATTGATGCCCGTATCCGTGTAGGACTGATAGCGGTCCAGCTTCGGGTCCGGGCCCAGCACCTTGGGAACGTCGGTGTGCATGTAATTGGCCCGTGTGAAGCCGGAGTAGACCACTGGTCCTGCATAAGTCCAGTCGCCGTCCACCCGGTCGGCGGTCAGCAGGACGATGACCGAACGATGCTCGGCCCCGTTCAGGCTCAGGTACATGCACCACTTCTTCATGGTGGCGTTGTAGTAGACGTCAGGCGCCCACATGTTGCCGGTCACGTCCGGGTTGGAGGACTGCTTGGGCCAGTCCTTCCAGATCTGGGCAAAGATCTTCTTGTAATCGCGGCTCAGGTTGTTGGTGAATGGGGTCCAGTTGACCAGATCTGTGCTGCGGGCATAGGCCCGGTGCGAGCCGAAGACGTAGTAGCTCTTGCCGGAGCGAACCAGGGAGGGGTCGTGGACCGAGACGCGCTTGGGTTCCTGGGTGGCGGCGGCTTTTGTGCCGCTGGCTGACGGCTGCTGGTTCGAGCAGGCGCCCAGTGCCCCTGTCAGCAGCACCGCCAGACCCGCCGTCAGGGCAGTCAGGGCCTTGATGGCCCGTCCGATGCGTTTGGGTCTTCTCATGGTTCCTCGCTTTCCGTGAAGGCAGCCCGATCGACATCGATGACGACCCGCGGCGCATGGCCGACCTTGCGAAGTCGGTTCGGATGAGCAAACAGCCCGGCCTCATCCATGCGGTCATCAGGCGTCGTGGACTGATCTCCATGTATAATTTCTATCGTTAGAAACGATAGTCGTCGGCGTTGAAGCCGGCAAGCCGGATGGAAGGAATCGTCATGGGTGAGGATGTTCTGGACGGTGGACGAGAATCTGGGGATGGGGTTGCGCTCATGTGCTACACCCGGCGTCCCACTGATCGGCAGGAGGCCAACAACGAAGATGTCGCTCTGAGCATGCACCTGGCCCTGCGATCGCGGGCGACCGGCCGTTGGGAGCCCCTGAACGGCGGCTACGGCATCTTCTTCGCTGCTGCTGTGCCCACCAAGTCTGTGCCGGATAGTGCCCGTGGGGCCTGCACGGCCGGGGCCGCCCTGCCAGGCGAGGCAGCACCGCAAGAGGGCGGGCACAACCCTGGACTGGACGCTCATCAAGGCGAAGGGTCCAATGCTGATGCTGATGGCGACGACAATGTCGACGATGGCCAGGCATCCCAGGCGGCCCAGGAACTGGCGGTGGTCCCAGGGCAGGATCTGGTCCTCAAGAGCCTGATCGACCCCTTCCTGCTGCCCCTGAGGGACGGCGCCTTCGTCATTCTGGCCACCAGGGTGGCCAGGGGCGGCCAGTCGGACGGCTCCCAGGCCGACTCCTTCCTGACGGCTCTTTCGCCGGACCTGCTGACCTACCGACGGCTGCCACAGGTCCATATCCTGGGCGCTCATGGGGTCCACCGGCCCAGGGCGCGGCTTCTGGACGATGGCCAGGGCTGCCGGCTTTACTGGGACGACGACCGCGGGCGGCTGTGCACGGCCATGGTGGACGACCCGACGCGGATGGGCATGGTGGCCGACATGAAGATCCTGGAGGATGACGATTCTCTGGTCCAGGGCGACCCCCTGTCCATGGACCGGCGGCGCGCCCTGGAGGAGGACTGCGGCATGAAGGGCATTCTGGCCGGCAATGTGGTGCTGATCCGCGCCGATTGCGAGCGTGGCCTGCTGGAACGGTTCGGCCGCATCTATAACACCGGCGTGAAAGTGGATCCGGTTCAGGTGTTCCGAGGCGACGGTCTGGAGTCGGCCCGGCAGGCCCAGGCACGGCTCCTCTACAGCGATGGGTCTGCCGCCTTGCGCGGGGTGGACTGGGATCAGAGCCAATTGGATCGTCTGGCCAGTGACCTGGCCCTGGGTCGTCTGAATCATGGAGAGACCAGGCTGATAGGCGGACGGGTCCGGCAGACGGCTTACCCGGTCCCCTTCGCTCGGCAACGTGCCGATCCCTCCATTTTCCGCTGGTCCTGGAGGGGCCGGCGCCTGTTCATGTTCATCGCCACCGAGGATGCGGATGGCAATTGCGTCGACCCCTTGAACGGGCATACGCACATGCCTCTACGGGTCGCTGACACCATCGAAGGCCTGAGCGATCAGGCCGGCGGTCATGAAAAGGAGGTGGACCTGCTGCGCAGGGGCGATCGCAACAGCGAAGGCCGAGTCATGACCGGCTGTTTCTGGGCCCCGGAGATCCATCTGATCGGAGGCAGGCTCTCCATCCTCTTCATGCCTTGCTTCGATGGTCCGCGGACCAACCCTGACGGGACCGCCAACGATCGGGCCGGGAAGCCGGACATGTGGACGGGCTGCTGCCATATCATGCAGCTGCGCCGCGACGACCAGGGCCGGGATCTGGACCCTCGCCAGCCTGGGAACTGGGACAGCCCCCGACCCATTCTGCGGGCCGAAGGCACCCCTCTCAACCCCATCCAGCGCATCAGCCTGGACATGACGGTCCTGCACGATACCGGCCGCTGGTATTACGCCTGGCAGCAGCTGGGCTCGGTCTGGATCGCCGCCTTCGACCCTGCCCGCCCCGACCGTCTGACCAGCACGCCACGCCAGATCATCGTCCCCGAGTTCGCCTGGGACAACATGATTGCTGAGGGGCCCAATGCCGTGATCCACGACGGCCTGATCTTCCTAATTTATTCCGGCTCCCTGGTGGGCATCGACTACACCACCGGACTGGTGACCGCGCCGGCCGGTGTTGGGGCCGATCTATGCGATCCCGGCGTGTGGAAGAAGCTGGACTACCCATTGCAGAAGTCCGGGAAGTACAATGGCCATTGGCAGCTGGGCACCGGCCACGGTATGTGGTCCCAGGACGAAGACGGCACCATGATCTACGTTTTCCACAATGCCGAGCATGACCAGGACCGCTACCTTGGCCGCGACAGTCAGGTACGACGGGTACATTGGTCCGCTGAGGGGATGCCCGTATTGGATATGCAAACGGATGAGGAGCTCGACCCCACCCGTGCCACGGTAACCTTGGAGGTTAGGGTCTTATGAGTTTAGCCGATTCCCCCGGCACAGGACGTGGTTCCACCCCGACTATGAAGGATGTGGCCCAGGCCGCAGGAGTGTCGGTCAAGACCGTCTCCAATGTGGTCAATGACTATGAATTCGTCTCCAAGGCTACTAGAGGCAAGGTCAACAAGGCCATAGAGGAGCTGGGCTACCGGGTCAATGTGCCGGCCAGAAACCTGCGGCTGGGCTTCACGGGGATGATCTCTTTGGCCATACCTGATCTGGCAATGCCTTACTTCGCTCAGCTCTCCTCCTTGGTCATCGAGGAGGCCAAGAAGCTGGGCATGCGGGTTCTGGTGGAGCCCACCCTCTACTCGCGCGAGGGTGAAATCGAGGCTCTGCACGGCTCCCAGCGATCCATGATCGACGGCCTCATCTACAGCCCGCTGGAGCTGGGCATGGACGATCTGGACCAGCTGCGGGTGGACTATCCTCTGGTGGTTGTGGGGGAGCGGATCTTCAGCGATCAGTTTGATCATGTGGCCACGGAGAACGTGGAGGGCGCCAAGCACGCCACCGCCTATCTGATTAACACTGGTTGCCGTCGGGTGGCGGTCATCGGCACCCATCCCGGCGAGAAGCTTGGTTCGGCTGCTCTTCGCTTGGAAGGGTACAGACAGGGTCTTGAGGAGGCCTGCCTGGACTACGATCCCCGGTTGGTGGCCCCATCGCGCATGTGGCATCGCATCGACGGGGTCAACGCCATGAATGCCCTGCTGGACCAGGGCATTGTCCCCGACGGGGTGGTGGCCCTGAACGACATGCTGGCGGCAGGGGTTCTGCATTCCATACAAATGCATGGCATGTCGGTGCCGGACGACATCTCGGTAATCGGTTTCGACAATTCCGATGATTCCCAGTATCTGTCGCCCTCGTTGACCAGTATCTCGCCCGGGCTCAAGGCCGTGGCCAGGCTCTCGGTCCGTGTTCTCAAGGACAGGATCAATGGGGTCCAGCCGCTGAACACCAAAGAGGGCGAGCACGTCTTCCGCAAGGTATCCTCCTCGCTGGTGGTCCGCAATTCAACCCGTGCCCTACCCGGAAACGAGATCGCCGTCTGATCGCTGATGTGCTTTTTCGGGTGTCTTGGATTTCTGAATTTCTAACGTTATAATATACTGAAGACGTTCTCAAATGATTTGATGCGGCACCGGCGGGCCATGGAGGCCTGCCGGTCGGAGCGCGGCCGCTCCGATGCCGATGCGGAAAGGTGTGAACATGCGTCATCAATCGTCATCAGACGCAGGACGACGGAGCCGAGGAGGGGTTGCAGCGGCGGCCCTCGTGGGCATGATACTGGCGGGCGGCACAGTCGCGTCTCCAGCCTGGGCTGATCAGTCCCCAGCAGATGGCAGCGCTACAACCAGGATGTCCGCCAGTCAGCCGCAGCCCCTGCTCGGCTACGATTTTTCAGCCCTTGCCGCAGGAGCCAAGGAGGCAAACAATACTGTCACAGGCTCATCCTTTGGCCCGGCCCGCATCCTGGATGCCAATGGCCGGCCGACAGGGGCGGCCAAGAACGACGATGCGCTCCTGTTCGATGGATCCACTTATGTCAAGCTTCCCGATGACATACTGAGCGGACACGCCAGCGCCACGGTGTCCATCCGCGTGCGCAACGACCGGTTCAACGCCTCAGGCCCCTGGACCTATCTCTGGTCGCTAGGGGGGACCGGCCAGCAGGCTGTCGGCTCCTGGACCGCCTCCACCCATACCTCCCTGTACACCTCCATCACTTCCAAGGCCAACGGCCAAGGCGAGACATATCTGCCGGCATCCAAGAACCTGCCCAATGACCGCTTCTCCACGTTGACCGCCACCATCGACGGCAAGAACAACATGGTTCGGCTCTATATCAACGGTTTGCAGGTGGCTGAGGGCAAGGCCACGGTCAATCCCGCCGCCTTTGGAGACCACCACCACAACGTAATCGGCCAGTCCCGATACCCCGGCATAGGCGACGCCCTCTTCCATGGCGCAGTGCAGTCATTTGCCGTCTATCCGCAGGCCCTGAATGCCGACCAGATCGTCGCCACCCTGCCCTGGGAGGACCTTGGAGATCTGATCAACCAGCAGGCCGCATCACTGGCGGTTCCCGCAGCCGTAGACGGTGATTTCAACCTGCCGGTCTCAACTACTGTCGCCTCGGTGGGGTGGACCTCTTCTGCGCCTGGAACAGTCAGTGTCAATGCTGCCACCGGGAGGGCCCATGTGGTCCCCGGCAAGCGGGATGTCCCAATCACGCTGACGGCCCGGCTGCAAGCGAGCAAGGCCTCGAGGTCCTCCCGAGACGCTAAAGCCATCCAGCAGGACTACCGGCTTATTGTCAGGGGTACATCCAAGGACGGTCAGAACGCCTACTCGCGCGTCTCTGTGCATGACCCTTCCGTGGTCAAGGCCGGAGGGCGCTACTATGTCTTCGGCTCGCATCGGGCCTGGGCCCGCAGCACCGACCTCAAGCATTGGGAGCCATTCACCAACAATCTGAGCCGGGATTACCAGCGCATTCTGGATCCTATCTGGAAGGCATGGCCCAAGCAGTCCTCCAACCCGGACGTGACCGGCAACATGTGGGCGCCCGAGGTCTACTACAACGCCACCATGAAGAAGTGGTGCATGTACCTGAGCCTGAACGGGGGAGGGTTCCCCTTCCAGAAGTCGGTCATCGTCCTGCTGACGGCCGACGACATCGAGGGGGACTGGAGCCTGGTGGGCCCAGTGGTCTACTCCGGCTTCCAGAAGTCCAACGTGGAGGCTACTGACGTTCCCAAGGTGCTGGGCCCCAATGCCGATTTGTCGCGTTATGCCAGCCTCACGGATACGGGCATCAATGCGATTGACGCCTGTGTCAAGGATGACGGGCAGGGGGGCCTGTGGATGAGCTTCGGCTCCTGGTTCGGCGGCATCTGGATGATCCGGCTGGACCCCAAGACCGGCCTGCGCGACTACTCCACCACCTACCCCACCCAGGCCAACCAGTCCGACGCCTACTACGGGCACAAACTCGCCGGAGGCTTCGGCAACTCAGGCGAAGGCACCGCCCTGGTCCGTCAGGGTGACTGGTGGTATCTGATGCTTTCTTACGGCGGACTCGGGCAGACCGGGGGCTACCAGATGCGTGAATTCCGCTCCCGTTCCATTACCGGCCCCTACATGGACCAGAACGGCAAGCCGGCCGTCTATGGGCGTGCAATGAACGATCTGGATGCCAACCGGGGTCTGCGGATCGACTCCTCCTTCGCCCAGCCTGGACAGGACCAGGTGCTGACCTCCCAGGGAGGCAATGCGCTGTTGATTGACGAGGATCGCGTCTTTAACGTTTACCATACTCGCTTCGTGCGCGCTGCGGGCAACTTGGAGGAACATCAGGTCCGGGTCAAGCAGATGGTCCAGACCCCTGACGGATGGCTGGTCATGACGCCCTTCGAATACCGGAATCCGGTGGGCAGGGTCTCCTCCAGCCAGGTGGTCGGCGACTACCAGGTGGTGGTCCATGATCCGGTCCGTTACTATGCGGGATCCGGCCTGCTCAGCCCGGCAATCTACCGGTCCGTGTCAGTGAGCCTGCTGGCTGGCGGTCGGCTGGGCGGCCAGGTGCAGGGCTCTTGGACGGCGACTGGTGGCGATCTGACCATCAAGGTGGACTCGGCGGATCCGGGCACTCTGTTGCACGGCGTCTATCGGGCCAGGCTGGGCCGACAGCTTGATGAGCAGGGCCATCCGGTCGTCTTCTTCTCAGGATTGGGCGGCGATGTCTTCACCGATGCCGGTGCCGATGTCTCCCAGGCAGCAGGTGCCGCGGCCATCTGGGGCTCGCGTCCCCTGGCCGGTCCCAAGGTTCAAGAGGAGGCCGATGGCGATAGCGGTCATGCGACTGTTCCCGCCGCGGACTCCACTCGTGCACCTGCAGGTCGGTCCGGCAAGGAAGGCAAGGCTGGTCGTCTTCCCTCGGCCGGATCGGCCCTGTCGGCTCCCGTCGCAGCCGCATCCGCGGCCCTTGTCTTGGGTCTGGGCGCACTGGTGTTCACTGCCATTCGCCGAGCCCAAGGCTGAACCCGACCGGGCCCACTGCCCAAGCCGCCCTCCGCCTTCGAATTCGAGCGCCCGGCGGAGGGTGGGCAGCTCGCTGATATTCAACGTTGTATATTGGTCATATAGACCAGTACCTCCGTCTTCGTGATAGGAACACATGATGAGCGCATACCACAATCCCCTGGTACTCCAGCGGGCCGATCCCTGGGTCATCAGGCATAGGAACCTCTACTATTTCACCGCCTCCTACCCGGCCTACGACAGAATCATCCTGCGCGCCGCCGCCAGGCTGGACGACCTGCAGGCCGCCCCTGAGCGCACCATCTGGCACAAGCACGAGTCCGGCCCCATGAGCAGGTATATATGGGCGCCCGAACTCCACCGGATCAGTGGGGCTTGGTATATCTACTTCGCGGCTGCCGAGGAGGACTTCGGCTCCGCCGATCTGCCCACCCATCGCATGTATGTGCTGGAGAATACCGGCAAAGACCCCATGGATGACGAGTGGATCGAGAAGGGGCAAATCCACACCCCGATCGACTCCTTCTCCCTGGATGCCACCACAGCGGTGATCGGGGGCAGCCAGTACCTGATTTGGGCCCAGAAGGATCCAGCCATAGAGGGCAATTCCAATCTCTACATCGCCCGCATGGCCAATCCCTGGACCCTGGCCACTGATCCTGTCCTGCTCTCAAAGCCCGAATACGACTGGGAATGCATTGATTTCAAGGTCAACGAGGGCCCGGCTGTCATGCTTCACCAGGGCATGATCTACCTGACCTACTCGGCCTCGGGCACCGGGGTCCCTTACGCGGTGGGCATGCTGACCGCCTGTGAGGATGCCGACCTGCTGGATCCTGCCAGCTGGACCAAGAGCGATCACCCCGTCTTCAAAACGGCTGAGGAGAACCATCAGTATGGGCCCGGCCACAACTGCTTCACAGTCAGCGAGGATGGCAGCCAGGACCTGATGATCTATCATGCTCGCAACTACACACATATCGAGGGTGATCCCCTCTTCGATCCCAACCGCCATGCCAGGGTTGGGCTGGTCACTTGGACCGACCATGGACCAGACTTCGGACTACCGCTGCCTGATGATCGGTGGACCCCGACGAGCCGCCAGATCCTGCCTCCCGATGGCAGCCATTGAGCGGCATAACCGGGCTATGCCCGACACGCTTGTACATCGTTGGAGAAGAGAGTAGTATATCATTTGCAACGTTAGAAAGATGTCGGTTTACAAAGGCGTGGGCTACGTTCACGTATCTGGGAGCGTGACCAGGCGATGCAAGCCATTGGACCAGATGGGCAGGACATGGTTGTTTCGGCCGTCATCGGTTCCTTTGTAACCGTTGCTTGATGTCGAAAGGACAGAGACAATGAAGGCAATCAGAAAGGCTGCGGTAGCCGCGATCGCGCTCGCCACGCTCAGCACCGTGGGGCTCTCGGCCTGCGGTTCCGGCAGTGGTGGCAAGGATGCCAAGGGCAAGGACGGCGTTACCAACATCGTCATGTGGCACGGATTCTCCGAGGCCGATGGCAAGACTCTGAAGAAGATCGTCGAGAACTTTAACAAGTCCCAGAAGAAGTACCACATCGACGCCCAGCTGCAGCCCTGGAGCACTATCGGCGAGACCATGGTCACCAAGGTCACCTCGGGCGACGGCCCGGACTTCGTCACCACCGGCGCCGACAACGGCCAGGGCTGGTCCATAGACGGCACCTTCCAGTGCGTGCAGGACTTCTATGACGATCCCTCCAACGAGACCAAGAACTACCTGCCCAACGTGACCAAGCAGACCGAGTTCACCATCGACGGCAAGAAGCAGCAGTGCGCGGTTCCCATGGGCTATGCGCCCACCACCGTCTGGTACAACACCGATATGTGGAAGGCTGCCGGCCTGACCGAGCAGGATTATCCCAAGACTTGGGACCAGCTCCTGGATGTGGCCAAGAAGTTGACCAAGGGTGACGGTTCCCAGTACGGCATGGCCCTGTCCGACTCGGGATGGGCGGCCTTCATGAAGGGCAACGGCACCGGCCTGTACAGCACCAAGGGCAAGGTCACCATCAACTCCGAGCAGAACAAGGCCTTCCTGCAGAAGATGCGCGAGTTCTACAAGGGTGGTTACTCCAAGACCGGCATGGATGACACCGCTGCACGCGAGTCCTTCGAGTCCGGCCAGTCGGCCATGGTCATCGTCGGCCCCTGGGAGGACCAGGCAGCCACCGACAAGGGCATCAAGCACGATCTGTTCCCCGTGCCCAACGGAGACGGCACCTATGTCTACCCCGACGGCAAGAAGGGCTCCAACACCGGTTCCACCGGTCTGTATTGGTGGGTCACCTCGCAGGTCAAGGACGAGGCCAAGAAGAAGGGCATCTACGCCTTCTTCAAGTACTACAACAACCATGACAACCAGGTCATGTGGTCGCTGGGCTCCGCCTATCCGCCCAACAACAAGACCGTGACCACCGACGAGCTTTCCAAGCGCCCCCTGATCGCCAAGGTCTCCGAGAATACGGACAACTCCTACATCGGCATTGCCGGCCTCAAGGGCGGCTTCGCGGATATCTCGTCCACCCTGGATTCGGTGACCCAGAACACCGCCCGCACTGACGATGACATTTCCGCCTCGCTATCCAAAGCCTCCAACAAAATCCAGAAGTATCTGGATGAGTACAAGGCTGAGGACTGATTGAACATCCGCCCCTGAGGAGCCGGCCTGGCGGCCTGCAGCGCCGTCGGCCGGTCCCTCATGGCTGACCGTCGCCCGGGCCCGGCGTCCGGGCGGCACTTTGGAGTACCTATGTCCACTACCACTGGGATCCCACCCGCGCAGGGCGCCGACGAGGTCATCAAGGACAACAAGAAGACCCTTTCCAGGCGCAATATCCGGATCGGGCTTAGCTTCATAGCCCCGGCCCTGATCGTCCTGTCGGTCTTCGTCTTTTACCCGACCATCAAGACCTTCTTCACCTCGCTGACTACCGACCGCATCAACCGTAAGGGCATCTTCGTCGGTCTGCACAACTACGTCGAGCTTTTCACCAACGCGGACTTCTGGACCGACTTCCGCAACACGGTCATCTACGCGGTCGTCTACGCGCCGTTGGTGGTCATCGTGGCCCTGGCTTTCGCCCTGTTGCTCAACCGCAAGGACATCAAGGGGGTCGGCTTCTTCCGCACCTGCCTGTTCATGCCCTACATCATCTCGCTGACTGTGGCCTCCATCGCCTGGAGCTTCCTTCTCTCGCCATCACTGGGTCTCATACCCTACTGGGGCAAGGTGCTCTTCGGCATCCAGCACATGGATCTGCTGGGAACCAAGTCCACGGCCCTGGCCACCATCATTTTCATCACCGTATGGAAGAACTTCGGCTATTTCATGGTCATCTTCCTGGCCGGCCTGCAGGGGATCAACCCGGACCTGTACGAGGCGGCCTCCCTGGATGGAGCCAACGCCTGGCAGCGCTTCCTGCACATCACCCTGCCAGGGCTGATGCCCACCTTTAACTACGTGGTCATCTTCGGACTGATCGGATCCTTCCAGGTCTTCGACCAGGTCTTCATCCTGACATCCGGAGGCCCCGACCGCGCCACGGAGACCATCGTCTACCGCATCTACACCGAGGCCTTCGGCAACGGCAAGATGGGCTATGCGTCGGCCCTGTCCTATGTCCTGCTGATCATGACGCTGATCATCGGCGTTATCCAGCTGGTCTGGAACAACAAGCATGAGAAGGAGGAAATCGGATGAGCCAGTCGACTCCTACCGCAATCGAGCACGATAAGCTGCTCAGGAGGGCCCATGCCCGACACATGGTGGCCAGGGTCCTGACCTACTTCCTGCTGATCCTGATGACGGTGATCATCATCTTCCCCTTGCTGATCGTGCTGATCACCTCCTTTACGCCCAACAAGCTGACCCAGACATGGCCGCCCAAGGTGATTCCCTCCTCATTCACCCTGGACAACTACACCTCGCTCTTCCAGCGGATGCCCATCGGCAAGCAGCTGATGAACACAGTGATTTTCGCCGGTGCTGTGACGGTCTTCTCGGTCTTCTTCGACTCCCTGGCCGCCTACGGGCTCTCTAGGATCGACTTCAAGGGGCGCGGCTTCCTGCTGGGAATCCTGATCGCCACCATGATGATCCCTGGCATGGCCCTGCTGATCCCGGTCTACAAGCTGCTGGCAAGCATGGGTCTGGTCAACTCTTACTGGGGCATCATCATCCCCAGGCTGGCTGATGTGGGCGGCATCTTCCTGATGCGGCAGTTCTTCATCTCCCTGCCCAAAGATCTGGACAACGCGGCTCGCATCGATGGTGCCGGCGAGTTCCGCATCTTCTGGCAGATTATCCTGCCCAACGCCAAGTCCTCGGTGCTGGTAGTGACCATGTTCAACTTCATGGGCAACTGGAACGACCTGCTCTGGCCATTGATCATGACCAGCCGCCCGGAGACAAGGACCATCACCGCCGGTCTGGCCATGCTGACCGGCCATGGCTCCTCGGTCACGCCCTATGGCGTGGTCATGGCAGGCGCCCTGATCTCGGCACTGCCCTTGCTGATCATCTTCTTCTTCATCCAGAAGAGCTTCGTGCAGGGCATCGCCATGACCGGTATCAAGTGATCGACGAGGCCACCATTATCGGCACCGGGCCCAGGGCCCTTTGAGGGGTGGGCCACTGCGCCTGGTGTCCAAGGGGCTGACGGGGGATGACCAACCCCCCGTCGGCCCCTTGTTCGTTCTGGATCTAGACTGGGCTGGTGAGCGTCGCGGACGGGGAGGTCAGGCATGGATGAGCGTCAGGGCGATCAATATGGGCTGAGCTCCGACCAGCAGGATGCCTTGGGGGTTCTGGCATCGGAGGATCCCCACGCCGGACAGTCCAAGTGGACCATCTTCAGGCACTTGTCGCCGAATGAGCGTTGGCCATACCTCGCCCAGCACTTTCTTCCTGGTATTCTGGCCGCCGGTCTGGTACTGGCCCTGCTGGTCGGCCTGGTCGTCACCAGACTGACCAGGCTGCCGGACCCGCTTCTTTCAGTTCAGGGCTTCAACATGAGCGCCCATGAGGAGGGGTTTGACCGCATCAAACAGGGATTCATGCGCGACCGGGGAATCAAGGATGGGCGGCTGGTGGACATGGAGGCGACCCTGACGCTGAATGGCCAGGGCTACGATGATTCGGCCAAGGCCATGACCCGGGTCACTGCAGGACAGATCAACATGGTGATCGCCCCGACGGGCCTCTTTCCGGCTCTGTGTAAGCGCGGGCTGGTGGCTAAGCCCTCGCAAGGATTGAAGGGCGGTGACCTGCGGCGGGTAGCCAGCCAAGGCGTTCTGGTGGACTCCAAGGGACGGCAGGTATCGAATCCGTCCCATGCCATGGGACTGGATCCTTCCCGCTCATCGCGTTGGAGGCAGGTGCCCGGCATGCCTGATCACGCCATCCTGGGGTTGAACAACGTAGCCGACACCATAACCTACGTCCGGGCCTGCGTCGACTATATGGATTTCGGCTGAGTTCCCGAGTCCCTTTGAACCGTGTCTGCAGCATGGATTCCCAGGGTGGATTCCCGCTCCAGCAGATGGTAGCCCACGATCACTCTGCGAGGGGTTCGGTCCGGATCTTCCTGACCTTCCTGCTGACCCACATGATCCAGCATCATGGAGATGGCCATCCGCGCCATCTCAGTGAAATCCACTGCCACGGTGGTCAGGGTGGGGACGGAGTAGGCTCCCGGTTCAATCCCCTCGAAGCCGGTGATTGCGACATCCTTGGCCATCTGTTGGATTGTTAGGGCGCTGTTGTGGCTGGAACATACGAAGAGCCTGTCAAACTTGTAGGAGTGCAGTTCCTGGATCTGGCGGAGCTCATTGGTATTGTCATACCGGCTGATCAGGATAAGCAACTTCAGATTCCTGGCGTAGTAGCCGTTCTCCAGGTTCGGCACGATCATGTAAAGATGCCGGACCGACCCGAGCGCAGGGCACGTGTGATACCTTGGTGGAGTAGTGGAGCGGCCCCGCGTTGCGCCGCCGGTCATCGGGATCTATGTCATGTACCTGCATGTGGACGGAGAGGAATTGTCGTCACGCTCATGTGGGCATTGCTGATAGGTATGGGCCTACGCGTGCTCGAACCTGCTGAGAAGCGAGTCAGCGGGTCAGAGTCCGCTTCAAAATCCGATACTCGCTCTCGGTGATGGGCATGATGGAGCCATGGCGCTTGGTCAGTCGGCCGAAATCCATGTCGTTGACCACGGTCCAGTCCTGAGGTTCTCTGGAGGACAGTTCGGCCGAGCGGAAGGGCAGATAGCCCCGGCCCTCGGCAAACTGGTCGCAAACCAGGCCGAAAGGCATGGCCCGTCCGTCAGGCCCAGCGGCATCGGCATCGTTGTAGAGGAAGAGCTCAGGGCCCTCCAAATAGCGTGAGGAGTAGCGTCCCTGGCCAAAGATGTCGGTCAGGTTGGACAGGTAGGACCAGGCCTGGTCATCGTCCGTGCGCACCAGCTCATGGGTGGCCGCATAGGGGTTGAGGGTGCGTTCCAAGGTGATTTGATCATCCTTGGAGGCCCGGTACCACCAGCCGTCGGGCGCCTTGAGCATGGTTGTGTCGATGATCCCGTTGCTGCGGTCGATCCACTTGACCGGGCGGGAGAAGGTGATCAGGTCAGTGCTGATGGCGTAGTACATGTTGATGCCATTGCCCAGCTCGTTGGCAAGGTCGGCCGCAGCCGGGTCTTTGGCGCTGTCGGCTGCAGCCGTGGACCAGAAGACTATCCATTGCTCCCTGTCGGCATCCCAGCAGGCCTCCGGCGCCCAGGCCATGCCGGCCTTGGGAATGGCTGAGGCCACATTCACCAGGCGCGGCCTGCCCCAGTGGGCCAGGTCAGGCGAATCCCAGATGACCAGGCCGGTGGATCCGTCCACAGTGGCCCGGCCCTCCTGCCAGCCGCCCCTGTGGAAGACGGACAGATCGGTGGCGATGATGTGGAAAAGGCCGTCTGGTCCCCGGACGACATAGGGGTCGCGCACGCCGCCCTCGCCCTCGCTCCAGGTCAGCACCGGGTCTCCCTGGGCCCGCAGGTCATGCCAGTGCAGACCGTCCCGGCTGAGGGCGAAGTAGAGCTGCTCGTCCGTCTCGGCCTGTTCGTGTCCGGTGAAGTGGACGAAGAGGTAGGCGCTGGTCGCCTCGAACGAGGGTTGCCAATCCGTAGACATGTTCCACCTTTCCTGCTTACGGCAACGGTACCGCGGCGGCGGGCGCTTCTTCGCCCCTTCGTTCCGGCCGTTCCAGGGCCGTCATGGGCGATTCTAGCTGCCGCCCTTCCTTTTGGCAGAGCCGGTCGTCCGGGCGGGTCGCGGTTTGGGCCGCACGGGTTCCTAGACTGTGGACCATGAGCAGGCATCATCGCGACCGCAGCTGGGCTCCCGACCCCGAGCCGCTGCCCGAAGGCATTGAAGTCATCGACGATCATACCCACATGGCCTCCGTGGTCCCCTTCGCCCAGGAGATGGATCGGCAGGCCAGGGAGCGCGGGCGAAATCCGGTCCCCGTTCGCACGGTCGACCAGCAGCTGGAAAGGGCCCGGGCTGTGGGCGTGGTCGGGGCCATCGACGTAGGCTGCGAGCTGCCCCATCTGCAGACGGCTGTGGACCTGGCCCTGGCCCATCCCGGGGTGGTTCACGCGGCCCTGGCCATCCATCCCAATGAGGCCGTCCTGCACGGCCATCGAGGGGTGCCGGGGCCGGATGGACTGCCACTGCAATATCAGCCCTGGCATGAGGTTTCTTTCGAGCAGGCGCTTGAGGAGGTCGCCCGTCTGGCTCGCGCATATCCCGACCAGGTGGTGGCCATCGGGGAGACGGGCATGGACCTCTTCCGAACAGGACAGGGGGCCGAAGAAATCCAACGCCAGGCCTTCCGCGAACACATCGCCCTGGCCAAGGAGCTGGACCTGCCTGTGCAGATCCACGACCGCGACGCTCACCGCCAGGTCGTCGAGACCCTGCTGGAGGACGGCGCTCCCGAGCGCACGATTTTCCACTCTTATTCGGGGGATGCGAAGATGGCTCAGGTCGCTGCCGAGCATGACTGGTATTTGAGTTTCTCGGGGACAGTCTCCTACAAGGGCAACGAGGGAATCCGCCAGGCCCTGTCTGTGGTCGGCATGGACCACATCATGGTGGAGACCGATGCGCCCTATCTGAGTCCCATGCCCTACCGGGGGCGCACTAACTCCCCATACATGATTCCCTACACCCTGCGTGCCATGGCCGATGCCTTGGACTGCCCCCTGGCTCAGGTGGCCAAAGCGACGGCAGCCACCACGCGCCGGGTTTACGGGCTGTGAGGGGTGTCCGATGGACGGTGCCGGACCGGGACTAAGCTAATGGTGTGTCGCGGTCTGAATCGTCCCTGCAGAGTGTGGGGGGAGAGTGCTACGGTTGTCGTCGCACGTGTGCGCGAACAGCAACATACGGCACCCGGAAGTAGATGAGTGAAGGCATTGGCCGATGGAGGGCTCTATGGCGGATGAGCGGCATGAGTTGGCGGCTCAGGATGATGGCAGGGGCGCTGACGAACCACCCCGGTTATCCGGTGAAAAAGCGGCGAAGCCGACGACGGCCCGCCGTAAAGGTCGGCCGACGAAAGAATCGATACTTCCTCAGGAGAGCTTCACCAAGGCTCCCAAGATCTCGGCCAAGTCCCGCACCCGGGAGGAGGAGAACGAGCTCAAGCGGGTTCGGCGCGAGGCCCAACGGGCGGCCCAGCGTCGCCGCATCCCGCCGAAGGGTCCTCTGGGCCGCTGGTGGCGGCGGGTGCAGTCCTCGCCAGACAGAATCAGCCTGGGCATGTGCATCGTGGCCCTGGGCGTGGTATACGGCGACATCGGCACCTCGCCCCTGTACACTATGCAGGCCTTCGTGGCCGGCCAGGGCGGCATGGCCCGTGTGGACAGGCCGGCCGTGCTGGGTATGCTCTCCTTGGTCTTCTGGTCCATCACGCTGATCACCACGGTCAAATACGTCCTGGTGGCCATGCGCATCGACAACAAGGGCGAGGGCGGCATCTTCGCCCTGTACACCCTGGTTCGGCACTACGGCAAATGGCTGGCCATTCCGGCCATGGTCGGTGGTGCAGCCTTCCTGGCTGATTCGGTGCTGACTCCTGCGGTCTCCATCTCCTCGGCAGTCGAAGGCCTTAAGACCATCCCCATCCTGACTCCGATCTTCCGTGAAAACGGGAACCTGACCATGGTCATCACTTTCGTGATCATCCTGATCCTGTTTGCCGTCCAATCGCGCGGAACCGAGCGGATCGGCAAGGTCTTCGGCAGCGTGGTCATGGTCTGGTTCGCCTTCCTGGCCCTGATCGGCATCTACTGCATCGGCAACGACTGGTCCATCTTCGAGGCCCTGAACCCGGTCTACGGGATTCGCTTCCTCTTCAGCCCGCAGAACCCGGTGGGCCTGACCATCATGGGCACGGTTTTCCTGTCGACTACGGGAGCCGAGGCCCTCTACTCCGACATGGGCCACGTGGGCCGTGGCAACATCTACGCCACCTGGCCCTTCATCAACATCGCCTTGGTCTTCAATTACTTCGGCCAGGGGGCGTGGATTCTGCGCAACACCGACAATCAGGCCCTGCAGGGCGTGGACGGACTCAACCCCTTCTTCCAGATGATGCCCACCACCGTGCGCTACGTGGCGGTTCTTCTGTCGGTGACGGCCGGTGTCATCGCTTCGCAGGCCCTGATCACGGGCGCCTTCACCATGGTCTCGGAGGCCACCGGCCTCAACTGGATGCCCCACCTGCAGGTACGCTACCCGGCGCGTACTCGCGGCCAGCTCTACATCCCTACCATCAACTGGGTCCTGTGCGCGGCCACGCTGACGGTGCTGGCCATCTTCAAGGATTCCGAGCACATCTCGGCCGCCTATGGACTGGCCCTGACGGTGACCATGATCACCACGACCGTCCTGCTGGCCGACTACATCTGGCACGATGGCAAGCGCGTGTTCTCTCTGCTCTTCGCCTTGGTCTTCCTGGCCATCCAGATCCTCTTCTTCATGGCCTCCATGGCCAAGTTCATGCACGGCGGCTGGTTCACCATGCTGCTGACCGCGGCCATCCTCTACATCATGTACACCTGGGATGTGGGTACCAAGGTGGAGCGCTCGCAACGGCGGCATATGACGGCCAAGGAGTGTCTGCCCGCCCTGGAGATGCTCCACAATGACTTCCGCGTTCCCTACTACGCAGACAACCTGGTCTATCTGACCTCGGATGCGGAGATGCGACGGCTGGACACCGACATCTTCTTCTCCATCTTCGCCAACCGGCCCAAGCGGGCTCGCGCCTGGTGGGCCGTCTCGGTCCAGACCACGGACGCCCCCTACACCCGCAAGTATTCGGTGGAGAACTTCGGCACCAACTACCTCTTCCGTGTGCGTATGAGGCTGGGCTTCAAGGTGGACCAGAATGTGGCCACCTACCTGCACCAGATCATGCACGAGCTGATTGACAGCGGCGAGCTACCCAAGCAGCCTTCCATCTATCCCAAGGTGGACGAGGATCCGCAGATCGGCACGGTCACCTATGTGCTGGTTCATAAGGCCCTGATGCCCGAGTCCAAGATCGACTCCCGCGGTGCCTTCTCGCTGAAGGTCAAGTACGCCATCCGCAAGGTGGCGGGCTCGCCGATCAAGTGGTTCGGCCTGGCTCCCTACAACCCCATCGTGGAGGTGCAGCCCCTGTTCGTCTCCACCAGGGCGGTTCCCAAGCTGACGCGCGTGGTCCTGCCCTCCCGCAAGATCAAGGGCGGCAAGCACCACAAGGGCTGAATGAGTGGAATCTCACCCCGGGGAGCCTGGCTCAAATCGAGTCCGGGCCATAGAATTGACGGCATGGAACCTGGTGCCCGGCCTTTCCGGGCTACCGTCGAAAGGTGATGTGATGACACAAGCTCAAGCCAATATCGGAGTCGTGGGTCTGGCCGCCATGGGTGCCAGCCTGTCCAGGAACCTGGCACGGCACGGCAATACCGTAGCGGTCTACAACCGCCACTATTCGCGCACCGAGACCCTGATCAACGATCATGGCCAGGAGGGCCGGTTCGTTCCGGCCAAGACCCTGCAGGAGTTCGCGGCCTCGCTGACCAAGCCCCGTACGGCCATCATCATGGTCAAGGCCGGGGATCCCACCGACCAGATGATCAATGACCTGGCCGACCTGATGGGGCCTGGTGACATCATCGTCGATGCCGGCAATGCTTACTTCAAGGACACCATCCGCCGGGAGAAGGCCATCCGGGCCCGTGGGCTGCACTTCGTGGGCTGCGGCGTCTCGGGCGGCGAGCAGGGCGCCCTCCTAGGGCCCTCCATGATGCCCGGCGGGACCGATGAGTCCTGGAAGACCCTGGGGCCCATCCTGGAGTCCATCGCCGCCAAGGTCGATAGGGAACCCTGCGTCACCCACATCGGTACCGACGGTGCGGGCCACTTCGTCAAGATGGTCCACAACGGCATCGAGTACGCCGACATGCAGGTGATCGCCGAGTCCTATGACCTGATGCGCCGGGGCCTGGGCATGGAGCCCGAGGCCATCGCCCAGGTCTTCGAAGAGTGGAACCAGGGGGATCTGAACTCCTACCTGGTGCAGATCACTGCTGAAGTGCTCCATCACACCGATGCTGCCACCGGCAAGCCCTTTATCGACATCGTCACCGACCAGGCTGGCATGAAGGGCACCGGCACCTGGACCGTGCAGACCGCGTTGGATCTTGCCGTGCCCGTGACCGGCATTGGCGAGGCCGTCTTCGCCCGGGGACTGTCCTCTTCGCCCGAGCTGCGCAGCCAAGCGGCCCAGGAGGGCCTGAAGGGGCCGCAGCCCAAGGCCGTCATGGCCGACCTGGCCGCCGATCCCGAGGCTCGCAAGTCCTTCATTGAGGACATCCGTCAGGCCCTCTACGCCTCCAAGATCGTGGCCTACGCCCAGGGGTTCAACGAGATGCAGGAGGGCGCCCAGGTCTACGGCTGGAAGCTGGACATGGGTGCCATCGCCCGCATCTGGCGTGGCGGCTGCATCATTCGGGCCAAGTTCCTGAACCGGATCTCCGATGCTTACGCCTCTGGACGTGAGCCGGGTTCCCTGCTCTTCGATCCCTTCTTCAAGCAGGCGGTCGAGCAGGCCCAGGATTCCTGGCGGCGTGTCGTGGCCCGTGCCACCCAGGCCGGCATCCCCATCCCCGTTTTCGCCAGCTCCCTGTCCTATTACGACGGGCTGCGTTCCGATAGGCTCCCTGCCGCCCTGATTCAGGGCCAGCGTGACCTCTTCGGGGCCCACACTTATGGGCGTGTGGATCAGCCAGGTGCCTTCCACACCCTCTGGGCCGAGGACAAGTCCGAGATCAAGCAGGACTGAGCTTCTCGCCAGAATCGCAAGGGGTCCGAGCAGCCGCTGAGACGGCAGCGCGGACCCCTTTTTATCATCCTGTCAGCGGATCTTGGCTGTGGATTCCCGGACCACCAGCCGGCAGGCGGCGGTCGTCCGGGTGGGGGGATGATTCTCATCGCTTCCCTGCAGACGGGTCAGCAGGGCATCCACCGCCTTGCGGGCCAGGTCGTCCTTGTCGGTGCTGATAGTGGTCAGCGAGGGTATGTAGGACTCTCCCTCCTGAATGCCGTCGAATCCCACGACGGCCAGGTCCCTGGGGACCTCCACGCCGCATTCGTGCAGTCCACGAATCAGACCTAAGGCCAGAGAGTCGGTCATACAGAAGATGCCGTCAAAGGGCTGGCCGGATGTGTCCGCCAGATGATGGCCCAGGTCGCGCGCCATTTCTCCGTCCCAGCGGTCCAGGGGCAGGAAGTCTTTGGGACGGGCCTTGATTCCGGCGGCTTTCATAGCCTTCAGACAGCCGGCCACCCTGCGGCCGTGGACCGAGTGCTGTTGGACCGGATCGGTGCTGGCCGTCATGTCGGCACCCACCACGCCTATTCGTCGGCATCCGCAGTCCAGCAGGTGCTGCACAGCCATGGCGGCTCCCTCGAACCCGGCCGTCATGACCGAATCGAAGACCGGCTCGGCTGAGGGGTCGTCCAGCAGCACCAGAGGCTTGCCATCGGCCAGCTCCTGCATCTCCTCATTGGTGATGCTGCCCGGACTGAAGATGGTGCCGTCGCAGAGCTGGCTGGTCACATGCCGGAGAATGGAGACCTCGTCCTGTTTGGAGTTGGAGGTCTGCTGAATGATGGCCTGCATACCGTGGGCGTTGATCTGCCGGGAGATGGCTGCACTCATCTGCGCGGGATAAGGCTTGTCCAGCTCGAAGATGGCCACGCCGATGATTCCGCTCTTGCCTGAGCGCAGGCTCCTGGCCGACAGATTGGCTGAGTAGCGGAGCTTGTGGGCGGCAAGCAGGACCCTGCGCCTGGTGTCATCCGCTATGCGTTTATCGCCTCGAAGGGCATAGGAAGCAGTGGCCCGAGAGACCTGCGCCTCCTTGGCTACATCGCTCATCGTCACCATCTCGCACCTTTCCCGGGGTTCAGCCATTATCCTAGGCACGTGGGTGGCCTTATCAGAATATAGTTGACACGATTCAATCAATGTGATATACCATGTTGTGACTGGAGTTGAATCGTGTCAATCCCCGGGTCTCGACGTTGAACAGCCCGGAGAGATGTTCAGAGGATTGATTGCAAGGAGGAGTCATGAAGCTGAAGCGAGCATGGAGGGGCATAGCTGCGGCGCTGGGTGTCGGCATGTTGGTGTCGGCCATGGGTGCCTGCGGGGCTGGCGGCGCTGACGGGTCCAAGACTGCGCTGACCTTCCTGTCATGGAACAACGAACAGGTGATGAGGCCATACATCGACCAATTCGAGCAGCAGAACCCAGGGATCAAGGTGGACTTCAGCTATTCGCCGCCTACCCCTGAGTACATCCAGACCCTGCAGACCCGACTGGTCGGTAACCAGGCCCCGGATGTGTTCATCATCACCTCCGAGAATAAGGCTGACCTGATCAAGAACGGCTACGTGCGCGACCTGACCAACGAGCCCTTCATGCACAACATCTCTCAGGCCAACAAGGACTTCGTCAGCCATCAGGGCAAGGTCTACGGCATGTCCGTGTCCTCCTGGGCCTCAGGAATCGTCTACAACAAGGACCTTCTGGCCAAGGCGGGCGCCAAGGAGGTCCCAGAGACCTGGGATGGCTTCCTGCAGCTGTGCAAGAAGCTCAAGGCCGCTGGGGTCACGCCCTTCCTGGAGACCATCGCCGATGGCCCCAGCAGGATTCCCGATGCCTTCATGGGCTCGCAGTTCGACAGGGACAAGGTTGATGTGACCAGCCTGATCGACCGCCGCCCTCAAAAGCCCGGCGGCGACCAACGTGAGGCGGTTGCGGCCTGGATGAAGCTCTACGACCAGGGCCTGGTCACCCGTGACACGGTCGGCATCAGCGGCGACGATATGAAGACCCAGTTCATCAACGGCCAGGTGGCCATGATCTGCACCGGCCCCTGGGACCTGCCATCCATAGGCCAGGCTGGGCTCAAGTATGGCATGGCCCCCATGCCGCTTATGGAGAGGAACACGGTCAACTACGCACAGGGGTCGCCATCGCCCGCCTACGCCATATACTCCCGCCTCAAGGGCGACAAGCTCAAGGCTGCCCAGAAGTTCCTGACCTTCATGGACAGCCACTGGGCCTTGCAGCGTTCGGCCGACAACGGGGATGCCATCACGGTCCAGGGGTTCAAGGCCAAGGTCAAGCCCGAGTATGAGCAGGTCTACCGGACCAACGTGCAGCCGGGCCACTACTTCCTGCTCATGAACTTCTATGCCAAGCCGGACGTGCTGACCACCGTCCGCCAGTCCGAGACCCAGCAGCTGGTCCAGGGGTCCATCAATCTGGATCAGTGGGCCAAGGCTATCGACGACAAGATGGCCTCGGTCAAGTAGGAAGGGGCTGGACCATGGCTTCACAATCTGCGGCGGAGCGTGCCAACGCCCATCGACGGCGCACGCTCGGCCTGCGGCAGGATCTGACCTCTTTCTGGTTCCTCCTGCCTATTTTGGCCGTCTTCGTCGTTCTCTTCGCCGTGCCGCTGGCGCAGACCATCATCTACTCGATGACCGACTTCAACGGCTACAGCCTGAACATGCACTATGTGGGCTGGAAGAACTACCACAGCGTGTTCACCGACGCCTCGACCATGCAGGGACTTGTGTTCACCATCCTGTACGCCGTGGCCCAGACGGTCCTGGTGACCATCTTCGCCATCCCTTTGGCTGTTACGCTTAACCGGAAGTTTTGGGGCCGCAACTTCGCCCGTTCCCTGTTCTTCTTCTTCAGCGTGCCATCGCTGGCCATCATGGGCATGGTCTGGAAGTACATCTTCTCGCCCATGAAGTCAGGCGTCTTCAACACCGTCCTGGGTGTCTTCGGCCTTGGGCCGGTACCCTGGCTGTCCAATTCGACCCTGGCCCGGTGCTGCGTCATCTTCATCGCAGTCTGGGCGCAGATAGGCTGGCACGCCACGCTCTACCTGGCCTTCCTGCAATCCATTCCCGAAGACCTCTATGAGCAGGCCACGGTGGACGGGGCCAGCAGCCGCCAGCAGTTCGTCCACATCACCCTGCCCCAGCTAATCCCGGGCATCGTCACCTCCAGCTTCCTGCTTATGTCAGGCGGCCTCAAGGTCTACGACCTGCCCTACACCATGACCAAGGGCGGCCCCGGGTACTCCACCTATACGGTTACCCAGTCCATCATTCAACAGGGTATCGGCCAGTCCCAGTATGGGCTGGGCTCGGCTCTAGCAGTCCTGTTCACCGTGGCCACGGCCCTTGTGGTCTTCGCTCAGATGGGCGCCGCCAGTCTGATTTCCAGGAGGTTCCAATGAGTAGCAGCAAGAGCCCGACCCTGACCCTGAGCCAGCGGGAACGGCAGCGTTCGGCGGTCAGGAGCCTGGTGGTGCTGATCATCGCCCTGATCTGCGCCGTGCCCCTCTGGTACATCCTGATCAACACTTTCAAGACCGTCCCCGACATGGCCACCAATCCCCTGGGCCTGCCCAAGCAGTGGACGCTGCGCAACTACACGCGGGCCTTCGCCACGGTGCCCATTGTCCGAAGCCTGGTCAACACCCTGATTGTCACCTTCTTCGGCGTTCTCCTCCAGGTGCTGATCGGAGCTTTGGCCGCCTATGGGATGATCCTGCGCAAGTCGATTTTCACCTCGGTCATCGGTGTGATTCTCATGATCGCCTTCGTCATTCCGACCCAGTCCACCCTGATTCCCCTCTACCGGATGGAGTCCAGCGTGGGGCTGGTCAACACGCTCCTGGGCCTGATCGTCATGTACCTGGGCGGGGCGGTCTTCTGCTACTTCCTGATTGTGGGCTACATGCAGTCCCTGCCCTTCGAGGTCATTGAGGCCGCCAGGATCGACGGGGCCGGGCCCCTAAGGATCTTCTGGAGCATTGTGCTGCCCCTGATCAGGCCCATCCTGACCACAGTGGTGGTCTTTCAGACCATGTCGACCTGGAATGACTTCATGACGGCCAACGTCTTCATCAGCAGCTCCAACCTGCGCACCATCGTCCTGCAGGTCTACAACGCAGTCGGCCAGTTCAGCACTGACTGGCCCAGCTTCATGACCATTACGGTCCTGGCCCTGATTCCGGTCTTCGTTTTCTTCATCTTCTGCCAGAAGTGGATCGTCTCCGGGCTGGTTGCCGGAGCGGTCAAGGGGTAAGGCGACCAATCGGAAGGTCGTAGTCTATGGAGGCGGTTGGGGGTTCCGGCCGTTCCGCTCGTAAGGAATCGGAGTCACAGTCCATGGAGGAATTCGCAAACGCACATCCAGGATCGAAGAGAATGGGATTGGCAAGCAACCCGCTGCATCGCTACTGCGCGGACCCGGATCTGGTCATGATCGGGGACCGTTGGTACCTGTACTGCACCGAGGATGGTCTGCCTGAATGGACCTCGCATGCCTTCTATGTTTATGAATCCGTGGACCTGTGCCATTGGACCCGCAGAAAGATTCTGGACCTGGACCAGGTCCCCTGGTGGCATGGGGGACAGGGTGCCTGGGCTCCCTGCCTGCTGATGCGTCAGGGAACCTGCATCCTGTATTTTGTGGCCGACGGACAGATCGGCCAAGCAGTCGCACCTGGTCCAACCGGTCCCTTCCGGGCGGCCCAGGAGCCATTCATCGCCCGGGGGGACTACGACTGCCTGCCCATCGATCCCTCGGTCTTTGTGGATGACGACGATGTGCCCTATCTGCTATGGGGCAATGGCCGTGCCTACATGGCACGGCTGAGTCCGGACGGCCGGCGCCTGGAGGACGGCTCGGTGCACTCCGCCGTGCCTGACAACTTCCGCGAGGCCATCACTGTCTGCCGACGGGGAGACATCTACTACGCCTCCTGGTCGGAGAATGACACCAGGGATCCGAGCTACCGGATCCGCTGGTCCAGCGCGCCATCGCTGGACGGGCCATGGACCGCACCCCAGATCCTGATCGAGGCTGATTATGCCAAGGGGATTCTGGCCACGGGTCACCACTGCATCACCCGTGTGCCGGGCCGGGATGACTGGATCGTGGCCTACCACAGGTTCGCCAGGGACGGCCGGGGTGACGGCTGCCATCGCGAAATCATCTTTGACTCCTTGGATTTCGCCGATGACAGCGCCCTGGTCCAGATCCGCCCGCAAGTGGGATCCTACTGGTACCCAGCCCGGAATCCGGTTACTCCCTGACGATGGGGTGGCCGCCGAATGCGCTGCGCAGGGCGGACACTACCTTCATGGTCATGGGATCCTCGATCTTGGAGGACTGGCGGGCATAGAGAGCCGAGGTGATGGCCGGCGTGGGCACCCCCAGCTCCAGGGCGTCCGCAATCATCCACTTGGTCTCGCCGGTTTCGTCGGCCTTGCCGGCGATCCCGCTCAGATGCGGGTCATCCTTCAGAGCCTGGGCCAGCAGATCCAACAGCCACGACTGGATGACCGAGCCCTTGCGCCAGGACTCCACCACTTCGCCAGGCTCCTTGATCAGGTCGGAGGCCTCAAGGACTGCGTACCCCTCGGCCAGGGCCTGCATCATCCCGTACTCGATGCCGTTGTGGACCATCTTGGCATAGTGGCCCGCGCCGGTGCCTCCCGCGTGGACCAGACCGTAGTCGCCCTCAGGCTTCAAGGTGTCCAGGATGGGCTGGATTCGGGCCACGTCCTGGTCCGAGCCGCCGACCATCAGAGCATAACCCTTCTCCTTGCCCCAGATGCCGTTGGAGGTGCCCACGTCAACTAGGCCTATGCCCTTGGCGGCCAGGGCCTGGGCGTGTTCCTGGTCCTGGGTGAAGCGAGTGTTGCCGCCATCCACGACCAGGTCGCCGTGCTCCATCAGCTCGCCCAGCTGATTGAGAGTGGACTCAATGGGTTTGCCGGCCGGGACCATGACCCAGATCACTCGTGGTGCCTCCAGGGCCTGGACCAGGGCCTCAAGGCTGTCCACATCCCTGCCCGAGTCCGGCGCGATGTCGTAGCCGACTACCTGATGACCGCCGGTGCGCAGGCGGTCTGCCATGTTCTTGCCCATGCGTCCCAGGCCAATCATGCCGATCTTCATAGTGTTAGTTCCTCTCCCTTGACTCTTAACTGCAACAGTGTGAAGTTGACCGCGATAGTTGGTTATCGGCCGCGGTCGGGCCGATTCGCGGGTGCTACTGGCGGGCTGCCTGCCGGGCGCGCTCAGCTTGAACCTGGGCGGTGTGCGCCTTGACGTCGCACTGGAGCCCCAGAGTGTCGATGACCTCTTCGGCCTCGATCTCAGGAGACATGCGCAGCCCCACGTCGATGGTCAGATGGATCTCGTCAGGTCCCAGGGGCTCCAGGTCATCGAACTGGGAGCGTAGCATCTGCGGCTTCATGAAATGGCCCTTCCGCTTGGAGAGCCGTTCCATGATGGAGTCGTAGTCCCCGCTCAGGTGGATGAAGACCACGCCCGGCATCCGCAGCCGGTCACGGTAGATTCGCTTCAAGGCGGAGCAGGTAACGGTCCCGGGCGTCCCCCGGCGTACGTGGTCCTCAATCCAATCATGGATGCTGTCCAGCCAGGGCCAGCGGTCCTGATCGGTCAGGGGGATGCCGCGGGCCATCTTGTCGATGTTTGCCTGGGGGTGGAAGTCGTCGGCCTCTGCCATGTCCCAGCCCAGCTTGCGTCCAAGGTGCTCGTTCATGGTGGTCTTGCCGCAGCCTGAAACGCCCATGATGACCAGGATTGGTGTGCGGCCGTGGAAATAGTCAGATGGAACCGTGTTGTCGACCGCCGAGGGGACCTTGGGCTCCGGGTGGCTTTCTGCGCTCAGCGCGTCGGAATTCTTCAATGATGTATCTACCATGTGCAACCTTTCTGAAAAGTGATGTGACGATGATGCTCAGGAGGCGATGGGCACAAACAGGCTGGCGACCATGACCAGAACCAGGACCACGACCGACAGCAGACATTCCAGAACCGACCAGGTCTTCAGGGTCTCGCCAACGCTCAGGCCGAAGTACTCCTTGATCAGCCAGAAGCCTGCGTCGTTGAGGTGGGAGAGGAATATGGACCCGGCGCCGATGGCGATCACCAGGAGGGTGGTGGCCATCGGGGTGGCATGCATCATGGTCATGGCGTTGCTGAGGATGCCCGCCGTGGTCAGGATGGAGACGGTGGCTGAACCGGTGGCGACACGGACGAAGACCGCGATGAGCCAGCCCAACAGGAAGATGGAGATGCTTGAGGTCTCCACGAAGTTGCCGATGATCTTGCCGATGCCCGTGGCAACCAGGACGCCCTTGAAGCCGCCTCCTGCCCCGACGATCAGGAGAATGCCGGCCACTGCGGGCAGGGAGGCGCCCAGGGAATCGTTGACGGTCTTCCAGGATATTCCGGAGGCGGCCTTGAGCACCAGCATGGAAACGACCAGGGCGATGGCCAGGGCCATGACGGGGTTGCCGATGAAGTTGATGGTCTGGGCGAATCCGTCTGTGCGGTCCTTGAAACCGGGCAAGGCGATTTCGAAGATTGAGGTGAGGAGCATGAGGACGGCGGGAAGAAGGATGCAGCAGAGGGAAATGCCGAATGAGGGAAGCTTGGTCTCCTCCTTGCCGGCCTCATCGCTTTTGGCTACAAAGTCCGCAGGTGCCTGGACCGGAACCCACCGGGCGGCCACCCTGGAGAAGAGGGGGCCGACCAGGACCAGGGTGATCAGGGCGAAGGGGATGCCGAACATCATGGTCAGCCCTACATTGCCGGTTTCCTTGAACTGGCTCAGGGCGGCCAGCGGGCCGGGGTGGGGGGGTACGCAGGCATGCATGATCGACAGGCCCGCCAGGGTGGGGATCGCAACGCGCATCAAGGGCAGCTTGGTGCGTTGGGCCACCAGGATGATGACCGGCACCAGGATGACCAGGCCTACCTCGAAGAACATGGGAAGGCCGATCAGGGCTCCTATCAGGGCCATGATCCAGGGTATGGAGGCTGCGGAGGATTTGGATACCAGGGTGTTGACCACCTGGTCGGTGGCGCCGGTATCCATGAGCACCTTGCCTATCATGGCTCCCAGGCCTATCAGGATGCCTACTGACCCCATGGTGTTGCCGAACTCGCCGGTGAAGCTGGTCAAGGTCGGCATGGGGCCATAGCCTGATCCGATGCCTACCACCAGTCCGGCCGCCAGGAGGGATACGAAGGGGTGGAGTTTGACGACGGTCACCAGGAATATGAGCACCGCCAGGCTGAGGATCAGACTGACGCCCAGCTGCGTGGTGTTGAGCTTGGCGGTCCCGCCAGCGGCGATCAGGACCTGCTCGGCGGCTGCCAGGTGCAATATGGTTTGCATTGCTGCCTCTTCTCTGAGGAATCGGACGAATCCGGTCTCCCGGGTTCATTTTTTTATTTTGCATGACATAATATCGACCAAATGACATTATGTATGTTTTAACTGCTATAAGTGTACACGCCCTGTGGACGGCAGCGACGCTGCCGCTCCTTCATTATGGCAGGACCCATCCGTATTTCAGTACGGGACACCTCGCCGGGAATGATTGGTAGAGTGAATTTCATGGGAACCGAACCGTCGTTGCATGACAGGCTGCTCGATCAATGGGGCATGGGCATCATCACTGGCCATATAGCCCAAGGAGAGCGTCTGCCCGCCCCGGCCCTAGGTCGGGAGCTCCCCTCCCGAACGGTTACCAGAGAGGTGACCCGTGTCCTCGAATCCATGGGGCTGGTCACGGTAAAACGTAAGGTGGGAGCCGCCGTCAACCCCGCCAGGGTCTGGAACATCTACGACCCCATGGTCATCGAATGGAGACTGCGCGGACCGGATCGGGAAAGCACGCTCCACGAGCTCTCGGAGCTGCGGGGAAGCGTGGAGCCCACGGCGGCACGGCTCGCGGCATCCAGGGCCAAGCCGGAACAATGGGCCGCCCTTACTCAAGCCGCCATCGACATGGTGGCCCACGCCAACCGGGCGAATGAGTCCGACTACCTCCAGGCTGACGAATGTTTTCATAGGACACTCCTGGAATCATCAGGAAACGCCATGTTTGCTGCCCTCGGTGACGTGGTGGCCGCTGTCCTGGCGGGCCGCACCCGCCATGAACTCATGCCCCGGCGGGCCAATGAACAGGCGCTGAGGCTCCATGGCGACGTGGCGGCTCTGATCCGCCAGGGTGACGGCGATGGTGCCCGCAGGGCCATGGAGCGCATCGTTGACGAATCCGACCAGGCCATTCATGCCATGACGAGTTCGCAGGGGTAAGTCGTCACTGGCAAAAGGTTGGCATCGTCGTCGGGCTGTGGCTATCGCGACAGAGTGTGCAAGCCATCCCCGCCTCTGTTCGGCACGCCGTATGCTGACTGATTCCACGTCTGCGAAGCAAGCCAGGAATTCGCTTGGTTGCATATTTTTCAAAGAGGCAGGCCTTTTTCTGATCGGGAACAACAAGAAAGAAGGCAGCCTGCCAAGGGGGATATTACTGGCGGAGCTGCCTTCCGGCCGGGAAGCTGGGGAGCTTCCCCTGCTATGGCCACTTACTCGAGCGAAATCCTGATCAACTCATGCCTTCCTGCATTCGGTGCTTGCGTTGGGCGGCGATGGCTGCCAATGTCATAAGACCGATCAGCAGGAGGAGGATTATCCCCCTTCCGCCGGCATTCGGCAGTATCCATGAATGCATGAAGATGTAGATATTGCTCGTGTCCGGGGTCTGCGGCTCCCCGGCCAGCGTCCATTCGATGGTGGTGGAAACCTGGCCGAATCTATGGCTGGGGGTGATAGCCTGCCAGGTCCCGTCCGGTTGCCCACTGACAATCGTTCCGTCGGCATCGCCGAAGGAAAGGCGGGTGGGAATGCCCATGGGCGGGATGGCAATGCGGGTGGCCAGCACCAGATCGGTGTTGTCGGAGCCGGTCCCGTTCTGCCCGGTGCTGTTTCGGCCGAAGCCATAGGCCGTTCCGTCGGTGCCGATGGCCAGGCTGTGGTTGTCGCCGGCGCTGATGCTTCCAGCCTTGAGTCCCTGGCTCTTGTCCTTGGGATCCCTGGCCTTGGCAGGCTGCTCGGGGGAGCGTACATCACCGAGTTGGCCGTGGGTGTCGTCCCCCCAACCGTAGACCACCTGGTCGGTGCCGATGGCCAGGCTGTGGTTGTCTCCGGCCGCCACCTGCTGATAGGCGAAGCTGTCGGATGCACCCCGGGGGAGGGCGACTTGAACGGGTATGGGCTCGTCGTCCCCGACGGGTCTGACCTGGCCGTTGCTGTTCGACCCCCAGGCCCAGGCCCTCCCATCCTGGTCCAGGGCCACGGAGTGGGATGACCCGGCGCTGATCCGGATGTACACGGGGCTTTCGCTCATGCCTGATGGTACTGCCAGCGGTTTGGGCACCTTGCTTTCGCTGCTTCCGTCGCCAAGGCCGAGTCTCCCATTGGCATTGGACCCCCAGGCGTATATCTTCCGGTCGGTGCCGATGGCCAGGCTGTGCTCGCTTCCCGCACTGATCTGGATGTAGGAGAAGCCGGATGCGGCTTCGCCGGGCTTGGCTACCCGGATCGGAATCGGTGAACTGCCGGTCTTGCCATCACCTAGCCCGCCTGTGATGGATCCCCAGGCATAGATGTTCCCGTCGCTGCCCAGAGCCAGGATATGCCTTCTGCCTACGGCCACCTGAGTGAACCTGAAGCCTGGGGCTGCATCTGCCGGAAGGACCACCTTGACAGGGATCGTGGAGGTGCTGGTGGTGCCGTCGCCCAGGCCTGTGGCGTTGGTGCCCCAGGCGTAGGCCATCCCATCGGATCCCAAGCCGATGCTCATCGTGGTGCCTGCGGCGGCCTGCAGCCAGGTGAACCCGGGTCTGGCCCCTTTCGGAGCGGCAACAGCAATGGGTTGGTTCCGATTGGTCCGCGTGCCGTCCCCAAGTTGGCCGGAGCTATTGTCTCCCCAGCTGTAGGCTTTTCCGTTGCTGCCGATCGCGAGTGAGTATCCTGACCCGGCGCTGACCTGTGACAGACGCATGTTGCCGGCTGGCGGTGGGGTGAGGGTCACGGTCTCGCCGCCGGTATCGATGCCGCGCGTGGGGGTGAGGGTCCACTTGGTGTTTGCAGGGCTCCACCTGGCTTTCAGGTTGTGGCCCTGCTGAATGGGTTGGGTGAAGTCATAGGCGGCATTCCCGTCGAACCAGCCGTCGAATTGTTGACCTGGTTTGGCGGGATTGGCAGGTCGGGTGACGGTGGTGTCCTCGTCCGCGGTCTGCGATGGTGGTGTGGGCGAGCCTCCGTCGCTGTCGTAGGTGATGGTGTAGCGCTCAGGGGTATAGGTGAAGTCGAGGACAGCATCTGGTTGGGGAAGACCGTTCTGGTTCCAGTGGATGACGAGAGGTATCGTGCCGGGTCGATGCCGTCTGGGTGGCGCGATGACGGTCCAGGCGCCGTCCGGCTGTCGGGAGGGATCGGCTCCTGGCATCCCGCCGAAATCGATGGAGGCGACCTGCAGGTCGGGGTAGTCGATGGCGACGGGTTTGGCTCTGCTGGTGGTGGTGTTGTCGCCGAGTTGGCCCTGGGTGTTGTTGCCCCATGCGTGCAGGGTTCCATGGCTGTCGATGGCGAGAGTGTGTCCGGTGCCGCCGGCGGTGCGGACCCAGGTGGCGTCGGAGGCAGGTGCGTCGATGGCGACGGGTTTGGCTCTGCTGGTGGTGGTGTTGTCGCCGAGTTGGCCCTGGGTGTTGTCGCCCCATGCGTGCAGGGTTCCATGGCTGTCGATGGCGAAGGATGCATGGCCGCCGGCGGAGATGGCGGTGATGGTTGCGGGCAGACCGGGTTTGACGGGTCGGCCGGTCTCGGTGCCGCTGCCTGCGCCGAGTTGGCCCTGCTGATCGGAGCCGAACGTGTACGGAATGTCGTCGCCAGTGTCGGCGTCGGAGCCGATGGCGAAGGTGTGGTCGGTGCCGGCGGTGACATGCAGCCATGTGAAGGCGGGGGATGTGCCGGTCGGGGCCTGGACCTGGGTCGGGGTACCGGCGGAGCCGCCCGTGTTTCCGTCGCCGAGCTGGCCGTAGTTGTTGTCGCCCCAAGCGTACATGCGGCCGTTGTTGGCGATGGCGAGGGTGTGGCGGCCGCCGGCCTGGATCTGTGTGTAGACCAGCCATGAGGGGGTGGCGGGAGGCATGGCCCGCATGGTCGGGGTACCGGTGGAGCCGCCCGTGTTTCCGTCGCCGAGCTGGCCTTGGGTGTTGTCCCCCCAGGTCCATGCCCTGCCCTGGGTGTCAAGGGCGGTCATATGGCCGTCGCCGGCGCTGATCTGGGTGAACTTGGTGTCCCCGGTATCGGCCTGCCGTGGTGTCGGGTCGTCACCGCTGGTGGTGCCATGGCCGAGTTGGCCGTGGTCGTTGTCGCCCCAGGTCCAGATGCGTCCCTGGGTGTCGAGTGCGGCGGAGTATTTGTCGCCTGCGGTGGCTTGGGTGAATCGGGTGTCATCGGGGGTGGGAACGCTGGTGGGGGCGGAGCGTCTGGCCCGGTCGGGATTGCCGAGTTGGCCGTGGTCGTTGTCCCCCCAGGCATACAGACGGCCGTCGCTGGATACGGCCAGCGAATGGGTGCCGTCGGCGCTGATGCCGGCCAGGCGGGTGTTGGTCGCGTAGTCGGGCGGGGTCAGGGTCAGACTGGTGCCTCCGGATGTGCGACCTGAGGCAGGAGAGCGGGTCCAGGGGCCTGGTCGGCTCCATCTGGCAGTGATGGTTGTATCGCTGGTGACGGGCTGGGTGAAGTCAAAGGCAACGTTGCCCTGGAACCAGCCGTCGAACCTGTATCCGGCGCGGCCCGGGTCGGCTGCGGGCCGGACGGCCTGTCCCCAGTCGTCTACGTCATGGCTGGTGACCGGGTCGCCGTTGGCTGGGTCGAATCGGACCCGGTGGCTGACTGTGAGATACGTGTAAGTCAGGGCAGCCGTGCCGGAATCCAGGTTCCGTCGTGACCAGGAGACTTTGACATCCACCGGGCCCGGAGTGTGCGCCGGCGGGCGCGCCTTCCAGGAGCCGTCAGGGTTTCTGACTGGCACGATCATCGATGGCTTTCCGTCGAAGGTGACGGAGGACACGGTCAAGGGCCATGGGAACCATACGCTCGCCGGTCTCGGATTGGCCGCCGCTGCCCCGTTGCTGGTGTTGACGCTGTTGATGCCGAGCTGTCCCCAGTCGTTGCGGCCAAAACTGTAGACGTTGCCGTCCGACCCGATGATCAGCATGTGCCAGTGGTTGCTGCCGATGGTGAGGCTGAAGTAGGTCAAGTCGCTCGGCGCTCCGTCCGGCTTGGGTATGCGCGTGGGTGTGGCTACGCCTGAGTCGCTGCCGTTGGTGGTGGTGGTGCCAAGCTGGCCGTATTGGTTGCTTCCCCATGCCCAGGCGCCCGTGTCAGTAATGGCGGTGGAAAAGTCCCAACTTGCATTAATGTCTATGGCGCCGGTCAGGCCCGGAACCCGTCCTGGGCGGGTGCGTTCTCCGCTGCGTCCCAGCTCATTGTGCTTATTGCCTCCCCATGTATAGATGTTGCCGTCGGTGGCTATGCCCATGGATACGTATGCACCGGCGCTGATCGCGGTGAACTTCAGATCTGTGGCGACTGGGCCTGGTTTGCCGGCGGGGTAGGCATCGCTGGAATCGCGCCCCAATATACCATAGTAGTCGCTAAGGGTGTTGGTTTTTTCATAGCGGCCCCAGGTCCAGGCGGTGCCGTCGGCGGCCAGGGCCATGGAATCCCGGTCGCCGGCGCTGATCGCGGTGAAGGTGGTTCCCTCGGGCATGGCCACTTTCGTAGGGGTGATGTCGTTCATGGAACCGTCGTAGGGCGGACGGCCGAGCTGGCCATCCATGTTTTGTCCCCAGGTCCAGACGTTGCCGTCCCGGTCCAGGGCCATGGAATGGATGTTGCCGGCGCTGATGGCGATGAACTGAACATTTGCAGGGGTGGAGGCAAGGCCCGGCGTGGGATAGCAGTTACCCACTCCCACGGATCCGCGCCCCAGACGTCCGGCTTCGTTGTTTCCCCAGGTCCAGATTTTTCCGTCCCGGTCCAGGGCCATGGAATACCAGCCACCATTGGAGACATGGGTGAACTTCACTCCATCGGGCACCTTGACCATCACCGGGGTGGTTTGACGCGCCGAGGTGCCTCCCATTCTGCCGGTGCCCAGTTGGCCGCAATCGTTTCTTCCCCATGCATAGGCGTTCCCGTCGCTGCCCAATGCCAGGGAATGAAACTGTCCCGAGGACACCTGGGAGAAGGCGATGCGGTTTGGAGGGTCGATGCGCACATTGTTGCCACCGGTCCGGGGACCCGACGTGGGGTGGATTGACCACTGGTTATTGCCGAATGTCCACCTGGCGGTCAGTGTGGTGGCCCCCTTGATGGGTCTGCTGAAGTCATAGGCGAGATTTCCCTGGAACCAGCCGTCAAATGTCCAACCCGCCTCGCTCGGGTCGTCTGGGCGTTGGATGGTGTCGCCTACGGCGACTTGCTGGTTGGGGATTGGGTCGCCGTGCTCCGACTTGAAAGTGACGGCGGCCGCGACACCGGTGTAGGTGAATCTCTGGCTAGTGTCGTCGGGTTGGCTTGCACCTGTGGCGTCAGCGGACTGGATGGTGAGGGTGACGGTGCCCAGATGGTGCCGGGGGGAGGTAACGTGCCATCCGTCGGCGCGTTTGGTGATGTCGCCAATGTTGTGGCTGTCGCCGAAAAGAACGGAAGTTATCCGCCCGTCGGTTGACCGCCAGACCATGTCTGGCTTCGGATTGGCTGCCGCTGATCCGCTCGTTGCGCTGTTGGTCGTGTTGGTGCCGAGTTGGCCGTAGTCGTTGCGACCCATGCTGTAGGTGTTCCCGTCCGACCCGATGACAAGCGTGTGGAAGCTGGTGTTTCCTGTATTGAGGCTGGTGTAGGTGAAGGAGGCGGGAGTTTCGTCAGGGGTTGTCATGCGGGTGGGTATGGTCGTGTCTGTATTGGTGCCGAGTTGGCCGTAGTCGTTGCTTCCCCATGCCCAGGCACCGGTGTTGGTGATGGCGGTGGAGTAGTTCCGGCCGGCGTTGATGTCTGTGGCGCCGGTCATGCCGGGAACCTGTCCTGGTCGGGTCGTGTCGCCGGAGCGTCCCAGTTGTTTTGAACGGTTGCCTCCCCAAGTGAATATGGTGTTGTCGGTGCCGACAGCCATGGAATGGTTGTATCCAGCGCTGATTGCGGTGAACTTCCGGTCGGTATCGACCTGGCCGGGCCTGTTGGCGGGGGCGGCATCGGTTGGCGTGCGGCCCAGTACGCCGTAAAAGTCATCTTTTGTGCCGCCGTTGTCCCCCCAGGTCCAGGCGGTGCCGTCGGCGGTCAGGGCCATGGAATGGTAAACGCCTGCGCTGATTGCCGTGAAATGGGTTCCATCTGGCGCGGTCACCTTCGCCGGCGTGTTGTCGCTTGCCGTGCTGCCATATGGAGGACGGCCGAGCTGACCATTGTAATTGATGCCCCAGGTCCAGATGTTGCCCTTGGTGTCCAGGGCTAAGGAATGCAGGTTCCCGGCGCTGATAGCTTTGAAGGTTGTGTCTGATGGGATGTCAGCCAGGCCCGGTGTGGAGTAGGAGCTGTTGACAGAGCCGCGGCCCAGTCGTCCGCCATCGTTGAATCCCCAGGTCCAGATCCTGCCGTCGCGGTCCAGGGCCATAGAATACCAGCCGCCTGCGGACACTTGGGTGAATTTGACGCCCGCGGGCATGGATACCGGCACCGGAGTCGTTCTACTCGTCGTGGTCGTCCCGTCGCCCAGTTGTCCGCAGTCGTTTCTACCCCATGCGTAGGCGTTCCCGTCGCTGCCCAATGCCAGGGAATGGTACTGGGCAGCGGACACCTGAGCGAGTCGGACCGGGTCCTTTGGCGAATTCACCGTTACGTCTGTGCCGCCCTGCCAGGGGCCGCTCGTGGGGTTGGTCGCCCATTGCCCCCATCTGGCCTTCAGATTCGTATCCTGAGTGACGGGCCTGGAGAAATCGTAGGGGACATCGCCCTGGAACCAGCCGTCGAATGTCCAGCCCGGGCGGGATGGATCGTCGTGTGGCCAGGAAGCGGTTTCGCCGTCGGCTACGATCTGTTGGGCGGGCATGCCCGTGGTGCCCTCATCTGATGTGAACTGCACCGTATGGGTACCGTTGTTTCTTGGTGACGGGTCTGGAGACTGCTGTGTGGTGGTCAGAGAATTCAGCGTCGCCAGGGGTGAAGGATGGTTCCCTGATTCCGGTTGAGGGTTCGTGGGCTGGATCAGTGGTGTCGATTGGGCGGTTTGCGGGGATGGATGCTCGGAGGGTGTTGCTATGGAAGAGGGTGAAGGATGGTTATCTAGTTCGGGAACTGACGGCCTTGGGGCCGGGGCTTCTCTCTCACCCCCCCCCCCCCCCTGATTTCAGACTCTGCCAGTGCATTGGTGTCTGATTGCTCAGCACCGGCAGCATGCGCATCTGCCATGAGCCCCAGGCCCATGGCAGCGAGCACGGCGAAGACGCAGATAATAGGGCGTGAGACGCGCCTAGAAGCAACACGCATGAAAGATGCCTTCCCAACATGCTGCCCTCAGAATTTCTTGGAACCTGATTTCTTCAACCCCATGAATAATCAGAAGAGGGCAGTTCTATACACTGCTTAGCACTATAACACCTTGTTCCTGTCTTGAGGGGATACTCGGCGAAAGGGGATTCCTGTCTTCGCGGGCCGGGAGAAGACTCCCGAGCTGAAGCGCGGGGAGGCGAGTGTGACGGAAAGCCATCAGGGGAACGGTTTTGAGGCCGTCCCACGACCTGGATCGGGTGGGCTTGCCAGTCACGTTATCCTATGCGGCGCGACTTTCGCACCGCGTTGCTGACGCTTTGCGGTCGGCCGAATCATAGCTGGTGTTCGGGATCTTAGCCAAGCTGGCTTGCGGCGTCCTCGTCAAGCAGCCATAAGGTCTGTTCGGTACCCCTGGCGAATGAGGAGGGGACGTGGGGGTTGTCCTCATCCCTCAGTGCCTTCTTCACGGCTTGGGCCTTTTCTTGGGTGGAAGTGAAGAGCCAGACTTTGGGGGTACGGCGGATGAACGGGGTGGTCATGGTCACCCGCAGCGGTGGGAGCTTGGGCGAATGGCTGACGCCTGCCACCAGCGTGGTTTCGTCGCTGATCAGCGCCTCGGGGCGGTCAGGGAAGAGCGATGCGTAGTGGCCGTCTGGCCCTACGCCGAAAACGGCCAGGTCCATATGGCCATGGGGGCCGATCCCCCGAATGATTTCATCCTGGTAGGCCCGTGCCGCCTGGGCCAGTGCTTCTGTGTCGTCGGCCTCGCTCGCCCTTGCGATCTGGTCGGGGGTACGAATATCAGCCGGCATTTCATGAACATGGTCCGCAGGTAGATCACCCTTGTCGATGAGCCTGCCGAACCAGGCGTCCCGGGCTTGCTTGGCATTGCGTTCAGGGTCTTCCGGGCTCACGAATCTCTCGTCGCTCCACCACAGATGAACCCGCTTCCAGTCGATGCTCGCTGCAAGATCACTGGTCCCCATCAGTGCGTAGATTTCCGCCGCGTCCGTTCCACCGGTCAAAGCCAGGTCCGCCCGCTCCTGACGTGCCAGGATGTCCCCTAATTCGATCAGCATTCGCGCGGCTGTGGCCTTGTTGAGCAGGCTGGTGCTGGCATAACGGATGATTGTACGCTCGGTCATGGCGTCTCCTTCATGGCAGTGATGTCTATCATACTTGCGCGCTTGCGCCTCCAGTGGCTCCCGGCGCCGAACCAGCCGTCATCTGGTGCACCGTTCATGCACCATGGGCCAGCCCCTGCTGATGACATCCCGATAGACCTCATCAGGATCCAGACGTCCCATTTCCTCGCTCATGCAGTCAACGGCGGTTCGCAAAGGCATGGAGATGGTCTGGCTGGCCTGGCCGGGCTGGTTGATTCTGGCCTGGTCGGCCTTGTGACGTTCCATGCTCATGGTTCCGTCGCTGCGTTTGAAGAAGACCCCGGTGATGGCCTGGGCCTGTGGATCACGCTCAATCGTGACCGGCACCCCAAGCTTCAGAGCCAGCCAGGAAGCCAGGAGCTCCAAGGGCAGGAAGTGCGTCTGGCCGGTCACCCGCACTGAGGTTACGGGCAGATGCGGCGGTTGATCCATCATGGAAGCGAGCAAGGCTCGCCAGATCGTGGTTCTTGTCCAGGAGAGGTCCACGTCAGCAGTACCCGAATGCTTGAGGAGGGAGGCGAAGGCGGTCTGTGGGTCGTCGGCTTCCATGGCATCGGTGATGCGGCTGGTGGCCATGGCCCCGATCGGGTCCTTGGATGGGTCCTGGGGTGGATTGGCGGGCCACCAGACCACCAGGGGGGCGTCCGGGACCAACAGCGGGATGACCAAGGCATCGGAATGGCTCAGGAGGGCCAGGACCGGCCTGAGCACTATTATCTCGCCGGCTCCCGCATCTGATCCGAAACGGATCTCGGCATCCAACGTGCGGTCACCGTCATGGTTGGTGTTCTTGTAGGAGACGCAATCTTCTGAGGACTGTGCCGCAGCGGTCCGCTGGTCCGCCTCTTGCTCGGCCTGATGGTCTTCGGCATTGGTCACTATGGCGATGACCCGGCAGGGGTGTTCACGACTTGCGGCGTTTACGGTCTCCAGGGCCGTCTCCAGATGGGCCTGCTCGGTGACGATGACCAGGGTCAGCACTCTTCCCTGGGCGGCCTCTCCACGTTCAACGTGGAGCTCGTCAATCTCCTGGGCGATGGCGGAAGTAGTGGTGTTGTTCAGTCTGACGATCATGGCATCCTCCAGTGGTATCCGTCGCGGGCCAGCATCAGATCAGCCTCCCGCGGACCCCAGGTGCCGGCGCAGTAGGGCTGGGGCTGGCCCTGTCCGGCCCAGAACTCCTCGATGGGGTCCAGGATCTTCCAGGAGAGATTGACTTCCTCGGTGGTGGGGAAGAGGGGAGGGTCGCCCAGGAGCACGTCCAGGATCAGCCGTTCATAGGCCTCCGGGGAGGCCTCGGTGAATGAACGCCCGTAGGAGAAGTCCATGTTGACGTCGCGCACCTCCATGGCCGAGCCGGGAGTCTTGGCCCCGAAACGCAGGGTCACGCCCTCGTCGGGCTGTACGCGGATGACCACCGCGTTGGCGCCCAGTTCCCGGGTGGCTGTGGCCTCGAAGGGCAGATGAGGTGCACGCTTGAAGACGATGGCGATCTCGCTGACCCGCTTGCCCAGGCGCTTGCCTGTGCGCAGGTAGAAGGGGACGCCAGCCCAGCGGCGGGTATCCACGTCCAGCCTGATGGCCGCATAGGTCTCGGTGGTAGAGGAGGGATCAATCCCGTCCTCATCCAGGTAGCCGACCACATGCTGGGAGCCCTGCCAGCCTGCCGTGTACTGGCCCCGGGCGGTGTGGGCCGCCAGATCCTTGGGAAGGCGGACAGCGGAAAGGATCTTGGTCTTTTCGGCTGTCAGATCTGATGCTGAGAAGGAGACCGGCTCTTCCATGGCCGTCAGGGCCATCAGCTGCAGGAGGTGGTTCTGGATGACATCCCGAGCCGCTCCGATTCCGTCGTAGTAGCCGGCCCTGCCGCCGATGCCCATGTCTTCGGCCATGGTGATTTGCACGTGGGAGACGTAGTTGGAGTTCCAGACTGGTTCGAACATCATGTTGGCAAAGCGCAGGGCCAGGATGTTCTGCACAGTCTCCTTGCCCAGATAGTGGTCGATGCGGAAGACCGAATCCGGCTCGAAGACTTGGGAGACCACCCGGTCAAGCTCCTTGGCCGAAGCCAGGTCGCGGCCGAAGGGCTTCTCAATGATGACCCGTCGCCAGGCCCCCTGGGTGGAGTGGGAGAGCCCGGACTCGGCCAGCTGGCGGGCCACTTGGGGAAAGGCCTTAGGCGGCACCGACATGTAGAAGGCATGGTTGCCACGGGTGCCCCGGACCCGGTCCAGCTCCGAGACGGTGGCCGACAGGCGACGGAAGGCCTCCGCATCGTCGAAGCTGCCCTTGACGAAGCGCATGCCCTGGCTCAGATGTCGCCAGGTGGACTCGTTGAAGGGGGTGCGGCAGTGGGCGCGGACGTTCTCCTCTGCAAAGGCCACGAACTGCGGGTCGCTCCAGTCGCGCCGCCCGAAGCCGATCAACCCGAAGCTGGCTGGCAGCAGTCCCCGGTTGGCCAGGTCATAGACGGCCGGCAGAAGCTTTTTCTTGGCCAGATCGCCGGTGACGCCGAAGATGACCAATGAGCTTGGGCCCGCGATGCGCGGCATGCGCAGATCGCGGGGGTCCAGCAGGGGGTTGTGCCAGGGCGCCTGTCGGCCGCCGTCCTCGTCGGGAGGAGCGGGCTGGTCGGCGGAGCGCGCAAGTGGTGAAGTGTCCATAGTGCTCCTCGTGAAATACCGTGGCTCCCAGTGTACTGTCGGCAGTAGAAGGGCAGGGCGGATTATCCGCTGAAGAGTGCATAAGCGTCGCAAAGGTCACATTTGCGGCAAGGATCCCTAGAATGGTCGGTATGATTCCCAATGTTCCCATGGCCGAGGCCCTGCACCGCCAGTACGCACCCTCACAAGCCGCCTATGAACTGATACACACCCACTGCCAGATCATCGCCGCCCTCGCGGTGCGGATGGCCGACCAGGTCAACGAACGCCTGCTGCGCGGTGATGATCCTGACGGGGTTTTGCCCGAGCGGCCGCTGGATCGTGACCTGGTCCGCACAGGTGCCCTGCTGCACGACATCGGCACCTACCGGATCCTCAAGGATGACGGCTCCCAGGGTCGGTCTCTGACCTTCCAGGGTCAGCGGTACATAGAACACGGGCTGGAGGGCTACCGCCTGCTGCTGGACGCTGGGGTGGATGAGTCGGTGGCTCAGTTTGCACGCAACCACACTGGGGTGGGGCTGACCCGCCGCCAGGTGGAGGAGGAGCATCTGAACCTGCCGCCGGACGACTATCTGCCGGTCAACCCCGAGCAGGAGGTGGTCATGTATGCGGACAAGTTCCACAGCAAGCACCAGCCGCCTATCTTCGTCTCCGAGCCCACTGCCGCCAAGCGCACGGCCAAGTATGGTCCCGACAATCTGGCCCGCTGGAGGCAACTAGTAGCCCGGTATGGAGTGCCGGACCTGCAGCCCCTGGCTCAGCACTATGGCATGACCATCGTCTGATCCGGCCGGACCGGCCCCCAGGAACTGCGGAAGCGGCCGCCGAATTCACGCAGCATCCACGGGTCTGGTTGATAGGGGTCGACTGGATCGGTCCGGCAGGCTGCGACGGCTTTCAGGAAAGAGGCCATGCCCTGCGATCCATAAGCGTAAGGGGCTGCACACCAGACCGGGTTTCCTTCCAAAATGAGAGGCCGATCCGACCCGCGCAGGAAGGCCAGATCCACGCTGATCGGAGCAGGAGATCGACCCTTGGCTGCCTGAAGGGCACAGCCTTCGGCGATCGTTTGATGCCTGGGATCGAAAACGACGCCGTCAAAGACCGTGGTAATGACTCTGGAGTCCTCGCCTTCATGCAGGCAGTAACCGCTGGAGGCTGCAATCCGGTCCCTGTCGATGATGACCCGCCACTCCTCATGGATACTGGGCAAATGGGCCTGGATGCGAATCAGCGATCGTGCAGGGGCCGTCCGCAGATCGCTCTGCAGATCTTCAAGGGTTCGTCGGGCTGCAGGCAGGTCCGATACCCGGCCGGCGGCCAGCTGCGACCAGGGGCGCTTCCCCAGGCCCGATGGCAGTCGGCGCCAGGTCAGGATGATTCCAGCCGTCACAGTCAGAATCCTGCGTCCGGTCAGGGATCGGTCCAGCCCATCCAGCCACATGGTCGGTGGGGCTGACAGGACCCATGAGGGACGGCCTTCGGATGCCAGCCAGGCGTTCTGGGCGATTAGCAGCCCTGGCGTGATCCATACGGCTTCCTTGACGCCGACCTCCCGAACGGGTCCGAATCCATGGTGATGATGCAGAATGACCCGCTGTTGCGGGTTTGGGCCCTTGCTGCACGAATCGATTTGTTCGGCCATGACCCTGGGTATCCACTCCTCATGGGTGATGACTGAGCAAGCCAGTGCAGTGCTGTCCATCCCCGGCCCGGAAGGTTGGAGTTCAATCGACGATGAATCGGTCGTCGTAGGTGCCCTCGTCTACGGTGTCCGAACCGCCTGAGGTCAGGATGATCACAGTGCAGTCATGACGGCGGGAGACCCGCTTCAGCGTGGCCAGCAGGGTGTCCCAGTCGCCCGGTTCCAGCCCCTCGGTGGGTTCGTCGGCGACGAGCACGTCGCACTCGCAGCACAGGGCACGGGCCACGGATGCCAGACGGAAGTCCAAGTGGCCCAGATCAGCGGTCAGCCTGTCCTGCAGACGCTCCGGGAAACCCACCTCATCCAGCAGATGACGGGCCAGATTGTCCTTGGGGCCCAGGAAGGTGCGCCCGCTGGCATCCATGGTGTAGACAAGATTCTGCACAGCGGTCAGGTCGCGTCTCAGGGCATCGGTACCAAAGATGGCTCCAATCTGGTGGCCGCGGTAGTCGGAGGCCAGCAACTGGCGCAGGTCCGTGCCCCGGAAGAGCACACTGCCCTGGGTGGGGGCGCGCAGGCCGGTTATCAGGGCCATCAGAGCGGCCCTTCCGGACGGCGAGGTGGTCTCCACCGAGTAGATGCGGCGACGCTGGAATTCCAGATCGACATCGTCCAGGATCTGTTCGGGGCGACCCTGGACCTTGCGCGTGTAATCCACGTGCTTCAGGGAGAGCACCGGATAGCCGCCAGGAACCAGCACCCGCTGGTCATCGGTTTCCAGCAGCGGGCCCTCCTCCTTACCGTCGTCGGGATCCTCGGCATTGTCCTGCTCGATGACCACCTTGAAAGCGGCCATCGACACGTCCTCTTCAGAGGAAGCATCCTCCTCGGACTTCTTGTTCGTCTGAGTAGCTGCTTCTTCGCCGGATCCGTGCAGGAGTTCGGCGTTGGCATTCTCGCCGGTTTTTTGCTCAGCGTCTGCCGTTGCTCGAACCGCTTGTTTCTGATCAGTTTCTGCCTGGTCGGCGGCCTTGGCCGCAGCCTTTTCCTGGGACTCTTCGTCTGACCGCTGGTCCGATGTCTTTTCGCTCATGCCTCGTCCTCCAGGTCGTTGGTGTATAGCTGGGCGGTTCTGAAGGCCGCCACCCTGGCGGCTGCTGCCAGTGCGAGGACCAGGCAGACGGCCAGGCCAATCAGGATCAGCTTCCAGATCAGACCAGCATCAGGCATGCTGGCCAGGCTCCCCAGCCGGAAGAGCGACCGGCCCAGCGGCCGACTGATTGCGGCGCCCAAAGCCAGGCCCAGGGCCAGTCCGGGAAGGGTGAGCAAGAGGGTCTCCAAGGCGAACTGCCAGCCCAGCCGGGCCTTGTGAACCCCGATGGTGATGGCCATGCCGATTTCGTTGACTCGACCGCGCAGCATGAGGATTAGGCAGCCCAGCAGAATCAGCCCGCCCAGCAGGCAGGCCAGGATGATGGCGGTTCGCGCTTGGTCGGCGGCCTGGTGGACCGGCTCCATCCGCCGCTGGTAGGCCTTCAGGCTGGGGGAGTCGATGTCGTACTGCGAGGTCTTGAGCCCGTCCTTGCGCAGCTCCTTGATAAACTTCTGGTAGGTGCTCGGCGAATCCAGAACGAAGGCAACGAGCAGTTCGTGACCAGGGTCACCGGGCTTGCTGGCCGAATCCAGCCCCAGCATGGCAAAGGTGGGATAGGCCGTGTAGATGGCTCGGTTGGCTGCCTGGTCGGCGGCTTTGCGGTAGTGATAGATGCCCGAGACGGTCAGCTTGACCTGCTGACCCTGCTGGCGGGGATCCTTGATGGTCAGGGTGTCGCCCATCTTGAGCTTGTTGGCCTGTGCCATCTGCTTGGAGATCAGCACAGTCTGGGTGCCTGAGGCATTCTGTGAGGCGTAGTCCAGCCCCTTGCCCTGGTCCAGCACAAAGGGGCCGTGAGGAAGGGTGGGCTCGGCTGCCTTGTCAGAGACACCCACCAGGGAGTAGGCGCCTGACTGAGGCAGCCCCTCCGGACTGATATTCGCGGTCTCATGGAAGTAAGCCTTGTACTGCATGCCATCCATCTGCAGGCGCTGGGCATACTTGGAATACTCGTTCCAGCCCAGGGGGGAGGCCTTGGTTCCCTTGCGCGGGCTGATGACGGCGTCCACCTGTTGGGATTCGTAGCCTGTAGTACGTGCCCTGGTGTCAGCTTGAAGTACGGTGGCCGCCGTCGTGGCCAGAGCCGTCACGACCAGGCAGGCCAGAACCACGACCAGGCTCCGCGCCGCATGCCGCCTGATGGTGAACCAGGCGTTCTTGAGAACGAACATGACACCCTTCCTGATAGCGTTCCAGGGGTGACCGGGCGGCCCACAATGGCGGGCCTTAAGTCCGGTCGCCGTCCTCCAGTCTAGCCAAGGACGCTCCCAAGCTAGCGGTGCGAACTTGGAGCTTGCTGAATGTCTTGCTAGGCCTCTGGTCGCTCGGCATGGGAGAAGTTGCGCACCTTCAGGGAGACGGCCAGAGCAGCCAGAATCAGCACCAGGGTAAAGATCAATCCGCAGTGGGTGCCCCTGGTGAAGGCCTGGGCTTTATCAGCTCCGGCTGCCTGCCCTTCGCCCATGGCCAGCAGGGAGGTGGTGATGGCCGTGGCCACGGCTCCCACAATCTGCTGCATGGTGTTGATGATGGTGCTTCCGTCGCCGGACTGTGGGCCGTTCAGAGAGTTGAGCGCGTAGGTCTGTGCCGGTGACATGGCCAGGGGGCAGCCGATCATCAAAATGATGTGGGCTGCTACCACCAGGGCCACAGGGGTGTGCGGGCTGGTGAACAGGAGGATGATCGTCCCTACCAGTGCGATGAGGAATCCGCAACGGACGGGCATGCGGGCTCCGAAGCCGTCATAGAGCCGGCCGGCGAAGGCTGAGACCAAGGCGTTGATGGCGCCCCCGGGCAGCATGAGGATGCCGGTCATGGCCACGGGCAGGAGCAGCCCCCGCTGCAGGAACTGGGGCAGCAGATACATGGAGGAGAGGATGACTGCGAAGTCCAGCATGACCAGGGTGGCACCGTAGCGGAAGGCCGGAATGGAGAAGATGCGCAGGTTGAGCACCGGGTGTTCCAGGCCCAGCTGGCGACGAATATAGAGGACCAGGGCTACTAGGGCCACAACCAGGATGATCAGGGTGACGGGGGAAAGCCATCCGTACCGGCTGGCCAGGCTGACTCCTCCCACCAGTCCGCCGAAGCCGACAATTGACTCCAGAATAGAGGCCAGGTCGGGTCGCTGGTGAGTGATGGTCCCTACATTCTTTAGGAAGCAGACAGCGAAGATAAGGGCCACAACCAGGAATGGGGTGAAGAACCAGAAGATCCAGTGCCAGGTCAGCTTGCCCAGGATGATTCCGGTCAGGGTCGGGCCGATGGCGGGAGCGAACATGATGACCAGGGCGCACATGCCCATGACCGTGCCCAGACGGGCAGGTGGGAAGATCAGCATGGCCACGGTGAACATGAGCGGCAGGATCAGGCCGGTGCCGATACCCTGGATCAGCCGTCCCGTCAGAAGGACGGGGAAGGTGGGGGCCATGGCCGAGACCACCGAGCCGGCCAGGAAGGCGACCAGGCCGAAGATCACGGTCTGCCTGGTGGTGAACCACTTGGAGATCAGACTGGAAAAGGGCAGGACGATGCCGATGACCAGCATGTATCCCGTGACCAGCCACTGGACGGTGGCGGCAGGGATTTGGAAGCTCTCCATCAGGTTGGGCAGGGCGATATTGAGCGAGGTTTCACTCAGCATGCCCACGAAGGCCCCGATCATCAGCGCGGCGATGGCCAGCCAGGGGTGGGGGACGGCCGGGCGTGACCGGTGAACAGAGGCAGAGGTGGACGTGTTTTGCACGATAATGATCTCCTTCTTCAGACAAACAGGACGCCATCTTAGGGAGGCTGCCATTTTTTCGTAAGTCGGCATGTCTACTCGCTTCGCCGAAGGCGTGCCGCATCGGGACGGAAAAGGTTATGCTCGGGAATGGTCGTCAGAAGCCATAAGGAGGGTGCGTGTGGATTGGCATGCAGCGGTCTACGGGTCAAGAGCCGCTGGCTCAGGAGGTCATGGCTTCTATGATCCAGGCGATGAAGAGGGACGGACCTTCGGCGACCCTGACACCATCTCCGACGCCGCTCTGCGTCGATTGGGCGGCAAGGCCTACTTCCGTGCCCATCAACTGCTGGATGACCGCCGCTTTACTGACCTGCGCCTGCGGCACCTGGGGGCTTTGACCGTTCTCAAGGGGCGTGTGCCCGCCACTTATCAACCGGATGGCGACTGCATGGTTCAGGCTCGGCTGGACGAGCAGGCCCATCGGGTCATCGACTCCTCCTGCACCTGCCGGGCCTTTGGACGCCAAGGTCCTGCATGCAAGCATGTAGTCGCCCTGATCATGGCCTACAACGAGTCCAGCCAGGTCTTTGCAGGTTCGGACGACTGGGCCGGCGACCAGGGTCGATCCCGGTCCGCCCGGTCGACCTCAGGACCTCTGGCAGCCTACATGCACCGGCAGGAGGGTCGGCGACGGCAGGCCTTTCGCGACCGCCAGCTGAGCCTGCTCAAACAGGAGAACGGGCCGGTCGGCGGCCGTCACCTGCCCATCGGTTCGGTCGGGCTGATCCCCGACCTGACCAGCGAGCGCGGAGGCTGGCTGGTCCGTCTGCATATCATCCTGTCCTCCCACGGGGTCGCCTACCTGGTCAAGGATCTGCCGGCCTTGTTGCGTGCCGTGGACCAGGGCGAATTCTTGTCTTATGGGCGGCGGCTGGCCTTCATTCATTCTCGTGACACTTTTGATGACCGGGCCCAGGCTCTGCTGACCATTCTGGAAAGAGCCGGCGCCATCCGCCGCAGCCTGGCCGAACAGCAGGGGGGCATGCGCCGCCGTCTTACACGCGCAGGATTGGCTGGGATCCGGCTCAGCGACGACGAGGTGGCGCAGGTTCTCGACCTGTTTGTGGACTCTGGGCTCACCCTGGACTACACGCCTCCCGAGGATTCCTTCCTGCAGACCATGCCTGCCCCAGTGGTCGACGGGGACCCGGACACTGGCATCGCAGTCAGCAAGGAGGCGGACGGTTACCGTATAACCCATGCCTTGGGCGTGGAGCGCTTCATCGTAGGCCAGGCTTTTTCCTTCGTCATCGTGCGTCCCTCGCAGCTCGGCTCCGGACTGGATCCGGGGCCGGTCATCCACCGTTGCAGTGCACGTTTCATGCGTCATCGGGACCTGTTGGAGACCCTCTGCCGCCCTGGCGAGGATCGGGATCTGCACTTGGATGCCGATGATCTGGACCTGTTCGTCCGGACCGTGCTGCCCGACCTGGATCAGGGCGCCCAGGAGGGATCCGGGCTCTCCGCCAGCCTGCCCGAGGAGCTGGATGCCCGACGGCGTCCGCCCTGCAGGATCGAGCTTTACCTGGACCGGGACCGGCAGGGGGTCAGTTGTGATCTCAAGGCCCGGTATGGGGATCGTCTTCTGTCTGTCGCCGCTGATCCCGGCTCCGAGGATGAAACCGGCAGGGATCGGGAGAACGAGTCTCTGGCCCGGCAGACGGTCCGCCGTTATTTCCCTCTCATGGAGGAGGGGCTGGCACGCATCCCCGAGGAGAACGAGGAAGCCATCCACACCCTGCTGACCAGGGGCCTGCCTGTGCTCAAAGGGCTGGGGCGGGTCTTCTCCACGCCGGCCTTTGACGGGCTCAGTGTCGTCTCTCATCCGCAGATCCGTGTTGGTGTGCGGGTGCGTTCCGGGTTGGTCGAGATCTCGCCCATCGCTGACGAAGTACGGCCCGAGGAGGCCGCCGCCATCCTGGCCGACCACCGTCGTCGGCGGCGCTTCCATCGTCTGCGCAACGGGGCTTTCGTCGAGTTGGCTGATCTGAACACAGAGGCTGTGGACACCCTGGCCGAAGACCTGGGCATCAATCCAGCCGATCTGGCCAAGGGGCCGGTCCGGGTGCCTGAATTCCAGCTCGGCTACCTGGATGCGCTGGTGCCCGAGCAGGACCGCGATTCAAGCTTCCGTGATTACCTGAAGGAACACCAGCCCGATCCCCATGGGTTCAGGGTCCCCGACGGTCTGCGCGGGCGGCTCAGACCCTATCAGGCGGAGGGGCTGCGTTGGCTATGTACGTTGAGCGACCGCGGATTCGGGGGTATCCTGGCCGACGAGATGGGTCTGGGCAAGACCATACAGATGCTGGCTTACCTGCTCTCCCGTCAGGATCAGGCCAAGGATCGGGGACCCTCGCTGATCGTATGCCCGGCCTCATTGGTCTACAACTGGGAGGCCGAGTGCCGCCGCTTCACTCCTGGTCTGCGGGTGGGGGTCCTGGCTGGGGGGCGCAGCCAGCGTCAGGCTTTGCTGGATCAGGCGAGGTCCTACGACCTGTTGATCACCTCGTACGATCTGCTCAGGCGGGACTTGGACCGGTACCGCGGTCTGCCCTGGTATGCCCTGGTCTTGGATGAGGCCCAATACATCAAGAACCATGCCACCAAGGCCGCCCGGGCTGTACGCGCTCTGGACAGCCTGCACCGGTTCGCCCTGACTGGCACGCCCATCGAGAACCGGCTGTCCGAGCTTTGGAGCATCTTCGACTTCCTGATGCCTGGGATGCTGGGCCCTTACTCCCGTTTCCGGGACCGCTTCGAGATGCCCATACTCAGCGGCGACCAGGATGCCCAGTCCCGGCTCCAGGCCCTGGTGGGACCCTTCATTTTACGCCGACTCAAGTCACAGGTGCTGACTGATCTGCCCGAAAAGATCGAAAACGTGATCAGCGTGCCCTTGCAGGGTCGTCAGCGCAAGCTCTATGCCGCCCTGGAACAGGAGCTGAGGGCTGCCCTCAACAAGGAAAAGGATCAGGAGTACGAGGTTGGCAAAATTCAGGTCTTGGCTCAGCTGACTAGGCTGCGGGAGGTGTGCTGTGATCCGCGTCTGGTCTACCAGGATCAAGGCCGGGACCGGCGCGGCGATTCGGCCAAGCTGGATGCTATCGAGGATCTGGTGGTCTCTTGCCAGGATGCCGGACGTAAGATGCTGATCTTCTCCCAGTTCACCTCCTACCTTGACCTGATAGCCCAGCGGCTCCATCGGCTGGACGTGTCCTACGATCTGATCACCGGCGCCACATCAAAGAAGCGTCGGCTGGAGCTGGTGGAACAGTTCAATAGGGATGCTACGCCGGTTTTCCTGATCTCCCTGAAAGCCGGCAACACCGGGCTCAACCTGACTGGAGCCTGTGTGGTGGTCCATGCGGACCCCTGGTGGAACGCCGCCGCCCAGGAGCAGGCCAACGACCGCGCCCACCGGATCGGCCAGACCCAGGATGTCAACGTCTACCAGATCGTAGCCAAAGGCACCATCGAGGAACGCATCCTCAATCTGCAGCACAGCAAGAGCGACCTAGCCTCGCGTTTTGTCGATTCGGCCGCCTCCACTGGCGCCGCCGGTGTGGCCAGGCTGAACAGAAAGGACCTCCTGGCCCTGCTGGGTTGATCGCGTCTGGATATGAATCTGCTTGAATCTGCTAGTCAGTGGTCTTGAATGTAGCGGCATCGTCGATGGCGAGGCCTTTGGGCCACGGTTCCGGTTATTCTTGATGCGGTAGTCGAATCGAAAGACTACATGCATGAGCAGGTTGACGGTTGCTTCTTCGGCGGTTTCCAGGTTTGGCAGCAGTCGATTATTCGGGTTATGGGAGCCTGGCCGTCTTCAGCTCCTTTGATGACAGGAAGCTGGGGGGAAGAGCGTGATCAGCGGTGTGCAGATGTTCTGCTCAGAGTTCATGGGCACAGCCTTTATGATGGCCATCGCGGTCATGGTCGCCGCCAGCAGGTCGCTCCCCAAGACAGGGGCCTATCGAGCCGACTGGATCAACGCGTCGCTGGGCTGGGGCCTCGCTGTCTATGTGGGCGTATATGTGGGGTGGAGAACAGGCGGCCATCTCAATCCGGCCGTGACCCTGGCCAGGGTGGTCGGCCACTGGATTGATCCACAAGCGACCTTGAACGGCCTGGCCATGGGCAAGGGCGGCATTCCCGTAACCGTGGCCAATGTGGCCATCTTCATCTCCGCCCAGTTTCTGGGGGCTTTCTTTGGCACCTGCCTGGGCTACCTGGGTACTCGCAAGCATTTCGAACTTCCGACCGATACAGATACCAAACTCATGGTTTTCTGCACCAAGCCTGCTATACGTTCAAATTTCTGGAATCTGACATCGGAGGCCATCGGCACGGCCATCCTCGTTACCTGGGTTTTCCTGAATGGGGGGACGCCTACCCAGGTCGGGCCCTTGGGCGTGGCTCTGGTCATCACGGTTCTGGTCATGGCCCTGGGCGGGGTTTCGGGCGCGGCCATGAATCCTGCACGTGACTTTTCCGCTCGATTGGCTTACTGTCTTCTGCCCATGTCCGGCGAGAAGGATGCGGATTGGAGCTACGCCTGGATACCCTTTGTCGGTCCGATCATCGGAGCCTGCATAGGTGTGCTGGCGCCTGTCTGGATGGGGCTTCTGCCTTGATCGTCGGCATGGAAAAGCCCTCGGTTCTGTCAGGAGGACAGGACCGAGGGCCGAGTGAGTCGGTCAGCTCAAGGTCAGTAGCTGGTTGAGGTGGGTTCCTGGAAGCGGACCGTCAGCCCGCGGCCATGGTGAAGGAACATCTCGGCACCATGGCGGTCGACGTCGCGGTGAGTGAAGAGCATGCGGATGGCGAAGGCCGTCTGGACATCATCAGGCAGGTCCAGGAAAGCCTTATGGGCATCCCATCCATCGGCGGCGACAGCCTTGTTGGGTACATAGGCATATCCGTAGCCGTCCTCGTCCACGTAGCCCAGGAATGGCAGATCCCATGCCTGGTGATAGCTCAGCTGATTCTTGTAATCCTCGACCTTCTTGAGGGCCTCGTCGCTGATGCCGTACTTGCGGGCGACATCGTTGGCCTTGGCGGTCTTCGCGGCGGCATCTTTTTCGAACATGGAAGTATCAACAACAATGACTGTATCGTCTGCCATGACTGACCTTTCTGTCTGACGGCCTGCACGTGTGACAATCGACATCATGACCATGCAGGGCCATGACCGTTCAGGTGACCATCCATCGTCGACGGTCACCTCTGGATGCAAGATTCCTTCCACTTGCAAGAATACCAAATTTCGCCTGCAGATAGGTGCAGGGAACCGTGAGGTTCGCCATGGGTGCCTGTCACTAACGAAAAATAGGTCCAGCTGTGCTCGTATGCGGGGAACTATCAGCCCAAGTCAGCATCCTGATCCCTGCGATGCCGAAACAGGCACATCAGTGCCAGGCCGAGGACGGCAGCGCCGACAGTCAGCGCTGCAGGCAAGATTATGTCTGAGCCTGAGGCGGCCAGGGTTTGGGAACCTGCAGATGACTTTGCTTGGTCATCAGAAGATTGGCTATTGCTGGCTTGATCCGGCTTGCTGGGTGCATGATCGGACTCGCCTGGTTTGTTCGGTTCCACCGGCGGATTCGGCTTGTCATGCTCGCCAGAGTTGCCAGGGTCGTTGGGCTTATCTGGCTTATCCGGCGTGGCCGGCTGTGCCTGGTAGCGGTTGGTGAAGATGGCCTTGGTCATCTCCTGACCCTTGTCGTCAGTCCACTTTGCAGTAGCAGTCCGGTGCAACTGACCTGCATTGGTTTTCAGCGTGATGGTCAGTATCGCGTTGCCTTTGTCATAGGTCAGACCAGGTATGTTGCCGATTGCCTGGCTCACACGGTATTGGTAGGTGCCGTCGCTGGGGAAGGCTTCCATCTTGACAGGCACTTGGAGTTCCTTATGTTCGGCCGTTGCGTCAATCTGCTCAGGCAGGGCCGCAGCCGGCGCTTCATCCATGGGCTCGACATTTAGGGTGAAGGAATCACTGTCGAGCCAGTCTCGGCCTTGAAGCTGTACTTGGATGTCAGCTTCCACTTGATCGGCGCTCATCAGCCCCTTCAGGCCGCAGTTGTTGAAGTCCTGGGACTGGCTAGCGGCGCCCATCTCTGCAGCCTGCTCGAAATCGTCCAGCTCGATGACGGCTGCTTTCAAGATCCCACCTTCCGCAAGATCACGGGCGGAAGAGTTCTCGCTCTGGGTAGCTCTGTCAGCTTGCGGAGTGGTGGTGTTTAGATGGCTCCAGTCAGTGCCATCAGCCGGATCAAACCTGAGATGGAATTGTCCGGCAGGTATATTGGTCAGGTTGTATCTGCCCTGTGCATTGGTTTTCGTGCTCAGATCATCATAGGGGGCTACAACCGATCTGACAGGATTATTCTGGTTGTCAAGCAAGGTCACCCTGACGCCGCTTAGCAAGGGGTCATCGGCGGTGCGGATCCCATCGCCATTGAAGTCGTACCAGACTATGCCGCTGACAGAACGCTGAGCCACTACGGCCTGGGTGGACATTTGATTCTGTGCGTTGCCCCAGCGGTTCCGGTAAAGATTGCCGGGGGAGTTTGTTCCGGGGTTTATGTGGAAGGTGATGTCGCAACGGAATTGTCCAGGTTGTCCATCGACCATGAAAGCCCAGGCGGTCACAACTGGGGGCAAGCTCACTTTGCCTGTAGTTTGGTCCAATTCAGCCTTGGACCAGTCTTGGAATGTACTGGGTGTTATGGAAGCGGTGTCGTTCACCTGCCATTGAGCATCTGTCGTGTAGTATATGTGGATGTTTTTCAGATCGACCCCTAGGGGCTTCACGCTCATATCGGTGAGAGTTGAACTACCTTGGAAGTCGGGTTTGCTGGGATTGCCGCTCGCATGAGGGTAGGGCATGATGTCGACGGCATAGTGATACACCTTGCTACTGCCGGCAGTATTGCTCAGCATGTTGGTGAAGCCGATAGGGTCACCGGTCTCGTTGATGGCTTGCTGGGGCGAGGTGGACAGGCTGGTTGCATTATTGCGCACAGCGCGAATGGTCGAGGTGCTGACAGTGCTCATGAAAGAGCTGGGGTTTGACATGTTATGCTTTGATTGGACTTCGGCACGGGTCTTCAGATTCTCGTAGGGGCTGACGACGTCTTTGCCTGGGTCGGTCTGGTCTCCGATGGAGGCTGAGAAATAGATGACGTGGTTGCTGCCATCTACAGGTATGTCGGGCAGTGTCCAGCTTAGCTTGGTCTCACCGGAGTTTTCAGTGGTGCTCACCGAGGGTTCACAGACTGTTCCACCCTCAATATGTCCCATTTCAGGTGTGCCTTCGGTATAGGTGCCTCCCAGTCTGGCGCTGCCGGGGACGTAGTGAAGTTTGGCCGGCAGCACGTCGGTGACGTAAAGATCGGTTTTGGCAACCTTGTTGGCCTGGGAGGCCGAAGTGCCGGTGTTGATGGTCAGCCGCCAGTCGACATACCGCTGATCACGGTCTATGTCGAAGGATCCTTTTGGGTCGGAATTTGCGCCTCGCTGTGCCACAGTATTGGAGATGGTGCTGGCTTCGCCGGCTACATAGAGGCTGTCGCCGTGTTCGTTGCCGCCGGTGTCGCCGCCTAGGTAACCTTTGGCTTGATCATAGTGAGCCTTTGTATAGCCTCCGGTGGATGTTGCGAAGACAGGAGAGAGGTTTTGGGACAGATTGTATGGATTCTGCTTTTCTGCCCAATCCTCCCAGTCCTGGTCGCTGGAGTTTTCGGGGTCTAAACCGGATAGGTTTGCTAGTTGGCTACGTGTGAAAGCGTGTGAAACTGATGTCAGCTGGGCCACCGAGCCTTCTTTAGCGTCGGCGCGCACGTTGGCAACAAATCCGCCAAAGCCGTACCGAGGGTTCTTGTTCTTGTTGTTGTCGTCGTAAACGAAGCTGCTAGAGGCAGCGGTGCGGGCACCCAGCAGTATGCCCACAATGGTGCCGTGCTTTCTCGCCTCATCTGGGGTTTTGTAGAAGTTCAAATCCTTCATGTCGGCATCGGCTTGCTCCTGGTCGTTGTTCCAGGTTCCACCGTCGCGTTTGGTTGCGTACAAGACCATGGTCAGATTCTGGTAAGAATTGCCGAATGTGTTGTCCTGGCCATTCTGCCAGACGCCGTTGCCCTGCCAAGGCAGTCCCAATTCATTGTGGTAATGATCGTGGTCTTCGGGGACAGGGTCTATAAAGTTAGAGGGATCCTGTCCAGGGTTCGGTTCAGGGGGTTTTTGGTTGGGGCTCGGCAATTCGAGGACGTTTGGATCGATCTTGACCAGGGACATGGCCAGCAGCGGCAGATCGGCCTTGCTGGTTTTGGCGTTGAAACCAGCCATGATCCGTACTCGGGTTCCTGCCACTGCTGAGTCGGTCCCCTGCTTGTTGTCGGGTGCATCCCACCAACCGCAGTCTACGCCGTTGTCAAAGTAGTTGGGTGCAGACATGCAAGAGTATTGAATGATGTTGCTGATGCCTGGCTTCCAGGTGCCGGAGGCCTGTGTGAAGATGACATTGTGCCACTCGTCATCGGATTGGACGGCCTGGTTCGATACATCCTTGGGGTCAGAAACCGTAGGCAGTTGCTGTCCAGAAATCGAAGTTGCCCTCAGTCGACCGTCATTGACTTGGCTCTGCAGGCTGAGGCCGGACTGGTCATAGTAATTGGCCACGTCCTTGCCTTGGACGGTGGAAGGGTTGAAGACGTATAGGTAGCCGGTGGAGATCTCGGCCACTTCCACCTGTGAGCAGTCGGTTGAGGCTAAGATTGTCGTGCATCTATCTGAGGCATAGGTATGTCCAAATTTGGGGAATGGGTCGTTTGTCCGGTAGTCATCTACACTGAAATCCAGCACGATACCCTGATCGCTGCGGTGTTCTGCTACCGTGTATTTACCGTTGCCTTGGACGCGGTCTTTCCCGGCCTGGCCACCCGTAGAGCGGGCGTAGTCGTAGTTGTTGAAAGCGGGGCTCCAGCCCTGACTGATGGTGTTGCGTCCGCTGTTGTTGAAGTCGCCGTCAATGGTGCCGATGTCCCAGAAGTAAGGCTGAAGGTCCTCGATCTTGGGAAAGGCCTTTCCACCGCTGGTCTGCCAGAGGTTACTCAAAGAGATGGAGAAGGTTATGGGGCCGGTGGGCACTTCCAGACCTCTGAGGCCCTTGGATCGATCAGGCCAGCGCATGTCAACTGCCCAGTTGAATTTGCTGATGATCCCTTTGCTTTTGCCCAGCTCATGATTGATGTAGTTATGGGCAGCTGGGGTGTCGAAGTCAAAGGTTTGATTACCGGAGCCCTCGTTGGTTCCGCCGGTGATTCTCAGGTTGAGGTTGGGCTTGGCTGACACGGTCACCGGATCTGATGCAGCAGAAGCCGGTTCGGTCCTGGTCGTGGCATCGTGGGCACACCAGGCCTGGACCTCGGGGGCGAAACTGCTGCCATTGGCCATGTTCCGAACCTGGAGGACCAGGGAGACGCTTGAGGTGCCTGGGATGACGTTAGCTGAGTTCGATGTAGCGGTGAGGAGCCTGTAAGCGGTAAGTACCTGAGTGGTTTGACCGTTGACGCTTTTTTGCTCTAGCTTGGGCTCATAGCCGGGCGTATTGTCTATCCATGGCATGGAGTCCTGATCAAAAGTGATCAGTTTCTTAGGTTGATTCAGCGTGAATTGAAAGCCTATCCGAGCCTGTCGGTAAGACGTATCGTTCAGGGAGTTCACAGAGAAGGTAAAGTCATATATCGCTGTATCGAAAGAGCGCACGATGTCATTGTCCGCATCGCGGTCATCACCGGGGGCATTGTCATTGTCAAAAGGTGCGGTGCCGGTGCTGCGGGAGGTCTGTTTTATTGAGGTGACTCTGGCATTGTCGGTATCCAACATGTCATTGAGGGTTGATTTGGCACTCGTTGTGTTGCTTGGTTGTATGGATGCAATCTGGTTGGGAGAGGTGGATCGGGCTGTGTCGGATTTAGTTATGTCTGATTGGGGTGCCGAAGTTTGAATGGTTGCCGTAGCTTGGACTCGATTGCTCTTGTCTGATGTCTTTCTGTTGTCTCCAGCCTGTTGCTTACGCGTTGTTGCCGATAGCGGTGTGGAGGCGGTGGTCTGGGCTTCAGCGGTCTGCCCACTGCCGGCTATAGCAATGGCGGGTATTAGCATGGCCATAGCTATCAGGCCGGCCAGGACTCTTCCGCTCAAATTACCCTTTGCCACGTTTCTCCTTTTGAGCGCCGACGATCGCCTGGGGCATGGGGCCAGGCATCCCCCTGAGGTCATCCGGCCAACTATCCACGATGTTTTTCGAGTCAACCGATTATAGTGATATGGAACAGTATACAAAATCATTGGCTAGGATTCCGCTATTGCTGTGCGCCTCCGGAGAAAAGGGTCAACGGTGAACAGAGTGGGGAGGCCCGCATGAGCGAACGGGATCATCGTGAGCCACCGGCGGCCGATTTTCAGGGTCACGGAATGCGCGAGCGGTCGGCTGTCTACGGGTTCTTCATCATCATGGGCATCGGCACTTCGGCATGGATTTCTCGACTGCCAACAGTCAAGGCCGGCCTCGGTCTGCAGCCTTCGGGTCTGGCTCTGATGACTATCCTGGGCGGATGTGGCGCTCTGGTTGGCATACTGGTCTCAGGGGTTCTGACCGATCGACTGGGCGTGCGCCGGGCCATGCTGTTGGCAGCCTCTACCTGGTGCCTGGGCATGTTAATCGCGGCCCTGGCCGTCACCCTGCGCTCAGCGCCTGGGGTGGTTTTGGGCCTGCTTTTCAATTCGGCTGGGATCAGCCTTTGGGGAACGGTCAACACCGTCGAGGCCGGCGCAGTGGAGCGATTCTCCTCTCGATCCATAATGCCGCGCTTCCATGCCTCATATAGCCTGGGCATGTTTCTTGCCTTGGGACTAGGCTCGTTCCTGTCTCATCTGGGCGTGGCCATCGGCACTCACCTGGCGGTCAATGCGCTGATCAGCCTGGCTTTGGTAGTCTCCTGCGTCCTGCTCTGCCCGGCTCAGCCTCTAGGGGATTATAAGGGCAGCGCTGACGAAGGATGCTCGGATCAGCAGGCGGGTTCAGGGCAATCATCCGCTTTCGGCAAGCAGCTGGCGGCCTGGGGCGATGCCCTGGTTCTCATGCTCGCTCTGATCAACGTAGCCTTGGAGGCCAGCGAGGGCGCCGTCAACGACTGGAGCGGGATCGGCCTGGTCGATGCCTTTGGCGTCCCCGAGTCTCAAGCCGGTCTCGCTCCCACGATCTTCGCTGCAGCCATGATCATCTCAAGGTTGCTGGGTACGCATCTGATCGAGCGACTGGGGAACATGCGTTCGCTGGCCCTGACCCTGCTGGTCTCGGCTCTGGGCATCCTGGTCTACGCTCTTTCGCCCTCTTTCGTGCTCAGCCTTGTGGGCACTGGAATCTGGGGTGTCGGAGCTGCTCTGGGCGTACCTATTGTCACTACCTTGGCAACCAGGGATCCAGCCGTGGCACCCCAGCGTGCCTCGGTCATCTCCACTGCTTACTACGGGGTCTCATGGATCATTCCTCCGGCTATTGGATTTCTGGCAGACCATACTGGTGTCAGGCCGGCGCTGCTGCCTTTGGCGCTCTTGCTGGCGGTGGTTACCCTCTTGGTGCCTTCGGTGGCCAGGCTCACTCGGCAATGATGCTCTTCGGTTGGCAAAGCTCCGCCGACCGGCTGTCGGACGAAGTACAGTCTCTGGGCAGACAATCGGATTCAAACGGCTGTTCCCAAATATTGCCGTAAACATCAGTGAATTGTATGGCTGCAGCATTCAGTTGGCGCCGGCCCTGAGGATCGCCTTAGGTCAGATGGATGCCTTTCCCAGCCAAGTTCTCCAAGCACTCCTGCAGATAGGTTGCATCGTGCTCGGGGTAGATGGGGTCCGTCAACGGCACGGCAGTTAAATCCTTGTATGGCGGGCAATGCTTGCCACGGTAAAGCGGATCATACCAGTCAGGATCAGGGTGGTAGCCGCGCTCGCGCATCGTTGCCATGACCAGCAGGTGAAATTGAAAGAGCTTGTAAGGGCAGTGGCGGAAGACGTAGTCAACGGTGGCATGCCGCCGACCCCAGCCCAGGCCTCGCAGCGCGGTTATCTCGCGGTGCTGGCCCAGCAGCTGATGTCTGGGAAGCAACGGAATCAGATCCTGATGCCACAGTCGCATAACGATCCCCTCATTGGGGTCATAGGTGAACCCCTCCTTCAGCCTAGCTGCTTGCATCACTGTGAAGCGGACAGGTAGAGGGGGGGTCCGGGAATTCGTTACTGGGATTGCTTACTGGGCGATGAATCCACCGTCCACAACGAATTCGGCACCTAGGGCGAACTTGGATTCGTCACTGGCCAGGTAGACGCAGATCTCGCCGATGTCCTGCGGCTCGCCGATATGGCCCAGAGGCGTCAGCTTGCTCATTCTGTCCTCAAGGCTCTGGCTGATCAGCGGGGTCTTGATGAATCCGGGATGGACCGAGTTGATGCGGACCCCGTAGCCGTTGTTGGCGGAATCCAGCGCGGCAGACTTGGTCAGTAGCCTGGTGCCGCCCTTGCTGGCGTTGTATGCGCCGGCTCGGCTCAGACCTACGAATCCTTCGATGGAGGAGATATTGATGATGGATCCGCCTCGGCCCTTCATGACCCGCATGCCATGTTTGGTGCCCAGGAAGGTCCCGTTCAGGTTGATGGCAATGACTTTCTTCCAATCCTCGTAAGTCTCCTCGTCCATGGTGGCGCCGCTGCCGCCTATGCCGGCATTGTTGACCACAGTGGTAAGCTGGCCCAGCTCCTTTTCGACGGCGTCGATGGCGGAAACCCACTGGTCCTCGTCCGTTACGTCCAAGGTGTGGAAGACGACCTGTTCGGGATGCTTCTGCGTGAAGCTGCGGGAGGCATCGCTCTCCTTGATGTCTGTAAGGGCCACCTTGGCTCCTTCGCGGACGTAGCATTCGGCGATGCCCATGCCTATGCCGCCCGTTCCTCCAGTGATGATGGCTACCTTGCCTCGTAGACGATCAGTCATATCCACTCCTTTATAGAGATGTGCCGTCATATCCCATTTTATCTGATGGCCTGCCCATACTGATGGTTGCTGCATGAGCCCTTCCGGATAATACGTCTCCTAAGGCCGGTATGTAGGTTTGTGTTATTGCTTCGTCAAGCCTGCGGGCTGTATCTAAATCAGATATTTCGACTTCAAAAGCGATGCTATATGGCGTAAATCAGAATTATGCCAACTGTATTGTTCACGGATTGGTTAAGGAGAATGGCCGATATGTTTTTGGTTAATAACCTATTCGCACTCATTGGGCTTTGTAGCTTTGTACCCTATCTTTGGAAAAGCAGCAATACAGCAATTACTGTAAAATGATTTCAGGTATACAGGCTGCCTTTCCTACGGCCATTGATTAGTGGAAGAGAGCCAGTTGCCAGAGCTGCTACCATGATCAGCGCGCTCAAGGTGAACAGTACGGCATATCCATGTGGTCGGTCAATAATTATTCCCCAGAGGATCGCTGCAACGGCTGAGGCGGCGGAACCGGCCATCTGTATGCGGGCATAAATTTCCGTATAATCCAAGGTGCCGAAGACCGAACGCACCAATAGAGGTGTTTCGACCGTCGTGCAGGCATATACGAATCCAAATCCGAAAGAACCGAGCAGCAGCAGGACGCCATGGGTGGGGAAAGCCCACATCAAAAAGATGCCTATCAGTCCGCTGCTGATCCCCACCCCTAAGCCGAGGACTACATTCCGGTCGTTGCTGAATCCAAGTACGATCTTGCCAATTGCTTGTCCAATCATGCAGGAGGAGGCAATCAGACCTGCCATGGCTGCTATGGAGGGAATGGATGTCGCATAGGAGGGCAGGAATTGGTAGACAGTCTGATTCATGGTGATCAGTGCGCAGAATATCTCAAAAGACCAGAAAGCCGGGGTACGCAGGGCCTGATGTGCTGTTATGCCCTTGCTCGTGGGTTTTGTTGCAGACTCATTTTCTTCCTTGTTTGTCGCTTTATCCGTCTGTGCGTTGACTGGGGACCAATCAGTCCCATATGGTTGCAGACCTAGGTCTGATGGGTGTGAGCGAACGACGAATAAGGTAAATGGAAGAGTGACGGCCAGGATAATAATTCCAAATGTCAAGTATCCACGTCTCCATCCGTCGGGTGCAGATTGAATGATCGAATTGCCTAATTGGTTGAAGATAGCACCGCCTATACCTGTGAAGGCCATACACAAACCTATATTGAATCCGATGCGCTTGCAGAACCATGCGTTGATCAAGGTGGGTACGGCTAGGTAAAGTATGGCCGGCATGCCCACGCCCATGATGAATCCACAGACGTAGAACTGCCATACAGCTGTGGTACGGGACATCGCCAGACAGCCTAAGCCCACCAAAAGGATGCTTGCGCTTAGCACAGCGCGCAGGTCAAATTTGCTCATCAGCCGTCCCGCTACAGGCAAGAAGAACACCATGGTGATGCTAAACAGGCTAAAGTAACCGGTGAACACAGCTTTGGGCACGTGGAAATACTGGCTGACAGGTGTGAAATATATTCCTGCACAACTGCAAATTAGCGAAACTGGTACAGCGTTGAGTATAATGCCGCTCAAAACGATCAAGTAGGGGTAAACGGTCTGCATCCGGGCAGATGATGGTGATGGTCGAGGCATGACTGCTGACCTTTCTTTTGCAGAGAAGAGCGGAACAAATTACAAGGGATGATACCAGTATGTTGTTGCGGAATCTGCGATGAGGATGCCGATATGGGCACGAATTACCCTAATAGGATTTTAAAAGTTGCGAGCACTCAGCAATTACCGTTTAGGCGGCGGTATTGTATAGGAGTCATACCTACTTGATGTTTGAAAGTGTTGCACAGGATTGGTATCGAGGAGAATCCGCACTGTTTGCGGATTTCGTCCAGGGAAAGGTCGTTGTTGACAAGTAGGAACTTGGCCACATCAATACGTGAAGCAGTGATATATGCGTGAGGTGTCAGTCCTGTTTGTTTTTTGAAGATACGGATGAAGTGGTATTCGCTCATATATGCCCGTTTGGCCAGTGAGCTCACCGTTAGCAACTGACTGAGATTAGCGGCGATGTATGCTATCGAGTCATCAACGGCATGTGAGCGCTTTGCTGTGACTCCGGGCTTGTTCTCTACAGCAAATTCCGTAAGCAGATCTGTAATATGACGAGCCATTTCCGGTTCGGAGTATCCACTATGATCCGTGGCCATATCGTGGATCTCACGCAGCTGAGTCCGCGCATATGAAGGGTTGCGAAGGGTAATTACGTTTCCAAGTTTAGCTGTGATCAAATCATAATACGGTCTTGCCGTTATTCCGTCGAAGTGCATCCACAATACGTCCGTTTCAGTGTCAGTCCCATAACGATGACGGGAATAGCAGTCAACGAGAACGAATTGATCAGCCACAGCCTGTAAATGACCTGCAGGCAGATCCAAATCCATGGATCCTGAGAGCACTAGCATGACTAGAAAACTGTCAAAGGACCGGCGATCAAGACGATAGCCAGGCTGGTAGCTGAACAGGCCAGATCTTAACAGGTAAAGAAATGTACACCGGGCTGTGGCTGAAGGAATTCGCATGACGAAGTCCGACTTAGCCAAGTCGATGAAGTGCTCGGCGGGTTTCATGATTACTGTTCCTCTTTGTCCGTATTCGTTAACGAGATGCTATGAGTTCAGCCGTTAGGCAGGTAAGGATGATAGCAGGAACCGTGTGGCATGGCCCCTGCCATCATCAAAATGCCCGTGTAGGGTCCTAGTTTCAGTTCTCGCTCATGTCTTCTAGCGCTACGCCGCTGGTTTCAGGCAGAGCCTTGGTGACCAGAAGGAAACCTACTACGCCGAAAAGGGCGAAGATAACATAGGACCAGCCCAAGCCAATCCCGTCACGCATGGAGGGGAAGACCCAGTTGCAGGCGGCTGAAGCAATCCAGCAGAAGAAAGTCGCCACTGACACTCCTATGGCGCGAATGGAGTTTGGCAGCACTTCGGAGATGACGACCCACATGCCAGGTGCCCAGGTCGCGGAATAGCAGAACCAGAATAGATTAGCTACGATCAGCAAGAACCAGGCCCAGCCTGTGGTCACATTCACTTCACCGTTGACCACCTTGCCGGTGAAGAATCCTACGGCCATAAGCGCCAGACCAATGGTCATGGTCACGGAGCCAATAGTCAACAGCTTGCGCCGACCGATCTTGTCGATGCAGGCCATCCCGATCATGGTTGCAATCAGAGCGAAGATCGTGCGAACGAATGACATATGCAATGCGCTTTGCTCGGAGAATCCGACCATCTGCCACATGGATGAATCATAGAACATGATAACGTTTGTTCCTTGGAGCTGCTGCAGCATGGCTACTCCGATTGCTACCCACATAACCTTGCGCAATCCAAAGCAATCGCCCCTCAGATCAGACAAGCGCGCCGGACGTTCGAGCATGGTTCCACGTATTTCCTGAACCTTGTCGTCGGGATCGGGCTCGCCTGTGATTTCGGAGAGGATAGTCCTGGCCTTCTTGTTCTCCCCTTTCATCACCAGATATCTCGGGGACTCCGGAAGCATCAGTGCCACAATGAGCATAAGTATGCCTGGCAGAGCCATAGTCATCAGCATCCATCGCCAAGCCGCCAGACCCAGCCACCAGGTCTTTTCAGCACCGCCTGCGCCCATCGCATAGAGGTCATTGAGACCTAAAGCTGCTATTTGTCCAAGGACGATGGCGAATTGTTGCATGGAACCTAGCATGCCGCGCAGATTCTGAGGAGCGATTTCCGAGATGTATGAAGGCCCGATGACGGAGGTGAAGCCAACCCCGATTCCTCCTAGGAATCTGAATATGAAGAACACCCAAACGTTGCTTGTCAGGCCCGATACCAGGGCGCAGGCCACGAAAAGTATGGATGCGCCGATAAGAACCTTGGTGCGACCATAGCGATCGGCGAGTTTCCCAGCAAACCAAGCTCCTACAGCGCAGCCGACAAGCGCCGATGAAACTGTGAATCCGGACATGAAGCCTGTGACGCCGAATCCGGAATCTGGACTGGTCAGTGCTTTGACGGCGCTGTTGATGACGGATGTGTCGTAACCGAACATGAATCCGCCGACGGCAGCGGCTGCACAAACGATAATGAGTTTGATCCTATTGCCGTTGGATAAGCCTTTTGCCGACGGTATACCGGTTTTAGTTGGATGAGACATGTGAGAAACTTCTTTCTGTGTCGTTGACGGATCGCGGTTGTTTCAGGCGATGATGCTCGTTCGGTAGCAGATCCTGGCGGTAAAAATGTCGCCTGCTCTCAAGATGGGTTTTATGGGGTCGTCGCTGTTGATGGCGTTGGGTACATATTCGCACTCAAGCGCTATCCCCTCTCTAGGCCCATAGCAGTGGCCATCCCTAGCTCGGGTGTTGCCCAGATGGTCACCGGTGTACATCTGGATTGCGGGTAGATCGGAAAAGATGTCAAGCCGAATACGGGTCTTCGCGCTGGCTAGTGTGGCCATATGGCCGAACTCCCAGGGGTTTTTGTTGATCGGGTAGGCATGGTTGTAGCCGTGCCCAAGTCTGATCTGATCGAAAGTCGGATCGCGCCGCTCACCAATGCTGCAGGGTTTCCTGAAATCCATCGGAGTATCGGCCACGGCCTGTCGAGAGCCTGATGGTATGGCATCCTCACTGAGCATGGGGCAGAACGTATCTGCATTTATCTGCAGTGTGTGATCCAGAATATTGCCAGATCCATTGCCATCCAGATTGAAGTAGGCATGATTGGTGAGATTGCATATGGTATCTGCATTCGTGGCGCCTTCGAAGGTTATTTCGAGTCCGTCATCCTGAAGTCTGTAGCATACCGTGATCGACACGGCTCCTGGGAAGCCTTGATCGCCGTCTGGGGTATCCATCCTCAAGGTGACATGCCGGCCGTCATACGAATCAGTCGTCCACAGCCGGTGCTCGTAACCGTCAGGGCCGCTGTGGTTGTTATTCTTGCCGTCGTTCGCTTCTAATTGGTATGTATGTCCATTCAGCTGAAACTGAGCATTGGATATCCTGTTGGCATTGCGTCCGATGATGGCGCCCAGACAACAGGTGTCAGCGCAATAGCTCGCTAAATCCGGGCATCCCAAGACTATTTGCCTAAGATCTCCTGCACTGTCCGGGGTGAGGAAAGAGACAAGCCTCGCTCCGAAATCGGTGATTGTTGCCGATCGTCCCTGTTCATTCTGGAGCTTGAACAGGTGCGCGACTCTGTCATCGTCTAATCTGCCATATTCGCTGACAGACATGTCCGTTGCCTTCATGCTGTCGCCTTGGCTGCAGCGGAACTGTTCATCAATATATGCCGATGGGAGAGTTCGTCGCTAAATAGGTTGACCTGGATGTGGCTGGGATCTTCGGACATAGCCTTGGCAAGCAGATCCGACGCCTTTTGCGTTTTGCCCAATCCGATGTTGGCTAAAGCCGTGACATACAAGCAATGAATGTGGTTCATTCTTGTATAATCTTTGTCATAAATTACGAAGTCTGGAAGGGATACTGCGAAGTATTCTATAGCTGCTTGATCGTGAAGGTGCTGTTCGCCGAAGTCCAGCAGGCGGTAAAACCTGGCATTGGCAGGTCCGTGTTCACCCAATGCATCATGAGCTAGGCCCTGGTACAGGATCATTTCTGCAGGCTGATCGTTATAGAACATTGCCCCCTTGACTTCGTCCGGCCCGATGGTCGCTTGACGGAATTGAGCCTTTGCCGCATCATCATGACCCATGTTTGCTTCGATCAGGCCTAAGAGATAATGCAGATCGTTGTCTTTCTGTCCTTCGAGCTTGCCCTCGCCCAGATTTTCTGGATAGGACTGGGCCTGGGTCAGTAGATCTTTAGCTGTTTGCCAATCTTGGGCGTTCATTGCGTCCTTTGCCATGAGCGTCAGGCTAATGCGGTATTGGGCAGTGATCTTCCCTTCTCCACCTTCCCAAGGATGGAAATGCCGTTTGCCCATCAGTTCATAGGCTTCGCGATAGTTGCCGGTCATGTTTAGCACTGTCAGATACTCGATGTACAAGTCATCGCGTTCCTGAACGGCGTTGAGATTGCGGCGGTATTCGACCAGACGCTGGCTGTAGGTCCATCCAAGCATCCGGCGGAGTTGATCCAGCTCCAAGAAAATGCTGGAATCTGATGGATCAAGGCTGAAGGCCTTTTCCATATGCTCTAGGGCACTGGCTTCGTCATGTCGCTTGTTGTAGTATGCCAGGGATAAATTGCGGTGGACAGTGGGGAAGTTCGGATCGTTCTGAGCACTGGTCTGCCATAGCTCAATTGCCTTGCCTGATTGAAGCTTGTCGTAATAAAGGCATCCCAAATAGTATGGTGCCTTAGCGTTGGCGCCCATCTTCATCGCAGTCTGAAGGACCGGAACATCGTCCAAGGTGTTGGGGAAGCAGCAGTAGCTGTCGTCTTCTTCGCCTTTCAGGACAGCTTCCTTGGCTTGGTCAGGATGATTCATGGCTGCCAGGTAATAGCCTTTGTAGTAGTCCAGCATAGGATCTTGGCCTTTGGCTTGGTTCAGCATGGCCAAGGCTTCATCATAAGCTCCGAATGACGCGTATTCGCGAGCTGCCTTGATGTGGTTCTTCGTGAATCCCCGGGTAAGGTCCAAATCGTGTTTGTTGCCTGTGGTCAGGTAGTGTTCGTAGCGTGAGACGAAGTCGAATGCGTCCAGGGCAAGGTTCTTCTCCATCTGACTGGCGGCCTCATCTGTTCGGCCCAATTTACGCAACAAGTAGGTTTTGAGCCCTCTAGCCCTGATATTCTCGGAGTTCTTCACCAGGCTTCTATTGACGAAGTCCAAGGATCGAGACCAGTCGCCGCGGCGTGCGCTGATTGCTGCGAGATAGAAGAAGCCCATTTCTTGTTGGGAATCATCCCAGGTCGACTTGTAAAAGGCATCATATGCCTGATCTTCTAGTCCCAGATACCAATTGGCCAAGCCGAGATTGAAGTATGGTTCTGAATCATAGGGGTTGGGGTTACGGCTGGTTATGCGGTCGATGGCTTTTTGGAAATGATCTTTTGCTTTTTCGAATACGCCACGTCGTAGCAAAAGCAGGCCATATGCATTGTTGATCCTGGCATCGCCGGGATCACGTTGCAGTCCTTCCAGATAGTAGGGATCAGGACGATATGTGGCATGGCGGTATTGTTCGAGATGAGTGCCGATTAGGAATAGCTCTTCATTGGTGGCGACATCGCTCGGTTTGGGTGCGGCTTTTGCGGGGCTGGGCAGTTTGTCGATAGTATCCGGTTCCGGAGTGTAAGAGACGAGTTCCTTACCGGTGTCTTGGTCAGTGACCGATACGGTCATGTCTGTGGGAGCCGCCCCATGAGTGTCGAACTCTTCAGTGAGGATATTGACAGGGCTTAGTCGAGTGCTTTGTTCGAGTAGCGTCTCTCCTTTATGATTTGTGACCTTGACCAGACCATGGTCCACAATGTACGTGGCGTACACGGTTACCCGGCCCTGCCCATCCGACAAGCCGCTGCCGTCGACGCCTTCGGTCTCCCCAGGGGCTTTCGCGGGATCAACGGGGCCAAACTCCATGTTCACAGCGGCGTCTAATGTAGCGTTTTTTACCAGACCGCAGGCCTTATACGGCATGAAATACTGGGTGAAGCGTTTGGTTTCGAAAGGTTTGAGCCAGCTGAAATCCGGTTGGTTGTCAGTGAATACACCGGTCATGAGTTCGGCATAGGGGCCATTGTCATCGGTCAGGTTCCGATCCCAGGCATGTCCAAAATCACCGCTACCCCAGACCCACTGCTTCTTGCCGGGACTGATGTGGTGGTCGGCATAATGCAGGATGCCAGCTTGAGCTGCGTAATCGTATCCACCAACGAAGTCGTACTTGCTTCCGGCAGCCATGTATGAGGTGGGAACGGGGACGTTCTTGTACCTGCCGATGTCCACGCCTTCCGAGTAGTCGTGTTTGTAATAAGTGCCTGTGGCAATAGGGTACCTGCTCACGTCGCGTTTGCCATGATCCATCACCGCTGTCACATCCGGAGGCATGACCGTCTTGGTATGGGCGTTGACAGATACGGCTGGGTTAGCCCACCAAAGGAAAGTTTGGGGAAGGCTTGTGCCATTGTAGAGATCTCCCGTGATGGCTATGTATGCCTTACCTGGATAGAGGGCAATTGTAGTGACGACCTCGGTGCCGTACATCTGGTCGACATCATGGCATTGGACTCCCTTGCCGCCATTGGCGAGGTCGACAAGACGGTAATCGACTGGGCTGAAAGTAGTGGGGCGATGGTGCTGAGGCCAGTTAAATTCGATGCCTCCCGAGATCCACGGTCCTGTAAGGCCGACCAGTGCAGGCTTTATGACATCGTTTCGGTAGACGAAATCGTACCCGTTGGTCTTATCCTGGGCATATTGGATTCTGCCCCCTAGCTCGGGGAGCACCGTTACCTTTATATATTCATTCTCAATGATGACAGCTTTGTATGACTTGTCTTCCTTGGCATCTTTGATGGAAGTGATGACCGGGTATGGATAGACCTTGCCCGAGGATCCCTGATAGACGCGTTTTTCAATAAATTGAGGATTCTTATCCGGTTTGCCGACTCCGTAGGTGGGAATGACCAAGGTGGTGTCAGAAATTTTGACGTGTTCGGTTGAAGACATTACCTGCTCCTTTGTCTTTTTAAGGCTATGTCTGGGAGAGTCGAGCGGCCCGAAGCAGCTCCGATGCTGTCTCCTTACGTCTCACACTAAGGCTGGATATTTGGGTTGTGACCAGTAAAATTGTCCTTTTATTTCGGATTCTTGCTCTTAGCAGGAGGATTTGTAGCCTCGTGCCAGTTCGGTCTGTCGGTTTTGAAATCACAAATTCTGATGGGTAAGTCACAGGCGGTCCATTTTTGACTTGCACCTCCAGCGACTCGAAGTTGTACCATCAGGCCAATTAAGGATCAAGGAAAGGTGGGACGGTTATGACTGTTGCAGATAAGACAGTGCTGATCACAGGAGCTTCATCAGGCATCGGGGAGGCCACGGCGAGGCTCTTGGCGCAGCGAGGGGCCAAGTTGGTGCTGGGCGCTCGCCGCAAGGATCGGCTGGATAAAATCGTCGACGACATCGTTCAGGCGGGTGGCCAGGCTGCCTCTATGGCTCTGGATGTGACAGATCGGCGGGCCAATGAGGACTTCGTGGCTTTCGCCAAGAAGCAGTTCGGTGGAGTGGACGTGGTATTCCTCAACGCCGGGCTCATGCCCAACTCGCCCCTGTCGGCCCGGCATGTGGACGAGTGGGATCGGACTATTGACGTCAACCTCAAAGGTGCTTTGTACGGCATCGCAGCGGCCTTGCCGGAGTTTACCGGGCAGCGTCATGGACAGTTCATCGCCACCTCTTCGGTGGCGGGCCTCAAAGCCTATCCCGGTGGAGCAGTCTACGGAGCGACTAAGTGGGGTCTGCGTGATCTGATGGAGGTGCTCAGGATGGAGTCCGCCCAGGAAGGGACTCATATTCGTACCTCTACCATTTACCCGGCGGCCATTCGAACCGAGTTGCTGGATACCATCACAGATAAGCAGACTCTGGCTGATATGAACAAGACCTACGACAGCTACCAGATTGATCCCGAACGGGTGGCCCAGGTGGTGGCCTTTGCCATCGATCAGCCTGAGGATACCAATGTGTCGGAATTCACCGTAGGCCCTACCATCCAGCCTTGGTGAATTCCTCTGCCAATGCCTTTAGTCGCCGCTGGAGGAAAGCAGACGGATGCCTGATTGTGCCATGGCCTTCCGGGCTTTGATGCCCTGATCCTCGCTGACCGGGACAGTCAGATCCTCGAAGACCGTGACCTGGTAGCCCAGTTTTGCGGCGTCAAGGGCTGTATCCTTGACGCAGTGAGATTCGGCGATGCCTACTACATCCACTTGGTCGACGCCAGCTTGTGCCAGGGCATCGGCCAGGGTGACTCCAGATGATTTGGCCGCAGCGAACTCCTCCCTGCTCTGGATGCGATCGGTGTTGTCTTCGATGCCTTCGAATCCTGAGTAGGCGGCTGAATACTGGCCCTTTTTGAAGTGGTGGGCGATACCCAGCTCACGAATTCTGGGATGAAGCTCCGCGCCGGGCGAGCCCGCTACGCCGTGTCTAGGCCAGGTGTCTACAAAATCCGGGTAATCGGACCAATGAGATCCGGGTTCGATGTGCCAATCCTGGGTGGTGGCCATGTAGACGTAGTCCCCGGCATGGCCGTGGACATAGTCGGCGATTTTGCCAGCTGTGGCATTGCCTCCCTCGACTCCCAGCTCACCTCCTTCGCAGAAGGTCGGTTGAACATCCACGACAATCAAAGCCTTGGACATGGTGATCACTCCCTTGGTCGAAGTTGGCGGTGTGCAGAAATCATTCTGGTTGAAGCTCGACAATCATTCCTCTTCTGCGCCAATCTAATTCTCGCAGACGGGCTGGTCCTTCGATTCCTGTGGCTGTGCACATCGGCGAGGCGGGCAGCAAGGTGGATTGAAGGCGCCCACTTGGGGTGGTTCCATACGGCCTTTAGCGTGTCTGCTTGGTATCCTGAGTGCCAGGATTGTGCGAGGTTATGACAGGTGCCTTTATTGTGGCCCGTCTCTTCTTTGTAAGGCTGGGCCCGCATCGTCCTAAGGGAGGGAGCGGCAATGCGGATCAATGAGTTCGGGCAGCCTATTGGTGATGCGGTCTCATTTGCGGGGGCCATGATGCCGGAGTCCGTCGAGTTGATAGGCAGGACCGTTCTGGCGGTGCCCTTGAGCGCAGACCAAAGCGATGCCTTCTATGAACGGATTTTTGGCCCGGATTGCGACGAATCCATCATGACCTATAGCAGGCAGGACCTTTATCCTGATAGAGCTGCATTCGATGCAGGGATCGAATCCATGATGGCAAGCCGTGATCCTCTCTTTTTTGCGATACTTCGCAAGCCGCCGGCACCTGATCCTGGCGCCGGTCGATTTGCAGGTGGGGAGTACCCGGGCTTACGAAGTTTGACGAAACCTGATGACTCGTCGGATCTGTTGGGGATGTATGCCTTGATGCGGATTCGGGCGGACATGGGAAGTGTGGAAATGGGCCATGTCATTTATACCAAGGAGCTGCAGAGAAGCAGACAGGCAACCGAAGCCCAGTATCTGATGGCTCAGCATGTCTTCGAGGACTTGGGCTATCGCAGGTACGAGTGGAAGTGCGACAGCCTCAATGAGCCCTCACGAGCTGCGGCGCTGAGGCTGGGATTCAAGCCTGAAGGCCGGTTCAGGAATGACATGGTCTACAAGGGCCGGACTCGGGATACGGATTGGTTTTCCATGACGGATAGTGAATGGCCGGCAGTGAAAGAGCGGTTGGAGAACTGGTTGGATGATGCCAATTTCGATCAGCATGGCAAGCAGAAGCGCCGTCTGCAAGATTGTTGAACTAGTGCTGCTTTAATACAGCCGCTTGTGATTGCGCCGCGGCATCCTTGATGAGGCCGAAATAGGTATTCATGGCTCGGGCAGTAGGAGTTTTATTGCGGCGCATCAATGCAAGCGGAGCTCCTTCGAACAACATCTTTCCGCCCGCACTTCCGGCTCTTGGGCCCATATCGATCACCCAGTCAGTCTGACCGATGAAGCGTAGGTTATGTTCTATGGCAATGATAGTAAGGCCTGTGTTGACGATGAGTTTACGCAAGAGGGCAATCTGTTGCAGGATGTTGGATTCGTGAAGGCCACTGGTAGGCTCATCCAAAATAAAGGTATTGTGAATTTCTTCCTTGTGCAGCTCGCCCTTGGGAAGTGTATCCAGAGCCTGCCCGACGGATAGGTAGGCCAGTCCGCGACATTCTTCAAGACTTTCGTGGTTCGGCCTAGCGCCTCATGATATTGGTGCATAGCTTCGATGGCAGTCAGCTTAAGTGTCTTAAGCGACGCTGAGGCCGCGGAATCCGGCAGTCAGAGCTACAAGATCGATATTCTGGATACTAAAAAAGTCTTGGGCTGTTTTTCAAGACCTATTGGCGGAGGATACGAGATTCGAACTCGTGAGGGCGTGAACCCAACACGCTTTCCAAGCGTGCGCCATAGACCACTAGGCGAATCCTCCAAGTGCCGTTGAGAGCCATATGACTTCCGTAACGGCACAACTGAAAACTATAGCATGGACGGCCGATATGGCTGCTCCCGGCGTGTGGAGACATAGGAGTCTGATCGTCCTGTGCTCCGGTGAATGATGCTCACAGTAGATACGGCAGCAGCAGGCCGGTAATCCGGCGCCCGAGCCGTTGATACCCTTCCTGGCTGTAATGCAGGCCGTCAGGCATGAAGCGTTCATGCCCCTTGATGAAAGGGCTGATGCCGCTCTGCACAAACAGGTCAATGACCGGGATGCAGTAGCTGGCGCATATCTCCTTCATCCTCTGTACATAGTCCTCCTGCATAAGGTTGCAGGCGTTGCGCTGACGGGTGTTGGGGTAGTTCTTGGTCGGGTGGACGAAGTTGTTCTGCGTGGCCGTGATGACGACCAGGTTTTGCGTGGGATACATCTTCAGCAGACCAGTCAGCATGACGTTCAAGGCGCCGGAGAATGTATGGCTGTCCGTACTGTTTTCCTCACCCAGCGGTATATCGTGTTGGAAGTCGTTGACTCCACCGAAGATCACGACATCGTCTGCCTCGGTATCCATCTGCTCGAACCGTTCGATGAAGGAATCGTCCCTGTCTTCGCAGACGGCGATGCGCGACCCGCAGATACCGTAGTTCCGCACCTCCTTGAAAGGTATGAGCCGCTGGAGGGTCTGGGTCCAGGAGATGCTTTGACCTCCTGAATCCAGACCGTTGTCGCCCCAGGTCGTCGAATCTCCGAAGCAGTTGATGATCTTGTCTTTGAAGTAATCCTCAGACAGCATCATGTCTTGTCTTATTCCCTTTCTTCCCATGTCTGATGGGGTTTACTTCTGGAATTCGGCCTGGATTTCCTCCAGGGTCTTGCCGTTGGTCTCGGGCAGGACGTTCCTGGCGAACCATGCCATGACAAGGCAGAAGATTGCGAAGATGATGAATGTCCATGTGGCTCCGATGCCGTTGAGCATGATCGGGAAGCCCTGCCCAACGAAGAAGGAGGCCAGGAACATGGTCAGGGAGCAGAGGGACTGTGCACGGCCGCGAATGCGGGTCGGGAACACCTCGGACATGATGACCCAGGCCCCGCCGCCCCAGGAGAGCTCGTAGAATGCGGTATGGGCGAGGATTCCTATTACGATCAGGATGTTCATGAGCGTGTTGAACTTGCCGATGGAGAAGAGGAGTGCCAGGGCCAAGAGGGCGCCGGCCATGGCCACTGCGCCCCAGGTCAGCAGCTTCTTGCGGCCCAGCTTGTCAATGTAGACCATGAAGATGGCCACGAAGATGATCTTGACCACGCCGATGCCGATGGTCTCGATCAGGGATGCATTGGCGCCGATGCCGGTCTTCTGGAAGATGATGGGAGCGTAATACCCGACTGCGATGGTGCCGGTAAGCTGCTGGAAGGCGGCTGCCAAGAGGGCGATGAGCAGGGCGAAGCGGATGCCCGGCTTGAAGAGCTCGCTGATGAGGCCCTTTTGCTCGGTCTGGACCGTCTTGCTGATCAGACCGACCTCGTCCTTGGCGGACCTGGCGCCGTTCATGCGGGTCAGAACCTTCATGGCCGTGTCGGTGCGGCCTTTTTCGATCAGGTAGCGCGGGCTCTCGGGAATGAGAGGCGTCAGGATGAAAAAGATGATGGCGGGAATCATGCCCGAGCCAAACATGAACCGCCAGCCCCAGGCGATGTTCCAGTCAGGCGGGTTCAGATTGGCTATGGTGGCGTTGACTATGTAGACCACGGTCATGCCGATGGCGAAGGCCAGCTGGTTGGCGCTGACCAGGGTCCCGCGGATTCTGGCTGGCGCGACCTCGGAAATATAGAGCGGGACGATGGTCGAGGCCATGCCGATGGCTATGCCGGACAGGATGCGACCGATGATCAGTATCGTCACCGTGGGCGAGAGGGCCATGGTCAGGCTGGAGAGTGTGAAGAGGAGGCCTGCAACGATCATGACGGGTTTACGTCCTGCATGGTCGCTCATCCAGCCGGCGACCAGGCACCCGGCCATGGCTCCCAGAGCCAGCACAGCCGACACAAATCCCACCTGGGCCTGGGACAGTTTGAAATGTACAGAGAAAAAGCTGATGGCACCGGATATGACGCCTTGGTCGTATCCGAAAAGCGAACCGCCGATGGCTGCTATCAGTACGACGAATATGACATATTTGGATCCACTGGTTTCTTCTTGTTCTGGGTATCCTGTGCTCACGCTGACTCCTTCATCAGGCATTGGCTCTCATACACAGAATGTGATATATCTGACACTTTTGAATCTCAGTAGTTGTTGCCAGACTTTGCGCTGATAAAGGAGTCGGGATGAGCCGGGATTGGTGGAATCTACTCGATCTGGTCCAAGGACAGGCCAAGGGCTTCGGCCACACGCCGGCCGTAGTCGGGGTCGGCCTGGTAGAACTGCTTGGTCTCTAGAACCCGGATTTCCTGGTCATCGACGGAGCCCAGGGTGTTCTTGATGGTCTGGATCAGGCGGTCCTTCTCTTCCGGGCTCATCAGCCTGTAGAGACGGCCGGCGGCGGAATAGTAGTCCGTGTCGTAGGGGCGGGAGTATTCGGTCTGTCCCTGGACGGCATCGCCATGCATACGGGCATCGTGGTCCTCCACAGGGCCGCCCTTGCTGTTGGGCTCATAGTTGACTGAACCGTCCTGGCCCTGGGCCATGAAGCCGTCGCGCTCGTAGTTATGGACCTGGTTGACGGGTCGGTTGACGGGTAGCTGTTCGTAGTTGGCGCCCAGACGGTAACGCTCGGCATCCTTGTATCCGAACAGGCGGCCCTGCAGCAGCTTGTCGGGCGATGGCTCGATGCCGGGAACGAAGTTGGCGGGGGAGAAGGCCGCCTCCTCCACATCATCAAAGTAGTTGGTCGGGTTGGTGTCCAGCACGAACTCACCTATTTCAATGCGCGGATAGTCCTTCTTGGAGACCACCTTGGTCACGTCGAAGATATCGTCCTTATAGTCCAGGCCCTCCTGATAGGGAAGGATCTGCACGCAGACCTTCCACTTGGGGTAGTCGCCCTGGTCGATGGCATCGTAGAGGTCATGCAGGAGGAAGTCTGTGTCCTCAGAGGCGATCTTGGCTGCGGTCTCATCGGTCATGTTCTTCACGCCCTGCTCGCTCAGGAAGTGGTACTTGACCCAGAACTGCTCGCCTTTCGTGTTGACCCACTTGAAAGTGTGGCTCCCGTAGCCGTTCATGTTCCGGTAGCTGGCCGGGTTGCCCCTGTCTCCCATCAGATAGGTGACCTGGTGGACGGACTCAGGGGAGTGGGACCAGAAGTCCCACTGCATCTCCTGACTGCGCAGGTGGGTGGCCGGATCGCGCTTCTGCGAGTGGATGAAGTCGGGGAACTTCAGGGGATCATTGACGAAGAAGACCGGAGTGTTGTTGCCTACTATGTCGTAATTGCCTTCCTGGGTGTAGAAGCGCAGAGCGAAGCCGCGCACGTCCCTCAAGGTGTCGGGGTAGCCCGATTCGCCGGCCACTTGGGAGAAGCGCAGGAGGATGGGCGTGGTCTTGCCAGCTCCATTGAATAGGTCTGCCTTGGTGTAAGCGCTCATGTCCTTGGTCAGGGTAAAGGTTCCCTTGGCTCCGGCCCCCTTGGCGTGGACCACGCGCTCCGGTATGCGTTCGCGGTTGAAGTGGGCGAGCTTTTCAAGAAGCTGGTAGTCCTGCATGAGGATGGGTCCGCGGGTGCCCGCCGTCTGGCTATGGTTGTTGTCTGCCCAGGGCTGCCCTTCGCTGGTGGTGAGTTTGTCGTTCATGGTTTTATCTCCGTTCTGTCTGTATTTTCCACTCGAAGATGTTGGGGGTGTGGAGCGTGCTTCATCCCCTTGGACTCCGTAATGGCTGATGGCCGGAATCGTTGTTTTTCGATGGATACCGCTTTCAGATTAGGTGAGATTCGACCGGGTTTGTGGAATTTTCACACTAACCACTCTTGCGAGCCGGGACATGACAGTCTCTCAGCCGCCTGGCGTGTCACAAGAGGGGCGGAGAGGATGACGGATAGGCCTGGCTGAGCGTGGCTGCCATGCGGGTATGGGGAACAATGGCCTTTCATCAGGATTTGTCGGGAAATGGCCGCCATGGGGAACGGGGGGAAAACCATAGGGTCTTTCGTAGGACACGTTGGGCCTGCCGGATATGCCCGGACTGCCTGGCCCTCAGAGCATCTGCATGAGTTCGCCCACGTCCTGGATGACCAGCTGGAGGTTGAGCCCGGTCAGGACAGCCACCACAATCCAGGCCAGGAAGGCCATCCACCGAGGGTTGGCGTACTTGCCCATGATCTTCGTGGAGGAGGTGAACCAGACCAGGGGAATCATGGATATGGGCAGGGCCACGCACAGGAAGACCTGGGAGTAGACCAGCAGGCTATCCAGGGCGGACTCTCTGCCGCCAAAGGCGATGGTGCAAATCAGCACGGGGATGATGGAGACTACGCGGGTGACTAGCCTGCGCAGCCAGAGAGGGATTCTCATGCGGACGAAGCCCTCCATGACGATCTGCCCGGTCAGGGTGCCGGTGATTGTCGAGTTCTGGCCTGAGGCCAACAGGGCTACAGCGAAGAGGGTGGAGAGCAGTCCGGATGCCACCGGCCCGGCGATGGCCTTGTCGCCAAGAGCGTTGTAGAGCGCGGTGAAAGTGTCCAGCCCCTCGCCGTGTCCGAAGAACATGGCCGCACCCAGCACCAGCAGCAGGCAGTTGACCACGAAAGCGGCGGACAGCTGGATGTTGGAATCCCAGGTGGCGAAGCGGACCGCGTTGGCAACCTGACGGTCGTCGCTACGGTCGAAGTCGCGGGTCTGGACGATGGATGAGTGCAGGTAAAGGTTGTGGGGCATGACTGTGGCGCCCACAATGCCCAGGGCCATGGTCAGCTGGCCATTGCCCAGAATGGCCTTGTCGGGAATGAAGCCGCGGAAGACCGCCGGCAGGTCCGGCCTGGCTAGGAAGACCTCGTAAAGGAATACCGCCATGATGACCAGAATCAGGGTGGCTACGATGGCTTCGATGCGCCGGAAGCCGATCTTGGTCAGCAACAGGAGGATGAGCACATCCAGGACAGTCAGCGTCACACCTAGGATTAGCGGAATGCCAAAGAGCAGCTTCAGAGCGATGGCCCCGCCGATGACCTCGGCGATGTCAGTGGCCATCACTGCCAGTTCCGTGCAGATCCAGAGGACGAAGCTGAGCCGGCGGCTGGTGTGCAGGCGGGTGGCCTGGGCCAGGTCCAGGCCCGTCACGATTCCCAGTTTGGCCGACATGTACTGGAGCATCATGGCGATCAGGCTGGAGATGAGAATGACGCTCATGAGCAGGTAGCCGTACTGTGCACCGCCGCCGATGGAGGTGATCCAGTTGCCGGGGTCCATGTAGCCCACGGCCACCAGGGCGCCGGGGCCGGAGAAGGCCGCCAGGTTCTTCCAAAAGGAGGTGGATGAGCTGGGCACGGAGACCGTGGCGTTGATCTCCTCCAGGGATCGCCCATTGGCCGTCTCGATGATGGGGTGGGATTGGCGCTGCCGACTGGACGGCGGAGTCCTGACTTCGGATCCGGCTGGACTGGCGGACCCTGAGGAGGGTCTGGTCTGAGTGTTCGGCATGACACCTTCCTTGATTCTGGTTGCTCAAAGGTCTGAAAGAAAACTTCGACCCTTCGAAGTCTAATGGTGTCACATGAAAATTGCGAGACCTTGACGAGGACATATCTGTGACATTGTCTACATGCCAGATTCTGCTGATGCTTGACTAAAAATTGGGGGAGGGGCTAAGGAATTGTGCTATAGACTGTGCACATGGACGTCATTCAGCTTTCCACCAATGTCCAAGACTATCTCAAAGTCATTTGGGATCTGGAGGAGTGGGACGATGGCCCAGTCCACCCGACGGATATCGCTGAACGGACCGGCATGAAGCAATCGACCATTTCCGGTGCCCTCTTACGCATGGTTAATGCCGGTTTGGTAGAACATAAGCCTTATGGACGGGTTGGTCTCACTTCGGCAGGTAGGCGCTCGGCCGTTACCATGGTCCGTCGCCACCGCCTTCTGGAGACGTTTCTGGAGGAAGTCCTGGGCTATAGCTGGGATGAAGTGCATGAGGAGGCTGACGCCCTTGAGCATGCCGTCTCTGAGAAGATGGTTGACAGGATTGATCGCTATCTGGGCCATCCAGCCCAGGATCCGCACGGGGATGCCATACCGACCGAATCTGGCAGCATGCCCGATGTCCCTCTAACGAAGTCTTTGTCTCAGGTGGAAGAGGGGCAAACCGTGCGCGTATGGCGAGTAAGCGATCAGGATCCAGCATTGCTCAGGTACCTGAGCAGGCACGGGGTAGGCCCAGGCACCTTGCTGCAATTAGTTTCGCCTGGGGACGCATCAAAGGGTGCGCAAGTCCGCGTTCAGAAGATATCGGCTGGGCGGAGTATTCCCAATAGGGATGAGGATGTATCGAAGGGGATTGCTGAACCGTTGGGATTAGATGATGCGCAGGCTTCAAAAATCAAGGTAGTAATTCAATAGTTTTATATATGGTAGATGTCCTGGCAGTAGTGACGGTTGCGCTGTCCATCAGGGAACATGCCCATCATCGATAGCTATGATTTCATGGATTATTTCACCCTGCATCGCTTTGCTGTTGGGAGTCATAGTGCTCCCCGAATCTGCGGGAAGATCCAGCTATATTCCCCAAAATGTCCAGACTCTGCCTGGCAGCAGATGAATGGACTTCTCGCTTATCATCTTCAAGTAAGGCTTGTGGACCAATACAAACGCCTTTTCTTGGGCTGAGGTGACCGCTCGGTAGGCCTTGGGGCTTTCAGTGACACTGGAAAGTCTGGTATGTTTCGAACCGCTTCTGTGGTCATTGGACGAACTCGGCTTTACCTCCTAAGCTAGTACCAGTGTGGTTGGTGGGCACATTGTTGCATGACGATTGAAGGGGAGCCGTAACGGTGCTTTGGTCTGTGATTAAAAATATTCTGGTTATTGCTGCCACTGCTGCCATGGCGGGCCCTATGGGATTTCAGCCTGGTGCTCTTGTATCCACGGCTGCTGAATGGAGTACACAGTCAGCAGCGCAGGAAAAGGTGGCTGAGGAAGAGCATGCGAACCCCTCGACCATCGGCGATCAAGGCCAGTCGCAGAGCGCGTCTATGCCGGACAACCCCAATCAACCACTGCCAGAGAAAATCAGCAACGCCATACCTAAGGATTCGACCGTAGTTGCGAATGATCTGGCTTTGACACCAGACCAGCAGCTTAAGCAATTGGACTCAGGCAAGAAAGTTACCGATCCGAAAATCGTCGGGACATCAACCCGTCAGGCAGATCCTTTGGCTAAGACCAATGGAGAATCATTCATCCCTGTTCATGTGGATAAAGTCAGGAAAGCCATAAAAGATTCCAAGACGGATTCCGATCAACAGACCAAGGGCAACCAAGGTGAGGAGGCAAGACCGGCAACAGCTGATTCCTCCGTACGGTCGCGTACTTCCTTTGCCTCCTTGCAGAATAATGAATACGGTGCTCACTGGGGCTCGTATCAAGGTTCACAGGCATTTTTTGAGGCTGATGGGACTCTCTTCGCGGAACAGGCCAAGGGGGTCATCGATGTTTCTGCGTGGCAGAATACTATAAATTGGGAGGCTGTAAAGAACTCCGGAGTCGACGGCGCCATCATTCGCCTAGGCTATGGTTGGGGCAACGGCCTGGATAAACAGGCCAAGAGAAACATCAGCGAATGCAAGCGTTTGGGAATACCTTTCGGGGTCTATATCTACTCGTATGCCTATGATGCCAATACGGCCGCTGCCGAGGGCGACAATGCGGTCGACCTGTTGAGGCAGGCAGGAGTCAGTCCTTATGACCTCAGTTATCCCGTTCATTATGACTTGGAAAATTGGACTTGGGCAGGTCACAGTCATCCCACCAATCCTGGAACGTATGATCAAATAGTCAATTCCTGGTGGGGCAAGTTGTCATCTGCCGGATACAACAGGCTTTCCTTGTACTCATACACCAACTATCTTTATTCTGCCTTGAATTCCGATAACCTCCATTCCAAGACGCATTGGGTGGCTAGCTATGGTCCGCGTACTGGTTTTCATTTCAGAACTGCTGATAAGGGTTGGCAATACAGCAATAGCGGTTCAATCAGCGGCATCAATGGGCACGTGGATTTGAACGCCTTTAGCAACACACGCAGTCAGCCTGACTTCAATGGAACCGACCCCAATTCATTCGCTTCCAAAGTAACGGACGTGCCTGAAGGGCGTTACTATATCGCCAGCCTGTTTGACAATCGTTATGTCGACGTAACAGGAGCCAGTCCTGACAATGGCGTGCCTCTGGATATCTGGCCCTACAACGGGCAGGACAACCAGAAATTCTATATCAAGCCAGCCGGTGGCGGTAATTACACCATTGCGACCAGCTATGGCAAAGTGGTGGATGCGTCAGGACCTTCGGCTGATAACGGGACGCCATTGATTCAGTTTTCGGCAAATGGCGGTCGCAACCAGCAGTGGAGCCTGTATCGGGGCATCGATGGTTCGTACTACATCGCTTCTGTATATGCCGGAGGTCGGAGCAAGGTTTGGGACATCACTGCCTCAAATGATGCCCCGGGATCCAGGCTGGAATTATGGGCGGCCAATCAAGGCGAGAATCAAAGATTCAAGCTGGTCAGCGTTAATGGAAGCGGCAACGGCAACTCTTCAGCATCAGGTCAGTTGGTGAGCGCTGATGGTGGAAAGTACTGGTATGAGAACGGAGAAAAAGCCCGTTCCAAGGAAATATATGATTCTTCTGCCGGACTCTGGTACTGGGCAGGTGACGACGGTCAGCTGGCCAAGGGCTGGAAGACGCTGCCTGATGGGCGAAGGGTGTATTACGATCCCCGCACTTTGGGAATGGCCTATGGCGAAAGGCTCATTGATGGGGCGTGGTATTACTTTGCCTATGACGGCAATATGGTCAGAAGCCGGGATTTTTACCTCACTTCAAACGGCGGAAAATATGTAAGATACGCCGCCGATGGAAAAATGGTCAAGGGCGAAAGCAGCAAGGCCGGCAAATGGTATTTCTTCGACCCCGTTACCGGCGCTATGGCTAAGGGGTGGAAGCATGTGTCCTCCAACGGCGGCAAGTGGGTCTACTACGATCCGTCCAACGGCCAGATGCTCCATGGAGAGGCCTATATCAATGAAAATTGGTACTACTTCAACGATTGGAGCGGCGCCACCACTTATGGATGGAAGCACTTGGCATCCAACGGCGGCAAGTGGGTATATTACGATCCGGTTATGGGGTGGATGCTAAAGGGCTGGCAGCGGGTCGAAGGCTCCATGCGCCACTTCAATGAGACGACTGGGGCGGTGCTCAATTGATTGATAGTTTGTCTTTCTAGCAAGCCTTCGCTGGTATCCTGCAAACTTGGTTGAGCATGGGTTTAAAGTTAGAAACCATGAACACTGCTGGGCAATTGAAATCGGACCTGCCTAAAAGCCAGACAGCCGAATCTGATCAGGGTTGCGGTAGGGGCGCTCCGCAACTCGCCTTGGTGATTCCTTGCTACAACGAGCAGGATGTTCTGCCTATCACTTTGCCCGTCCTGAATACCAAGCTCTCAGACTTGGAAAAGCGTGGGTTCATCACAGAGAACAGCTACATTCTTCTTGTGGACGACGGATCTCAGGATTCCACATGGCCAATTGTCGAGTCGAGTCATTCCCAGTACCCTACGAGAGTGCATGGCCTTAAGTTTTCTCATAATAGGGGACACCAGAACGCCCTGTATGCAGGGCTTATGGAGGCTCTGAGTCGTGGATGCGACGCGGCCATTTCAATGGATGCGGATTTGCAGGATGATCCCGATGCCATTGATGCAATGGTGAAGGAGTATGCCAAAGGAAACGACATCGTCTACGGTGTCAGGGACAACAGGGATACCGACACTGTTTTCAAGCGCTCGACAGCGGATCTGTTTTATAAGATGATGTCATGGCTGGGAACTGACACAATACCGAACCATGCTGATTACCGGCTTATGAGCCGTACAACCTTGAAGGCTCTTTCTCACTACACTGAAGTCAATTTGTTTTTGCGAGGCATCGTTCCTTCTCTTGGTTTCCCCCACAGCAAGGTGTACTACAAGCGCGGTTCAAGAGCAGCAGGCGAGTCCAAGTATCCTTTGAAAAAGATGATGTCATTTGCAGTGGAAGGCATTACTTCTTTTTCGATCACCCCGCTCAGAGCCATCACCGGCATCGGTCTCATTTCGGTTGCGGTAGGCATAGTGATCCTTATTTATGTGCTGGTCTCCTTCTTCTGTGGTCGTGCAGTGGCCGGCTGGGGGTCCGTGATGTGTTCAATATGGATCCTTGGAGGGCTGATTCTGTCAGGCATTGGCGTGGTGGGTGAGTATGTTGGCCGAATCTATTTGGAAGTGAAGCATCGACCCCGCTATATCGTCGAAGAACGCATCTGATATGTACGTCAAACCGCATTTCAACCGGGAAAGTCTCGACAAGATAATTCAAAAGAGGTATTCAACTTGAAATCTGCCCTCTCTCGGCATGCGCCGATGCCTATCGAATCGCTGAAGCGTCACGCCGGCATTGCTCTATTGGCCTTCATCCTTAACGTTGTTGCCTTTGCTCCCCTAATTGCCCGTCGACATTACTCGGTGGATTCCTATCATCTGATTGATGACCAGAATGCTCTTTGGTATTTGCAGAATGGCCGATACACATGGTGGCGTTTGACGCTGATGGCGGACAGCCTCGGTCTGAACCTGGTTTTGCGGCAGCGATTGTTCATGGCAATCTGCATTGTCGGATTCTCCATCTCTTTGGTTATTCTCACGGCCTCTTTTGCCAGGCTGGGCGGAATCTCATCCTTTGCTGGGCAGTGCTGTCTGTGTCTGACCTTGTCGGTGGTATGGATCAACGTATTCGTACTTGAATTCCTCTTGTTCCCCGAAAGCGCTGTGTCTGCAGCCGTCGGTTCCATATTCGTCAGCTTGGCCGTCAGCCTCATCCTTGGCAGACGGAATGCTTGGCTGTCGGCTGCATCGCTGATTTGTCTTTTGATTGCCTTGGGGTGCTACCAAAGCTTGGTAGGCGTGTATTTGGCGCTCGCCTTGCTGGGAGGCTGCCTGACTTCTTTGAGGGAAGGACACGAGCCATTTACACGGGTGATGCTTCGTTGGGCCAAGGTGCTGGGCATGGCTGCCTTCGGCTCTGTTTTTAATGTCATCTGCGTAAGATATTTGATACATATTAAGTACATAGCCGATCCCGGCCGTGGAGCCAGGCTTTCTTTGCCGACTATCGTCTTTAACTGCAAACAGGTGTTGAGATACCAGCTGTCTCTGCTCAATAATGCCGATGGACTCATGCCCAGATTCAGCGTTACCCTGATACTGCTCTTTCTGATTGCTCTGCTGGTGCTGTCCTTCCGTACCAGGCACAATCTGCCATATGGACAATTGGCTTGCGCCGCCCTGGTCGCCTATTTGGCAGTCTTTGCTCCTCACTATATCGAGAAGAATATCCTCTTGACCCCGCGCAGCAATATGGCTTTTTGGGCTTGGATTGCGTCAATGACCACGGTTTTTGCGGTTTCCCTGCTCGTATCCCGTCATCAGCCGCTCATGGTCAGGACCTCGACCGAGTCCATGCCGGAACCAGAGCGAAAGGCCGAAGTCACGATTGAGGGGACCGAGGCCTTCTCGGGCTCTGGCAACGGTGCTCGGCATGCTGCAAGGCTTATCGCCGTCTCTGGCGTCTTCCTGCTCTTTTCAAGCCTATGCATGGCGGATATAGCTTATGATGCCTATGTCAGTAATACCCAGGACCAGGCCTATGCCTTGAGCGTGGCGCAGAAGATCAAAGAGCATGAGGCTTCCACCGGGCAACGTGTAACAGCTATCGCCATAGTTCCTGATGCAAGGGTGCATGTCAAATACGACAGTGTGCGTTATCAGAGGTACGAACTGAACCGGCGCATCATGAATACCCCCTATTCAAATTATCAGATGATCAATTATCTGAGCCATTCGAACCTCAGCAGAATCGAGATGCCTCGGTCGGATTATCGCCGATACTTTGCTGGTCGGGACTGGAACCAGATTGATTTGGATCAGCAGCTGGTATTCTCTGGCGACAAGGCCTATCTGGCCTTGTACTAGCGGCTTGCTGTCTGTTCAGATACGTGAACTGGTTTCGAGCCAGGATGATGCGTTTGCGCTCCTCGGCTGCCATGATGTCCAGGATGATGCCGGCCACGATGAGCAGCAGGCCCGCAATGACGAGCATTACGGATCCGATAAGCGTGGGGAAGCGTAGAACCACGCCGGTTTTCCAATAGTCGATCATGACGCTCAGAGTCAACAGCAGCCCAACCATGGATATCAACAGTCCGGAAATGCCGAAGAATGGCAAAGGCCTGTACTCGCGTATCATGCGAAAGATGGTTGACATGACTTTGATCCCGTCACCGAAGGTATCCAGTTTGCTCACCGATCCATTTGGGCGGTCGCGGTACTGGATGGGGATTTCGCAGATGCGCAGGTTGTTGTCCAGGCTGTGAATGGTCATTTCGGTTTCTACCTCGAAGCCCGAGGAGGTTACGGGGCAGGTTTTAGCAAAGGCAAAGGATACGGCTCTGAAACCGGTCATGACATCCGTCAGATGGGCTCCGAAAAGCAAGTTGATTGAAGACCTGACCAGTCGATTGCCAAGGCCATGCAAGGGCCGTTTGTTCTCTTGAAAATAGGTGGAGCTGAGACGATCACCTGAGGCCATGTCATATCCTTGGAGGATTTTGGAGACAAGCTCTGGCGCCGCTTCGGCCGGGTAGGTGTCGTCCCCGTCAACCAGCACATAGACATCCGCATCAACCTCCTCGAACATGGCTTTGATGACATTGCCCTTGCCTTGCCGAGGTTCTTGGCAGACGATGGCGTTTCGTTGCCTGGCTATGGAAACCGTTGCATCCGTGGAGTTATTGTCGAAGACATACAGGTCGGCCGTAGGTAAAGCGTTACGGAAATCGTCGATCACCTTACCTATAGTTATCTCCTCGTTGTAACAGGGAATAAGTACGGCCACGCGTGCTTCCTTGTTCTTCCTTATTGCTTCCACATGGCACAAGTTTACCAATCAGCGCAACAATGAATCAGGGTCATATTCGGCGGCTTCCTCGTGGTGTTGCAAGGTAGGCGGGAGGATAAGCTTGGATTATTGACGTATCCATCAAAATGCAAAGGGAATCATGGTCGGACTTCACAGTATTGATTCGAATCGAATTAGGCCGATCGCGCATGGCAAGAACCGTGACGTGTTGCTGCAAGGCAGAGCAATGGAAGGGTGCTTCTTCCCTCTGCTACTGGGAGTGCTTTTCTCTCTGTCTTCAGATGCAGGAACCTATGGTGCCATTCAATGGGGTCAGGCGCATCTGTATCTGAATATTGTGCTCTTTGGAATACTCTTTTGGGTCTTATTCGCTAGAATGTTCCGATTCTGCTTTCTTGATAGGATCGGTTCTTCTTCGGATGACCGAGCCAAAAAGCAAAAAAACAGTTTGATACGACGACTGTACTTCAATCATATTGAATCGCCTAGAGGCGTGCTCTGCGATGGCATACGGATTCTCATCTGCTGGCTTCCGTATCTGATTCTTCTATATCCGGGTTCGCTTTTTTGGGACACTGGTGATCAGCTGGCCCAATACTACGGGATTGCGGCTTTCAGCCAGGCCCCTGGCATTATATCTGACCGTCATCCCTTTTTTGATACTTTTCTTTACGGATGGTTCTCCGATCTTGGTCGGTTCCTGACAGGCAGTCCGAATTTCGGTTTTTCCTTGTGTGTCATAATTCAGGTCATACTTTTTGCGCTCTGTATCGCCTGGCTGCTGGCCTATATGTTCACAAGGCCGATGAGAAAAAGACTCATTGCCCTTTGCACAGCCTTCTTCTGCCTTTTTCCTCCGGTCCCCATGATGGCTATGATGATTTGCAAGGATACGACTCATGCCCTGTTTTTCCTGCCTTGGGCCATCCTGTTTGTAAAGCTGGTTGATGGCCGACTGGAACCCTTGAAGAACCCCCGTTTTCTCAGCGCTTTCATTGTTCTGACTGTTTTAAGCTCGCTGACAAAGAAGATGGGCCTTTACATAATTGTGGTGAGTCTGCTCTTGCTGGTTCTCGGCTATTTCCGGAGGAAAATGAAGATTTTGGCCGCTTGCTTGGTAGCATCGACTTTGCTGGTTGTCAACACGCTAATACCTGCATGTCTCTTTCCTGTGCTGCGTGTGGTACCGGGGGAGAAGGTTGCAGCGATAGTCATGCCTGTACAGGTGTTGTCCAGGACGGCTCATGATCATTCAACAGCAATCGCCGATTCCCAGAAAAAAGCAGTAGATGAGATGATGCCTTTTGGCTGGGAGGGAATGGCAGCAAAGTATGCACCTTATATATCCGATCCGGTTACCGGCTATGGGGCGAACGGTCCTAAAGGGTCTTTGCCTGGTTTTGCGCGTTTGTGGGTGAACTTAGGACTTCATCATCCCTTGTCGTACCTAAATGGCTTCTTCTGTTTAGAGGGTGGCTGGACAAGTTTTGTCGGGCCACAATCCATCAAGGCCCCAAAACCCCCGTATAGGCAAGATCCCATGGTGATGCACGTGTACACATGGACCATGACGAATCCCGATACATACGGGCGGTTGCAAAAGGATCCGGAGCCCAATGGGCGCCAACGGCTGGCCGATGAAACATACCAGACTCTGACAACCATACCGGTGCTGAATGTCTGCTTCTACGTGGCTATCTGGTCATCGGTCGTACCCTTCTTCATTCTGTACGCTGTTTGGCGAAGACGCGGCAGGGAACGCTTGATGGTATTGGCTATGCGGTTGGCACCCTATTTCGTTTCAGTGCTGAGCCTGTTCGCATACCCCATATCGTTTTCCGTCCCAGGACGAATGGATCCCACGAGGTATGTGTTTCATGCAGTGCTGACGGCTCCCCTAGCCCTGGGGGCTCTGTATTCAGCCAATAAAAAGATGTCTGAAGAAGGGGATTTTGCTGCCGACCCAGCTTATAAAGGCAGCAATCAAAACAATAGCGGTCACCAGTGCAAGATTGATGAGCATGGGCGCTTTGTAGAATAAATGGAAGTGCAGGCCCAGATCACGAGTTACCAATATCAGCATCAGATGCAGATAATAGATGCCAAGCGTATTAGATCCAATACAGGTGACGATTGGATTTAGGCCTGACGAGACGGTTCTGACCTGTATGAATAATTGGAATAGAGTGATGGTCAGGATCAAGGTTAAAACATTCTGGTAACCAGACTCCACATAGAAAGATATGCTCTTTGCTCGAGCCTGGAACCGTTGCAGGGCGAAAATCAAACCCCAGGCCAATAGGGCCACGAGAGAAAGGCAGATGTTTTTCGTCCTCGCACTTGAGAAGTGACGAGACAGCCAGGCTGCTATATCATGCCCGTAGCCTCCGGCAATGAAATATACCAATGCGTAACCATAGCCTCCTAGTATGTTGTATTGGCTGAGTGAGGCAAGCACTTGCGGAACCTGATGCCCGCTATAGCCTGCCAGTATGTCTTTGGCATTGTCTCCTAGCGTTACACCGAATATCAGGGCACTAAGCACAATTGTGACGTAGCCCAGATATCGTTTCCCGTTCGGGTCATCGTAGACAGTCTTCAGTATGGGGAAAACAATATAAATGGCCAGCAGTGCATTGATGAACCAGAAGTAACCCAGAGGAACCATGTCATAAGATCCGCCCAGAAGATACTGGGGAACCGATTTCCAATCTATACTTTTGTGCATCAGGGCACTGACTATCGGCAAGCTGATGATCTTCCATGTCAGCAGGATGAATACCATCCTAAGGATTTTATGAAGATGCTTGTCTGCCGAAAATCGCGAGTTCATCAGAAGATACCCATTGACTGCAAAGAACAAGGGCACTCCGACGACTGAGAAAGTTGAGGCAAGGTTGTTCAGTGTGGTGTCGCCGACAAAACCTGTGTAAAAAATATAATGTATAAAAATAACTAGAAATATTGCCAGCGATTTTGCCAGATCAAGGCCAGCGATCCGATTTTTAGGGATTCTTTGTCTCATTGCATGTTCAGGAGGAGCAGCTCTTTGCTGATCATTCATCTGCAGCCTCTTTCGTGTGAGAATCCCTGAATTGAATCATGTGCATTCGCTTGCGCGAACCGGCTCTAACCTCTATTCCACACTCGATTCTGAAAAGTCGGCAGAAGCTATAACTAATCGTCCTAACCAGTGATACCGACTTTACTCCCCTTGGAACTGTGGCCCATATGGTCATTGGGTGATGTTTGCCTTTTCACGTCATGATCAGTCTATACATAAAAGCAATCGGGGCGATTTCCAGGGCGTTCCTCAAGGGCTCTACTATCACGCTGTTGGAGAACTGATGAGTGTTCTTGCCTACCGGTAAGGAATACGATTCCAGCTTGGTAAAACTAGACTTTGTGGCATGATGACTGTAAGGAATTCAAGTTCTTAGCGATCCGAAAGTGTTTATATTTATAGCGGTAGCCGAAGTGAGGTGGAATTTATGCCTACAGGCATGTCTTTCAAGGAGAAGCGCAACAGACTGAGGCGTCTGGGTACCCGATGCAGTCTGGCCCTGGCGCCTGGCCGTCCACGAATCATTGCCTCTATGACCTCGTACCCAGCCCGCATCGAGACTGTTCACCTGGCCATAAAATCACTGCTTGCACAAAAGACCCTGCCTGATTTGATCATTCTTTGGTTGTGCCGATCTGATTTTCCAGGTGGAGAACGTGACCTGCCTTCCAGCTTGAGAGACCTGCTCTGGATGGATGTCCAGGTGCGTTGGGTCAATGACGATTTGAAACCACACAAGAAATATTATTGGGCCCTGCGCGAATTTCCGAACGATTTGGTTGTCACAGTTGATGATGATTTAATCTACAGAAACACCATGATTGGGGATCTTCTAGCGACCCACCGCCGCTATCCGCAAACCATAGTGGCTTCCCGCACCCATCTCATCACTTTTAACAGCGACGGCAGTCGTAAAAAATATGAGGATTGGATTTACGAGGCGCCGCATTATCATCCCCGTCTAGTGGGTGTGCCATCCATGCGTCTTTTTGCCACTACCGGCGCCGGCACGCTTTTCCCTCCACACTTGATGCCTGACTCTACCTTCGCCAAGAACTTGATCATGTCTCTATGCCCCACCACAGATGACGTGTGGTTGAAAATCATGCAAGTAGGAGCTCATCGGCCTATTCCGGTAGTTGCTTCCACAGATAATCAACTTCTTCAATATTTGCCCGGTACTCAAGAAGAGGCTCTCTGCCACGTCAATACTGAGAGCGGAGGCAACGATAAGGTTTTCAGTCGGATACTCGGCTATCTAAACGCAAATGGATACCAGCTGGATTTCGACAAGGCTGTCCGAGACGATAACTTGAATAAGTTATTGTAATTCTGTTTCGACTGGTTGATGTGTCACGTCAATAAATACTAACTTAAATAAGGCAACGCATTTTTGAAGCAGAGGTTGAAACACGGTTCTATATGACAATGATTGGTGGTATTATGCTAGACTAGGTGTCTTAGAAAGGAGCAAGGTCGCAAAATCCAATCAGTTAATTAACAGAGTTATAGATGCTGATTAAAGCAATGATGAGTCAGATTCTATGACATTCAAGCTTGCCAACTACTCATGTAGGAGTATAGTCTTGTTGCGGAAGGGGCCGGTAGGTTCTTTCACGATAATAGAAACTGATATATGGCACAACTTATACATTGAAGGAGAGTAAGTTGTCAAAAGTTAAAAAATCCCTACCGTTGAAGCTGGGAGCCGGTCTGATCTGCGGCGCAACACTGATTGCATGCGTTGGTGCTTTGACTGTGCCTGCACAGGCAGCGGAACCAAAGTGCAAAGACGACAACACACTCGAGCAGTGTGTGCCAAATAGTGATCTTCGTGAAGCTATTAAAACGGGTTTGAATACAGTTGCAGTAGGCACTGGTGATGATAGCTCCTTAATGAAGGATATTAAGGACAAATCCATAAGTGTATCTGTTGATGGTAAGACAAATCTTGAATTAGCGGGTTTGAAAACTTTCACTAATACTAAGTCCCTCAGCTTGACAAACGATGGACTTCGCGATCTGACTGAGTTGTCAGGGCTAAATGAGTTGGAGAACTTGGATCTATCAGGGAATCCAATCGTTTATGGCCTCTCACAGCTAGGACAGAAAAATAAATTAAAGACTCTTGCGGTCAACGGGAATGGAAGACAATTCATCGATGGTTTGTCACCTGTAGGCTCGTTCAAGAATTTAACGTCACTGTCTCTAAAGGGTCAGAAACTCACTGATATTTCTGCTCTTAGTAGTTTGGATAAGTTGACAACGCTTGACCTGACGAACAATAAGATTTCAGATGTCAGTCCGTTGAGTAATCTCACTGCTCTAACAGCGCTCACTCTTGACGAAAACAACATCAAAGACATAACTCCTCTTCTTGGTATCGTGTCATTGAGTACTCACGGGTTGAGTGCTGATGATCAGAATATTACGGTGAAGCCTGATCATGAATTCGACAAAAAAGCTGATTGGGTTCTCGATGGTCTGAAGGTTGGCCCGGTCTACGCGGCTATTACGGGCACAAGTGAAAATGGTGTAGTTGGGCCAAATAGCAATAAAGTCACATGGTCTGCGCCAGCCAAATACGATAGTGTATGGTTTAATTTCAACACAGCCGTATCAACCCAAAATAACGTGACGCTCGGTCATTATTCTGGTACAGTTAAGCAAAGTAGAAGTGTAATTCAGCGGCTGTCTGGTAATGATCGATACGACACGATGGGTGAGATTGTCGAAGAAGCTTATCCTGGCAACTCAGGTCACGACACGGTGATCGTAGCTTCTGGAGATAATTTCCCCGATGCACTTGCATCTTCCGGTCTTTCTGGCTTAGCAGATGCTCCTGTAATTTTGACTAATTCGTACAGACTTTCTGCCCGAGCAGACGGACAGATTTCCCGCTTGAACCCTGGAAAGGTTGTGGTCATTGGAGGGAAATCAGCGGTTTCTGATGGTGTTATAAACCAAATTGAAAAGCGGGTTGCTCCAAATGCAAAGATCGTCCGTATCTCAGGCGCTACCCGTAGGGATACAGCTAATGAGATCTTTGCTCAGGCAAAGAAGCAAGTAGTCGCCACAAATTGGACTGGTGATACTGCGATTATAGCTACTGGTGAAAATTTCGCTGATGCACTGTCAATCTCTGCTTATGCACAGAAGAACAAATATCCTGTATTCCTGAGTGGCAACAATGGTCTCGATGCAAGCACCATTAAGGATATTAAAGGATACGGTTTCACCAATATTGTAATTGCTGGAGGATCTGCCGCTGTGCCCAACAGCGTAATTGGTCAACTGAAGAGTGCTGGAGTCTCTGAATCTAACATTGTTCGTCTGGGTGGTGCTACGCGTTATCAGACTTCGCTTCACATTGCAAAGTATGCTGCAGCCAACGGTAACTTGCAACCAACGACTCCAGTATTTGCAACAGGTGAAAACTTCCCTGATGCACTTGCTGGCGGTGTGCTAGCTGGAGTAAAGGATGCGCCGCTTGTCTTGGTAAGCCCGGATACTTCCGTTAATCATGACGCACTCAACTGGATCAATTCCACTAGGACGTTCAACAACACTGCTTATGTACTTGGAGGTACTGATGCAGTAAGCGCGACGGTTTCAGGTGACATTTCCTCTGTGTTGAATCAGGAGTGATCGTTTAGATTATCTTAGTTTGACGCAGAAATAGTTCATATTGGTGGCTTCTGAATTGTAATGTACTCAGGAGTCACCAATACTTATTAAGACCAGTAATTCGATACGTTTTGTTCGATATGAATTCCGGCTTAGAGCCGCGAATTATGTTAGCAGACTTGTCTATGTTGATACAGTTGAATAGATAGTCGCACAGGAGTTAATGTTGTCTGTTTATCCAGTTTAGTAGATTATTTACTTCACACCAATTATGATAGAAAACAATCCCAAATTTAGCGAATCATTTCTACTTTAGAATAAGTAGTAAATAGAATGAATTAATGAGAAGCAAACATCCCATATTAGGCAACAATCTGATTAGAGCAAATGTCGGTATCAAAAAAAACGTCAAGGGGAAAAACACAAAAGATAAGGCCACTATAGCTGTACCTTGTAATAAACAATCAATTCAAATTTGTGGATTATCATCTTCTTGTTTTGGTCTTTTGCTTGCCCTTCTGATTGTTGTAAATTGGTTTCCCAAAACTTGGAGTATGTGGAATTCGCCTATCCAGGCTATTGATGCGCCTTCACACTACTACTTCATTCGTAAGCTTATGCAGAACGGCTTCTCAGTCATGTGGGGGCTTAACCCTAATGACAGTTTCTACCCACCCCTGTTTCATTGTTTGGTCTATATATTGATTTGTGTGTCGAATTGGTTGGGGATTCAGATCAATATTTTTACTGGAGTGAATTTGATATGGCTTGTTACATCAGGCCTTCTTTTCCCCATGGGTATGCTGCTATGGTGCTCTTATTTTTATTCAGATTCAGCTAAGAGATGTCGGATCATCCTTAATATTGCAGTACCAGTGCTGTCCGTGGTATCGGTGGCTCATCCCTACTGGATGCTGAACGCAGGTCCACTCATCGCTTATGGACTTGCTACGTCGTTTTTACCTTTTTTGATGTATTCCAGTCTTAAGTTGATGGATTCACTCGTTATGCGGAGCGAAAGCACGATTACTCACATACTCCGTTGGTCTCTACTGACAATTGTTCTCGTCTTACTGATGTTATTAGCTCATCCTCGAGTGGCGTTTACCTATTTGGTTTTCATAGCCCCTTTTATCCTGGTGAAAATGTCCAAAAGAGACATTCTCTGCTTCCTTCTATGCATATTCCTCGGAGCAGGGTTTTTCTTAACTTATGTCTCTTACCGTGATCACGGCAAGGCTTACCTGCATCCTTCGTCATGGTTCCATACTTTTCGGCCGACAAGGAGTCTCGGCGATGCAGTGAAAACAGTTTTAACTGACGCTGTTCCTGGCCTTTCGGGCATCTTCATGGCAACTTTGGTCTGTATTTGTTTTATTGCAGTCCTGCTGCTTTGCGGGGAGCGTTTTCGTGATGCACTTGCTGTTGACGGAGCATTTCTTCTTACTGCTCTGATCTTCATTTCCAGTTCTGCGCTTACTGGACCATTGGCCAACGTGATCACTGCTGTATGGTATCGTGGGGAGACACGGCCCTTGACCATGATACCTTTGGCGGTCGTTCCCTTGCTGGCCTTTGGTTTGCGTTGCCTTCTTGAGCCTAGTCATGACAGAAGCTTGAAGACCCATGTTGTATTCCGACCTGTGTCATCCCAGGTTGAACTCACGCCTGTCAGTGTGATCGCAGCGTTGCTTTTAGTTGTAGTCTTAGTATTCTGTTCGAGTTTTGAACCAGCAAAAAAACAATTGTCGGCCATTGTCGCTGGTAGCACGGATATCGAAGCACAAACTCCAGGGGAACAATTAAGCCATGATAAATACCATGTCTTGAAGAAGGTGCATAACTTAGTGGAGGACAATGCTGTAGTTGTGTCTGACCCATTGAATGGCTCCATGTATGGAATGGCTCTCTACGGAATGGATATGCTGTATCCGGTATACAATCCCATGGATACGAAAAATGGCCAGGTGTTCGGAGGAGTGGAGCGTGCATTCGCTTCAGGTGATTCCGAACGCCTGCTGCATACAGTGTGCCCAGTCGTGACCAGTTATAAAGCAAAGAGCAAGCCTGAAGAGAGAAGCAACAAGTACTTTTTGACTATGGGTCCACAATCTCCAAGCCTGCGTATGTTTACGTATAAGGAGCAGTACTATCCCTTCCATGATGACCGTTTGATTAATAAATATGAACAACGGGGAACGCTGGCAAAAATCAGTGCCTTTGATTCTCAAATCGAGCCGGGGAGTCAATGGGATCTGTATCGATTCGCATGCAGATGAACAATCTATGCGTCTTATATTTTAGGGCTTGAAGGGAAACTGTCAGGTAACTGCATTGCGCTAAATTTGATTACAGTGTTTTACTACACGATTGCCGAAAGAAATCTGACGCTACCGACCTTCTTAGTAGAATGACCGGCAACGTCTGATGATGCTACTGCCGACCTTCCACAGCTCTGGCTACCGTTTTCAAGATCTCGCGGCGTGCACTGCCGATAGGGGCGATAGGGTCTACCAACCTGCGGAGTCCGTTGTTTTCAGCAATCGCTCGTTCATGCTTTGCCACATGTACCTGGTTATGGGAGTCAGACAGGTGTTGTATCAGGCTCTCGTAGAAGGGCGTCAGCCTGGCGTAGGACCAATACACGTCAGCCAGATCACAACTGGCATCATTCCAAGGTTTTATGAATCCAGCATAGTGAATAATTCTTGGCTGTTTACGGGACTGGAGATAGCCGTAGTAGGCGTTGGCTGGCGCATGGCTGAATATGCGCTCCAACCTGGCGTCACAGTCATGTATCACGTTCCATGACCAATCCAGATAAGTCACTCGGCCCTGGCATTGGGCGTTGAGAACATCCTGGTCGTTGTATATAAACCTGGGATTTGAAGATAGCCGCAGCCATTCCGGCAGGGAATGCAGCTTTCGTAGCTCAGCAGTATTCAGCAAAAGTACGCCTGCCTGGAAGTAGGAATAAGGGTCCCGCATGCCTAATACCTGCCTGCTGTAGCGCAGCCGCTTGCCGTCCTTGTTGTTTAGGTTGCCTAGGTAATCGATGTCGTGGATAGCCGCTAAGAGATCAGTGCCCAAGTCTGTATTGTAGAGTTTTGCAATATCGTCGTTCACTACCAAATCTGAATCCAGATACAAAACCTTGTCGTAAAAAGGCAGGACAGTCTGGATGATAAATCGGTAATATGTCTCGATGCTAATATGTTGATTGGAGGTTGCCAGGTTGCAGCCGGCAATTTCACGTTCCACATTCACGAAGCGCAAGGTGATGTTGGGGGAAGACACAAGAAAATTCCTTATGACAGCCTTATGCTGCTTGCTCATATCCCTTTCCAGAACGACAATATCGTAGTGATACTTGTCTGATGCGTTTGATAGGAGCGAGTATATGGCTGTAGTCAGCATGGGGACATAGGCGTCGTTGGCCGCGAAGACTACCGGAATGATCTCTTTTGCATTCTCGGCAAGTTCAAGAGGCCTGCAGATCGTCTGCTGTTCGGGATGGGTAAAATGAACGCATTGCAGCTCTTTGATACGCAATGTGGGCTTGATATGACGCTGGTGGATAAGCCAGATGTTGAAAAGCCGCTCGGCCAGATGACCTGGCGTACGCAGACCCTCCTGGCTGTATGAGGACATGTCGGTGCTCTGCTCGAATTCGGCAAGTATGGGGAACAGCCATTGGCAGTATGCAAAGAAGAGATCCTTGCGCATAATAAACATATTGCAGAAGCAGGAAGAATGTCCATGCAGATACTGTTTGACATCATCGCTATAGTCGGGATGCGACTTGATGACAATGGCGCATGCCCTTTGCAGATCCTTCAGGTACAGATCCGATGCGGCCCTGTACAGAGCTAGCGGGCTGCCCCAATTGTCGATAGTTGTGCGAAGGTCCTTGATACCGGCGGTGATAACGTCATAGCCTTTGACGGTTGCGGAGATAGTTGCATCGTCCAGGCCATATCGTTGAATGGCAGCATCGTCGATATAGTCGTCCATGACTTCTCCGTAAGAATTCTCCCTATGGTTGACCTCAGAGAAATCGAAGTATCGACGATAATGACAGAATCCGTAGTAATCGGCATCTACGTTTTTCCATGCCCAATACTGCGTGGTGAGTTCGCAGTATCTGGGGTTCTTTTCTGAGATATTGCTGCCGTCATCATCATGGAGGGTATTCTTCATCCTTGCCTTTTTAAGGCCAGGGCCTACCTGCACGGGTTGCAGGATCTCAGACTTTGGGATGTCGACCTTTTTGTGTGTTGTCACAAAAATCCTGATGCGCTGTCGATTATAGGCATCAAGTGTTTGTCGGGTCTTGAGATCACTCAGATGTTCATTGGCCTTGCTGCGCATGCTTTGATAGCGTTCAAGTTGCTGGGGGGGAGCAGAGTTCACAAACATCCTATCTGCTATGACTTTCCATCTCCACAGAGGGTCTGTGTCCTTAATGGTGGATTTTTGATGAAGAAGGCCATATGCTCTATCTCGAATAAAGCGGTAGATCTCCCTACCGGTGATGGCGGGGCCGAAAATATCGCTCATATCGTGGGCGGCCTCTACCTTATGCTCATCATCGATGCGCAGCAACCAGTCATTGGCAAGTATCTCCGTGCCCTTATGCTCGAATCCCAGGGCGCATTTCTGCAATATGGCCGAGTGTGGGTCGTCGGCGAAATCATAAGCAGCTGCGAAGTTCGATTGGAATTCCCGGCAATATCGTGCATACAGTTTGGGGGAAATCTGACCGGTGCCGCTGATCCCACGGCCATAGTAATAGCGGTATCCTCTGCATTCCTTGATAGGCTGATAAGACTGCGCAAGCGCCGATGTAACAAAACACTCATACCCATCCTGGGAGCGACCTAGGCGATTATCGGTCATGGCGGCAAAGGCTTTCTTGAGTAGGGCCGTTTTGTAGAGCCGCTGGGTGAACCGCCAGTCCACCTGTTGTCCGCGGTCTTCATCAAAAATGTCACGAATGATATCGAGACCCTGGCTTGGCTTGGTAGGCTTGTTATTAAAGTTTTCAAAATCCTGCCGCTCGCTGTCCAGAGTGCCGTTCGCTGCCATCACAGTGATGCCAAAATGCATGATGTCAGCAGGGTGAAGGTCTATGGCCTCTGACAGCTCGCTGAGCATGAAAGGCGCCAGGGCGTCGTCGCCGTCCAGGAAAAAGGTGAACTCCCCTTTGGCTTCCTGCACACCAGTGCGTCTTGTCAAATGGGTGCCCATGTTGCTGGGGTGCTCCACCAATCGAATTCTCTCGTCTTTGCCAGCTGCTTCCGCTGCAATGGCCGATGTGTTGTCCGTGCTTGCGTCATTGATGACCAGAGCCTCGAAGTCCTCATAATCTTGTGAGCTGATGCTGTTAAGGCATTCCGGAAGGTACCTTCCCACGTTGTAGGCGGGAATTACGACTGAGATCTTTGGCATGTAGCTGGCATCTCCTTGTATAGCTAATCGAGGGCGACGAAGTCTCTACGTATTTTACCTGGTTGCCGCAATATGCAGGAACATAGCCATTGAATATTCAGCTGGATTACACAAATATTTCCCTGACACTCCCAGTACGGAATGAACTGTACACTGTTATATATGAGAATAACGATCGTAGGTACTGGCTATGTCGGTCTGTCCCTGGCCTGTCTGTTGTCACAGCACAATGAGGTGCGAGCTCTGGATGTTCTAAAGGACAAGGTCGATGCCATCAACCAGGGGCATTCGCCCATCAAGGATTCTGAAATCAGTGCTTTTCTTGCTTCGGGAAAATGCAACCTGCGAGCTACGCTGAATCCTGATTGGGCTTACGAGGAGCCGGATTTCATTGTTCTTGCCACTCCGACCGATTATGACGAGGAGCGTAATTACTTTGATACCTCATCAATCGAGCACGAGCTTCAAAGGTTGGATGGTCGTGACACCCAGGCCTGCATCGTCATTAAATCGACGGTTCCGGTAGGGTATACCGAGACCATATGTAAGCGTCATCCGCAATTGCGCATTGTGTTCTCTCCTGAGTTTCTTCGCGAGGGCCATGCGCTTGCCGACAACTTACATCCATCTAGGATTGTCGTGGGTATACCTGCCGACCACATGCAGGGCTGGAGGCATTATGGTGAGCAGTTCGCTCAGCTGCTCCAGCAGGGCGCTGAGGATGACGGAATTCCTTGCCTGCTGCTCCGTGCCACTGAGGCAGAGGCTATCAAGCTTTTCTCAAACACCTATTTAGCACTGAGGATTTCGTACTTCAACGAAATGGACACCTACGCCGAAGTCCGTGGCTTGGATACGACACAGATCATCAAGGGCGTGTGCCTGGATCCCAGGATTGGCGATTACTACAACAACCCTTCATTCGGCTATGGCGGGTATTGCCTGCCCAAGGACTCCAAGCAGTTGCTGGCCAACTACAAGGATGTGCCGCAGACCCTGATCAAAGCAGTGGTTGAATCCAACGATACGCGAAAGCGGTTCATAGCGGAGCAAATCGCCTCTCGCGAGCCTAAACTGGTTGGAATCTACCGGCTGGTCATGAAGAAAGGTTCGGATAACTTTCGTGCAAGTTCCATCCAGGGCATTATGGAGTATTTGGATAGCCTGGGTGTGGATTTCATAATTTACGAGCCCATGGCTGCGGATAGTTTTGCTGGGCATAGGGTGACCCACAATCTTGATGAATTCAAGGCCTCATGTGATCTGATTGTGTGCAACCGGATGACTGAGGATGTGAATGATGTGGCGGATAAGGTCTATACCCGCGATTTGTGGCATCGAGAGTAAAAGCGGTCAATGTCCTTTTCCTGACCCTTGGGAAGGGGCGGATGTCAATAGACCTGCCTTCCCTCCTTGTGCGCTATAACAGGACACATTCCAGGTTTGTAGAACACTGCTGTTTACGCTTTATGCAGTATGACTCGCAGCAATGATTTGATGCGGGAGCGCCTCTTGGAGCCAATCGGAAATATTTTGTCGGCATGCTGCCTAAGAGGGCTGTCTTCTGTAATAAGACGTTTATGATGCCCGGTCGAAAGAGATCCGGTCTTAGTCATGATCGCCAGTATCTGGTGGAAAAGCGGGGAGCTCCGGACATACAGCCAATACCAGGTCGAGAGATCACACCAAGGATCCAGCCAAGGCTTGTCGAAGCCAGCATAATGAACAATATACGGCTCCTCGCGGGCTTGTGCATATTCCTTGAATGCTTGTGCTGGCGCGTACCTAAAGACCGTCTCGACACGGTCGTTGCAATCGTGCAGGACATTCCACCGACCGTCAAGGAACCTGACTTTTCCCTGACATTCCATGTTGAGTATGTCCTGATCGTTATATATGTAGTGAGGGTTTGCTGCCAGTTGCATCCATTCATTGGTGGTGTGAATTATTCGGAGAGCCTTCAGGTTCATGACCAGCACCCCGGCCTGGAAGTATGAATATGGATGCTTCAGATGCAACACATTGCGGGCGTATTGCAGACGCTTGCCATCGGAATACCACCCTAGGTTGCCTAAAAAGTCCAGGTCTTTGACTGCTGCCACAGCGTAATGCCTAACGTCGGTATCGTAGAGCTCGGCTATGTCTCGGTTAACAACTAGATCGGAGTCTAAATACACCACTTTGTCATATTGAGGCAGTGCCTCCTGGATCAGGAATCGGTAATAGGTTTCATTGCTGATAAAACCGTTATTTGTTGTCAGAGTTCTACCGGCCATACGCTGCCGTACATTAAGGAAATGCAAAGAACACCAGGGGTATTTTGCGAATATCCCTGCAAGGATCTCTTTATTGTCCTTTGATATATCCTGCTCCAAGACAATGATGCGGTATCGACGATTCGCTGATGAATTGCGTAGTATGGACGTCAATGTCGTGGCTAGCATAGGCACATAGGCATTGTTGGCCGCCAACACTACGGGTACAGCCTTGTCCGTTGCGCTTCCTGGTTCTGCAGTTTCCTGGGCATCGGGATAGCGGAAGTGCACGCATCCCAGTTGTTTGATTTTCCACTTCCCGCTGGTGCGTTGATGATGGCAGAGGAAAATGTTAAGCAGCCTTTCGGACAGGTGTCCTGGGGTTCTCATGCGTTCAATGTCGGCCGTAGATGCATCCCATATGGCCGTGAATTTTTGCAGGAGCGGAAACAACCATTGGCAATATTGTTGGAAGATTTCTTTCTTCATTATGAACATGTTGCAGAAAGAACCCTTGTCGCCATGTAATACGGAATCTGCATCCTCCCTGTACTTAGGGTAATTCTTGCAAAGGATCTCATACATGAGGCGGAGGTCACTGACTCGTAGGTGATCGTTGCCTGCATAATGCTGGATCAACGAATGATACCCTCCCATGGCTTCAACATTGTTGATGGGAGAGGTAATGACATCCCAGCCGATCACCTGGCACTTGATGGATTCATCATCCAGGCCATACCGCCGTGCAGCGGCATCGTCGATGAAGTCATCCATGATTTCACCGTAGTCGTTGGCCTGGTGAGGTGCGCTGCTGAAATCGAAGTAGCGACGGTAGTGACAGAATCCGTAGTAATCGGCATCGACGTTTTTCCAAGCCCAATATTGCGCAGTGAGCTCGCAATACATAGCATTGAGCGAAGAAATCGAGTCCCCGCTGTCGTCGTGAAGCATATACGGGAGCTTTTCCGGTGCTTGTGCTGTTCCGACTTGCAGGAGACTGATCGCATCGCATTGCGGGACTGCAACGCGCGTACGGGTGGCTACATAGATTTTTATACGCTGCCCGTTCTGTCTGTCCTTATTATTCATGCCAAATAAGACTCCTTGCTTGGTGGTTGGTACTTATGTTACTTCCCAATTGTGGGCTTCCTGTTTATATGAGGTAATAACCGCTGCCTTGTAAGAGATTTCCTGGGATAATGAGCTTTTGCGCTTTTGGACGAGTTCAGTAGAATAGGAGTTTTGTGAAAGCTTTTTTTAAGCGACTACAGCAAAGGTATCGCTACTCGTTTGTCGTTTTCAAAGAGTTGGTGAAGACAGATTTTCAACTCCGGTACCAAGGGTCCTTCTTGGGTGTACTGTGGTCGGTTCTCAAGCCACTGATGCTGTTCTGCGTCATGTATGTGGTTTTTGTAAGATTCCTTCATTTTACTGACGGAACGCCCACATTCCCCATTGTTCTGCTTTGCGGCACCTGCCTATGGAGTTTCTTCTCGGAGGCCACCAGCATGGGACTGCAATCGATTGTTAACCGTGGAGACCTGCTGCGTAAGGTTCATTTTCCTACATACATCATCGTCGCGTCAGTCACGATGGGGTCCATGATCAGCCTAGCAATCAACCTGGGCGTGGTCATCGTTTTCGGGCTGTTCACTACGGCTCATTTCACATGGAGGGTTCTCTTGGTCCCCCTCAATGTGTTTCAGCTCTATATCCTTGCCTTGGGCATTGCCATGATCCTATCTACGATGTTCGTTTATTATCGCGATATCGCTCATATTTGGGAAGTGGTTCTTCAAGCTATGTTTTATGCTGTTCCCATTATTTATCCATTGTCCATGGTGCAAAAGAATTATCCTATAATTGCAAAATTTATGCTGTTGGACCCCGCAGCCCAGGTCATCATGGACGTGCGTCATAATCTCATTTCTCCTGAAAACGTGCCAACCGTTTGGACCCTGTACGGCAATAAGTTGTTCGCTTTCATTCCTTTGTTATTGACAGTTCTTATTTTCATGTTCGGCCTGTATGTCTTTCGGTCGCATAGCAGACAATTCGCGGAGGTTTTGTAATGCAAGATGTTGAGAGGAAGTCAACTACGCAGGTTGATCAGTTTGATGATCGGATAGTCGTACTCTCGATTGACCATGTGGCCAAGTCTTTCAGGTTGCCGACTGAGCAGGCCACTGGCCTAAAGCAGGCTTTCATCAACTGGACCAAGGGAATCAAAGGGTACAGGGAGCAGGTTGTCCTTAAAGACATCAGCTTCCAAGTGCATCAGGGTGATTTCTTCGGCATCGTAGGAAGAAATGGCTCGGGCAAGTCCACCCTGCTGAAAATCATCTCGGGAATCTATGTGCCGGAACACGGCAGTGTGGATATTCACGGCAAGTTGGTGCCGTTCATCGAGCTTGGCGTGGGTTTTAATCCTGAATTGACCGGCCGGGAAAACGTTTTTTTGAATGGTGCGCTTCTTGGCTTCTCTCATGATCAGGTAGCAGCCATGTACGACGAAATCGTCGATTTTGCCGAGCTGGGTGAATTCATGGATCAGAAGCTGAAAAACTACTCGAGCGGCATGCAGGTCAGACTGGCCTTTTCCGTGGCCATCAAGGCGCAAGGCGACATTTTGGTGCTCGATGAGGTTTTGGCAGTCGGTGATGAGGCCTTCCAGCGCAAATGCGATAATTTCTTCACTGAAATCAAGAAAGATCCGACTAAAACAGTCATTCTTGTCACGCATAGCATGGATTCAGTCAAGAAATACTGCAACAGAGCCATCCTGATCCGTGACGGCGAGATTGTGGTTGATGGAGACAAGAATGATGTTGCCAGCCAGTACACCTTGGAGAACCTCCAGGCTGGGCAGAAAAAAACGGAAAAGAAGGCGGAAAAGCAAGCCCATGAGCCGGGACTGAGCGATCAGGTACCTATCTTTAGGGTCTTGCCAGTATCGCCTCAGCTGCTTACCTGCGATGACACCTTCGAGTTCGATGTAGAGTATGACTATCGGGGAGGTAGCGACTTCTACATACCCATGTCGGTCATGGATACCGGTCGGGGAGGGGTACCTTTCGATTGCGGAGCTCATTTTCATGTCAATAGCCCGGGGCATCATCTGGTTCATTTTTCCATGCCGCTCAAGCTCTTTAATGATGGGAACTTCCGCATCATTGCCTCTATGCGGATCATCCCTGACGTTACTAACCTTTCCAACTACGAGCAGCTCGCTTTCACCAGCGATGAGAATGCCTGCGATTTTGTAGTGCGCAATCATGGCACTACCAATTTTGCAGGCCTGATCAACGACAGAAGCATGGAGATCGTCCGTACTGGCATGGAGGACATAGATTGACAGATAAGGATGAAGTTGCCAGCCTTCTTGTCACCGGAGGGGCAGGTTTTATTGGCTCCAACTTTGTTCGATATCTTGCCCGAGTGAATCCGCAAGCGAAGGTCGTTGTTCTGGATAAGATGACCTACGCCGCCAATCAGCATAGTTTGGATGGTTTGTCGCGCAAGCCTATAGTGATCAGGGGTGATATCTGCGATTCATCTTTGGTTGAGCAAATCGTCAAGCAGTATCATATTAAAGGAATCATCCATTTTGCAGCAGAATCACACAATGATAATTCCATTAGAGATGCTGCTCCCTTTATTCGTACCAACATTTATGGGACCTACGTTCTATTGGAGGCCGCAAGACGCCATGACCTGCGCTTTCATCATGTATCTACGGATGAGGTATTTGGCGATACATCCGTTGAGGATGTGACGAGATTTGATGAGAGCAGTCCCTATCGTCCATCAAGTCCGTATTCGGCGACAAAGGCGGCCTCTGATCATCTGGTCAGGGCCTGGTGGAGGACTTACGGCACCCGAGTGACTATAACGAACAGCTCGAATAACTATGGTCCATTCCAGCATGTGGAGAAGTTCATTCCCCGGCAAATAACCAATATACTGACGGGTTATAGGCCCAAGCTGTATGGCCAGGGCAAAGATGTTCGAGACTGGCTAAGCGTAGAGGATGATTGCAGAGCGATCTGGAATGTTTACTGTCGGGGTCGTTTGGGGCAGACGTATCTGGTTGGAGTAGATAATCGCCTCAGTAATCTCGCTGTGGTGCAGATGATTTTGGCAATGATGAACCGGCCTCTTGACGAAGTGGAGTTTGTAAGGGATAGGCCGGGGGCCGACAGAAGATACGCTATTGATGCTTCAAAGATACGGCGTGAGTTGGGGTGGAAGCCTCTTCAGGTGGATTTCGCCAAGAGTCTGGAGGCCACTATAGAATGGTATAAAAGGCATGAATCGTGGTGGATTGCTGCAAAGCAAACGACGGAATTGCGATATCAGCGAGAAAGCCGCTGAAACCCTAATCCGAGGACCTGAAACCGATGATGTCAACCAGCCAGGTTGTCTTGCACAATAGATAGCATATGATTTATCTGTCTATGTATAAGTGGCATAGCGGGTTGATGTGCTACACCCTCCTGTCACGGAAGGTCCGTGACCTGTAAGTCCAAAGGAGGTGGGTGATGTCTGCGCACAAGTATGAATTGATGTTCATTGCCGATCCGGCCATGGATGAGCGCTCGCTGAAGAAGCTGACCGACCAGTATCTCGAGGTGGTCACCAAGGAAGGCGGCTCTGTCGACAACATCGACGTCTGGGGCCGTCGCAAGTTGGCCTATGAGATCGACAAGCACAAGGAAGGCAACTACGTGGTGGTCGAATACACCTGCGAGCCTTCTGCCAGCGCTGAGCTCGATCGTGTGCTCAACCTGAACGAGTCCGTCATCCGCACCAAGATTCTTCGCAAGGATGACAAGTAAGCAAACAGCAAAAGGACATCGAAGCGTCGGCTGACCTTCAGTTCTCGCGTCGAAGGTCCAAGGGTGCGGGATTCGCCCCAGCAGGCCCATTCCCAAGTCCTCATTCCGAGGAAAGGTCGTGACATGGCGGGAGATACATACATCACCGTGGTGGGTAATCTCACTGCGGATCCGGAGGTGCGTACGACCTCCAACGGAGGCACGGTGGCCAACCTGACCATCGCGTCCACGCCCAGACAGTTCAACAGGAACTCGGGGCAGTGGGAGGACGGCGACTCGCTCTTCATGCGTTGCTCGGCCTGGGATTCTACCTACAGTCCCATGGCCTCCAACATTCAGGCCAGTCTGACCAAGGGCATGAGGGTGATCGCCCAGGGTCGTCTGGTGCAGCGCTCCTATCAGGATCGTGAGGGCAACAACCGTACGGTTGTGGAGCTGCGTCTGGACGAGATCGGACCTGCACTGACACGGAACACCGCTCAGGTCACCAGGAACGCCAACACCGGTGGCGGAGGATCTCGCGGCGGTTTCGCTGGATCCAACAACGGCGGCTACCAGGGTGGGGCATCCTACCAGGGCGGCGCCGGCGCGGCATCGGCCCCTATGGGTCGTCAGCAGCCAGCGCAGAGCCAGCAGGCCCCAGCCCAGGATCCTTGGTCATCGACCGGATCCGGCGATTCCTTCGGATCCTTTGGATCCACCGGCGAGTTCGGTGGTTCTGGAGACGATCCCGAATTCTGAAGTTTCATAGCGTCATCATTCATTTAAGGAGTACCAATGTCACGTAAAAGGCCGCAACCGCCGGTCAAGCCCTTCAAGAAGAAGCCGAATCCTCTGAGGGCTGCCAAGATCCATACCATCGATTACAAGGACGTGGCTCTGCTGCGCAAGTTCATCTCTGACCGCGGCAAGATCCGTTCCCGCCGCATCACCGGTGTCACCGTCCAGGAGCAGCGCGAGATCTCCAAGGCTATCAAGAACGCCCGCGAGATGGCCCTGCTGCCCTATGCCACCAACGGTCGCTGAGGGAGGTCCGGATTATGGCAAAGGAAACCAAGGTAATTCTGACCGATACCGTGACCGATCTGGGTCATAAGGGCGACGTTGTCGGGGTCAAGCCCGGCTATGCGCGCAACTTTCTGATTCCCCAGGGTCTGGCTTTCGCCTGGTCCAAGGGCGCCGCTGCGCAGATTGAATCCCTGCAGCGGGCACGTCGGGCCAAGTCCATGGCCACCCGTGAGGATGCCGTGGCGGCCAAGACCGCCATCGATGGTCAGACCGTCGAGATCGCAGCCAAGGTGTCCGATTCAGGCAAGCTCTTCGGCGGCATCTCCAATGATGCCATCGCCCAGGCTCTTCGCCCCCTGGCCGATGTGGATCCCCGCTCCATTTCCGTGGAGACCATCAAGACCACCGGAGAGTTCCCGGCCACCGTGGCCCTGCACCCCGAGATCTCGGCCGCTTTCACGGTTAAGGTCGTCGCAGAGTAGTAAATCTGACCTATCCCATAACGATCCTTTTTGAAATAGGGATCTGGGCTTAAGCAGGAGGCCTTCCCGCAGCAGGTATATGCGTGGGAAGGCCTCCTTATGCGTTACAGGGGATTACTCGCCTAGAAATTGCCGCCGTTCCAACCCCAGTCGGTAGTGGCCGTATAGCGGATGTAGGTGCGGTCCTTGGGAATGGACAGCTCCGATTCCAATGTGTCCATGATGGTCTTGGTCAGGCTTTCCCAGGCAGACTTGGGTACGTCACTGCCGAAGACGTTGACCTCAACATAGGCGGCAGGCTTGCTGTCATTACCCCCGAAGTAGATGGGCATGTCCGACTCGAAGGGGCACATGAGCCATCCCTCGGACTTGCCGGGGACGGCGGTGATGGCCTTGCCATAGGCGGTCTTGATCCGTTCGCGCTGTTCGGCGGTGATGGGTGTGCTTACATGGGTGTGGATGACGGGCATGGCGCTTCCTTTCCGATCCGTCCGGCATGACCAATCAGGATGACTCAGTCCGTATGCCGGATGGCTGACTATTCCCGTCCCATAGTAGCCTCGACCGGGCAGGCTGGCTTAGCGCCAGCCGAAGGGACGATGACTCAGGGACCAGTCCCCCAGACGGTGGGCCACAGAACGGGGATTGACCGGCTTGTCGGGTGCTGGCGCGTCCAGCAGCCACTTGCGGATCAGGAAGTTCCAGATGGCTACCACCACGGTGGCTGTGATCTTGGCGATGTTGGCGTAGAGCAGGTAACGGGCGTGCATGGTGGTAATGGCGTCCGGCGGCAGCATGGCAGTGCCCATCCACAGGATCACCTCGTTGATCCCCAGGCCGATCACCGAGGAGACCAGGAAGACTACCATCTCCATCCACCGGGCCATGTCCTCCCGGTGTTTGAAGACATAGCGCATGCTGGCCAGATAGTTGAAGACCAGGGAGATCAGAAAGGAGATGGCCCCTGCCAGGACGTTGTTCAGGTGCGGCCCCATGATCAGCAGGTTCATGATGCCGATGTCAACCAGGAAGGCGATGACGCCCACGATGCCGAACTTGAGCAGCTGTCCGATTAATCTACGCACGATAGCCCATTCAATCATTCATCCTGTGCTCACGGGGTAGCAGGAGCCGCTTGTGTGCAAAAGCCTTACGTTGCGCCCTCAGGCGGGTAGCTCGGTCAGTATGGGGTCCTCGGTGCTGTTGCGGATTTGACGGAAGCCCACAAAGGCGATGGCCAGCGAGGTCAGAGCCAGAGTAGTGACCACCCCGAATCCGCCCTGGGACCCGTAACGGTCGATGAACTGCCCGGCCACTGCCGAACCGGCTGAGGACCCGATCGAATTCATGGCACTCAGCCAGGCCATGCCTTCGGTGAAGCGGATGGGCGGCACCAGGTGGAGCATGAGCTGGTTGCCGTTGATCCAGGTGGGTGCCTGGCAGACGCCGATGATCAGATAGATGACCATGATGGTCCACAGATTCCTGGCAAACATGAAGGTTCCGATACCCAGGTTGACCACCAGCAGGCAGAAGTAGAAACGCTTCCAGAGTGGAATAGTCCAGTTCTTGGCCCCGTAAAGCAGGGCGCCGACCAGGGAGCTGAAGGAGAAGCAGGCGAAGACGAACCCGGTCATCTGCTTCATCCCTTGCTCTGTGGCGAAGGCGATGATGGAGATGGACGCTGCGCTCTGAAAAGCTCCCAGGCCGAACCAAGTGGCGCAGACGGCGATCATGCCAGCGCTCCAGAAGGCGCCGCTGCGGTTGTTTCCGCCCTCCTGGGTCCGCAGACTAGCCACCTGCTGAGCTTGCCGTTCTCTGTACTTTTTGCGGGTGATGCCTTGGGCGCGGGCCATGTCCGTCTGTGAGGGCGGCTCGGTTTCTCGGCAGGAGAGGAACATAAAGGCTCCCACCAGCACGCAGATCCCAGTGAAGGAGAAGGCCAACACGCCTGAAATGACCGCCAGGATGGAAGCCAGCGGGTTGCCGATCACCCACATGGCCTCGTCGAAGACCCCAGACAGGGACAGGGCCTGGCTGGTGGCTCGATGGTCGCCACGAAGTAGATGCGTCCACCGGCTGCGGCTCATGGCTCCCCATGGCGGAATGGCCGCCATGAAGGGGGTGGCCAGGTAGAGCACCCAGGTGGGAGCATGGGCGGTGATGGCCGTGATCAGGACCGTGGCGGCCACGATCCAGACCAGAACCGTGGGGATGGAAACCTGTCGCTGGCCAAACTTGTCGACCATCTTGCCCAGCATTGGGCTGACTAGGGCCAGGGCCACGGCCTGGATGGCGGTCAGGGCGCCGGCCAGGGCATAACTGCCGTAGTAGTGCTGCACCGAGATGGTGATGGTCATGCCCACCATGGGGAAGGGCATGGAGGCAATGACCGACCCCACTGCGAACTGTGCCGTGTGAGGCAGTTGCAGGAGCGCCGAGTATCCTCCGAAGACCCTGCGGCCGGCTTCGACCAGAGCTGCCTTCAATTGCCGTGGCATGGGCTGTTCGTCTCGCTTTCCTAGGGTGTTTGCACGGTCCCGAAGCATGTTTTCCTCAGGACCTTCCCCACGTATGAAGGGATGTGAGGCTGCTGGGGGCACTGCTACAGTGGTAACCATATCGGCACCTGACGGGTGCCATTGGGATACTGATAATTCTACCCTCCGTCATGGCCACTGATGAGGCTCGCCGGGGAGTTTGGGAGGTGGGTCGTGCCTGCGACGACCATTCATTTCGTCCGTCATGGCCAGGTTGATAATCCCGATCATATTCTCTATGAGCGATTGCCGGGATTCCACTTGTCTGACAGAGGCAGGGCCATGGTCGAGGCGACGGCCCGCTTTATGGCCGACGCTCCCGGCATGCGCGATCTGGAAGCCGTCTACTCCTCTCCGCTGGACAGGACCAGGGAGACTACGGCCATCCTGCTTGAGCAGATCAACCCCGCCCGTGTCCAGCACGGCTTGAAACCGTTGGAGCCTAGGTACGATCGTCGTCTGATTGAGGCCGGCAACGAATTCCGGGGCAAGCGCATCGGCTACGGGCAGGGGGCCCTCTGGCGGCCCTCCAACCTGAGGCTGATTCTGGATCTACGCCGTCCCAGCTGGGGGGAGTCCTATCGGCAGATCGCCCGGCGAGTGGGGGATTTTGTCCGGCAGGTGGTCCGCAGCCATCCTGATGCACAGGTTCTGGCTGTTTCACATGAGTCGCCCATCTGGTCGTATCGCCACCTCTTGGAGACCGGCCATCCCGAGCACAATATGCTCCTCCGGGCCGCTGCCCTGGCCTCGGTGACCTCTATCACCCTTGACTGCGCTACTGGCAAAGTGCTGGGAATCGCCTATGCAAACCCGGCGGCAGGCGTGTGAAGACCGCTTGAGCGGCCTAGGATGACAGGGGATACTGTCGTGGAAGATTGTCCGAGAACCCGATGAAGGAGCGTGATGATCATGGTGGATGTGCAATCGAGCGCGGAGTCGATAAGCGGACGGCCCGCCGTGGCTGAGGCAGCTGAACAGGGGGCCAGGCTGGTGGACCTTTGGCCCTTGACAAAGGCCGAGCATCTGGCCAACGACGCCAAGTATGCGGAGGACCTGCAGGTGCGCATCAGCATGGTGCTGGCACAGCTGATGACGGGCGAGGATGTGACTATCCCTGACGCTGAATACGTCTATGAGGGCGCTGAGGACATCCCCGGACGTCCTCAGGAGCTGGTGGATGCCCTCATGGCGGCCAATGACGCCATCGAGGCGGCTGCACAGGCGCAGGGCGACCAGTCCAAGGCGCTTGCGGATTTGGCTGACACTTTGGGCAGCGGCTGGGACCAGGCCCGGCAGCAGGATGTGGCTGCCGGAGTGGCCAAGGCCGAGCAGTCCCTGCAGGATCAGAACAAATTTTCCGAATCTTCTCAGGACAAGGAGGGAGTGGCCCAGGCCCTTGCTACGAGTCTGGAGATCTGCCGTGATCTGCTTCAGCGTGCAGGCGCTGACCCTGGCCATGCTGCGACCGCCGCGCCAATCCTGGTCTATGTCAATGAGTTCAACGAGCGACTGGGCATTCCCCGGGCTTTCCTGTCTGACGAGGATGTCGTCCACGCCCTGGGATTGCTGAATGATCCCGAGGCTTTCGCCGATCTGCTGGCCCCTCTAGTGGGCGCTGAGTGGGACCGCCATCGCCAGGAGGTGCTCTGGGATCCCGAGGAGGCCAAGCGCAGGGCCAAGGAGGATGATGAGCGCAAGAGTCGAGAGGCTCTGCAGGCCAAGTTCGCCCATGTGCCCGAGGACCTCAACAAGCCTCCTGTGGAGCTTTAAGAATTTCTTCCCTTCGCCTTGGCATCGGTCAAGGCGAAGGGAAGGGTGGATTCAGCGGTCGAAACGGGCTCCTCGTGGATCGCTGGGCCGGGCCAGCAGAATGATCCCGGCGACGGCTCCGGCGATCATGATCAATGCGCCTAAGCCAAGCAGGGAGAGCGAGGATCCCGGGTGCCCGTCTACAATAGCTATGATGGCGAAGACCAGAGGGATGCCGCCCACCAGCTCGCTTACGAAGGGCAGGAGTATCCAGAAACCGGACAGGTTGGTGTCGTGAAGTCGCCGTATGCCCACTGCCAGATTCGGTATGAAAAATCCAAGGGTAACCAGGAGGGACAGGATCCGTCCCACAAAGAAGAATTCTGAGGTGATGAGCGAGAGCGCTAAGTTGATGAGGAAGACCATGAGAACAGACCACCAATATTCCCCACGGGAGGCCCTTCCGGAGAAGACCACATATTTGGCGAAGAAACGCTTGCAGGCACTTACGAAGTCAATGCCGTACCAGGGTGCGTTCAGTGGCGGCTCGCCATTGAATCCGGCATCCGCATAGGGGTAAGCCGGATACTGTGGAATCTGAGGCCCGGGCTGTTGGCCTGCTTGATACCCCGATTGGTAGCCTGCCTGCGACCAACCCTCGGGTGTCTGATAAGGGTTGCCCGATGCATAGCCGGACGGCGGGGTTGTGCCATTGGGCCGACCATTGGCCTGGTCGGGATTCGGAACTTGGCCATAGGACGCCTGCTGTTGTCCATAGTACTGCTGGCCATAGGGCTGTTGTTGGTTGGAGCCCGGCTGCTGACGATATGGCCGCTCTTGGTAGGCCTGTTCCTGGCGGTGGTCGTCGGCAGGTCTTTGGACTTCGCTGATCGGATGGTAGATGTCGCTCTGATCCGAAGCTGGCTGTGCATAGCCGGATTGTCCTGGTTGAGGCTGATTCAGGTAAGCCGTGGGTCCTGAGGCGGTTCCGTCTGCCTGATCGTTCTGGGGCCAGCCGTTGGCCGAACCCTGGTCATTGGGACTCCGGCCCCCGTTGTTCGTATCATCTGGATAGCTCATCGATATTGTCCCTCTCATCTTCTGTTGATTATTCCGGATCTGATTCTTCTGTATGTTCCTATTATGGCAGGCCATTTCTTCTGCTTGCCAGTCATGGGTAGTGCAGGGGATGGGGGACTCGTCATATTCCCTCGGGCTGGTTTGTCGGATTCGGTATGTTTGCTGTTGCAGGGCGGTTCACTCGTCGTCCGGATTGACCATATGATCGTCGCTGGCATCGCCCAGAAGCAGCCGTTCGGTCAGGGTGATCAGCCCCAGCAGGAGGGCGGTCAGCAGGATGATGACCAGGGTGGCCGAGAAGATCAGTGGAGTTCTAAAGGAGTTGAAGGCCGATTGCAGCCATATGCCCAGGCCGTTTCTGGCGCCCAGATACTCCGAGGTGGCCGCGGTGGCGAAAACATAGGCGGCGCTGATGCGCAGACCGCCGAAGATCTGTCCTGCGGCCACTCTCAATTTGACATGCAAGAGGGTCCATATTCGAGTTGCCCCGCAGTTCAGCGCCACGTCCTGGTAGAAGCGGGGTACGGACTTGAGGCCCCGGTAGGTCTGGACCACGATGGGAAAGAGGGCGAAGACGGCCACGATGACTACCTTGCCCAGGGGCTCGAATCCGAACCAGATAACGAACAGGGGGGCGACGGTGATCAGCGGGATCATCTGGGCGCCGGCGATCAGAGGGTAGAGGGCGTCGTGCAGAGTTCGCCAGCGGTAGAGTGCCAGGCCGATCACTATTCCCAGGACCGAGGCCAGGAGAAAGCCCAGCAGGCCTTCAAGGAGGGTGATAGCGGTGGCGGGCAGCAGGTCCTCCCGGGATTGCACTGTGGCAGCCAGGACCCGGCTGGGCGCTGGCAGAACCTGCTCACTGACTCCGCCCAGCCGGGCAGCCAGCTCCCAGATGATCAGGAGCGCCAGCAGGGTGAGGGTCGGAGGCAACGCCCGGACTCTGCCCTGCTTCCGCACCCTCATCGACCAGCTGCTTCCCGGACGTAGCGATCGGTCCACAGGTCCGTGGCCCGAGGGGCCTTGTTGGGGTCGCCCTTCTTGGCATCCCGGTAGGTGCCCGCCTTGAATTGGAAGTCCAGATAGTCCTGGGCATCCTTGACGTTGATCAGCCCGCTGATGCTCTTTTGCTCCGGGCTGTCGACCCAGTACCCTTCCTTGACGATGCTCTCCATGGAGCGCTTGGCCAGGGTCGGGTCGATGGCCGATCCCTTGGTCTCCCTGACCAGGATGTCCGCCGCCTGGTCGGGATGGCTCAGGGCGTAGTCGTAGCCCTTCAGGCAGGCCTTGACGAATGCCGTCAAGGCGCGACGGTGGCCGGCCTGCCGCAGCCAGGAATTTTTGACCACGAAGCCCAGTTGGTCGGGGTTGCCGGGCACTCCCCAGTCGGCCTGGGTGAAGCAGTGCAGGGCTGGGCCCTTGAGCTCGCTCTGCACGCCTTCCCAATTGGCGTAGAAGCCGGCGAAGTCGCCCTTGCCGCTGGTCAGTGCGGCGAAGGTGTTGGTGCCGCTGGTCACCCGCTTAAAGTCGCCCTTGCCTCCTGCGTAGCGGATCATCTGCTTGACTACGGCCGTCTGTTCAGCCGAGCCGAAGCTGACGAAAGTTTTGCCGTCGAAGTCCTTTGGAGTCTGGATGTCGGTGCGCGAGGCCAGCGAGCACCAGCGCGCCACGGAATGCTGGCCTATGTTGAAGACCTGCCGCAGGTCGGCTCCCTGGGAGTTGAAGGTGGCCAGGTTGCTCAGCTTGGAGAAGCCTACGTCGGCGACCCCGTTCTGAACGGAGGTCTCGGCTCCTGCCTGGGCCGTCGGCAGGATGGTCAGCTTCAGGCCGGCCTTGTCGAAGTAGCCTAGGTGCCGGGCCACGTAGATGCCTACATGATTGGTGTTGGGCGTCCAGTCCAGCATGAAGGAGAGCCTGGAGCCGTCATCGGTCTTGTTCTCTGCCCCCTTGACACCGCATGCTGCGCTCGTAGCTGCCATGCAGAGCGCAGCTACCAGGGCGAGCGCCCGCATGATCAGTTTGTGGCCGGGAATTCTCCTGGAGCCTCTGTTCCCCGACATGCTCATCACTGTCACCTTGCCTCTCCGGCACTCCTGGTGCCCATCCGCATCGGGGCCGCTACGGGAAGGTGAGGAGCCCGCGCGACGATCCGGTACGGTCTTGACCGATGGAATTCTGCGATGTGTGTCACGGCTGCTGCCACCAGCCGCGCGAACAAGACCACTCTAGTCCAACCCAGCCGGTCCTGCCTTGCCGTGATGAAAGGTTGCATCATTTGCCCGTATACTGGAGGCTCACGAGAGGTCCGCGCGGGCCGGCTGCTGTCGGTCTCGTCAGGAGCAAGACAACCGATTTCGGTAGGGTTCGACGGAGAGGGTTCCCATGTCGGTGACCATCAGTGATGTGGCCAAGCAAGCGGGCATGTCCGTATCCACGGTCTCCCAGGCGCTCAATAACAAGGGGCGCATCTCCTCGCCTACCAAGGACAGGGTTCGCAGGGCGGCCATGGAGCTGGGCTACATCCCTGACAGCCGAGCCCGTTCCATGCGATCCTCGCGCTCGCATGCCGTAGGTCTGCTGGTCCCCGACATTCGCAACCCTTATTTCTCTGAGCTGGTCTACGCCGTCCAGGACCAGCTCTACTCGGCAGGCTACGCGCCCCTGATCGGCGTGTCCTCTTGCCAAGCCAGCAGGCAGGAGGACTATTACCGCATCCTTCTGTCTCGGCATATGGACGGTGTTCTGGTCGTGCCTGACGGACCCACCTCGCCCATGCTTCGCACCATGTTGGCAAGGGAATTTCCTGTGGTCTTCGTAGACCGTCCCGACCGGACCCTGCCCGGTGTTCCTCTGGTGGATTCTGACCCGGTGCCTGGCCTGGAGGCATCCTTGGATGCTCTAGTAGCAAGGGGCTGCAGACGAGTGGCTTTCGTCCCGGGCCCAGAGAGTCGCTCCTATACCTTCCGCGAGCGCGAGCAGGCTTTTCTGGCCGGTGTGGATGCCTGTCAGGGGCTGACGGGATTGGTGGTCCGCCAAGGTTTCGAGGATCGCCCCCGGGCGGCTGCGACCATGCGCCACCTGCTCGGTCAGGGGGTGGACGCCGTTATCTTCGGCTACTCTGCCGATGCCATCAAGGCCGTTGCTATGGAGTGGGACGGCGACCAGCGCTCGCGAGTGCCCTTGGTCTCTTTCGACGACCTGGAGGTCTTCCAACTGATCAGTCCTCAGGTGTCGGTCATCTCCCAGCAGGTGGACCGCATGGGTCGCCAGGGGGTTGACATGCTCCTGTCCATGATCGAGTCGGGGCGGCAGGCCCCGGAGGGCATGAGCATGGATCGCCGCCTGCGCACCCAAACCCTCTTTGTGCCGCGGGGTCTGTTGGCTTAGGTCTGTTCCTGCTTGATGCAGGGGTCGGGGCTGGACAAAATGCATGCGTGTCGGGCGGCTGCGTCGTCCCTGTAGATGATCCCCCGATGGCTCTTCGGCCATTTGCAGCCCTTGTCCAGACCCCGCTGTTGGTGACTTAGTCCACCAAACACGGGAACAACTAAATGTAGGAAACGAATCATCATCAGACACTACATATGGTGGTCACGACGTGATAGAGTAAGTCCTGTCAGCAAAAATGACATACATGTGATTCGCTGTTCCCGGTATGGAATTCGGGAACGCCAAAGCAAGCGCACATGAGTAACCGTATGACAACCGTATGAGGAGTGACGATGGATACTGAGGTCATGACCGATAGCGTGAAGGAGCGTGGCATTTCGGATCGCGATGCTGTTGACGGCATTCTGGTCGAGAAGCGCGACGGCCGGATCGTCGATTTTGATCCTGTCAACATCATGAACGCCATCGAAGCTGCTTTCAAGGATGTCAAGCACGAGGTCAGTCCTGAGGATCGCCAGCAGATCCGGGGTATGGCCCTGACCGTCCAGTCCGAGATCACTGATCGCTACACCAACCCAGTCAAGATCGAGGACATCCAGACCCTGGTCGAGCATGCCCTGGTCAATGCCCATCTTTACGAGATTGCTCGCTCCTATACCTCCTACCGTCTTGACCGTGACATTCAGCGGGCCAAGGCCACTGATGTCAATGAGGCCGTTCATCGTCTGACCAGCAAGGACGAGACTCTGGTGCGCGAGAACGCCAACAAGGACGCCAACGTCTACGCCACCCAGCGCGACCTGCTGGCCGGCGCGGTATCCAAGGCCTCGGCCTTCGCCATGCTGCCCAAGGATGTCTCCAACGCCCACATGAAGGGCGACATCCACTTCCACGACGCGGACTACTCGCCCTTTACTGCTGAGACCAACTGCTCCCTGCCTGACTTCGGTGACATGCTGGCCCATGGTTTCGAGCTGGGCAACGCCATGATGGACTCGCCCAAGTCCATCGGCACCGCTGCTACGCAGATCACCCAGATCATCAAGGACATTGCCGGCTCCCAGTACGGCGGTCAGACCGTCAACCGTTGTGACGAGATGCTGGACAGGTATGCGCGTCTGGACTACAAGAAGAACTATTCCATGGCTGAGGCTGTTCTGCCGGACGAGGAGCCTATCGACGTGGCCAAGGATGTCGTCCGCGGCCTCAAGGCCCGGGAAGCTGACTGGCTCCACTTGGACGATCGTGCTCCCATTGGCGAGGACGCCCCCTTCGATCTGGACGCTCCGCAGATTGTTCGGCTGCGTCAGGTCTATGCCAAGATCTTGACTCGCAAGAACATCTACGATGCCATGCAGACCATGGAGTACCAGATCAACTCCAACCGTGTCTCCAATGGTCAGACACCCTTTGTCACTGTGGGCTTCGGCCTGGGCACCTCTTGGTTCGCCAGGGAGATTCAGCGGGCCATCTTCCTGATTCGCATCCGCGGACTGGGCAAGGACCGCCACACCGCCATCTTCCCCAAGCTGGTCTTCACCATCAAGCATGGGCTGAACGCGGACGAGGGCGATCCCAACTACGACATGAAGCAGCTGGCTCTGGAGTGCTCGACCAAGCGCATGTACCCTGACGTGGTCTTCTACGAGAATTTGGTCAAGATCACCGGCTCCTTCAAGGCCCCCATGGGGTGCCGCTCCTTCCTGCAGGCCTGGACCAATCCCGAGACGGGCGAGGACGAAGAGGACGGTCGCATGAACCTTGGTGTCGTGACCGTCAACATCCCCCGCATCGCTCTGGAGTCCCGCGGCGACAAGGACCGCTTCTGGAAGATCTTTGACCAGCGTATGGAGGTGGCCCACCATGCTCTGCAGTTCCGCATCATGCGCTGCAAGCAGGCCACGCCCATCAACGCCCCCACCCTCTACCAGTACGGCGCCTTCGGCAGGCTGAAGCCCACCGACAGCGTAGACACCCTCTTCCGCAACAGCCGCTCCACTGTTTCCTTGGGCTACATCGGACTCTATGAGGCCACCAGCGTCTTCTACGGCAAGGACTGGATGAAGGACCACTCCTGGGATCCCGATGGCAAGGAGTTCGCCCTAAGCATTGTGCGCCGGATGAACCAGCTCTGCAAGCAGTGGGAGAAGGCTGAGGGGTACCACTATTCGGTCTACTCCACTCCGGCCGAGTCGCTGACTGACCGCTTCGCACGGATGGACAAGGAGAAGTTCGGCGTAGTCGACGGCGTCACCGACCACGACTTCTACACCAACAGCTTCCACTACCCGGTCTGGCTGCGGCCCACGCCCATGGAGAAGCTCAGCTACGAGCGGGACTTCCCTTACCTGGCCTCGGGCGGGTTCATCAACTACTGCGAGTTCCCATCCATGCAGCAGAACCCCAAGGCCCTGGAGGCGGTCTGGGACTACGCCTACGACATCGGCATCGGCTACCTGGGCACCAACACCCCCATCGACCACTGCTTCGTCTGCGGCTACGAGGGCGACTTCGAGCCCACTGAGGAGGGTTTCAAATGCCCCGAATGCGGCAATGACGACCCCGATAAGTGCAACGTGACCAAGCGCACCTGCGGCTACCTGGGCAACCCAGTCCAGCGGCCCATGGTCCACGGCAGGCACGAGGAGATCGCCCACCGCGTCAAGCACATGGAGGGCGAGACCGGCCACGTGGTCCTCAAGGACGGATCCACCAGGGAGTGGTTCGACGACAAGGCCGAATAGGCTCTGAAGAGGCGCAGTACATGGCGGGCCGGGTAGTTTGCGGCCCGCCATTGTCATGAGGAGGACCAGATGATGGACAAACAGGGAGCCATGAGAAAGACAGGCGGCCACCGTGACTTCGCTGCTGATGAGCAGGGGCGCGGTCCAGGGATCCCCTCTGAGCTGACCAACAATCCCAAGGCCGGCCAGTGGGACGGCCGTCGGCTTAGTCGAGGAATCGTGGCGGACTACAAGCGTCTGGTCATGACCGACGGCGAGGGGATCCGCTGCTCCCTCTACGTCAGCGGCTGCCCTTTCCGTTGCCAGGGGTGCTACAACGCTTCCATCTGGGACTTCGGCGCCGGGCACCCCTATACCCAGCAGCTTGAGGACCGCATTGTCAAGGACCTGTCGCTGTCCTATGTGCAGGGCATCACCTACCTGGGCGGGGAGCCCCTGCTCAACACCCCCATGCTGCTCGGCCTTTCGGAGCGGATCCGGCGCGAGTTCGGCCATGAGAAGGATATCTGGTGCTGGACAGGCTATACATGGGAGGAGCTGAACCGGCCGGGGGAGACCCCGGACAAGGCCCAGCTGATCTCCTACCTTGACGTGTTGGTGGACGGACGCTACTTGGAGAATCGGAAGAACAGCCTGCTCCAGTTCCGGGGCTCGGACAACCAGCGGATCATCGATGTGCCGCGTTCCTTGGAGCAGGGCCAGGTGGTCATCTGGCCCAAGCTGCATGACCAGACCAGGTTTATTCCGGAGACCTACAGCAAGGACAGGCAGCAAGAGCAGCAGCGGGGCTGATACCGGCTCCTGCTCTGAGTTGGTCTACGTCGCCTTGCCGGGGCACAATGGGTGTCATGACTGATGAGCATGATCACGACGCCAAACCCGACCTGCCCAAGGATCTGAGGGTCCGCTTCTGCCCCTCGCCGACCGGCACCCCGCATGTGGGCATGGTTCGAACCGCACTCTTCAACTGGGCTCAGGCTCGGCACTCGCACGGTACCTTCGTCTTCCGCATCGAGGACACCGATGCCCAGCGCGACAGCGAGGAGAGCTACCAGCAGATTCTGGAGGCCCTCAAGTGGCTGGGGCTGGACTGGGACGAGGGTGTGGAGGTCGGCGGCCCGGATGGCCCCTACCGGCAGTCCGAGCGTGGCGATATTTACCGCGATGTAGCCCGGCAGCTGCTGGATGCCGGCTACGCCTACGAGTCCTATTCCACTGCCGAGGAGATCAAGGAGCGTAACCTGGCCGCTGGTCGACCGGCGGCTTTCGGCTATGACGGCTATGACCGCGACCTGAGCAATGAGCAGCGTCAGGCCTTCCGCGACCAGGGTCGGCGGCCCGCCCTGCGCATCCGCATGCCTGACGAGGACATCGCCTTTGACGACCTGATTCGCGGGCATATCGAGTTCAAGGCCGGGTCCGTGCCCGACTATGTGATTGTGCGCCCCAACGGCGATCCGCTTTATACTCTGACCAATCCGGTGGATGATGCCCTGATGCGCATCAATGTGGTCCTGCGCGGCGAGGACCTGCTCAGTTCCACCCCCCGGCAGATCGTTCTCTACCGTTATTTGATGAAGCTGGGCATAGCCCGGGCCATGCCTCTCTTCGGGCACCTGCCCTATGTCATGGGCCAGGGCAAGAAGAAGCTGTCTAAGCGCGACCCTGAGTCCAACCTCTTTCTGCACCGGGAGCACGGCTTCATTCCGGAAGGTCTGCTCAACTATCTGGCCCTGCTGGGCTGGTCAATTGGCCCCGACCGGGATGTCTTCTCCATGGATGAGATGGTTGAGCACTTTGACATCCGGGATGTCAAGGCCAATCCGGCCCACTTCGACATCGACAAGGCAGTAGCTATCAACGCCGAGCACATTCGCATGCTGGAGCCACAGGACTTCCTGAACCGGTCCTTGCCCTACCTCAGGCGCGACAGGCTGGTGAGTGCCGAGCGCTGGCAGGACCTGAGCGATCGTGAGCAGCGGATCCTGACCGCTGCCGCCCCCCTGGTCCAGCCTCGCGTACGTCTGCTGGGCGAGGTCTCCGGCATGGTAGGCAGTCTGCTCAGCAAGGAGGATTACCTGGAGCCCCAGCCGGATGCCCGTAAACAGCTCAAGGACTCCGCTGGACAAGTCTTGGACCTGGCCATTGCCGCTCTGGATGATGTATCCGACCAGGACTGGAAAACCGATCACCTGCACGACCTGCTTACTCAGGCGCTGGTGGATGAGGGCGGCTATAAGCCCCGACTGGCCTTCGGGCCGGTCAGGGTGGCGGTCTCGGGAAGGCGGGTTTCGCCACCCCTGTTTGAGTCCCTGGAGATCTTGGGCAAGAGCACAACACTCCGGAGGATGGCCAACTTGCGCCAAAACCTCTGAGCGGGTATATTTCTTTTTTGTTGTGCTACTGACCTGCTGAACCGGGTTCGTACGCGGCGAAAAGTGAAGCCCCCGTCGTCTAGCGGTCTAGGACTACGCCCTCTCACGGCGCCAACACCGGTCCAAATCCGGTCGGGGGTACGACATGTGGCAATCGTCCAAGCGGTTGTCGCACAGCCAATTGGGGTATGGTGTAATTGGCAACACAGGTGATTCTGGTTCATCCATTCTTGGTTCGAGTCCAGGTACCCCAGCAGTAGGGATTCAGAGTCCCCAAGAGCGGAGCATCGAAACGATGTTCCGCTCTTCTTGTATGCGTATTGCTGCGTTTCTCAGAAATGCTTCCGGTTTCCAAAGAGGCGGCCGGTCGTGTCCATGAGAGTCGTCCGCGGTGTGAGCAAGCAAACAAAAAGAGGAGGCCCGGCAGGCAGTCATGTCAGAGTTTCCGATGGTGGAATCTGATACGTTGAGCATAGAAGTTTGAGTGATGGACCCGGTCATCGGCTGATCGGGCGGCATCACCCAGTGTTTGAGTCATTGTACGGTTTTCTTTGGTAAAGGTGCGTGAACATGACGACAATCATGGTGTTGGGAGCCGGTTATGCGGGCCTTCGCGTGGTCAAGAGGCTGGCTCATGCCAAGACGGATGCCCATGTGGTGCTGGTCAACCAGAATGAGTACCACTACGAGTCCACCCAGCTGCATCAGTTGGCGGCGGGAACCAAGGAGCCAGCGGATGTGGTCTTCGACCTGCGCAAGTCTCTACCTGATTCGGTGACACTGATCGTCGACAAGGTGGTCGGCATTGATCAGGACGGCCATCGGGTGAGCCTGGAGCATCACGATCCCCTGTCCTACGATTACTTGGTCAACGCCCTGGGCTTCGAGTCCGAAACCTTCGGCATCAAGGGGGCCGAAGAGCATGGATGGCCCATCGTGGACGTGGACACCGCTCTGGCAGCCCGCAGGAAATTGGAGCAGACGCTGGCCCGCTACCAGACCAGCCATGATCCGCTGGACCTGAGCATAGCGGTTTGTGGCGCGGGCTTCACCAGCATCGAGTACCTGGGCGAGCTGGTCTATCGGCTGCCTCAGCTTTCGAAGCGCCTGGGCTTCCCCATGGATCGGGTCAAGGTGGACTGCATAGAGGCGTCGCCCAAGATTCTGCCCATGTTCAGCAAGGACCTGGTCGACTGGGCTGTGGATTACCTGAGCAAGCGGGGAGTCAACTTCCACACCTCGACCCCTATCACCGAGGTCAAGCAAGGTGCCGTGGTCTCCAATGACCAGGAGTTCAAGGCCCATACGATCATTTGGACAACGGGCGTACGTGGCAGCCACGTTATTGCCGATTCAGGGTATAATCAGAAGCGCAACCGTGTAGTGGTCAGGGATGACCTATCGGTGGAGCAGCATCCAGAGGAGTTCCTGGTGGGTGATGTGAGCGCCGTTCCCGACCCCCAGTCAGGTCGGCTCTACCCAACTACTGCACAGATTTCGATGGCCCAGGCTGATACCGCGGCCGCGAATGTCCTTGCCAGAACGCGGGGGCAGGAGCCTCAGCGGTTCACCTTCCGGAGCGAAGGAACTGTGTGCTCCCTTGGCCCTCACGCCGGGGTCGCCGAAATCGACCGAATGGGGACGCTGAAGCTCAGGGGCAGGATGGTCTCGGTCCTGAAGTGGATCGTCAACGAGCGGTCGGTCCTTGAGTTGGCCGACGTGCGTACCATGCTGGAGAGCAACTGAACCAGCGTCTCAAGGAATGCAAGGGACAAGGCGATGAAAGAGGGGAGGACGAACATGATTCAGGACATGAGGAAGTCGCCGCATCGGTCTGCGACGGAAAGCAGGTTCGTTCCGCTCCAGCCTCGGATCGGATCATTTGCGGCGAGGATTGCCATTGGCCCTGCGTTCATCAATATGATTGACTACCTCCTGCTCCTTCTCATTCCGGCGGAAACCCCGGCCGACTGCGGCTTCCGCCAGGAGTGCGGAGATCCCGCGCCCGTATGCGGATCGGCAGGAGCGAGAGGAGAGTGGCATTAGCATGAGTTTCCTACAAGGTTTGTGGTTTTTCGTCATTGGCCTGCTTTTTGCAGGGTTCCTCCTGCTCGAGGGGTTCGACTTTGGCGTTGGCATGGCTACCAGGTTCGTGGCCCGCGATGGTGATGAGCGTGCCACCTTCATGAGGGCCATCGGCCCCCACTGGGACGGCAACGAGGTCTGGCTGATCACTGCCGGCGGCGCCATGTTCGCGGCTTTCCCGCTCTGGTACGCCTCCCTCTTTTCGGGGTATTACATCCTGCTCTTCCTGGTGCTGGTCGCCCTGATCCTGCGCGGAGTCTCATTCGAGTTCGCCTCCCACGCACTGACCAGCCGTGAACGTGGCGTATGGCAGTGGGCCAACTTCATCGGCTCCCTGTTTGCGCCCTTCTTCCTGGGTATGATGCTGACCAGTCTGATCCAGGGCATTCCCATGGATAAGAACGGCGATGCCTGGCCCGGGTTCTTTGACGTGTTCAACTGGCTTTCCGTGGTAGGCGGCATAGCAGTCGTCTTCTTCAGCTTCGTCCACGGCCTGCATTTCCTGAGCCTGAAGCTTGGAGCCATGGATTCACGCCGGATGCTCAACGTCAGCGAGAAGGCCTATTGGATCGCCTATCCGGCACTGGTCGTCTTTGTGCTCCTGGCTATCTTCAACACCGACTTCTACAAGGCCCGCCCCCTGTCCACCTGGCTGATCACTGTGATCATTCTGGCATCCGTCATTGGAGGCCACCTTGCTGTCTTCAAGAAGCACGGCGGCTATGCCTTCACCTGCTCGGGCATCACTTTGATGGCCATCATCGCCTTTATCTTCAACGGGCTCTTCCCCCGTGTGATGATTGCCGACAATCCGGCTCACGACCTGCTGATCCAGGATGCCTCGGCTTCTCCGCTGACCATGAAGATCATGACTGTGGTGCTTTGCATCCTCCTGCCCATCATGCTGGCCTACTTCATCTGGAGCTACTTCATCCAGCGCAAGCGGCTGGAGACCGATGGCGCCCACCTGACCTCGCCTGTGGCCCCTTCGGCCACCGTGGCTGAGACCCTCTGAAATTCTAGGGGCAGGGGAGGCAGCGCCGACAGGACCGGAGGACATCCGAAGGGTAATGCATTGATCGACAAAAATCTCTTCCGTTTCGATGGAGTCCGGTCCACCCTGGGCCTGCTGGCCGGCCTGTCCCTGGTCCAGGGAATCGGTGTGGTGGCTCAGGCCTATGGACTTACCTTGGCTCTGGTGCGCATTTGGCACCTTCAGAACCTCAGTGTGCTGGTGGCGCCAGTGCTGATCTTTTTGGTCGCCTACACCTGTCGGCAGCTCTGCGACGTGGCCAAGGATCGTATCGCCACCGATCGTGCCGATGCCGTCGTGGCGCAGCTGCGGCCCCGAATTCAGGACAAGGTCTTCTCGCTGGGTCCATCGGCTCTGGCCCGGCGCGGCACAGGATCGGCCGTCACCATGTTGGTGGACGGACTCGACCAGGTGCGCACCTATGTGTTGACGGTCCTGCCCAAGCTGATGGATCTCATTTTCATCCCCCTGATCGTTCTGGTCATGGTCTGGGCACAGGATGCAGGTTCCGGTCTGATTCTCCTGCTTATGCTGCCCCTGCTCATCTTCTTCATGGTCATCCTGGGCCTGGCCGCCAGGGATCGCTCCAGTCGACAGTACGCCCAGTTCCGAAAGCTCAACACAAGGTTCATGGATACGGTCTTGGGCCTGCCGACCCTGAAGATGCTGGGCATCGACAAGGAGTACGAGGACGAGATCTATTCGGTATCCGACCGCTTCCGGAAGAGGACCATGAGCGTTATCCGGGTGGCTATGACCTCCACTTTTGCCCTGGACTTCTTCGCCACTTTGGCCATCGCCATCATGGCGGTCTTCCTGGGCAACAGCCTGATCGATGGCAAAGCGGAGCTCTTTCCCTCCCTGCTGGCCCTGATCCTGGCTCCCGAATACTTCATGCCTATTCGCCAGTTCGGAGACGACTTCCATGCAACACTGAACGGCAAGAATGCCTTGGATGACATCGTAGACATGCTGGCCCAGCCTGAGCCTAAGCGCTTGGAGGAGCTGGACTGGTCCGGGTGGAAGCAGGACAGCCACCTGCACCTGGAGGGAATCGACTTCGCCTATCCTGGCCCCAAGCCGTTGCAGAGCAATGCTTCAGCCGGGGCGCAGATGGATGCCATGGCCAAATCCGAGAATCAAAAGACCGGCAAGAAAAGCAATAAGCCCAAGGCATCCAAGGGTCATGACGGTGATGGGATGCCGGTTTCGGTGGCATCCAATTCCGGAGCATCGCGAGGAACCGAAGTCGAGGATGTTCCGGAGTCACAGGTCCGCCGGGTCGACAGCGATGCCGAGGAGCAGCCCCTGGCCCTGAGCGGGCTGGACCTGGACCTGCGCGGCTTTTCCAAGGTGGCCGTCGTCGGCCGTTCAGGAGCAGGCAAGTCCACATTGATGGATTTGCTGGCCGGCTTTGAGCAGCCCAAGGCGGGCAGCATCGACTTGGACGGTCATCTGCTGGAGCACTGCAATGCGGCTGCCTGGCAGCGGCACATCAGTTATATTCCCCAGAACCCCTTCATCTTCCATGGCACCGTGGCTGACAACATACGCTTCTACAACCAGGATGCAGACGATGCTGCGGTGGCTCGTGCAGCCGACCAGGCCGGGTTGACCGACTGGCTAAAAACACTGTCCGACGGTCTGAACACCCGAATCGGTGAGGGCAACCGTGGCATCAGCGGCGGCCAGGCTCAGCGAATCGCCCTGGCCAGGGGCGTCTTGGACCCCTCACGCGAGATCCTGTTGTTTGACGAGCCCACCGCCCACCTGGACATCGAGACGGAATACGATCTGAAGCAGACACTGCTGCCCATCATGAACGGGCACCTTGTCGTCCTGGCCACCCACCGCCTGCACTGGCTGGCCAACATGGATTGGGTGATCATGCTGGAGGATGGACGGATTGTAGCCCAAGGCGATCCGCGCGAGCTGATCGGTCAGGGCGGGCCCTTGGATGATCTGATCAATGAGATGGGGGGGAACCAGATTGCCGACTACCAGCAGGACTGATGCCGCCGGAAAAGGCGGCAGGAGGGCGCCGAAGACCTCCCGCCGCGGCCGCGGGCTGTCAGGCTACATGCAGATCTGGCACCGGGATCATTGGTTCTGGCCCTACCTTCGTCAGAACAAGGGGTTGCTTGCCCTGATCTTTTTCCTGGGGGCCATCACCTTCGTCTGCGCGGCCGGGCTGATGTTCACCTCGGGCTTCCTGATCAGCAGGTCGGCCCGTCACCCCTTCAACATCTTCGCAGTCTATGTGCCGGTGGTCCTGACCAGGGCCTTCGGCATCGGACGGCCGTCATTCAAGTACCTGGAGCGCATCAAGAGCCATGATTGGGTGCTCCGAGTAGTCTCCAAGCTGCGGGTTCAGCTCTATCGCACCCTCTCGCAGGATGCTGCCTTCCTGAACGAGCATGAACGCACGGGCGAGGTTTTGGGCATGCTCTCGGACGACCTGGACCATTTGGAGAACTTCTACCTGCGCACCATCTTCCCCACGGTCGTGGCCTATATTATGTGGGTGGTGGTCACCATCGCCGTAGGAGTCTTCTCCTGGCTGACCTCGCTCCTGCTCTTCCTGCTTTTCGCCTTGATCCTGATCCTGGTCCCGCTGGTCTCGCTGGCTTATTCAGACGGGCGCTATGACATGGAGAAGGCAAGGCGGCAGGACCAGTACACTGCTGTAACTGAGAGCTATATGGGCCTGGGGGATTGGGTGATCACCCGCCGCCGGCGGCGGTTTGTGGATATAGCGTCCGACGATTTCAACGACATCGCTAATGGCCGTAGGCAGCAAAAGCGGTTCGAACGATGGCGCAATTGCGGCATCCAGATGATTTTCGCCCTCATGGTGGTGGCTCTGATCGTTGGAGCGGATCTGCGTATGACCAGTTCCACCTCCGTTGCGGACTTCGCGGCAGCAGTGGTCCTGGCGGTTTTTCCTTTGGTCGACTGTTTCATCGTGGTCTCCCAGGCGGTGGCTGAGGTTCCCCTTTATACGGACTCTCTGGGCCACCTGAATGAACTGACCGACCGGGTCGAGTCCCGGCGGATTCCGGCCAGTGCTCAGACCAGGCTGGAGGGGCCGATCCGGTCGATCGTTTTCGATCATGTCAGTTTCTCCTACGGGCCTGATGACCCGCTGTTGCTGGACGACTTCAGCCTGCGGATCAAGGGTGGACAACGAGTGGCCCTGCTCGGTCCCAGCGGTGAGGGCAAGACAACGGTTCTTCAGCTGCTTCTGGGCGACCTGCGCCCCACCAGTGGCCGTATCCTGATCAATGGAATACCGGTCGATGCCTTGCAGGACCAGCGTCCCGAGCTTTTCGGCTATTTGAACCAGCAGGCATTCCTCTTCAATACCACGATTGCCTCCAACGTGCGTCTGGGCGCTCCACAGGCCGATGACGATCAGGTCCGCCAGGCCTTGAAGGCTGTTCAGCTGGATAAGGTCGTTGCGGGCATGCCCCAGGGAATCGACACGCCGGTGGAGGAGGCCGGCGGCCGTCTTTCAGGCGGGCAGCGTCAGCGTGTGGCCTTGGCCAGAATCGTGCTCAAGCGCACTCCCATCATTCTTTTGGACGAGCCCACCATCGGTCTGGATCCCATTACCGAGCGACGGCTCATGGCTATGATTTTCAGAGTAAGCCAAAAGCGCACACTCCTTTGGGTGACCCATCACCTGCAGGGGCTGGAGGAGGCCGACCAGGTCATCTTCATGCAGGACGGGCACATCGTCATGCAAGGGCGCCCGGTCGACCTGTATCGGGAGAACGCACGTTTCCGTGAACTTTATCGCATGGATGTCTCGGACGTGGACAAGAGCGACGGTCAAGGGATATACTTGGACTGGCAGTCAGATTCGGATGGACGGAACCCTGTTGAATGACCATCAGGCTGTTTTCCGGGCAGTGAGCTTTGCGCGGTTGCCAGGTCGTCGATCTTGGCGGATGGCTTCCCTGCTGGTTGTTGCATGCCGACAGTTCATGGACTGTACGGTATGGAAGCCGAAGCCCGGAGAAGCGGCAGGATCGCTAAGCCGGGGAGGGCCAAAAGGCTTTCGTAGGCAAGAAGTCCGGTCACATCTGAATCCGTTCGGATTCGACCCGCGCACTCACGCCCGACGAATCACTGCAGAGATTGGGAGGAACGATGTTCACTGTATTGGGATTGTCTAGATTCCAGTTCGCCATGACGACGATATTCCACTTCTTCTATGTCCCTATGACCATCGGTCTGTCCCTGGCGGTCGCGATCATGGAGACCATCTATGTGGTGACCAAGAAGGATGTCTACAAGAAGATGACCATGTTCTGGTCCAAGATCTTCCTGCTCTCCTTCGCAGTCGGCGTGGTCACTGGGATCATCCAGGAGTTCCAGTTCGGCATGAACTGGTCCAACTACTCCAGGTTCATGGGTGATATCTTCGGTGCCCCATTGGCCATCGAAGCCTTGCTGGCCTTCTTCCTGGAATCCACATTCATCGGTGTGTGGATGTTCACTTGGAACCGCTTCAAGCCGGCTGTGCATGCGGTCTTCATCTGGCTGACCTTCCTGGGCTCATCCATGTCGGCCATCTGGATTCTGGCTGCCAACAGCTTCATGCAGCATCCGGTCGGCTTCGAGATCAACCAGGCCACCGGCCATGTGCGTCTGACCGATTTCGGCGCGGTGGTATCCAACCCCCAGTTATGGATAGAATTCCCCCACGTCTTCTTCGCTGCCGTCTGCACAGGGGCTTTTGTGGTCATGGGCTGCAGCGCTTTCAGCCTGCTGAGGATGCATCTGGGCAACAAGGATAAGGCCGTGGCTGCTGTAGAGGCTGACTCCGGTAAGCAGGCCAAGGTCAACTTCTTCACCAAGTCCATCCGTCTGGCCGCCCTGATGGGGCTGATCGGCTCCATCTGCGTGATTACCTATGGTGATCTGCAGGGCAAGTACATCGTGACCGATCAACCGATGAAGCTGGCCGCCACTGAGGGCATCTACGAGGATACCGGCGATCCTGCCCCCTGGACGGTTGTGGCTTTGGTCAACGAGAAGGATCACAAGGTCGACGGGTCTGTCGAGGTTCCAGGCGCCATGTCCATACTGGCTTACGGCAAGAGCACAGGGGCCGTCAAGGGCATGAACACCATCAACAAGGAGCTGCACGAGAAGTATGATGCCAAGTATGGCAAGGACATGAACTACTACGTACCGGCCGCCACCCTTTTCTGGGTCTTCCGCCTGATGGCCGGAGTCGGCTTTGCCTTCGCTCTGATATCCGCATTGGTGCTTTGGTTTACCCGCAAGAAGAAGAACACGCTGTTCACCACTCGTTGGAAGCTCTGGATCATGGGTATCTTTACTTTCGTCCCCTTCGTGGCCACGACCAGCGGCTGGCTGGTGACGGAGCTTGGACGATATCCATGGCTGGTCTACGGTTTCCAGACCATTGCCGATGGAGTTTCGCCGACGAGCACGGTGCCAAACCTGCTCTTCACCTGCACTGTCTATTTCCTCCTCTTCCTGGTACTGGGCGGAGTCATGGTCTTCTATACCAGGAGGACCCTGCACCAGGGACCCTTCTACCGGCCGGATGACGGCAATGGGCCGCAGACCGCCAAGGTGCATGGCGCTCCCGCCCGGGTGGCCTTGGCCTGACGGCTGGCTGGCTAGCTGGCCCACCCTCTCTTCCCCTTCGGCAAGCCCCCGTTTCGGACCTCACGGTTCGGGACGGGGGCTTTGCTGCCATCAGGCCTTGGCGTCAGTGGGGGGCAATCCCGAGCATGAAGCGAATGTTTTGGCGAATGCTCGGCATATGCATGATATCCGACCGACTTCGCTCCCTTTCGTTTGGTAGTGCCGATTCGGTCAGATCTGAGCGGTCATCGTAGTTGCCATGCCCTGAAGCAGGTCGCGCACGCCTTTGGCCACGGGGGAATCCTCCAGACTGTCTGCAGCACGCCGCAGATAGTCCTTGGCGGTTTGCCGACTGCTCTCCATCAGGTGGGGATGGCTTCTGAAGTAGGCGACTACCTGGACAGGATCGTCTTGCTGGACCAGTGTTCTGAAGTTTTCATCCTCCTGGAATCCCAGCAGAACCGGCAGAGTGTAGATCCCATCGCGGATATCTTCCAGCTTGGGCTTGCCGGTGTCGTGATCCAGTTCAAAATCATTGATGTCGTCGATGATTTGGAAGGCCATACCCAGATTACTGCCGAAGTTTCGGGCAGTCCGTTCCAGTGCCGGGTCGGTTGGCTGGCCGTCGAGGCGGATCCCGGTCAGGCAGGCCAGGCGGAAGAGGGCCGCCGTTTTTCCGGAGATGGCTCGGTCGTAGTCGTCTATGGTTATCTGGGTGTGGTGGCGGTCGGACTCCTGATAAAGCTCCCCGCCTACAATTTCGCAGACTGTGCCGGCCTGCTCCCTGATAAAGGCTGTATCAGGGGCTATGGAGGCCATGATCTCCATGTAGCGCGAGAGGATCAGATCTCCCAGATAGATGGCGGCCTTGTTGCCTCGGATGGTGTGGACCGTAGGCTTGTTGCGGCGGATGGGGGCACTGTCCAGAACGTCGTCGTGAACCAGCGTAGCCAGATGGAGCATCTCGATGGCGGCTGCGCCGGTGATGACAGTGTCGTCCACCAGCCCTTCAGTGCTGGTGCCGGCTCGGGCAAAGAGGACCACCATAGCGGCTCGGATCATCTTGCCGTGGTTGTCCAGCAGTCGACGGTAATCCTCCTGATAGGGAGCCACATGGGTGCGCTCTTGGTGCAGGCGGTCGACGACCCGCTCAAGATCCTTGCGCAACAGGAGCCCTTGTCCTTCTGCCATGGAGGTATGCTCCCTCTCGCTTGTTGAGAACCGCAACATATTCAATATACCAAGTACAAGACCATGCCTGGAGATCATTGGCCCGGTCCTGGCTGCCGCTGTGGCCAATGTGGCCAATCTCACACCCTGCTGCCACCGCGCTGCGGCGATGCTCCGACCTAGGACGAAGGATGCCATCTTCACGGGCCATTTCTGGGGAGTGGTTGCACAGATCGGGCGAGGGCCGAAGCCAGGTGAAGTAGGCTGGGATATATGAGTCAGCATTACCACGCGTATCAGGCCTGCCCACAAGGCGGCGAGGCAGGGCATGATCGACCGCTGTCCGTTTCGGCCCGGCTAGGGCGACTTCAGTTCCATCACTCGGGCAAGTTCAGACTTTTGCAATTGGCCGATGTCCAGGAGGGCCCCAAGGTCTCTACGGACACGATCAGGCTGATAGGCGCGGCCTGTGATGCAGCCAGGCCTGATCTGGTGGTCTTCTCGGGCAACCAGGTGGCCGGTTACGACACGGCCTACGAGCACACCTTCCGCAAGAGGCGTTGGAGTACTCCCCTGGATGGCATCTACTCAGCAGGTCTGAGCATGGGCGGCGCCCTGGGACTGGGGGGAGCCTCGCTGAGGCGCTCCTCCAAGCCCCAGAATGGCCAAGCGGCTGCGGGCCGCCGGGGATCGGAGCATGGAGAGACCGGCAGGGGTGCCGAGCCTGTACGTCGGCAGAATATCAAGCACACCGAGGACCTGGTCCGCAGAACCGTCGGTCTGATCACCGGCCCGCTGGTAGAACGGGGGATTCCCTTCGTCGTTACCTACGGCAATCACGACTTCCAGTGCGGTCTAGACACCGATCAGATGGATGCCATCTACCGGGAAGTGCCCGGTTGTCTGAACCCAGAGGCTACGGTCGCCCATCCGGATCGGGTCCACGCGTTGATCGGATCGGCCCTGCCCTCCCAGACGGCCTTCGTCTGTGCCCCAGGCACTTTCGCCCTGCCAGTGGCGGATTGCGACGGTCATGGGGTGGTCATGGGCCTGGTCCTGCTGGACTCCGGCGACTATGCCCGCTCCGGCGGCTATGGCCCGCCTTCGGCCCAGGCCCTGGACTTCCTGGCGGCCGTCCCGGATCTCTTAGGCAACCGATCCATGGTGTTCCAGCACATGCCAATTCCCCAGTTCTATGATCTGCTTAAGCCAGTGCCGGCCACTACGGCTTATGCGGTCCAGGGCTACCGAAGCTTCGACTCCCATTGCTACATCCTGGATGAATCGCGCACCTGCCCGGGCTCCTACCTGGGCGAGGGCGTCTCCTGTCCGGACGAGGACAGCGGGGAGTATGACCTGCTGACCCGCGACGGCGGCTACTTTGCACTCTTCGCCGGGCATGACCATCGCAATGGCTTCGTCGGACGCAGTGGTGACCTGACTCTGGGGGCAACGCCCACATGCGGATTTGGCTCCTATGGACCGGTGCCCGGCAAGCGGGCGGCACGGCTTTTCGAGTTCGACATTCGCCATCCCCATAATCCGCGCACCCAGCTCCTGGAATTCGGCCAATTGGTGGGACGGCCCGGATCCCACAAGGTCTATACCTTCGCCATGAGCCATGTGCCTACCTCTACTGGGGATGCGGTCAATCTGCTGCGTCGGCCCGGATTTCTGGCAGGTGGCCTGACGGCCCTGGCGGGGCTGATTGCCTCTTGGCGCTCCACCAGGCGGCCGTGAAGAGCCAGGAATCCGCTCAGACCCTGTGATGGGCGGGGGATGAGGCTCGCAGCAGGGCTTCGGTCAGGTATTTGCCAGCGGCCATGACCAGAGGGGCGTATCGCCTTCCCGGCGTGGTGGACATGCGGTTGACAGGCCCGGAGATGGATATGGCTGCCATGACTTGTCCGGATCCGTTGCGGATTGGGGCCGAAATGGAGCATACCCCCTCTTCTCGCTCGTTGATGGATTCGGCCCAGCCGCGCTTGCGGACCGTGGCCAATGTGGCCGTGTTGAACTTGGCATGCCTCAGACCCTGATGAAGGCGCTCAGGCTCCTCCCAAGCCAGCAGAATCTGTGCAGCCGACCCGGCCTCCATGGACAGCAGAGCGCCTACGGGGATGGAGTCACGCAGGCCGGAGGCGCGTTCCACTGCGGCGATGCAGATCCGGACCTCGCCTTGGCGGCGGAAAATCTGGGCCGACTCGCCCGAACGGGTAAGCAGTGTATGCAGGATGGGCCCTGAGGCGGTCAGCAGGCGGTCTTCGCCGGCGGCAGCGGCCAGCTCGGCGAAGCGGGAGCCCAGGACAAAGCGGCCATGCGCGTCCCGCAGCACGAAACGGTGGCGCTCCAAGGCGATGGCCAGTCGGTGGGCCGTGGGTCGGGCCAATCCGGTCGCGTTGACCAGCTGGCCCAGGGTCATGGGTCCGGTCTCCAAAGTATCCAGAATCCGCACCGTCTTGTCCAGAACGCCGACGCCCGAATGAATCTCCTCCTGATGCAGGTTCTGATCATTCGCCGAAGGAAATCTGTCGTCGTTCTTAGAAGGTGTGTCCATGGTTGAATTATGCCATCTCAGTATATGAAATGCAAAAGTTCATAATCGTTGGGCAGTTCCATACTCAGTGATGAAAGGCCGACGGGGAGCCGGCGAGGTTGGCGCCCTGGCCGGTGCAGGCTTGTAGGAGGCGATATGGGACGCACAATGGCGGAAAAGGTCTGGGCTGACCATTTGGTCAGGAAGGGCCAGGGAGGCGAGCCCGATCTGATCTACATCGATCTGCAGCTCATGCATGAGGTGACCAGTCCACAGGCCTTCGAGGGACTGCGTCTGGCAGGCCGGAAGATCCGCCACTTGGACCAGGTCATAGCCACCGAGGACCACAACACCCCTACCATCGACATCGATCGACCCATCGCCGACAGGGTCTCGGCTTTGCAGATCTCCACCTTGGAGCGCAACTGTCGCGAGTTCGGGGTCCGCCTGCATCCATTGGGAGATGCGGACCAGGGCATCGTCCATGCCTTTGCACCCCTTCTGGGGTTGACCCAGCCCGGCATGACCATCGTCTGCGGCGATTCGCATACCTCGACCCACGGGGCCTTTGGGGCTTTGGCCTTCGGCGTCGGAACCTCCGAGGTGGAGCATGTTCTGGCCACCCAGACCCTGAGTCTGAAGCCTTTCAAGACCATGGCCATCACCGTCCGCGGCCAGCTCAAGCCGGGCGTGAGCGCCAAGGATGTCATCCTGGCAGTCATAGCCAGGATCGGCACTGGCGGCGGCCAAGGGCACGTTCTGGAATATCGGGGTGACGCCATTCGGCGCATGTCTATGGATGCGCGCATGACCATCTGCAACATGTCCATAGAGGCCGGGGCGAGGGCTGGGATGATCGCACCCGACGAGACCACTTTCGCCTACTTGGAGGGTCGGCCGCACGCCCCAAAGGGGGCCATGTGGGATCAGGCCCTGGACTACTGGCGGACTCTGCCCACCGATCCGGATGCAGCCTTCGACAAGGAGGTCATCCTGGATGCCGACCAGCTGACCCCCTACGTGACCTGGGGCACCAACCCCGGACAGGGCCTGCCCATCGCAGCTGATGTGCCTGTGCCAGAAAAGATCGCCGACCCGGCTAAGCGCCAGGCGGCCCAGGAGGCCATCGACTACATGGGGCTGAAGCCGGGGATGCCCATCCGGGACATCGCCGTGGACACCGTGTTTATTGGCTCCTGCACCAACGGACGCATCGAGGATCTTCGCGCGGCAGCGGCCATTATGAAGGGGCATCACAAGGCCAAGAACCTCCATCGCGTCCTGGTGGTGCCGGCCTCTTCGCGAGTTCGCATTCAGGCCGAGAAGGAGGGGCTGGACCGCATCTTCGAGGACTTCGGAGCCGAATGGCGCAACGCCGGCTGCTCCATGTGCCTGGGAATGAATCCCGACCAGCTGGTGCCGGGGGAGCGTTCCATTTCCACATCCAACCGCAACTTCCAGGGTCGTCAGGGCAAGGGCGGCAGGACGCATCTGGCCTCGCCCGAGGTGGCTGCCGCGACGGCCATCAAGGGAACCATCTGCTCCCCGGCCGATCTGTAAGTCATCAATCGTTCGCCATCGTCATCGCCATCCAGAAGGCAGGAGGTTATCATGGAGCCACTTTCCGTTGTAACCGGGGTAGGGGTGCCCTTGCGCCGCTCCAACGTCGACACTGATCAGATCATCCCCGCCGTGTTCCTGAAGCGGGTGCAGAAGACCGGCTTCGAAGATGCGCTCTTCTACGCCTGGCGAAGGGATCCGAATTTCATACTCAACAGGCCCGAATATTCGGGTGCCCGCATCCTGGTGGCCGGGCCGGATTTCGGCATCGGATCCTCGCGCGAGCATGCGGTCTGGGCTCTGCGGGACTATGGCTTCCGCGTGATCATCGCCCCCCGTTTTGCTGACATCTTCTATGGGAACACCGCCAAGAACGGGGTCCTGGCCGCCATCATGCCCCAGGAATCAGTGGAGTTGCTCTGGAAGCTCCTGGAGGAGGACCCCGGCGCCGAGATGACCGTGGACCTGGGCGCTCGCACGGTTACCTGCGCGGATGTGACCCTGCCCTTCCAGGTGGACGACTATGTGCGATGGCGGCTCATGAACGGCTACGACGACATCGATCTGACCCTGCAGCACGAGGATGATATCCGTGCCTATGAGCGCATGCGGGCTGAGCGATTCCCCTTCAAGCCGCGTACCCTGCCGGCCCGGCACATGCCCGAAGAGCCAGTCACTTCAGCCAGGGAGAGTCAAATCGACTGGCCTGGTCCCCTGGCTGACCGCGGCATCATCTGACCGACGGGCCGAGCGCCTTTATATGAAAGTCATTCGCTCCCTCTTCGCCTACCATGGAATGTGCCAGTCATTGGTCGACTGTGACCGGCTGGCAAACAAAGAGGGGCGATTATCATGAGGCACAGCAGCGGCGATGTGCACAACTGGGGCGTCAGACAGGCAGTGAATGCCCTAAGTGCTTTTGCTTTCATTTATGTGGCCATTGAGACTCTGGCAGGCCTTCTGGGAGGCAAGGTGGTTCTGCCTGCTCTCTTCCCACACGCTTCCAAGGAGCAGTACAACGGTCCTTTGTCGGACTGGACAGTGGTTATCTCCGTGGTGCTGGCCCTGCTGTTTGCCTTGATCAGTCAATGGCCGGTCATCGTAGGCCATGAACGGCATGGCCAGGACCAGGTGCGTTGGGTCACTGCGCGCAGATTCAGCCTGCTGGCGTTGATCATCGCCCTGGCCTGCTTCTTCCTCAGTCAGCTTGTGGCCGGGGCGGCTAACTCCGGACTAAGTGCCATTCTCTCCGGTACTGGTCTGCATCCGCCGACCGCGTCTGACGACGGGGGCATGGATACGCCGATCATGCTCTTCTATGGCATTCTTTTGGGGCCCTTTGCCGAGGAGCTGGTCTTTCGTGGGGTCATCATGAACGGCCTGCGCCGCTTTGGTCGAGTATTTGCCATTATTACCTCTTCTCTGCTTTTCGGCTTCATGCATGGTTCCTTGGTTCAGGGTCTGTTCGGTTTCGTCTCCGGCTTGGTTCTGGGCTATCTGGCCATGGAGTACGGGCTGGTCTGGTCCCTGCTGGTGCACATGCTCAACAATGCCTTCTCTTCAGGTCTGCTGGCCAAGTACATGTCCCTGGCACCCGAGGTGGTTCGCATCGGCCTAGGTCTGCTCATGATCCTGGTGTTGCTGACCGGAGTCGTCGGACTGCTGTTCAAGATTAGGGCTCTCCGTGATTACTGCCGCAGCAATCGCGCTCCCAAGGGGATATACGCTTCCTGGAAGGCGCCCTGGTTCCTGCTCTTCTGCCTGGCATGCCTGCTGATGGCCCTGAGCGAATTCGTGCCGGGGCTGGCTTGACCGGGCAGTCGGTAATGCCGGCCCGTTGTCGGGGTTCTGTCGAGAGAAGGGCGGGGTCGGGCTAGACTCGGATATGCGGTGTCAAGATAAGAAGACGGGGAAAGGTTCGTGTCGCTGGACGTCCTTGACGGCCGTACGGTAGTGCATGAAGGGGAAGGATCATCGACGGATGAGGGATGATGAGGATCGCAGCAGCGGCAGCGAGTCTGCCAATGCCCAAAGCGATCAGGGGCGCTGGAAAGTGTCGCGCTCCTCTATTGCCCTCATGACCGCAACCCACAGTGCCAGCAAGGACTACGCACGCCACTGGGATTATGAGGAAGGATCCGTCGACCTGCCACCCTTGAGCCTGCCGGGGGAGGCCGTGGATGATGGATTGGCCTACCCGGGGCGGATAGCTCATAGGAAGACGGCGGTTCTGGGTGATGAAGGAGCCGGTGGCAAGGGGCACAAGGGTGCCCTGCCAGTCGGTGAACGACCTTCGGTGCTTCCCGGATCCTATAATTTTTTGAACTCGGTCACCATGGCCGGTCAACCGGAAGTTCCTGCGTTTCCTCCGACAGGCCTGCCAGCTGATGGGCACGGCGGGAAGGATTCTAGCCAGGAGCCGTCCCCGCGGCGCGTGATGGTTCGCCGAGAGCTGGAGGCTTCCAGGGCCACCGGGACGGCCAAAGAGACCCCGGCACAGCAGGAGCAGCCTGCGGTCGAGGTCGTCTGGTCCTGGACCAAGCCCGAGACGAACAAAGGTCCGGTCTTCTCTTGGAATATGTCCAAGCGTCGTAAGCCCTCCGCAAGCACTCGTGCAGGCAAACCTGCAGCTTTCGTGGCAAAGACTTCATCCGTTCCTGCGTCATCTGCCAATGCCGTCAATTCATCTGCTCTGGCACCTTCCAAGGCTGAGCAGGAGTCTTCAAAAGCTTCTGCTCCCGCTCCTTCTTCAGTCGATACAGCCGAACCCAAATCGGTGACCACGGCCGGAACGCCATCGGCCTCTGGTTCTGAGGATCCGATGTCTGCGAAACCGGGTTCGGAGGTCTCTGCACCTGCAACTTCCGTGGTATTCGCCGACCGACCAGTCGTTGTCCGTCGCTCGGATGCGGACTGGGATTCCCTGGTCACTGGTTCGTCGGCTCCAGCGGAGAATGATGCTGGTACACGATCCGCGGTCAGCGAAGCCGATCATCATGGGCGTCGGGTCTGTTCGACTCCACGGGTAGTTGTCCAGCCTACTGCAGTCGCCGGTAACGGCTCCGGTGGTCGGGTCGTTTCGTCAAAGGCTATTGACGGACAGGGGACTGCGCTCGCGCAGAAGGATCGTGTCGGTCAGCCCATGCAGACCGGCCAAGAAGGCATTGCCGTTCAGTCTGCTCCCTCCGGAACTTCTGAGGCTGTGAACGCAGCTCCAGGGACGCAGTCGGTCGTCCAGTTTGCATCTTCGCCGACGTCCGCATCCTCTCCGGGTGCTTCGGTAGCTCTTGCTGCCAAGGCTGCCGAGGCTGCTGCAGCTGCCGTGGCTGCCAAGGCCGAGTCGGCCGAGACCGAGGATGCCGCGACGGACGCAACCAAGCCGTCCGGCTCTTCGCATGGTTTTCGCAAGCGTTTCGGGGGTCTTCATCTCGGCCTTCCCGCCAGAGGCCATGAAAAGGGTGGGGAAGCCCGTCGGCCGTCCAAGCGGCGATCTGCTCGTAACCGCACCCGTCCTTCAGTCGAGCCGACAGCCCCCAGGGGCGTTTCCAATGCTTCGGCAGCACCCGTCGCAGGCGCAAGCCGTCCGGTGCCGGTCGGTTCACAGCCGATTGCTGTTCCAAGTGAACTTGATGCTGCCAAGCCAGCTGCTGCAGTTGCGGCCCAATCCCAAGGTCGGGCAGAATCGCAGACGGCTAAGCCCGCTGCCCAAAAGTCCACCGCCTACACAGCCAGTTCGGGGGTTCTTCATGCCGTCAACGGGCAGGCCGCCTTCGCTTTCGTCTACCTGGCCATATCCGTTCTGGTGCTCATGGTCGGTTCGGGGATGATTCTGCCTGCCATCATGGAACAGGTCAAAGACCCCGGGTCCATAGCCTTCCTATCCGATGGAATTACCCTCCTGTCGGCCCTGCTGGCGCTGACCTATGCCTGCATTTCAGAGTGGAGCGTTATTCGAGGTGAGGATCGGCGAAGAGAGGACGCCGTCCATTGGCGCACAGATAGAAGAATGACGCTGGCGGCTCTGCTGGCTCTTATAGCAGTTCTCCTGCTCGGCCAGGGGATGGTCCATGAACTGAACAAGTTCTTCAACCACTTCTGTCTGCTTCTGCACATCCCCTCCTTGGCCTCGCGCAGCCTGCTGGTCACAGGCACGTCCTCGCCGATGATGGCCCTGTATGCCCTCCTGGCGGTTCCCTTGGCTGAGGAGCTGGTTTTCCGCGGCATCATCCTCAACGGACTGCGTCGGTTTGGCCGGGTCTTTGCCATTCTGACCTCATCCCTGCTTTGCGCCCTGCTGCAGTGTGATCCGGTCTCTGGGCTTTGGATCTTCCTGCTGGGGCTGGCATTGGGATACTGCTCCCTGGAGTATGGTCTGATCTGGGCCATCGGAGCCCGTGTGGTCGGCGATCTGCTCTTCAGCGGTCTGCCCAACCGTTATCTGATGAGCGCCTCGCGAACTGCCCGTCTGCTGGTTTTGGCAGTGGCTCTGGTCTTGATGCTGGCTGGGTTGCTCATGTTCTTCCTGCACCGCGCCAGTCTCTTGGATTACCGGCGGCGCTATCGAGCCCCTAGGGGGACCTATGCGTCCTGGAGGCAGCCCTGGTTCCTGCTCTATTTGCTGCTCTGCCTGCTGCTGGCAATCTTCAAGTTCGTGCCCGGCCTGCTCTAGAGCATGATGCATAGGTGCCGCCGCTGGTGGCGTAGACTTGGACCAGCTGGAGGTCGGTGCTGAACGGCCAAACCTGCGGAGGATCATGAAAGGGCATGGTGACATGGGGCAGACAGCGACGGCAGCCGACGCGTCAGGGACCGGGCAGACTCAGAAGCCCAGACGAGGCACAGCGGGTCGCGCATGGATGAGCGCGGCCAGGGGCATGCTCAACCGTCAAGCGGCCCTGCTGCTGGTCTACCTGCTTATCATCAGCAGCGTCGGCCTTCTGTTCGGTGTTCTGGCTCAGATGGAGTGGAATGCCGTGTTTGATCCAGTGCCTGCTCACTCGGGATTTGTATATGTGACGAGACATGCCGACAAGGAGTATGGCGGCACCATCAATCTGATCGCCGCCTGCACAGGCCTCTGCTTCCTGGTCTTCACACGACGTCGGCAGATTTGCGATTCAGGCCCTCTGGGCATTTTCCACACGGATCTGCATCGCATGACCTGGCAGGTTCTGCTGGGGTGCTTTGCGCTGACGCTGACTGGGCAGACCCTGGCTGACTGGTATCAGTCAGGTATGGACTGGACCACGGCGCGGTTGGGAGTGCAGCAGTCCTGGACCACCACTGAGCAGATCCAGCAGGCTTCGGGTACCATTCCCATGTTTATTTACGTCAGCCTGCTGGCTCCCGTCATCGAGGAACTGGTCTTCAGAGGGGCCATCCTGCACGCGCTGAAGCCCTATGGCCATGTCTTCGCCATCGTCACCTCCGCCGTTATGTTCGGCTTCTTCCATGGCGATCTTGGCCAGGGGTTCTTCGCTTTCATTATGGGTCTGCTCTTGGGCTATCTGGCCTGCGAATACTCCATCTTCTGGTCCATGGCTCTGCATGTGTTCAACAACCTGGTCGTCAGCGACGGGTTGGAACTCCTTCTCGGCTTTATGAGCGACAATATGTCCTCCTACATAAACGTGCTCATGATGCTGGCAGGCATGCTGGCAGCCGTCCTGGTCCTTTATCTGGGCCGTCATCGGATTGTCGCTTTTCTGCGGGAAAACCGCACCTATACGAACGTCTATGGTGCCTGGGCCTGCCCGTTCTTTATCATGCTGCTGCTGATCATGGGCTTCACGATGCTGGTCCCCTTCGTTTCAGCCGGCGCCTGACCAGTATCTGACTGGGTGGATGCTCTATGCCTGAGGCGACAATTCACGGTGTCCCCACACCCCCTGTGGCAGACTTGCAAATAGGGGCCGATGACGCGCCAAAGCCCGGCTCTGAGCGGATACGAGAAAGAAGCCGATAAATGCCCAAGGTGAATACACAGAATGATGTGCTGCATGTGGTGGGCGGCAGACCCCTGCATGGCACCATACAGGTCCGCGGGGCCAAGAACTTCGTCAGCAAGGCTATGGTGGCCGCCCTTTTGGCTCCTGGTGTCTCGGTACTCAAGAATGTGCCTGAGATCCGTGATGTCCAGGTCGTTTCGGATTTGCTGAGGCTGCACGGGGTCAAGGTGGATGTCCGCCCGCAGGAGGGCGTGGTCACCATCGATGCCAGCCATGTGGAGCTGGCCGACGTGGCCGACGTAGACACCCTGTCCGGCTCCTCCCGAATCCCCATACTCTTCTCGGGTCCGCTTCTGCATCGGATGGGGGAGGCCTTCATCCCCGCCTTGGGCGGTTGCCGCATCGGCAGCCGGCCCATTGATTTCCATCTGGAAACCCTGCGTAAGCTAGGGGCCGATGTTGACAAGGAGCATGAGGCCGGCATCCACATCACTGCGCCCGATGGTCTGCATGGGGCCAAAATCCACCTGCCTTACCCTTCTGTGGGCGCCACGGAACAGACCCTGCTGGCGGCCGTTCTTGCCGAGGGCCGCACCGAGCTGTCAGGGGCTGCGACCGAACCCGAAATCATGGACTTGGTGGCGGTCCTGCAGAAGATGGGCGCGCAGATCTCCGTGGACGTGGACCGGACCATCCGCATCGAGGGGGTGCCCTCCCTGAAGGGCTTCACCCATACTTCCCTGCCCGACCGGATCGAAGCTGCCTCCTGGGCCTCTGCCGCTTTGGCCACCCATGGCGACATCATGGTCGAGGGCGCCCACCAGCCTGACATGATGACTTACTTGAACGTCTTCCGCAAGATAGGCGGCCAGTTCGATGTACGCGACGACGGCATCCGCTTCTGGCATCCGGGCGGCGACCTGCGGCCTGTGGCCATCGAGACCGACGTGCACCCCGGGTTCATGACCGACTGGCAGCAGCCCCTGGTGGTCGCTCTGACCCAGGCCAAGGGTCTTTCCATCGTTCACGAGACCGTCTATGAGAATCGTTTCGGCTTCACTAAGCCGCTGATTCAGATGGGCGCTACCATCCAACTCTACAAGGAGTGCCTGGGGTCCCTGCCCTGCCGCTTCCAGCAGCGCAACTTCAACCACTCGGCTGTCATCTTCGGGCCCACTCCGCTGACCGGCCAGGACATCGATGTGCCCGACCTGCGTGGCGGTTTCAGTCACCTGATCGCCGCACTGACAGCTTCCGGCCCCTCCACCGTCCACGGAATCTCCCTGATCGACCGTGGCTACGAGGACTTCCGCGACAAGCTGCTGGCCCTGGACGCACAGATCGACTGATCCGGCAGGCATCATAGATGGCTTCCAAAGGCAAACCCTCACCCCGGTCTGCGGTGCCTTCCTTGTCCGACCAGCAGGTGGCCCTGCTGGCCCAAAGGCACAGGCTGGTGGATCCGACCCGCTACTATCCCACTGGACACCGCACGCCGGCCCTGGACGAGATAGACGGTCAACACCCCGTGGGGACCACCCGTCTACTGCGCGGGGTCTCCCAAGTGGTGCGTGACTCCTGCCGGGTCTATGCCTGGGGGCTGGAGCGGGTGCCGCAGACCGGGCCTTTTATCACCGCAGCCACCCATGTGACCCAGTTCGATGTTTTCATTCCCATGATGGCCCTCTTCCACCAGGGGCGTCGTCCACGCTACATGGCCAAGGCCGAGATGGCCCATTGGCCCATGATTGGCAGCTGGTTCCGCATGGTGGGCATGCAGCCGGTGGAACGCAAGTCCGGCAAGGCCAGGTCGATTGAGGAGGAGTCGATCGGCATCATCACCTCCGGCAGGCCACTGACCATCTGGCCGGAGGGAACCGTGACCCGTGACCCCCTGAAGTGGCCCATGTCGCTCAAGCCCGGGGTCGGATTCATCGCTCTGGAGGCCTCGCGGCAGCTGGGTCGCATGGTTCCTCTGTATCCCAGCATCACCTGGGGGGCGGCTTCGATCAATCACAAGTGGCCCTGGCCTCGCAAGAACGTGGTCATGTGCTATGACCGGCTCCTTGACTATTCCGACCTGCTTGAAGATATGGATCAGTGGGGTGCGGAACCCCCCAAGCAGTCCGTGCATGCCTTCTGTGTTCGCCTGCGCAACCGTATGGAGGAGGTCATGGCCGAGATTCGTGGCGAAGAACCCCCAAAGGCTGGTTACTTCGACTACTTGACCATGACCCGTCGGCCCAGAAGCGAGCAATAAGGCCGGAACCCACCTCTAATTCCTCCTGTCTGGCGGTGGTGTCATAGGATGGTAGGGACAAGAATAAGGCTGCTAGTCGGCGTTCCCGTGCGCACGGCATTATGCAAAGGAGAATGATGACGAAGATCGCGGTATTGGGAGCAGGCGCATGGGGAACCGCTTTTGCCCAAGTGTTGGCTGACTCAGGCAATCAGGTGGTCATGTGGGATGTCGCCCCGGATGTCGTGGACGAAATCAACAGTCAACATTCGAATGCTCGCCGTCTGCCGAATGTGAAGAGGCTTCCCGAGGCCATCCACGCTGAGGGTGACCGGGCCGAGGCTGTCTCGGGGGCAGAAATCGTGGTCGTGGCCATAGCAGCTCAGCACGCCTGTGAGGCCTTGACGGAATTCAAGGGTCTGTTGGGCCATGATGCCATTGCAGTTTCTTTGATGAAGGGGATTGAGCGGGGCACTGACAGGCGGATGGATCAGGTGGTCTGCCAGACGCTGGACCTGGCCCCAGTCAGGTTTGCGGCCGTATCCGGCCCCAACCTAAGCAAGGAGGTGGCAGCCCGCGAACCGAGCGCCACCGTGGTTGCCAGCGCTGATGCCGATACCGCTATGAGAGTAGCCCGTGCCTGCACGACCGACTATTTCAAGGCCTTCGTCTCGGACGATGTGATCGGCCTCGAAATGTGCGGGTCACTGAAGAACGTCACTGCGCTGGCCGTGGGGATGTCACGGGGGGCTGGATTCGGGGAGAACACGGCCGCCATGATCCAGGCCAGGGGGCTGGCTGAACTCGCTGCCTTAGGAGAGGCCTGCGGTGCCAAGTCCAAGACTTTTGCAGGTCTTGCAGGAGTCGGCGACCTGGTGGCCACCTGTGGGTCGTCCCTGAGCAGGAACTACACTTTCGGCTTTAATCTGGGCCAGGGCAAAAGCATTGAGGAAGCCACTCGCGTCAGCAAGGGTGTCGCCGAGGGCGTGCCTACCACCGATGCTGTCGTCGCCCTGGGCAAGCGCTACAAGGTGGCGACCCCGCTGGCTACGGCCATGAGCCATGTGCTGGATCAGGGCCTGAGTTGCCGGGGCATGATTGACGAGCTGTTCGGCGGGCAGATCACTGCAGAATGAGGCTGATGCCCATCAGAAAATTCTGAAGGCTATAGGGATAGGCTGTGAAACCGGCGCTATCAGCCCTTTGCTCGGCGATGAACGGTTTTCCGAATCAGACGGTATGCCTGGCTTGTCTGGTGTCTGCATCAGCTTCCCAAGATGCCTTGTTCGTGCCAAGCTTGTAGATGAGCGGCCCTGACTAGGCCCTGCCGCCCGCCAAGGGAATATTCTGCTGTCTTGAGTGATGTATCTGCCCAGGGCAGGTGCGTGAGGCTGGAATTCATGTCCAGGATGAGGAAAGACGAGGAATGATGGTCAGGAAACGTGTTGTAGTGCTCTATGGCGGGCGAGCGGACGAACATTCCATATCCTGCGTGTCGGCGGCCGGCGTGCTCAATGCCATCGATACCGACCGATACGAGCCCATTCCCATTGGCATCACCAAGGACGGTCGATGGACTATTGGCGGCCAGGATCCCAGGCAGTGGGGTCTGGGTGATGCCAGTCTGCCATCCGTGCAGATAACCGAAGGCAGCCGCCCGGTCATCCTTGACACGGCTCGTGGTAGGAATGGGTTTCTGATCGGCGACCATGCCGACCTGGTCTCTGGAGCCGAGCCTTCGAGGACCGCCGGTTCTCTGGAGCCTTTGGGGCGTGTTGACGCGGTTTTCCCAGTGCTTCATGGCCCCTATGGTGAGGACGGCACCCTGCAGGGCCTGCTTGAAATGATGGGGCTGCCCTACGTAGGATGCGGGGTCTTCGCCTCTGCCGCATGCATGGACAAGCACTACACCAAGATTCTGCTCAGCCAAGCCGCCATACCTGTGGCGCCAGGCATCACGATTGATTCCCGTGAACAGCGGTCTGGGACCGACCTGTTGGCCGCTGTGAAGAAGGCGGAGCTGCATTACCCGCTCTTCGTCAAGCCTTCCCGCGCAGGATCCAGCTTTGGCGTGGTCAAGGTAGAAGAGCCCCGAGCTGAAGCTCTGGCTGCTGCGGTCGCCGAGGCGGCAAAGCATGACTGGAGGGTTCTGATAGAGGAGGGTATCGAAGGGCGTGAGATCGAGTGCGCCGTGCTCGCCTCCGGCAAGGACAGAAAGCCACGTACTGCCTGGCCTGGCGAGGTGGTGCTGGACAAGGCTGATCAGGACGAGTCCTTCTACGACTTCGACAGCAAGTATGTGGATTTTTCCGCATCCCACGTGGAAGTTCCCGCGAACCTGCCAAAGAAGACTCTTCAGAAGGTTCGCGACCTGGCTGCCAAGGCCTTCAGAACCGTGGACGGTGCCGGTCTGAGCCGTGTCGACTGCTTTGTGACGCCCGAGGGCAGGGTCATTGTCAACGAGATCAATACCATGCCTGGCTTCACGCCCATCTCCATGTATGCCAAGGCCTGGGAAGCAACTGGGATCACCTACACCGATCTGATCACCGACCTGATTGAGGGTATATCGGCCTAAAGTGGAGTTGTTCTCGGAGCATGTGGCATCTCCATAAGAGAAGAGACCACGCTTTTGTATTTCCCTGGCAGGATGAGAAGGCCATCTGGTTAGTGCTCAATGTCGTTTGCTTGGATTTCGGCCTCCTGAACCAGGTAGTCCTGGCCGGCCAGAGCGCGGGTGGCGGCATCCTGCATATCGGCGGCGATGACGCCCTGCTTGGCGAACATGACTACCTGGCCCTTGATGCCGTAAGGGGTGAAGCCCTGAAGCTGAACGATGGGTGGGTTGGCTGGCATGGCCATGCCCTTGGTTGCCTGGGCCACCACCTGTGCAATGGAATGGGAGGATCTGGCTATATCGGCATTCCCCCGCAGGGTGAAGGGAACCGTGGTGGCGGCCTCGCCGGCCTCGGTGATCTTCTCGAGCGCCGTGGTGTTAAGGATGGAGTTGGGGATCAGCAGCTGGTTACCGGTCCTGTCGATGACGATGGTATGGCGCCAAGTCACGTCGCGGACGGTTCCGGTGGTGCCCTGGATGGTGATGATGTCTCCAGGCTGGACCACCTTGCTGACCATCAGTCCGAAGCCGCCGACGATATTGGCGATTGTATCCTTCAATCCGAAGGAGAGCGCCAGACCGCTGACGCCCAGGGCGGCGACCACTGTGGATGGATTGATTCCGAAGACGGGTTGCAGGACGGTGGCAGCAGCAAAGATCCAGATCAGGGCGCGGACGATGTTGACGAAGATGGAGGCACTGGGCAGGTTGGTCCGTTCCAGGGCGCGCCGCATGGCCGCCGCTACGATCTTGGAGATTAATGCAGCGCAGACAGCCACGACGATCAGAAAGATGATCTTTCCGAAATTCTGGCGGAACCAGTAGATGACGGCATCGCTGAAGCTGGAGATGGCCTGTTCGGATCTTCCCATGGGATCCTTGTCCGGATTGACGCTTGTACTGGCAAAGTTGATGGTCTGGTTCATCAGGCCTCGTCCTCTGACTCGCTGCCAGCATTGTTCGTTAGAGGCTTTTCCATCCACATGTGCGGGCATCCCTCGTCCTGGTCGTGAATGCCCATGTCCCTATAGCCTAAAGACTTATAGAAGCCCGCCACCCGCTCCTGGGCGTGGAGCGTAAGCCGGTCCGCCCCATGGCTCCGAGCGGTTTCCTCAGCCTTGGCTACCAAGTTGGCGCCCAGATGCTGACCGCGGTAGGGCCTCAGAACGGCCAAGCGGCCAAGGGTCCATGTCTTGCCATGGTCGGGGAAGACTCGGCATACCCCGGCGGGTTCATCCCCGTCATAGGCCACGATATGGAGACAGGCATCGTCGGTTCGGTCGAACTCGTTGTGAAAGCCCTGCTCCTCCACGAATACGGCCGTACGGATGGCCTTGGCATCCTCGGGAATGGCCTCGCTCACCTCATACCGCATGCTTCCTCCTCGCCACGGTCCTCCGCTGTCTCCAATCTACCAAGCTTGACCCTCGGAATGAACGGATGCCCGCAACCGGATGACGAACGGTGCCTGCTGCTGTCGGCTGTCTGACCCAGACGATTACATGGATGGGGACTCTGTAAGCAGTGCGAGCTTGCAGCAGTGACATTGAAGTGACGCGGGAACGATGGGATGGTTATGGACCAGGACTGGAAACTGACAGGTGTGGCTGGCGAAACCAGTAAAGGAAATCGGCGCTCGCAGAGGGAGCGGATGCTTGCCGGCGAGCTCTATGACGCCTCGGATCCCGAACTGGGTCAGCTGCGGGTCAAGGCCCACGAGCTTTGCCGCCTTTTTAACGCGTCTTCTGAGCAGGAGCGGGACCTGCGCAGCCGGCTCTTGGACGAGCTGGTGCCCGAACATGGTCAGGACGTTGACTGTATGGGGCCTATCTACTTCGACTATGGGTGCTTTACTAAATTTGGTTCGCGCATCTTCGCCAATTTCAACTTCACTGTTCTGGATACCTGCCCCGTGCAGATTGGCGACGATGTGATGATCGGACCCAACGTCACCCTGGCCACCCCTCTGCATCCCTTGCGGTGGCAGGAGCGGAATCTGAGGCGCCATACGGATGGTTCCCTCTTCGACTACGAGTTGGGTGCTCCAATAACCATCGGATCCAACTGCTGGCTGGCTTCAAACGTGACTGTGACCGGGGGAGTGACCATCGGCGATGGTGCGGTTATCGGGGCCGGATCCGTAGTCACCCATGACATCGCACCTGACTCCCTGGCCGTGGGTGTGCCCTGCCGGGTAATTCGTACCATCACCGAGGCTGATCGGATGGAACTGCCAGAGGAGGGCTGAAGGCCTCCTGGTTTGGCGCAGCATCGATGCTGGCCAGCTGCTGGGCTATGGTCTGTGGGTCCCCGCCCGGGCAAGCAGCCTGAATGCGCCCGTCCTGGAGGAAGATGACCCGGTGGGCGCGGGCGGCGACGTTGGGGTCGTGGGTCACCATGAGTATGGTCTGGCCGCTGCGGACGGCCAGGTCGAAGAGGTCCATGACATCACGCGAGCTGTGGGTGTCCAAGGCGCCGGTGGGCTCGTCGGCCATGATGATCTCCGGACTGGCAGCCAGTGACCTGGCGATAGCCACGCGCTGCTGCTGGCCTCCGCTCATGTCGGCCGGATAGGTGTTGGCGTACCCTTCCAATCCGACGCTCGACAGGGCAGACAGGGCCGCCTGGGCGGGGATCCGCCTGCCGCCGAAGAGGCTGGACAGCATGGTGTTCTGCAGGCAGGTAAAGGCGTTGACCAGGTTGTAGTCCTGGAAGACGAAGCCGATATGGTCGCGCCGGAGTCTGGTCAGTTCCTTCTCTTTCATTCGCGTCAGGTCCTCCCCGGCGATGGTCACTTTGCCCTGTCTGACCTGGAGCAGTCCTGCGGCGCAATAGAGGAGGGTCGATTTGCCGGCGCCCGAAGGGCCCATGATGGCCGTCCAGGTTCCCGCCTGACATTCCAGGCTGATCTCGTCCAACACCCGGGCGCCCTGCTTCTGCCGCGTTTCGTAGTCGTAGCAGATCTTGTCCAGAATGAGCGGTTGTGCGTATGGATCCTTGATCGCCCGATGCTGCATCGTTGCCTTCCTTTCAGTCGTCATCTGCCTGGTTCCTACCTCTATAAGACCATGGCGAGAGCTCCTGTCAGGGTGTTTTCAGGGTCGAATCGGGGACGATTCAGGGTGAGGCCCGCCGGGTCTCCATTCCCCTCCTGAAGGGTATGTATCGTGAACGTAGAGGGAATGTATTTCTTGCCGGAAGGGGGGGCTGATTGGGATTCAGCGACCACCTGCTTCCTTGGGATTGCTAGGATGCAACCGTCGGTTGACAGAAAATATTGGTGTCTTTGTCGGGTGCAACCCAAAGCTGGTGGCGGTCGGAGCCCTGCACGTTTCATCATGGTCTCGTCGCTGGTTGAATCGGCAATCTGCCGATCTGGAGAAAGAACATTATGAGTTTCAGAACCAATGTGTAATATCTGCGTTCGCAGCGCAACATGACTCAGGAGCAGCTGGCCATGCTGGTGGGGGTATCCCGTCAGGCGGTGTCCAAGTGGGAGTCGGACAAGGCATACCCTGAGATGGACAAGCTCCTGGCCATCTGCGACCTCTTCGGCTGCACTCTTGATGACCTGGTTCTAGGCGATGTTCGGCATCCGGGTTCCGGGCAGCGTGCGTCCAGGCCGGACCATCAGGATGCCGCGCAGACGACTTCGACAACGCACACGACTATACCTGTTCAGTCTTCTGCGGAAGACGTGACCGGCTACGCCTCCTTCGGCAATGCCTACAGCCTGCGGATGGCTTTCGGCATCGCCCTTATCATGCTGGGACTGGCTTTCAGTGGTCTCTTCGCCGCAGTCAGCCAGCCGACCGACGCACAGAATGGTCTGGCCTTCCTTGCTCTGATGATTGGCATCGTCCTGGGCCTGGCCTGTCTGATACCGGCGGTTTCCGCCAGAAGGGATTTTCGCCGTCGGCATCCCTATGTAGCGGATTTCTATACCGATGAGGAGCGCTCGCGGGTTTATCGGCAGACTACCTGGGAGCTGGTCTGCGGTCTGGCAGTCGTGCTCTTGGATGTGGGGATCAACTCTGCTGGATTCCTGATCTGGGGCTGGTCCGATCAGGTCAGGGGGTTCGTTTTCTTCTTCCTCCTGGCTCTGGGGGTTTTTCTGCTGGTCCATGCGGGAACAAGCCATAGGATGATGAACCTCCGGGCCTACAACAGGCAGGTTGATTCCGTTGAAGATGGTCGCTGGGATACCTACCGGTATGAGCACCGGATAAGCAATGCCATCAGCGGAACCATCATGGGTCTTTGTACGCTGGTGGCCCTGACCATGCTCTTCTCGGGCAATTACGACAACCTCTTCGGGTGGCGCATCCCATTCTGGGCCATTTGGATCATCGGCGGGGTGTTCTGCGGAGTGCTCCAATCACTGATTGGCATCTTCCGCAAGCCTCCTCGTGCCTGAGACTGCTGATTTGCCTTACTTGGCGGAATGTAGTAGTCTAACAAAGTTGTGTGTTCATCCGTAGCCTTGCGTTGCGGGTAAGGACACCTGGGACGACTTGGAAAACAACGTAAAGGAAGTCACCATGGCAGCTCGTTGCGCGGTGTGCGGCAAGGGCCCGCAGACCGGTTACAGTGTTTCTCATTCGCATATCCGGAACAAGCGCATCTTCCGCCCCAACCTGCAGTCGGTGCACACCACCGTTGATGGTCAGAATGTGCGTCTGCGCGTCTGCGTCAAGTGCCTCAAGGCCGGCAAGGTGCAGCGCATCGCCGCCTGAGTGCGGTTCGTCGGTCGTATATGGACCCCCGGGGGCATAAGCTCCGGGGGTTCTTGTCATCCTGAGGGATGATGGTCGGCGCTTGCGGGAGGTGATCGGGTATGTCGGCAGTGGCTCGTGTTGGTCTGCACAGCACCGTGGCCTCGCTGGTGGCCAACAGGCGTCGGGTGAGCGCCCTCAAGGCTCTGGGTGTGGTCACGGTGGGAGATGCGCTGACCTACTATCCTTTCCGCATTACCGATCCCATGCAGGTCACCACTATTGCCGGTATTCGGCTGGGTGAGCCTTGTGCATTCGCCGCCCGGGTCGATCAAGTGCGTCTGGTGCCACTGAGCGGGCACCGGGGTTTTCGGCTGGACGTGATGGTGGACGATGCAGCCTTCGTCAATAGTCAAGGCGGCACTCCACTGGCGGTCAGGCTGGTTTTCTTCTCTCACAAGAAGCCCTATATGGATTGGATGGTCCGTCGGCTGCAGGTAGGGGCGGATCTGGTCGTGGCTGGCGAGCCCGGCATCTACATGGACCAGCTCCAGTTCACCCATCCGGAGACCCTGGTTGTTGCCGATGCGGATCGAGAGGTTTTGGCGGACGCTTCTCGACCCGATGTAGCCAGCCTTGACGAGGCCTTGGAACGTGTCCGTCGCCCACGGCCGGTTTATCATGCCAGTTCCCGCATCTCCTCGGACCATATTCACGATGTCATTCTGGGTTTTCTGCGTCTGCTGGCGCAGGCTGATGGGGTCGAAGAGGGGCAGCCCAGTGCCGAGGTCCGCATTGATCCGGAAGCGCTGGGCCGAGCCATACCTGATGTGCTGCCCGAGCAGGTCCGTGTCGACCAAAGGCTGATGCATCGTGCCCGTGCCCTCTTGGGCATGCATGCGCCCGAAAGCCCTGAGGACTTCGCTGCGGCGCGCAAGACCCTGCGCTACGAGGAGGCCTTCGTCTCGCAGACGGCACTCCTGCAGACCCGTCGCCAGACCCAGCAGCAACCCACTTATCCATGTGCGAATTCGGGCGCCGACCGTCCAGACACCCTGCCTGCCCGTTTCATCGACTCCCTGCCGTTCCAGCTAACCGATGGCCAGCGTCAGGTCATCAATGATATCGGTGTCGACATGGCCCAGGATCAGCCCATGCAGCGGCTTCTGCAAGGCGAGGTCGGCTCCGGCAAGACCGTGGTGGCCCTGGCAGCCATGCTTCAGGCGGTCCAGGCTGGCCATCAGGCTGTCTTGGTGGCTCCGACCCAGGTGTTGGCCGAGCAACACTATGCTTCTATCGGCGGCATGCTCAAGGCCATGGGCGCCGATGTGACCGCGACCGCCGTAGAAGGCCGCCATAAGCCTGTGGACAACGTCACCATGATCCGCATGACGGATCAGCTGGTTCTGCCTCTGGTGTTGCTGACCGGTGGCATGAGATTGGCCCAGCGCCGCTCTGCCCTGGCTGTCTCGGCCTCGGGCCGTCCCTGCATCGTCATCGCCACCCACGCGGCCTTCTCCAAGACCTTCCAGGCTCCCAATCTGGCCCTGACCGTCATCGACGAGCAGCATCGTTTCGGGGTTGAGCAACGTGAGGAGCTGCGTCGCAAATCCGATCGCGTTCCCCACCTGTTGATCATGACCGCCACGCCCATCCCGCGTACAGCCGCCATGACCTGGTTCGGTGATCTGGACATCTCCGCCCTGACCGAGCTGCCCAGCAACCGCAAACCAGTCCGTACCCACGTCATCGCCGAGTCTGACGGAGCGACCATGGGTGCTATGTTCCTGCACCTGCGTCGACGAATCGAGGCTGGAGAGCGGGCCTATGTCATCTGCGCTCGCATCGACGATGAGGACGACCCGTCGGTCTCCTCAGACCGCTCCGGCCAATCCAGTGCGCCTGACTCCCAACCTGAACTGCTGGTTGAGGAAGGCCAAGGTGATGGCCAGCGTCTGCCTCTGCACTCGGTGGCCGAAATGAGTCAGCGACTGGCTGCCCTGCCGCAATTCCAAGGCATTGCCATGGCCACACTGACTGGTCGGGATGACGATGCCACAAAGAATGCTGTTATGGCGGATTTCGCTTCGGGCCGCACGCCCCTGCTGGTAGCCACCACTGTGGTGGAGGTGGGGGTGGATGTGCCCCAAGCCTCCTGCATTGTCATCTTTGATGCCGATCGGTTCGGGCTCTCCCAGCTTCATCAGCTGCGTGGCAGGGTGGGACGCGGCGGCACTGACTCTTGGGCTTTCCTGGTTTCGCGCGCCCCTGCGGATTCTCCAGCTGCCGAGCGACTCGAGGTCATTCGTGACACTACGGACGGGGCCAAAATCGCCGAGGAGGATATCCGCATCAGAGGAGCCGGCGACGTGTTGGGTGATGCCCAGTCCGGTGGCCATTCTTCCCTGAAGCTTCTGCGAGTCGTCACCGACGCGCCCATGATTGCCCGTGCCCGAACCCAGGCAGGCCAACTCTTGGAATCCGACCCCACTCTGGCCGGGCAGCCCGAGCTGGCTGGCGCTGTTCTGGACTTCATGAGGGGCAACGAAGGCTTCCTGGTCTCAAGCTGAAAGGACAACAGACCATATGCACATCATCGCCGGCCGCTTCAAGGGATTTCCCGTTCCTGCAGCCCTCAAGGGCACCCGGCCCACCACCGATCGCACCAAGGAGGCCATTTTCTCCCATCTGGAGACTATCGGTGCCTTGGATGGAGCCAAGGTGCTAGACCTATATGCAGGCACTGGAGCCTTAGGGTTTGAAGCCTTGTCACGTGGAGCTTCCTCCTTGGAGTCTGTTGAGTCATCCGGACGTGCCGCTGGGCTTTTGTCCAGATCGGCAGCCAAGCTGGCCCATCATCCCGCTTGGAATTCAGACATGGATATACATGTGAGCAGAACCAAAGTGGAACGCTTTGTCAGGCCCTTTGAGACCAACATGAATACTGATTTCTCCGCTGGCCAGTCATGCCCAATGAAAGGACCTTACGACCTTATATTTATGGATCCACCTTACGATTTACCTACAGAAGGCTGTCAGGAGATCATGAATGGTCTAGTTGAAAGGCAATTCGTTGGCTCCAATTCAGTGATGGTCCTGGAACGTTCCGGGCGTTCGAATCCCCCTGAGCCGCCTGTTGCCTGGGTTATATCCCAATCCAGATCCTACGGTGAAACTTCGGTTTACTACATCGAATCAGCCTGAGGAGCTGTTCCCTTTATTTCCCCATCGTTTGGGGCTGCGAGATGGAGTGGGATGCCTGTTTGCTTGATTTTCTCAGCGACTGCATTCTCTAACCCTTGGTCGGTGACTATATGGTCGATTTGATCGAGACTACATACTTTGGCCAAAGAAATTGAGTTGTATTTGGTTGAATCGGCCATCAATATTGTTTGAAAGGCGTTGTTGAGTACAGCCTGCTTGAGCTGCGAACGTTCGATGTCAGGCGAAGTCACCCCATATTCAAGAGACCATCCCGGTGTTGACATGAAATAAATGTCGAAATTGATGTTCTGCACTGCGGAGATGGCTATGGGGCCGACTGAGCTCATGGTCTGATTGTCGATTTCGCCACCCGTATGAATTAGATGGAAGTCACTGGAAATGAGGTCGTTGACGATAATGAGATCGTTGGACACCACTGTTAGGTTCTTTTTGCGCTTTATATAAGGGATCAATTCATAAGTAGTTGTACCAGGATCCAGATAGATGATCGAATTATCATTGATAAAGCGTGCGGCGACTTCTGCGATGCCTTTTTTCAGGTGTATGTTGATGTTTGATCTATTAGATCGCTTCAAAGGAGCTGGAACCGGTTTTCCGTTTTCGGACAAGGTCACCCCGCCGCGTATAGGAGCAACCTTGCCTTCTTCGATCAACGTTGCAATGTCTCTGCGAACAGTCATATGTGAAACATTGAGTAATTCTGTGAGTTTTTTAATGCTGAGGATGTTTTCATGCGAGAGATAATCGAGTATTTTTGTGTGACGCTCTGCCGGAATCAGCGCTTCACTTTTCTTCTTTCGCATATTTCCAATAATACGGGTCAGCTTCTATTTATTGTCAACAAATATACTATTTTGTAAAAAATAGTGATTCGTTGTGATTATCAGGATTGAATTCGATTGCCCTTTCGAGGTGTTCGACTGCTTCTAATTATGAATATGAGTGATAGAAGTGCCGGAGAGTCTTTCTATCCCCGGCACTTTCTGCTTACTTGATCGCGTGCGCTATCAGGCTGTGCAGGGGATTGTCTGGCTCAATATAGCCAAGTTGCCTGGCTCCGGACAGTGGGTCTCCAATCGGATCGATGATGTTGGCATGAGGCACCATGGAATGAATATACATGATGAAGTGATCTGAGATGAATCGTGAATTAAAGACACTGCCGCGGCCGCTGACTGCAATGTCAGCATATTTATCCACATCTGCTTTTCTCAAAGCTGTATATGCTGATATTGCCAGCTCCTTTGAAGCTTTTGAGCAGATTTCAAAGGCAACGGCATCTTCACCGGCCAGCCTGGTCACGTCTTCGGCCATGCTTCCCAGATGCTTGGTACTTTGGTCATCCGAGTACAGCTTCAAATATATTTTGTCAAGCCGTCCAAAGTGCTCTTCAGCTACTTTAGTTAGCCTGGTCTGCGGTCCGCGACCGTCATAAGCACGCATGGCCGCTTCCAAAGCGAGTTTACCCATCCAGCTAGCGGCGCCGGCATTTCCAATCATCCACCCCCAGCCGTCCACACGTTTGGTCAGGTGGGGGCCGACCCCACGAGTGACCACACCGGTTCCGGCGCTGACGACGGCTCCATAACGCTCATGTCCCAGAGCCGCTAGATAACCCGTCACTGAATCATGTGCCAGGAAAACTTCGGATATGCCTAAATCCGATACACCATCCAGGAAGTCCTCTGCGCGGCAGTCTTTGGAAAGGCCGGAGGATCCTACGCAGATTGAGCCAATTGTGGTGTCTTTGCCGATGTTCATAGGTTCATTCTGATACCTCGAAAACATGCGGAAAGCATCGTGGGTCCTTTCAATCAGCTGAGGAATCAGCGGGTGACTGTTTTTTACGCCTGGCTTTTCGGGTAGGTCTATTCGCTCCTCGCCACCATCGGGCTTGGGAATATCGATACAGGCTCTTACCCCGGTTTGACCAGCATCCAAACACAGCACTGCTGCCTTTTTATTCATATTGCTCTCCTTTGAGTTTTAAACGGAATCTGGGAATATGCAAGAAATGAGGGTTTCAGACCTGGCCTCTGCATCGTTGATGTAGCGAATGAGTTGTGATCCTGTCCATTCCGGTGGCGGGAGCGCGCTACCTTCCCAATATCGATCCCAATTTTCGAGTTTCCAGGAATCCCTGTCAAGATTTCTGGCTCTCATCCTTTTTTGGAGTTCGGATTTAGTGGTTTCGACGTAGATGACGTAGGACTCCACCTGTCCGGGCCATTTATGTTTCTTCATGACTTTGTCGAGAAACTTTCTGTCTTTCAAATATGGTGTGAACGGTGCGTCAAATATGACATCTTGGCCAATTTGAAGGTTGGATGAGCCCACTGCCAATAGAGACGAGTATTCGAGTGGCCTGACCACATTGGTATAGTAATGGCTCTCGTCTCGGGCGTATTCGGGCTCGCCGGCCAGGATCATTATGCGCCGGGTGAATTCGTTCACCATAGTGTCCTTGTCCAGGTAAACAGCTCTGGCTTTACGAGCCATAGCAAGGGCCAGAGTTGTCTTGCCTGAACAAGCTCTCCCGAGAATGAAAACGGCCTTGGTCATCGTCGCTTCACTTTCCTGTAACAGATGCTGTGCGACGGTCTTTGACCATAACCCCGTAGAAGAAGGCTCCGAGAATCAATGCGATGGCTCCTACAACGAAGACAAGGTTAAAGCTGCCGCCGGTTTTAGTCAGTATGTAGCTAGTTACGATCGGAGCAACAGCAGCGCCTAGGAAGCCGCCGAAGTTCTGTATAGATCCCAAAGAGGCAACCTGGTTGCTGTCCGCAACGTCAGCCGCAAGAGTCCAGATGCACCCGATGGGAACCTGAGCTCCGAAGTATCCGATGCAGAGAAGAACCATTGATAGCCCGAAGGAATCAACGTATGCAATTGGTGCCACGGCGCAGGCTGAAAGCACGGCTCCGCCAACAATGGGAATTTTCCTTGCGACAATGGGTTTCATCCCTCTTGTGATGAATCGTTTGCTTATCCAGCCGCCAAAGAGAACCCCAAGAATGCCAAAGATGTAAGGAACAGCGGCAGCCCATCCGGTACCCTTTAGAGAGAGACCGCGGGCCTTTTCCAGATAGCCAGGAAGCCAAGTTATATAGACCCATACTGTGTAGAAAATCATGAAGCAGCCAATGGTCATATACCAGGTATTGGGGAGTTTCCACAGGGATAGCCACTCCCTGACGGCATGCTTGCTCTTTGCGGGTGTCTCTGCCTCATCCTCTTCCTCTGAACCTGACATGATGATTTTCTCTTCTGCTTCGGAGGGGTCCCGATAGAAAAACCACCAAAGTATGGCAACCACCAGTCCTGCCACGCCTACGATGATGAACATGGTTCTCCAGCTGAAAGTGACTAGAAGGGCGGTCAGCAAGGGCGGGCCGATTGCGTTGCCGATCTGAGAGCCAGTATTGATCACACTGACTGGCATGGATCTGTCCTTGGCATTGAACCAATACTGAGCTGCTTTCAGCCCCGCGGCGAAGAAGGGAGCCTCAGCAATACCTAGGAAGACCCTAGCGATATAGAAGGAAACGAAATTAGAGACGAATCCAGTCAAAATAGCAACGATTGACCATCCAGCAAGGCATCCAAGAAATACCTTTTTGGGGCCGAACCTATCAATAAGGAAACCTCCAGGTAGGTTGGCCAAGGCGTATGGCCATGAAAATGCCGATAGGAGCAGGCCCATCTGGATGGTTGTGAAACCTAGCTGGCCCTGAATGGTTGTGTTGCCGATGGATAAAGTGGAACGATCAAGGTAGTTGATGACTCCGCCCAGGGTGATGATGGCCACCATCCACCATCCGTAGGTTTCGAGTTTTCTGCGTTTTGCTTGAACATCTATCTGCACACCGGATGTTTTGTCTGTTGCTAGTGCGGCAGACTGGTGATTTTGGTTTTGCATGCTTTCTTTCACTTCCTTATGAAATTAGCAATGTGGAATTCCCCCGCGGATCCATCTATTCCTTCATTGGTGTTGGAACATTACAGTCATCAGTGATTGCCAGTTCCATACACATCGATGGCTATTGTTGGCTGTTCTTCTCTTCCTCTTTTGCTTTCCACTCTTTGACTGCGGTAATGATTCGCTTTGTTGCGCGTGAAGCTTCGTCCAAGGATGTCGCGTTGGTGATGTACCCCCCTATGCCGGCGCAGACAGCTCCTGCATCAAGCCATTGCCCGATATTGTCCGCGTTAACCTTGCCTGTTGGCGAGATTGGTATCTGGGGAAGTGGGGCATGGATGGATTTGACATAAGCGGGTCCCAAGGATTCTGCAGGGAAAAGTTTGACTATGTCCCCGCCCATAGCCAGCACCTTCATCATTTCCGTCGGAGTAAAGGCTCCTCCTATCGACACACATTGGAACCGTTCAGCCACTTCCATGACTTCAGGAACCGAATACGGGCTCACCAGGAGTTTTGCTCCATGATCAACAGCCGCAGCGGCACCATGGTGGTCAATAACTGTCCCTGCTCCAATCAGCACATCCTCGGACGGGTACTTATTTGCTAACTTTTCGATTACTCCTAAGGCATCGGGTGTCCCGTAGGCGATTTCAACTGCTCGTAAGCCACTGTCGATTGCGGTGCTTGCAATCGCATAAGCTGACTCCGCAGATGATTTCCGCACAATGAGAAAAGCTCCGACCGCTTCGATGTCAGAAATTCTATGTTGCTTTATATCCATTACAGCTCCTTTACTGTGATTACTTGTTAAAGATATCACAATTTTTCACAACACGATACTCTGTTCCTTTAATCTCGTGCGCGAAGGGAAAGTGCCTTTGAGGAGAGGGGTCAGTCATTTCCGTAGCCGTAGCTAATAACGGAGGTTCTGAAATCGAAACAGAACATAAGACGAAGCCTTTTGATGTATCGCTGGTAAGGCGATGGCCCTAATTTCGATTGAATAGTCAGGTTTCCAGACCTGGCGACATTACCGTAATAGAGTCTCGGCTGATGTTGATTGGACCCCAGGGGGGGGGGGGGAGGAGGAGATCGGTATTTGAAAAGGAACACTTCTAGGGGTGCTTACGCGAGGGGTGCAAATAGGGATAGTAAGTTAAGTAACTATCGTTGTCATAAAGCCGACTTGCGGACCTTATACAGGGGGGGGGGTATGGTCTGCGAGCAAATGCACCGAGTCCAGGTTGTACCGCTATATCCACCAAAGAGGCAGCAACTCGCAAGAATGCGATCAAAATATGCAATGATGTCGAAATGATAGTCGGCGACTTGGTTAACGTGTGCATGTATGTGCAGATAACAGGTCTGCACGCCATGATGTTGCAAAGGAAAGAAAAGGAAGCTGTCTGACAGAGCAACAATATCTGGAAGGACTTCTTCGACAGCGATGCTATAAGGCTTTCTCTAAGGCCGTGACTGCATTGGCTTTACGCTGTTCCTGAGGGCGGGCATTGCTTTTTACGGCTCACAACAGGTATCGAGGGAACCCAAAAAAGAACAATTTTTAACACTATTATAGCGTCTTTGACAGAGACCGTCCTGCCTGGCTGTCAACAGTTCAAGGGCTGGTAATTGCAATCGGGTACACAGCTGTCTTAGTCTGGCAGATCACTGATTCAAGTTGCGAGGGTACCAGCAGCCTTACTAGATAATGATTCTGAGTTGGAAACAGACTGGTACCAGAGTCAGGATGGAAAAAGGGCTAGGACAGCCTAGCAGATATGTTAATTTGTATGTCTTATGCTTCCTGGAACCTCCGGGTAAGGTGCCTCACAGATTTTTTACCGAGATCATGAATCCTTTTTAAGGCAATCGTCTGTGTGTGAGTTTGCTGTATCAGCTGAACGTCTTCCTATTCATTCGTATCCTGTCGGATCGGATGGGTTCCTGAAGCTCGCCAGCCCAGATCCTCCAAGAGACGGCGGTCATGCTTATCGAGAGTGGAGCAGTCCAATCGGGCGATCAGGTCGGGACGGATCCGACTGGTTCGCCTGATGGCCTCGTCGCGCCGGAATCTGTCCACCTTTCCGTGGTCGCCGCTGGTCAGTATCTCGGGCACGGCCATGCCACGCCAGGTGGTGGGGCGTGTGTACTGGCGATACTCCAGCAGTGGCTCATCGCCTGTGTAAGATTCCTGCACGATGGATTCGGGATTGCCCATGAAGCCGGGCAGCAGCCGGGTGATTGCCTCCAGCATGACCGAGACGGCCACCTCGCCCCCATTGAGCACGTAGTCGCCGATGGAGTACTCCCTGACGTCGATTCCCTGATTCCGGTAGTAGTCGGGGATGCGTGCATCGTAGCCCTCGTAGCGGCCGCAGCCGAATATTAGCCTCTCCGCCTGCGACAGCTCGGTCGCATCGGCCTGGGTGAACAGGGGCGCGGATGGATTGGGGAAGATCAGGACTGGTTCGGTCACGCCTGCCTCGCGGCTGTCTGCAGATGAATCTGCTTCGGATGCTATGCCGTAGCTTTTGATGCCGGAACTCTTCATTGCTTCTTTGTGTTCTGTAACATCAGCGGTGCCGGCTGTCTGGTCCGCAGACGGTTGTTGCTGAGTCGATTCGTCTGGCATGTCCAGCAGGTCGTCCAGGCACTGGCCCCAGACTTCGGGTTCCATCACCATGCCTGCTCCGCCGCCTACCGGCGTATCATCCACGGAGTGATGAACGTCATGGGTCCAATCGCGCAGGTTGTGGGCGCGTATGGTCACCAGGCCTTTCTCCTGGGCCTTGCCTAGCAGGCTGAGCCCAGTTACGTCAAAATACTCGGGGAAGACGGAGACGATATCGATTTGCATGTCACCAACTTTACCGAAACTGGTTTAGGTTCGGAGTGGACACGGATTGGTGCGTCTGCGGGTGCTACACTGGCTGGGTCTTCAAAAGTTGTGGAGGCGAACCGGCTCGTCGTAGCATGCGATTGTCAGCCCGGCGCCACCTTGGAAGATGTCATCAACGCAGCCAGAGAGCTATAACCGTTGCGCAAACAGCAATGAGAGCGGCATCGGACGATGTCATGCCGTACGGATCCGTGGTGATGGCTATGCGAACAGTCTGATATGTGAGGAGCGGACGGTCCATGGTCGACCATGTTGATAAGAGAACAAAACTGCTGATTACCGGCACTGCCGGGCTCGCCTTCTGCGGGGTCCTTTTGGAGACCTCGCTGAATGTCACTTTTCCGGAGATGACCCGGTACTTCAACACCGGGCTGGGCACGGTCCAATGGCTGACTACCGGCTATCTGCTGGTGGTAGCCCTGACGGTTCTGGCCGCCGCCTGGCTGGAGCATTCATTCACGACCCGTGCATTGATTCTGTCCAGCGTGGGAATATTCCTGTGCAGCGACCTGATGTGCATCCTTGCTCCATGTTTTCCTGTCCTTATGGCGGGACGTCTCTTGCAGGGCATCAGTACTGGTATCGCTCTTCCTTTAGTGTTCTCCCTGATTATGAGGAAGGTCCCTCTTCACATCCAGGGTCGCTACGTGGGCAGCGCCGGCATGGCGGTGGCTCTGGCGCCCTCCCTGGGGCCGACCTTTGGCGGGGCCGTTATCCAAGCCTTATCCTGGCGAGCAATCTTTTTGATCGTGTTGCCCATAGAGCTGGTTTTTGGGGTCATAGCACTCATCTCAGTAGACAGGGAGAGCGCCCATGTCGGACCCTTCGCCTGGCTCCAGTTCCTTCTTCTGGGTATTTTCCTGACTGGACTGACCCTGGGGCTGAGCACCCTGGATGTGCACGGTCCTATTACCTGGCTGTCTCTGTTCATCGGTGTTCTGGCCCTGGTTGCAGGGATCTGGACCCTTACGCATCAGCGCACCAGGCTAATCAACATCGTGGTCTTCCGGAACCGTACCTTCACCCTTGCCCTGATCCTCTACTTCCTGGTCCAGTTCGTTCAGATTGGCCTGACGTTCATCCTGCCCAACATGGCCCAGTCCGTCCTGGGAGAGACCTCCACCGTGGCCGGCCTGCTTCTGCTGCCGGGGAGCCTGCTCTCGGCCCTCTGCCAGCCCATCACGGGCGGCTATTTGGATGGCCATGGCCTGCGTGGACTGCTCGCTGTGGGAAGCACTGCCTTCTTCCTTTCGGCCTTAGGCTTCCTGGTTCTCAGCCGGCACTTGTCTGTTCCGCTGATGGTTCTTCTCTACGCCTGCTACATGGTCGGTCAGGCTTGCGTCTTCAACAACCTGCTCACGGTCGGACTGCAGCATATCCCAGCCAAACTGGTGCCTGACGGCAACGCACTCTTCAACACCCTTCAGCAGTATTCAGGCGCCGCCTCGACCGGCGTTCTGGCCGCCATCATCACGGGCATGCCCAAGGCCAGAGGGATTCATGCCGGCGCTCAGGCCTTCCAGTTCGGGGCCGTTTGGGCTTTCGTTTTCGTGTTTCTCATCGTCCTGGTCATCCTCTTGGTGGCCTGGTTCCTAGAGCACAGCCTGGCCAGTCAGGATAAAGGTGGGGTTCAGGTTGTATGACCTCTGATTCCTTTCGGAAGGCCAATGGTGTTAATTGAGCAATGAGATACCGACCCAGACGGCCCAGCCTAGTGCAAGGACCAGGTAGGGCCACCAGTGCATGCGGGTGATGGCTACGAACTCCCGGATGAATGCAGTCGGCCAGTAGTAGCCCTTGGTGTGTGAGCCGATCCCGTCGGCATTCAGTCCCACCTTGCTGGCATATTCGCTGGCCCGGAAGACGTGGTAGTCGCTGGTGACCAGGGCCACCCGGTAATGCTCAGGCCCGGTGCCCATCTCGTAGCGGTCATCCAGGATCTGCTTGGAGTAGCGCAGGTTCTCCAGGGTTGTGGTCGACCTGTCCTCCATGATGATGGCCTCGGCTGGCACCCCACACGAGTTGAGTAGATACTGTGCCATGGCCCTTGCCTCGCTGATGACCTCGTCGGGGCCTTGCCCGCCGGAGACCACGAAGCGTCCCAGGCGTCCCTGCCGCTTCCAGAGGTCTACAGCCTTGTCCAGCCGTCCCCGGAGCAGAGGCGTGGGTTCTTCGCCGCGCAGACCTGCTCCGTGGATGATGATGTAGTCGTAGCGACGCTTGCGGGGCAGCAGCCTGTAAAGGCTGGAATAGAGCAGCAGGGCCAGGAAGGAGAAGAAGAACCAGGTGGCTTCCAGGTCGATCAGCCCAGCCAGCTTCTGCAGCCATGAGGGGGCGCCAAACCCAGCCAGGAGGGGCGAAAGAAACATGTAGGCCACCACGGCCAGCGCTAGCAGTCCCGGCAACAGGGTGGTCAGGGAGATCCCCTCATGCCGGATGACGATGACCGTGTTGGCCAGCAGGAAGCAGATCACCAGCAGGGGAGAGGCAATGAGCAGGATGACCAGGGGCAGGATCAGCCAGCGCATCCCGAACTGCAGAAGAAGCGCTCCGCCCAGGGACAGCAGCAGGAGCAGGAGCCAGATGGCATTGCGGAACTGCCGTGGTTCCTTGTGCAGGTCCCAGAGGAAAAGCAGGCCGAAGATGATGGCGGGTGCATAGAGCAGGAGGAGTTGCAGGTAGTTGGTCATGCCGTGATTCCCCTTCCCGAGGACGAACTGGCAGGGTTGTATTCCACTGTAGCTAATAGATGAGTCGCTGCTCGTCCTTGACATGCCACCGCTTCCCAGACCGCCGTGGTACCATAGATGTGGTAAATCTCACACGTTCAAAAGCTGAGGGTGGGCGATTCCCGGCGGCGCGAATTCCAGGTCGAGACCATGATAATGATGGGTCCTTTCAGGATTGCACATCGGTGTCCCCATGGGCGTGGTCGGTCGCAAGGCAGCGATGCGTTGGAAGGATTAGGGGTTCAAGTGATTTTGGGTTTCTCCGCGATCCGGAGATGGTTCGGACCTGGCGTGCAAGGTTGTAGAGAGGTGCGGTAATGAAAGTAGTAATATTCTCCACCTGCGTGGTGGACCTCATGTTTCCGAACGTGGGGAAGGCCATGGTGGAGGTGCTGGAGCGGTTCGGCTGTGACACCTACCTTCCCAAGCAGCAGATCTGCTGCGCCCAGCCCACTTTCAACAGCGGGTATGTCAAGGAGAGCATGCAGGTCATGCGCAACGAGGTCGATGCCCTGCTGAGCGTGGATGCCGACTACATCGTGGGTCCTGCAGGTTCCTGCGTGAATATGCTCAAGGAGCTGCCCTTCCATCTCAAGAACGACCCGGTCTACGCGGCCAAGGCCCAGACCATGGCTGACAAGACCTATGAATTCTCGCAGTTCCTCTATCGTGTGCTGGGTGTGCTGGATGCGGGCGCCGAACTTAACGCCGTGGCCACTTACCATCGTTCCTGCCACATGACACGGCTGCTGGGGGAGCGGACCAGCCCATTCGTCCTGCTTGACCACGTCAAGGGTCTGACCATGGTACCCCTGCCGCATATCGAGAACTGCTGCGGGTTCGGCGGCATGTTCTCCATGAAGGAGCCTGAGATTTCCAAGCAGATGGTGGATGAGAAGGTGAACGACGTGCTCAGCACCAAGGCCAGCGTCCTCATCTCCTGCGATCCAGGCTGCCTGATGAACATCGGCGGCCGCTTCAACCGGCGTGGCGAGAAGATCACCATCATGCACCTGGCTGAGGTGCTCAATCACAACGTGGACATGAGCCGCGTCAAGTATGTGGAAGGCCGCTCTGCAGGCGAAGGGGCCGCGGGTTCCCTCAGGGCTGCCAAAGAAGAGGGGGCTCTGGTATGAGCAGCATGGTCAATGGCAAGAAGGCTGCGCAATATCTGCGGACCAGCAAGGCTCCCTTCCTGACCAGGGTCAAAGAGTCCGAACAGGACGAATTTGCCCAACAGGCCGTGGCCAAGGCCCAGGATGCGCAGTGGGTCAAGCGGGAGGCCGCCCGTCAGGAACTGGGCAATTGGGAACAGTGGCGCGACCTGGGCGAGCAGATTCGCCAGCACGTCATCCGCTACCTGCCTGACTACCTGGAGGAATTCGCCGACAATGTAGAGAAGCGCGGCGGCCATGTCTTCTTCGCTCAGACCGACGATGAGGCTGCTCAGTACATCAAGCAGATCGCCATCGAAAAGAAGGCCAAGCACGTCGTCAAGAGCAAGTCCATGGTGACCAGCGAGATCAACCTGGATCCTACGCTGATGACTGTGCCCGGCCTGGAAGTGCTGGAGACCGACCTGGCCGAGTTCATCCTGGAGGAGGACGACTGGGACCAGCCCACGCATCTGGTCTTCCCTGCCCTGCACAAGAACCGTGAACAGGTTCGTCAGGTTTTCGAGAAGAAGCTGGGCTACAAGGGCGACAACGATCCTCAGCACATGGCTCGATTCTCGCGCAAGGTTCTGCGCAAGCACTTCCTTGAGGCCGACATGGGCATCACCGGCTGCAACTTCGCCGTGGCTGACACGGGCATGATCAACCTGGTGACCAACGAGGGCAACGCCGACCTGGCCATGTGCATCCCCAGGACCCAGGTGGTGGTCATGGGCATGGAGCGTCTGGTGCCGACCATGAAGGAGGCCGAGACCATGGACAACATGCTGGCCCGGTCCGCTGTCGGCCAGAAGCTGACCTCCTACCTGACCTACACTGCACCACGCACCGGCCAGGAGTCGGACGGGCCGGACGATGTCTATGTGGTAATTCTGGACAACGGCCGCTCCAACGCTCTGGGAACGGTTTTCGAGCCCATTCTCCAGTGCATCCGTTGCGCTTCCTGCCTGAACGTCTGCCCCATCTACCGGCACATCGGCGGTCACGGCTACGGATCCATCTATCCCGGTCCTGTGGGCTCGGTGCTTTCGCCAGTGCTGGACGGTGGCTACGACGACTTCGGGGATCTGCCCTACGCCTGCAGCCTGTGCGCAGCATGCACGGCCACCTGCCCGGTCAAGATTCCCCTGCATCAGCTCATGATCGAGCACAGGCGGATCATGATGGATGATCAGTCCCAGGCCAATCTGATCGACGACACAGTCATGAGGGTCATGGGCCTGGGAACCGGCCACTCCTCGCTCTTCCGTACCGCCCTAGGGGTGGATCACACCATGCTGACGCCTATATCCAAGAAGCAGCCGGAGACAGCCAAGAACCTCTTCGCCAGTGATCGGCACGTGGAATGGATGCCCTTCGTCTTCGGCGGATGGACCAAGGTTCGTGATCTGCCGGATCCGCCCAAGCACGGGCAGAACTTCCACAGTTGGTTCGCTCATCATAAGAAGGAGCAGCAGGCATGACCGATCGTGAGGTATTCCTGGATTACCTGGCCAAGAAGAGCAGACGGCCCCGCCACCAGCTCAAGGATCATCCTTTGGTGCCGGTCAACGACCTGCCGGAGACCACCTTGTCTGGCCACACCCAGGATGAGCTGCTGGAGATCGCCCGGAAGAGCAGCGAAGCCGTCCATGTGGACTTCCGTACTTGTACCAAGGCTGGCCTGCCCACTGCTCTGGATGAGTTCATCGATTCGCGCAAGGATGACAGCGACCATGTGATGCTGCCCACCTCCGACCTGTTTGCAGATTTCGGTCTGGAGGAGTGGAGGGACGGCCTGAATCCGCCCGCTACTTTCTGGAAGCCGGGAGCCAGCCGCGAAGAGAACATCAAGACCGCCGACGAGTCTGGTACGGCCATCGCCTTTGCGGACTTCCTGCTGGCGGAGTCGGGCACCATCACCGTAGCTACCACTCCTGGCCAGGGTCGTGCCTTCCACTTCCTGCCGGTGCACTATCTGAGCATCATCCGCAAGTCCAAGATCCTGCCCCGAACCCGGCAGGCCATGGACTACTATGATCCGGCTCTGGTCTCGGGCGAGCTCAAGACCTCCAACATCAACTTCATCACCGGCCCTTCCAACACGGGCGACATCGAGATGGTGATCGTGGTGGGCGTGCATGGCCCTCTGGATATGACATATCTGGTGGTTGAAGACATGTAGCTCTACAACATTTCCTGCTTAGGCAGGCGCATTCCCGTAAGTGGGGAGTCAGCGGCTCGAAAAGGGGCGCTGACTCCCCACTTACGGTTTTGTTGAAAGATGGATTCAGCCCAGACCGGGCAGAAGTCCTCCAGGTGGATCGATGGCCACGTACCCGTTTTCAATGTCGACTTGGGGCACCAAGGCCTCGACGAAGGGTATCAGCCCTTCCGCATCATCGTCGCTTTTTTCGGTAGTCATGCAGATCTGCAGCTGCTGCTGGGCTACACCGTCCAGCACGTCGCTGACGCGGCCGACCACTCGTCCGGCAGGCTCGCCCAGTGAGTTGCCTGGGGCCATGCGAACCTCGAGTCCGATCAGATCCTCGGGGTACCAGGCATCCTCCTGTGCCAGCTCCTCGGCTGGATCAGCCTGGACATACAGTTCGATGCCGTTCAGTGCTTCGGAGGCGTTCCTGTCTTCCACCCCTTTGAAGAGGACGATCCAACGCTGTTTGAAGCGGCGGGAGGAGGCTACCGTGAAAATCTGTCCGTCCTTGGTTTGCAACTGGGAACCTGGGACGAATCGCCGCTCAGGCTCGTCGGTGTAAGCATATACGTTGACCTCGCCCTTGAGTCCCTGGGCGCGGCCGATACGGCAGACCCTCAGCAACCTTGGCTGCTGAGGGTCCGGACCCTGCGGGTCGTGATTGGTGGACCGGCTGGGGCTCACCGGCGCACATCCATGATGTCGACGCGCACCTTGTGGTCGGCCAGCGCCTGGATCACGGAGCGGATGGCGTTGGCGGTCCTGCCGCCCCTGCCGATCACACGGCCGATATCCTCGGGGTTGACCCGTACCCTCAACAGCTCTCCGCGAGAGTTCTCGTGGGACTTGACCGACACGTCATCGGGAAAGTCCACGATGTTCCTGATCAGGTGCTCAACGGCCTGTGCAAGCATGTTAGCCGGTCCTTCCAATCCTTGATGAATGTGCCCTTACTCAGCTGCCTGCTCGGCCTGGGCGGCATCTGCCGACTCATCGGCCTTGGGGGCTTCCTTCTCCGCCTGGGCCTTGGCCTTGGCATCAGCCTCGGACTTGGCGGCCTTGAGCTTCTGGGCTTCGTTCTGTGCCTGCTCGATGCGAGCCTGGGCGTCGACCTCGGCCTGCGGCACCTTAAGGGTGCCCTCTTTGCCGGGCAGATCCTTGAACTTCTGCCAGTCGCCGGTGATCTTCAGAAGGTTGAAGACAGGGTCGCTGGGCTGAGCGCCCACACCCAGCCAGTACTGGGCGCGCTCGGAGTCGATCTTGATTGAAGAGGGCTGGGTGTTGGGATCGTAGGTGCCGATCTCCTCAATGACCTTGCCATCGCGCTTCTTGCGGGAATCGACCACGACCACGCGGTAGAAGGGGTAGAACTTCTTGCCCATTCTCTTCAGACGAATTCTGGTTGCCAAAACGGCTCTCCTTGGTACTTGGTGTGCCCGGCGACGTCTCCATGTGGGGCATGGTGGCGCTCCTGGCGTGTTCCTCACGGCCGTCGGAATGAGAGGGCTCCTCCGGACATGAATAACAGCAAAAGTATACCTCAACCTTAGGATTAAGGGTCTGCTGTGGCATACGCCCCAACAGGCCCTTGGTTCGGTTTTGCTCCAACCAGTTTTGACCGAGGTCTAAGCTTCGATCTCCCTGTAGACCGGGGCCTGGCTCTTGTCATCCAGGCTTAGGGTCAGGGTTTGTTCAGGCAGAACCAGGTGGATCCTTCGATAGAGAGGCTTGAATCCATGATGGGGTACAGTAACCGAGCACTGACCCTGGTTACCCATATGGATCTGATAGAGGTTGTAGGCCCCCTGCTCGTAGTCGAAGCTGTATCCGTCATCCTGGTAGTGGGTGTAGTCGCCATGCTGGCCGAAGAGCCTGAACGTCATGGACTCCTCGGGCTGGTCGTCCATATGCTCCACCAGTCGACCCCAAGGTAGCACGGAGTCGGCCCTGACAAAGACGGGCAGCTGGTCCAGAGGAGCCTCAACCAAAATATCTCGGTGGCCACCGAAAGTGACCATGGTGCGTAGATCCACCCAGTCGCCCTCGGGCAGATAGACCATTCGGGAGACCTGCCCTTGCTCTACTACGGGTGCTACTAGAACTTGGTCGCCGATCATGTATTCGTCGTTCAAGTTCCGTGTGCGCGCATCCTCCGGGTAATTCAGGACCAGGGGACGCATAACCGGCAGGCCATCGTTCATTTGCTTGGCGAAGCAATCGTAGAGGTAGGGGATGAAGCGATACCTCAGATGCAGGAAGTGTCGGTAGATGTCCAAGACCTCGGGGCCAAAGACCCAAGGTTCCTGGTCTCGTGCCTGGAGGGCGGAATGGTTGCGCAGAAGCGGGCTGAAAATGTCGGCTTCGATCCATCGGGTCAGCAGCTCCGGGGTCGTATCGGCGCTGAATCCACCGATGTCGGCCCCGGCGAAGCTGAATCCGCTCATCCCCATATTGCAGAGCTGAGGGATTGACATCTGCAGATGTGGCCAGAGGCTTTGGTTGTCTCCGGTCCAGACCGTCGCATACTTCTGCGTTCCTGCGTAGGCCGCGCGTGTGATGACGTAGGGCCGTCTGCCGGTGGCTTTCTTCAGGCCCTGATAAGTGGCCTTAGCCATGTTGTGCCCGTAGACATTGTTCATCCTGGCAAGATCGGACTTCTGATCTTCATCGCTGAAGACAGTGTCCTCCGGTATCTCTCCGTCAAATACGGCGGGTTCGTTCATGTCTGTCCAGATGCCGGCTGCCCCGCTGTCAACCAGGAAACGGCAATGCCCGGCCCACCAGTCGCGGACCTCAGGTCGGCCAAAGTCAGGGAATACGGACTTGCCGGGCCAGACCCTGTTGACATAGACGCTGCCATCCGGGTTGGTTGCGAAGTATCCCTTATCCAGACCTTCCTGATAGATCGGGTAGTCGGGATCCTCTTTGACTCCAGGATCCAGGATGGGAATGACCCTAACTCCCCGTTTTTTCATATCCGCCAGGAACCCGGCGGGATCCTTGAAGATGCTCTTGTTCCAGGTGAAGACGCGGTAGCCGTCCATGTAGTCGATGTCGAAGTGGACGGCTTCCAGGGGGAGGTGATACTTGGCAAAGGTGTCGACGATCTGCTCCACCCGGTCCTGGCTCATGCTGTAGCCCCAACGAGACTGCTGATAGCCCAGCATCCAACGCTGGGGGAGAGGGACCCGACCGGTCAGATAGGTGTAGTTGGAGACCACCTCCTTCAAGGAGGATCCGCCCAGTATGTAATAGTCCAGGTTTCCGTCGACGGCCGAGTAGAAGTAGTAGTCGGCGTTCTCCCTGCCCAGGTCAAGATGGCTCCGGTAGGTGTTGTCGAAGAAGATACCCCAAGGGTGGCCTTTTTTCAGTCCGAAGAGGACCGGGACGGACTTATAGAGGTTGGTGAAGGTTTCAATGTGCGGTCGTGGCTCATCATAATTCCAGTTGTCATATTGATAGGACCGCTTGTTCAGATACCCGGTCTTGTCGCCCAGTCCGTAGAATTGCTCGTCAGGATCCAAGGCCTTGACTACCTGGTAGTAGTGATCCTCAGTCTGGCTCACGCCGGATACTTCGTGGCCTTCGGCCCGCATGATGCTCTGGTGGGCGGCATCAATCGTCTTAGCGATGGGACGTCTCTTGCCGCGGTAGTCCAGGATCAACGGATTGCCTTGAGCGTCGAAGACGTCCAAGAGCAGGTCAGATCCGACTTTGACGGTCAGCTGCCCTGTGGACAGTTCCAGATGGTTGTCGACTTCCTTCAGATCGAAGGGAGTCTCTACCTTCTTTTCGCCTTCGATGGCATAGGAGTTGGTGTGGCGTCCGCGGTCCTGAAAGACGCGGATGATTTGGTCCGTCAGCACGGTCAGGATCAATGCCCCCTGGTCGGAACTTAGGGTGATGGTCTGATCTTTCGCGGTGTAATGTAGGTTCGTCATGGCAGACGTATTCCTTTCGTAAATTTTCTTAAGCCTCGTTGGATTCGGGCTTCCGGCTCTTGATGATGTCCATCAGGGCTGCGCCAATCAGCCAGGAGATGCCTCCGATCAGGAGCATGGTCGGCATTGATCTGCCTACCAGCGGGAAGATCGCGAAGCTGCTGACCGATGCGATTATCTGTGGCAGGCAGATGAAGATGTTGAAGAGCCCCATGTAGGCTCCATCATTGGCCCCGTCGGTTTCCGTAGTGAAAATAGCGAAAGGTTCGGCATGCATGGTCAGGAAGCAGATGCCGATCAGTGTAAAGGATCCGATCAGGGCGTACTGGTTGTGAGTGAAAGCGGTCCAGATCATTCCCAGGCCGCCGCAGAGCAGTCCAATCCGGTACCAGAACTTGCGCTTGTACTGGCTGGTCCTGGACAGAACCAGGAATCCGTAGATGATGCCCACGATGGACTGGACGAAGGTGAGGATGCCATACCAATTGCCGGCGGCTTGGAATCCAGCTGAGGAAGAGTCGGCGGTGTGCCAGACGTTTTGAGCTATGGCCCCGGTGGTGTAGGTCCAGAGGTACTGGACACCGAAGTAGGCGAAGAACTGGATGACTGCAACCTGCCAGAAAGTGCTGGGGGCCTCCTTGAGAAGGGTCCAGTAGGACTTCTGCGGCTTCTTCTCCTCATATTCGAAGTTGTGGTATTGGGCATAAGTCTTAGGATCGTATTCTTTGACCGAGAGGATGGTGTATGTGGAGGTGGCCAGAAGGACAGCCGCGGCGATGTAGAAGGAGAGTCGCACAGACATGGGGACCACTCCCTTCTTATCGATGTTGGCTATACCCAGCCCGGTCAAAAGGAAGGGGCAGAGGTTGGCCAGAACGCCTCCCAGATTGCTGAAGGACTGTTGCCAGGACCAGGCCTGGTCCTTCTGTTTCTCGTTCACCATGTCGCCGATGATCATGCGGAAGGGTTGCATGCAGGCGTTGTTGGACAAATCCATAAGGACGATGGCTGCTGCCCCGAAGCATAGAGCAGTCAGGGATCCGTAACCGAATCCGAAGGAGCCGGAATTTGGCAGCAGGACCATGACGATGGCAGCCAGGGGAGCGGCCCAGAGCAGGATGGGCATCCGGCGGCCGAAGCGTGGGGACCAGTGACCGTCGGAAAAGCGTCCCAGAATTGGTTGAATGATCATTCCGATCAGGGGCGGCAGTATGAAAAAGAATCCAAGCTTGCTGGGGTCGGCACCCAGAGTCTGGAATATGCGGCTCATTTGCGAGGTCTGCAGGGAGAAGGCCATGTTGACGCCGCAGTAGCCGAAAGTAATGGCGAACATGGTCTTCATGGTGATATCCGGTAGCGAATGCCGATTCTTGGTAGAGGCATCACTCGTCATTTGAGGTGCGCTCAAGGTATCTCCTTTGATCTTTTGTAAACAATTACTGTAAACGTTTACGGTATGAGTATACAGCTTTGTTTATCTCTTATCATGCCCGGGCGTGTGGCTATGATGGCCGATGATATAGAAATTGGGTCCGACATGGGCTCGCCAGAGGGAAAGATGGAGGTCATGGCTGAAGCTTCCAGAGCGACCTTAAAGGACATAGCACAGCGGTTGGGACTGTCGACGGCTACTGTTTCTCGTTCCCTTTCCGATACCGGTGAACACAGGGGTCAGACCGTACGTTTGGTCAAGGAGACCGCCAAGGAGATGGGGTATATCCGCAACACAGCAGCGGCCGACCTCGTACAGGGCAAGAGCCATGCTTTGGCTGTCATTCTCTCCAACACCAAGACCAATTTCGATTCTTCAATCATCGAGGGGATCGAACAATCAGCTGCGGAACGGAACCTGGATGTTCTGATCCTGCATGCGGGCAACGCTGATCTGCAAGCTCAGCGGCGGGCCATCACCACTGCGGTAGAGCGTGCCGTCAGAGGAATTATTCTAGTCTCCCTCGAGCTCCAGGAGTCATTAATCGCCACCATAGAGCAGGTGGGGATGGACTGCATATCGCTCTCATCCTTTGTGGGTGGGGGACGGCTGCCCTGCATCACTTCAGATGACTATCAGATGGGGTATGAAGCCACGCAGTTTCTGATTGACAGGGGTCATCGACGGATTGGGCTGGCTGGCATTCCTCAACATGGGTCAATAACTCTGCGTATCAGTGGATACCGGCAGTGTCTGGAGGACAACAGCATCCCTTATAAGGAAAGTCTGGTTTTCCATGGGGGATGTCTCTACCAGGATGGGATAGCCGCCATGAAGCACTGTCTAAAGTCGAAAGAACGGATATCCGCCCTTATCGGTGCCAGCGACCTGGTGGCTATGGGTGCCATCAATCAGGCTAGGGACCAGGGGTTGGATGTGCCCGGTGAGGTGAGCGTCATGAGCTTTGACGGAACGGACATTGTAGATATGGTCAGGCCCACCATAACCAGCGTTACTCAGGCCTTTCACCGTATGGGGGTGGAAGGGGTCAAGGCCCTTTTGTCCGCAGACAAGCCGAGTTCGCGTTTTCTGCCTTTCAGGATAATCAGCAGACAGTCCACCGGACCTGGCCCTTACCTGCATGGTGATCCTAAGTGAGCAGCCCCTGCTCAGCTCACAGACGCAGTTGAGCCAAAAGGCCACAGTGGTCGGTGTGCGGGACTTTAATCACCTTCATCGATTCGACCCTGATGCCCTGGCTGACCAGGATATGGTCGATTTCGATCAGTGGTGGCAGAAGTGCCTGGCAATGCGGAAAGGTCGGGTGCGGCCCGCAGCCTAGAAAAAGGGAGGCATCACGCAACCTGCCGGACTGTATCATGGCGCGAAAGGTTGGGTGGTGCAGGTTGGCGTTGCAGTCGCCCATGATGATGGTGAATGCAGGTGATTCCAGGTCTGGGACGGCCGTCATCTTTTCGCTGTTCAATAGAGCCAGACGCCTGATGCCTAGGCCCCATTGCCTGGCGCCGCGTTGGGGCGACTTCGGATGGACTGAAGCCACCCGGACAGTTCCAGCTAGGGTATGCAAATGCATTAGTGGGACGGCTGACGCTTCCAAATCAAGGCCTGCCGGTTGAGACCAAATGGGCTCCTGACGAGAGAAGAGGGCGTTCCTGCCGCCATTGTCATTCTGGGTCTGCGGTCCCTCCACCAGATATGGCATGATCTGCCTCATCCCTGCTTTCTGAAGATGGGTCAGCAGGGTCGAGTTCACCTCCTGCAGGGCTAAAACATCGACATTTTGGCTTTGAACCTGCTTCATGATGGACTGTGCATCTGCCATGCCATAGCGGCAGTTTAGCGTCATGACTTTCAGGTTGAGCGCAGGATCAGTTATATCCCGATTGAACTGATGCGATTCGGCAATGTCTGCATCAGCCTCTGCTTGATTCCTTGTATCAAGCAGCTTATTTCTGTGCCCCGAGCCTATGGGAGAGACCAGATGAAACCTGTATTGAAGTCTCCATAAGGTGACCAGGGTCAGCTCAATCAGGGCCAGAGCGGACTGTGGCCAGGCCTGGATCACAATGGCGCAGATCAAGATGGCCAATAAGGGAACGACCAACAGGTCGATCAGAGCGATCAGCTCCACCAGAGGACGGTGCCAGTCAGCTCCGGCAGGCAGGAAGCGCAGGGCCATCCATAAGGCGATGAGCCCCAGGATAATCCAGAGAAGGGTGTTCACGTGCCATTGTCTCCTGCATGAAGGAGGTGGTTAGCGGCCGCCGAAGAGACCGCCCAGTCCACCGCCAAGATTGGGGGGCAGGTCAGGCAGGCCTTCAGGCATCTGCGGAGTCTCGGGGCGCTTGGCGAAGGCCGAGCCGCCGGAGGATTTGCCCTTGCCGGACAGGCGCTCGCGTAACGCCTTCTCTTCGGCCTCCCGCTTCATGGGATTGCCTGAACGGGAACCCTTGCGGCCTTTCTTGCCTCTTTTGCCTTTTTTGCCGCCGCCAGCACCCATGCCGCCCATGCCTGGGATCGAGCGGCTGCCATTGGTCATGCGTTTCATCATCTTGGCCGCTTGCTCGAACCGCTGCAGCAGGCCGTTGACAGCCGAGACCGTAGTGCCGGCGCCATAGGCGATTCGGGCCCGTCGTGAGCCGTTGATGATGCTGGGGTCGCGTCGTTCCTGGGGAGTCATCGACTGGATGATGGCCTGCGTTCGATCCACTTCCTTCTCATCGAACTGTTCAAGTTCCTTGCGGTGCTGGGCCATGCCCGGGATCATGCCCAGGATGCTCTTGAAGGAGCCCAGCTTGCGAACCTGCTGGAGCTGCTCCAGAAAGTCGTCCAGACCGAAGCTGCCCTCGGACATCTTCCCTGCGGCCTTACGGGCTTCCTCCTCGTCGAACTGGCGCTGTGCCTGCTCGATCAGGGTCAGGATGTCGCCCATATCCAGAATGCGGGAGGCCATGCGGTCGGGGTGGAAGACCTCGAAGTCCTTGAGGCCCTCGCCGTTGGAGTCGAAGAGGATGGGCTTGCCGGTCACCGAGGCCACCGACAGGGCCGCGCCGCCGCGGGCATCGCCGTCCAGCTTGGACAGAACCACGCCGGTGAAGTCAACACCTTGGTCGAAGGCTTTGGCTGTGGCGACCGCGTCCTGGCCGATCATGGCATCGATGACGAAGAGGATCTCGTCGGGGTGGACGGCATCGCGGATATTGCGGGCCTGCTCCATCAGCTCCTGATCCACGCCCAGTCGACCGGCCGTATCAATAATGACCACGTCGTAGAGCTTGTCCTTGGCCACTCTGATCGAGTCGGCGGCCACCTTGACCGGGTCGCCTGTAACCTGTCCGGGGGCCGCCAACTCGGCTCCGCTGGTCTGCACACCTGGTTCCGGGGCGTATACCGGCACTTCCGCGCGTTCGCCGACCACCTGAAGCTGGGTGACCGCATTGGGCCGCTGCAGGTCGGCCGCCACCAGCAGGGGGGTGTGCCCGGCGTCCTTGAGCCAGAAGCCCAGCTTGCCGGCCAACGTGGTCTTGCCGGCACCCTGCAGGCCAGCCAGCATGATGACTGTAGGCGGGTTCTTGGCGAAATTGAGCGGTCGATCCACTCCTGCGCCCAGGATGTCAGTCAGTTCGTCGTAGACGATGGAGACCACCTGCTGGGCCGGGTTCAGAGCCTTGGAGACCTCCTCGCCCAGGGCACGTTCCCGGATGCGCCCGGTAAAGGAGCGCACCACGTCCAGGGAGACATCGGCATCCAGGAGGGCGCGGCGGATCTCGCGGATTGTGCCGTCGATATCGGCCTCGGTCAGCTTCCCCTTGGAACGCAGATGGGTGAAGGCCTGGGAAAGCCGATCGGTCAAAGATGAAAATGCTGCCATAATGCCCCAAGTCTACCTGTCAGTCGGGAGATTGGCCGGTTGCCCTTAAGACCTGCTCCCTGAGCCGACTAGCAGCAGAAGTGTGGATACAGTCAGCATACGGATCCGTCGCACATTCCGCGAGCTTTGAAACGACTGTTTTCACCCCACCTTGATGGTCAGCAGCATTAAAAAAAGATTTTAGTCGCAGTCGGCCTGTAGTTTTCGGGCAACCAGATGCTGCAATACAACCAGATGGGCACGCTCTGTTCGGATGCCTTCTTGGAATCCCTCCTATTTAAACGTTCAGACGGGTGCGGGAAAAAGGACTTCCAACTTTTAGTGGATTTAATTGTTCGGTTCCAAGAAGGTGCTTCAATTTACACCTCTGAGGGAATGTCTGACAAAGTAGAGCGGTCATTTTTGACAGAGGAGAAGGCCGTGCTATAATTGTCGAAACGATTCGATTACTTCAGAGATGATGCGAATCGCGTAACAGGAAAGAGCCGAATGTTGTTACGAATTGATCCCTCATAACAACATATCCATTGAAAAGATAAATTCCAGCCAATGGAGGAGTGGAATATGAAGACATGTAAATTGCTCGGTGCTTGCTTAGCGATGGCGCTAGCTTCTACGCCGCTTGTGGGGTGTGGGTCTAATAGCGATTCTGCAGAGTCGATGGGTAAACCAGACAGCATCTTGGTCTGGGATTATGGCGAGCCGGCAAGCGGGCAGGATAGAGGCTGGCATCGTGCCGCTGAGATTTTTACTAAAAAGACTGGAATTAAGGTGAAATTCGAGGTCAAGTCTTTCACCCAGATAGCCCAAAATGGCAGCCAGTTTTTGAATTCAGATCAAGCGCCCGACGTCATGAAGTCAAACAGGGGCAATGGATCTGCTGGAGTGCTGTCTACACAGAACCTGTTGACTGATTTGAAACCGTATGTGAAGAAATATGGATGGGACAAGAAAGTCACCGGTCAGGCGGCAGCTGTAGGCAAGTACGACAAAAGAGGTGTTATGGACGGGGATACCTGGTATGGCATTCCCTCGTATGCGGAAATGCAGCGTGTGTACTACAACAAGGACATATTTGCAAAATACGGTTTACAGATTCCCAAGACATACAGTGAGTTTACTCAGGTTCTTCAAGCATTCAAGGATAAGGGCGTGACTCCCATTACGGCGGATGCTGGTGAATTCGGCGTTCTATGGTTGTGGTGGCAACTGGCTATGACCAAGGCAGACAGAAAGTTCGTTGATGACTGGCAACTGTACAAGCATAAGGTCAATTGGCGTGGTGAGCCGCTGACATTTGCTACAGATACCATTAAGGATTGGTTTGATAAGGGGTATATCTCGCGAAACGCCACCGGCATGAAGGCGGAGGATACAACTACCGCTTTTATCCGTGGAGAATATCCGATTTATCAGACGGGCAGCTGGAATCAGAACAGGTTCATGGAACAGATCAAGAACTTTGAATGGACGGCGGCCATTTTCCCAGATTCAAAGATGGTCGAGGGGTGCGCCGGCAATCTTCTGGTGATACCGGAAAAAGCCAAGCACAAGGATCTGGCTGCACAATATATCGACATCGTGCTCTCTGATGAAATCCAGAATTTCATCGGCAACCATGGTGGTGTGCCTGTCCATGCTGATTCTAATGCCATTACAGACACAAAGAGTCGCGAACTTGTGCAGGAATACAACGATGCCGCCAAGGCGAACCGCATGAGTTACTATCCAGATTATCCAGCGCCGAATCTTACAGATGCTATGCCCGCCGCTTTCCAGGAACTGGTCAACGGGACCAAGAAGCCCTCGGAGGTCCTTCAGACGCTTCAAAAGGATTATGACGATGGAGTCTCGCAAATGGGTCTTGATGACAACTGACAAAGAACTTTTATGCCGGGTGCTTTAAACGCGTAAGTGCCCGGCTTTGTGACAGCCCTGAGTCCAAGTTATTCGGTCTCGTTCGGGGCATTTAGGAGATGTAATCGTGTCATTAAATAAAGATCACGGGGCCTTCGTCCATTCGCGCCTCCCTGGAAGTCGGCCATCGCGATTCGTGCCCTACCTGCTGCCGGGGCTGATAGGTATCTTCGCAATAGTCATCGTGCCAATTGGCTGGAATGTATATCTGAGCTTTACGAGGTGGAGGGGAGTCGGGCCCACCCGTTGGATAGGCGGCAAAAACTGGCGACGCCTTATGAGTGACAAGACTTTTTGGGTGTCTTTCAGCCATTCTTTATGGATCATCGTCGCGATCGTAGTGATACCTACGATACTGGGCTTATTGATTTCATCGGCTTTGACAGATGTAATTCAGAAGAAGTTCGGTCCACGTACATCTTCATCGCTTAGAGCGCTCTATTATCTGCCCCAGGTTCTGCCGGTGGCTGTGGCTACGATCATTATGGGCTGGATATTCAGGCCAGAAGATGGCGCAGTCAACGATCTGCTGGCCAAGGTAGGTCTGAGTTCGCTGCAGCAGAATTGGCTGGGCTCGGCAAAAACCGCTTTGCCGGTATTGATGATTATTCTGATATGGATTCAGCTGGGATATCCAATCGTCATCTTCATGTCCGGCCTGCAGCGTGTGGACCCTGAATTGTATGAGGCTGCCAGCCTTGATGGTGCTAACTGGTGGCAGAAGTTCCGCGTCGTCACATTGCCATCGATCGTTCCGGAATTACTGGTCGTGGTGCTGACTTCGACGATAGGAGCGCTCAAAACATTTGCCCCTGTATTCCTTCTGACCAAAGGCGGACCTGGCACGTCGACAATGGTCCCTTCATATTACTCATACAACCAGTTCTTCCAGATACAGCAGGTGGGTTACGGGGCGGCCATTTCCACGGCTCTTACGGTAGTCATCATTATCTTCTCGATTGCTTTCACTGCAATTCAGAAGCATGTCGAGAAACACATGGATTAATTCATCCTCAAGGAAGCAAAATGAGTAGTCAAATGTCAGAACAAATTGCTGATACCGCACCATTCGGACACGCTAAACATATAAGGTCATGGGGGAATTGGACAGCGCTGGTATTGCTGGTCCTGGGAGCCGTAGTGATGCTGTTCCCATTGGTGATCCTGGCCTTGAATGCTTTTAAGACCACAGAGGATTACAACATGACGGGCCCCCTCTCCTTCCCGGCGCATATGAGCCTTGAGGGGGTGATCTCCTTCTGGAACACCACCGATTTCCCAATGAAGTTTGCGAACTCTTTGCTTATATCGCTGGTTGTTTCAGTCGTTGGGGTCTTGTTGTCGGTCTTGAACTCGTTTGCCCTTGGAATAGGCCGAGTCAAAGGAAACACTGTGATTCTGCTTTTTATCATGTTGGCAAACATGGTGCCGCAAGAGGCTCTACTGTACCCGCTGTATATCATGTTCAAGGCTATCGGGCTATACAACACTCAATGGTCGATGATCATTATTTTTACTATTATTCAAAGTGCGTATGGGACATACCTGCTTTCCGCTGTTTATGGCACTTTTCCTCAGGCAATTCTAGAAGCGTCCACTGTTGATGGTGCATCTCGCTGGCAGACGCTTTTACGGATCGTCCTCCCGATTTCTTGGCCTACCATAAGTGTTCTGTTTGTTTTCTTCTTCATCTGGACTTGGAATGAATATATGATTCCCATGGCTTTCCTAATGAGCGACAGTGTTCAGACGGTGCCCCTGGCGCTGGCGACTATGCAAGGCCAGCATACTATGGCCGCCACCGATCTGGCTGCTGCGGCCTTGCTTAGTATAATTCCCACGATCGTCTTCTTCGTCTTCTTCCAGAGGAAGCTGTCCCAAGGGATCGTTGCTGGGTCGGTTAAGTAGAACATAGAAGAAAATGATTTCCATTTCCAAGTTGGAGCATCTTCAGGAGGACAAAATGGTTATTAACAGCCGTGGGGGATCGATCGGGATGGGTGCACTCGTGTTTCCTTCGAATGAGCGATCTCGTTGCATTAATGCTGAAAATCCAAGCGGTGATAAAGGCAAGGCAGCCATGTCATCCAGCCAGCTGGGTGTCGCGCGCAAAGGAACTCCCTGCTTGAAAAATATTGCTCCAGGGAGCCAGACGGTTCTTGCTGACATTAAGGGATCAGGCATCATACGTCATATTTGGATGACGGTTACTGATTCGACCTCATCCACAGGTCCCAATGTGCTGCGTAATCTGATATTGGAGTGCTATTGGGATGGCGAAGACAGCCCATCGGTCTGTTCACCTCTTGGAGACTTCTTCTGTTGCGGTCACGCCCAAGCTTGCAGGGTTGAATCCATGCCGATGGCTGTCTACCCAAACAGGGGATTCAACTGCTTCTTCCCTATGCCGTTCCACAGTGAAGCCAGAATTATCCTGAGAAATGAGCATAACGAGGCGATTCCTGCTTTCTTCTACCAGATTGATTATGATGAAGTCGATGATCTTCCAACGGAGGCCATGACTTTTCATGCGCAATGGCGGCGTCAGAAAATCACTCAATTGGCCCATGACTATACCATTCTTGACGGTGTAAGCGGCACTGGCTCGTATGTGGGAACATATTTGGCTTTGACAACTCTCGAGAGCCGTTGGTGGGGAGAGGGCGAGATCAAGATTTACCTTGACGGAGATGACCAGTATCCTACATGGTGCTCAACTGGATGTGAGGATTATTTTGGTGGAGCTTGGAGTTTTGCGGCCCACGATGCCGATGGCAGGATGGTTGAACAGACCTACTGCGGGACTTACATGGGTTTCCCCTTCCGCTCAAGCAATCTGAACAGCAACCGTCAGAGTGAGTATTGGGATACATCCAGCCCGGTCACGCGTGGTTTATATCGCTGGCACATCCCTGATCCCATTCATTTCAATCACGATATTCGCGTCACCGTCCAACAGATTGGTGTGGATGAAAATGGATATTTCGAACGGCAGGATGATATAGCGAGTGTAGCCTATTGGTACCAGTGTGAACCTCACGATCCATTCACTGATGAGATCATGCAAGTAACGGAGCGTGATCGGTGTCCTCGTTGATGCTGAAAAGCAGCTGAACTGAGATTAGGGCTAGTTCAGCCGCTTATTGTGCTCATTCGATGGTGGGAACTGATTGACGCTGGATCAGCGGCGGGTCTTGGAGCCTGACCTGCCCTGCAACATCTTGATTGCCTTCGATTGCCTTTGTCAGCATGTCTGATGCAGCCGCACAAAGTGTATCCGGTGTTAGAGGCATCTCGGAGATATGCAGTGCTTTCAAGGTTTCGCTTGGGGTGTCAGCGGCGCAGGACATTACAGCTATGTCATCTGGTATGGTTAGGCCGTTTTCAGCTATTCGTCCTAAAACCGCATCCAAGACTACTGGTCTGATCTCACTTATGAGGCCATTGGCCTTATGCGTCCCGATAGCTTTGAGGACCCGATTCGCATATTGGGTTTGATTGGCTACTCCATTTGATATTTCATGGAACTCGGCATTATACTGGGCGGCCCATTTGCGCAAACTAGCTAGCAGGATGAGTCGGTATCCAGAGCGTCGACGATAATCCTGATCTGGGCCCTTGAGGAAAATCAAACGGCGACGACCCGCCTGAACCATGTTTTTGATGGCGATTCGACCCATCTTTTCAAAATCCAAATCAATACAGGCGCAGTCTTCATGACGTCGGGGAAGGCCGATGGCTACGCATGGTCGTTTATATGTAGATGCCTGTGTAGCGCGGATGTCATCATTCACAATATCCATAAGAACAACGCCATCTGCGAGATTCCCTAAGGCGACTCGGCGAATATCTTCTACACCATTTTCAGCAGTCAGTAGCAAGGAATCATATCCGCGTGAATGCTCCTGGCGAGCGAATTCAATGAAATAGTCGGCATAGGCTGTCCGGTTTTGCCCTAAACGCAGGGGAGCGCTAATAGCGACTATGTGTTTATGCTCTGCACGTAGCATACGTGCACCAGCGTTAGGTGTGTATCCCAGTTTTTTGACCGCGTCCATTATGCGTTCGTACGTGGTTGCCGATATCGGTCGTTTTCCTGAAAAAGCGTAGGAAACAGTGCTGACGGAAACACCTGCCATTTTGGCGACATCGCGAATATCGGTCATGATTTCCTCAGGTATTGGATTCCAAGGCTACGACCGATGGGTTTTGACACTTCGGCCGACCCAGCAAGCGCATGCAGTCAGCATTTCGAGGTCCATGTCGGTCCGCTGGAAGTGTCCATGATGGTTATACCGCTTGCCGCAAGCTCTTCGCGGATCTGATCAGCCAACTTGAAGTCCTTGGCCTTTCGGGCTTTTTCTCGACTATCGAGCCGCGCGCGTACCAACATGTCCAAAGTCCTTTCGCATGAACCTGCTGACTGTGGTCCATCGCTATGGTTCCACTGCTCCGATAAGGGGTCAAGGCCAAAGACATCCAACATGCCACGCACGGACAGGAGAGCGTGAGAGACCTCGGCTCTAGATGATTCTTTGTTGGGTCTTTCCAAGTTGCTTAGCTGATCCATGATTGTATTAGTGCTCCGAATTAGCGCGAATATAGATGCGAGGGCTTCTGAAACGTTGATGTCGTCATTCATGGCCTGCACAAAGTCCTCTGGCAGATCATCCGCGCTCAGTCCTGCCACGCGGGCACGCTCCGGCTGCGCTCCTAGGATCCGCCCGGCCCGGTCCACGAAGTTACGGATGCGCTCGTAGGCGCTTTCGGCCTCCTGCAGGGACTGGTCGGACCATTCCAGCATGGACCGGTACTGCACCGAGACCAAGGCGTAGCGCACCACCCAGGCTGGATGTTGCGACAGCACCTGGTCTACTGACAGCCCGTTGCCCAGGGACTTGCTCATCTTCTCGCCCTTCTGAGTCACCCAGGCCGTGTGCATCCATCGATGGGCGAACCCCCAGCCTGCCGCGTGCGACTGGGCCATCTCGTTCTCGTGATGGGGGAAGCGCAGGTCCAGGCCGCCTCCGTGGATGTCGAAATCCGCACCCAGATAACGGTGGCTCATGGCCGAGCACTCCAGATGCCAGCCCGGCCGACCTGTGCCGAAGGGGGTTTGCCAGCGAGCCGTAGGCGGATCGGTGGGCTTGGGCGCCTTCCAAAGTGCGAAGTCGCGGGGGTCGCGCTTGCCGGGTTCCTCATCGGTGTCGGCATTCTGACCATCGGTGTCGATGCTGGGCCCCAGTCGGTCGTTGGCGGCGGCCTGCTCGTCAGCGGGCTGGGTACCGGTCTGCTGGTGGGTCAGGGCACCATATTCAGGCCAAGAGGCCACGTCGAAGTAGACGTTGCCTGATGGGCGGCCGTGCTCGTCGGGCACCACATAGGCGTGGCCACGGTCGATGATGCGCTGAATCAGATCGATCATCTGGGGGATATGCCCGGTGGCCCTGGGCTCGTACGTGGGCGGCAGGACTCCCATGGTCTCGTAGGCATGAGTGAATTCGCGCTCGTAGATGTAAGCCCGCTCCCACCAGCGCTGGCCGTTGGCCGCTGCCTTGGTCAGGATTTTGTCGTCGATGTCAGTCACGTTCCGGATCAGGGTCACCCGGTACCCCAATTTGAGCAGCCAGCGGCGGATTATGTCGAAGGCCAGCGTGGTCCTGATATGGCCAATGTGGGGTGAGCTCTGCACCGTGGCCCCGCACACGTAGATGCCGACCTTGCCCGGTTCAATGGGTCTGAAGGGAGTCACCTGGTGATCAGCCGTGTCATACAGACGCAGACCAGCTGCGGCCAGGCTGACTGAAGCCTTGGAATCATGCGGTTGCGAACTCGTATCCATATCCTTGAGCCTACCAAGGCTTGCTGACTGTCCAAGGGGAAATGCCGAGCCTGTGAACCCGGTCCGACGGCATGTGTGCAAGAATGGAATCATGGCGAAACCTAGGGTGCTGGTGCTCCAGCATGTGGATTGGGAAAAGCCGGGTTGCATTCTCGACAATCTTCAGGAGTGCGGGCTGGACACCGAGATCACCAATATCGTGGACGAGAAAAAGCCCGAGCTGCCGCGCTCGCGTGAGTTGGCAGGACTGGTTATCATGGGCGGGCCCATGTCGGCTGACGATTATGAGCATCACCCCGGACTCAAGGCGGAGACCAAGCTTGCCAAGGCGGCGATGGCTGCCAACAAGCCCATTCTGGGGATTTGCCTGGGTCATCAGATTCTGGCGCGGGCCCTGGGAAGCACCCTGATGAGGAACCAGGATCCGGAATACGGTATGGGCCCGATCCGCTGGGTGGGGCAGGACGACGACGTGGCCATGTGGAGCAAGAACACTGATGTGCTGCACTGGCATGCCGACCAGGTCACCCTGCCGCCGGGTGCCAAGCTCCTGGCCCGCTCCCAGGCAACCAAGGTTCAGGCTTTTCGGCTCGGATCAGCCTTGGGCCTGCAATTCCATCTGGAGGTGACGGCGCCCATCTTCGAGGAGTGGATGCAGGTGCCGAGCATGGTCGGCACGATGAAGAAGTCCAAGATCGCTAAAATGCGTGACGATTTTATGAAAGGGTTGCCACAGATGCAACCCTTGGCCGACGCAATCTTCTCTGCCTTTGCGGCCAAGTGCTCGACCCAGGCCGCTCAGCTGGCTGCCGCCTGAGGCTACTCCAGCTCTTCCCCGATGGTCAGCCACTCCTCCTCAAGCTGGTCCGACTGCCCGGTCAGATCCTTGAGTTTGCTGTTGAGTTCGTTGAGGCCCTGGTAGTCGCCGGGGTCGTGTTCAGCCATCTGCCGTTCAAGGTCCTTGCGCCGATCGGCCAGCTTGGCCAGCTTGCGTTCGATGGCAGAGGCCTGCTTGCTCAGATTTCGTCTGGCGACACGTTCGGCCTTGGCCTGATCGGGATCCTCGGCCTCCTTGGCCGATGTCCGGCTCGGTGCATCCGCAGCTTCCCGATCGGCCGACTCAACCATATCCAGGTAGTCCTGGACGCCGCCGGGCAGGTGAACCACCTTGCCGTTGATCAGCGCAAACTGCTGGTCGGTCACCCGCTCCAGCAGGTAGCGGTCGTGGGAGACCACGATCAGGGTGCCCGGCCATGAGTCCAGCATGTCTTCCATGACGGCCAGCATGTCGGTATCCAGATCGTTGCCAGGCTCGTCCATGACCAGCACGTTGGGCTCGTCCAGCAGGATGAGCAAGAGCTGCATGCGGCGCTTCTGCCCGCCAGACAGGTCGCCGATCCTGGTCATCAGCTGGGAGCTTTCAAAGCCCAAGCGCTCCATCAATTGGCTGGGTGACACCTCCTTGCCCTCCACCAGATAGGTAGGCTTGTAGCGGCTGAGGACCTCCTTGATCCGATAGCGGTCCAGTTTCTCCAGTTCGTCCAGACGTTGGGTCAGCACTGCAAAGCGGACAGTCTTGCCTACCTTGACGTGCCCTGCCGTGGGAGCCACGCTGCCGTCAATCAGACCCAGCAGAGTGGACTTGCCGGCTCCGTTGGCGCCTACGATGCCGAACCGGTCGCCGGGGCCGATCAGCCAGGTCACGTCGTCCAGGACCTTGTGACCGCTGATGGTGAGGGTGTCGGCCGCTGCGGTGCCCGGGCGGTCCTTGCCGGGATCGGCGGCCACGGTCACTGATCCCATCAGAGGGCGCTGGGCATGAGGGGAGGGGACCCTGTCATCCTTGCCTCCTTCGATATCGGAGTCGGCCTCTGGATAGATCTTGGTCACGTCGACCAGGTCCACCACCTGTTTGCCCAAGCGGGAGGTGGCCATCCGCTTGAGTTCCAGGCTGTTGCGCATGGGCGGCACGTCGGCAATCAGCTCCCGGGCGGCCTTGACGTGGAACTTCTGCTTGGTCGAACGGGCCCGGGCGCCCCGGGTCAGCCAGGCCAGTTCCTTGCGGGCCAGGTTGCGGCGCTTGGTCTCGGCCAGATCAGCCCGGCGTTCGCGTTCCACCCGTTGAAGCATGTAGGCGCTGTAGCCGCCCTCGAAGGGGTCGATGGTTCCGTCGTGCACCTCCCACATGGAGGTGCAGACCTCGTCCAGGAACCAGCGGTCGTGGGTGACCAGCAGGAGGGCTCCGGAATTCTTGGCCCAGCGGTTCTTCAGATGCTCGGCCAGCCAGTGGATGGTGAGCAGGTCCAGATGATTGGTCGGCTCATCCAGGGCCAGGATGTCCCAATCCCGAAGCAGCAGCCGGGCCAAGTCCACCCTGCGGCGCTGACCGCCGGACAATGTGCCTACCTTGGCTTCCAGCTCCATGCCGCCCAGAAGGGATTCGACGATTTCGCGCGATCTGGGATCGGCAGCCCACTCGTAGTCTTGCCGATCCTCCAAGGCCGCCCTGCGGACCGTGTCCTCGTCCTTCAGGGGATCGCGCTGGTCCAGCATGCCGAAGGTGAGACCATTGCGCATGGTCACCCGTCCCTGATCGGGTTCCTGGGTGCCCTTCAGAAGGTGCAGCAGGGTGGATTTCCCGTCCCCGTTTCGGCCCACGATGCCGATCCGGTCCCCCTCGAAGATGCCCTGGGTCACATCCGTGAAGATGGTTTTTGTGGCAAAGGACAGGGCGACGTGTTCCAGACCGAGATCATAGATGGGCATGATTCACCAATCTACTGCCTGCCTTGGATGGGAGCCCTGAGGATCAGCGGTCGGTGATCTGTGAGCCCAGCACCCTCTCGCTCAGCGCCCGAGGGCCTCGCGTGACGGCTACAGCGCCCGATCGGACCAGCTCGATGATGCCGAAGGGCCGCAGCAGACGCAGCAGGGCCTCCAGTTTGCCTTCGGCCCCAGTGGCCTCGATGGTCAGTGACTCGGGGTGCACGTCGACAACACGCACGCGGAAGAGTTTGACGATCTCCAGCACATCGGAGCGGTTGCGTTCGTTGGCTTTGACCTTGATCATGACCAGCTCGCGCTCCACGGCCTCGTCGCCCTTGAGCTCGACGATCTTGAGCACGTGCAGCAGCTTGTTGAGCTGTTTGATGATCTGCTCCAGGGGGACGGCCTCCACGTCTGCAGTGACCGTGATCCGAGAGATGTCGTCCCGCTCGGTGGACGAGACGGACAGGGAGTTGATGTTGAAGGCGCGCCGGGCGAACAGGCCGGCCACCCTGGCCAGGACGCCGGGGCGGTTCTCGACCAGGACGGAAAGGGTGTGCCGCTCGGAGCCGGGCTTGGATGCTGGATAATTGGCCATGTGGTGCCCCTTTCCTACTTGTTCATGCGACCGGCGGCATCGTTGGCCATGGCTGCCCGGTCGGCTCCGGTCTGCTGGTGCGGCTCGGGCTGCTCCTGTTCCGGACGGATGCCGGCCAGGGGCTGCACGCCCGGCTTGTAGATGATGGTGTCGTTGGAGGCGCCTGCCGGGACCATGGGCCATACCATGGCATCCTTCCAGACGCGAAAGTCGATCAGGACCGGCCGGTCGGTCACTGCGTTGGCCTTATCAATGGCTTCCAGGGCCTGCTCCTGGGTAAAGGCCCGCAGTCCCAGGCAGCCATAGGCCTCGGCCAGCTTGACGAAGTCGGGGATGCCGTTGCCGTCTGTGGGCTTGTCGCCGCCGTCCTCCAAGTCGGTCTGGGAGTAGTGGCTGCCATAAAAGAGGGTCTGCCACTGACGGACCATGCCGTAGACCGAGTTGTTGAGTATGGCGATGCGGATGGGCAGTCCCGCCTGCTGAGCTGTGGCCAGCTCCTCGGAGGTCATCTGGAAGGAGCCGTCCCCGTCAACCAGCCAGACAGGCCGTGGATCCTCCTGTTCCCTGGTACCAATGGCTGTGCCGATGGCGGCGGGCAGACCGTAGCCCATGGTCCCCAGTCCGCAGGAGGAGACCCAGGAGCGGGTGCGTTCGAAGTCGATGAACTGGCTGGCCCACATCTGGTGTTGACCTACGCCGGATACCCAGATGGTATTCGGATCGGCCTTGTTGCTCAGGGTCTGGACCACCCACTGGGGAGCCAGCGTGCCGTCCGGGCTGGGCTCAAAGGTGGTGGGATAGTCGTGCCGCCAGCCGTCGATCAGCCGCCACCAGGGCTTGAGGTCGGGCTTGCCCCAAGTGCGCTGGGCCGCTTTGAGCGCCGGAATCAGGTCGTCCAGCACCTGGCCCACGTCCCCGACGATGGGTACGTCTGCCTGCCGGTTCTTCCCGATTTCGGCCGGGTCGATGTCGATGTGGATGACCCTGGCCACTGGGGCGAAGTCCTCCAGGCTGCCGGTCACCCGGTCGTCGAAGCGTGTGCCCACGGCCACCAGCAGGTCGGAGTGTTGGATGGCTCCGTTGGCGGCCACCGTGCCGTGCATGCCGGGCATTCCCAGAACGGCTGGATCGGAGTCGGGCACGATGCCTCGTGCTGGCAGGGTGGTGACCATGGGGGCACCGGTAGCTCGAACGAGTTCCTGGATCTGCCGGCGAGCGTCTGATCGGACTGCGCCGCCGCCCACATAGAGGACTGGTCTGTGCGACTGGACCAGGAGTCGGGCGGCATCATCCAGGACGTGCCCGTGCGCCCGCGTCACCGGGTTGTAGCCGGGCAGAATCATCTCCTGGGGCCAGGAGTAGAGCATCTTGCCGTTCTGGGCCGTCTTGCTCAGGTCCACTACTACAGGGCCGGGCCTTCCCGAGCGGGCGATGTGGTAGGCCTCGGTCATGACCCGGGGAATGTCCTGGGCTTTGGTCAGCAGATAGGAGTGTTTGGCCACCGGGTAGGTGATGCCCACGATGTCGGCCTCCTGAAAGGCATCGGTGCCAATGGAGTCCACACCCACCTGGCCGGTCACCACTACCAGGGGCACCGAGTCCATCATGGCATCGGCTATGGGGGTGACCATGTTTGTGGCCCCGGGGCCCGAGGTCACCAGGCAGACCCCCACCTTGCCCGTGGAGACGGCATAGCCCTCGGCTGCGTGCCCGGCGGCCTGCTCGTGGCGGGTCAGCGTGAAGTTGAAGCGCACCTGCTCGTCGATGGCGTCGTAGGTGGGCAGGATGGCCCCTCCTGGAACGCCGAAGACCTGCGTGACCCCTAGATCCTCCAGGGACCGAATCAGCGCCTGAGCTCCCGTCATGGGCTCGCCCTGGGCGGGAACATCCTTGTCGTCGGGGCCCCAGTTCCTGGGTACCGAACTGAATGCTTGCAGAGGTGTCGGCAGACTCATGTTTCCTCTCGACCTCCAGACTGCGCGCCGACCTGCGGCCGTGCATGTCGAAATATGAACCTGTCGGAGCGTCGGCGGTGTGGGCGGACGAATCCCGATCAGGAGGAGGCGCCTATGCCGTTCGTGACGGCATGCCTCCAGGTTATCCCCATAGTCTAAACAGGGGTCTGGTCGGGGCGTTGGCGCAGTACCGCATGCCGGAATTTCGGATGGATCCTCAGGAGGGTTGCTCGGCGCGCAGGGTCGCAAGCAGATCCCGGTCGTCCAGCCGCTTCCACCCCTGGGCGGCGGCAGCCAGCTGGGCCTTCCGCTTGCTGCTGGCCTGGCCCTTGCCGATCACGGTCCCGCCGTCCTCCAGGCGCAGCTCGGCGGTGAAAACCTGGGCGTATTCCGGTCCGGAGACCGCCATGGCGTACCGCGGTTCGCCCAAGCCCAGCTTGTGGGCCTTGACGGTGATCGAGGTCTTCCAATCCAGAGCCGGCCCTTCGGTGGCTACCTCGGCCAAGGTGTCGTCAAGAAGGGTATGGACGGTGGTCCTGGCCCCCTCGATGCCGTGCTCCACAAAGACCGATCCGATCAACGATTCGACGGTGTCGCAGAGTATGGAGTCCTTGTCGGCCCCGCCGTTTTCGCTCTCGCCCCTGCCCAGAAGAATATACTGCCCAAGGTGCAGCTTCTCCCGGGCGATGGCCGACAGGGCCTCCTCGGAGACCGCCTTGGCCCGCATCTTGGCCAGCTGGCCCTCGGTCATGTCCGGGTGAACCTTGTATAGGGTCTCCGTGGCTACCAGTTCCAGAACCGCGTCGCCCAAGAACTCCAACCGTTCATTGTTGGGCATGCCCGGGTGCTCATGGGCGAAGGAACGATGGGTCAGGGCGTGCACCAGCAGCTCCGGGCTGATCCTGCCGCCCAGGGCCTGGAAGAGCTCCTCAGCAGCCTGGTTGCCGGAATCCTCTTGCTCCTGTTCCTCCTGCCGCATGTAGTCTTCCTGATCCTTCCTGGAGCGCCCTGTCTGCATGGCCCTTTCTCGCTTTCTCGGACTTGCCGTCTGATGATATGGAAAAACCCCGCCACCCGTCGATGGCCGGGGTTCTCTCATTGCGTGTCGATCGCCGATTGGCTCACTTGCTGAACTGCGGACGAATGGCGTCGCGGTAGACGCGCCCGCGGTACATGCCGCAGCTGGGGCATGCCATGTGCGGCAGCGCAGGAGCTCCGCAATTGGGGCAGGTCACCGTAGCGGCGGCCTGGGTCTTCCAGTTGGCGCGCCGTGAATGGGTGTTGGCGCGCGAAGTCTTGTATTTTGGCAGTGCCATATTGTCCTCTGTTTCGATCGAATACTTCGAGCTTAAGCGTAGAGCAGTCTATCGCAACCTCCGGTCATTCGCCAGCTTGGGCGTCGCTGCCGGGGTTCTCCTCCTGCTCAAGACGCTGCTTCAGCCCCTCCAGGGCCGCCCAGCGGTCGTCCATCATCTGGTGGTGGTGGTCAGGGTGGTCATTAAGATCCATGCCACACTGGGGGCACAGGCCTCGGCAGTCGGGTCGGCATAGGGGCTGCAGGGGCAGGGCCTCCACCAGGTCGTCGCGCAGCAGGGCTTCCAGATCCATAAAGGCGCCCGCGCCGGCCAGGGGATAGGTCTGGCCGCTGGCCTCCTCCTGTTCGGCCAGGATCTCCTCCTTGCCATGGGTCGGCTCCGGTTCGGGTTCCTTGTAAGGGTAGAAGACCACCGGATCGTCCTGGATGCTGGTGTCCACAGGCCTCAGGCAGCGAGTGCATTCGGTCTTCAGCGGTACGCTGATGTGGGCCTGCAACAAAAGTCCATCCACCAAGGAGTCGATGTCACCCTCCACATGCACGGGTGTTCCTGCCGGTATACCCACTACCTGGTCGCCGATGCCCTCAGGGGCTGGAAAATCGCGGTTCACTCGGGTGCTCTGCCCTGCCCGCGTCGACACCTGGGCCACTGAAACCGCCCAGGGGGAATCCTCCGGTCTGCTCATCCCTGCGTCTCCTTTCCCCGGTCCGAGACCGACGCGTTCATGCTACGCGCTGCCTCCTGCTCACGCTGGTGGAGAACCTCCAGGCCGGCACGCACATCCTGACTCATCTTGCCCAGCTGGGTGTCGAGCTCGCCCATGACCTGGGCGGCATACCCATCGGCCCCCTGGACCAGACGGTCTGCCTGGGCCTGGGCCGTGTCGATGATGGTCTGGGCCTTCTGCCGGGCTATGGCCACCACATTCTCCTGACCAGCCAGGAAGCGGGCCTGCTCGCCAGCCTCCTTGACGATGTCTGCAGCTCGACTCTGGGCGTCGGATACGGTGGCGTTGGCCTGGGTCTGTGCCGTGTTCAGCCGGCGTTCCGCCTCCCTCATGAGCGCCGAGGCCCGCTCCAGCTGCACTGGAAGCATCTTCTTGAGCTCGTTGAGGTCGTCGGCCAGCTCGTCTCGGTCTACCTTGACCAGTCCCGGACTGAAAACGGGGGCCTTGGCCTCATCCAGCACGGCCTGGATCCGATCGATGATGTCATAGACGGTGGTGAATTCCGATCGGGGGTTCCCGCTCTCGCTTCGATCCTCCTGCAGGTCGGGCAGGTCCTTCATGTCGACTGCGGACCTGGGAGCGCTCGCTCTGGTCGAGTCGTCGATGGGCTCCTCATCGTCCCTCTCCTGGGTCTGCTCGTTCATCATTGGCTCTTTTCCGTGTGCGGTGTGTCCCTGTGCAAGGTGTATATCAATGCATCCACGACGCTGTCAGGGACCATGCCGGTGATGTCCCCTCCATGTCTGGCCACGTCCTTGACGATGGTGCTGGAGATGTGCTCCCTTACCGGATCTGCTGGCAGGAAGAGCGTTTCCACCCCGGACAGCTTGCGATTGACCAGGGCCATGCCCAGCTCGGCCTCATAGTCCCCGTTCTGTCTTAGTCCCTTGACGATGACCGAGGCCCCCACCTTCCGGCAGTAGTCGGTGATCAGGCCATCGGTAGAGGCTACGGTGATGTTCGGGTATCCGTCCTCGTCCAGGGCCCGGCGGATCATGGCCACCCGCTTCTGTTCGCTAAACATGGGGGTCTTGGCGGCATTGACGGCCACGACCACGTGGACCGTCTCGAAGAAACAGGCGCAACGTTCGATCACATCCATGTGGCCGGAGGTGACCGGATCATATGAGCCAGGGCATACAGCGATAGTCATGATTCTCAGCGTAGCGCGTCATAGGGAGCGAACGTGTAGCTCGCCGCCGTACCATGGATATCATGACTGCAAGCAAGAGCATTCGCATGGAGGATCCGGAGCGGGAGCAGAACCCCGACCAGGGCACTGGCACGGCCGTTCTGGACCGTCCGGACACCGAGACCGCCGAAAAGACCCGCCTGAACGACCAGGGCGATGCCGACCGGTTCGCCCACTACGTCTCCCGTGAGCGCATCGCCGAGTCCAAGCTGACCGGCCGGCCTGTCGTGGCCCTCTGCGGCAAGGTCTGGGTGCCCAAGCACGACCCCTCCCAGTACCCGGTCTGTCCGGACTGCAAGCGCATTTATGAACAGATGACCGGCGGCGGCCACTGAGGGCTACTGAGCGGCACAGGCTGCTTCAGGACTGCCTGTCCAAGGCGATCCGGTCGATGAGGTCTAGCTCCTCCTGGCTGAAGTCGGCGGATTCGACAGCCTTGAGATTGTCCACGATCTGCTCGGGCTTGGAGGCGCCGATGAGTACCGAGGTGACAGCCGGGTCCCTGAGCAGCCAGGCTAGAGCCATCTCTGCCAGACTCTGGCCGCGTTGACGGGCCAGGCCGTTCAGGTTCTGGATCTGCTTCAGCCGCTGAGAGGTCAGGGCGGACTCCTTGAGGAAGCGGCCGTCGGCCCGAATACGGCTGTCCTCGGGAATCCCCTGCAGGTAGCGGTCGGTCAGCAGCCCCTGGGCCAGCGGGCTGAAGGCGATCAGTCCTTTCTTCTCGTTCATTGTCGTCTGTTTGAGGCCGTTGCCTTCGATGGTCCTGTCCAAGATGGAATAGCGGTTTTGGTTGATGATGAAGGGGACGTGCATCTCGGTCAGGATGGCCGAGGCCCGTGCCATGGTCGGCCCGTCGTAGTTGGACAGTCCAAGGTAGAGGGCCTTGCCGCTGGTGACCGCCTGAGCCAGGGCGCCCATGGTCTCTTCTAGGGGCGTGTCCGGGTCGGGGCGGTGGTGGTAGAAGATGTCCACATAGTCAAGTCCCAGCCGTTTCAGGCTCTGGTCCAGCCCGGACAGCAGATGCTTGCGTGAGCCGAGGTCCCCGTAAGGGCCAGGCCACATTTCATAGCCGGCCTTGGTGGAGATGACCAGCTCCTGGCGATGGTGGCTGAAGCATTTCTGCAGGATGATTCCCACGTTGCGCTCGGCGGCGCCCGGTCCAGGCCCGTAATTGTCAGCCAGGTCGAAGTGGGTGATGCCGTGGTCGAAGGCCGTCGTGCATAGTCCCTGCATACGGTCCAGGGGCGTGGTGTCGCCGAAGTTGTGCCAGCAGCCCAGGCAAATGGGTGGCAATTTCAGACCGCTGTCGCCGCAGCGCCGGTAGGTTGTGGAATCATATCGGCTTGAGTCGGGCTGATGGTTTTCGGATTGCGCGCCCATCAGATGCTCCTGACCAGAGTGGGCAGGACAGGCTCGCCCTTCATCAGGCTCAGGGCGTTGATGGGCAGCTCCTCAAGGGCCTTGGCCCGGTGCTCACGGGCGTCCAGGACGGCTTGCCCCCCCTGGTGCCCTGGCATGCTCTGGCCATGGTCCACGTAGGTGACCAGCAGATCTCGCCAGTCCTGATCAGGCGTATAGGCCGACAAAGCCTGCTCGGCGCCCGAGATGACGTGCTCAGCGTCGGCCACCCCGTTGTGGTAGGAGCGGTAGGCCAGCTTGCGCCCCGGCACCGAGGCCTTGCCCACCGACTTCTTGGCCACGGCCTGCATGACTCCGTCGGAGTTCTCGCGCTCGGTCAGCTTGTAGACCATGGCGCAGGTGGGGGCCCCCGAACCGGTGACCAGCATGGTGCCCACCCCGTAGGAGTCCACTGGAGCGTTCTGCAGGGAGGCGATGGCGTACTCGTCCAGATCGTTGGTGACGGTGATGGTGGCCTTGGTGGCTCCCAGGGAGTCCAGCTGGGCGCGGACCTGCTGGGCCAGCGAGCCCAGGTCTCCAGAGTCGATGCGGACCCCGCCCAGCTCTGGCCCGGCCACCTCGACGGCTGTCCTGACGGCCTCCTCGATGGAGTAGGTGTCGGTCAGCAGGGTGGTTCCCTTGCCCAGGGCCTGAATCTGCCCTTGGAAGGCCTCGCGTTCATTGTCATGAAGGAGGGTGAATGAGTGGGCTGCGGTTCCGATGGCCTTAAAGCCATATCGCTTGGCCGCCAGCAGGTTTGATGTCCCCTGGAATCCGCCGACTATGGCCGCTCTGGCCGCTGCCACGGCTGCATATTCGTTGGCACGGCGCGCGCCCATATCCATGCAGGGCCGGCCCTTGGCTGCGGTGACCATGCGGGAGGCCGCCGAGGCCACAGCCGAGTCGTAGTTGAGTATGGACAGGATCAGTGTCTCCAGGAGGGTGCACTCGCCGAAACTGCCTTCGACCTGCAGAATAGGGGAGTCGGGGAAGAATATCTCGCCCTCCCGATAGCCGCGGATGGTTCCGGTGAAGCGGAAGTGCTCCAGCCAGTCGATGGTGGTCTGGCTGACGATGCGACGGTCGGACAGGAAGCGAAGTTCATCCTCGCTGGGGTGGAAATCCGCCAGCGCGTCCAGAATCCGCCCAGTGCCTGCCACCACTCCGTAGCGGCGCCCTGCCGGCAGGTGTCTGGTATAGACCTCGAAGACGGATCGGCGTCCGGCCGTACCATCCTGCAAGGCTGCATCCAGCATGGTGTATTCGTACATATCGGTCATCAGAGCCGTAGAGGTTCCGGTGCCCTTGCTATTGTTTTCAGCGTTCATGCGTTCCCCTTTGTGGGTGAAAAAGCACTTGGTTGGCACCCAGTCTAATCCTCCGGCCACCTGGCTCGCCCTGCCCTCCCAAGGTGGGCTAAGCTGGTCCGCATGAGATTCGTCGTGGGCATCTACCGATTGCTGATCGCCTTTTTCTGCCTGGGCGGCACCTACGAGGCCTGGCTGCTGGGGATCGGCAACAAGTGGGTCTACTTTACCTTCCAGACCAATATCGCCCTAGGCCTGGTCATGCTCTGGGCCGGAGCGGCCACCCTGCTCAAGGGCGTCCAGCCTCCCGCCTGGCTTAAAGGCTGCCTGACGCTCTACATCGTTATCACCGGGCTGGTGGCCATCCTGGTTCTGGGGCTGAACAGCACGGACTACAAGCTGGTCCTGGGCATCCGGACCACATGGATGATTCACGTCATCAGCCCCATCCTGGCATTGGCGGACTTCCTCTTGTTCAACCCTCATCGTCGTTTCCATTGGCACAATGTGCTGACCTGGCTGATCTATTTCCCCTTCTATGTGGCTTTTGTGCTGATCAGGGCCGCCATCTGGCCTCATTCGGGACCGCAGCCGGGCGGTAATCCCTACCCCTATGCCTTCTTGGACCTCGGACACTTGGGATGGGCCCAGCTGTTGGTCAACCTGGCTGAGTACCTGGTCGTTTTCTTCGCCCTGTCGCTGGTCATCTTCCTGATTGATCGCATCCTGCCGGCCAAGACACCGCTGACCATTGATCGGTAGACGGCTGACGGAATAATAGGGACCAGACCAGGGGAGCCTGGGCGGAACAGGAAAGGATCATCACTGATGGTTGCTATCAAGGACATGCTCCAGGAGGGTGCCGTGTTGCGGCCTGACGGCAGGGCGGCTGATGAGTTGCGACCGGTCGTCATCACCCGGCATTGGACGGATGCCCCCGAGGGATCGGTGCTGATTGAGTGCGGCAAGACCCGGGTCATGTGCACGGCCTCCTTCACGCCGACGCTGCCCCGTTGGCGCAAGGACTCCGGACTGGGCTGGGTCACGGCCGAGTACGCCATGCTTCCCAGAGCCACCAGCGACAGAACTGCACGGGAATCGGTCCGCGGAAAGGTCGGTGGACGCACCCAGGAGATCAGCCGGCTGATAGGGCGTTGTCTGCGCGGCGTAGTGGACATGAAGGCCTTGGGCGAAAACCAGATCCAGCTTGACTGCGACGTGCTCCAGGCCGACGGCGGCACCCGTACGGCCTCCGTCACCGGCGCCTACGTGGCCATGGTCGATGCCCTCCGATGGGCCCAGGACCATCATCACATCCGCAGCGCCGACAAGGTGACCAAGGATTGCGTCTCGGCCGTCTCGGTGGGCATCATCGATGGCAACCCTATGCTTGATCTTCCCTATCTGGAGGACAGCCGGGCCATGACCGATATGAACGTGTCGATGACCGGCTCCGGCGATTTCATAGAGATACAGGGAACGGCGGAGCATCGCCCCTTCAGCCGTCAGGAGCTCGGCCTCTTGCTGGACCTGGCATCCAAGGGGAACAGGGAGCTTCAGGCCGCTCAGCACGAGGCTCTGGCATCTGACTGACGCTTAGGGCAGGTATTTCAGCGAGGAGAATCTGTATGGGGCAGGCCAGAAAAGTGGTTGTGGCCACGCACAACGAGGGCAAAATGCGTGAGCTTGGTAGTATACTCAACGGTTTCCTGCCCCATGAGGGGCAGAGGATCGAGCTGGTTTCGGCCGGCCAGTTGGGCCTGTCCGATCCGGTAGAGACCGGCACTACTTTTCAGCAGAATGCTCTCATCAAGGCTGGGCAGGCCGCTCGGGAATCCGGTCTGCCCGCGCTGGCGGACGACTCGGGGCTGGTCGTTGATGTGATGGGCGCTGCCCCGGGAATCCTTTCGGCAAGGTGGAGCGGCCGCCACGGCGACGACCAAGCCAACTTGGAGCTCTTGCTGAACCAGCTGAACGACATTCCTGACGGTCACAGGGGAGGGCGGTTTGTCTGCGCTGCCGCCCTAGTCGTTCCTGATGTGCCAGGGTACGCCGTCCGTGGGTCTCAGGTGACCAGGACTGGCGAGATGCCCGGAAGCATCATCCGCCAGGCACGAGGGGAAAACGGGTTTGGCTACGATCCAATCTTCGTGCCCCGTGACCAGCCTCGGCGCGCCAGCGACCAGGAGCCTCTGACCTCGGCGGAAATGACCTCAGATGAAAAGAACGCCATTTCGCACAGGGGCAAGGCCTTGGCGGCCATCATGCCGATTCTCGTCAGCTGGGTGCTGGGCGACGGCCGCGTTAGAGGCTGATAAATCCTTATAGATTCCATACGGTGAACGGTCGCGAAGCATCGATGATCATGCCCTGAATGCCGGTTGTGCTTGAAGCTGGTAAAGTAAACGCGAAGGTGCGATTCTTTTATCTCTGTGATAGAGTCGGCGGTATTAAGGGAAAGACTAAGAGCAAAGTTGATCTGTTCTAGCACATGACTCTATCGGGATTTGGGGGTTTCGTATTGAAGCGATTGCAAGAACGGAACAATAGGGGATCGCTGCGTGTGAGTCGTTCGGTCATCGCTGTTCTGGTGACCTTTCTGGCGGCGCTGGCCATGGTTGTTCCGCTTGGGCTGAGCGCCTTGTCGGCCGGTCAGGCGAATGCCGTCGACGGGCAGGACGGGACTGCCAGCAGGAAGCCGCTGCTTTACAAGATGCTGGCTTACAACCAAAGGATTGATTCCTCCATTGATGAGCTGCGCATGGACTTCATCCTGCGCATGAAGCACAACGAGTTCGACCCTTCCTGCGCCAATGCTACCGGCGGCATCGACACCACGGGCTCCTGTAATCTATCTTTTATATACCCGTATGAAGGTTCCACCAATCCGCCGCATTATCGCCGAATAAAGTATATGAACACCATAGCTTCAAAATCATCCACTGATCCGGCCTGGACCGGAGCCTATAATTGGGCCAAGAATTGGGAACAGTACTTCACTGTCCATAAGATCATAAACTCCGGTCTGTATGACTATTTGACCATATCCGTTGAGGGCGATCTGAATCTTGGGGATACGGGTGACTCGTCAGCCCATAAAACGGGTGGTGTCGACGAGCCTCTGAACATTTATGCAATTGTAGGTCAGCAGATAGGAGCTTTGGGTTGCGATAAAGGTGATACTACATGGTCCTGGTCCTCCGACATCGCTGCTGATGAGTGCAACTACTTTTATCCTGATATTAATATTAAGGCGCCGGATCGAACTTCTAATATCACTGCAGCTTTAACGGCTGAGGGCAGGGGTTTCAAGAAGTACATGAAAGACTGCTTGGGCAGTGGAGCTGATCTTCAGTGCAGCGGACCGTGGTCTTATGTAGGCTGGGATAACAACCCAAATCTCTATAGTGGAGGTCAGTCGAATTGGGGCATGGTGACTGATTATGGTTTTCCTGCTTCTAACGGCATTAATGGCACTGCTCCTGGCGGAGCCCCGCCCAGGTCTTTCTTCGTGTACTGGCTGAATGTTCGCGGCGGCACTGATGTATGTTCGCAGACGAATTCGTATTATTATCAGTGGGTGGCTTTGAAGGATGGCCAGTGGGTGCCTGTTGATGAGCTGACTCCTGGGCCGGTTCTGGTGACGGGCCAGCAGCCGTCTCCCAATACGCTCACTGATTCGGGCGGGGCGACGTCCTCGGTCGATTCGTATTCGGCTTTTAATTTGCCTAAGCAGCGGAATAATCCGAATGAGTTGTTTGCGACTGATAAGGATGGCAATCCTATGCCTGCGCAGAATTCGGATGGTTCCATCAATTTCGGGG
>NZ_JAFNMJ010000018.1 GCF_026537325.1 Bifidobacterium sp. B4142
GTTCAGGGGTGAGGCGTCGCCTGTGTATACGGCCTGGTCTTCGGGGGGGCTGGGGATGGCTGGTTCGAAGATGGCTGTTTCGATGAAGCAGGGGGCCGCTTCGGGCTGGACCCCTCTGGTGACCGCCCCGGCCGGTACCTTCCAGAGGGATGCGGCGGCCGGCACTGCTTCTTCTGTCTCGGATCCAGCGTCGGGTTCTGTGCTCAAGGTCGTCAAGACGGCGGCTTCCGCCTGGTCCTGGACGCTGAGCATCCCTGCTGGCAGGTTCACCGGCTACGACGGCAGCGACGAGACGCAGACGTACGCCTTCCGGGTTGAGATGATCAACCCGATGAACGTCAGCTCGGAGCCGGCTTCGATCGAGCGGAAGGTGGACATGACCCCTACCACGCTGACCGTTGATCGCCATGACGTCTTCCAGGTGGCGGGCAGGGCCTATAAGTATGTGGACGGGGATGCGAAGGTTCCTGAAACCAAGGGGACCGTGGTGCGTGTGACCTGGCCCGGCAATAGCAGTACGGATGCCGTTGTGGGTGACCAGGGCTTGTGGCAGGCGGTTCCGCCTGAGGGCGTCAACAAGGGCGGGTTCACTGCGCAGGTGCTTTCCGATGATGCTGAGGGCGCTGACGCCCAGGGAAGGTTCCAAGGAGGAAACCAGTCAGCCGTCGTGTCGCAGACGCTGGAGTTCCGTCCTTCCAACTCGGC
>NZ_JAFNMJ010000019.1 GCF_026537325.1 Bifidobacterium sp. B4142
AATAATCCGAATGAGTTGTTTGCGACTGATAAGGATGGCAATCCTATGCCTGCGCAGAATTCGGATGGTTCCATCAATTTCGGGGAGGCTAAGGAGAAGCAGGGTCTTGATGGTTATTTCAAGATGGTCACGTGGCCTGTGACCACGAACCGGGATGGGAGCGCTTGCACGGTCAGTCCTGAAGTGTACAACCCCATGAGTGTCGGTCTTGTGGGGATAGATGACAACATGTCCGCTTCGACGAAGGACAGGAACCTGACTGCGGGGCAGACCATCAATACGGCTTTTTACAAGTATGATGTGGCTCGTCCTAAGGATCCGACGATCACGAAGATCGAGAATGACGCGAACAGTCCTTTGGATGCTTCGGGGAGCGTGTATACCAGCAGGCTTGCTCCGGTGGTCAGTGGTGAGTGCACGCCTTCCAGGGATGAGGCGCATCCCAACAAGGTTGTTCTTTATGGGGAGGATCCTGCCAATCCCATCGGCGGCGGGCAGGGCCGGAATGATGACGCCTTGGCCAGAAGCGCGGACACGTGGGGGTTCAGGCTGGGCGAGGCCGAGTGCAGGGTCGATGCTGGCAGCAGGCAGGGGGGCTCCTGGCAGGTACAGGACGACAATAAGCAGTATCCGGCGCCGGA
>NZ_JAFNMJ010000004.1 GCF_026537325.1 Bifidobacterium sp. B4142
GCACATCCACATGCGTGCCCAGCCACGCGTTCAACGAGCCCACCAGGCCATACCTCGCCCCATACATGAACCCCCACACCAGCGCAGACACCACCGCCGGCACCGCATACGGCAGGAACGTCGAAATACGGAAGAACCGCATCCCATGCAGACGCAACGAATCCAAGGCCAGGGCCATCAACGCCGCCAAACACAACATGACCGGCACCTGCACCACCGTGAACACCACCACCCGGCGCACCGACGACCAGAACTGCCCATCAGCCAACAGACGACGATAATTCGCCAAACCAACAAACACCGTCCCACCAACCATACGATGCTGAAACAAGGAAATCCACACCGCATACACCACCGGCACCACAAACACCACCACAAACACCACCGCAAACGGCCCCATAAACAACCAACCACGCCAACGAGCAGCCGTCCGCGGACGCTGTGGCACCGATGCCGTATGACCGCTTGCGCTTACAACTCCCGTACCCATATCTTGACCCTTTTCAACAAACTCAAAACACCAACGCGGTTGGCCGTCTCTCGACAGAAATGTTTACATACAGACAAGCATTTCTGTCGAGAACGGCAAAATATTGTGTACGTATGCTAATGGCTATTTAACTGTGAAGCCCTGCTGACTTGCATATTTTTTCAAGCTATTCTGCCAATCGGTAATTGCTTGCTTAAAGGTAGATTGTCCATAATAAGCCTTAGATGCATAGTCGCCATAGATGCTGCTTGCATAAACATTAAACAGTATATTCTTGAAATTAGGATCGACATCTTTTGCTGCCTGCGACAATACTTCGTTGAACTTTTGCCCACCAAAGTACTCAACAGCCTTGCCGTCGCCTCCCTTGACGGATGTTGAATCCAAGAACTGCTTGTCCGCCAAAGTTTTGGTATCCGCAGGGAATGCCCCAGCTCCAACACGCAATTTAATAGCTTCACGGTCGTGAGAGGCATATTCTACGAATTTGTAGGCGGCATCAGCCTTGGAAGTCTTATCAATCACAGCCAGTACCGACCCACCATTTTCAGAATTATGCTTATCGCCTTCATGCAGCACAGGCATGGGAGCAACTCTCCATTTACCAGCGGCCTGCGGCGCCGAGGAGAGCAAATTCGGCGGCATCCAAGCCCCGATCAAAAGCGCCGCAGTAGAGCCATCTCCTAAGCTTCTATTCCATTCATCCGACCATACGGACAGCTTTTTGTTGACCAGATTTTCATCAGACATACGCTGCCAAAACTCCAAAAACCGCTGAGTCCCTTTATCAGTGGACAAATTAATCGTTATATTTTGCCCATCTTTTGAATAATCATATGGATGACCACCAAAGGCCCATATCATGGATTTGAAGAATCCAGCATCGCCAGAATCAGCCTCAATGTATGATCCAGCAGCCTTTACTTTCTTGGCTGCCTCATAATACTCGTCCCAGGTCTTCGGTGGTTCGTTCACGCCGGCCCTGTCAAAAACTTCCTTGTTGTAAAACATAGCCATGGGGCCAGAGTCCATCGGCAGCCCGTAAATACCACCATTAATGGCCGATGAAGCCCATGTTCCTTTTGTATAGTCATTCTTGAAATTGCTGGGAACATACTTACTGATATCTTTGACGATATGCTTAATCTGGAACTCGGGAAGATCTTCATAGCTGAATTGGGCTACATCAGGCAAACCCGAGCCAGCCTCCGAGGCATTATTCAATGCCTTGTACTGATCATTGCCAACCCCAACATTGACTAATTTGACTTTAATATTGGGATACTTGGCCTCAAACGGCTTTATTACAGTTTGATATGTCTTTTCCCAAGCCCAAACGGTAATTTCCGTAGGCCCTTCGGCATTTGACTTTCCTCCGGATTGAGAGCCGCCGCACGCAGCCAAACCCAATACCGACAACACAACTGTTCCACTCGTCAGTATCTTTTTTACCGATATCATTGTTCCTCCCGCAATCCAGCGGCAATCACATGACGCTTATATGAACGACATCACTTTTGACTTCACGAGGTAACTTCAACATCAACGTTGATTTGACGTTAAACCACACTTTAGCACTTGCCTGCTAATACGCAACTAGGTCATCCGATTGAAACCACACTAAACAGCACACCTCATTAATGAGAACAAAGCCGATACAAGACACTAGCTTTCTATACAGAACAAACAGAGAATAACTAACCAATACCGTATTCTTTTAGCGGCAATCCAACAAAGGTATGCGTTATTTAGGCTGTCAGCCTCTGAAGCCAGTCGCTCCAAGAAAACTCCTTGTCCTTAATTACAACGTTTGACTAAGTTGACTAAAAAAGCAGACTTCCCGGCACACATAGGAATCTAGGGGGGGGGGGGGGTAAACGACCTTGTGGACGTAGATAAGTCTGAAGACACTCAATATTTTCATATGGACCTGTGCCGGTATGATCTGATTGCGTTTTTCAACAAATCGGTCTTCTAAAAGTCTAAAAGACTGCGCTAAGCAAGATAGTGGCCAGCGCAAGGCTGATTCCCGTATCTTGCCCTTCGCTCATCAGGCGTGAATAATAGATTGCAAAAGCTGCCGAGGAAATGCCATCGTACATACTCGTACGTAAGCGATAGCGCCTAGTGCCAGATAGGATTCGAGATATAGGAAGGGGAACGATGGCTCAAACAGTACGTGTCAATGTTCCTCGCACCATTCTCGATTGGGTCATGTCCATAGGCGCCGAAGACCAACTAAGCGAGGGCCAACGTCAGAATATTGATGCTTGGAGACAGGGCACCAAACGCCCTACTGTCTCACAGCTGCATACCGTCAGCAACCAGTTGCGCGTGCCATTTGGTTATTTCTTCATGGATGAGCCCATTGATGATACGCCGCCTGTCTATGCCAAACGCACTATTGGCAGTCAGCAGTCACAAGGACATCCTTCCCGAGATCTTGTGGACACCATTGGCCAGATGACTGCCATTCAGGACTGGGCGAGACAAGACCGTATCGATAATGAAGGAACCCAACTGAAACAGGTGGGTTCCCGGACCATCAACGATGACAGCAACCTTATCGCAGAGGATATTCGTCAAGCTCTGAAGATTGATGAGCATTGGTATCGCAAATCCGGCCTGCATGACTCGGCCAAGGCTTTCAAACTGCTGCGCGAACGCGCTGAGGGCACCGGGATTCTCATCATGCAGAACGGAGTAGTCGGCAACAATACCAGTAGACCACTCGACCCCAAAGAATTTCGTGCTTTTGCGCTCATCGACCCATACGCCCCATTGATATTCATCAACAGGACCGACGAACCCGAAACCGCTCGCCTCTTCTCCCTGGTGCATGAGCTGGCACATGTTTGGCTGGGAGCAGATGAGTTATACAATGACACCGCCCTACCCACCGGAGTCACCAGGCTTGAACAGGTCTGCAATGAGGTAGGGGCAGCCATATTGCTGCCAGACGAAGACTTCCTGGAAACGTGGCAGAGCATTCCGGACGACACCACATTGGACGAACGGATGAAAAAGCTGAAGGCATGCTTCCCTGTTTCCCACACCACTTTGGCCCTTCATGCCCTGAAGCATAAGCTGATCAGCCAGGAAACCTTCCAGAAATGCAACCAGGCCGCCCAAACCTGGTCAAAAGGAACTGAAAATCAGCAGCACTCCGGAGGAGACTATTATAAAAACAAACTAAGCAGATTCGATTCTCGCTTTCTGGAAAGGATGGCGAGCAGCGTAGCCGAGGGCAGAACCACATATCTGGATGCTTATCGTCTCACTGGCACCAATGGTGATACTTTCTCCAAACTCATGAAGAGAGCCATCTCATGACGCAGCCACTCCTTATGAATCCGCTTTTTCTTATCGATGCAAACTGCCTGATTGAGCCCTACAACCGGTACTACAACCCTCAGTTCACTCTATCTGCACCGTTCTGGCAGCATCTACATAATTTGGTTAACTCGGGCCGAGTGGCAATCATCGACAAAGTTCGCGACGAGGTATACGGTCACAACTGCCCAGAAGTCGATACCTGGTTGGACGCCATAAACAGCTTACTGGTCATCTGCGAGGAAGAGGATGGCATTATACAAGCATATAGCGCAGTGCTCAATCAGGTCGCCAGACCTGAAAATGGATACAAATCCACAGCATTTCGTGAATGGGCTAACAAACAAATTGCCGACCCCTGGTTGATCGCTACGGCGAAATTTTACGGTGCCACTATCGTCACTTTCGAGCAAACCCAAGCTGAATCAGATCGCCCGTGGAAGCGTCCCAAGATTCCGACCGTCGCCTCCCAGCTTTCGATCAGCACCGAAAACCTATTCACCTTCATGCAGAACGATGGAGGCTTCTGAAGATTCAGACTGCAAAGCCTGTTTCATTTTCTCTCTCGCCTTCATCTCCAGACGCACCACCGCCTAGAGTAGATGTAAGGAAGCATCGCAGCATCAAGGTACCAAAGGAGCGGCCATCATGAGACCAATGTCGGACTACGTCAAGGATTTGCAGCACTCGGGCATGATCGCCCACGATCTGGACGAGACCATCGACTTCTACACCAACAAACTCGGGTTCGAGCTGGTCGGCATCTACCCCAACGGAGAGAACCGCTGCGCCTTCCTGCGCCTGGGCCACTTGACCATCGAGACCTGGGAGGGCGAACCTGCGCCCATGCGCACCGGAGCCATCAACCACTGGGCTCTGGACACGCCGGACATCGACGCCGCTTACGAGCACGCCCTGGAGATGGGGCTGAACATCAGGGAGGACTCCATCCAGTCCATCCCCACCTTCTGGCAGCACGGAATCCGCTACTTCAACGTCATCGGCCCCAACCAGGAAACCATCGAGTTCTGCCAGATTCTCTGAATGCCCGCTGCAAGCGGGCGCAACCGCAGCCACGAAGGTCTGGGCCCTGCCCCGTACGAACAATCCCATGCCAGCAATGAGGCCCATTTGCTGATCTCCCTGCAACGGAGCCAGCTGCTTATGCTGACTATCGGGAAAGTCGCTGTAGCCGGCGGCCTGCGCACCGTTTATGGCATCTTCGAAGAAGAGGGAGGGTGCCTCAAGTCCTGATCGGCCTCTCGCCGCATCGGTGGGCCTGGCTCCGTCCAAGACCTGGCTCTACTATGAAAGAGCGTATCCAACGATGGGTACCACAAATGAAAGGGGTTTCCATGACGAACATCAACATGGTCACAGTAGCCGGCGGTGGGGTGCTAGGCAGCCAGATCGCCTATCAATCGGCCTTCAAGGGCAAGAAGGTAACGGTCTACGACATCAACGACGAGGCTGTGGCGGCCGCCGAGGAGCGCGTCCGAAACCTCCGCGACCTCTATAAGAGGGACATCAATGCCACTGACGAGCAGTTCGATGCGGGTCTGAACAATCTGAGCTACAGCTCTGACCTGGCTGAAGCAGTCAAGGACGCCGACCTGGTCATCGAGGCCATCCCCGAGAAACCCTCCATCAAACATGATTTCTACCGGAGCCTGGCCAAGGCGGCCCCCGAGAAGACCATCTTCGCCAGCAACTCCTCCACCTACGTGCCCAGCACCTTCGCGGAGGACACCGGCCGACCAGACAAATTCCTGAACATGCACTTCGCCAACCAGATCTGGCGCATGAACACCGCTGAAATCATGGGCACCAAGCAGACCGACCCCAAGGTCTTCGACCTGATCGTGGACTACGCCAAGGAAATCGGCATGGTCCCCATCGTTCTGAAGAAAGAACAGCCCGGATACGTCCTGAACACCCTTCTCATCCCCTTGCTCAACGCCGCCGCATATCTCTGGGGCCACGACATCGCAGACCCGCAGACCGTGGACAAGACCTGGATGATCGGAACAGGCGCCCCCATGGGGCCCTTTGCCATCTTTGACGTCGTTGGGCTGCGGACCGCTCTCAATATCACCAAAGAGCAGCAGGGCGACAACCCCGATTACAAGCCCTTCATGGAGAAGATCCAGAAGATGATGGACGAGGGCAGGAACGGCAAGGATTCCGGGCAGGGCTTCTACACCTATCCTGATCCCGCCTTTGACAGGCCTGACTTCCTGAAGGCCTGACAGTAGGCTCTTTCTAAGGACAAAGGATCCGGCCGTCTTAGGGACCACGCCATAATCGACGGGTCTGCAGGATGGTCGGGTCCTCTTCGCTTTTAAGCCATGACGATGATTCCCGCTATGCACAATGCGTAATCTGGAGCTCCGATTCAGCCAACAGACCGTACCCGTCGACCTACTGCACGGTTCCACGACTAAAATGAAACTCTGTCAGAATGCATCTCGAGCCTCTCAAAAATTTCGTGGAACACTTCGTGAGATTCCAGTTAATCAGCGCACTCTGTTAAGAGTGTCCCGAATATGTTGAAGAGTGGGCAGATCTACACGGTCCTTGGCTGTAGCTTCTTGAATTTCATTAATGGCCTGGGAATAGAAGAGGCCAGTCGTAGCATCTGGCACCAGCGGCAGGGATTCGACCTTACGCTGGATTTGATTGCTGATATCGCTCGCCTCCTTGTCATTCGGATCCAAACATGAATCGAGGAAGAGCACCTGAGATTTCAGTTGCGCCCGATTGGCGACCTTCTCTTCTCTGATGGCCTGCTGGCGAACCGTATGCACGTTGGCTGTAATGTTGCCGACCCATAGGGAGATGACCACTATGGTGAGCAAAACTTCGACCAGGAGGGGGATGAAAAAACCATTGGGCAATATGTGCCGCAAGGCAAGACTCCCAGACCACCAGGGGGCGTTCCAAGCTGAGAAGTAGAAAATTGCGATGATGCCTTGAATCAGATAACCGACAGCGGGAAACACCACATTCTCAGCTATCAGCCGGTAATAAAGGCTCTCGCTTCTCGAAGCGGCACCGTCATCGCTACGCGACTGAGCCACCCAGCACAGGATGGTGAACACCACCAAGAAGAACATCACAATCCACTGAGCGGGAGGTGCAAAGCCATAGGTGCCAATTTCGGCCATGAAAGCCGCACAACCTATGAGCGTCAGGACCGTTGTAAAAATCGAAACCAGATACTTCATTCAAGCCACCTACATTTCCTTGAGTATGTCGGCTTTTTTAGCCTCATACTCCTCTTGGGAAATAAGCTCCTTCGACAGCATTTCTTTCAGTCTGCTCAACCGCTCTACAGGGTCGATGGCAACCGGTTGAGAAGCTGCTTGCGCCTGTCCCATCGTCTGATTGACCATGTTGGGAATGACCTGGCCCATGCCGGCACCCATGGTCAATCCCATACCCGCCCCTAGAAGGGCTCCACCGTCAGAGCCAGGATTGGAAGCGGCACCATTCATGGCATTCAAAACCTGAGCCTGCTGATAGTTGGTGCCATAAGTCTCATAAGCAGACTGCTGGCCCTGCGCATATGCCGCTTCGCCTTGCCCCTGGGCCATACGCCCATAGAACTGCTCGCGGTTCTTGGATACCAGATCCTGTGCTTCCTGTCTGGCTTCATTGTCGATGATGTCAATTGCGGAAATGCTGAAGTTCAGTACTTTCATGCCATATTCAGCAGCAATGGGCGCGATTTCATTCTCGATGGTCTTGGCATAGGTTACAGCATTGGCAGGCACTGAGATAAGAGGCCCCGCCCACTTGGTCAGCTCAGTGGTCAAGATGGAAATGATGTGGCCAAGGAACTGATTGCGGAAGTAGTCGGTAATCGACTCCTGATTGCTCAGATCATAGTTGTTGCCAATCAATTGAGTGAGGAAGATGCCGCAATCGTCCACTTTGATGCGATACGCGCCTCTTGCCCTCACCTCGGTTTCGACGCCAATCCCCTGGAATTGGTCAGAGAGCGCCTTGTCGTAGACCTTGATAGGCGTCTGTGTGCCCCACTTGATTTCCCTGCTAGTCGCCGTACGAACGAAATAGACCAGCGAATGGAACGAAGAGACTCCACCGGAGAGGCTGTTCCGCAGGCGGGATATAAAGGGATAATTGGCACTGTTCAGGGTATAACTACCCGGATCGAAAATCTGCTCGATCGTACCCTGATAGACAAAGATGGCTTTTTCTCCGGGACCTACCACCAAGGTGGTTCCGTTGTTGAAGTCTTCCTCGGGGTTTTTGAATATGAGTGTGTCATTATCTGAACGGTTCTTGATGACATCGACAAAGTGCTTCTCACCATCCGCAAAAGCGGCTTCATTGGAGTTGCGCTTGAATACAACCATCTGTACACCCCTCTTTCCTATGCACTGTTCAATCCGTATCCATTACCTGGTCAAGCAACAATCAGTCGTCATATTCATCCCACAGACTCACAAGACCATGGGCAGAATTCAGGAAAGACTCTGAGCCTTCATAAGTGTTGGACTTCAGTTCCAGCTTTTTCCCTGTCCTCATACTGATGACGCAACCAAAGTCATCCACTCGAATATCGACTATGTTCTTGAACCGATACACATCAAAGAAGGTGCGGCCTGGAGGTGTCGCGTCCCCAGCCTCGTCGGGCTGGAGTTCAAACATGGCGGAGTATATTTTTTTATTCCCAAACATCCAGACGGTGATCATCATATGACCGTTCATTTGCTGGATGTAGGAAACCGGTTCCACTCTGCTCACTTCGTCCTCGTCGAAAATGCCGCAGATCTCCATAGCCGTGGCCTTACGCCTATCTATGGCAACGCTGTAATCTTCGAAACTCACTCCTATTCCCACCTTTCCCGAATCACAAACTTCAGCATCGATCTTCACTTCATCAACAATTCGTTCATCTCTTGGCTGTCAGAATCGGTCAGTCCTCCTTGCTTGGCTGCTTCCATTACCTTCTTGGATGATTGCGAATACCTGATGTAGCGCTGCTCAAAAAGTCGTTTGATCAATAATGATTTCGCACACAGATACTGGGGATGTGGATTCATCTCAATCGCAGAATCCAGAGTCGCCATTATTGACTCCGCCTCTTTGAGCTTTATCTTGAACGGTTTTTGAGACTTGAACCTGCTTAATGCAATATGAAAAAGAACATCGGAATCGTTGGAACCATTTTCCACAGCCTTTTCCAAGTTCTTAGCGGCTTCTTGGTATTGGCCCCTGTCAAAAAGGACATACCCCAATGAAGCCAGCACTTTCGGATCATTGGGCGAATCCTTCAGCACCTCCTGGTACTTATCAAGGAATCGTGCCGAGTCCTTATAAGTGGCTCGACGAACCTGTTTAAAGTTCAACGAAGTTACAACAACAGGTCTTCCACAATAAGGACATTGCTTGCTCGAAGCCGAAAGTGGTGCCCCGCAGCCGGGGCACACGATATCCGAATCAACCGAAGGCATGATGCATCAACGGCGCCGCATCGATCTGTTTATGTCGGCCATGCCCTTCTGAATAGCCTGCGTCTGCTCGGCCTGTGCGGCCAAAGCACGCCTAGACTGTTCAGCCTGAGCTTCCATGTTCTTCTGCATCTGTCGCTGCTGCTGCTCAAAGCCACGGGCATTGTCATCAAGACTCTTTAGGAACAGATCATCAATCTTCTTGAAAAGACCCGTAGCAGGCGAGTGCAGTGTCTCAGCATGTCCAATAGAGTCGACGAAGCCATCGAAGAATCCATTCCATTCAGCGAGTAGATTGGCAGACTTGTTTGCATCAATCTTCTTGAAAACGAAGTGGCAAATTATGCCGGCGATGACCATTATGAATCCAAGAACGCGAAGTTTCTCATTAACAACGCACAGGAGCCCTAGTATAATCAACGCAATTTTGACGAGTAGGAAAATAATATGTTGAGTTTTCAGTTTCTTCTCTTCTGCTTCAATTGCAGAACGCTTATCGGGAAGTTGCTGGTTGAAAGAGGTATTCAGATTAGTCAGCTGCTGCGAAAAGTCATCAGGTAAAATCCTGTCCGGCCCTTCCAAATTAGCCGTACGGATCATGCTCAACTGATTTTTGGCATTGCCATAAGCAACATTGACATCGTCGCTGTGATCAAAACCAAGAGCAACAATATTTTCTTTGTATCCCATTCTTCAGTCTCCTTGATTTGGATAAACATCAGGGAGGAGAATGCATGAATTATGGCTTAGCTTATGGCCTACCCCCCCCCCGCAATACGGGCAGGGCATTAAACAAACCTTTAGCGAAAGCAGACATCATTACCTCTTTCGTTCCCCTGCGATGTTCTTGACAAGCTGACTATACCACTACATATACGACAGCAGTCAAGAAGTCCTGAAATGCGACCTCTTGAAACAACATATACAGGCCTCTTCTTTGTATCTGTCTGTCTTTAATTGATCGGGAATGCAAAACCACTGGATTCGAGGGCGCATCTACATTCTTCCGCACTGAAGAAAGCTGCGTGGTAAGCTGTATACTTATGACATTTTTGTGAAAACCGCTAAAGGAAGAGGCAGACAGGGAAATCACAAGGCGGAAAAGACGAACAACGGCCTGGTGGCCGGAGAAGGAATAATGGCAGAGGACGATATAATTTCGGCCGCGGACAGCGGTCAGCACGAGCAGAAACGGCGCGATAAGCACACAGCCAAGCAGATCAAAAAACAGCAGGCCGCGGCAAAACGCAAGGCCCGCAAACAGAACCCCCGGCAGCATCGGGGCTGGAGCGAGCGCCTGCACCTGACCGACATCAACGTGGTGGACAGATCCACCCTCAAGCGGGCCATCGCCGGCACCGTGGTCGGTAACTTTATGGAATGGTACGACGTGGGGGTCTACGGCTACCTGGCAGTCACCATCGGCCGCGTCTTCCTATCCAACGCATCCGATGCCGTGCAACGGCTCTTCTCTTTGGGCGTCTTCGCTGTCACCTTCATCGCCCGTCCCCTGGGTGGCGTGGTCCTGGGCCAGCTGGGCGACAAGGTCGGCCGCCAGCGCATCCTGGCCTTCACCCTGCTGAGCATGTCAGCAGCCACCCTGCTGATCGGCCTCCTGCCCAGCTATGCGGCCGTCGGTCCCCTGGCACCCATCCTGCTCATCCTGCTCAAACTGATCCAAGGGTTCTCTACAGGCGGCGAGTACGCGGGCGCCTCGACCATGGTCACCGAATACTCACCTGACCGGCATCGCGGCTTTTTCGCTTCCCTGCTGGATGTAGGATCCTACTTGGGCTACGCTTTCGGGGCTGCTTTGGTCTCCCTGCTGGAATTCTCCATTTCCCCTCAGGCCATGCTGGCCTGGGGCTGGCGCATCCCCTTCATCATCGCTCTCCCACTGGCCGCCATCGCGGTCTACTTCCGGGCCAAGGTCCAGGACACGCCCGCCTTCCGCCAAGCTCAGGATGCCAGCGACGAGAAGACCAAGAGCCAGCACAAGGGCCTGTTGGATCTGATCCGGGGCTATTGGCGGGAGCTGCTCATGGCCTTCATCCTGGTGGCAGCGGCCAACACCCTGAGCTACACGCTGACCGCCTACATGCCCACCTACCTGTCAGGCACCCTGCACTACAACACGGCCCAGGCCAACCTGCTCTCCCTGCCGGTCCTGCTTATGGTGGCCTGCTGCATCCCCATTACCGGAGCCCTTTCCGATCGCTTTGGCCGCAAGAAGGTGCTGTTCATGGGGGCGATCACCGGACTCTGTCTGTCCCTGCCGGCCTTCCATCTGCTGGAGCGCGAGACCACGGGTGCCGTTTTCGGCGGATTGGTTCTGCTGGCCATCCCGGTTATCTTCTTCGTGGCCAACCTTGCCTCCACTTTGCCGGCCCTCTTCCCCACGGCCTCCCGTTACGGTGGCATGGGGCTGTCCTACAACCTGGCCGTAGCCGTCTTCGGCGGGACCGCGCCAGTCATCATGGAAGGACTGGTGACCGCGACTGGCAAGTCCCTGGCACCCGCCTACTGGATCATGTTCACCTCGACCTGCGGTCTTGTTACCGTGCTCTTCCTCGCGGAAACCGCCCGGCGCCCCATGCCCGGCACCTTGCCCACCGTGCTCAACCGACAGGAGGCTCGCGACCTGGTGGCCACCCAGGACCGCAATCCCGACCTGGACGTGAAGACCATCATCAAGGATGCCGAAGAAAGCGGCGTGCGCAAGACGCCGAAAAAACTGGCTGCCGAGACACGCAAACTTCTGGGCATTCCCCGTTCCGGAGACAAGAACAAGAAATAACAGGTGCAGTCAAGTCGTATGAACGTCCAAGTTCTGTTTAGGTAACTCAGTCTGAGCTATATACAAGAGACCTTCTCGCCCTTTGAGAATAAGACAACGACTCGGCTACTCCGCCCACCGTCAACGTGTCGAGAATACGACAGGCACAGAATTCGGCCGGTGGCCCGAAGTAATTGTCATTTCTGACCACCGGCCATTTTCGATTCCATCACCACTTTCTTGCTGCAGTTCAAACAGAATACAGTCGGACTCCAAACTCATGGCTGAGCCTTACAGGATGGCCCGACGGATGCTCAGGATGGCTGAAGACACTGTCATAGCTGTTTGACGCCAGAACCTTTTTTTCTTCATCGCACAAGGTCATATAGGCCGATAAATCGTCGCCGTCATTTTGCTGTAAAGCAATTGAGACCTCCTGTATCTGAACACTTGAAAAAGGCGCAAGTGAAATAGACGCATTCCCTTTGAGCACCTCGCGCCCTTGCAAATTCACGAATCTCCAAGTAATGGAGACCTGACTCAGATCTTTGGGGGAATCATTGACAACAACCAATCCAGAAACCTTCTTGCTGCACCTATTCAAGAAAACACCTATGGGTTGATTGATTCTGGCAACCGCCTCGTATGCAGGCTTCGGCTGCCCCCACCAATCCAACAGCCCGTAGAAGCTTTGCGGGCACAGGTCTATGAACATGAACTGTACATATCCCCAATTGGGTGCAGCTCTTTGACACCGATAGTGCTCGATGTAATACTTGAGCAGCTCAGTCTGATAACGTTGCAATGTTCCTGTCAAAGGCTCCAAGGCCGCTATACGCTCTGTCAACGTCCCGAGATTCCTCAAATTTTCAAAGTAGCCGGGGGCGTCGAAACCAAATTCTGTATTGAACTTCTCTTTCGTGCCGTCAATCAACGTATATGACGTGGGAGGAGTATCCAACGATCCCGTATAGTTGTGGCTGTCTCCGCTGGTCAGATCATCAGCGCAATACGAGCCTTTGATAACGGGACGAGTCGGGTCTGTTCGAGTGACCTCCCGATAGATGGCAGGGCCTGGACTCACTTGCATAGCCGTGCCCTGTGTGCCCTTCGGCACATCCACTACGCCTGGTTCATTAAGGCATATCCAGCTGAAAACACTGGCATGTCTATCAAGGGTTTTGACGGTACTGACAAACAACCGTACAAACGTTTCCGCCCACTCAGAAGTTCTGGGCTGGTTCCAATTGTATTCTGAATCCTGGATCACGGCAATGCCCATGCGGTCGCATAAATCGTACAATTCCGGCTTCTCGACATGCACATGCACCCGGATCAAGTTGAATCCAGCCATTTTGATAGCCTGCAAATCACGCAGGTACCGCATTCTGTGCATTCGAGATATATAGACATCAGGGAAATAGGATGTCCCACGCACATACAGGGGCTTTCCATTAAGCACGAACCGGGTTGTCGATTCATCACGATCAAGTTTGACATTCCGGAATCCGATCTTCCGGCTTTCCACCTGTTCGCCGTCCAAGCTCAATGTCATGTCATAGAGCTTCGGCTCTCCCAGATCCCAAGTGAACCAAGGCGTCACGCCATCAACGGCAGCTTTGAACTCGAAAGGTCCCTGGACCTGCTTATCCGCGTCAAGCAGCACACGGCCATCAACTGGATCCCGCACCAGGGTTCTCAGCACAGATGGATGATCATTACCGCAACCGAGTACTTTCCCTCTAACGATTATTCTTCCACGACCCTGATCATCCATCCACACGCTCAGGCGCGGATCTTCAGCCAGACAAGCAGACTCATGAATCGATAGGGTGACCTTGCCGTAAATGCCCACGGGATTCACGTCACGGGCTATAAGGCCGTCATCATGCTCATAGGTTCCTTTGACCAATCTCCTTTCAACCATATAGGTACGGTTCTCAACGTCATCATTCCTTATCTGCATATCCCAAGGTGACCAGACCTTGACCATCAGGATATTCGTACCGGAGTGTATGATATTGCTGACATCAAAGACGAACGACTCACTGTAGCCCTCATGGGAGCCAAGGAGTTGCCCGTTCATCCACACCTTGCAAAAGTAATCGACATTGCTGAACCGCAGCAAAATCTTGTCGTCCGTCTCAGAATTATCAAGCTTAATGAGCCGACGATACCACCAAGGCGCCTGATTGAAATACCGCAGCCGGCGTCCCCAATAAGGCTGTTCATCCAACAGACACTGGAGATGCTCCAGAGCCGGCAACGGCTCCCACTCTGATATCTGCGGTCCGACCTGCGTACAGTCGCGATCCTCATAGAGTTTCAATTTTTCACCGACATCATTGACGTCCTGTAGAACGCTCCAATCATTACTGATGTCCAATTGCTTGTTCATTATTTTCCTTAATTCTGTTCCCAGTGCCTTTACCCACGGACCGCTCCGGCCACCATGCCGGAAATAACCTGTCTGTTCAGGAAGAAGTAGAGTATAAGGGTCGGAATCATAGACACAACTATTGCTGAGTATGTGGCTCCCAAGTCGGTCTGTCCATACATACCGACAAAGTCGTTCAAACCTATCGGGAGGGTTTTCATATCGCTGCGAACCATAAAGGTGTTGGCAAATACGAATTCATTCCAGATGAAGACAAAGTTGTAGGTCGCCACAGTCACAGTGGTGTTGCGGGAAAGCGGCATGACGATCTTCGAAAAGATCTGCCAGGTTCCGGCTCCATCGATACGAGCGGCCTCCAGTAACGAATCCGGTATCTCCTTCATGAATCCTGCATACAGATAGACGCACATCGGCAGATTGAAAGCCAATTGCGGAATGATAAGGGCCAGATAGGTGTCCGTAATGCCGATTTTGTTAAACACTTCGAACAGAGGCAGCAAAGCTGCGAATGAAGGCACCAGAAGTCCTACCAGCAAATAGGAAAGCACCTTATCCGCACCCCGAAACCGCAACTTTTCAATGGCAAACGCCGCAGGGGCTCCGACCATGACGGTGACCAGAATGGTCAGCACGGCAACGATCGTGCTGTTAATCAAATATCGCAGTAGACCCGACGTGGCAAAGGCTCTCACGTAATTACCCAGATACAGACCCTTAGGCAGTTGATAAGCCAAGGTATCTGCGAGCTCATCGGGGCTTTTCAACGAAGAGAGCGTGACCCAAAGAATCGGGTATATCTGCACCAGAACGAAAACTGCGATAATCGCATATACCAATCCCCTGGTTTTCCTGCCTAGCTTCGTAGTCATGCTTTGTCCCCTCTCCCGAACAGGCGGCGCAGAATAAGAAGCGTTACCAGGCACTCCACCGCTAGGAAGATGCTGATGGCGCTACCGTAGCCAAAATTCCCGGATATGAAGATTGTCTTGTACAGGTAGGTAGACACCAGCTCGCTGGACGAACCAGGGCCGCCTCCAGTAAGCACATAGGAGACATCGAACCCCTTCAAGCATCCAGAAACCAACATCACCAACGTCACCTCCAAGACCGCTCTGATTAGAGGCACCCTTATGTAGATGAGCTGTTGCCACCAATTGCAGCCGTCGATCAGTGCCGCTTCCAGCACTTCGGCATCGACTGACTCCAGAGCTGCATAGTAGATGACCATGTATATGCCGGCGAACTTATAAGCATCGATAAGCGTCACCAACACGAGGGCCCAGTGGGGATCCGAGAGCAGAGCGTGAGGGGCCAGCCCGAACAGACTGCCTACCGCCGGCACAACCCCCGGCGGATTGACAGCCAGCATCTGGGCGAAGATCTGGCTGACAGCAACTGAGGAAATGACGCACGGAATGAAATAAACCGTTCTGATGATGGTCCGAAATCGGTCAATGCACAAGACCAACAGGGCCATCACCAAACCCATAAGCATCTGAACGCAGGTACCTAGAAGGGTGAAGAAAATGGTGTTGAGGAAAGCCGCGCGGAACACCTTGTCGGTCAGCATCAGTTTGAAATTCGCCAAGCCCGAGAATCGCATGGCTCCTATCCCATTCCAGTCAAACAGACTCGCGCCGAACGACCAGATGATAGGGACAACCACTATGAGCGTAAAGATGATGACCGCAGGCAGGTAATAGGGCCACGCCGCTACCGAACTGATGGCCCTGTTCCCCCTGGACGGATGACCCGGCCAGGACCGCCTCCGACGCACCATCCGTGGCGGGATGGAATCCACTGGATTAGATCTTTGCATATCCGCCTTCACTTGGCCTTGTTGTATTGAGCGATGGCTTTGTCGACATTGGCCGCAAACTCATCCGTTGAGGTATTGTCCACTAGCAGGCTTTGGCACTGTCGTCCAAGTACACTGACCGTATTTGCATCAAGTTGCACATCCCAAACTTGTGCATAATCGTTGACCTTGGCTATGTCAGACAGGACGTCCTGATATATGCGGGGGGTCTTGACGCTGCCTTTGGGCTTGACCGAAGGAATGACCCGATAATCGTTCAAAGCCACATCACCGTATTTGTCAAATAGGTATTTGAGAAAATCCTTCAGCTGGGGAGTTAGCTTGCCCTTGCTGACGGCAGTACCGATGCCCGAATTGGCAAAGAAGTCCGTGGGCGCAGTCTTGTCTCCTTTACCAAGCATGGGGAGGCGGAAATAACCGATGTCCGATTTCAGATTGCCGGAATCGTCAACGTATGACGGAAGATTCCAAGTACCGTCATACGTTATCGCAGCACGCTTGCTCTTGAACAGATTCAAGGTGGCGGTGGCATCCGAATTCGTGAAGCCAGGCTGGAAATATGCTGACATCTTTTGGAGGAAGGCAATTCCAGCTTGACCAGTTGGACTGGCCATAGATTCCTTTCCGACCTTGAGCTTGGCCAAGAACTCATTGCCGGTTTCCCTGTATGGAATCATCCCCAGGAACCTATAAAAAGGCCACTGGTCCTTGCCATCAAGAGCGATCGGAATAACGCCCGTGTCCTTAAGCTTCTGAAGGTCAGTCAGCAACTCGTCAAAGGTCTTAGGTTCCTCTGCAATTCCTGCTTTGCGGAAGGCGTCTTTGTTGTACCAAAAGTATTCCGCATTAGCGTTGAAAGTCATTAAGTGCAGGCTGCCGTCAGCCATTGTCGGGTATTTGGTGGATATGTGATAAAAGCGATTGGTTACGCCAATGTCCTTGTAGAGTTTTCCAATATCTTCAGCACGACCGTCCTTGACAAGCTTGGCGAAGTACGGATCGGGATCGGCATCCCATAACTCCGGCAAACGGTTACTGGATGCCAGCACTTTCAACTTTTGGTTATATGAAGGTCGATCAGAGATGTTCTGGAACTCCAGCTTAAAACCCTGATGCGACTTCGCGTACTCATCAGCGATCTGCTTGATTGCTTTTATGCTTCCTTCACTGGCGGACCTCGCACTGAGCCAAGTGATGGTACCCGACCGTTGCGAAGAACCGCACCCCCCAAAACCAAATAAGGATAGGACAGCCACTGCACAGGTGCATGCCCTCTTGGCGAATGATAGTTTCATGGTCTCTCCTTCATTGGACGTAACCAACGCCACCTCATAGTGACTATATGTCAACGTTGTCTGACAACGTTGACATATGTAAAACTATACTAATTACAGACCGTTGTCAATTCACGGGGGACAATGCTAGATATGACACAGAACAGTGGCAATGCGAACAGCCACCCCACGATCAAGGACGTGGCGGCCCTTGCACAAGTCGCGCCAAAGACGGTATCCCGCGTGATCAATGAAGAGCCTTATGTATCTTCGACAACCAAGGAGCGAGTCCTTTCGGCCATTAAGGAACTGCACTATCGGCCCGACGTGCATGCAGCCGATCTGAAACGTGGCAAAAGCCACAGCAAAACCCTCGGGGTTCTGCTGGGAGCCAGACCCAATCCCTTCTCCTCATCGGTGCACTGGTCCATTGACAGCGTCGCCGTGCAACACTCCAGCCTGGTTCTGGCCTCGGCGTTGACCGGTAATCAAGACAGGGACTCCAATACCGTGGACGAAATGCTGAGCCGGCGGATAGACGGACTGATCCTGGTCACAGCCGCTAGCTCGCAGGACTACCTGATTCCCGAAATGCGTCGTGGACTGGCCGTCGTCTTTGCCGACAGCACCTCTATGGGATTACCTTCAGACACCGTCATGTCTGACAACTATGCCGGTGCAATCAGTGGAACCCGGGCGCTTTTATCCATTGGGCACAGGAACATGGCCTACCTAGGGGCCAAGAAAAACGTGTATACCGTAAGCCAGCGGAGAAAAGGCTTCCTCGCTGCCATCAAGGAGAGCTATCTGCCGATGGACAATATTGACCTCGTTGACGACATGGATGAACGCAAAGCATACACCGTCACATGCAGACTGTTAGACCGGGCACGAGCCAAACGGCCTACCGCGATCTTTGCAGGACAGAACCTTATCGCTCGAGGTGTGATTCGCGCCCTAAGAACAAGAGGATTGGAAAAGAGCATAGCAATCATCAGCTTCGATGACGCCGATATGTTTGACATGCTTGATCCCGGAATCACGGTCATCAAGCAGAATCCTGAGAACATCGGCCGAATAGCCGCAAACATGGCGTTCGAACGCATCGATGGCTTAACTGCCGAACCCCGCCACATCCTGCTTCCTACTGAATTGATCGCCAGAGGTTCAGGCGAGATACCTCCGAGCCAGTAAATCACTTCGTTAACAGCAAAAGGCTGCAGGGCCCGGCACCATTAGAAAGATGCCATCATCGCCCACCGCCTCCAGATATAACTTGACCCAACAAAATTAACCTGATAATATTCTTGTATTGTCAATAATAAACGTTTAGGATTCGATGATGAAACACACTGGCGTTACCTTGAAGGACATTGCGGACGAGCTGAACCTTTCCGTGTATGCCGTGTCAAGGGCCATCAACGACCTAAGCGGGGTCTCCAAAACCACACGTGCCGCCGTACTGAAAGTCGCTAAAGAAAAGGGCTACATTCCCAACGTCAATGCCAGGGATCTGCGCAAGGGACTTCACCACTCGGTCAGTCTCCTTACAGCAGGAATGTCAAATCCCTACTACCTGGATCTGATTAGCGGAATCGAGAGCATATTCCAAATACGGGGCGAAAACCTGCTCATATCAGACATCGCCATTGACGGCCACTACTCAGAGTCCGCCGAGAGCCTGCTGCTCCAGCATGTCTTGGAAACGCGACCCGGAGGGATAATATCAACCCTGGGACTGAGCGATTCGTCCCGGCAGCGGCTGCGGGAGTGGAAGATGCCTGTAGTCTTCGTCGATTCGACTCCTGGATCAACTCACGAGGACTTCTCCTATGTCACAACAGATAACAAGGATGCCTCGAACAAACTGGGGAGCCATCTGGCGGGGCATCACTTCAAGCGATGGCTGTTGGTCATCTACCCATCGGTCTGGAACAGCCGATATATCAGAGAATCAGGGCTCCGCCAAGCAGCTGCGCGATGCGGAGCCGCCATCCGTGTTCTAGAATGCGGCAACGATCAGTTCTCCACACGGAAAGCACTCGACGGGTTTTTGGATCATGACAAATTCCAGCCCGATGTCATTATCGCCGGCAACAACCCAATACTGCTGGGGATCATGACTTCCCTGCAGGCAAGGGCAATTGAAGTTCCCGATGATTTGGCACTAGTGGCGTTCGACGACTTCATATGGTCCGATCTGCTAAAACCGCGCATCACCCTGGTTGCGGAAGACAGCTATGGAATCGGCGCCAAGGCCGCTGAACACATTCTTGCACTGATTGATCAGAAACAAGACAGAAAAGGAGGTGACGACGATTCGAAACCGGATGGGAAACCGCAAATGACGATGGGGCCCATCCATCAAACGATTGAAGCATCACTGAAGATCAGAGAATCGTGCGGTTGCAGGTATCCAACGGGGGCCGCCTGACCGTTTTGCGAAAGGTAAATTAATTATGAGATCCAAGAAAATCGTCACTGCGATGGTGGCAATTCTGGCCGCATCGCTCGCTCTAACCGGCTGCAGCAATGGCGACGAAGACAGACAGTCTGCACCAAAACGCACAGAAATCAAAAGCATTGGTCTGATGGTCCAAGATATGTCGAATCCCTTCTTCTCCTCCATGGACAAGGAAGCAAAAAAGGAGGCAAAACGAATCGGGGCACGTCTGAACGTTCAGGATGCCCAACTCGATTTGGCTACCCAAGATAACCAAATCTCTGCTTTCATCGAGCAGAACGTGGATCTGATTATCGTATCCGCCGTCGATGAAAGCGGCCTGCAACCGGCAATCAAGAGAGCTAGAGACGCGGGCATAATCGTTGTGGCTGTTGACACCCCAGCCAAAGGAGCTGATGCGATCGTGACAACCGATGGCGTACAGGCTGGGCAACTTTCCTGCTCTTACCTCTCAGAGAAGCTGGGAGGCAAAGGCAACATCCTAATCGTTGATGGAACACCCATTCAAACCATCACTGATAGGATCAAAGGCTGCAAGCAAGCGCTCAAGAAATACCCTGGAATCAAAGTGGCAGCCCAGCAGGCCTCAAAGAACGATAGAGCCACAGGGTTGACAGTGACCACTGATATGCTCACCGCCAACAAGGACGTGCAGGGCATCTTCGGCATGAACGACCCCTCTGCCCTCGGGGCAGCCCTGGCTGTGGAACAAGCCGGGCGGCAGGACCAGATCATCGTCACAGGCATCGATGCCAGCCCACAAGGAGTGGACGAGCTCAAGCGGGCAGGTTCGCCTTTCATTGGTGCAGCAACCCAGAATCCAAGGGCCATGGTTGATCAGGCCGTGAAGTTCGCCCAAGACAAGGTCAAAGGAAAGACACCCAAGAAAACGACCATCCTGATTCCCAGCGAAATGATCACTCGCGATAACGTCAACAAGTACAAAGGGTGGTGAGCATGTCTGAGAATAAAGCCGCCTTATTAGAGCTGCGGAACATCTGCAAGAGCTTTTCGGGTGTAACAGTCCTTGACAATGTCAGCCTAAACCTTTATGACCATGAGGTTCTGGCTCTAATGGGTGAAAACGGAGCAGGAAAATCGACACTGATGAACATCCTGTCAGGCAACCTCAGCCTCGATTCCGGTTCCATTGCCATCGAAGGCGAGCCTGTTGAAATCCGAACCCCCAAGCAGGCAACGGATCAAGGCATTGCCATCATCCATCAGGAGCTCAATGTCGTGCCAACCATGACTGTCGCCGAAAACCTGGCCTTGGGTCAAGAGCCAAAGACGCGGTACGGTCTGATAGACAAAAAGCGCCTCAAGGATGAAGCCAGAAGCAAGCTTGAGGTCATCAAGGCGGACATCGATCCAAATACGGAGTTGGGCAAACTAGGCATCGGCGAACAGCAAATGGTCGAAATAGCCAAGGCCCTCGCCCAGAAGGCCCGAATACTCATTCTGGACGAGCCCACTGCTTCCCTATCGAAAGCCGAATCGGAGCAGCTGTTCACCCTGATCAGTACTCTTCGCGACGAGGGCACTGGACTGATCTACATCTCGCACCGCATGGAGGAAGTCTGGCGTCTGGCTGATCGAATTACCGTGCTCCGTGATGGCCAGACTGTGTTGGCCGACAAGCTCTCCCAGGTCGACCAATCTCAGGTCGTATCCAAAATGGTCGGCAGAAAGGTTGAAAAACTCTATGAGCACGATGCCCGACAGAAAGGCGCCGAGGTTCTGAGGGTCGAAAATCTCAGAATCAAGGAAGACGACCAGCCTGTATCATTCAACGTCCACGCCGGCGAAGTTGTGGGCATGTCCGGGCTGGTCGGCGCCGGAAGGACAGAAATGGCGCGTGCCATAATTGGCGCCGACCGCTGCGCCTCCATCAGCGTCCGGCTTCAGGGGAACAAGGTTCTTTTCCACTCTCCAAAATCGGCAATTAATCATGGAGTAGCCTACCTGCCGGAGAGCCGAAAGACCCAGAGCATCTTCCCCGTCATGAGCGTCGAAGAAAATATCGCCATCTCATCACTGGATCAGTTCCAATATCTGCATCTTCTACGCAAGGGCAAGATGCGGGCATCCGTTCGGAACATCATGCAGGAGGTCAACATCGACCAGACCATGGAGCATACCGAGATCAACAATTTGTCCGGTGGCAATCAGCAGAAGGCCGTTCTAGCCCGATGGCTGCTCAAGAAATCGGACTTGCTCATCCTTGACGAGCCAACCCGAGGGGTAGATGTGGGCGCCAAACAGGAGATATATGGCTTGATCAATTCCCTCGCAAAAGCAGGGAAGGCAATCTTGATGATTTCCTCTGATCTACCTGAGGTATTGGGAGTCAGTGATCGGATTCTAGTGGTCCGGCAGAACGAGGTGGTGGCCAATATTCCAGCATCAGAAGCGTCTGAGGAAAACGTAATGTCGTATGCCACCGGGGTGAGCAAGCCGCAGTTGCTCGACTGACTTATAAGACAGCAAACACATGGTTCCGATCCACCGTCCGTATGCATCGTTCGGGAAACCGGCAACCGTAACTTGGAACATGAAAGAAGCATTATGAAAGGCAAAAACGTCAATATTGCGGCAATCTGGGAGAAGGTTGGCATGCCCTTCGTCCTCTTGCTGCTCATACTCTTCATGCTGGTAAAGGCGCCAAATTTTGGCACGCTGAGCAATTTGTTCAACGTAGCCAGGGCCATATCCATCAACGCCATTCTGGCGGCAGGCATGACGCTGGTGATCATCACGGCCGGCATCGACCTCTCTGTGGGCTCGACAATCGCTGTCAGCGGATGTGTGGCTGTACTGGCAGCCCGCTCAGGCATGAATCCTTTGATTGCCGTATCCCTTGGCATCATCGTTGGGGCAATAGCGGGACTCGTCAATGGATTGCTGATTGCCTATTGCAACCTGGCCGCTTTCATCGTCACTCTCGGGACTATGACATTCCTGAGAGGACTGGCATACACGATCACCGGCGGACTGCCTATTGTTGACAACAATCTGTCTTTTAGAGCTATCGGCAACGGATATATCTGGCACATCCCGATCCCCTTCATCATCATGATCGTCGTATACCTGGTCATGTGGGTGGTCCTGGACAAAACACGGTATGGAGCTCATGTCTACGCAGCAGGAGGCAATCCAGAAGCCGCCCGGCTGGCAGGCATCAATGTCAAGTCAGTCCTTATGTCCGTCTACCTGATCGCCGGGCTATGCGCCGGTCTGGCAGGCTGCATTTTCGCCGCCAGGGTCGTATCGGCACAGCCGACGGCTGGCAATGGCTATGAAATGGATGCCATCGCCGCAACGGTACTCGGCGGCACCTCACTCGCTGGAGGCAAAGGACGCATATCAGGCACTGTCATCGGTTCGGTCATCTTCGGAGTCTTAACAACCGGTCTCGTGCTGATGAATGTGCCATTCTTCACTCAGCAGCTGATCAAAGGCGTAGTCATCATCATTGCAGTCCTGATTGATGGAATGAAACAGAATTCCTTCTCATTCTCCTTCCTAAGGAGAAGAGCGGCCAGCATAGACGCATAAGGAGGCAACAGCCATGAGTATATCCGCACGCTATCAGATTCACTATTCCGGACCAGCACACTCGGGCCCCAGACCGATTCGGATACGTCTGCCCAGCTCAATCAACCAGCCGATTCTGACTGCTCAAGTCGAGCAAGAAGGTGCTGTCCCCTTTCAACGCCTGGCTGGGGAGGGCACGCCCGAAAACTCGGTCTATCTGGGCATAGTAGAACCGCATGACGACCAAATTATAGTCTTTGACGATTCATCATATGAGCCGGAAAGCGCAACTAGGCCCACATCCGGATCGTCTGAAGCCACCGGAGGTATCAGGTCAATACATTCAGTTCACGAGCGTGATGCCGTATGCAGGCTGGATACCGGATACTTCGATCTCGAACTATGCAGAGGCACAGGATCAGGAGAAGGCGCATCCAAGTGGGGAATTCGGCACTTCATGAGCAAGGAGGAGCAAGTCGACCTGCTTAAGAGCGGCAACAACGCCCTAGGCGGTTTCTATGGGCCATTCTTCACCCCTGAGAATGGGCTCGTCAACCCGACTGAACATATGGTGGCACACGTAACGGTTGAAGAATGCGGACCGGTCATGCACCGCTATTTGCTCAGCGGACGCATCCCGGATGGTCTCCGTCCAGAGCTACGCGGCAAATCCTTCTCGGTTGAATTTACTTTCTACCGTGATGTCGACTTTTTCGACCGCCGATACCAAGTGGATCACTTTGAAACTGAAGTCAACGGGCGCTGTGCTCTGGATCGCATCACAGTCGGGGATGAATTTGAAAGCGGCGAAGGAGGACTGGTCTTTGACCGCTTTGATTCCTATAACCGCACCCCTTACAGAGAAGGCGATCCCTATGCAGCCCTGTTGAAGCAAGAGGTGGCTTCCATCATCAACGAGGCCAAGAACCAGGAAAACCACCAGGAAGAACCAGCAAGATTCGCATACTTCCGCAATCTTCTGGACAGGGATTTGACCAATGCACACTGGGATTTGTACTGGCGGCTGTTCTCATACTGGGAGCACGCTCTCACCGATGCACAGATACGAGAGCATCTGGCTCAGGTGACCGACCAGGCACATGTGGCCGCCGATGCAAATGAACGTCCATGGCACATGCCAAGTCAGGCAATTGATGTCTCATCCCTGCAAGACCAAACCATCTTCCCCGGGGCCGCTGATTGCACTGCAGAATTCAACAGCAGCAACGGGCGATGCATGATCTGGCTGACATCACAACCATCAGGCGGCTTTCAGATCGTCCAACGGCCACAGTCTGGCTGGGTTAACTGGGGAACCAATACAGAGAATGAATCTCCAGCCCTGCCCGTAGGTACTCGGATCCGCACCATCTATGGTAACTATGCTCAATCTTGGCGGGAAAGAGCTGATTTGGAGACTCAGACAAACATACAAGTCCAGAAGCAAGCCTCCTGACTAAATCATCCGGTCCGTCAGGCCGGACGGACCGGATGATTGACCAGATCCCGCTCGATCCAGGCCATGACCAGACTGGCCAGGGCATCAACCTCTGCATCGGTCAGAGCCCGGCCTCGCGGAATACGATGCCAGCGCTCGATGCACCCCCGGCAGCAGGTGGCCGTAGCATGCTGGGCTGTGAAGACCGGATGCCCGCGGTAGGGGGTCTGCTTGCCGTCCTTCAAAGGGTGGGCAGGCCCCACGCGCTTGGCCAGCATCTCATGGGCGTGGCGGTCGATGGTATCCCTGCCCTTGGTGCGGGCGTAGGCGCGATCCCTGGCCGATAGAGAGAATCCAGCGCGGAAACGCGAATGCTCCAATCTGGCAAGAGTGTCCTGAATCCAGGCCTCATCTGCTCCAACTGACGCTGATCCGTTGCTGGTCATTCCCTGCTCGCCTCCATGTTCAGCCTTACCAAAGAGTCTGTACCCAGGCAAGGTTTCCCATGCGGAATAATTCACCGAACATGGCACCAGCGGGGACCAGTGTCGGGGGTAGGGTGAAGACAGTACCTATATTCATCAACTATCCGACCCGCCATGATCCGTCATGTCCGGGTCACAAACAAGGGGGCTTCATGGCCAAAAGCAAGATGACTGTAGCCGAAATGATCGGGCTCTTCCTCACCCCTGACGCACCTGTGCAGGTGACCGCCTTCGACGGGTCGGTCTTCGGGCAAGAGCAGGCGCCGCTGCATCTGGAAGTCAAGAATTCCCGTGCCATGTACTACATCGCGGAAAATCCAAATGATCTGGGTCTGGCCCGGGCCTACCTGCAAGGCGACCTGGATTCTCCCGAGCTGCTGCCAGGCAACCCCTACCAAGTCCTCAAGGAACTGATGGGCCTCAAGCACTTTGTCAAGCACCCCAGCAAGCTGGATCTGGCCCGGGCAGCTGGGGCCGTCTTCTCGCATGGAGTGCGTGTACCCGAGCCACCCGCCATTGAGGGGCCTTCCCTGGCCAAGCGACTGACCGAGGGCATCCGCCCCCATACCCGCCGGGGCGACGCAGCCACGGTCAGCTACCACTACGACCAGTCCAACGACTTCTACCGGCTCTTCCTGGGCTCCTCCATGACCTACACCTGTGCTGTCTTCGAGAAGGAGGACGACAGCCTGGAGGACGCTCAGTGGCATAAGCTCAACATGGTCCTGGACAAGATGCGCCTGAACAAGGGCGACCGTCTGCTGGATGTGGGCTGCGGCTGGGGCTCCATGGAGATCGCGGCCGCCCGCCGCGGCATCCACGTCATCGGCGTGACTCTGGCTGAGGAGCAGGTCGAATGGGCCCAGAACTGGATCCGCCAGGAGGGTCTGCAGGATCTGGCCGAGGTCAGGCTGATGGACTACCGCGACGTGCCCGAGTCCGGCTTCGACGGGATCTGCTCCATCGGCATGATGGAGCATGTGGGTTACAAGCAGTACCCCTCCTACTTCAAGGAGATGATGGACAAGCTTCGTCCAGGCGGCATCCTGCTCAACCACCAGATCACCCGCACCAACTCCCACGACCACAAGCGGGCGGGCGGGTTCATCGACCGCTACATCTTCCCCGACGGCGAGCTGGCCAGCCCAGCCGAGATCGAACTGGCCATCCAGGATACCGGCTTCGAGGTCATCACTCAGGAGAACCTGCGTCAGCACTATGCGCTGACCCTCAAGCACTGGACTGAGAACCTCCAGGAGCATTGGGACCAGGCCAAGCCTATGGTGGGCGCGCCCAAGGCGAGGCTCTGGGGCCTGTACATGGCCGGCGCGCGGCTCAACTTCGAGCTCGACAACATTCAGATACACCAGTTCCAGTGCATCAAGCCCGATCCTGAGACCGGCACGGACACCTACCCCCTGCGGCCATGGTGGGATCGGTAGTATAAGGGCCTGCTGAAAAGGGGCGAGGAGTCGAATCCTCACCCCTTTTGTTTCCGCCATCGTACAGCCCGGTTTTTAGGATGACCTGTCCGCCGAAGCCTCCAGCCGGGCCAGATCCAGGGCTTTGTTGAAGGCATCCGAGGTCCAGCTGGCTCCAGCCACCTTGTCCACCTTGAGGTCCTTGAGCGGACGCCCTTGGACCACTCCAGGCACAGCCCGAGCGAAGCGTTCCATGTGACCGCGCGAAATGGGTGAGTCCGAATGCCCCTGAACCTGAACCCGGCTCACCTGGCCTCCAGACAGGTCCAGATCTACATCGATGCTTTCAGCCCCGTCACGCCCGTACTTGCCCGTCAGAGCGTAAGTGCCGTCGTGATAGTTGCCCGTATCAGCCGGAGCGGTCGGCAGTCCATCGCGGGAGACGGCCGTGGGCTTGCCCTCGCCTGCCGTACCGGATCCTTCCGCTGACCCTGGAGCAGAACTGGACTCTGCGTTTGATCCGGCGAACTCGTCGTCCATGGGCTTGGCCTGCTGGCTTCCGCAGCCGCCTAGGAGGGAGCCGACCGCCACCAGGGTCGCCAATGTTGCCGAGGCCGTGGCCAGCCCCCGAGACTTGCTTGTGGCCATCTCAGCGTTCTCCTTCTGACTCAGCGGCCGATCCCGGCAGAGATCCACCTGTCTTGGCCATTTTAGTGGGGTCATGGAAGCCCACGGGAATATCCTGGTCACCGGTGTCGCCAGGAGCCCCGCTGAAGGCCGGCCGGCCTCCGGCTGCCAGGTAGGCCTGCTTGGCCTCCTCATCATTCCACTGCTCACCGGCCAGCACCCCGTGGTTGAGCATGATCTCCCGCTGGGCGCATGAGGCCACCAGAGCATCGTGCGTGACCACAATCAGGGAGGTTCCTTGGTCATGCAATTGCCTAAAGAGGTCCAGCACGATCCGCTCATTGGCCTCGTCCAGGTTGCCAGTGGGCTCGTCAGCCAGAATCAGCTTGGGCTCATTGATCAGCGCCCGGGCCACGCAGACCCGTTGCTGCTCACCGCCCGAAAGCTGGCTGGGCAGGTGGCGGGCTCGATCCGCCAGACCCACCCGGTCCAAGGCCTTCAGGGCCTGGTCCTCATCCACCACCGAGTGGTAGTACTGAGCCACCATGACATTCTCCAGGGCAGTCAGATGCGAGACCAGGTAGAACTTCTGGAAGACCAGGCCGATCACGTTCTTGCGCACATCGGCCAGCTGGGACTGGCTCAGATCCTCCAGCGGCCGCCCCTGTAGACGGACCGAGCCGCGGCTGGGCGTATCCATGCAGCCCAGAATGTTCATCAGCGTGGTCTTGCCTGAGCCGGAAGACCCCACTACGGCCAGCCACTGACCTTGCGGGACGCTCAGGTTCAGATCATCCAAGGCATGCAGATCGCCGTAGATCTTGGATACATGGTCCAGGTCCAGCAGCATGCCGCCGCCTGACTGGGACTCGCTCGCCTTTGCCTGCGTCATTGTCATTCCTCCCTCAGAACTAGGGCCGGGTCGATACGCGAAGCCCGGAGGACCGGCCGAATAGATGCAATCATGGATATGGCCACACTCAGCAGGACCGTGCCCAAGGCCAGCCACCAATTGAAGCCCAGCGGCCGCTGGAAGACGGACAGGCAGAGCAGTCGGGCGAAGCCATAGCCCAAAGCGGTGCCAATCAGGCCTCCAGCCAACCCGTAGCAGGCCGACTCAGCCAGAAACTCCATGGCTATCCCCCGCGAGGAGGCACCCAGGGCCTTGCGCAGACCGATCTCGCTGCGCCGCTGAGAAACAATGGAAGCCATGGTGGTCCCCACGCCCACAAAGGTCAGGACCAGCACCACCACCGAAACCAGCCAGAAGAGCGACTGGAGCATGGCGATGGTATGGCTGTCGCCTGCTGTGATCCTGGCGACCGGCCGGGCCTTGACCCCCATGGAGGTCATGTCGTTGATGCTGGCAGCGATGGCTTTCAGACCTGAGGTCATGGTGTTGACCGAGTATTCGATCACATCGGTACCCCGCTTGGCCCCGGTCAGGAGCTCCAGATCGGACAGGTCGGCGTAGATAATGCGATCCTCGGGGCCGCCAGTATCGACAATGCCACCCACGCGAAAATCACGACCCTGCCCCCCGGCTTTGCCTGTGAAGGTGGACTGCCCGGCCGGATAACCAATAGTTATTGGCTTGCCAGTGGTCAGCCCCAGCGAATCTGCCAGATCCCGCCCCACCATGACCGAACCAGGCTTCGGCCAAGCTCCTTCCACGCTCCAGTGACGGTTGAGCTGGCGCACCTGGTCTGGGTGGATGCCGGCCATCACGCGGGCGCCGGCATTGACCTGCACCGTCTCATATCGATAAGTAGCGTACTTTGCCGGAGCCTTGGCAGTCACCATGTGGGTGGTGTGATCCACCATGCCCTGTTCGATGCCGGAGCCAGACCGGTTGCCCCCCTGAATGGGCGAGACGACCAGATTGGCCCCGTAGGAGCGCATCTCCTGGTTGATCTGCCTGGGAGCCTCAATGCAGACCGCCGCCAGACAGAAGAGGGTGGCCGCCCCCACCAGGGAGGCCACCACGGCCATCAGGGCCCGTCCCCGACGACGGAAGACGGCCCCGAAAAGCATGGTCAGGAACATGCGGGTGTTGGTCATATGGCTCTTATGGCGATCAGCGGCCATGAAGCACCTCCGCCGGCCGAAGCCGCAGAATCGATCTGATGGACGAGATGGACGCCAGCAGCACGGTCAGGGCCAGCAGCACGAAGACCAGCACGAAGACCATGGGCCTCATGGTAATGCCCGAGCCGAAGACCACCCTGCCTACGATCTGAGCCACGCCAGAGCCCAGCAGGACGCCGACCAGAGCCCCAACCAGGGCGATCAAGGCCGTTTCGGCCAGCACCAGTCTGGACACGGCCCCATCGGTGGCGCCCAAGGCCTTGAGCAGGGCGAACTCTGATGACCGCTCGCTTATGGATGACGCCATCAGGTTGGCCACGGCGATGGCCGCCGCCAGCAGGCTGAGCACGGTCATCAGGATCATGACCGCCTGGGTCTTCTGCAGAACATCGCCCTGCAGGGCTGCCACCTGTCTGACCTGCTTGGCCATGGACCCGGGGATGGCCTCCTCGATCTGATAGGCGATGGAGGACGGATAGGCCGTGCAGTACCAGGTCTCCCACTCGTCCTGGGAGAGGGCGGCTGGGTTTCGTGCGGCCTTGCGGGCCAGGTCGTTCTCGGGCGTGGTCAGGGCCTTGACCTCCACCTGGTCAATCTGATCGGTCAGACCGGACATCTCCTGCAACGCCCTGGTGGGCAGGTAGAGGGAGGAGGCATCCGAATCACCGGAGTCGAAGATGCCCACAATAGTGACGGTCTGCTGTTTACCATCCAGACCCACCTTGACCTGGTCGCCGACCTGACGGCCACCCAGTCGCGCAGCCAGCTCTTTGCCCATCATGGCCTCGGTCCTGCCGGCGGACCCAGCCTCGTCCTTGGGCCAGCGTCCTTGAACCTTCCACCAGGGCCGAAGACCTTTCAAACCTACGGCGCTGCTCTCGCCGCTATCGACCTTGACGGTCCGGCCGAACCAGGTGCCCACCAGGGGAGCGCCGACCTGGTCCACGGTGCCGCGAAGATCCAGACGGGGGGCAAAGTCGGTGATGTTGTAGGCCCAGAAGATGGTCTTGATCCTGGGCACCTGGGACTCCTTGAGGAAGGCGGTTGGCGTTGACTGGTCGCCATAGAGGTCAGAGACCACAGCATCCGCCTTGGCCTGGACCGTGATGTTGGATCCGTAAGTGGACAGTTCTGCGTTGAGCTTGTCACCTACATCGAAGACCACTCCCAGCATAGCCGTAGCCACGCAGGCCGACAGGCAGACCGTGACGGCGATGAGCATTCTTCGCCCGAACTGGCGGCTGAATGACCGCAGCATCATTCGCATGAAGAACATACCAACCGCTCCTTCCCTATCTCAGCTCTTGAAATGCGAGGACAGAGCGTCCAGATCGGCGGTGCTGATCAGTATGGCGCCCCGGCCGGTTTTATAAGGCAAGGGAACGGGATTGCAGCCGCCCTTGAACCCGATGGTGGCCAGGTTGATGGCTACGTCGCACTTCTTGCAGATAATCTTGCCGTCTTTTTCGTAATAGCCCGCATCCCCGCAGTTCTCGCAGGCATCCAGCCCGACCCCGTAGGCCGCGCCATTCTTGCGGATGATGATGAAACGCATCTCGGTGCCGTCCTTGGCCCGGTAGCTGAATCGATGCAGGTGGCCATCCTCCACCTGAGAGAAACGAATGGCGGCCGTATCGGAGGTCAAGGAATACCGCTCCGGAGGCGAGAGCACAGGCACCTGGTGGGCTTTGGCCGTCCCCATCGTCAGGGCCAGGGTGACGCCGATCATAGCCACCAGGCTCCAGACCGCTGATGCCAGGGCCCTTCGGCGGAAGGCCCGGTGGCTACGGTCGTCGGCTGTGGAGGCTCCGGTCACTGGCATGCGCCAGCCTGCAACCAAACAGGCGAAGACTGGAATGATGAAGACCAGAACCTGGGCAAGAACCAGGATCAGGTCGGCGTTGTATCCTAGGGCCATGACCCGGAAGGCCCAGCCGTGCAGAAGAACCAGGCCGGTGGTCTGCATCAGGGCCACCAGGGCTACGCCGTGCCGGACCAGCAACAGGACCACCATGAGCAAGGCGGCCAGACGGAAGGCTATCCGGGGGCAAGAAGTATGCATGGTCCTCAGAATGGCAGCCACCGTCACAGCGGCAGCCAAGCCGAGCAGGAAGCCCAAGGCCCGCAGGAGCATGGCCGAGGTCAGCACAGGCTCCCCCGGCTCGACAAAGGCCGTAAGCTGCAGGATGACATCAGGCAGGGCGCGGAAGGTGGTTAGAGCTATGGCCAGGGCCGCCAGAGCGTTGGCCAGATCCATGGCCCAGGGGCGGTGATGCCGGTCCATGACCAGTCGGTCTGCGGCCAGCACCACCGCAATGGCGGCCAGGTCGGCCAGAACACAGGCTACCAGGGTCGGATAGTTGACCATGGTCCGCCGGTTGATGATCACGGTGGCGCGCAGGAGGGCGAAGACCAGCGCCCCCAACACGCCGACCCCCAGGCCAATCAGCCGCCAGGAGGAGGAACGGGGCCGATCACGGCCCTCGCCAACCCCTAGCAGCACGCTGAAAACCATGACCAGGAGGGCCGGGGCCAGAGTCCCCGGCAAGACCGTGACAAATTGCTCAAGCATAATAGGCGGCCGCTCACCACTGGTGGGGCGTGTAGTCCCAGTCCCAGCTGACCACGATGGGCTCGGTCCAGAAGTGGCCTTTCACGCCGGTCTCCGGATCGACGTGCAGCATCCATCCCTTCTTCTCCGGGGAGTCGATGGAATAGGTCAGCTTGTAGGACCCGGCCTTCTCCATTTTGATGTTGGCTCCGTAGTGCGGTCCGTCCGAGGCGTTCATCTGCATGAAGGTGCCGGACTGCTTGTCATTGGGATCGTCCTTGTTCTGGATGGTGTAGTTGACGGTCAGATCCGGGACGAACTCACCCTTGGCATAGCCCAGGTTGTTGTTGGGCAAGGCATGGATATCAGCCTCCAGGTGCAGGCTGGCATCGGCCGCCTTCAGCCCCATGGACGCAGGCTCCATGTCGATGGGCTGGAAGAAGACCGTGCCGATGTTCAGTGGACCCTTCTGCTGATCGTCGGGCGGAATGGGAATCTCCTCGAAACCAGCCCCCTTGCCCGCCGAGGACTGGGAGGCGCCGGAAGCCTCAGGCGCGGGGGCCTCACGGGTGCCCGACCCGCCGGAGCCGCACCCCGCCAGGGCCAGGGTGCCCGAGAGCACCAGCGCGACCAGGGCGGTCAATTGTCTCTTCTTCATGATTGTCCTTCGCTCTTTGGTGTTTGCATGGTTGCCGTGACCTGGGAGGGCACAGCCCCTTCGGCGGTCTGCTCGACTTCCGTCTGATGGACGGTTGCCGACGACGACCCGCCGGAGTCCTGATTCGACTGCACCTGTCCCTGCTTGTGCAGGCGGTGGGTCGACACAATTGCCAGCACGACCACGACCAGGGCCGCCAGGATCTGGGCGCCGATGGTCTGCATGTATGGATACAGCCCGATCCAGTCGCTGGTGGGCACGCCGGGCAGGTAGGTGGCCGGCACCAGGTCACCCTCAATCAGGGCATGGACGCCGCCCCCGGCGAAGATGACCACCATGACTGCCATGAGCAGGCTGGTGATGATGAAGAAGGGCCGGATGGGGATCTTGACCGAGGTGAAGCGGATGAGCACGAAGACGACGACCAGGACCACGGCGGCCGCTGCAAAACCGGCCCAAATCTCCCGTGTGCCGCCAGGAGCCATGGCGAAAATAGCCTGGTAGAACATGACCGTCTCGGCCCCCTCCCGGAAGACCGCCAGGAAGGAGAGCAGGGCCAGGGAGATCACGCTGCCCTGCGAAATGGCCGCCACTGTCCGGCTCTGTATGTAATGGTTCCAGGATTCCACAGAAGACTTGGACAACATCCAGTTGCTGGTGTAGAGCAGCATGAGCATGGCAACCAGGGCCACCACACCCTCCAGGATCTCCTGCTGGGGACCGTTCCCGTTGAAGAGCAGGGTGAAGAGCAGAGCCACCAGCCCGCTGGCCACCAGGCCTGCCGCAATGCCCCAGTAGATGTGCCGGATCTTGTCTTTATGGCCGGACTTGACCAGGTAGGCAATGATGGCCGCCACCACCAGGATGGCCTCCAGCCCCTCCCTCAGCAGGACCACAAAGGCCTGGCCGAAGGCGGAGGTCAGGAAGGAGGTCCACCCATTGACCTGGTCCGCGGCGCCTCCATCCAGAACGGCGGCGTCCTCGACCAGCATGCTCTTCAGGTCGTTTACCAGGGTCTTGGCTGGCTTGCCCGCCACCATGGCCATCCGGGTCTCCTTGAATTGGTATTCCACCTGGGAGACCCTGTTGCCGCTGATGGCGTTCATGACGTTCTTCTCGAAGCCCAGCTTTTCGTAATACTGGTAATAGGCTTTGTTGACCAGGTCAGATCCCGCCTGGCCCTGTCCCTTGGATGCCTGGGCGAGCGCCTGGTCCAGAATGGGCGTCATCTCGTGGGCCACCTGGGTCCAGGTCCGGTCGCCCTTGCCGTTGTTCCGATGCTTCTTGGCTGCGTCCAGCCGTCGACGATCCGCCTTGATCTGCTCCTGCTGAGCCTTGGCGTAGGCACGGGGATTGGCCAGCCCTTGGGTTGCATCCAGTTGAGTGGCCACAGCGGCCAGATCGGCTTGCAAAGCTTGGCAATCTTGGTCTATACCGGCTTGATTGTCATCCGCATAGGCTTTCGACTGGAGAGACTGAAAACGTTCATCCAAGTCGTTGCGGCGGTCCCGCCCCAATGTTGAAGCGGTAACTGTAACGAAGTTCGAACCGATATAGTCTGAATTGTAAGCAGCCATGAAATTGGCAGCAGCCCCTGCATGATCACCATCAGCATAGGCTCGCCGCCCAGAATTCAGATCCTGATCAATGGCCTTAACCACATCGGTCCAAGAAGCATAATTCGTCGACACGGTTGCCCCTAGGACCGCTTGCATTGGCAGGCAACACAGGATGAAGCACACAGCCAGCAGTGCTAGGACCGACGGCATGCGCGCCGATATGCGTCCAGTCTTAGCCATCCTGACCTCCAGTATCAGCTTCTTCACCTGCTTTACTAGGATCAATAAAGCTGTATATTTCCGTACAACACGATCCATGGGTTAATCTACTGCAAAGCAAACAGAAAAAATAGGTTTGACTTTTTACCCATTTCGCACTATGCGGAACTATGAGGAAAATGCGCGTGGATGTTGCGCCTTGCTGTCCTATATGCCCTCCTCTTGCATGGATGGCTTCACATCAATCGTGTAAGAGAGCTCATCAACTTGCTCTTTGTTGATGAGTTTCATGAGAACGGAAACCGCAACCTTAGCCAGTTGTCGGTAAGGCTGAACGATCGTAGGCAATGGCGGGTACGCAGTCTTGTATATGAAGGACCCGTCATATCCGAACACCAGCAAATCTGCAGGAATAGACAATCCTCTTGTCAAAGCCCTCTTTTGGACTGCGAGCGCCACCATATCAGCGGCGAACACGCCGTCAAGATCGGGATACCGATCCAGAATCATATCCGCCACATCCAGATATGAGTCAAAATCGAACTGATTCAGTCCGAGTTCATAGGTGTGGCAGGCGATGCCATGTTTCATCATTTCTTCGCCGAATGCCGCATGACGCTTTCCTGAGGGTGTTCTCACCTTCGTATATCCGACAAGCTGGATGACCTTCTTGCACCCATGTCTGATAAAAGCTTGCGCAGCTATACGTCCACCTTGCTCATGGTTGGCACTTACCACAGGAATGTCATCGGCAAGGTTCCTGTCCAAGGCAACAATTGGAGCACTGATGTCCGAATACCGTATATCAATTGAATGACTGCCGATGATGATGCCATCGACTTTGTTTTCCTGGAGCATCTCCAGGTACTTCTTCTCTTTGCTCGAAGAGTCTTTGGTATCACACAGGATCATTTTGTAGCCCCTGCGATCCAACTGATCCTCTATGCAGGCGGTCATCGTCGAAAAGAAAGGCTGGGTCACGTCTGGTATGACCAAACCAACGAGATTGGTTCTGCTGCTGTACAGACTTCGAGCAATCTGGTTGGGATGATATTGAAGAACATTAATGGCGTTGCGTATCTTTTCGCGAGTCATCTGCGATATGTATCCGCGATTATTGAGGTAACGGGACACGGTATTTTTAGAAACTCCAGCATACTGTGCCACATCATTAATCGTCGTCATACTGGCTCCATCACACGTGTTCGGTACCTCTGCCAACCACAGCACCCGACGGGATAACCCGCATCATTAGTAGATTACGCCTGCCACCGCGGCAAAGACGTCAAATCCGCACTCCGTACGATCGCAGACCCAACAGGTTGGCCTCACCACCTTGAGTCGAAATAGTAAATTCATTGCATCCATTTTTGGGGAAGATATTGAGCGAATGACATACTCTGCCATCATCCGCAAAAATCTCTAGTGATGTACGATCACTGACGATGCGAACTGATAAAGCAGCATTCCTCACACCAGTCAAACTACTCCGGGTGGCCCCCTTGCTCCATTCATCAGCACGATTGCGATCCACCACCATGAGTGCACGTTTCAGATCAAGATAGCAGACAGTTTCGTGCTGCTTGTCTGCGCGCATGTGCAGTTCGACGACGTCGGCTGTGGTAGTCACCAGATCAATCGAAAAAGACAGGTCATAATGCACGCCATCAGATACAGGGATATCGGTTGGCTCTACTCCCACTACCATGTGCTCCGACTCATAAGGATCAACATGGAGCAGCGAGAGTTCTCGAACTGGCTCGAATGCCAATTCATCCTGACCTTCAAGGCGCACCTCTCGCGGAAGACAGAATGATCCGCACCAACCTTCGCGATATGTCGGCCCCCAGTCCTTCCAAAACGGCATCCAGTCCCAGCAATTCGCCCAAGCGAGCATGATCCTACGCCCAGAACCATCCAGGAAGGTCTGAGGGGCATAGAAATCGAATCCCCAATCAATCTCTCCATTCGTGGTATAGCAGAATCGCCCAGTCCGATAATCGAAATCACCAATGAAATAGACGACTGTGCGCTCTCCTGCTCCCATCGGCGAGCAAAATAGGACATAACGATCACCAAGTTTAAAGAAATCAGGGCACTCCCACATATAACCCCATTCACCCCTGCTTTCTGCCATGTTGTTGAGAAACTGCCAGTGGACCAGATCGTCGGAACGATAGAGCAGGACACAGGCCTGACCATGCCGTTGCGCCCCACATATCAGGTAATAAGCACCTTCGTGCTCCCAGACCTTGGGGTCGCGAAAGAAATCATGAGATACCCCCTCGGGGGCACTGATGACCGGATTACCTTCATATTTGTTGAAATGAATGCCGTCATCGCTCCATGCCAGGCACTGGTTCTGCTCAAACCCTCTGCCATTATTGGAAGTGCCGGTGTACAGCAAATACAACCTTTCATCCTTGACGATGGCACTACCGGAGAAGCAGCCACCTTGTGGATGGTCGTCATACCATTCACTTGGAGCCAATGCAATCGGCAGATATCGCCAATGGAAGAGATCATCACTGACCGCATGACCCCAAAACATGCGACCCCAAAACCCGCTGTAGGGATTGAACTGATAAAAGATGTGATATTGTCCGCGGAACCAGATCAAGCCATTGGGATCATTGATCCAACCGGTCTGTCCCATGAAGTGGTATTCCTGCCTCATAACTCCTGCAGACACCTGAGCCTTGTGATCATCAATATGCTGTTGCGCATGTGCAATGGCCAAGGCCATACTCTTCTGGGACATTTCCGATTTTCCTTTCACTTGGTTAAATGGTCAGCGGTCGAACGCCTGACGTTGCTCTGCAGCAAGTTGCGTATTCAATTCAGACTCGCGAGCAGTCTTTTCCTCCTTGAGACGGAACTGCTCCTGCCGTAGCGGTCTATAGGCCTTCCAACGACGTTCGTAGGATTCTCTGGCCTCACGCATATCGTCAGTCAATGAAGGCATGCCACCGTCTCGGGTGGCATAGGTAGGCACATCGGGTATCCGCTGATCGACCGGCAGGATATGCAGAGGCGTTTCATCAGGCATGGTCTGATACCAGTAAGCGGTGGAGCTCCAGTCATCAGAAAGTTGATTGGCGTGTCCGTGTTCGATGCTGACTCTCAGACTCTTAGAGAACCTGACTGGATCGGTGATATGGAATCGATATGAAACCTGCACACCATTGGAATCCGCCTCATGGACAATAGTTCCAAAGAAGGGGAAAGAGTTCCTCTGCATACCCCATGCATTATTGAAGTAATCCTCTGTGCCGGTGCCATTGAGACTGGGATACTCTTCTCCATCTATGAAGAACATATCATTGCCTTCACCCCACCAGCTGCCTTGATAGTGGTGGACGGTCAGATTGCACCCTACGTAGTGTCCCCTTCCCTTGACGTCCAAAAGGGTGTAATTGTTCTCACCTTTGAGGTTTCGTACTCCGTTGACTTCTGGCGCGTTGACCTGCAAATCGTCGCCCCACCCTGCACAACGGGCGGTTCTGTTCCAGCAAGCATGGAAATATGCCGTATCGTTAGAAAGATGATCCCGATACATTTCGTAATCAATGTTGAAATACAGAATGAAGGGTAGATCACCCTCGTTAATGATATCGATGCGAGCCTTTCGATCAAACGGCATCGGGAAGTAGCACGATACTGAACAGGGTGCGCCGAATCTTCCAGCCTCTTCGGGTTTAAGCGAAACGTTGAAGGGCAGAGATGAGAAATTCCCCGGATAGCTGTTCCCTATACAGAAAAAGTCTCCCAAGGGGGCAAGAACACTTGGACTGTCCTGATCATCCCATGTAATGCTGATCAGCACTTTCCGATAATAGAAGGGGTCATAATCATCCCAGACCACACCCAAGGCGGGACCGATCTCCATGACAGGAGCTGCCTGTGCCATTTGATGGGGATCCATGATTGAAGGAGCCAGCACCCTCCTGCAGGAGGAAGTCATCCACATGTGCGTGATGCAGCCAGGGCCTTCTATTTCCCCCAAGCAGGTGGTCTTGCCCGCCGGAACCTCCCAGTAGTCCTGATTTCTTCCGCTATGATCCCAGCTCGACAATCGCCCATTGCGCGAATCCGTAATTGTCGTCAAATCTCGAAACAGCCCGTTTAGGTTATTCATTCTTTGCCCTTTCATTGTCTGTTGAATAGAGAAGGTCAAACACCAATTTCCTCATTCACCCCTTGACAGCCCCAGCAACCATGCCGCCTACGATCTTCTTTTGGAAGAGCCCGTAGAAAATCAGCTCAGGGATGATGATCATGACGCTGGATGCCACAATGCCGCCATAGTCGACCGTGTAAGTGCCCTTGAAGAAAGAGGCACCCATCGCCAGCGTGTAGTCAGCTTGCCTGCGCAGCATGACCGATGCAAAGGGATACTCATTCCACATGTACAGCACATTGAATATGACCACGGTAGCGATGACTGGTTTGGTCATGGGCAGAATAATACGAATCATAAGATCCCATATGGAGCACCCATCAATAATGGCCGCCTCGTCAATTTCAGGCGGCAGGGCCTGCAGATAACCGACGAAGAGCAGGGTGTTGAAAGAAATTGACGAGGCCACATAGGGAAACACCAGTGCCCACTGTTCCCGTAATCCGAAGAAGATATTGATCTTATACACCGGAAACAGCAGGATGAAAGGTGAGACGCACAGCCCTGCTATGAGAAACCCATAGACCAGCCGCCGCAAATTGGGATGGTCGAACACCATCCTTGCCAGAGCGAATGAGCTCAGGAAGGTTATGACCAGCTCGATGGCCAAAGCGAGCAGGCAGACCATGAAGGTATTGGCATATAGTCTTGGATAGTCAAGTGTTTTCAGTGCATTGACATAGTTGCCCCAACTTAAGGAATGCGGCAAGGCCAGTGGATTGGACAGGATTTCTGCGTTGCTTTTAAACGACAGAACAAGCATCCAGATGAAGGGGAACACCACTAGAACCGTAATGATGGCGATTAGGACATACATTATGCGTTTCGTACGTTTCGCAAGCATGCTTACTCACCCTTCCTGCCGAAGATGAAGTACAGCCCTGTAAGCGCCAGTGAAATAAGGAAGGTGACACTGGCGATGGACATGCCATATCCGTAGTCGCTGCTGGTGAAAGTCATGGAATAGCTGTAGGTCACCAGAGTCTCGGAGAGATGGTTGGGGCCACCGCCAGTAGTCTGCTGTACGATTTCAAATATCTTGAATATACCTGTAATGATAAGGACCGCAACGGTTGATATTGTGGAGCGCATCATCGGTATGACGACATAACGGACCCGCTGCCAGCCCGTAGCACCATCGATTTGAGCAGCCTCAAGAACTTCTTCAGGGATCATCTTCAAACCGGCGATGAAGATGGTGACCAGATAACCTAATTGCTGCCAGAAGTAGATAATGGCGATGCTATACGGAGAAAGGACAGTCCCGCCTATCCACTGCTTGGCCCATCCTCGCAATCCGATTGCTTTCAGCAGACCATTGATGATGCCCACCTTCGGATCCAGTATGTAGACCCAAATAATGCCCACAATGATTGGGGCGATAATCGCAGGAGAGAAGATCAGTGATTTGGAAAGATCAATGAAGCGCAGTTTGTTGTTGAGCAGCAATGCAATGAAAAACGAGAGAATCATGAGCAGTACTGAGGCAACGACAAAGATGATTATTGTGTTCGCGCCCGATTTCCAAAAGAATGGATCATGGATGAGTCGAACATAGTTGGACAATCCAATGAATCTTGCCCTCCCGATTCCGGAATATCTGGTAAAGCTGTATCCGATAGCTATAGCTATAGGGGCGATGATAAAGATCACGTAAACCAAGCACGTGGGTATTAGAAATCCCACCTTGTACCGCGTTTTGCTGAGCCAGCGCATATGATGCCATTTCTTCCAAGTACGATGCCCTCATTCCCTCAAATCCCCCGTTTGGGAAATGGGCAGGCATATTCAATTACTTATGACTGATTTTCCAGGCTTGATCGATCTTGCTCAAACCTGCAGAAGGTGTATAAGTACCTTGGATAACTCCGAAAATAGCGTCATAGAGAGCCTGCTGACTCGCTGCATCCAAGGTGAGATCCGGCGCAGAAGCTGGCGAAGGCCAATTCTTGCCCAGCGCCTTGAGCATCTCATTCATGGCGTATTGGCTTGACGTCGCTTTCAGCCCCGGATAATTGGTTGCGGGGAAGGTCGATTTGGCATAGGACATCTTTGCGGCCTCTTCCCCGTAATAGAACTTGAGAAATGCATAGACACCTGCTTTCATTGCCACATCATCGCCTACAGCCTTGTTGACCACGATGGGATTCGCCGGCACCCTCATGGATACATTTTGGTCATATGAAGAATCGCTAAACTTTGGACCCCACCAAAATCCGACCTTATCCCCTAAAGAAGAGTCAAATTCGGCACAGTCCCACTGCCCAGAGCCAAATAAAGCAGCTTTCCCGTCATTAAACTGCTGCTTGGCATCGAAGTATTCAATGGTTGAAACATTTTCCGGGAAAGCACCAGCCTTTGCCAGCCCTTCAATTTTATCAAATGCCTTGATAAAATCAGGATTGTTGAATTGTTCCTTTCCTGCCTTGATCTTCTTCAGATTGTCCTGCCAGCCGTATCGAACCAAAAGCTCGTTGAACTCCCACATCGTATAGGAGCTGTTTTTGCTTCCTATAGCAATCGGCGTATATCCTCCTGCCTTGATCTTGGGAAGCGTCTCCATCAGCTGCTCATATGTGGTGTCATCGTTGGGATAAGGAATCCCCAACTTGTCAATAATTCCCTTGTTGTAGAAAAAGCCTTGCACATTGCTCTGATAGGGAAGCCCATATTGACCGGTCTGCTTATCTTCGAACGAGTCCTTTCCCCCAGCAATTGCCTTGGCCACTGAAGGGTTTTTCTTCAGAAAATCACGTAGGTCCAGCAAGGCGCCGGACTTGCTGTACTCGGGAGCTTCGCTGGCATCGATCCAGAACAGCTGGGGCAATGTACCATCAGAAGCCTCAAGCTTCATATTCTTAGAATGAGATTCCTTGTCAGAGGCTTCGAAGACCACCTTGTATTTGCCTTTATGCTTTTTGTTGAATGCCTGCACTATGTCATATGTCACCGCCTCTTGCTTTTTCGGATTGGCCACATGAATGCCGAATTTGATGATCGTAGACCCGCTGGCATCCTTGCCCTGATTGCCGCATGCTCCCAGCATGCCCAAGGACAAAATCCCGGCCAAGCAGGCCGCAACAGTCTTCACCACGTTGTGTCTGTTCATTTTCTTATCCTTTTTGTAACCCACCAGTGGCCGTTTCCTTTCAGAAACATGAGCTCTTTCGTCCTGGAACCGGTCATGGCAACTCACCACCTTCGTCAGCAGACCAAGCACTAGACAAATCGCAATCCAGCGTATGTTAATCGAATAACATATCCAGGACGCTATTGAGTACAGTCCCAAAACTGGAGTACTGGTTTACATCAGCAATCTGTCATAGATAACTGTATTTACAAGCCTTTCTTGAACCTGCTGATTACAGCGTACATCAATAACAGAATATGTCAACCGGATAACATACGACTCCCGTTATTGTGTCTGCAATCAAACAGGCAGCCTCGATGAATAACAGCAGCTTCTCTGAAGATGACGGAAAATAAACAGCGGGCCATCAAGAACCCGATCGATGACCCGCTGACGTGCCGCGTATGGCTTGATATACCTAGCTATCGCCCTGAACTCAGACCGACTTCGGCTCACCCTTATGCTCCAACAGGCAGATGCCACCGAAGACCAGCAGCCAGACCAATCCCAATATGGCTGGATACCGGGTGTCGGGAGCCAGGAAGAGCGAAAAGTAGATCAGAACGAAAAAGACGATGGCAACGGCTCCAGTCACCCGGTAGGCCGGCATGATGAATCCATCGGGTATGAAGTCCTTGCTGGTCCGGTAGCGGCGGTGAGCAAACAGGGTCAGGATGTAGATGAAGATGATGACCGCACTGGAACAGGAGGTGAACAGGACGAAGGTGTCCTCGAAGCCGGGCAACAGATGCAACACCGGAGATAAGAGGATCAGCGCCCCGGATAGGACGATGGCCCGGGCGGGCACCTTGCCGCGCCGCGAAATCGTATGCAGGCTGCGCATCACTGGAGAGTGGCCGGCAGCTGCCAGCTGGAAGAGGTTGCGGCCAGCGGAGTAGAGCAGGGAGTTTAGCGAGGAGCTGGCTGCCGTGATGACCACGAAGAAGACCAGAGCGGCCGCCCAGTCCACCCCGGCGTAACGGAAAACCATGACGAAGGGCGAGGTGAAGCTGCCGTCGGCGTTGGGCCGGAAGGAGCGCCAGGGCACGATCAGCATGATGGCGACCAGAGCGCCCACGTAGAAGATCAACACCCTCAGGATGATCTGGTTGATGGCCTTGGGCAGGACCTTGCGGGGATTCTGGGTCTCGGAAACGGTGACTCCCACGAATTCGATCATCTCGTAGGCGAAGAAGACCATCTGGAAGCTCATGAAGAAGGCCATCCACCCGTTGGGCGCCAGACTCAGGCCTGTGGTGATGTTGTCCAGGCCCGCATGGCCGGCCGGGCTGATCCGGTCCTGTCCCGGCATGTGGACGGCCGGATAGTGGAAGCCTGTGACGACCATGACCACAGCCGTGGCGATCATGGCCAGGATCAGGGTGATCTTGATCATGGAGAACCAGAACTCGGTCTCCCCGAAGACCCGCACGGCGATCAGATTGACGCTCACCATGGCCGCCAGGAAGCAGAGCTCGATCAGACCCCGCCAGGCACTCAGATCAATGCCGAAGGTGTCGAAGAAAGTGACGAAGTAGGTGCCTACAGCGGTCAGCTCGGACATGCCGATCAGGATAAGCACGATCCAGTATGACCAGCCGGCGAAGGATCCCCACCCCTGGCCCAGGTAGCGGCTGATGAAGGCGATGAAAGTATGCTGGACAGGACTGCGGTACATGAGTTCGCCTATGGCCCGCATGAGCAAGTACATGATCACGCCGACGCCGATGTAGACCAGGATGATGGAGGGTCCGGTCAGGGCTATGGACTTGCCCGACCCTAGGAAGAGGCCGGTGCCGATGGTGCCGCCGATGGCGATGAACTGCACGTGGCGGTTGCTCAGCCCGCGCTCCATGCCGTCGCCCGACGAGGCGCCGCCACCCTGATGCTCCTGCGCCGAAGGGCCATTACCCGTGCGGTTCATCCAACTGCACCTCCTTGTCTTCGCAACCTGTCTGTGGTCGTCGGCCAAAGCGGATGCCCCGTAGAGGCCGGTAGGACAGCAATACCACAGGGGTGTCGATAACCGCCGCAGAGGCCTGGCGGCTGTCATCCGGCGAATCAGGTATCTCATATTGCGGACACTGTTATTCCACAATACAAAGGCAATGTCCCTCAGCCCGGGAGGCTCCGATAGGGTTGGCCCTGTCAACCGGCCGTATTCAGCTGACGACTATCACCACCTAAGGAATGGCATCCCCATGGATCAACCCAAGGAGTCGCAAGGCAAGGACCTGCACAAGACCCTGAAGAACAGGCACATCCAGCTCATCTCGCTGGGCGGCGCCATCGGGACGGGACTCTTCTACGGGTCCGGGGAATCCATTTCATTGGCAGGACCGGCCATCATCATCGCCTATTTGATAGGCGGTCTGGCCATCTTCATGATCGTCAGGGCTCTGAGCGAAATGAGCGTGGAAGACCCTAAGTCCGGCGCTTTCAGCTACTATGCCACCCGCTACTGGTCCAAGCGTGCGGGCTTTGTGTCGGGGTGGAACTACTGGATGAACTACGTGTTGGTGTCCATGGTCGAACTCTCCGTAGTAGGCACCTTCGTCAACTTCTGGTTCCCGGCGATACCGGCTTGGGTCTCTGCAGCCTTCTTCCTGGTGGTCATCACGGCCGCCAACCTGATGGGGGTCAGCAAGTTCGGCGAGTTCGAGTTCTGGTTCGCCATCATCAAGATTGCAGCCATCGTCGCCATGATCATCGGCGGGCTGGCCGTCGTGATCATGGCCCTGCCCACAGCCAACGGCCTGCGGGCCTCCTTCGCCAACTGGTTCACCGTAAGCGGCGGATTCCTGCCCAACGGGCTCATGCGTCACGGGGCCAATGGCCAGTGGACCGGTCTGCTCATGTCGCTGGCGGTGGTCATGTTCAGCTTCGGCGGCACCGAGCTCATCGGCATTACCGCCGGGGAGGCCTCCGATCCCCGCCGGACCATTCCCAAGGCCACCAACGCCATCATCTGGAGGATCCTGGTCTTCTACATCCTGACACTTGGGGTGATCATGGCCGTAGTCCCCTGGAATGCCATCGGCAAGCCCAACGCGCAAGGCATGGTCGTCAGCCCCTTCGTTCAGATCTTCGACTCGGTTGGTGTCCACGCGGCCGCAGGCATCCTCAACTTCGTTTGCCTGACCGCAGTCATGAGCGTCTACAACTCGGCCCTCTACTCCAACTCCCGCATGCTCTTCTCCCTGGCCCGGCAAGGCAATGCCCCCAAGTACCTGGGAAGGCTTTCCAAGGGAGGGGTGCCCTACGCAGGAGTGCTGACCTCGGCCTGCATCATCGCCCTGGCGGTGGTAGTGGTCTTCCTCTGGCCCCAGTTCGCCTTCAACTACTTGATGAGCATCGCCACGATCTCGGCCATCATCAACTGGTCCATGATCATGGTGACCGAGATGCTCTTCCGGCGTGCTGTTGCTCGTGGCAAAGGCCCCGGCGACCTGGCGGGCAAAACCGGCGAAAGCGCTTTGAATGCCCTGCACTTCAAGCTGCCCTTTGCCCGGGTGACCCCTTGGGCGGTCCTGGCTTTCCTGGCCATGATCGTGGTACTCATGTGCTTCTCGCCCAGCTACCGGGTAGCTGTCATCGCCGGGCCCATCTGGCTGATCGTTCTTCTGACGGCCTACCAGCTGACCCAGCGGCGAGCCTGAAACGGACGAATCAATATAAGCGCGACCGGCTATTTTTACTTAGCGTGGCCAAGAACAAGTTAAGGAAATCGACCATGCAACCTCTCCTTCTTGACCCAGGAATCTCTGACTAGAGGCTGGTAATCCGCAGATTATCGAGAACCAGATCCTGGTAGCCAGCCATGTTGGCCTCCGAGCCGCTGCTGCCTTCCAGATCTGGTCCTCTGTCAGTGGAGTAAATGCCGAACCAGGTATCGCCATTCGGATCGCCAGTCAGCTCGAACTCGCATCTGGCGGTGACCCCCAGAGCCTTGTGCAAGGGATACAGGTTCAGATCCTCACCGGTGTACTCGCCTCTACCTGTTGCCAGGGCGTATATGCCGTCTGATCCGCACTGGTAGTCGAACGAGACCCTGTAGCGTCGACCCGGCGCAAAGGGGACGTTCTGGGGAATGGTCTGGAAGAGGAGAGCGCGTCTCCCAGTCAGACCGTTGACTTTCAGAGACCAGTCACCCTGGAGGACATCGTCCATCCTCTTGACATCCCACCCAGCCTGCGTGAAGGGCTCATGCAGCTGGGCCAGGTGGATTCGGTTGTCTTCCACCCCTTCAGCTCCAGCCACCACAAAGGGCCAGATGCCCTGGACGTTATCTTCAAAATCACAGGTAAGCTCAACCAGATGACCGTCCTGGTCCAGGCTGATGCCATCGTATTCGTTCTCAACCAGGCGAATGTCGTCAAGGTAGGCGGCGCCATCCCCTTCATGGGCCAAGGCCAGACGGGTCTGCCCACCCTTGGGAGCCGTGAAGAAGAGATAGGCATTCTGAAAGTAGCTGCTACCGTCAGTCGTTGGAGCATCGGTGTTGTGGGCGTAGGCCTTGACATAGTTTTTGGCAATGCTCGGGCCGCTCATATTGCGAGCCAGCACCCCACCCTGGTCCGCATCCACACTCAGCTCGACCTGGCCGCCACGGTTGTCAAGCCCTAAATAGAGGGCATACCTCTTGCCTGGCACCAGGTTGGTCAGGGGTTGCACAGCACAGACCGAACCCTCAAGCCTAAGCATGGGATTGGCGCACTGACCCTTGGTGATCGAGGCACGTCCGGGCCCCTTCACGGACCAGACCGACTGGAACAGCCTTTCGCCGCCGTTGAACCCTGCATCCACTAGATGCTCTCCTGACCAGTCCACCTGGACTCCCTGGCCCGCATGCCGGCAGACCAGGTAGGGTGTTCTGGGCTTGGCATCCAGGGTGAGGCTCCCCTGCACCACCGGAATTTCCCTTGGCTCCGATCTGCCCTGGTCGGTCAGCCGGTAGACGATGACGACAGAGGCATCGCGCCACGATTCCGGGAGCTCCCAGGTGGTCGAGCCGCCTGCAGTATTCCAGTGGTAGAGCTTCTGCTCATCTGGATCCAGCCGATCCCCCGTATTGGCATCCCAGACCCAGGGCAGCAGATACGCTCCTGCGCCGGTTCCGGTTTCAATCCCAGGCTTGTCGGCCTTGGGGTCATTGGCCTCCAGCTCGCCGACAAGCACCACTCGGTCATTCAGCCTCATCGTGCGCTCGCGGTAGGCGGGCGATGTCTGCTCATTGGAACCCCTGGAAATGACCAGCCTGTCACCTTGATCATTGACCAGCTCAATCTGTTCGTTCCCCTGATTCTTGGTCAAGTCACGCACTGAATCGACATTGATGGGGTCGTTGTACCAGGCCATGATTCTAAAGTGCTGGATGAACTTGGTCGAGAGGTCGCAGGTATAGAGGTTATCCATATAGGCATCGAAGTCGTTGCGTCCCTGCCATCCCTCGAAGTCCTTCATGCTGTAGCCGTCCAGGAGCGGGGCGTTGGCTGCGCCTCCGAAGGCTCGGTGATCACCTATCCAGCTGTCCTTCTGGTGGTTGCGCAGAAAGCGCATGACCTGGGAGTTCTCACCTTTGTCGTGAGAGGATCCATAGGTCAAATCCAGGGACCAATGCTGGAAGGCGGCATCATACTCATTGGCCGAAGCGTACTCCGTGCCAATCCCCCACCCGTTATCGGTCAAAATCTTCGAGAGCTGCCGGGTTTGCCAGGAATCCTCCTCCCCCGAGGTCCCATCGCCCCAGACATCCACATACACGAAGTCCATCCTGTCACCGACCTCACGGGCGAGGGCGGCAAAGCGTTCCCTCCTGGCGCCCGAGGCCAGGTCGTAGATACCATCGATACCCACGGTCTGATCCAGCCAGTTCCAGCCGTAGCAGAGGCCGCCCTTGTCATCCCTACGGATCATGTCTTCAGAAAAGGCATTGGCCTCGGGAAACATCTCATCCACATTGACATGGACACCAAACCGGGCCCCATAGGTCTTGCCCCTGTCCATCAAGGTATTCATGTCCTGGAGTCCGCCGATTCGTCGACCAATGTCGTCGTAGTCCGGATGGCCGGAGTCGTGGCCCTCGTTGCCATATCCCTTGAGAAGGACTGACTGACCCAGGCCATCGGTAGCCAGGGCCACCCGCTTGACGTTATCCAAGGTTGTCATGAAGGGATTCTGGGCCTGGGAGCCAAAGTTCATGGCTATGCGTCGTGCCACTTGGTCCGGGACATCATCAGAACCATACGGATTGTTCATGATGCGTCTGAAGGCGATGGCACCATCCTGCCAGTTGACCACCCCGTCATCATTCAGGTCTCCGGCCAGAGCTACTGCCATGGCGGGCTTGTCCGTCTCCCCGACCGTATAAGAGCGTCCGTGGGAATCCTGGACCACCCGGTTGTATATCCAAGGTGCGCTGGTCAAGCCGAGGACGGTGACTCCGTCCACCTGGTCGCGAACCGCCAGAACCCTGGTGTTCTGCGCGCCACCGGTTCCTGTTTTGCTGGCCGTGGTCCCATCGTGTTCGGAGTTGCTCCAGAGGCCGGCACTGAGGCCATCCGCAGAGAGGAAGCCATACATGTAGTCCTGCCCGATAGGATCCTCCTCCATCTGCCCAGTGACCGCCCGGTGCACATCGCCACTGATGGAGACGTCCGCAGACATGCGAGCGCCGGTAAACTCCGCATCCGCCTGAGTGTTGGTCACGGAAATCAGGCATTGTCCAGGGAAGGCCACCGTCTGGACTGGATGGTCGGGGCCAGCCTGGTTCCCAATCGAGATCACCTTAAAGCTCAGAGAGGCGTCCTCGACTGAAATGCGGACCGCCAAAACCGCATCAATCCCCTGCTCTGCGGCGATCGCATGGAGTCGATAGACCAGACTTGTCTCATTCTCCCGTTCCAGCTCCACCTTGTCAGGACCCAGCTCAATCTCGATGCCGTTGATGGCCACCAGACGCAGATCCCGGACCTGCCCAAGCATGGTTCCTTCAGCCTGAGGCGTCTTCAACCGATAGTCAATCACCGAAGGAAAGTCAGGCCTGAGGCGCACTTCCATTATTTGAGTATGCAGGGTCTCCCAGGAGTCCGTGGCGCCCGGCCTCGCGATCGGTTGGTTTCCGCCCATGATTGTTCCGCCCATCGGTCATCCCCTGTCATTGGTGTTATTCATCTACGCCGCCTACCGGCAACCCAGCCCCCGCAGGAATTCCTCGGTCTGTTCGGGCCGCTTAAAGACTGCGGTGTTGCCCAAGATCCGGGCGCAGACACTGCCGATCTCACTCTTAAGGGCCTCATGGATCTTCTCCGGATCATGCGAACCCCGCAGAGCCTTGGTAATTTCGCCATACTCCAAGCTGAAGTCGGCCACTTGTTCGGAAAGCCCGGTACCTGCCACCAGGGCCTCTTCCAGGCAGGCAAGCTGGCCGACCAGCCTTCCGGGCAGGACGAAGAGCCCCTGGGCCTCGATCAGCCCGATGGGTTCCTGCTTGACCGGATAGAACTCCGGGTGCACGTGGAAGATGCCATCAGGAAACTGCGGACTGACACCGTTATTGCGCAGGATCAGGCTCATCTCGTAGCCTCGGTCGGTCTTGACCAGGCTGGGTGAAAGGGCTGATTGCCGCCCTTCTGGCCCCTGGCTGGCGATGTTTAGGTCCGGGTTGTCGTAATCCACCCAGGCCTGCCTGATGGTCTCGCTGACCTCGATAATCTCCTGCCGTGACGGCGAAACCACTCTGACCACGGTCCCCGGCCAGTCCAGAATCTCGATAGGAGTATCAGGGTGGCCGTCCAAGTGCAGGGTCCGCCAAGCTCCGGCCTGATGCACAGGCAGACGCTCTCCTCCGCCCTGATAGTGATCATGAGCCAGAACGGATCCGCCAATTCGGGGCAGGGCGGCGTTGCAGCCTAGGAAGTAGCCGGGGAAACGGTCCACAAAATCCAGCAGATTCCCAAAGGTGTCCCGATCCACGTGCATGGGGGTGTGATCAGCGTTGACACAGATGCCATGCTCGCGGAAGTACCCATAGGGCGAGAACTGCCAGAACCAGTCGTGGCCGCCCAGAGTCAGTGGGATGGTCCGCAGTGTACGCTTGTCACGCCCGGCGAAGCCCTCATTTTCATGGCAGATGGTGCACTTGGGGTACCCGCCTGCGGTGCTGTTGCCCGCCGCAGCCTTCTTCATGTCCTTGAATTCCGGCTTGGCCAGGTTGATGGTGACCACCACGCCCCCGGAGGAGAAACGAGGGTTCCTGTCCAGACGGGACTTCTTGATGTAGGTATTTTTGACGCAATAGTCATAGAACCAGTGCATGGCAGCCATACCACCCTGGGCCCCCTCCACCTGCGTGAAGCGCCGCTGCAGCTGGGATGGCCTAGAGGACAGGATTCCCATGACCGTATCTGCCATGGAGAGGGCCTCATCCTGAGCCATAAGACCGGCACCCTCCAAGGCCTGCATAAAGGACTCCAGGAGTTCATCGACGCCACCGGAGGCGGGATCAGCAGATCCATCCCCGGAATCGTAGGAGTGCAAGGAGAAAAGCGCCAGGATCTGATTGCGAGCCCAGTCGACATCGGACGGGTCCAGGTCCAGACAGGCACAGGCGTACCCGATCAGAGCATCGAGGCTCCGGTAAACCCGATTCAGCATCAGCTCCTCACCTCTTCGACCACCTGGGCGGTCATCTCCTGCATTTGGGCATCGTCAGCCTCCATCTCCTCCACCAAGCGCATCTGCGTATGGGTCCGCACCAGATTGTGCTCCGGGTAGGCGGTGGCGAAATAGGTGTCGCCCTGAAGGTAGTCGGTCAGGAAGCGCATGCCGCACTCCAAGGTCATAATCCTGCAGGAAGCCGGGAAGAGGCTCAGCTCCCGGTCCACAGCCTTGCCGGCCACGGCTCCCAGGAACCCTTGGGCATAGGCACGGTAAAGATCAGGGTTGAAATGGACCTTATCCAGATCACGCTCATCCTCCAGGGCTGTCGAAGCGCCGAAACGGATGGAGTCGCCGAAATCGAAGAGCATGGATCCGGGCATGATCGTGTCCAGGTCGATGATGGCCCTGGCCTTACCGGTGGCGGCATCCATCAGGATGTTGTTGAGCTTGGTGTCGTTATGGGTGACCCTGAGTGGAATGGATCCATCGGCCAGCCCGTCCATGATGACCGGGTACTGGTCGGCACGTTCCATATACCAGTCGATCTCGGTCCGGCAGGTGGATGCCCTGCCTTTGATATCTTCCTGAACAGCCCGTTTGAAGGTCTCGAACCGTTTGGGGGTGTCATGGAAGTGGGCGATGGTCTCGGTCAGCTGAGAGGCATCGAAGAGCGCCAGGGAGTTCTGGAAGCGTCCGAAAGCCTGGCCCGCCTCCCTAAAAACATCTGGGCTGGGAACCAAATCGTAGGAGATCGTGTTCTCAATGAAGGCATAGACCCGCCAGGCCCCACTTGCCAGCTCGCAGTAGGTATTGCCTTCTCTATTGCGGATGATATCCAGGGTCTCCTGACCCTGCGAGCGCAAAAATTCGGTCACCAACTCGATGTTGCGCATCAGGGAGGCCGTATCAGGGAAAACCGAGGTGTTCATTCGCTGCAGAATGTAACGACGCTTGTCCGTCTGTATCAGATAAGTCTGATTGATGTGCCCGTTGCCATAAGGCGCAATGCTCTCCACACGCCCTTTGAGGGGGTAGCGGGCGGCAACCGCGGCCAGCTCCTGATCCTGAACCGTCGTCATAATAGCCTCTTTCCTGCCGAACCTGCCCTTATGCCTGCTGCCAGACCATGGCGCTGGGTTCCAGGACAATGTCTCTGACCTGGCCGTCTGCCTGACGAACGCTGGTCTCCTGGGGCAAGTCGGTGTTGTTGACGACGCAGTAGATGCCCTCCTGCGGGAAGTAGGCCACCTCGCAATGAGGGTTGGTGCAGCTCCAGTCCCCATACCGATCCTGTCGCCCACTGGCGTAGAAGAGGATCCGTTCAAGAAGCCTGGCGTTGACGGCCGAATAGGGCAGTCCGGAAAGGTAGACCCCACGGCCCATGCCATACTGGTTGACCGCCAGCTGCACCTGACCCTGGTCAGCCCTGAGCAAGGTGACATCCTCGTTGATGGGGTAGGTGTTCACCACGGGCTCTCCGAAGTCCACCTTGCCGTCCTCGGGCAGATCGGCAGTGATGAAGTGCTTCTCGGTGACCTTCGGAAAGTACTTGTCTACCGAAAGGGTGTGAAAGCGCTCCTGGTCAACGCCGAATACGTCGGCCAATTGGAAGAAGCGTCCCTCTCTTTCCAGAGCGGTCGGCTGGCCTATGCCGACCAGGGCCCCTCCCCCGTCGACCCAGGCTCGCAGGGTCTCCAGCAGGGCAGGATTCCTCCAGACCCCGCCACCGCTGAAGGCCGTATCGGCCGGGCCACCGGTGATGATCACATCCAGGTCATGATCCACGCCGTGGGCCAGAATGTCGTTGAAGCTGATGAAGCGGACGTTCACCCTCATGCCCGACAGTGCCTCCAGAACCCCGTAGTAGGAGTAGGTCTGCTTGTTGGGCAGGGCGTGCGCCACCGTGTAGGCCATCCAGGACCGCGTGGCGCCCCAGGAATTCAGCACCGCCACATTGAGCTGTCCCTGGGCCGCCCTCCCCTTGGTCCTGTCATGCAGATCGCGGAACTCGTCTGCGATGCGCGCCACGGTCTGAACGAACTTGGGGAACTTGGCCGCCAGGGATGGGTAGCCGCCGTAGCCCATGCGCGATATGGGGCTGCGCAGAATGGCCCTACGGGCCTTGCGCCAATTGTCCAGCCCCTCGATGCTGGGATCGTTGCCCTCATGGAAGGTATCTGGGAAGAAGTATGGCAGAAAACGACCTTCGGTGTAGCGGACCCCGGGAATATCGGAGATCATGCGCAGGGTGGTGCCGTCGCCCACGGACCCAACCACAGCATCCAGACCCAGCTTCTCGAAGCCCGGCTTGTAGGGCTCGGTGCCGATCCACTGGTCTCCCAGGAACATCATAGCTTCCTTGCCGGCCTGGTGGGTCATATCGACCATGGTCTTGACATTCTCCCGCACAAAATCCGAGAGGAAATCAATCCAATCGCGCTGTGCCCTGCCAGGAATGCAGAAGGAGGAGTTGTAGCTGCCCTTGTTGATGAAGTCCTCTGGACGCAGACGGTAACCGTACCGAGTCTCGAAGTCATCCAAGGCCTGGGGGGAGACCGTGCAGGCATATCCGAACCAGTCCACCAGCTTCTCCCGGTGGAGCTGGTCGAAGATCAGCGTGAACTGGTAGAAGAAGGTGGTGAACCGGACCACGTCGGTCGCCGGGTTCTCATCCAGCCACTGCCGATAGGCATCCATGACGAACTTTCGGGTGGCAGGATGGTAGATGTCCAGGGGAATCTCGTGTTCCTTGTCGCCCCAGTCGTTGGTCAGGTGGTTGTACATCTCGACCGGATCCCAGATGATGTAGGCCAGGAAGGATGCCGTGTACTCATGCATGGGAGTGGCCCCGGTCACGCGAACCAGGTCCTGATCCGGATCCAGGCTCCACTCCGACTGGTCCAGGACCCGTCCGGCGGTGCGGTCGATGACCTCCCAGTACCGATGGGGGTCGGCATCCCTGTTGGGCCTGAGCTGCTGGTCGAAATAGCGGTCCATCAAGGGAATCTGCACTTGATCTTCGTGGGCCAGTATGCGCTCAGACATCAGGTAGACCTGCGGGGTCTCGTCCATGTGCTTGCTGATCCACTCGTTGTGGGCGCGAGTAGGGAAGTAGGCGCTGTACACCTTCATCCCTAAGTTCAGCAGCTCCTGGTCCAAACGGGTGCCGTCCGAGTTGCGAATGGCATCCGCACCCCAGAGCTTGGCCAGCTCCTTGGTCTTTTCGGCAAAGTTCTCTTCGCCCGGCAGGGTAAAGCGCCCGGTCGTGGTCATTGAATCAAATCTCCTTGGAATATCTCGTAACGGAATGACTGAAAAACTGTGTGCAGCCTTGGACCCTTACTCCTTGACCGAACCGGCGGTCAGTCCAGCCTGCCAGAACCGCTGCAGGCAGAAGAAGAGGATGATCACCGGCAGAACACCCAGCAGCGACCCCATCATCAGCGCCCCTCGATCGGTAAAGACCGGCAGAGAGACCAGACCATAGAGGCCCAGGGTCACCGGGAAGAGGTTCTCGCTGGAGAGCATCATCAGCGGCAGGAGGAAGTTGTTCCAGGTGGCCACGAAGAGGAAGAGGAAGATCGTGACCATGGCGGGCGCAAGAATCCTCAACACGATCGTGAAGAAGATCCTGGCTTCACCGGCACCGTCGATCCTGGCCGCCTCCAGAAGCTCGGTAGGTACCGAACTTTGGGCATATACCCTTCCCAGGAAGAAACCGAAGGGCGAGACCGAGCAGGGGATGATCACTGCCAGCATGGTGTTGCTCAGATGCAGGGCATTGAAGATGGAGTACTGGGGGATGGTCATCAGTGCCGAGGGCATCAGCAGGGCAGACATGGCGATAGTCATGACGACACCCCTGCCCCGGAACTGGAACTTGGCTGTGCCATACCCGGCCATGACCGAAACCACCGTGCCGATCAGGGCGGATACCCCTGAGTAAATCAAGGAATTAAAGACCCAATGCCAGAACTGTGAGTGTGTCCAGCCCAGGAGGATCGAGTAGTTGGTGGCCACCGCCTGGGGAATCTTCTTCAGGTCGACAGCAAACCAGAGGCCGTTGCTGCTGACCAGCTGGGAGGGCGACTTGGTAGAGGCGATGATGGCCCAGTAGATGGGAAAGAGGAAGTAGATCAGGGCGAAAACCAGGACCACGATGGTGGTGATCTTGACCACCTTGGTGGGCCTCATGGAGCGGGGCAGTTCATCGGCCTTCTGCTTGAGGAGCTTCTCCTGCTTTTTTGCGAGGCGTGCGGGGTTGGCCGAGGTCATGATTCGTTCACCTTCCTCTCGATGTATGCGTAGAGGGCGGCAAGGACCCCGGCAATCAGTGCCATGACGATTGCGATGGCGGAAGCCGGACCGTCACCCTTAGGGGTGAGGATGCCTCGTGACGTGTTCATGGCCATCATCATAGGGGTGTAGGAGTTCGATATGCCCTTGTCGACGGTCTGCATGACCTGGGGCTCGTTGAAGAGCTGGATGCTGCCGATGATGGACAGGAGCATAGCTAGGAGGGCCGCCCCCCTGACGTTGGGGAGCTTGATCCTCATGGCGATCTGGAAGCCGTTGGCTCCGTCGATTCGTGCAGCCTCATAGAGATCACGAGGGATGGCCTGGAGAGCCGCCAGGAAGATCAGCATGTTGTAGCCCGTGAAGGTCCAGGTGGTGATGTTGGCCATGGAGGCGATCAGAGCGTTGGGCGCGAAGAAGTTGACATGGATTCCTATGGCTGCCAGGCCCTTGACGATGGGCGAGAACTGGTCGTTGTAAAGGAATACCCAGATGATGGCCGCGATCGCGCCCGGGATGGCATAGGGCAGGAAGTAGCCCAGCCGATAGGGGGTGACATGCTTGACGATGAAGGAATCCAGAAGCATGGCCAGGGACAGGGCGGCGATGATCATGACCGGGACCTGGATGACCGTGTAGATCAGGACCCTGCCGATGCCGGTCCAGAAGGCTGCGGAGGTGACTGTAAATCGGAAGTTCTCCAACCCGACGAACTTATTGATCATCTCGCCCCCGCCGTAGGCGCCGCCGCCCGAGGCCACCTGCTGGAAGAAGCTCATATAGACGGCATAGGCAATGGGGATGATGAAGACGATCGCAAAGAGGATGCAGAAAGGCATCATGAATGCCCAACCCGTCCGTTCGTTGCGTTTGACGATCTCGGATCTCCCCTTCTTCTGAGCCCCTGCCTCAGCTGCTGTTCGATGGCTCATGTGAATAACCCATCCTCTCGGAACCTATAAGGCGAGCGACCTTCCAGCAGGCGGGGAACACGGGCCACAGACCTGGGTTCCCCAACCTGGTGAGATTGTCAGGGAAGGTCTCCCTGCTGTATCCGCCGAAGAGCGGTTACCGATCAATCCTTGGCGATCGGAAGGCCATAATCCTTCAGTGTGGCAAGGGATGTCTTCTGTGCTGCATCGAAGGCATCGGAGACCTTAGCTTGACCCTTGCCGGCCTTGTCGGCAGCCTCGCCGACGGCGCTGCTCACCGCGGAGAATCCGGGCATGTAGTTGAAGGAGCCCATGTTGGCGTTGGCCTTGGCAAACTCCGCCATCACGTCCTGCCCGCCGAAGAACTCGGTCCAGGACTGGGGGGTCTTGGCTTTCTCGGTGGAGGCCGCGACAATCAGACCCTGAGAGGTCAGATCAGGCACCTGGGTGTTGAACCAATCCAGGAACTCCATGGCCTCTGCCTTGTGCTTGGTGCCCTTGATGGCTGCAACGCCCGAACCGCCGTTGGGTCCGGTCTTCTCGCCGTTCTTGAACCAGTCGCCGATCTGGGTGACCCTCCACTGGCCCTTGCCGGCATCACCGATCCAGTCCATCATGATCGGGGCATTCCAGGCGGCGTCGATGGATCCGATAATGGAGCCGTCATGGAAGGCGCCAGCGAAGGAGGGGTCGGTGCTGGGGGTCAGGTTCATCGCCTTGGCATCGAGCAGCTGCTGGTAGAAGTCGGCTGTGGCCTTGGAGCCGGGCGTATCAACGTTGACGACCCACTTGCCGTCCTTGATTTTGTACCAGGGAGATGACGCACCGGAAAGGGCGGAGAAGGCCATGCCTGCACCATCGGGCTGGTAGGTCATGATGTACTTGCCCTGAGCCGCTGCCTTCTTGGCCGATTCGATGAATTCCTCGGCCGTGGTGGGAACCTTAATGCCCAGCTTGTCGAATTCCGTCTTGTTGTAGTAGTAGACCATGGGGCCGGTATCCTGGGGCAGACCGAAGACCTTGCCGTCCACGCTCATGAGCTTGCTGGGACCCTCTGCGAAGTCTTTGGAGTACTTGCCTGCCTCTGCAGTGACGTCCTCGACGATGCCCTTGGTATAGACCTCGGGCAGCTCAGCGTAACCTACCTGGGCCAGATCGGGAGCATTACCGGCCTTGACGTCGGTCTCCAGCTTCTTGATCAGGTCGCCGGGGCTGCCGTTGAACTTGGTGGCCTTGACCTGGATGTTCGGGTGATCCTTGTTCCACCTGGCCACGGTGTCCTTGACCATGGTCATGCCCTGCTTGTCGGGAAGACGGTGCAGGTATGTCAGTTCGACCTTGCCACCCGACTTGGTGTCACCGCCCTTGCTGGCACCGGATCCGCCGGAGGAACCGCACCCGGCCAATGCCATGCTTAAGGCCGCCACTGCAGCCATGGCCGCCATTATGCGTTTGCTGCTGGTTCTCATCTTGATTCACCCCTTCATAAAAAACAACATTGTCTTAACCTCGAAGTGCACATTCAGTATAGCAGTACTTATTTGCGAGGACAGTTTATTAATTCAATTACAGGAAATGTAGATTTAGCAAAGCGGTGCTAAACCACGGGATTTTCATTTGATTATCTTCATTCACAATTGATATCAACCTGTTTGATCAAACGAACTCTAGGCTGGTGTAGCGCTTTGCGGTAGCAGCGCTTTCGACGACTTCGCCCTATGCCCTATAAGGCAAGCGCTCCTACCTTGTCTGAGAATCCCTCTATGCTTACCCGTAATTGCAAAGCCACTGAAGAGGTCGCCGAACCTATCAGTAACCGGGATCAGACAGTGCGGTGTCGCGCATTCCCGGCGAAAGGAGGTCCGGCCGAAACGGTTCGGATCCGCCCATCCGACCCGTTGGGCCCGGGTCGAACAGGTCCGGGACTGTCGCAACCCCATGTTGCGGAGCGCTATGTGCAGTGTCACAGACAGGCAACCCGCCTGGATTCCGCCTGAGCGGAACTGGCCGGAACCGTCGTCATAGGGCTCTCAGGTCAGTCCAAGGAAAAGAGCAGTTATGGCGACCAGGCAGGGCGGAAAGGACAGCCCCTCCGCTTCCACCGACCGGGTTCAACGCAACCTTAAAACCCGACACGTCACCATGATCGCCCTGGGCGGCTGCATCGGCACCGGCCTGTTCATGACCTCCGGCTCCACCATCGCCAAGGCCGGACCAGGAGGCGCGCTGGTGGCCTACGCGGCCATGGGCCTCATGGTCTATTTCCTGATGACCAGCCTGGGCGAGCTGGCCACCCACCTGCCCACCTCCGGCTCCTTTGCCGCATACAACGCCCGCTATGTGGATCCGGCCCTGGGATTCGCCATGGGTTGGAACTACTGGCTGAACTGGGCCATCACCGTGGCTGTGGACATCTCCACCGCCGCCCTGCTGATCCAGTACTGGCTGCCCAACACCCCAGGATGGGTCTGGAGCCTGCTGGTCCTAGTAGTCATCTTCCTGATCAACGCCCTGACCGTGTCGGCCTTCGGCGAGGCCGAGTTCTGGCTGGCTCTGATCAAGGTGGTAACGGTGATCGTCTTCCTGGTCATCGGTCTGGCCATGATCTGCGGCATCATGTTCCGCCCAGCCGTGGGCCTGGGCAATTTCACCTACAAGGACGCCCCCTTCGTGGGAGGATTCCCCGCCATCCTCAACGTCTTTCTGATTGCAGGCTTCTCCTTCCAGGGCACTGAGCTGATCGGGGTCACGGCCGGCGAGTCCGAAAACCCTGGCAAGGCGGTTCCCAAGGCCATCAACGACGTCTTCTGGCGGATCCTGCTCTTCTACGTGCTGTCCATCTTCGTCATCGCCGCCCTGATCCCCTACACCAGCTCCAATCTGCTGAGCTCCGCCGAGGGGGACATCGCCATGTCACCCTTCACCATGGTCTTCCAGCGGGCGGGCCTGGCCTCGGCAGCCAGCGTCATGAACGCCATCATCCTGACCTCGGTCCTCTCGTCCGCCAACTCGGGTGTCTACGCCTCCACCCGGATGCTCTACGCCCTTGCCAAGGACCATTACGCCCCCGCCTTCTTCGGGCACACCACCCGTCACGGCATACCCATGGCCTCGCTGATCGCCACTCTCGTGGTCTCCCTGGCCACCTTTGCCGCCAGCATCTTCGGCCAGCAGATGTACATGTGGCTGGTGGCCGCCTCGGGGCTGACCGGATTCATCGTCTGGGTCGGCATCGCCCTGAGCCATTACCGCTTCCGTCGCGCCTGGGTGGTCCAAGGCCACCGGGTTGAGGAGTTGCGCTACCATGCCAAGCTCTTCCCCCTGGGGCCCATCCTGGCCCTGATCCTGTGCATCATCGTCATCGGCGGGCAGAACATCGAGGCCTTCGTCAACTGGAACTGGCAGGAGATCGGCATCACCTACATCAGCGTGCCCCTGGTGCTTGCCCTCTACCTGGGTTACAAGATCCGGTACCATACCCGGATCGTGCCCCTGAAGGAGATGGATTTGAGCGGGGATCCGGAATCGCTATGACAGATCTGTCAACTACCATGACACATTGTGACCACGGGAGCCGAAAGGCCATACCAATGGCATAGACTCCCTAAGCGTTCGAGGACCGGCTCAAGGACCCGGCCATATGAATCCATTCCGGCATCCAGCCGGCATATCAGGAATCGCAATTTCAGTACGACCCCGGACTCCCCGGTGCGTCGCCCAGCCAAAAGGAGGAGGATCATGACGCAGAACACCAGCAATGCAGCGTCGAACACCAATCAATCCGACCGGGCCGGGCAAGAGCATCATGGCTACGGCAGCGTCAAGCGCAACCTCAAGACCCGCCACATCTCCATGATCGCCCTGGGCGGCTGCATCGGCACCGGCCTGTTCATGACCTCCGGCTCCACCATCTCTACAGCCGGCCCCGGCGGCGGACTTCTGGCCTACATAGCCATGGGCGTCATGGTCTACTTCCTGATGACCAGCCTGGGCGAGCTGGCCACCCACCTTCCAGTGTCGGGATCCTTCGCCGCCTACAGCGCCCGCTATGTGGATCCGGCCCTGGGATTCGCCATGGGCTGGGACTACTGGCTGAACTGGACCATCTCGGGTGCCGTGGACATCTCCACCGCGGCCCTGCTGATCCAGTACTGGCTGCCCAACACCCCAGGATGGGTCTGGAGTCTGCTGGTCCTGGTCATCGTCTTCCTGATCAACGCCCTGACAGTCTCCGCATTCGGGGAAACCGAATTCTGGCTCTCACTGATCAAGGTGGCCACCATCATCGTCTTCCTGGTCATCGGCATGGCCATGATCTGCGGCATCATGTTCCAGCCGGCGGTCGGCCTGAAGAACTTCACCTACAAGGACGCCCCCTTCGTGGGAGGATTCCCGGCCATCATGAGCGTCTTCCTGATCGCCGGCTATTCCTTCCAGGGCACCGAGGTAGTGGGCGTGACTGCCGGTGAATCCGAAAACCCCGGCAAGGCGGTCCCCAAGGCCATCAACGACGTCTTCTGGCGGATCCTGCTCTTCTATGTGCTGTCCATCTTCGTCATCGCCGCCCTGATCCCCTACACCAGCCCCAACCTCCTGGGAGCCTCCGACGGGAACATCGCCATGTCGCCATTCACCCTGGTCTTCCAGCGGGCCGGCCTGGCCTCGGCAGCCAGCGTCATGAATGCTGTGGTGCTGACATCCATCCTCTCGGCCGTCAACACCGGGGCCTACGCCTCCAGCCGCATGCTCTACGGACTGGCCAAGGATCACTATGCTCCGGCCATCTTCGCCAAGACCACCAAGAGGGGCATCCCCCTGGCAGCTCTGGTGGCCACGGTATGCATGTCTCTGGCCACCTTCGCCTCCAGCATCTTCGGCCAGTCCTTCTACATGTGGCTGGTGACCGCCACCGGACTGACCGGATTCATCGCCTGGATCGGCATCGCCCTGAGCCACTTCCGCTTCCGGAGAGCCTTCAAGCTCCAGGGGCACGACCTGAGCGAGCTCAAGTACCACTCCAAGCTTTACCCGTTCGGCCCGGTCCTGGCCATGGTGCTCTGCGTCATCGTCATCGCCGGACAGGACATCCCCTCCCTGATCAACCTGAACTGGTCGCACATGGCCATGACCTACTTCAGCGTGGTACTGGTCCTGGTCCTCTACCTGGGCTTCAAGTTCGTCAACCACACCAAGATCGTGCGCCTCAAGGACATGGACGTGTCCGGCGCCGAATCCGCCCGCTGAAGCAGCAGGACACGGCGGACACCTTGTAAAAGTGCCCCGCAGATGATCTGTTCCATCTGCGGGGTACCATCGGGCCAAGCTCAAGCCTAGGTCAACGACGATAACATCGACCTTCTGACCGGAATGGCCACCATCAAGGCCAGCGAGACCATGAGCAAAGCCGCCAAACTTACTGCAGCGACATCCGCCCCGGTGGAGGACAAACCACCGCCCCCGACCGATGCATCACGGACAGGGTCGTGACGACCATGCCCGCTGGCGCCGGCAGAGATCAGACTGGTACCTTGTCCTATACTGCCGTCCTGCGTCCCGTTTCCGCCCGGTCTGCTGAGGGGAACCAGGGCCTTGACAGCCTCCTGAAGACCCTTCAGCGCCTCATTAACAGCAGCCTGGTCGGCATCGGGATCGTCATAGACAGCCTGTGCCCGCATTCGAGCCGCAGTGAAAGCCATCCAGGAACCGGACTCATATTTGCCTTGATCCAAACCATCGGCCTTCTTCAAGGCAGCAGAAAGACCGGATTTGTCGACCTTGGCTATGGAATCAACCACCTTGACCCGGACTTTCACATCAGGGTGGGCGAGTTCTTCATCCGCATCCATGTCCAGCACAGGCAGACCATCCGCTGCCCAATGTACTCGGCGCACGAAAGTATCCCGCCCGGAATAGTTGCGGTAGCCATCCGTCTTGTTGGCGTATGCGTGGAAGACGTAGATCTGATTGCCGTCCTCGTCCTCGCTCCACATGCCATGGCCCGTGCCCAGCTGCCATTTTCCGTTGAAAATGCCTGAATTCTGGATGGGATAGTTAAGGTTGCTCCAACTGGCTGGATTGGTCAGATCGGTATTGCCTGATCCGTCGGCCACGGCCATGCCCGTGGTGTAGGTCTTGCCGACCGAGGAACCGGAGTACATCAGATAGAGCTTGCCCTGGTGCAGGGTTACATTAGGCCCCTCGGCGATTGTGGCGTTCCAGGCGTAATCTGGGGCGACAATCCTCACCGGGTCGGCTGTGACGTGAGCAGGGTCGGCAGGATTCATCCTGGCCAAATAGGTGGCGCCCAACTGCTGCCAGACATAATAGGATTGTCCCTTCTGATCCTGGAAGTAGCTCATATCCAAGGACATGCCGACACTTCCATCAGCGGCAAGGGCCAGGGGACGCCCGTCGGAACGAGTCACGGCTTGCGGCCGCTCCCAGTTGGAAGCAACGGTCGGGTCGAGGTCATGACCTCCGGCATCCTGCTTGAGCTGCATATAGACGGCCTTGCCATTGGTCCACTGGTTTCCGTATCCCGCCATGAACAGGACTGTCAACCTGCCGTTGATCTCGTGAATCTCGGGCGCCCAGAAGCTGTGCATGATCGGCTGCCCCTCTGCATCAGGATCCCCCGCCTTAAGGATGATGTGTTCCTTGGCGTTGTACCCGTTGGCATCAATCAACCCGGAATCCTGGCCAAGGGTGTCAGCCAGATCGGCGATGGCATCGGCCATCCGCAGGGGCATATGGGGACTGCCATGCTGCCAGGTGCAGTCTCCTTCAATGTCGTTGGTGGCGATCATGAGGTACTTGGTATCCACCCGTTCATGACCGTCCACCTGCCGCTTCCACTGCCACTTATAGATGGAGGGGTCAGCGCGCTCCTCAGCGAAAGGAACTCTGTAGGAGGTCTGGCCAATGGTGCCGGTGACCTCATATTCCCCGACTTTGTTCAAGTCAAGATGCGAGGTATCCCAGTCTTTGATGGGCAGTGAACCTGTGGAACCATCGGAATAGGTCAGTCGAGCGGTTTTCGGCAGCTTCAATCCGTTTGCTGAACTCCCCTTGGTCACGGTGATGTCCTTGAAATCGTTCACGCCGGTGTTGGCCAGACGACCGAATCGGGTTTGCAGGGCCTTGACACGGTCCTGATCAATGACGATGGACGAACCGTGGCGATAGTCATCAATACCCTGAACCTTTGACGCCGGTTGGCTGCCGCCGACTGTGGCGAACCGCCCAACATGAACAGGCCCATGCGCGGAATCCTTGTCCTTGAGCTCAGCGAAACTGGTGTACTTGGGCACTCCGTTGTCGTCATACCACCCGATCATGGTGGTCTTGGACGCCGTATCGTAGACCCCGTAGGGGCTGTTGACCCCGTTGGTTTCGCCCAGGTCAATCAGGCCTGCGGAATTCGGGGACTCCTCATAGGCAAGCAGGTCAGCAGACCGGGCAAAAAGCAGATGACCGGGACTGTCCGGCACATCCGTCCCCCGGTTGGTGCGCACGGAGAGGATACCGTAAGACCCATCCCCCATCATGAAAATCGAGGGATCCTTGAGGCTGCGCGCGTAGTCCCTGGTGTTCTGGTTGACGGGCTGCGAGGCGTAACCCAGTGGGAAGAAGATGCCATAGTTGCCGTTGTAGGGCTGGTACCGCCCCGAAGCTTCGTCCTTGAGGGCCAGATGCATGCTGTGCGCGATATCGCCGTTGTTGGCAGTATCCGCCGAGGTCGCATTACGGTCGTAGGCAAGGAGGGTGCTGGCCTTCGACTTGGGAAGGACTTTCACCTCGAAGTCTTTGACAATAGGTTCAGCAACTCCCGCAGCTGTGATTGTGGCAGTGATCCGTCCAGAGACAGGTTTGTCGCCAGCTATGGAGACCAGTCCCCCGTCTTGGATGGAGATGCCGGAAGCGGCCTTCAGCTGCAGAGTCGTATGATCCGGAGCCACAGGAAGCTTGGTCCCCGAGGCGATCAGGGGCGGGATGACGTAACCGTCAGCCGCCTCCTGCAACCTCTCGGCCTTGGTCTTCGTACTCGGTTTTACGGTGATGCGGTAGCTCTTGCTGCCGGTCAATCCACGCACTGTGGTGGTAGCCGTCATGGTTACCGTTTGATCCTGAGCGCCGGAGGGCGGCTGGTTGACCATACCTGTATCAGTGATGACCGAAGGATCCGATGAGGACCAGGTTACCGTGCCTCCTGCTGTGGGAAGTGCCAGGTAGTCGCCGTCCACGCTCTGGTCATGGAAGCCCAGGGCATCGATGCGTCCGTCCACCAGTTCGCTCCTGTGGATGTTGGCGTCGACAGTGCTGATGCTCTTGACCTTTCCAGCGTCCAGAGCCCTGCCGTAGACGCGGAAGTTGGCCACCTGGCCCTTGAAATTCACATCCTTCCAAGGCGAGTGGCCGATGGTGTTGAGGCTCTGGTCGCCAATGTCGGCAGTCGTGACGGGAACCTTGCCAGAGGCGACCTCCTCGCCATCGACATAGAGCTTGGCCATACCGTCCGACCCGTCCAAGGTGGCCGTCACCGACATCCACTGGTCGGCCCGGACTGCACAAGAACCCGACTGGACCAGATGCTCGGTCCCCTTCGCCTTGATGCCTACCAGGGGCTGGCGTCCGAAGGCGCAATTGAGGGAGCTGAACAGGTATTCCTGGTTGGAGGCGTTGCCGATGTTCCACATGAAGTGGAAGCTCTTCAGCATGTCGGGATCCGCCTTGACCTCCATCTGGACGGTAGCGGAGGACTTGCCGGAAAGCAGATCCGCAGGCAGCCGAACCCAGCTGCCCCCTCCGCTCCAGTCCCCACCGGAGAGGAACAGCGATTGATCCTTCCACAGATCGTCTCCCGGATTCTGCACCTGGGCCTCACCAAAGGCGCTGCCAGAGGCGGTATTGGCGACCGTGTGCCCGTCCGATGGCTTGCTGGCAAAGGAGTACTCGGCCAGCAAATCCTCGGTGGGCAGGGTTTCAACAGCACTTGCTGCTGCAGGGATGAAAGCCAATCCGGCCAAGGCGGTCAGAATCGCCATCATCCAGGCGATCATTCTTCCACATCGTTTCACTTCTGCTCATCTCCGTCCATGGCTGTTGCCGGCCCCTGTCGACGGACGAAAAACCTACAGACGGCAATGAGAACCAGCCCCAGGCTTGCTGCCAGCAGGAGACTTGGAACCTTTGACAGGTCCACACCTGTGGCGGAGAGGGAGGGGCGAGCCTGTGCCTGCGGGTTCGCAGTACCGGATGGATTGCCGGATGATGAATGCCCCGGCTTCTGAGTGTTGTCTTTGTCGGGTGCAGGCTGGGCGCTGCGAATCTGGGTCAGTTTGACCTTGTAGGTCCTTGTGGTGGCCTTATCGGCTGCTGTGACCGTGATCGTCAGCATCCTTTCAGCTGATCCAGAAGAGTCCAAGGTCAAGGCGACAGTAGCCTGATCATCCGTGGCGAGAGCGGCGATGTCAGTCTCAGTCAGTCCATGCAGGTCGGCGAGCGCCAGCGTGGCAGTACCCGCCAAGGCCTGCGCCAGGTCCACTGGTTGGCCGGCCACGGTCAGAGACTTGAGGCTGGCGTCATTGGAGAGGACCTTGACCGTGACCTCCACGGGCATCCGAGAAGCATCTGCAGCGATTCCGCTCACTCGGAAGGTTCCGGGGTGGTTGTAGGAGGACGGATCCACGGCATCCCAAGCCACCTTCACCTGCTCCTTGCTTCCGTCAGCCTTGGTCAGCTCCACCTGGGCAGGAAGATTCGGCGTGGGATCCTGACCGACCTTCGTCTCTACAGACATGGCCGGAACCGAGGCGACCGCCACATGGGGCGCATAGGCCTCCAGGACCTTCTGATACTGAGCCCTGGTCACTGGCAGGACAGTGCCGTGCCGTGGTTTGCCGCCGTCCGTATTGGTCGGGAAGTTGGCCTCGGGCATCTTGTCGCCGATCACCTTCCACTGGTCGGCCTTGGATATATTGTTCGTGGCCATCGGCACATAGTGGTTGGGGCCACCGTGGTAATTGGGCTGATCGGCAAAGAGGTAGTACTGATATCCGTTGACATCCCCATCGTTCGCCCGGAAAAGCGATGGGCCTTCGCCGGCGCTGAAAGTACCGCCGTAGCCGTTGGCCTGCCCGCCGCCGATGCGCTCCCCGACCAGGGACCAGTCGTTGGCATCACCGGATGCGGCAGTCGGATAGGATCCGGCAACCTTGGCCAGAAGGTCCTTGGACTTCTCCTGACGCAGGGTCATGGTCTTCTCGTCCTTGTAGACGCGATAGTAGTTGCCATCCTTCTTCTGCACGGTGGCATCGATGGATCCCGAGCCGGGCTGACCCCTGCGGTCTGCATCGATCCAGACCTGGGGCTTGGAGAAGTTGATGAAATCGTCAGTGGTGACATACATCATCCGGTTGTAGGTCAGCGCGGTCCTTTCAGCCGGATCGGTGCCCGGATACAGGTTGGAGGCCCAATAGACCACGTACTTGCCGATCTCGGCATCGTAATAGGCCTCAGGCGCCCAGGTGTTCCCGGCATAGTCGGTGCTCACCTTGACATGCCGCTCCTGGGACCAGTGGGTCAGATCATCCGACTCCCAGATCTCGATGTATTTGGATCCGTTGGCCTGGGCACCCATGAAACCGCTCAGGCTTCCGGGCGCATTGGGACGTCCGGATATCTTCAGATCGGTGGCCAGCATGTAGAACTTGTCACCTTCCTTGGACCTCATGATGAAGGGATCGCGAAGTCCCTGCTCGCCCTTGCTTGAGGTGAAGAGTGGCGAACCGTTGTTCAGCGTGTTCCAGTCCAAGGCATTGTTGCCCTTGGATGCAGCCAGACTGATCTTCTCGCCGCCGACGCCCTCGCCGGTGAAGAATGCCCAGACATAGGCCTGATCCTTGGAGTTGTCGGCAGGCATGGGCTGCACCTTAAGGGTGAACTCCTTGACCAGCCTGCTGTCGCCATGCCTGACCTCCAAGCTCAGGACCACGGTTGCAGCCGGCTTGCCAGCGGCGGGACGGTTGACCTTTACCGTCTTGGAAGAGCCGTTGACGCCATCGACAATGACCGCGCCGGCCGTTCCCGGATCCTTGACGGACCAGGTGAAGGTGGAGCCGTGCTCACCGAGCGTAGGTATGGAGACATTGGTTCGCACATCGTCGGCATTCTCAATGCCCACGGCATCCAGATCAGCCTGCGCCTGCTCCTGATCACTCGGAAGATGGGGAACTAAAACCTGATAGGCCTTGGTGCGAGTGACCCCGTTCAGGCTGAAAGTGGCCGTCAGAGTCACCTGCGCGTCCGGCTGCCCGGAAGCAGGCCTGTTCACGGTGACTGACCCGTCACCAGCTACTGCCAGGGCCGGTGAATCGGATGCCCAGTCCAGATGCACGCCCGAGAGATCCGTGGGAAGGGTGAAGTTCTCACTCGCCTGAGCAGGGACCGCTACCGTCGGCATGATCTTCTCCAAGGCCTGGCTGGTATAGAGCCCCTTGACCGCAGCGGAATCCATGGCCTGATCGTAGATGGCGTAATCATCGACCTCGATCTTGCTCTTGGGATCGGGATAGGAGGATTTGCCCAGGTAGGCGACCAGATCCCCGTAATTGCCGAGACCGCCTTGAGGTATGGAGTAGGTGGAAGAACCCAGCGGAGCGCCATTGAGATAGGAGCTCATCGTTCCTGTGGAGCCGCTGATGACTGTGGTGTACAGGGCCATGTCACCAGTGGATTTGGAGCCGGATGAGGGAGCCCCGGTGGATCCCGGACCCACTTCGGTGCCCCATGGGGACTGGTTGGGCTGATTGGCGGTCGCCGTGGTCATTACCGCCTTGACCCGCCCCGCAGGGTTGGACGAGTTGAGCAGGAAATACCCTTTGGTGGTATCTGCGTTCCCTATGTAGGCCGCTGAAGTGTTCATAGATCCGGAATTATTCTTCAGCCAGATCGAAACAGTAAGGTCCTGCTTATCCTTCAAGGCACCGGTGGGAATGACTACGTCCTGGGTGCCGGTCAGCACGAGGCGACCATCCTTGACGGAAGCATCGCCTTCCAGAGTGGCGTCACTGTGACCGTCAGAGCCCTCGTTGGCTATGGTCCGGCCGCTGGGGGCAACATCGAAGGAATAATGGATCAGCGGTTTCTCTGCCTCCTCACCCGATGCGACAAGGGGCAGCAACAACCCCGATGCCAGTGTTACACACCCTAGGAGCAGCCCCAGGGCCCTCTTTCCATGTCCGTTCATTAACGGGCCTCTTCCTGTGTAATGCCATCACATCATTGCGGTGGCTCTTGAATGCTCCCAAGAACAGCTGATTCCAGGAGCCTTTTGTCTTGGACTGCCAATGCCGGCCATTCCTCGAAAACCCATAGGAACAGCCGGTCAGAACAGTCATCGCCTGGATGCCGACCTATACCCGGCCGATCGCAACCAGCAGATTGCCAGGACTGCGCATGCGAGCGCAGCCAAGGCAATGACGCCAACGGATGCACCTGTTTGAGAAAGCCCCGGATGCTGTGAAACCGACCCAGCACCTCCTGCCTTGACTTGTTCAATGGGAGATGTCTGGGAGGGGTGGGTATCCGACGTGCCAGGCACGCCAATGTCTGCAGCCTTGGTGACAAGCCCGGTCACCTTGGTCGAGGATGGCTTGACCAGCTTGTCGGTGTACCCCTGATAATCGACTCTGATATCTCCGGAAACCTCATCCGGCACAGTCAGCGCCGCCTTCCCATCGGCCCCCAGTTTCACATCGGCCGTCCAGGACTGACTCAGCCTTGATGCCGGGCTTTGCGTGATGCTCACGGTGCCAGCCACATCACCCTGGTCTTCGGCCTTGACGGTCACGCTCAGCTTGCGGCTGTCCGGGGCATAATCAGCCTGGGTCGTAGAGGCGACCGGTTCCAGATGTGAGGGATTGGCTGTGGTGTACCTATGCATGGCTTCCAGAACATTCCGAGGCACGGCCACGAAAGCCCCATGCCTCTTTGGGGTGGGCATGCCACCATCCGTGACATACCCGGTGACGCCCTTGCCGGGCTTCTTCTGAGTAAACCATCCCGGCGTCTGCGAAAGCCTGTGGGACCAGTCTGTTTTGCTCAGATCCGTCTTGCTGGTCATGAAGGGTTGATAACCCCCCGAATCAGCCATGATGACCATGGCGTCACCGGCTTCGTTCTGGTTGACGTCATCCTTGTTCAGAGCTATGGATTCCGGCCCCTCAAAGGGAAGCAGCCGCTGGTCGAGCAACCGCCAGGTGCTGGTCTCATCAGCATCGGGATCCGAACTGGACGTGGTGCAGGTCAGGCACTTCGACCGTTCCAGGAAGGTGGACTTGCCATCCACCACGTAGGATCCTGCGGCACCGTTCTCCTCGTTTTTGGTCATTCGGTAGTAGTAGCTGCCGATTTTGAAAACCGTGGAGTCAATGCGCGAGTATCCGGTGTCCTGCCAGTCCTTGGCGGGGGTGAAGGTCTTGAAGTCCCTGGTGATGGCATAGCGCACGATGTTGTACGGGGAACCCTTCTTCCCGGTGACGGCCGTCGAGCGTGAGCCGTCGGTATAGGCCCTTGAGGAGAAGAAGACCACATAGGCGTTCAGCGCGTCATCCCAGAATGCCTCAGGAGCCCAGGTCATCCCCTGGTTGGGGGAGTTGACGACGATGCCTGCATCCGAACCGTCCTCGGCGTTGGTCCGCGTCCAATTGACCATGTCCTTGGATTTCCAGGCTTCGATCTTCAGCGAACCATATTGCTGGTTCTGACCCCAGCCCTGGCGCGAGACCTTCAGATCGGTGGCGATCATATAGTATTCGTCGCCATCATGCGAGCGCAGCACATATGGATCGCGCAGGCCGGTGGTGTCCGTCTTGGAAGTGATGACGGGGTCACCGTTGTTAATGGGGCTGAATGAGAAGAAGTCATTGCGCTTGGTAGAAGTCGCCGATTCATACAGAGCCTCGCCGATCTTTCCTCCTGTCTTGTCCGCGTCAGAGAGAAAAGTGACCGCGGCGTACCCGACATTCGGCGCAGACCGTGGCTTCTCCTTGACCACGACATCAACGCTGCGCGATACGGTGCGCCCATTGCCCGCCTTGGCGGTGGCCGTCAGACTGACCTTCTTGGAATCGCCCTGCCCATAAGAGGGTCGGGTGACGATTCCGGCGCCCCGATAGGGGTCAGCTGCACCATTGGCTGGTGCCTGGTAATTACTGTCCGTCGGACTGATACGACCAGGATCGGAAGAGGCCCAGGTGACGTCAACATCATGTCTAGGTCCCTTGGCCAGCAAAGGCAGGTTCCCTGTCGCCTGGGACGGAATCCCGGCGAGCAGAGCATCCACATCATCTTGGGCGGCCGTTTCCGGATCCAGGGGTTTGACGGTTACGTCGACTGAACTGACCAGTCTGCCAGCCCGGCTGGTGGCGGTAATGGTGCTGGTTCCAGCCTTCACAGCCTTGACCTTGCCCTTGGCATCGACCGTGGCTACAGAGGGATTGGACGAGGCCCAGCTCACCTCCTGGCTGATGGCATTCTCAGGCGTGATTGTTGCGGTCAGCTGCCGCTCATCGTTCTCCGTCAAGGCCAGGGATCCGTTCACCAGGCCGGTTCCGGTCACGGTTATCCCAGTCGGCATGACCAGATCGGCCCCCTTGTAGATCTTCAGGTCATCAATAGCGCCATTCCAATAGGCATCGCCCTGATAGAAGGATTTGCCGATGTAGGTGGTGGAGCCCCCCAGATCGGAGAGCTTGATACCGGTCTTGGCCTTGATTCCCACCAACTTATTGTCCCTGAGCAGGGCCATGGAATCATCCTTGATGATGATTCGGAAGTCATGCCAGATTCCGTCATTGTTGTCGAGCTGCTCCTTGAAGGAGGGCTCATTGTGCCAGCCATTTTCCGCAACAGCCAATTTGGCGCTGGTCTTGCTCAGATAGAAGAAAAGGTAATGCGAAGCATCCTTGCCGATAGCCAGCGAGAAGTAATTGCCATCGTCAGCATGCCTCGACTTGGCAGCGAAGTCGATGGTCGCCTCGTTGCCTATAGACTCGAAGATCTCCGAAGGCAGCTGAGCATATTGAACGTTTTTTGAAGCATCCGACTGACCGTTCTGCAGATTCAGCGCCTCGTTTCCGTTTCGGTCTCCGAAGGCCCCAATGGATGCCCCGCCGTGAAGAGTCATGGCATAGCCATTGACTGAATCCGATAAGTTTCCCTGGCTAAAGTCATAGGAGGCAACCGGGGTCAGTGATCTGGTTTCCTGCCCTTGTGCCTCAGGACGCTCAAGGGCATATGCCGTACCTCCCGCGAAGGACAGCAACATCGGCAGGGTCACCATGACCGACACCAATGTTTTCATTTTTTTCATGCACTCCACCACCTTTGGCTCATCGGGATACCACAATCCCGCCTGCAGTGTCATGCCGACTACTGGCTTGGCTTCGATGACTACCCTTGAGCCGACACGACAAGTATTCATAGATGGGTCATGACTCATGATTGATCATCACGTCAGCACCTATGCCAAAATCCATTCTGGCATCTGCGATTAGCCACTGTCCCTGAAAAGAATAACGATTCAATAACAATAGATTCTCAGTATTAGCGAATACGAACAGCAGGCATTCCCCTACCGTACGGATCGAGGAACCATGCAACTGGGGCTCGACGCTGAAACCCGATGCCTCAAATAAAAAAACGCCGCAGACCGGATTCATATCGAATGCTGGTCTGCGGCGATGCCAGGAAAATAGCAGCCGATACTCAGAACCTAGCGGTCACTGCACCTGGGAACGGGCAATCTTGCCGGTGAAGGACTGGGCCTCGTCGGCATCCTTGACGTCCTTATTCCAGGAGAACATGGCACGCAGCTTGGGGCCGACCTCCTCGATCTTCTCGTGGGAGTACTTCTCTTGGAGCTCCTTGAACTTGGGGGCACCGGCATCCTGATCATCGATGAACTCCTTGGCGAAGGAGCCGTCCTGAATGCGTTGCAGCTGGTGACGCATCCTGTCCTTGGTGGACTCATCCACCACGGTTGAGGTGAAATCGCCGTACTGGGCGGTGTCGGAGCAGGACCACCGGGCCTTGTTCAGGCCGCCCTCGTTCATCAGGTCGACCAGCATCTTGAGCTCGTGGCAAACCTCGAAGTAGGCAATCTCCGGCTGATAGCCAGCCTCAGTCAGCACCTCGAAGCCAGCCTCGACAAGGTGGTTGACCCCGCCCATGAGCACATCCTGCTCGCCGAAGAGATCGGTCTCGGTCTCCTCCTTGAAGGTGGTCTTGATGGCGCCGGCGCGCAGGGCGCCCAGAGCCTTGGCATAGGCCAGGGTGATGTCCCAGGCGTCGCCGCGCGGATCCTGCTCCACGGCCACAACCACGGGCACGCCACGACCAGCGACATACTCACGGCGGACGATATGGCCCGGACCCTTGGGGGCCACCATGAAGACCGGATGGTCCGCACTGGGCTTGATGTAGCCGTAATGGATGTTGAAACCGTGCGCGAATCCGACTGCCGCGCCCTCTTTGATGTTGGGCTCGATGTCGTCCCGCCAGATGTTGCGCTGGTACTGGTCGGGGGCCAGGATCATGACGATGTCGGCCTCCTTAGTGGCCTCGGGCACGGTCTTGACCTCCAGCCCCTGCTCCTTGGCGAAGGGCACCGACTTGGAATTGGCACGCAGGCCGACCACCACATCTACACCGGAATCACGCAGGTTCAGCGCATGAGCATGTCCCTGGGAACCATAGCCGATGATGGCCACCTTCTTGCCTTCCAGAACCGAAAGGTCCCCATCCTTCTCATACCAGATCTGTGCTGCCATTATCTACACTCCTTCATGTGCGGTCCAACCGGGCCGGTTCTTCCAGGCCGGGGACTCAAAATACTGTGAATTCCTGTCGTTGTTCCAGGCGGACGATGCTCTTTCGACCGGGGCAACGGATTTTGTCCTTGGCCCCGATCCGTACCCAATGGATACGGTATGCCTCCAACCATACTCGTGATATGGCCAGATGGACTGTCCGCAATTCGTTGTTTGGACACCGGCGCAATGCGAAGAAGCAGCCGGCGGGATGCGTCCATGGCTTACTTGGTGAAGTCCACATCCTTGGTTTCGTGGCAGGTCAGCGCTGCCACCAGGCAGCAGACCGCCATAACGGCCAGGTAGAGCCCGACCGAGCGCACTCCCCAGTGGGAGGAGAGCCAGGTGGCGATGGTAGGCACGAAGGCCGCGCCCACAATGGCCGCCAGGTTGTAGCCGATGCCGGAACCCGAGTAGCGCACATTGGCGTCAAAGAGCTCCGGCAGGAAAGCGCCGATAGGCCCGAAGGCGATGCCCATCAGGGCGAACCCGACGCAGAGGAAGACCATGACCTGGAAGGTGTTGTGATGGGCCATGAGCAGGTAGGGGAAGACCAGGCTGAAGACCACCAGCATGACTGAGCTGCCGATCAGCACCCGGCGACGGCCGATGCGATCCGCATAGACGCAGGCCAGCACGATGAAGAGGGCGAAGACCAGGATGGAGACCATGAGCATGAGCAGGTACTCCTGGTTGGTGAAGCCCAGTCCGCCGCCGCCCTGAGACTTGGGCTTGGTGCCGTAGGCCAGGGACCAGGTGGCCAGGGTGTAGAAGAGGGTGTAGGTGACCGCGACCAGGAAGGTGGCCTGGAGCACCTGACGCCAGCTCTTGCGGAAGACCTCCAACAGCGGGGTCTTGACGACCTTCTGCTGGTCCAGAGCCATCTGGAAGATGGGTGTCTCCTGCATGGAGACGCGCACGGCCAGCCCTACAACCACCAGGATGGCGGAGAGCAGGAAGGGCACACGCCAGCCCCAACTCAGCATCTGCTCGGGAGTGCAGAACATCTCCAGCAGGAAGTAGGTCCCGTTGGCCAGGAAGAAGCCGATGGGAGCGCCCAACTCAGGGAAGGAGCCGTAGAGAGCCCTCTTGCCTTCCGGGGCGTTCTCAGTGGCCACCAGGGCTGCACCGGACCACTCGCCGCCCAGGCCTATACCTTGCACGAACCGGCACAGGCAGAGGACCACTACGGCCCAGAGCCCCCAGGTGGCGTAGGTGGGCAGGACGCCGATCAGGACTGTGGAGCAGCCCATGGTCAGCAGGGAGACCACCAACGTGGTCTTGCGCCCCTGACGATCCCCGAAGTGTCCGAAGACCAAGGACCCCAAGGGCCGCGCGATGAAAGCGATGGCGAAGGTCAGCAGGGATGCCAGCAGGGCCACGGTCGGATCGGTCTTAGGGAAGAAAAGCTTGGGGAAATAGTTGGCCGAAGCCGTCCCGTAAGCGTAGAAATCGTAGAACTCGATGGCCGTGCCGACCATGGAGGCCCCGATGACTGTGCGGACCGAGCTGCGGGTCACACGGGTGCTACCGGACGCGGACGCTGCCGGGGTCGGGGAAGCAACACTGACGTCGTTTGCCGTCACTTCATCTCATCTCCTTATAGAAAAACCCCGCTGTCGGCAGGGTCTGATGCGATGAAGCCTATGCGTCCAACCCCGCCTTCCGACGGGGTCGAACAATAAAGATTGTCGAGTCAGTCCGCCGGTGAGGACGGGCTAATAATTCGTGCGGACACGGTGCCGAATCGGCGGGTGTCTGTCAAGCTGGTCATCACGGCGAACCTCCCTTCATCATTCACGAATTGGATGTGTGCTCTGCACATCTGCATTGGTGCCGACCATAGGCCTGGCATCGGCTTGCTCAACGAGACAGGTCCACTATGTGGACGGATGGATGTTGGAGCCCATGAAGAACCGACCTGGAAATTCGTGGGAGATCACAGCCCGTCGGTCGGCATACATCAGGGCGCAGGAGAAAGGGAACCGGGCCGCCAACGCATCCGGCGGCACCAGGAAGAGGGCGGTGGCCAGCCCGTCAGCCAGGCCCGTGGGATACTCGTTGTTCTTTTCGCCGATCACTACCCAGGAAGCCAGCACGCGGTCGACCGGACGACCATCGATGGCATCCACAATATGGTGAAGCGCTGTCAATCCCGCCGCTGCAGCATCCTCGGACCGGTCGGTCCAATGGCGACGGCTGGGTGCCGAGGCACACAAGGAGCCGCAGGACAGCTCGATCCGACCCACGCCTGCAGACAGATCAGCAGGGTCCTCCATGGCGATGGAAATCGGACGAGAGGTCCGCATACGCATGTCGCCGCCGGCATCGATCAGGTACTCTTTGACCCGCGGTTCGAGCAGATCAGCAATGAGGTCTACCAGATAGCCCTTGCCAACTGCCCCGAAATCAAGGCTGACCGGACCGGTAGTCATAAGGACGGCACCCTGACGCCTGAGGTCATCACCCCAGGTGGGTCGCCCATGGATCCGTCCCAGATGACCGGCGGCGTCGACCTGCAACCGGAAGGTGGGCTGTCGGCCGTAGCCCAGACGGGTCAGATCCTCGCCCACCATGGGATCCAGGGCCCCGTCGGTGACGGAATACAGCCTGTCATATAGATCAAAGAGCCCTTGGCAGTAGTCCGGAAAGACGAACCTTCCCCCATGACAGGCCTGGGCCATTTGCGCAGGTATGGCATCCTGCCTGAACCGTGACAGGGCACCTTCGTAATCCTCGATCAGACCAGCGATAGTCCCGTGCAGTCGTTCTCCCAGAGGCCTGTCCGTGGAGATGATGATTCCCGTACCCACCGCCCCGGGGAAGGCGGTTAGGCAGGGCAGCCCCATGGAACTTCCCTACTCGATCAGAGAATGGATCTGCACGATCTGGTCGCGGCCCGGGCCCGAGCCGACGGCCGAGATGCGGCAGCCGGACAGGTCCTCCAGACGATGGATGTAGTCCTTGGCCTTGGTCGGGAACTCCTCGAAGCTCTTGGCGCCGGAGATGTCCTCGCGCCAGCCCGGCAGCTCCTCGTACACCGGCTGGGCCGATTGAAACTCGGCCTGGTCCACGGGCATCCGATCCACCCTGACCCGGGAGCCGTCGGACCGGGTGACGTCGTAGCCCACGCAGACCGGGATGGTCTCCAGGCCGGAGAGGACATCCAGCTTGGTCAGCACGATGTCGGTCAGGCCGTTGATCTGCACCGCATAGCGGCTGACCAGCGCGTCGAACCAGCCGCAGCGGCGGGAGCGACCGGTGGTCACCCCGTACTCGTGGCCCTGACGGCGCAGCCATTCGCCCTGCTCGTTGTCCAGCTCCGTGGGGAAGGGCCCCTCGCCCACGCGGGTCACATAGGCCTTGGCCACGCCGACCACCCGGTCAATCTTGGTCGGGCCCACGCCGGTACCGGTGCAGGCGCCCCCGGCCGTGCAGTTGGATGAAGTAACAAAGGGATAGGTGCCATGATCCACGTCCAGCATGGTGGCCTGTCCTCCCTCGAAGAGGACGTTCTTGCCCTGCTCCAGGGCTTGGTTGAGCATCAGTGAGGTATTGGCCACGTAGGGCTTGAGCTGCTCGGCGTATCCCGCCAGCTCTTCAACGGTGGCTTCCACCTCAATGGCCCTGCGGTTGTAAAGCTTAACCAGCATCTGATTCTTCTGATGAAGGCTGGCCTCCACCTTGTCGCGCAGATGGTCGACATTGAACAGGTCGTGCACGCGAATGCCCACGCGGTTGATCTTGTCAGCGTAGGCCGGGCCGATCCCACGGCCTGTCGTGCCGATCTTATGCTTGCCCAGAAAGCGCTCGGTCACCTTGTCCAGTGTCCGATGGTAGGGGGCGATGACGTGCGCAGACTCGCTGATCCTCAACCGGCTGCAGTCCACGCCGCGGGACTGGAGCCCGTCGATCTCCTCGAAGAGGGCGGCCGGGTCGACCACGACGCCGTTGCCGATGACCGGAGTGATGGCCGGGTGAATGATCCCCGAGGGCAGGAGGTGGAGGGCGTACTCCTGGTCGCCCACGACCACGGTATGGCCGGCATTGTTGCCCCCGTTGAACCTGGCGACATAGTCCATATGCTCGCCGATCAGATCCGTTGCCTTGCCCTTGCCCTCGTCGCCCCACTGGGCCCCAACGATCACGATTCCAGGCATACGATGCTCCTTATCCACTGGTCGCCATCCAAGGAAATGACGGCAGACCATCCATAGACGAGCCTAACCCTACGTATGGAGCGCAAGACCGACCGACCCAGGCACCATAAGGCCTGAACGGGCTCAGCAGCCAATCGTGGCTTCCACGCCCGCAAGATCCTCCTGGTACGGCCGGTTGTCAGTCATCTCATGGCACGTCCCGCGCTGCCCAACTGCTGGCAGGCCTCGACTACACGAGCCGCCATCCCGTCCTCGGCCTGGCGTCCCCAGGAACGGGGGTCGTACTCGCTCTTGTCGCCGACCTCTCCATCCACTTTGAGGACCTTGTCGTAATTAGCGAACATGTGCCCTGCCGCGGCCCTGGTGAAGGCGTACTGGGTGTCGGTATCCACATTCATCTTGACCACGCCATGAGCGACGGCGGAGGCGATCTCCTCCGGCTGCGAACCAGAACCACCATGGAAGACCAAAAGGAAGGGCTTATCGGCAGGGGAGCCCGGGGAGGGTATGCCGCCAACCTCTCCCTCGGATACGGCTCTAGCGGTCCTGGCTTGGATCTGCCCCAGCAGGTCGGGCCTCAGTTTGACCACACCGGGCTTGTAGGATCCGTGCACGTTACCGAAGGTGAAGGCCACCATGTAGTGGCCGCGCTCGCCCAGACCCAGGGCATCAACCACCTTGAGACCGTCCTCGGGCGAGGAATAGAGCCGCTGGTCGATAGCGGCCGAATGACCATCCTCCTCGCCACCGACAGTGCCTACCTCGATCTCCAGAATGGTGTGGGCGGCCCGGGACTGCTCCAGCAGCTCTGCCGCCGTGGCCAAATTCTCCCGCAGAGACAGGCTGGAACCGTCCCACATGTGCGACTGGAAGAGTGGATCCTGACCGTGGGCCACCTGGTCCTTCTCGTAGGCCAGCAGAGGCCGAACCCATTCGTCCAGGTACTTCGGGGCACAGTGGTCCGTATGCAGGGCCACGGTGATGCTCGGATAGCGGGCGATCACCTCATGGGCGAATCTGGCAAAGGCGATGGAACCAACCACCCGGTCGGCCAGGCGCTGTCCGGAGAGGTAGGCGGCACCTCCCACCGAGACCTGGATGATCCCGTCGGACTGAGCGTTATCCAATCCCTGCAGGGCCGCGTTCAGAGTCTGCGTGCTGGTCACATTGATGGCGGGATAGGCGTAGGACCCCCGTCTGGCCGCATCGAGCATCGCCACATACCGTTCAGGAGTCGCTAAAGTCATACCCTCATTATCGTCGGCTGCAAGGAAAATCGGCAAAAGACCCGCTGCCGCAGACACCACCGATAGATCGCAGGTCTCTGCCCTGATGGCGAACACACCACGACGCACTTTGACAAGCCTCCAAGCCGCGGGTAGTTTAGCTCCGTACAGTTTGATGAAACGTTACATCAAACAGGTTGTTTGTTTCACAGCAGTAACGAATCAGCCTAGGGAAGGCACGACATAGGTAAGCAGAAGGTTGGTGCTGCCCATCCTTCTGGGAAGGAGACCAACGTGTCAGCAAGTAAGGAAACCGTCCGCAAGATCATTCTGGATCTGGACACTGGCATCGATGACACGCTGGCTTTGTCCTACGTCCTGGGTTCCCCGGATGCCGAACTGATCGGGATCACCGGCACCTACGGCAACGTGGTGCTCGACCAAGGCGTCGACAACGATCTGCGGCTGCTGGCCATGTACGGCAGGGAGGATATCCCCGTCTTCAAGGGGATCGACCACCCCAGCACGACCGACTCCTTCAGCGTTCCGCCGGACTCCGAGATCTTCCACGGGGCCAACGGCACTGGAAATGTTGAAATCCCAGCACAGACCGATCGGCAGGCCAGCCAGCAGAGCTCGGTGGACTTCATCATCGACGCAGTCCGCCGTTACCCCAAGGGCGAGCTGGCCGTGGTGCCCACCGGCGCCCTGACCACCATCGCCGCCGCCCTGGAAAAGGCCCCCGACATCGTCGACCGCATCAGCATTGTTATGATGGGCGGCACTCTGACCCAGCCTGGCAACGTGGGACCCTTCGCAGAAGCCAACATCAACCAGGATCCTGAGGCAGCCAACCGGGTCTTCGCCACCACCGCAGACATCACCATGGTTGGTCTGGACGTGACCACCCAGGCTCTGATGAGCCGCGAGGACACCGAGGCCCTGCGCGCCACAGGCACCAGCGCCGGCCGCTTCCTGGCAGACATGACCGACTACTACATCGACATCAGCGAAAAAGAGAGCGGGGTCTACCTGGGGGGCTGCAACCTGCACGACCCCCTGGCCGCCGCCGTAGCCATCGACCCCAGCCTGGTCACCACCTTCGCCACCAACCTGATGGTCGAGACCGAAGGACCACAGCGGGCCCGTACCATCGGTGACCCCAGCAGGCTCCTGGACACAGTCAAGAACACCAAGGTTGCCCTGTCGATCGACACCGAGCGGTTCACCCGGCGCTTCATGGACAGGCTTCTGACCCTGGTGCGCAAGACCGAGAACGAACGTTAGAAAGACGGCAGTCATGAGCGAATCCATCACCACCGAGACTACCGAAGCGACCGTTGATGAAAACCGCCGCAGCACTAAGCGGGCCCTGCCGGCCCTGCTGACCATCTTCCTGCTGGGCACACTGATGATCCAGGCCTTCAACCTGGTCTTCCAGAACGTGGGCGACTCCTTGGGAATGTCCGCCAACGCCTCGCTGATCAGCACCCTGCCTGGCATCGTCCTGGGCGTGGTCTGCATGCTCTACGGAACCCTCTGCGACTACATCTCCCCTCGGAAGATGACCCTGTTCGGCGTGGGCGCCCTGATCATCGGCAGCCTCCTGGGCTTCTTCGGCGCATCGAATTTCTGGGCCGTGGTCCTGGCCCGCATGATCCAGACAGCGGGTGGCCAGGTGGCCGGCTCGGTCTTCCTGGTCATGGCCATGAAATACCTGAGCGACAAGGAGCGCGCCTTCTATCTGGGTATCTTCAACGCCGTCTACTACGCCTCCTCTGCGGTGGGCATCTTCGCCGGCGGCCTGATCACCTCCATCGATTGGCGCTACCTCTTCCTGGTACCGCTGGTCTCCATTCTCCTGATCCCTCCGGTGCTCAAGTACACGCCTGACACCGGCATCAAGGGTGAGCGCATCGACGTCTTCGGCATCGCCCTGTTCGCGCTGATCGCCGGGTTCGTGGCCGTCTACTTCTCCTTCCCAGCCACCTGGATGCTGGGGGTGCTGGCCGTCCTGATCCTGATCTTCGCCGGCTATGTCTGGAAGGGCGCCAACCCCTTCCTGAGCCGAGGGTTCGTGACCAACGGCGCCTACATGGCTGTCCTGCTGGCCCTCTTCGTCTTCTACTTCTTCAACTTTGCCTGCGTGCCCATCTACAACGTGATCGGCGACCGGATCTACGGGATCTCCCTGAGCCAGGTCTCCCTCTGCCTGACAATCGTCTACATCGTGGCCACCCTGGTGGGCTGCCTGTCCGGAGTCATCATGAACGCCATGGGACGCCTGCCTATGCTGATCCTGTCCGCACTGCTCATGATCGCCGGAGCCGTAGGGTCGGCCCTTTCGCTCACCTCGGGCTTTTGGGTCCTGACTGCGCTGGCTTCGGTCTTCATCGCCGGCATCACCATGTCCTACACACCCCTCTACGATTCCTTCTCGGCCACCCTGCCCGTGGACCAGAACGGACGCGGCATCGGCATTGGGGATCTGATGATGAATACCTCGGCCTCCATCGGCATGGCTGTCTACAGCGGACTCATGGCTAATCCCCAATTCGGGTCACATGCTCTGGGGGGTGTCAAGACCGGCATCCAGGCTCAGGTGGCCAACATGTTCTGGGTCATGGCGCTGACCGCCCTGCTGGCCCTGATCATCGTGACCGTCTTCCACAAGGCCATGTCAGCCAAGGCTCCCCAGGAGTAAGGCTGGTGTGACACATACATACTTGGTCGGATAGCTGCACGGCCCGGTCCGCTCTTCCCAGTCTTGGGAATGAGTCAGGCCCAGACCCGGCACCCGGCCGCGCGAACCGGGGAGGGAGCGGGGTTCGGACTGCTTTCGGCATTGTGATAGTCCCCCTCTTCCCTCAGCCGCCGAAGGCGAGAAGTTCGCCGTCCCTCCCCCCGGTGGAGAACCCCCGTCATAGCCATAACTGACGGGGGTTCTTCCATATCGTCGGCCCCTACCTTCAATCCTTTGCCTATAAAACACAACTTATACAGACGCCAGAGAAGAGGAGTCCCAGAATGCGGCTCCATGAAACTTTTCATCCCATTTTGGTATCCGTCAACCTTTCGTCTCACATCCAGAGAAGCAGAAATCCAAAGGGCAGATGACCGGCCCAGCCAAGCACGAAGCGACTCATTGATTTGCAGGACTCATGGGTTTGCAAACGCCTGACCGTCCCGCAATAGACCTTAACGAGCTCAATCGAGCCATTGGCCGTGCGGTTTCACGTGAAACGTCGACACACTGATACTTCCCCACAATGAAGAGAACCCGACGGTGCGTGAACATCGCCGGGCGAGAGAGAAGAAAGGGAAATCAGTTGTCGGACGGAGGTCAGCCGCCCGTTCGGTTTTTGAGCCGACATTTATAGTAAAGAATAGCTACCTTATGGCGACGATAGTGTTATCTGAGAATTCTCTGTGAATCCAGCGAGATCAGAAGCGGGCATAGGGCCGGTTAGACTGGATTTCGGATGGTTTCCCGCCCAAGGAGAGACCCTCGACGAACGAGCCTAAAGGAGATACCTCGGCATGTTGCTCAGCGACCATGACATCCTGGATGCCCACCAGGCAGGACATCTGAATCTGGACCCGTGGACACCTGCCATGGTTCAGCCCTCCAGCGTGGATGTGCGCCTGGACCGCTACTTCCGGGTCTTCAACAACCATCAGTACACCTATGTGGATCCCGCAGAGGACCAGGGTGCACTGACTGAGCAGTTCGAGGTGCCAAAGGACGAACCCTGGATTTTGCATCCAGGCGAGTTCGTTCTGGGATCCACCTGGGAGTATGTCAAGCTGGACTCCACCCTGGCAGCCCGGCTGGAGGGTAAGAGCTCCCTGGGCCGTCTGGGCATCCTGACTCACTCCACTGCCGGTTTCGTTGATCCCGGCTTTGAAGGGCACATCACCCTGGAGCTGTCGAACGTGAGCACCCTGCCGGTCAAACTCTGGCCAGGCATGAAGATCGGCCAGATGTGCTTCTTCCAACTCTCCTCCCCGGCCCAGTACCCCTATGGATCCAAGCACAACGGCTCCCATTACCAGGGCCAGCGCGGTCCAACCCCTTCCCGCTCCTACGTCAACTTCTACAAGGCCGATGTCTCGGACTGACGAAGCAACACGACTGAACTTGCATGAAGTCTGCATGGCGCCATTGACGTAAAGAGCCAGAATGCCGCTACATGAGCTCAACGGCCTGTTCATGCATGGTTTTCATAAGGCTCACTCATTGGGATTCAAATACGTCCTCCAGTTATGGGGCGTATGAGCAAGGCAGACATAGACCCGCGTTTTCTACGGACTCGTCCGCAGAATAGAATCGGCATCTCACTCAACGAAGTACCCGGCTTGCCCGATATCTCACTTGAGAATTGCATACAATCTGACCATGCAGAAGGCTAATGAATTGCGGCCAGGCTTCAGGCTGGAGAGGGATGGCGCCAAAGACCTCGCCCATGTTGGAGCAGAGTGGTAGCGCAGGAACTTGCAGATATCATTGAAAATGCCGCAGTCCTCCCGCACAGCCTTGACAATGTCCTGGTCCTGGCCATGCCCACGTCACTTGACTTCAAGCCCACTTGAAGGCGTACAGATAAAGAGACGATTTACCACAAACAACTCGCCACGGGAGAATGGATGACCAATCTGCTGATACTGGGCGCCAACGGTCGTATAGCCCGCCTGGTCCGGAAGGACCTGCTGACCGGTGAAAGCGACACGCACCTGACCGAGTACCTGCGCATCGCCGACCGACTGCCCGTCCTTGACCCGACCAGGGAAACCACCATCGAGGGGGACGTGAACGACTATCCCCACCTTGTTCATGCAATGCAGGGCCAGGATATCGTCCTGGCCGATCTTGGCGGGCAATTCGAGCCCATGGCCGACAAAACGGTCCGGGCCATGGAACAGGCAGGGGTCAAGCGCCTGATCTGGATTACCGGACTCGGGCTCTACCATGAGGTGCCGGGCGAATTCGGCCGTTGGGTCGAGGAGTCCTGCGGCCATGAGGTCATGGAGGACACCCGTCGGGCAGGACGTCTCATCGAAGATTCCGACCTGGACTACACGATCATCCGCGCCGCCTACTTGGATGACCAGCCCGACCGTGACTACGAACTGACTGAGAAAGGTCAACCGTACAGAGGGACGACCGTGTCCCGGAACTCTATAGCGGACCTGATTGAAAAGATCCTGGCCGACCCGGCCGAGCACAGCCGAGCCAGTCTGGGCATATCCCGACCAAGCACCGATGGCGACAGGCCGGTCTGGGTGGGCTGACGGCGTTCCAAACATCCAGGTGCTCTGACCCGCAGCAACCAAAAGACCCGAATATCGTAGATATGCCAAAATGACGGCGGACATGAAAGAAGGAGAACTATCATGGCAATCAAACAGACGGCTGGGCACGATCAGCTCGGCGACTTCGCACCCCTCTTCGCCCACTTCAACGACGACGTGCTTTTCGGCCAGGTTTGGTCCCGCGAGGAGGAACTCTCGGCCCACGACCGGAGCATGATCACCTGCGCCGGGCTGATGGCCATGGGCCTCTTCCCCCAGCTGCAGAGCCACATGAACCTGGCCAAGCGCAATGGGGTCACCAGATCCGAAATGGTGGAACTGATCACCCAGCTAGCCTTCTACGCCGGCTGGCCCAAGGCCTGGAGCGCCTTCAACCTGGCCAAGGAGATCTTCGGCGATGAGGAAGCAACGGCGGACGCAGGCCGATCAGAGGCCATGAACCAGGCAGACGTCCTGCCCGACTCCGGCTTCTACCCCCTAGGGGACCCTGCCGATGGCCCCAACTTCACCGGTCATGCCTGGCTGTACCACCTAACCGAACCAGATGTGGAATGCTCAGCAGGCAACGTCACCTTCGCCCCCGGCTGCTTCAACCGCTGGCACACCCACCCACATGGCCAGCTCCTCCTGGTTACGGCCGGTTTGGGCTGGGAGCAGGAAGAGGGCCGGAAGCCTCGGCAGCTCAAGCCAGGCGATGTGGTCTTCTGCCCCGCAGGCGTCAGACACTGGCACGGGGCATCGAGGAACTCATCCATGACCCACGTCGCCGTCACCCCGACCCGGGAAGGCCAGTCACCGGTCGAGTGGCTGGACTTCCCCGATTCCGAACAGGTGGCCGCCCTGGGTTGAACCGCCTTATAAATAAACCTGGGTGGATAATATCTCCAGCGGGAAGGACGATAATTCCAACCGAATCATTGCTGTTTCACCCTTACTGCACGACCAGGCCATACTGCAGCTGATAGCCGCCGTTGGCTCAGCCGGTACCGACGGACACGTGGCGACGGCAGACGCTCCACCCAGCCTTTCGGCCGGGCCATCTTGGGCTCTTCGGACGAGGACAAATCCAGCAGCGTATCCGCAGGAACCTTCAGATGGCCTCCCTTCTCACCTTCCGGCGCGTGGATGCAGGAATGCGAGGTTGGTTGGCAGACCGGCCGGTTTCCGCCTGCCCCTAGTATGGAGAGCATGGCTAACAAGAAAGGCCCGACCAAGGGTTCGGGCGGCAAGCACCGCAACAAACTGCGCGGCCGAGGGCCTACCCCCAAAGCTGAGGATCGCGTCTACCACAAGGCCTACAAGGCCCGGCAGGCGGCCCAGCGCAGACAAGCGGCCGATCCACGTCTGGCTGCCCGCCGCCGGGCCGACCGATTCACCTCTGATTCCGACGATCTGGTTATCGGCCGCAACGCAGTCCTGGAAGCCCTGCGTGTAGGCGTCCCGGCCAGCCAGCTCTATCTGGCCGCCCGGATGGACCATGACGATAGGACCAGAGAGATCGTGCGACTGGCCGGGCAGGAGGGACTCAACCTGCTGGAAGCCGACCGCCTAGAGATGAACCGCATCGCCCGGTCCAGCAACCACCAAGGTGTGGTCCTCAAGGTGCAGCCTTACCAGTACGCCTCCCTGCAGAGCCTGGTCGACAGGGCCGAAAAGCACGCAGCCGCCCTAGACGGGGCCGACCAGGAGACCAAGGTTGCCGCCCGCCCGCTGTTCATCGCCCTGGATGGAGTAACCGATCCGCAGAATCTAGGGGCCGTGATCCGTTCAGCCGCAGCCTTCGGAGCCTCGGGAGTGGTTCTGCCCGAGCGCCGCAGCGCCTCGGTCACAGCTGCGGCCTGGAAGGTGTCTGCCGGAGCCGCCGCCCACCTGCCCGTGGCCCGTGTGGTCAATCTGACCAAGGCCATTCAAGGGCTTAAAGAGCGCGGCTACTATGCGGTTGGCCTGGACGGCGCAGGCAGCGCCATAGTAGGCGAGACTGGCTTCGAGACTGATCCTCTTGTGGTGGTCCTAGGGTCCGAGGGCAAGGGGCTGAGCCGCCTGGTCCGAGAGAACTGTGATGCCTTGGCCTCCATCCCCATCTCCAGCTCGGTGGAATCCCTGAACGCCTCGGTTGCAGCTGGCATCAGCCTTTACGCCGTAGCCATGGCACGCCGACGGTCCGCGCACCAAGCCAAATAGCCCTAGGTAGGCACCGGCAATCTGAAGACGGACAGTCCCAAGCGGCAACAGTCTGCGTGCAGCGGCCGACATGCAGCGGACCCTTGCCGCACAAACTCAAGAGTCAGCTGGAGGCCCAGACCGCGTCATCCTGGTCATCCTGGTCGGCAGCCGCATCCAGGCTGCCGGGGGCGTAGACCGATCTCAGCGAGCTTCGACCGCCATTCGTGTCTTCAAAGACTGGTTGCGACGGCACCTCCTCGCCTGCCCGGTCACGGTCCTTCTGCGTGCCCGCTCCGGTCTGGCCTCCAACATCGGTTTGTTCAGTCGCCCTTGTGTTAGCTGCGTCATGGCCTTTCACTTCATGGCCATTTGCATCCTTGTCGGTCTGATCACGGGTGACTTGCTTACCCTGACCAGCCTGGGCATGGGCACCCTGCCAGTTCATCTCGTCATCGACCACGCCGGCGTCCGCCTCTTCGTTGATGGTCTTCATGTCCTCGGAATCCAGCCGGTACTCTGGCAGGGACTCACTGATGTAGCTCTGCACGGCCTCGGCCATGGGCACGTCGTGGCCGGCCTTCTCGGCCATCAGCCAGCGGTGGGTCAGCACCTCGTGGAAGAACTGGGCCGGTTCGATCTGCGATCGGTATTCCGGTGGAATCATACGCACAGTGGGCTCGAAGACCTCGCGCATCCAGTCGGTGGCCACGATCTCCAGGTCCTCGCCCTGCCGCCAGGTAGATGCCCGGTAAGCATCCAGATCGTTGAGCAGCCGCCGGGCCTGATTCTCCTGCACATCCAGGCCGGTCAGCCGCAACAGCTTGCGGGAGGCGTAGCCGGCATCGACCACCCTTGGGCGCACCAACACCCGGTTGCCGTTCTCCTCGGTCTTCATCTCCAGCTCGTCCACGTCAAAGCCTAGATCGTTGAGCCGGTTGACGCGGCGCTCGATCTTCCACATCTCGTCCGGATCGAAGCTGTCCACGTCCGTCAGAGCGCTCCAGAGGGAATGGTAGCGGTCCACCAGCCGGTTGCCCACGCCAACCTCGTCCACCTCGCCGGCCAGAAGATTGCCGGAGTCCAAATCCATGAGCTCGCCGATGATGTTGGTCCTGGCCAGGTCGATGTCATACTCGCGCTGGCCGTCAGTCAGGCTGGGGTGCAGATCACCAGTCTCGGCATCGACCAGGAAAGCCGAGAAGGCGTCGGCATCACGCAGGAAGAGCACATTGGACAGGGAGACATCGCCCCAGTAGAACCCTGCCAGATGGAGCCTCACCAGGAGGACTGCAAGGGCATCGATCAAACGCTCTGCCGTATCCGGACGCAGATTGCGGGCGAAGAGGGCGCGATAAGGCAGCGAGAACTTCAGATGCTGAGTGACCAGCATGGCCTCAAGAGGCTCGCCCTCACGAGTGTGGCGACCGGTGACCACGGCGATGGGATTGACCGTGGGCAGCTCCAGTTTTTGCAGCTTGCGCAGGAGCTCATACTCACGCTCAGCCACCCGCTGGGTGATTTCCTTCATGGCGTAGACATCATCGCCCACGTGGACGAAGCGCACCACGTGCCGGGAGATGCCTCTGGGCAGGTTGGCCAGCAGATCCCGGGGCCAGGTGGCCAGCGGCCGCTCCCAGGGCAGGGTAAACATCCTGGGGTTGGAGCTGGTGGCCGTGATGTGCAGGGCGGCCGGCTCCTGCTCGGAGGAGGGATCGGCCGTGGTCTTTATCGAGGTGGCTTTCATGGCGCGAGGGTCCAGAGAGGAGGCCGTCGCCCGGTTGATGTTCACGCTAGTCATGCTTCATCCATCCCATCGCCGCCCATCCTATACGGGAAGAGCCCCGCACGGATCCGCCGCGCGGGGCTCCTGGTCACCCGGTCAACAAGGAGAGGAAGGAAAATGATATCAACAATCGATACGGGCCCTGCGGATCGGCGGGAAACCATGGCCGAGCCACAGGGTCGCAGGGACGCTCAGTTCAGCCGGAGCTCGCTGGCCGGGGAGAACAGATGCATCTTGGCGGGGTCGATGTGGATCTTGACCACGTCGCCCACCCTGGGCAGGTCGCGCGGGTTGACGCGGATGGTGGTCAGCTTGTTCTGGTCGGACATGACGATGGCCTGCTCAGCCACGCTGTTGTCGGTCAGGATGTTGCCGTAGATGTAGCCGTCGGAGCCCAGATCCTCCACATTGGCAACCTTCAGAGAGAACGCTTCAGGCTCGTCTGCACCAGCCAGGGAGGCATCCTCGGGACGGAAGCCGACGACGATCCTGCCTTGGTCCTCGGGGGTCAGCTTGTCCACAGCCTCGCGGGGCAGGCTGATGGTGTCCTCGCCGATCTTGGCCTGCCCATTGGCCACTGGGTGGATGTTGATGTTCATAGAGGGCGAGCCGATGAAGCCGGCCACGAAGACATTCTCCGGCCGGTCATAGAGCTCGGTAGGCGCCCCCACCTGCTGCAGGACACCCAACTTGATGACGGCGATCCTGTCGCCCATGGTCAGAGCCTCGGTCTGATCGTGGGTCACATACAGGGTGGTGACGTTGAGCTGACGCTGCAGAGCGGCAATCTGAGTACGGGTCTGAACACGCAACTTGGCATCCAAGTTGGACAGAGGCTCATCCATCAGGAAGACCTTGGGCTGACGCACAATAGCGCGACCCATGGCCACACGCTGACGCTGGCCGCCGGACAGAGCCTTGGGCTTGCGGTCCAAGTACTCGGTCAGATCCAGCACCTCGGCGGCCTTCTCCACCCGCTGGCGAATCTCATCCTTGGGGGTGCCGGCGATCTTCAGGGCGAAGCCCATGTTGTCGGCAACGGTCATATGGGGGTAAAGGGCGTAATTCTGGAAGACCATGGCGATGTCGCGGTCCTTGGGCTGCATGGTCGTCACGTCCTTGTCGCCAATCATGATGCGGCCCTTGTTGACCTCCTCCAGGCCGGCCAGCATGCGCAGGGTAGTGGACTTTCCGCAGCCGGAAGGCCCTACCAGAACAAGGAATTCACCGTCTTTGATGTCCAGACTGAGGTCACTGACCGAGGGCTCATCGTTGCCCGGGTAGATACGAGTGACGTGGTCGAATACCACTTCTGCCATTGTTCATCCTTTCATCGGCAGGTACGTGCCGAACGATCCGTAGTGAAGGGTTGATTTTCACTGTGGTTTCCGTCCCGGGGCCAACACCGACATCGGCATGACCATACGACGGTTTTCTATTTTTGGTTAAGAGAAACTCTCCCTTGAGCCAGTGCCCACTATACACCAAAGACTGAATTCGGCGTGCGAACCCTTGCCGGCTCAATCCTTGGTCTTGTCGGAAACTTCGGAGCTGGGCTCGAAGACCGTCCTGGCCACGTTGATCGCGTTGATGACACGCGGGAATCCCACGTAGGGAGCGCATTGGAGTATGGCTTCGACCACAGCCTCCTTGCTCAGCCCGACATTCAGAGCTCCCCGTATGTGAACAGCCAGCTGCGGAGCCGTGTCACCCTGCGTAACCAGACTGCCTATCGTGACCAGCTCACGCTGCTGAAGATCGAGCCCTTTCCTGGTGTATATGTCGCCAAAGGCGAACTCGACAATCCAGCGACCCAGGTCCGGCGCTATATCCTGAAGAGAGTCGATGACAGCTTGGCCTCCCTTGCCGTCAATGGCAGCCAAAGCTTTAGATCCCTTTTCAAAGCGCGAAGCTTCCATGAAGCCCCTTCTTTCTGTTGCTTTGCATATTTCCCAGCCGAGAATATTGTATCAACGCCTGTTTACGCATTATGCCGCCGGCAGTCGAGCCATCTGCGACGATCACGGACGCGAGGAAACGGCAGAGGCCGCAATCAGGCCCTTTTCAACGAGTCGGAGCACAATGGGAAGCATGAGTGATCTTGAGGGACTGGATCTGGGGCCGGGACGGCTGGTCGGGGGCTACACCCTGATTGAGCCCCTGGGCGGCGGCGCCATGGGGTCCGTCTGGCGCGCCCGGGATGGCGGTGGCCAGGACTACGCCATGAAGATTCTACGGGAATCCCTGGAGGAGGACCAGATCTCGTCAGACAGCCTCGACGAACGTGACCGCGCCTCGGCACGCGAGCGCCTGCGACGCGAGGCCCTGGCCCTGCAACGGATCCGTCATCCAGGCGTCTGCCGAATCGTGGATATGGAACTTGATGATGCTCTGGCTTTCATCGTGACCGAGCTGATCGAGGGGCGCAACCTGCACGACGACGTGGCTGTCAACGGTCCCTATCGGGGCGACGACCTGGAGCGGCTGGCACACAAGCTGACCGATGCCGTCGCAGCCGTCCACCGGGCGGGCATCGTCCACCGGGACATCAAACCCACCAATGTCATGATCTCGGTCTCGGGGCCGGTGCTGGTGGACTTCGGCATCGCCATGGGCCAGGGGCAGAGCCACGTGACCCGGACCGGGCTGGTCATGGGGACCCCTGGCTTCATCGCCCCGGAGATCATCGATGGAGCCGAGGCCGACCAGGAAACCGACTGGTGGAGCACGGCAGCCGTTCTGGCCTATGCAGCCACCGGACGGGCGGTCTTCGGCGACAAACCCATGATGGCGGTCCTGGAGCGGGAGGCCTCAGGCAATGCTGACCTGTCCGGGCTACCCATGGGCACCATGAGAGCCCTGCGCTCGGCCCTCTCCCCCGATCGAGGCGCGCGTTGCACACCTCAGGAGCTCCTGGAGGCCATCGGTCGGGATGCCATGGATCCGCAGGCCTGGCAGGGTGAGCAAGACGACCATGATGCGGGAGGGCAGCAGACCGGCAAAGGCAGCCAGGAGACGATGCGCCCTTTTGGCGGCGGCTCTTCGGAAGCTGAGGGGCAGGCCGACTCCCCCACCATGGTCGTTGAGCCGGCCACCATGCCCATGCCGCCGATCGCGCGGGCCGATCCAGACAGTCCGCGGACGGCCTGGTCACAACCCCCCGCAGACAGCGAAGCAGATGAACAGACGACCCTCCTGCCCGACTCGGAGCAGCCCATCAGCCTCTTGGATCCCCTTCCTGCAGCCGAGGAGCAGCAAGAGCAGACACAGACCTGGCAGGATCGGCAACCCTTAGCCGATCGCCAAGATCTTCAAGCCACCGCCGTTCAGGATTCGCTACCGCCGGCACAGCCCCTGCCCAGCGGATACCGCAACGAGGCGAACGCCCACTGGCTGGGAGACCAGCCTCCCGCCCAGATGCGACGTCTGCGCTACCTGAAAGCGGGAACTCCCTGCCTGGTCTTGCTGGGAATCCTTCCCGCCCTGCTGACAGCACTGGCCCCGGTCTCGGCTCTGGCGACCGCCGGAATCCTCCTCTGGGCCCTGAGCACTACCGGATGGAGCATAAAAGCCCAGATCGAACGCGAGCTGCGCCGTAACGGACCTCGGCGGGGCACCGATCGTCTGCTAAGCGCAGCCGCCCTTCCCTGGCACCTGCTCAAGGGCCTGGCAGCCGCCCTGCTCCGCCTGCCGGGCATGATCCTTGTCCAAGTCCTAGTCGCCCTGCCGCTGACCTGGGCGGGCGCCCTCACAACCGTTCGCGCAGGCCTGACCCTAGGCGAGCATCTGCTGACCTTCCCCCTGCCAGCGGCCAGGCCCCTGTCTGTCGGCGGACTGGCCATGGCCCTGGCAACGCTGGCCGGATGGCTGTTGGCGACCCTGCCCACACAGGACCGTTCAACCCCCAAAGCGAACAGCGGCAACATGGTCCTACGTCTGGCAGCGGGCCGTATTCCCCTTGGTCGTCAGGATCCCGAGGCGCCGAGCAGCCCCTGCCGCAGGTGGATTCTGCTCCTGATCTGGCTGCTGATTACTGCCGTCCTCCTGGCCGGGCTGATTGCCCAGCCCTCCATGGACTGGGCCCCCATCCACCTCCTGCGCGCCTAAGACCGACCTCCACCCCTGGCGGCTACACTATGCTCAGTATGCCAAGGAAAGGATCCAGGTCATGTCCAAGGGCAAGCAGAACCGCAAGGCCGCGCTCAAGGCCCAGGAAGAGGCCCGGCGGCTCCAGGAGGCCAAGGAGCGCCGCCAGCAGACCATGATCGGCGTCATCGTCACCGTGGTGCTCATCGCACTGATCGCTCTGGGCGGATTCCTATACTGGCGCAGCCATCGCCCGGTCAAGACCCAGGACCTGGAGCAGGCCCGTCAGGCCGTCGCACGAGTCAAGGAAAAGCCCTCGGCCGCCAATGACCAAGGCGGCTTCCTGATCAGTTCCAAGGGGCTGGGCAAGCCGGTGGCCAAGGCTCCGACCGTGGAGATCTACATGGACTTCATGTGCCCAGGCTGCGGCGCCCTGCATCGCGGGCTGGACTCCACCCTGACCAGTCTTGTGGACGCCGGGCAGATCAACCTAGTCATCTACCCCATGAGTTTCATGGACCGGCTCTCCACCGACAACTACTCGAGCAGAACGGGCACGGCCACCATCTACGTGGCCCAGCACGACCCCGACCACCTGCTGCCTTTCATCGCCAATCTCTACGCCAAGGACTTCCAACCGGATGAGTCCGACTATCACCCCATCAGCAACGACAAGATCCGCCAACAGGCCATCAAGGCCGGGGTTGATCCCAAGGTTGCCGATCAGGCGGTCAAGGGTCACTACCGGGCTTGGATCAAGGCCATGGATGCCTATACGCCCCTGCGCAAGGAGCTCTGGAATCCCTCCGGATCCAACAAGGGGCAGATGACCACGCCTACGGTTCGCATCAACGGCAATTACTGGGAACTGGGCAACCTGTCCCAGGCGGGCTTGGACTATCGTTCGGGCCTGCTCAAGACTCTGGGCCTGGACCAGTCCAAGGTGGGCGTCAAGGGTGCCATGCCGGCCATCGGCGCCTCCGGCCAACCGCGCTCGCTGAACTGAACCGGACAGGTCGAGAAGAATTTCGCGCCCAGCGTCCCCTTGGGGACACGGTGATGGTAGGATATCATTCCGTACCGCGGCCTGGAATGCTGTCATGGACCACCGGGACCGCCTCCTTAGCTCAGTTGGCCAGAGCAGCCGCCTTGTAAGCGGCAGGTCGTCAGTTCGACTCTGACAGGAGGCTCTACGCCAGGAATGAACCCCCTATTCCACATATTCAGCTTCGTCTCGGGACAGGCTATAATAATGGACATTACCTGGATAATTACAAATACTTCCCTCGAGTAAGTCATTTCGGAGGCTCGTTCTCCGAAGTACGAACGGAGCTTTTTCCCCAACCATCTCCGTTCGTATTCGAGGACGGGATCATTCCCCTTCATTCCCGTCCTCTTGACGTTGATCCGCCGGCCCAAGGCCCGGGTCTTGAGAAGCCGACTGACCGATGACGGCCAGGTCGGCTTTTTTGTTGCCACCCATCTGTAACAAATGTGGATGTTTGCCCGACCTTGCGGATTGTCTGGCTTAGCTCCATGCCCGCGCCGCTAGAATTACCAGGTACAGACAAGGCAGGAACGGGGAGGCGAGCACATGGCCAGACGCTGGACGCCGCGGCGTTTTGTCATGCTCAGAAGGATCCGCGTGGCCTCCTGCGCGATCCTGGTCGTTCTGGCCATGGCCTTGGCCTTCGGCATCACTGCACGCAAGAGCGTGGCTTTAAGCGTCAACGGGCAGACCAAAACGGTGACCACCTACGCCTACAGCGTGGACGGCCTGCTGCGCCAGCAGGGAATCAAGGTCAAGACCCACGACCTGGTCGATTCCACCTCCGGAGGCCAGCTGAACAACCATGCGGCAGTCACTGTGCGTTCCGCCTATCAGACCACCATCGTCATCCAGGGCCAGCGAGTGCCTTTCTGGACCACAGCCACCAGCATGGACCAGTTGCTGGGATTCTTCGAGGAGAACCGCAAGCAGGCCATGAAGGTCACCGTGGATATAGGCAACGTCTACAACCAGCTGACTGGCGGTCTGGTCATCAACCAGGCGGGGCCGGTCACGGTCGTGGCCGACGGGAAGACCTCGGTGGCCCCTGACGGCAAGCTTCCGGCTGCCTCCATCCTGGACTCCAAGGGCATCGTGCTGGGCAAGGAGGACCGCGTCAGCGTGGAGCACGACCAGGGCGCCACCGTTCTGCGTGTCCGACGGGTCACCCACGGGAACACCCAGAAGACCATCCCCTTGGCCTTTGCCACACGTACCGTGGTCGACCCGAACCTGGCGCCAGGCCAGACCCATATCCGACAGGAGGGCGTAGCCGGCCAGCGTCTGCAGACCATCCAGGTCACCTATGTGGACGGACAGGCAGAATCGGAGCAGGTCGTCAAGGAGGAGACCGTGGCCATGCCAGTGGATCAGGTGGTGGCCGTCGGCCCCGACAAGCCAAAGGAGGGGCAGAGCAGCGGGCAGCAGTCCAAGGACAAGGGGTCCGATCACGCCAAGGACACCTCCTCTCCAAGCTCCTCGCCAAGCAAGGATGCGCAGTCGGGAAAGACAACTACCACGCCCTCGCAGACATCACAACCATCAGGCTCGAATACAACGCCCAAACCAGACCCCCCGAGCCAGAACGAAAACACACCAGCCCCGTCGCCAGCACCAAGTCCATCTCCAAGCGGCCTCTGGCATGCCAGCGCAGAGCTTGCCCAGACCTATGCCTCGGGCGCAGCTGCTCAGCGCGGGTGGACAGGTTCGCAGTTCGCAGACCTGGTGAAACTCTGGAACAAAGAATCAGGATGGCAATGGGATGCCGAAAACCTCTCCGGTGCCTACGGCATCCCCCAAAGCCTGCCGGGCTCTAAAATGAGTAAGTTCGGTGCCAACTGGCATGACGATGCTGCCATCCAAATCGATTGGGGCCTCTGGTATATCGCCCAACAATACGGGAATCCCAGCACGGCCTGGCGTCACTCGGAACAGTACAACTGGTACTGACTCCCTACTACATTCACGAGCAGCGAACCGACATGAACACGAGAACCGAGAACGACCGCCTTCTGGGCGCCGCCGATATCCGACGCATTGCCGACCAGGCCGGCATCCATCCCACCAAGCGCCTGGGCCAGAACTTCGTCATCGATCCAGGCACTGTCCGCAGGATCGTCCGCCTGGCAGAGGTGAAGCCCGGTCAGTCCGTCTTGGAGGTGGGTCCAGGTCTGGGATCCCTGACCCTGGGGCTACTGGAGGCAGGCTGTCTGGTGACCGCCGACGAGATCGACTCCGGGCTGGCCCGGCGCCTGCCTCAGACCGTCAGCCAACGCATGCCGGAAGCCCTGGACCGGCTGACCGTGATCAACCGGGATGCCCTGACCCTGACCCCTCAGCTGGCAGGCGACGCGGGCAGAACCGCCGACCTGACCCTGGTAGCCAACCTGCCCTACAACGTGGCCACTCCCATCATCCTGACCCTTCTGGCCCGGTTCGCCAATCTGAACCGGTTCCTGGTCATGGTCCAGAAGGAGGTAGCGGATCGTCTGACGGCTGGCCCGGGTTCCAAGGTCTACGGCACCCCCAGCCTGAAACTGGCCTGGTACGGCCGTGCCACCCAAGCGGGAAGGATCGGACGTCACGTCTTCTGGCCCGCTCCCAATGTCGACTCGGCACTGGTCTGCTTTGTCCGTAACGAGGAAGGACACATCGGCGAGGACGAGCGAACGCGGATTCGGGTTTTCGCTCTGATCGACGCTGCCTTCGGCCAGCGCCGCAAGACCCTGCATGCTGCCCTGAAGGGCCTGGTGTCTCCCGAGGCCTTCAAAGCGGCAGGTATCGATCCGAGCCGACGTGGAGAGACCATGACCATTGCGGAATTCGCCGCCCTGGAGCGGGCCGACCGCGAGGTGGCCGCGTGAGCCCGGCCGTCGGCAGGGAGGGGATCGCCCTGGACTGCCCGGCAAAGATCAACCTGCTACTTCGGGTAGGACCCGCCCGAGCGGACTGGGGTGGCCGTCACCGCTTGGACACCATCTACAGCGCCGTAAGCATCCTTGACAGAGTGGAGCTGCGTCCAAGAGAGCCTGGCAGCGGTTTCAGGCTGCACATGGAAGGCGAGCATCTGGGTGATCTGGCTGACAATGACGCCGATCCCCATGCAAACCTGGCCGTCAAGGCCCTCCTAGCCATGACCCAGGCCACCGGGCATCAGCCGGATGCGGACATCCGCATCATTAAGCGAATACCGGTGGGTGCCGGTCTGGCCGGGGGCTCCACGGATGCGGCCGGAACCATGCTGGGCCTGAACCGGCTCTGGGAGCTCGGGCTGAGCGCAGCTGAACTGGATGAGATCGCCGCCGGGCTGGGCGCAGACCTGCCCTTCTGCCTGCATGGTGGTCTCAGCCACGGCTCGGGTTTCGGCCAGGTTCTGGAGCCTTTGGATCCGGCTGGCGCAGAGGCTCGAAGCTTGCGCAATGCCGGACTGACCGGTCGCCTGCTGATCGGCGCCTATGAAGATCAGCTGAGCACGGCCCAGGTATACAAGGCCTTCGACGCGATCGGCCCCAGCCCCGGCGACCTGAACGACCTGCAAAAAACCGCCTGCGCTCTTCACCCACGCTCGCTCCTGGCTCTGGATCTGGCCCGGCGGGCAGGGGCAGGGCCAGCTTTCGTCTCGGGATCTGGCCCATCGGTGGTGGCTATGGTTCCTCACTTGGACCAGGCGGCAACACTGATAAGACTCTGGCGGGAGCAGAATGCCGTGGACAGAATCATTGAGGCTGACTCGCCAGTCCTGCCCAGGATGGTTCCCCTGCGAGTCACCCATGGACAGTAGAGTAGGCAACATGACGAATCCCGAACCACTCGACGAACGCGAGGCCCGCAGGCAGTTCGTACGACGGCGGCAGAAGATGGTCTTCACTATAGCCGTCAGCGCCCTAGTGGTCATCCTGGTCATCTGTGGTCTGATCATCTTCGGATCCATCGGGCATACCGCCAAACACGCCACCATCGCCAAACCCAACTATGGGGTCGCCGTGCCCTGTCCGCCCGACAAGTCCAAGCTGGTCAACCACCCCGACATCCGTGTGCGGGTGCTCAACGGAACCAACAAGTCCGGTCTGGCCACTGCCCTGGCGTCGGCCCTGCGCAATCGGGGATTCAACATGCAGGATGTGGCAGACTATCCGGGCAAGACCGAGACAGCGCGCACCCAGATACGCTTTGGCGCCTCGGCCATTGATCGCGGCTACACGGTGGGGTCCCAATTCAACGATGCCGTTCTGGTCATGGACGACCGCGGCGACGATCTGATCGACGTGGTCATCGGGGCCACCTTCACCGATCTGAACGACGAGGACAGCACCTCGGGCGTTGGCCGCAGGATCCAAGCCGTCAAAGGCTGCCTGGCCGACCCCTCCTCCCTGAAAAACCTGCCCAAGGCTCCCAAGGCCTGACGCCGCAGCAATGTTGCTGGCCTGGCATACCGCCCAGGAGCACGGACCCGGCTGTTGCGGAACCATCAACCGGAGGCGTTTGCGCTTGTAGTACAACGACAGGCACAACACCAGGCGTGGTGACACCCGGCGGCAGGGAGGGATGTTTGCGCGCGTGATATGGTAGTCGGTGCAACGCCTTTGGGTTGTGGGTGTTCGCGCGCTTGTTACAGTTTTGAGTGCGATGTCCGGGGGAATGCTGTAGCAGGCTCTGCGAAGGAAGGAGTCAGCTCATCATGCGTCAGCGTTTGGGCATGGTAGCCGCCTTGGCCTTTCTTCTCGCCTTGTCCTGTACACCCGCTTTGGCTGGGGGCACCAGCAGCCCAGACGGCACCGCCGTGCCCGCTACCCTGGACAAACAGCAGGGGGAGAACCCTTACAGGGATGATAGCCCGCAGGCTGCATCGTCATCCTCGCCTCTGGCCACGTCCTCACCCCTGAGCCACACGACCCCAAGCCCAGCCGCCGCGCCCGCCAGGACCGGCCTGACCGACACCACAGGCAGCCGGCCGCAGGCCCAATCCTCCCAAACCTGGACGGTCAGCTTCGACCCGGCCGGCGGCAGCAGCATCGGCGGGCAGACCATCCCCGACGGGGGGCAGGCCAGCCGGCCCAGCCCCGACCCGTCCAGGGACGGGTACCTGTTCGACGGCTGGTTCCAAGGCGATGTCGCCTACGACTTCAGCCAGCCCGTCACCGGGAAAGTCACCCTGACCGCCCGGTGGACCAGAACGGACACACAGCACTGGACCATCAGCCCCACCCAAGGACCCGCAGCCGGAGGCACCAAGGTCACCCTCACCCCACCCAAGCCAAGAGGCATCCGCTTCAGCCAAATCAGTCTGAACGGCTTTCACTCCGCTGCCATCAGATCCGACGGCAACCTCTATACTTGGGGAAACAACAGCAGCGGCCAGCTGGGCGACGGCACCACCAGCAACCAGAAAAGGCCAATCCTGGTCGACAAGCCCGCAGGAGCGCCGAACGGATTCACCTGGAAACAAACCATCCTAGGCAGCTATTATTCCGCGGCGTTCGGCTCGGACGGCAACCTCTACACCTGGGGAGACAACAGCAACGGCACGCTTGGAGATGGCACCACCACCGACCGGAGCAGGCCAGTCCTGGTCGGCAAACCCGCAGGCGCGCCCGACGGATTCACCTGGAAACAAGTCAGCTTAGGCGCTTGGCATTCCGCAGCCATCGGCTCGGACGGCAACCTCTACACCTGGGGAAGAAATAGCAACGGCCAGCTGGGCAGGGACACGAACATCACGCCCGCCAACCGGCCAGGCCTGGTCGGCAAGCCCCAAGGCGCGCCCGATGGATTCACCTGGAAACAAGCCAGCCTCGGCTGGTTTCATTCCGCAGCGATCGGCTCCGACGGCAACCTCTACACCTGGGGAAGAAACGACTCCGGGCAGCTGGGCGACGGCACCACCACCGACCGAAACAAGCCAGCCAAACTCAACGGGATCACTTGGAAACAAATCAGCCTAAACAACAATTTTTCCGCAGGGATTGGCTCCGACGGCAACCTGTACGCGTGGGGAGGCAACAGCAGCGGCCAGCTGGGCGACGACACCACCACCAACCGGAGCAGGCCAACCCTGATCCGGAAGCCCACAGACGCACCCGACGGATTCACCTGGAAACACATCAGCCTAGGCGAGACTCATTCCGCAGCTTTGGGATCGGACGGCAACTTATTTGCCTGGGGGCGCAACAACACTGGTCAGCTGGGCGACGGCACCACCACCAACCGGAACCGGCCGGTCATGGTCGTCTTCCCCGGCGCCACCACGCCTACTGATGTCCTGTTCGGCCAGGCCAAGGCCATGGGTGGGATCACGGCCAACTCTGACGGCACCTGGCAGGCGACCACGCCCGCGCATGCCCCGGGGGCCGTGGACGTGACGGTCGTCTGGAACAGGAACGGGCCGCAGCCGGACGCGCACCTGCGATACACGTTCATCGCCCCCGAATACCAGGTCGGCTTCACCTCCAAGGACAGCTCCTGCCCCGCCCCCACGGGCATGCCCCCCAGCCAGGCCGTCACCCAGGACGGACAGGCGGAACGCCCCCAGCCGGACCCGAAGGCCGACGGCTGCCTGTTCGACGGCTGGTTTCAAGGCGATGTGGCCTACGACTTCACCCAGCCCGTCACCGGGAAAGTCACCCTGACCGCCCGGTGGACCAAGGGAGACGGCCGCTGGACCATCAGCCCCACCCAGGGGCCCGAGACCGGCGGCACCGAGGTCACCCTGACCCCGCCCGCACAGCGAGGCATCAGATTCAGCCAGATCAGCTCAGGCGAATACCATTCCGTGGCCATCGGCTCGGACGGCAACCTGTACGCGTGGGGCGACAACCAGTACGGCCAGCTGGGCGACGGCACCAACACCAACCGCAGCACGCCGGTCATGGTCGGCAAGCCCGGAGACGCGCCAGACGGATTCATTTGGAAACAGGTCAGCTCAAGCTTCCGGCATTCCGCGGCCATCGGCTCCGACGGCCAGCTGTACGCCTGGGGAAGGAACTACTACGGCCAGCTGGGCGACGGCACCACCACCAACCGGACAAGGCCAGTCAAGATCGGCAAGCCCCAAGGCGCGCCAGACGGATTCACCTGGAAACAGATCAGCATGGGCAGCGACCACTCCGCGGCCATCGGCTCCGACGACAACCTCTACACCTGGGGATGGGAGGATGCCGGCCGACTGGGCAGGAGCACAAGCATCACGCCATATGACCGACCAGGCCTGGTCGACAAACCCACAGGGGCTACTGACACGTTTGCTTGGAAACAGATCAGCATGGGCGGCCACTCAGCAGCGATAGGCTCCAACGGCAACCTCTACACCTGGGGATACAACGCTTATGGCCAGCTGGGCGACGGCACCACCACCGACCAGGCCAGGCCAGTCAAGATCGGCAAGCCCCAAGGCGCCCCCAACGGATTCACTTGGAAACAAGTCAGCTTAGGCAGGTGGTATTCCGCAGCATTAGGCTCCGACGGCAGCCTCTACACTTGGGGAGACAATGCTTACGGCCAGCTGGGCGACGGCACCAAGGTCGACAAGCACACGCCGACCCCGGTCCAGAAGCCCCAAGGCGCGCCAGACGGATTCACCTGGCAAAAAGCCAGCCTAGGCTACAGTTCCAGCGATGGACATTCCGCGGCCATCGGCTCGGACGGCAACCTGTATTCCTGGGGGAGCAACGGCAACGGCCAGCTGGGGCGCGAGCCCGCTGAAGCCTGGCCGGCCAGCCGGCCCGGCCCGGTCGGCTTCCCCGGAAAACCGCAAGCCACCAGAATCTGCTTCGACCAAACCCGGCAGCAAGGCGTCTGCTCCGCCGCCGGCAAAAACCTGACGCCCAACCCCGACGGCACCCGGAACGCCACCACGCCCGCCTACACGCCAGGCCCCGTCCCTGTGGCCATCGACTGGACCCAGGACGGCATGCCGCAAGAAACCGACACAAGCAACACCTACCGGTACCTGTCCATCGCCAGCCTGCCCCTGACCGGAGGAAACGGCATGCTCATCCTGCTCGCCACAGGACTGCTCGCCGCAGGAGCCGCCACAGCAGCCAAAAGCCAGAGACAGCAGGCGCGCACAGCCGCATGAACACCTCACACGAGTAAGCAACAACCTGGGCCACACCCCCCAAGAAGGCCCAGGCCGACAGGCGGCCCCGCCACCCCCAACACGACGGGACCGCCACCACACCCATCAACCCTACAAACCACAACCAGACACCAGCCGGACCAACCACACACCGCCAGCAAACAACCACACAACAATCACAGCCAATGCCACCCTGGCACCTGATGACCATGCAAGCATCTTCCACATATAAGACGGCGGCATCCGAACCCGCAGAATGCAGACCAGGGATACTCAGTCAGAGCTAGGCCAAATCAGGCCTGGCCCTGACTCTGCCACCATTCCCGCAGCTCCCGTTCAGCCGTCCCCCGGTCGGCCGGACCCTGATCCAGGCGGTAGTCCAGCATGTGCCGGTAGGCGCGCCCCACCTGAGGGCCGGGCTTCAGGCCTAGGATCTGCATGATCTGTCGTCCATCCAAGTCGGGCCGGATGGCGTCCAGGTCTTCCTGCCGACGCAACTGAGCCACCCTGTCTTCCAGTTCGTCCATGGCGGAGGAGAAGACCTGGGCCTTGCGCTTGTTGCGGGTGGTGGCATCGGCCCGGGTCAGACGGTTGAGCCGCTCGTAAAGGGGCCCGGTCTCCCGGGCATAGCGGCGTACGGCCGCATCGGTCCACCGCTCGTCCACATAGCCGTGGAAACGCAGGTGCATGAAGATCAGGTCGCAGACGTCAGCGATCAGGTGGTGGTCGAAGCGCAAGGCCTTGAGCCGCTTGCGGGCCAGCCTGGCTCCGACTGCATCATGGTGATGGAAGCTGACCTTGCCGCCGGGCTCAAAGCGCCTGGTAGCGGGTTTGCCGATGTCGTGCAGCAGGGCAGCCAGGCGCAGGGTCAGATCCGGGGCGGGCACAGGTCCGTCAGGTCCGGTCTCCAGGGCAATGGCCCGGTCCAGCACCATCAGTGTGTGCTCGAAGACGTCCTTGTGCCGGTGGTGCTCGTCTATCTCCAGCTGCAGGGCCGGGACTTCGGGCAGCACGATGTCGGCCAAGCCGGACTGCACCAGAGCCTCGATGCCCTGGACGGGATGATCGGCCAGCATGAGCTTGGTCAGCTCGTCGCGAATCCGCTCGGCCGAGACGATGCTGATTCGGCCGGTCATGCGGGTGATGGCCTCTGCGGTCTCCGGAGCGATGGTGAACTCCAGCTGGGCCACGAACCGCACGGCCCGCATCATCCGCAGGGGGTCGTCGTCGAAGGATTGGCGGGGATCCACTGGGGTCCGCAGCACCTGCTTAGCCAGGTCGTTGGCCCCCCGGTAGGGGTCCACGAAGACCAGATCGGGCACCCGCAGGGCCATGGCGTTGACGGTGAAGTCACGCCGGGAGAGGTCGCCCTCAAGACTGTCCCCGTAGTCCACCTCGGGCTTGCGGGAGTTGGGATCATAGGTGTCTCGCCGGTAGGTAGTCACCTCCACCTTGACCTCGGTGCCGTCGGAACGCCGCCGAAGAGCGCCCAAGGTGCCGAATTTGCGCCCCATGTCCCAGAATCCCGACCCCCAGTGACGCAGGATGGGCTCGAACTGCTCGGGCCTGGCCGAAGTGCAGAAATCCAGGTCGTGGGAGGGCCGGCGCAGGAGCAGATCGCGTACAGGGCCCCCTACCAACGCCAGTTCAAATCCCTGCTCGGCGAAAAGGCGCCCGAGCTCGATGGCCTCCGGCCAGACTTGGAAATCCACGCTCACCCTTTCCTACGGAGTTGATGCGCCTACTAGCATACCGTTACCCCACCTGCACATTACCTTACGTAGAGTTGAAGTATGATTACGCCCGCGGACATGGCGCGCATGCTTGCACATAGCGCCGACTCTGCGGACATCCATGCCCGCGGCCAGCAGAGTCGGGGCCATCTTGTGGAAACCGTAAGCGAACGTCTGGATCCGCAGGTCCGCGAGCGTATACAGGTCGAGGATGACGCTCCCACGCCTGCCCTCATGCCCCGGCACAAACACGATTCCGGTCCTTCCACTTTTGCCTCCCTGGATGCCCAGGAGCTACCGGTGGTGCGCGAATATTCGGCGGGTGGGCTGATTTTCGATCGGCATGACCGAGTGGCCATCATCGCCCGGCACTCCCGCTCGGGCCACCTGGAATGGTGCCTGCCCAAGGGGCATATCGAGAGGGGGGAAACACCCGAGCAGACGGCGGTGCGCGAGGTCCATGAGGAGACGGGAATACTGGGTAAGGTGACCGATTCCATCGCCACCATCGACTACTGGTTCACCGGGACCAACCAACGGGTCCACAAGCTGGTCCACCATTTCGTCCTGCGGATGATCGGCGGATCCCTGAGCGTGGAGGGCGACCCTGATCACGAGGCCGAAGATGCCATCTGGGTGGACTTTTCCGACCTGACCTCGGTGCTCAGTTATCCTAATGAGCGTAAAATAGCCTGGCTCTACGCGAGGAAGTATAAAAAACAGCCATGATCCAGACCCCCCTGCGCCCGAGCGGGCGCACCAGCCAGCGCACCCATGCCTTCAATCGATGGGCCGGGTGGGCTCGAATCCTACCGGCGATCGTCCTCCTGCTAGCCCTGGTGGTGACTCCCTGGCTACCAACACCGGCACTGGCTGCCCCCAATCATCAGAACTCGGCCGAGGTGGCTCTGCGCTGGTCGACGCCTGTGGTGACTGACAAATCCGGTTATGCCCTGCGCGCTACGGTGACCAACACCGCGAACCAGCCTATGGAAAATACCCATCTGAGCGTGTCCACCAGTGCTCTGTACTCCTTCAGCTCCCGGGCCGACATGCAGGCCTGGTCCGAAGGCCACGCCCGCATCCCCACCCCGGACGTGCTGGGTACACAGACCGTACCGACAATCCCGGCCGGGCAGAGCGCTGAGGTTTCAGTCAATGTGCCGGCTGACCAAGGCGCGATCAAGAAGATGACCAGCTGGGGGCCCAAACCCATCCGACTTTCCCTAAGCGACGGTCAGAATCGGGTTCTGGGCGACGTGTTCACCTTTCTAACCCGGACATGGGATGGACTGCCCACTGCTGGCACCCCTGCACTGTCTCTGACCATGGTCATGCCGCTGATCTCCTCGGACTGGAACATTGACGACAAGGCCATGACAGCGCTGATGACCCAGCCCGGTACCGAATCCGAGTCAGGCCCGGGCAAGAATAAAGACCAGAGCGTGACACTGACCCGTCAAGGGGACCGTCGCCAGGAAGATCAGAGCCAGCTGCTGGCTAAGCACGGGTCCCTGCAGGCCTTGGGCGATCCGATCTACCTGTCCGCCTTCGCCAACCGTCCCAAGATCCAGGGGCTGATCCAGCCAGCCGACTTCGACATCACCGGATACGCCTCCCAGAACCAGGATCGCTACGCCAAGGCCGGGGTCACCCCCGAGTCCTGGAACGCCCAGACCGCAACCAAGCTCTATCCTGATGCCGCTTCCGGCACATACGCCTGGCAGGGCAAGCAGGAGTGGACCATGGAATCCATCGCTGCAGCCCGCCGCGCCGGCTACCAGACGGTCATTGCCCCACAGGGCTTCGAGGTAGGAGCCGGCACATCCGCCCACACCGGCAAGTACACCATCGACACCCAGGCCGGACGGGTGACCGTCCTGTCGGCCCAGCGCGAACTCAGCAACCTGGCAAGGGGCAACCCCAGCTCCACGCGGGCCACCGGGGAGCAGACCCAGGCGGGGCAGACGGCACGCTTCATGGCCCAGAGCGCCTTCTATCAGATGGAACAGCCCTACGCCGAGCGCTCCCTTATGGTCTGCTTTGATGCCGATCAGGACACTCAGCAAGCGGACAGGATCATGACCGAGTTGGAGCACGCTCCCTGGATCCATCTGGAACCCATGGACAATCTGATGCGAGCACCCGACTTCACCGGCGGCTCATCCGGCCTGCTCAAGGCCCTCGAAGCCGATGACGGTCAGGGCGGCGCCAAGCATGGCGACAGCTCGGCAGCCACCTTGGACTCCCTGATCGCCAGCAGGGCGGACATCGACCGGTTCGCTTCCTCCATTCTGGCCGATGATCAGCAGACCGCCCAGCCCTCTGCCAGCGCCACGGCCGGCAAGGCCGACAGCCAGGCCTTGGCCCGACAAGATGCTGACACCACGGCCCGCCAGCCCAAGGATCCACACCAGTGGCTGAACCGGCTGACCGCCGCCCACGACGATCTAGCCCTGAAGTCCCTGGGCGGAACCACAGCCGCCGCCGGCCTGGCCGATCAGGCCGGCGCCATATCCCACCGGCTCCTGGACGGCATCAGCATCACGCCCAGCGAGTCCCTGAACGTGGTCAGCGAGACGGCCTCCATGCCCGTCACCGTCAGCAACAGCCATCCCTACCCGGTCCACGCCCGCATCAGCGCTCGCACCGATTCCATGGAGATCGTTACCTCGCGCCTGGCGGATGTGGTCATTCCCGCCCGATCCGAGGCCCAAGTGACCTTTAAGGTCAGAGTGGCGACTGCCGGCAGGGCCAACGTGGACATCGGCCTGCTGGACAGCCAGGGCCGTCCCTTCGGCCAGATGCGCCGGGCTCAGATCACCAGCAATCTGCGTCTGAGCGACATGAGCGGCCTGCTCATCATTGTCTTTGCCGTGCTTCTTGGGCTCCTGGGGCTCTGGCGGCAGTTCCACCGCACGAAGGACCCGGACGAATGAGCTCCGTAGGGCGCAACTCCGCCATCATGGCCACGGGCACCGCGGCCTCCCGGGTGACCGGGCAGATCCGCACCATCCTGCTGGCAGCCGCCATAGGCACCACCGGGATCGCAGCCGACGCCTACCAGACCGGCGCCATGATCCCCCAGGTCATGTTCACCCTGATCTCGGGCGGCATCTTCAACGCCGTCCTGGTCCCGCAGATCGTACGCACCCTCAAGGAGAGGGACGCGGCTGACCGGCTGAACAAGCTGATCACCGTCGCCATGGTTCTCCTGGCCCTGCTGACCCTGCTGCTGATGCTGGGCACCCCGGTGCTGACCACCATCTATCTGAACTCCAAATGGAACCCCGCACAGCGCGCTCTGGCCAACTCCTTCACCCTCTGGTGCATGCCCCAGGTCTTCTTCTACGGGCTCTACACGGTACTGGGTCAGATCCTGGCCGCCAAGGGCCTTTTCACCGCATACGCCTGGAGCTCGGTGGGCGCCAATCTGATCAGCTGCCTTGGCTTCCTGGTCTTCATCCTCCTGTTCGGCAACGCCCGCAGCCAGCCGGTGGGTTTCTGGGACAACGGCAAGGTGGCCCTGACCGCCGGAGCCTGGACCCTAGGAGTGGCCTTCCAGGCGCTGGTCCTCTTCATCCCCCTGATCATGAGCGGCTTCCGCTATCGACCACGCTGGGGCCTACGGGGCATCGGCCTGCGATCCATGGGCTCGGTGGCGGCCTGGAGCATGGGTGTGGTGGTCATCGACCAGCTGGCCAACGTAATCAACGCCCGCATCAACAATGGCGCCCCTCTGGAGGGCAACCCCTTGGACATCGCCGGCAACGGCTCCTACCAAAACGCCTATACCCTCTTCATCCTGCCATACTCCCTGGTGGCCGTTTCCGTCAGCACGGCCATCTTCCCCAAGTTGTCCAAGGCGGTTTCGGACGGCCGCATTGGGGATGCCCGCGAGGATCTGAGCCAGGCCCTGCGCAATGTCGGGCTGATGATGTTCTTTTTCACTGCGGTCATGCTGGCCATTCCTGTGCCCATCACCCGTGCCCTGCTGCCCTCCGTGGGCGTCCACGAGGCAGTCCTGATCTCGGGACCCCTGATAGGCCTGTCCCTGGGGCTGGTGCCCATGAGTGCCTTCCTGCTCATTCAGCGCACCTTCTACGCCTTCGAGGACGGAAGGCATCCCTTCATCTTCGCGGCCGTCTCCAACACCATCCAGGTGGTGTTGGTCCTGGCAGCCATCCGCCTGGCCCCTCCCCGCTATTGGGCGGCCCTGGTGGGACTCAGCCTGTCCTTGAGCAACATCCTCAGCTTCCCCATGCTGGCGGGCATGCTGCGCAGACCCTTCCAGGGATACTTGGATGGTCGGCGCATCCTTGGCACCTACGCCAAGGCTTTCCTAGCGGCGGGTCTGGCACTGGCGGCCTCCCTGACGGTCAAGACTCCACTGACCCGCCTGGTCGGCGCCTGGGTCCAGGACCGGCAGGGCCACATGAGCTGGGTGCAGGCGCTCTTTATCTGCATGGTCATCACCCTGCTGACAGCGGCCATCTACGCCGTGACCCTGGTTGCGCTACGCACCGAGGAATTCACCCAGCTCATGATCGACCTGGCCCGCCGTCTGGGCAGGACGGCCCGACACCCGGTCCGCAGCCTGGACGCCTTGGACGGACGGCCCTCCCGGCTGGCCGACCGCTCGGTCAGGGTGGTGCACTCCTCCTCTCCTGATTCCACCCAGCCTGGCATGGACACGGCTCTGGAGAACTTCGAAGAGACCCGCGAGCCCGGCACTGATGGAGAATCCGCGACAGCCGGGCCCCCTCCAGCCCCTCCGGCCCCGCAACCCGTTAGAATTGTGCCTAGGAACAGCACGGTCCACCACGGCGTCGCCAACCACAGGCGACGCCCCACTTCTGATGAGAGCTCGGCAAGCATGAACGCGCATATCGGAGACACCATCCTCGGCAGATACACCTTGGTCACCCTGCTCCGCCGTGCCAACGGCTTGAGCGTCTGGCGGGCCAAGGACAAGGTGCTGGACAGGGACTGCCAGCTCTTTATCGCCGGCGATTCGACCTGCACGGATCTGATCAACGTCAACGCCTCCGGCCTGGCGCTGAGCAAGGACCGCCGATTCACTCCGGTCTACCAGCTGCACACCAGGGATGGGGTCTCCCTGATCGTCACCGCTCCCGATGCCGGCATGTCCCTGAGGGACTACATGCACGGGCCCGCCGGCGAGACGCTGAGCAACCGGGCCATAGGCACCATCATGGGTGAGGTCACCGAGGCCATGCGTACCCTGCATGCCGCCGGCATGGTCGACTATGCAGTCTCAACCAGTACCATCAGGCTGGCGCCGGCCTCTATCACCCTGGCCGATGCCCCCATCTCGCCCATGATCGCACACCCGTCAGTCCCGAACGAGACGGGATTGGCTGACGAGGAGCATGCCATACGCGAACTGGCTGGCGTGCTCTACGCCATGCTGACCCGCCGACCCGACCAAGACGGACGACAGCCCAGCCTACAAGAGCTTCCCAAGCACACACCCGGAGAGTTCAGGATCATCTGCATGCGCGGACTGGGACTGACTGATGATCAGGGGGCCAAGCCAGTGCCCCTGGTCACCCTGGCCGAGCTGTCGGCACTGCTCAGCCCCTGGATCCCTCCCGAGGAGCTGACCGACAGCGATCTGATCTGGCCTGAGATGGACGGCCGCGCCTCCATCGAGACCGTGGCTCTGAGACCGGTGGATCCCAAGGATGTACTGCCCCTGCCCGATGGGCTGACCTCCTCAGCCCTGCCTGCCGCACAGACTGTGACCCATCATGAGCCGCACTGGAAGACCAACCAACTGCTCTTCCCCGGCCGGAGCGAAATCGAGATGCTCAATCCCGAAGACACGGACACCGACCTCTTCTCGCTCTTCGACGAACGTCAACGGCTACGCTCCTTGAGCAGCCGCTCCCGCAAGACCGCGGCCATGGATGTGAGCGCACTCAGGACGACGACTGCCAGGCCCGCTGCCTTGAATGACGAGGAGTCCAAGGCAGTGACCGGGCGGATGCCGACCGTGGGAGACGATGAGCATCGGCCGCCCGAGGCCATCAGCGGCAGCGGCGTGACCGCCGACAACCCCGTGGAGCGCGGCTTCACCCAGTGGGACTTCGACAAGTCCAGCGACAAGAAAAGCCATGAGACCGGCGGTCGTCAGGCCAGGGCAGCATCCAACCGGACCGCCTCACAGACCGTCCCACAGAGTAATGGAGAATCACATGCCCGGCGCGAGGATGACGCCGAGGCACACGACAGAACCCATGCACGCGTGGCCAGCGGCTCGACCGATCAGACATACGAAGAGCGGCAGAATGACCACTCGAATCAGGATGCCGAACGAGCGCCCCGATCCTCCAAGAAGCGCGATTTTGACGAAGAAGAGCAGCAGACCACGGTCATGGAGCCTCTGCCCCCCAGCTTCACGCCCGAAATTCACTCCATGCCAGCGCCGGTGACCTATTCGGAACTTCCGGACGATAGCCAAGACGAGGATCTGGATGACGAGACAGACATGGCCGACACGCGTCTATTCGGCCGTTTCACGACTCGCTCCGTAGTCATTGCCGTAGCGGCCGCAATCATCGTAGTGGCCTTGGTGTGGGCGATCTCAACCATCTCCGGCTCCCGACCCAACGTCGGCAAGGAGGAGGGCGGCTGGCCGGTCATGTCCAACGTCCCCTTCCCCGGTGGGACTGATGGGGACGAGGAGGCGAAAACTACCAACAATGGCAAGGCCAAGGCCAACGGCAAGGCCAAGGCTGGTACCGACAAGGTCAGCCATGCTGACAAGGTGGCCAAAAAGGTTCCCAATCCGCCCAAGCCCAAGAACACCACAGCCTATCAGTCGGATCGGCAGCTCTTCCTGAACAAGCCCGCCGGCCTGCAGGGCTTCGGATGGTACATGCACCTGACCAAGCCGGAGGAAGTCTCCCGCCTGACCATCGTCATGCCACAGAGCGGCGGCCATGCCCAGATCTACGCGAACTCCACAGCGGCCCAGCCCAACCAGGGGCAGCCGCTGGCCGACTTCAGCTTCGATCCCTCGGGCACCACCCAGGTCACCCTGCGTGAGCCGGTCACGACCCAGGATCTGGTCGTCTGGGTGCCCATGGACGGCATGCCGGGCAACTCCCTACGCTTCACGTCCGTCCAGGCCTTCTAAGCAGGTCCTCCACACGTCCCTGGCTGGAACACTTGGCTGTCCATTCTTGCTGCTGTCTTGCTGTTGCCGATCCTCAAAGCAGCTAGGATTGAAAGTTCCTGGAAAATGGGAAGGAATCCCAGGCGGGGTTCCGACCATGGGTGTACCGAAATGGTAATGTGTTGGATTTTTCCTCCAACAAAGCCCTTGCAGGTAATACAGTTTCCTTAGACAACGGCGGCAGGAAGGCGGAAGTCAGTCATGGCGGATGATCCCAATATCGCACCCAAGGTCATCAAGAACGATCCCTGGTATAGCTCCTATGCAGCACGAGCCGAGCAGATGCGCGCCTCCGAAATTCGCGCCCTCTTCGCTGTCGCCAATCGACCCGAAGTGGTCTCCCTGGCCGGCGGCATGCCCTACCTGGGCCGGATGCCTTTCGATAAACTGGCCGACCAGCTTGGCGTCATGCTACGGAGCAAGGGCCAAGTGGCCTGGCAGTATGGGTCAGCACAGGGCGATCCCCATCTGCGCGAGGACGTGCTGCCCATCATGGAGCTGGAAGGTATCAAGGACGTCCAGCCGGATGACGTGGTCATCGTCAACGGCTCCCAGTCGGGACTGGACCTGATCACAAGAATCATGTGCGATCCGGGCGATGTGGTGCTGGCTGAGGCACCCAACTATGTGGGCGCCCTGGGCGTCTTCCAGTCCTTCCAGGTCGATGTGGTCAACGTGGCCATGGACGGAGACGGACTGATTCCCGAGGCTCTGGAAGAGACCATTCTTGAACAGCGCCGTCAAGGCAAAGCGGTCAAGTTCCTCTACACCGTGCCCAACTTCCACAATCCCGCCGGCGCCACCATGAGTGTCGAGCGGCGGCCGCGAGTCATCGAGATCGCCAGAAAGTACCATGTGCTTATTGTCGAGGACAATCCTTATGGACTACTGGCCTTCGACGGCCAGACCTATCCGGCCCTGCGCTCTTACGATTCCGAGGGCATTGTCTACCTGAGCAGCTTCTCCAAGATCATCGCCCCGGGCATGCGCGTGGCCTGGATGGTTGCGCCTCCTGGCATCCGACAGAAGCTGGTTCTGGCCAACGAGTCAGCCATCCTTTGTCCTTCCAACATGAGCCAGATGACCATCACCACCTATCTGGACAACTTCGACTGGAAATCGCAGATCAACGATTACCGGGGAATGTACAAGGAGCGCTGTGATGCCATGGACGAGGCTTTGAAGGAATATTTGCCCTACTGCTCATGGCTGAAGCCCAAGGGTGGCTTCTACATCTGGCTGAAGATACCCCAGGGGCTCAACGCCAAGGACATGCTGCCCAGAGCGATCACCGCCAAGGTAGCTTACGTGTCAGGCACAGCCTTCTACGATAATGGGGAGGGCGCGGATCATATGCGCCTGTCCTTCTGCTACCCCACTCCCGATCGGATCCGGGAAGGAATACGCAGACTGTCCACAGTCATCGAGAACGAACTCGCCACCGTCCGGCTGTTCGAGCCTGACAACGACAAGAAAAGGGGCTGAATCATGGCGGCCAAGCACAGCAAGACACCTCGGCAGCAGACCGGCGGCAAAACCGTGGCAACCGGCAAGGCCAAGACAATCGCGAGCACGAAGACGACCACGGTCGCAAGTCCGACCAGCACTGCGGCCACCACTTCAGCCACAGGTGCCAGCGAAGTGGCCAAAAAAGCCAGGCGGACCTCACATCGCTCCATCCGTGAAGCCACACCAGTCACCATGGACGATGTCACCTCCCTGGCCAGCAAGACCACCAAACGTGCTGACAAGTCGCTTCTGGTGATCTGTGGTGGCCTCAGCCATGAGCGCGATGTCTCCATCAGCTCGGGTCATCGAGTTCAGGGATTCCTGGAGGAGGCAGGGTGGACAGTCCACGTCCACGACATGGATGGCTCGCTCCTTCCCTACCTGACCGACGAGTCGACCCGCCCTGATCTGGTCTGGCCTTTGCTGCATGGCGCCAACGGCGAGGACGGTTCCATCCGTGACGTCTTGGAAATGGCCGGATTGCCTTACATCGGATCCCGGGCCAAGGCCTCCCGGACCGCCTGGAGCAAGCCCATCGCCAAGAACGTCGTCCGCATGGCCGGCTTGCACACTCCGCATTCCGTGACGCTGCCCGAGTCCATGTTCCGCGAGCTGGGTGTCGAACCCGTTATCGATATGCTTCTAGGTTCGCTAGGACTTCCACTCTTCATCAAACCCACCATGGGTGGCTCAGCCATGGGTTGCACCATGGTGACTGAACAGAGCCAGCTCACTCAGGCGCTGATCAATTGCTTTGCCTACGGTGATGTAGCCCTGATTGAACAGGCTGTCACGGGCGCCGAGGTCTCTGTGTCCATCCTCGAGTTTGACGGACACCCCCTGGTTCTGCCTCCGCTTGAAATCTGGACTCCCTCAGGCACCTACGACTTCGAGGCTCGCTCCACACCTGGCCCGACAGAGTTCTATGTTCCAGCCCGACTGGACGCCAAGACCACACAGGCTGTCAGCGATGCCGCACTGACCGCTCACCGGGCTCTGGGGCTCCGCGATATTTCACGAACCGATTTCATCGTTGATGCCCAAGGTCAGCCGCAATTCCTGGAGTCCAATGTGGCACCCGGTATGACGGACACATCGCTTCTGCCACAGTCAGCCCAGGCCGCTGGCTACAATCTGCCAGAGCTATACACGGCATTGGTTCAATCAGTTTTGAATCAAAAGCGAACCGATTGAGACCTTAAAGCCCCTCTGGTTCTGCCTATCGTTCGGCTAGCACGTACAAGGTCCGCCTGATGCATGATGTGCAATTTGTACAATATGCGTCAGGCGGATCTGCAATATACGCCGATTGTAATACAGGCACAGCAGATAGCATACAGGGCGGGCACCAGATTCTCATTAGCATTCTTTCCCAGCCATACAATGGCAGTGGTTCATTGTTCGCCACTCATCATCGATTATTTCTCGCCTTCTATTCGATATGCCCAGCTCCCCACTTCTGATGTACTCTCCACTTCTCTTTTGCTACTCAGCCAAAGCCGATATTGATCGAAGGGCATGTTCAGTCAGATCACGGTTTTATATTGTCAACCAAACCGATTTGCAAAATCGACGCAGACCAATGGATTGCCGATGCTGCAATGACTGGTCGTCCTCCGAGACTCAACTCACAGGAAACCGCGGTATTCGTTCACACCCTTGAATGCAATCGCGGTCGGTATCCAATGTTTCACGTGAAACATTCTGGGGTGATCAACTTACTGCACGAACTCCAGCGAGAGCCTCAAACGGTATAACGGCCTATGACCGACAGCGAATCCTGCACCTTAAAAGTGCGAGTCGAATAAAGAAATGGTCGACTGAAAAAGAAGACGACCCTCGCAGGATTGCAATCACTACGGATGCTGCCTGATTTTGCTGAAGATGTTATACCAAGTTTTTCTATCAAAGTACGCGTAATTGCATGTAGGTTTTGCTGCTTTTATAGCGTCGAGAATCGATCCATTTCAACTATGCCAGCAAGAACTTCGAGCGAGGGTTGAGTCTTCACCTGCAAACTATCATTCGGTCACCGGCATAGTTTTCCCGGTTCATTTGCCCCTATTTGTCCTTCCTCATCGCTGAGAACACATCTTCCGATCAGATTTCATTTATTAAGCCATCTTGCTGACGCGGTTTGCTCCCCCCACGCACTCTAGGGCTCATAGATAAATGCCCATAGATACCCTGCAAATCAGTGGATTAATATATCCAAGGGGATCCATCCTTGTTCAAAGGCCATACTTCATAAGATCAAACAAGCGATTAAAACCGCACCCTACTACAATTGGGCAGTCCTCGGCCTTGCTCAATATGCCTTACTCGTCTCTGCTGCTTTCCTCGCTCTTGTTCGATCCGCGCGAGGAACTTTCACCAAGTTCTTCCTGAGTTGAGGATGCATACCGGTCGGTAGACCTAACTGACATGTCATCATCAGCGACAAGGTTTTTATCTGTTACCGGAGAATCTGCGTCCAACTCGTCTTCATTGTCATCAGAGCTTGGAGGATTCCAAAAACGCCAGCTATGCCAGCTGTCATCCTCACTCTTATTATCTGTTTGATGACTAGGATGCTCCCGCAGCAACCGATCAACTCGGAGCATAAACCAGATCAGCACCAGAATCGTCCCAAGATTGGTTACGATGGCCACTATCACGGTTTTCTCCATAGTTTAAGAATAACCTGCTTCTGTCAAAAACAGACCTACTGTGAGATAAGTAGCGCCCTTTTCGCCCACCGCGTGTGCCCCAGTCATCCTGCATGGATACAGTAACGTTATGAAGCAAACTGTTCATGATGCAATTGTTATAGGGTCCGGACCAGCAGGTTACACGGCCGCCATTTATCTTGGAAGAGCCGGATATGCTCCACTAGTGATTGCTGGAGCCCTAACGCCCGGCGGTCAGCTTATGAACACGACAGAGGTAGAGAATTTCCCTGGATTCCCAAAAGCGGTATTGGGTCCGGATCTGATGGATCAGATGCGCGAGCAGGCCGAACATTTTGGTGCTCAGATCGAGTACGACGATGTCGTCTCAGTTGACTTGAGTGGAGATATCAAACGGATCACTACCGATGGCGGTGAAGAATACCAAACTCGAGCAGTCGTTATCACCACTGGTTCGCAATATCGAAAATTGGAGATTCCTGGAGAGCGCGAGTTTTCTGGGCGAGGTGTTTCCTACTGCGCCACATGTGACGGATTTTTCTTCAAGAATAAGCCGATTGTGGTCGTTGGCGGCGGCGACTCTGCCATGAGTGACGCAGACTTTCTAACCCGTTTCGGTTCTTCTGTCACCTTGATTCACCGTCGCCAAGGCTTCCGCGCTTCAAAAATCATGGTGGACCGAGCCAAGGCCAATGACAAGATCAACTTCCTTCTCGATTCGGTCGTCACGCAGATCAACGGTGACGGTAGCGGTGTAACCTCTTTGGATGTGCGCAACACAGCAACTGGCCAGCAGTCAAATATTCCAGCAAATGGAGTTTTCGTTGCCATCGGATTCACCCCCCAGACTGCTTTCTTTAATGGACAAGTCGACCTGGATCAGGACGGCTATATCCTGGTCAAGGGCGGTTCAACCAAGACCTCCACACCCGGAGTCTTTGCCGCTGGTGACGTAACCGACAAAGTCTATCGTCAGGCCATCTCTGCTGCTGGCATGGGTTGCCGTGCAGCCTTGGATGCCCAAGAGTATCTTACGAGTTTGGATAACCGCTAAGACCTGATACGCCCTGCAAACAAGAATTTACGTGCCTGGCAGTTTAAGATTGCCAGGCACTTCGTTTATCGACTATTTCAGCAGCTTATTTAGTTGCACTTAATTGTCTATTGGTTACGACGAAATAGCCCGCTCAACAGAAACATCACTGACCCTACAGCTTTTTCTATCGTCTCCTGCTGATATAACTACTCTCTGCTAAGGAGACATTACAGAACCCAGCCCTCCCCCCAACGCCGCGTCGAAAATCCTACAGACCTTGCTAGCTTAGGTATGCTACTTCCCTGCCAAGAAAGGAACCTTGTTTCATCTAGAACCACATCTAAGCGGAGACTTACTTCTTAGCCGACACACAGCACAGACATAAGCAACCACTCCAGTACGCCCAACTAAATAGCCAGCTTAGTCAACGACTCACCACATGCCCCACACTTGGGCGCACTCATCCACCCATGACAGCTAACCAGTTGAGATACCGATCGGACCGGATGTAGTTAACCGACAACACGACTTGGCTGATCAGTTAGCAGTTATTCAGAACCGAACAGTCTGCCAACATAGGTATATTGCGCACAGCCTTTCAGCACAGATATATCTGGACAGTGACTGGCACTTACTAATGATGGTTTAATCATTCTGATCTTAAGACAAATGCAGCGATTGCTCATCAGCTCATACGGGACCTGTTTGAGCTATGAAGCAATCGCTCGTCTTATCGGCAGGGTTTGGTTAAGCAACCCCTGCAGTCGCATTCTGAGAATAGGATCAAACCCAGCCTTTATCGCCCGAACGATTGCCATTATTTGGGGATTGATCCTTCTCCAAGAGAATGCCAACAATACGGTCCATATCTTCTGGCGAAGAAAATACGATTTCTATTTTCCCGTGCTTTTTAGTCCCCTTAATAGCCACCTTCGTATCAAAGTGACTTTCCAGGTCCTGGCGTACAGGGCTATCGGCCCAGGCGTTTACTCTAGGCTTTTTTGCTTTCTTCTTCGCCTGTCCGGTCTGCAAGGCGACAAGTTCCTCGGTAGATCTTACTGACAATCCCTCAGCGATGATCTTGTCTGCCAAAGCAGTCATGGACTTTTCATCCGGTAAAGTAAGCAAGGCGCGGGCATGTCCAGCTGACAACACACCTGAGCTGACTTTTTTCTGAACACTGGGGGGTAACTTCAACAAGCGAAGTGTGTTGGTGATCTGAGGTCTGGACTTGGAAATTGACTTAGACAAACCGTCCTGAGTCAAGCCGAACTCATCGATCATTTGCTGATAAGCTGCTGCTTCTTCCAGAGGATTAAGAGCTACTCTATGGAGATTCTCGAGCAAGGCATCACGCAACATGGTGTCATCGCTCGTCGTTTTAACAATTGCAGGTATGGTATCTAGGCCAGCCAACCTAGTAGCACGCCAACGACGCTCACCCATTATGATTTCATAATGAGTTGTTTGCCGCAGATTCACGTCTCTTCGGTTTAAAAGCTGTCCCGATCGCTCTGCACCGGTCTTAGCGTCAACAACTTTTGATTTACTGCCTGCGCTGACAACTGAGGTTGTTTTATCTCCAGTTGTTCTTGGATAGTCTGCAAGAGTCGATCTTCGCACCACTATCGGCTGCAATACACCAACTTCCTTGATGGAGCGGGACAGCTCCAACAGTTCATCTTCATCGAAGATCTGCCTCGGTTGCTGTGCGTTGGGCCTAATATCGTCCACACGCACTTCAGCCAAGTACCCGCCTTGGACGGGTTCCAGCTTCTCTTGGGTATTGCCTTCTGCCTTATTTAGCTCAGTATCATTGCCAACAGGAACTGCACGGTTAACGCTTTGCCGAGCCTCTTTTGTCCTATCGTCGACAGCATCACTCGATTTCATCATCGACGATGTTTCACGTGAAACATTCGTCGTCGTAGGGCCAAAGAATAAATCACTAGGATGTTCCAAGCTGCTGATGGAGGGAACAGACCGACGCTTGGTGGTCCTCTTCGACGTTAATGTTTCACGTGAAACATCGTCGGCGATTGACTTGGAAATACTGACTCGCTTTTGTCCTGCGTTGGTACGTTTACGACCACTCTTAGAGGACTTTGCTGAATCCGCTAGCTCTGAGCCAGCACGATCCGAATGCTGAGTACTTCTTTCTGATTTTGCCTTGCCTTTTGTTGTGTCGTCCTTCTCTAGGCGCTTTTGTCCATTTGATTCCGCACCCAAACCTTGAAAAATCGGCTGCTTATTGCTTGAATTTGGTACTTTGTTATCTTGTCGCCGACTATTATTGTCAGCATTGTTTTCATCATCTTCACCTGGCAAAGCGGGGAATAGAGCCCCCAAGCCCTTGCCTAACCGTGAACGGCTTGTCATGTCCTCACTCCCCCTGTCTTCTATTGGCAATATGTTCCAGTACCTGGTTCGATCTCTGGGCGATTTCTAACGCTGCCTCCTCATAAGCAATAGCACCGGCTCCTTTAGGGTCGTAGGTGACAACGCTTTGCCGGAAGCTGGGAGCTTCAGAGATTTTGACTGAACGCGGAATGGTCGTATTAAGCACTATCTCTGGATAATGTTCCTTGACCTGATCAAACACTTCTTTGCTTAACAGTGTTCGCCTATCGTACATCGTCAACAACATTGTCGAGATTACAAGGTAAGGATTATAGCTTTGCTGAACAAGCCCTATGGTATGCAGTAGCTGTTGCAGTCCTTCAAGCGCATAGTATTCAGCTTGTACTGGGATCAATACCTCATTGACTGAACACATGGCGTTCAGAACTAGCAATCCGAGACTAGGTGGGCAATCAACGAGAACATAGTCATAATGCTGATGGCAGACTTTAAGATAGTCAGCAACTGCTTTTTTCATTAGCTGATTGCGGTTGGGCATATCCGCAACTTCCAGCTCAGCTCCACTTAAGTCAATGGAAGATGGGACAACCTCAAGATTGGGGAATTCAGGGGAAACTACCTTAACGTCGTCAATCCCAAGACGGCCTTCAAGTACATCATACGTTGATGGAGTCCCGGACTCATGAGCTACTCCCAATGCAGTAGAAGCGTTGCCTTGTGGATCCATATCGATGACCAACACACGCTGATTGAATTCAGCAAAGGCGCATGCCAAATTAACTGTAGTTGTGGTCTTCCCTACCCCGCCCTTTTGATTTGCAACGGCAATGAAGCGAGTTTTTGAAGGATGAGGGAATTCAGCCTGGCGTAAAGCCTGATAGCGTGCAGAAAGATCTGCCATTTCCGCACCTGACACCGAACCTGTCCCGTCAGCGAATATTCGATTCAGAATATCCGTTGCCGACTCCATACCTGATGCGTTCGGCGTACCTTGCTCACCGATATCCGAGGTATTTCTCGAAACGGGTTTCACCTTCTTCGATGCGGTCACGAACCATCCTCCTTTTGATAACAAATCAATTTTCCCGTCCTAGTTGGACATGTCAGAACCAATCGCTAGTTACACACAGTCACTGTTCATAACTGTGGATAAGTGTGGATAGGCCCAATAACGGATCTGTCACCGACCCTCCCCTTAAATTATTAGCTTTGCCTTGTGATTATTGGCAATTCTGCCTCTTCCTGCACCACATCATGACTCACCAAGCATAATGTGGATAATTCATTTGTCAGGTCTCAATTGTGCATAACTTTAAAAAACCGCGTATCAATAAATTAACTACGCCTCATCAGCACGAAGCACTATTCATAGTTATTATCAATGATTAGTCCACCTACTGAGAAGTCTTAATAACACTGCTACAAATGTCTAATTAAACTCATAGACAAATTCTTATACAACTGTACTGCAGGATAGTGTTTCACGTGAAACAGCTCAATTGTTCAGGAAGTTCCATCTCATTTTTGCTTGTTAGCTTACACAGTTCGGTGTCTCAGTTCTGCCCACTCTATATTCTAAGGTGGTTTATACGCAAGCAAGGACTACCACGTATTTAGCGGACAGCACTAGTCGCAAAATTATGAATTTAATCTGTTTCATTGTTAAGCAACCGGCATCAGTATACTGATAGGTGTTCCACTATACTTCATGAGAATATGGTTGAAAGAAAATAGCTAAAATAAAGTTCAAGGGCCATTTCTAATCAAAATATAGAGGATATCGTGATTCCCTTTCATTTATACTCAAATACCCGTGATCAAGATTATTGAATTCCATGTCAATGGTTTCACGTGAAACATTGCATCTGATCTCTAGTTAGGAGTCATCCACTCAGAGCAGCAAGGCAGAATAATGTCAGATACAAGATGCTGCAGGATAAAGCCGTCTTGCATGGACTTACTCGCATATAACATACCCTCAGCTCTTTGTGAATGGGTGAATTTGTAACACTATAAGTGGCGAAGTGCGCAACATGCCACACACTAAAACAGATGTTGATTACGCAATGTTTCACGTGAAACTATCTTTAGTGCACGCACTAGAAACTGTGGATGGCCTCTTGTGCTAAATTCAGCTATCCCTCCATACCCGACATCAAAAAGGCATAGTCAGCGTTGAAACCGATTTAGAAATTGCTTCTGGTTGTATTAACCGATTAATCAAGCACTCGCATATACATTTGCAAAGATCGACAGCGCTCTATGAGTATTAATGAAGATACAACGCAGATCAACACACAGGTTAGACAAACCAAACTGCACTTATGCAATGGGAACCTGTAAATAGAAACAGCAGGGCGGGCGTAAATAAGACGAATTAGCACATGAAACAGGTAAATTGCTAGGTCACTGAGTATCAAAGGACGGCATCACCAGAGTTGGCTAATCAAGCATCCTAAAGTTGGCGGTATATCCCGTTCTAAGCTATAACCCTACACAATCGGCACAACAATGTTTGAAAGACAAAACCAGTAGGAAATAAGCCTTATAGCAAAGCAGTCGGAAGAGACGGGGCGATGTGTTTGATCTCAAATGAAACAGCTTTACTATTTCAAATATTATACTCATATGTGACTTATGATGGCTTTGCTCTGCGGACAGATTAGATACTGGAGGATCAAAGTCGTTAAAAGCCTCGGACTGCAAACCATTCTTAAAAAAGTCATATAGGATTTCAAACATACTTTGTACTCTCCTTAACTGAGCATGTCATCCCTTCCGATTAGGTGGCAGACACTTTAGTTGCAGTCCGGCAAATGCAGGTTCGATCTAGTAGACAGAATCAGTCATTTCTGGTCATTTTCGACAAGGCTCTGTTTAGAAATTGATAATTTATTCTCTAATTTAGCAGAGTCTTATCTCGCTGTTGTGCAAAGACGCTGACAACGAAGTTATTAAATTGTGCCCTATCAATATCGTGCTTTAGCTTTTGTCCACAAGAACTACGTGAGTGTCCTCAAGACCGGGTGCAACAGGGGCTTGACGAACCCGTGGATTCGCTCCATGATATTTTTTTATCTCTTTAGCAGCTTTATCAAGCTCATTTTGCGCCGAACGACCTTTAAGAGCAATAAGCTGACCTCCTGACCTCAAGAGAGGTAGAGTCCACCCAGCGAGCTTGGTCATAGGTGCTACAGCCCGACAGGTCACGGCATCAAAATTCTGAGGAACTGAAGGCGCGAAATCCATATTTGCCGGACTTGCTCCGCCCATCACAGCCGAGGATTCGGTCCCATTCGCAACTTGCTGACTGTCACCACTCCTGGTGGTGACCAAAGTCGAAGAACCGTGGCCAGAAACGGAACTAGACACTTCCTCGCTTCGGCGACGACCATGACGGTGGCTATGTGAACCTTTTTTGTTGCGCCGATTTGATGCATGAGAGGATTGCGGAGCCAGATCCTCTGCACGTTTGCGAAGCACTGACACATTAACCAGTTGCAACTCATCAATGACTTCCTGCAACCAGAGCACACGCCGCTCCATTGGCTCGACAAGTACCACAGTGCACTGCGGAAGACACGCAGCCAGTACAATACCAGGGAAGCCCCCACCGGAACCTATATCTACCACTGTCGCTGTCTGACCATCAGTAGTCAATCGTTCACGCACAAAAGGCACAATGGCAGCTGAATTGAGTATATGCCGCTCCCAAATAATGTCTTCATCGCGGGGGCCAATGATTCCTCTCTCCACGCCCTCACGTAGGAGCTTGTCGTGAAAACGCTGCATGGGTACTAAAGCATCGCCGAGAACCTGCCTCAAAAGGGGACTATTGTTCAACTCATCATCCACAACAGCCATTTCAACTCCTCACATCTGCATTCGGCACACAATTAATCACAGCCACAGACCTTGACAGCGTCATACTGTCTTGTATCTCGTATCAAGCGGCATCTCACCCTGTCAGAATCGAAAACCTCTGGACTCCGAAGCCAGCCCATTTACCAACGTATGGTTTTCAACCACAAAAGAGCGTCAAAGGCACACATCAATATCCTAACGGAAACAGCATAGAAGGAAGCCTCTTATAGAGGATCACGAACCAAGAGCATTCCGAATTAAGCAGCATGGCAAACTAAGCACCATCATGAGCCAGACAAGACAACATACCTGCCGAATAGCGCTACACAGACCGATAACAAAACGGACTTACACAGTATGGCCGCACCAAACAATGGAGCAATCCAAAAAGGCCGACATCACAAATACTTCATCGGAGCATAGCTCTACTTGGCTCTACTGTCACTCCCTGTCCGCGTCAGCAGGATCGTCATCAGCCCTGTAGTCAGCCGAATCCTCGACCTGATCAGCGTCATCCGCGTCCCGCGGGACGTCATACCCGACTGGCTCGTCCTCAACGTCGTCAGGCAGGTCCTCGTCTTCGTTCTTGGCCTTCAGGTAGACGGTGACGTACCGGTGAGGCTCCTCACCGTGGGAGCGTGACTTCAGCCCCTCCTCACGAACCATGTCATGGACAATCTTGCGCTCGAAAGAGTTCATAGGCTTCATATTCATGGGATCGCCAGTCTCACGGACCTCGTCAATCACATCCAGAGCCTGCTCGCGAAGATGTTCGCGCTTGCGCCTTAGGAAGCCGTCCACATCCACAATCAGATGGGAGCGCTCCCCTATCTTCTGCTGCACGGCCAGCCGTGTCAGCTGTTGAAGAGCATCAACCACCTCGCCATCCTTGCCGATCAGATGTTTGATGTCCGTATCGTCGTCAGCCACAATCTGCACGGTCGGACGGTGGTTGCGCACCCCCATCTCAATATCGCCCTCGTAATCGACGATGTCCAGCAACCCCTCCAGATAGTCGGCGGCGACATCCGCTTCCTCATTGAGTTGCTCGATGGTCTTTCCCTGGTCCAGAGACTGAGACATCTATGCTCTCCTTACACGCGTTTACATCCGATTCATAACCTCAGACCCACTGGATTCCTGGTCACCAATCGAGTGTCCAGTATTGAGGATACACGGACGTGATGATTGCAGACTACTCCAGTATCCGCCCGACCGAAAGCTGGGTCACCGCGCCAGCCATTACTGCCAATAGCTGCATCAACGACCGCGACGCTTGCGGTGGGGCTGAGAACGCTGGTGGGAGACGTTCTTGTTGTTGCGGGCTTCCTCCTCCAGCCGCTTGGCCTCCATCAGCTGCTCCTCCTCCAAAGAGGGCAGCCCCTGGCGCTTGCGACGAGCGTTCTCATGGCGGTGATCCCGCTCCTCCTTGCTCTCTGCAGCCGGCGAGCCGGGAGTGGGCATATGGTGGACCTGGAAGAGGGTTCGGCCCAGATTCCAAAGGTTGTTGGTCAACCAGTAAATCAGCACGGCGAAGGGGAAGTAAATACCCGAGAAAATATACATGACCGGGAAAATGAAGGCCATCATCTGCTGCATCTTGTACTGCTGTCCCTGCATGGCCGACCTGGGCATGTTCCGTCGGACGTTGTGGAACTGCGAGTAGAACATGGCCAGGCACATAAGCACGATGAAAACCACAATGACTATGCGGCCCGCGCCATGGGCGGACATGAAGTTGTCCGAAATCCGCAGCCCGAAGAAGGTGGTCTCTTCGAATTCTCGCGCCACCTGTCGATTGAAGGCCCCCAGGGGTGCCCGCTTGCCCCGGGCGATGAAGGGCACGGCCGAAAGCACATAGAACATTGTCATGAAGACCGGGCCTTGGACCAGTGCGGGCAGACAGGACCCCATGGGGTTAGCATGGTTGTCCTGATAGACCTTCATGGTCTCCCGGCTCATGGCCTCTCGGCTCGCCGGATCCTTCTTATTGCGGTACTTGTTCTGGATCTTCATCAGCTTGGGCTGCAGGGCCTGCATCTTTTGCATGGATCGCAACTGCTTGATGAAGAGCGGCAGCACGCACAGGTTGACGACCAGCACCAGCATCACTACCGAAAGCGCCCAAGCCACGCCGGGACCCTTGTGGAACCCGATCAGGGTCAGGAACTTGTGACAGTAGGTCATGATGTAGGTCATGAGCCACTCGATGGGATACAGGATCTTGTAGAAGAAGCCGTATATGCCCGTATCGAAAGTGAAAGTGTCGTTGTTCTGGAACATTATCAGGCCGTCTCCTTGTCTGGGGCCATGGGGGTCAGCCGGGCCTCCTCATGGGCCGTGGACCACGAGAACCGATAGAAGATGGAAAATCTTTGGGGCACGTCATCGATTCCGCCGTTGTTGAATGGCGTGCAACGCAATAGCCGCAGAACGGCCAGGATAGTTCCACGCAAGGCCCCGAACCGCCTCAGAGCGGTCAAAGCATACTGGGAGCAGGTCGGGTAGTAACGACAGCTCGGCGGCGAAAGGGGTGAGATGTGGCGCTGATACCAGCGGACTGCACCCTGCAGAGCCCGGGAGGCCAGGCCACTCATGCCCTGCACCCTTCACTGGCTTCCACATGTTGAACGGGTTGACGCTTGGACCCGGCAAGCTGCAGCTCTGACTGTCCCTGTGCATCGAGGCCGCCGGCAGTCTTCCCGGTCTTGCGCATGAGGTCACGGAAAAGCCTGTCGACTTGTTCCTCCAGCTGCTTGTATGTGGCTGTGGCAGCGCTGGGTTTGGCGCGCATGACCAGATCACAGGAGGATGGCAGCAGGTCCTCCTTAGATCCGGCAAGCTGCCTGAATCTGCGTTTGACCTTATTCCTAGTCACGGCCTTGCCCACATTTTTGGATACAGCGAGCCCCATGCGGCGTCTGCCTGCAGGCAGGATGTCATGCCGCCCTTCGCGCTCAGCCGATGTCACCGGCAGCAAGGTTGCTGTTCGGTCAGATCCAGGTATCGAATAATGTATGACCAGATCCCTGCTGCTGACCCAATGGCGTCGCCTGAGCACCGCCGTGAACTCCCGGTGGCTTCTCAGCCGTTCCACCTTCTGAAAAGGGATTGGATCCGACTCAGGCAGAGAGGGTCCGACGGCCCTTGGCCCGGCGCCGGTTGATCAGGGCACGACCGGAGCGGGTGCGCATACGAGCGCGGAATCCGTGCTTCATGTGACGACGGCGATTGTTGGGCTGGAATGTCCTCTTCATAATTCGTTGCTCCCGTGTGTAGACATACTCGAGTACGGCTCGTTATGAGTCAAGCTATATCACGGTACACATGAGCCGAGACGGAGTCAAACAGGCTTCCGCCATCCAGCTGGTGAAGACCGCTCCATACCCTGTGCAAACCCTGTCATAGCAGGAGAATAGGCCTCCTTACTTATCCACAAATTACATCACTGTTATTCACATTCATCGTAGATACAACACGCTATCCTGTGGATAACCGCGCAAAGTCGGTGTAACAATGAGCTACTGTCTACTCTGAGAGAAGCAGGAAGACCGGGAAATCCGTCGTCGAGAAGAGAGGAGCACACTGATGGCGCAGGATCCGCTGGATGCCGCTGCCCAGGCCAAGAGAATCTGGAATTCGGTCCTGCAGGTGCTCCGCTACAGCAGCTCATTGACCTCCAGAGACAAGGGCTGGCTGGAGGACATCACCCCCGAGGCGGTTTTCGGCACCACCATCGTTCTCAGGGTCTCCTCCAAGGCCACTCAGGAGGCTGTGCAGGGACCGCTCAGCCAGCCGCTCCTCAATGCATTGCAGCTGGTCACCAACCAGGAAATGTTCCCGGCCATCAAAATCGTCTACCCAGAGCAAATGGCCAAGCAGAAAGCTGCCGATCAACAGAATGACCAACGCGCGTCCGCCATGGCTGGCTCTGTCCCGGGCAGCGGCGAGTTCCGTCAGGTTCCCGGTCCTGCTCAGGATCCCTATAGCGACTACCAGCGTCAGGCCGGCATCGACCGATCGCCCGGCTCAGAGACCCACTCGGACTGGCGGACCGAGAACGCTGGAACCTCCAAGTCCCCGATTGTTTCCGTCAATGACTTCCACGAGGGCACCTATGTGCCTATGACCCTGGATATGCAGGCCGAACTGTCCGAGCCCTCCCCCACTGTGAGGTCAACGGCAGGCGCTGATGCCGACCAGCAGAGCGAGGCAGAGAGGACCGCATCCCGACCCGCCTTCACCGTGCCCCGCTTCCCCATGAGCCAGAACCGAGTGGAGCGCGACCCGCAGACCCACCTGAACAAGAATGCCACCTTTGATACCTTCGTCCCAGGCGACTCCAACCGCTTTGCGCGAACCGTAGCCTTGGCCGTGGCCGAAGGGTCAGGCCAGGATTTCAATCCTTTATGTATCTACGGCAGCTCAGGCCTGGGCAAGACCCACCTGCTCAACGCCATTGGCAACTATGCCTTGGTCAAGGATCCTTCGCTCAAGGTCCGATACGTCAACTCGGAGGAATTCACCAACGAATTCATCGACGCCTTGCAGAACTCCACCCAAGGGTCGGGCCAGATCGCGGAATTCAACCGCCGCTATCGGCAGGTGGATGTGCTTCTTATCGATGATATCCAGTTTCTGGGGGGCAAGGAAGCCACCCTGGACCAGTTCTTCCACACCTTTAATGCCTTACATGACGCCAACAAGCGCATCGTCATCGCCTCGGACGTGGCCCCCAAGAATCTGAAAGGCTTCGAATCACGACTGATCTCGCGTTTCGATTCGGGTCTGACTGTGGATGTCAAACCTCCGGACCGGGAGACCCGGGTGGCCATCCTCAGAATGATGGCCTCCATGAACGGGGTCAGCATTCCCAACGAGGTTCTGGATCTGATCGCGGAACGCTTCACCGAGAACATCCGAGAGCTTGAGGGGGCCCTGACCCGTGTCACCGCCGTGGCCAGCCTTAACAATCAGCCGGTCACCACAGCCCTGGCCGAACAGACTCTGCAGGACTTCTTCTCTACGGATGTGGAGATCAAGCCCACTGACATCATCTCCCAGGTGGCCAAATACTTCCATCTGACCTTTGACGATATTGTCGGCCGCACGCGCACCAAGAACATCGCCCTAGCCCGACAGATAGCCATGTATCTGGCGCGGGAGATGACCAGCATGTCCTTGGTAGATATCGGCGAGGTCTTCGGCGGCCGCGACCACACCACAGTCATGCACGCCTATACACGTATCTCCAATGAGATGCAGGAAAAACGAGAGATTTACAACTACGTCATGGAGCTGACCGTCCGGCTCAAACAGCCTCAGGAATGATACGACACGCAGACACCACTGTGGATCGGCAGAAAAAGATATCCACCTACTTATCCCCGGATGTGGGCAAACCTTGGGAATAACCCACTGATTTTTCGGGGATAAATGGTGCATCTTCCGCGAACAAATCACATATTTTTGTGGATAACTAAGCAGAACTCCAGACTTGTGGATAAATTGGCTTTTTAATCACATCGATTACACTACTTATCCACAACACTTAAGTGATGCCTATCCACTGCATTGCAAGGATCTGAGAACTTATCCACACCATCCACCAAGCTTATTACGATGACTCAATGTATATTTATGCAATAGTCACCTTCATACTCAAGCACACCTCTCACTCCAACCACATCACCCGACCTATTCGATAGAATGAATCCAGTTCATTCATCGACAAGAAGGCTCCCATGAAAGTAGAAGTGAATTCATCCGCACTCTCGGATGCAGTGGCATGGACCACCCGCATCATCCCCTCCCGGCCGGCTTCGCCGATCCTGGCAGGCATCAGGATGGAAGCCTCTGACGGAACATTGAAGCTCTCTGCTTTCGATTACGAGGTTTCAGCGAGGAACCACATCGAGGCAGGCATCGACGAATCCGGAACAGCCTTGGTGCTGGGTAAACTGCTGGCTGACATCACAAAATCCCTGCCATCAGAGAAGACCTACCTGTCAACCGAGGGATCCAAGATGACCATTACCTCGGGCAAATCCACTTTTTCTCTGCAACTGATGCCTGACAGCGAATACCCCGACCTCCCTGCCGTTCCTGAGCCCATGGGCCAGGTGGATGCTGAGACCTTCATTCAGTCCATCTCCCAGTCCATCGTCGCTGTTTCCCGGGAAGAGAGCCGTCCGGTGCTGACCAGCGTCAAAACCGAGATCACTGGGGACAAGGTGGTCATGACCGCCACCGACCGTTTCAGGCTCTCCCGTTCGAGCTTCACTTGGACTCCTCGCGATGCCAACTTCTCCACCTCCATGCTTATCCGCGGCTCTTTGCTGCGGGACATCGCCCGTTCCCTGGACGAGCACCAGAACGTGACCATGGATTATGAAGCCGACAACCCCACCATCATGGGCGTGGAAAACGCTGGCAAAATATCCACTACCCAGCTGATCGACGGGGAATTCCCTGCAGTAGATCGTCTCTTTTCAGACGAGTACCCCATCCAAGCTGTCATCGCCCGGCAGGATCTGATCGACGCCATCAAGCGTGTGGCCCTAGTAGCCGAGCGCAATGCCCCAATCCGTATGGTTTTCTCCGGCAACGAGGTGACCCTGAGCGCAGGCACGGCTGACGAAGCGCAGGCCCATGAAGTTCTGCAGGCGGATCTGGACGGTGAGGACATCACAGTGGCTTTCAATCCCAACTACCTGATCGACGGGTTGGGCGCCATTGCTGAGCCTTTTGTCCGCATCAAGATGACTTCGGCAGTCAAGGCTGTAGAGTTCAACGGCCAGCAGGAGCAGGATTCCGAAGAGTCCATGGACTACCGTTACCTGCTTGTGCCCATGCGCTTCAACAACTGACACCTGGGCAGGTTCGAGGAACAATCGCCATGCACATCTCCCGTCTGGTTCTGGATCACTTCCGTTCCTGGGAGCATTGCGTCCTCGATTTGGAGCCCGGGGTGACCATTCTCGAAGGACGGAACGGCCTGGGCAAGACCAACCTGGTCGAGGCCATCGAGGTCCTGTCCGCCGGCGGCAGCCATAGGACTTCATCTTCCCTGCCCCTGGTAGAGCGTGGACAGTCCAAGGCCACCATCAGGGCCAGGGTGAAGCAGGACGGTACCGCCACCGACTATGAGCTGACCATTGCCGCCAAGGGATCCAACCGTGGAAGAATCAACGGTGGGCCGTCCCTCTATCAGCGTGATTTGGTAGGCCAGGTGCCCTGCGTGACTTTCAGCCCCGAGGACCAGCTGATGGTCTCAGGAGAGCCGGCAGCCAGGCGGGCCGTGCTGGACCAGGCCGGCAGCCAGCTTGATGCCGACTACTTCCAAGTTCGGCAGGATTTTCGCCATGTGGCCAGGCAGCGCGCTGCACTGCTCAAGCAGCTCTCTCAGGCGGGCCATGACGCCTCAGGTGATGGGCGCGATGCCGCTCTGTCCGGCCTTGAGATCTGGACTGGGCAGTTTATTCGCACCGGGCTAGATCTGAGCCGGCGACGAGCGGCTCTGGTAGAGGTCCTGGACCAGCCCTTCACCGATTTGTATGGTCGGCTGGCAGGACCTGGTCAGGACGCTCGATTGACCTACCGCCCTTCCCTGGAGGAGATCGGACCCGATAGGCAGACCGGTCCCGAGGTTGCCGAGGCTGTCAGTCGTCACTTTCAGCGGATATACCCGGGAGAAGTGGCCCGGGGCACCAATCTGATCGGTCCCCAGCGCGATGATCTGGCCTTCACTCTCAACGGCATGCCTGCCCGGGAGTTTGCCTCCAACGGTGAGATGTGGACCCTGGCCCTGGCTCTGAGACTGGCTCTGCTGCAGGTGGTCAAGGATCGTCGCTCCTTGGAGCCCATCGTCATTCTGGATGATGTCTTTGCCCAGTTGGATCGGGGCCGCAGGGATCAGATTCTCGACTTTGCCCGCCAGCAGGACCAGGTGCTCATCACCGTGGCCGCCGACAGCGATATTCCCTCCCTGCAGGGCGCCAGGTTGGTGGATGTGTCCAGGTTGAGGCCCTTGCAGCCATCCGATCCGGCCGCTCAGGATCCGGCCATCGCCAGTGCCATGCAGGATCTGCGGCGAACCAGGGGAACGGCCGATGGCGGCTCGGATATGCCGGATGGGCCGGAGGGGAACGACCTGTCATGAAGGCACCCATGGTCGAGACCCTGCACCTGGACCAGCGTCGATTGCCAGCCCTGGTCTTCGAAGGCTGCACGAGACGGGCGGCCACTCGTCGGCAGCGAGAGGATGACTCACGTAAGGCTTGGTATGCATTCGGCAAGCCAGGCCGCGACCCAGCCAAACTGGGAGGCGTGGTTACCAGTCTGGCTGCCGGAAGCGGGTGGACCAGCCATCTGAAGGTGGCCCGGCTGCGCAACCAGTGGGACAGTGTGGTGGGACCCGGTATCGCCGCCCATTCGAGAGTGGTCTCCTACCGGGAGGGCGTGCTGATCATCCAGGCGCAGACCACGGTCTGGGCCACCCAGCTGGCCTACTTGGTCCCCCAGCTCAAGGCGACCATTGTCAAGCGTCTGGGCATGCCGGTAAAGCAGATCCGGGTGACCGGCCCCCACAACTACAGTTTCCGCCGTTCGCGGTTCGATCCACCTGGCCGAGGCGTGCGCGACACCTATGGATGAACCCATAATCTACGAATACCGTCTTCCCAGCTTTCTGTAAGCCTAAAGTCCCCTAGAGCTGGTAATCTATAGGTTATAGGGTCAAACGCTTCCAAGGCCCCTTTATGGACGATTTGGAACCTGGTGACCATGACTTGATCCCCTGTTCGACCACGAACGGAAGCTGCTTTGTTGTCAGTGGCCGACGATAGGGGTGCAGAAAGGACTATCCGTGGCAGATCTCAACACTGACCCGTCCCGGACCCCGCAAGAGGGCCGGGAGCATGAGGAGGACAAGCCTCGGGATGACGGCATGACGGGCCAGGATCAGCTGGACGACGCGCAGCTGGATGACTCGCTCTCCCCCGAGCATTATGATGCCAGCGATCTGAAGGTGCTGGAGGGGCTAGAGGCGGTCCGCGTCCGTCCCGGCATGTACATCGGCTCGACGGGCTCCAGGGGCCTGCATCACCTGGTCTACGAGATCGTCGACAACTCGGTCGACGAGGCTCTGGCTGGGTACGCTGACCATATTGAAGTCACCATCCTGCCCGACAACGGCATCCGTGTGGATGACAATGGCCGTGGCATTCCTGTGGACGAGGTGCCAGGCGAGGGCAAGAGCGGCGTCGAGGTGGTCATGACCAAGCTGCATGCCGGCGGCAAGTTCGGTGGTGGCGGTTACGCGGTCTCAGGCGGTCTGCACGGCGTGGGCATCTCCGTGGTCAACGCCCTGTCCACCCGGATCGACGTCCAGGTGCGCCGGCAGGGCTACCACTGGCATCAGAACTTCCGCAACCAAAAGCCCACCGCTCCCCTATCCAAGGATCAGGCCATGGGGCCGGACGAGAGCACCGGCACCTCGGTGACTTTCTGGGCTGACCCCAAAATCTTCGAGACCACGGTCTACGACTTCGAGACCTTGCGCAGCCGCTTCCAGCAGATGGCCTTCCTCAACAAGGGCCTGAGGATCACCTTGACCGATCTGCGCCCCAATGACCAGGCCGGCGACGAGGTGGCGGGCGAGGAGCAGACCCCGGAGCAGAAGGGCCAGTCCGTCAGCTACCAGTACGCCAACGGCATCAAGGACTATGTGGACTACCTGGTCAAGGTCAGGAAGGCCACGCCTGTGGAGGCCGAGGTCATCGACTTCGAAGCCGAGGACCTGAAGCTGGGCATCTCCGCCGAGGTGGCCATGCAGTGGACTACCGCCTACTCGGAGTCCGTCCACACCTTCGCCAACACCATCGCGACCACCGAGGGCGGCACCCATGAAGAGGGGTTCCGTGCTGCCCTGACCAGCATGATCAACCGCTATGCTAGGGATAAGAACATTCTCAAGGACAAGGATGACAACCTCTCGGGCGACGACGTACGCGAGGGGCTGACCGCCGTGGTCTCCGTCAAGCTGACCAACCCCCAGTTCGAGGGCCAGACCAAGACCAAGCTGGGCAACTCCGAAGCCAAGACCTTCGTCCAGCGGGTCATGACCGAGAGGCTGAGCGACTGGTTCGACGCCCATCCCAGCGAGGCTAAGTCCATCATCCAGAAGGCCATGGAGGCCTCCCGGGCCCGGATAGCCGCCAAGAAGGCCCGCGAGAACACCCGTCGCAAGTCCATCTTCGAGACGGCCGGCATGCCTGACAAGCTCAAGGACTGCCAGTCCAGCGACCCCCAGGAGTGCGAGCTCTTTATCGTGGAGGGCGACTCAGCAGGCGGCTCAGCCATCCAAGGCCGCAACCCCATGACCCAGGCCATCCTGCCCCTGCGCGGCAAGATCCTCAACACGGAGCGGGCCAGTCTGGACCGCATGATGAAGTCCGACACCATCGAATCCCTGATCACGGCTGTGGGCGGCGGATACGGCGAGGACTTCAACATCGACAAGGTGCGCTACCACAAGGTCATCATCATGGCCGACGCCGATGTGGACGGCGCCCACATCGCCACCCTGAATCTGACCCTCTTCTTCCGGTACATGCGGCCCATGATCGAGGCCGGCTACGTCTACGTGGCCATGCCTCCGCTATACCGGCTCAAGTGGACCAAGGGGCCCCACAGCTTCGTCTACACCGATGCCGAGCGCGACAGGGTCCTGGCCGAGGGCAAGGCCTCAGGCCGACAGCTGCCCAAGGGCGAAGGGATCCAGCGCTACAAGGGTCTGGGCGAGATGAGCTACCAGGAACTCTGGGAGACCACCATGGACCCGGAACACCGCATCCTCAAGAAGATCCACATCGATGATGCCGAACAGGCCGACGAGACCTTCACCATGCTCATGGGCGACGAGGTCGAACCCCGGCGTCTGTTCATCCAGCGCAACGCCCACGACGCCCGCTTCATCGACGCCTGAGACGGACGCCCCTCCCTTTTCACCATTTGAGCTAAGGATCGATTTTGGCAGACGATAACAACAACGACAACAGCTCGGACCAGGACGGCCTCAACCTGCCCGACGGGTCTCGCGAGCCACTCAGCCCCCAGGAGATGGATAACACCGATTACGGCCTTCTCCAAGGCGAGCGGATACAGCCCATTGACCTCCAGCAGGAGATGCGGGAATCCTACCTGTCCTACGCCCTGTCCGTGATCGTGGAGCGGGCCCTGCCCGATGTCCGCGACGGTATGAAGCCGGTCCACCGCAGGGTCATCTACGCCATGTACGACGGCGGATACCGGCCAGATCGTGGCTACAACAAGTGCTCACGCGTGGTGGGCGACGTCATGGGCAAGTACCACCCCCACGGTGATTCAGCCATCTATGACACCATCGTGCGTCTGGCCCAGTCCTGGTCCATGCGCTACCCGCTGGTGGACGGTCAGGGCAACTTCGGCTCCCCCGGCGACGATCCGGCTGCCGCCATGAGGTACACCGAGTGCCGCATGGCCCCCCTGGCCATGGAGATGGTGCGCGACATCGACAAGGACACGGTTGACTTCATCCCCAACTACGACGGCAAGACCCAGGAGCCCACGGTTCTGCCTTCCCGCTTCCCCAATCTGCTGGTCAACGGATCAGCCGGCATCGCTGTGGGCATGGCTACCAACATTCCTCCGCACAACCTGCGTGAGGTGGCCAAGGGCGTTCACTGGGCCCTGGAGCATCCCGAGGCCTCCAAGGAGGAGCTGCTCAACGCCCTGATCTCCATCATCAAGGGGCCTGACTTCCCCACTGGCGCCACCATTCTGGGCCACAAGGGCATCGAGCAGGCCTACCGGACCGGGCGCGGCCTAATTACCATGCGGGCGGTGGTCAACACCGAGGAGATCCGTGGAAGGATGTGCCTGGTGGTCACCGAGCTGCCCTACCAGGTCAACCCCGACCGGCTGGCCTCCTCTATTCGCGAGGCCGTGCGCGACGGCAAGATCCAGGGCATCGCCGACATGCGTGATGAGACCTCGGGCCGTACCGGCCAGCGCCTGGTCCTGGTGCTCAAGCGCGATGCCGTGCCCAAGGTGGTTCTCAACAACCTCTACAAGCACACCCAGCTGCAGCAAACCTTCGGGGCCAACATGCTGGCCCTGGTGGACGGGGTCCCCAGGACCCTGAGCCTGGATGCCTTCATCCGCCACTGGGTGGACCACCAGCTGGATGTGGTTGAGCGGCGCACCCGCTATCTGAAGCGTGAGGCCGAGGATCGCGACCATATCCTGCAGGGGTATTTGAAGGCCCTGGACATGATCGACCAGGTCATCGCCCTGATCCGCGCCTCCAAGGATGTGGAGACAGCACGCACCGGCCTGATGGAGCTGCTGGATGTGGACGAGGTCCAGGCCGATGCCATCCTGGCCATGCAGCTGCGCCGTCTGGCTGCCTTGGAACGGCAGAAGATCCTGGACGAGCATGAGGAGCTCATGCGCAAGATCGCCGACTACAACGACATCCTGGCCCACCCCGAACGCCAACGCACCATCGTGGGCGACGAGCTGGATGAGATCGTCGACAAGTACGGTGACGAACGGCGCACCCGGATCGTCCCCTACTCGGGTGAGATGAACGTGGAGGATCTGATTGCTGACGAACAGGTGGTGGTCACTGTCACCCACTCCGGCTTCGTCAAGCGGACCAAGGCCGACGAGTACCGGGCCCAGCACCGCGGCGGCAAGGGCATCCGCGGGGCCAGGCTGCGCGAGGACGACGTGGTGGACCACTTCTTCCTGACCAGCACCCACAACTGGTTGCTCTTCTTCACCAACAAGGGCCGGGTGTACCGGCTCAAGGCCTACGAACTGCCTGAGGGCTCCCGCGACTCCAAGGGGCAGCATGTAGCCAACCTGCTCCAGCTGGGCCCGGGCGAGCGGATTGAACAGGTCCTTTCCCTGCACGGCTACGACGATGCCGACTATCTGGTTCTGGCCACCCGGACCGGACGGGTCAAGAAGACCCGCCTGGCTGAATATGATTCGCCTCGCCAGGGTGGCCTGATCGCCGTGCGGCTGATGGAACTGGGCACCGTCGCCGACGAGGAGGGCCAAGAGGCGCCTAAGAGCGATGAGCTGGTGGGTGCCGCCCTCTGCAATGCCGACGATGAAATCATCTTGGTCTCCCGCAAGGGCATGAGCGTGCGCTTCCCGGCTGACGACTCCACCCTAAGGCCCATGGGACGGCAGACTGCAGGCGTCCAGGGTATGCGGTTCCGCCCCGGCGACGAGTTGCTGAGCATGGACGTGATCGCCAGTGAGTCTGGCGATGACCTGCTAGTGGTCACCGACGAGGGCTTCGCCAAGCGGACTGCTCTGAGCGAGTACCGCTTGCAGGGCCGCAACGGTTACGGAGTCAAGGCCATCGCCATGGTCGAGGGCCGTGGTTCCCTGGTCGGCGCCCTGGTGGTGAACGAGGACGACCAGATCATGGCCATCATGAAGTCCGGCAAGGTCATCCGCTCCGATGTGGCCGAGGTCAAGCGAACTGGACGCAACACTCAAGGGGTAACCCTAGCCAAGCCTGACAAGGGTGACGAAATTCTCTCCATCGCCCGCAATGCCGAACGCGACGACCAGGAGGAGAATGACGGTCAGGTTGACGTGGCTTCTGCCGCTCCCCTGGCGGCCAAGGATCAGCCCATCGCCACCACCGGAACCGGCGACGGCCAAGGTCTGGCCCAAGAGGACTGAGCAGGTCCGCTACCAGTCTGACAAGACTGGTAGCCTCGTAAGAAGTCGTCCAGGTCCTGCGGCGGTATGCGCGGACTGATGAATGCAAGGATCAAGGAGTGCCGATGAGCCAGGATGATCAAAAGCAGGCCAAGGCCGGTACCGGTAAGAAGGGTACAGCAAAGCCCAAAACCGGCAAGACCAAGGCTGATGAATCCAAAAAGGGCGAGTCCCGCCAACCCTTATCGGCCACTCCCCCGGCTTCTGCTGCCGGCAGGACGGCATCAGGGCGTTCCGCAAGAACCACAGCTTCGGCTGCCGCTCCGGTCAAAGCCCCTTCGACGACGCGTCCTCACGTGCCTCGGGCCCGGCGCATGCAGCTGTCCTTGACCCGGCTGGAACCTTGGTCTGTGGCCAAGGTCACCTTCCTGCTGTCCATCGCCGGAGCCATCATTCAGGTGGTGGCCGCCGCCCTGCTCTGGATTCTGCTCAATGCTATGGGACTCTTTGACAACCTGACCCAGGTCATCTCCAAGACAGGCCTGGATGCTGGTGGTTTCGACCTAGGCCAGGTGCTGAGCCTGGGGACGGTTCTGAGTTCGGTGACCATTTTCTCTATCTTCGAGATTGTCATAGTAGTGGCTCTGGTTACCATTTTCGCCTTTCTCTACAACCTGGTCAGCTCCCTGGTTGGTGGCATCCACGTAACCCTGGGCGACGACTGACCTCTTCGTCGGCACAGTCAATCGGTCGATAGGCTTAAGCGCGATTTAGACTGGAATTGTGCTCTCGACATACCTGGACTACTTCAGCGGCTCCTTTGGCATATCTCTGGTTTTCTGGCCCTTGGCCTCGCTGATTCTGACCCTGCCCATTCTTGCCCTGATCTACAACCGCTATCACCGGCTCAGGCTGACAGCAGCCATGGCGGCCTACCTGACCGTCTTATATCTGCTGGCCCTGGTCTTCTTCACCCTCTGGCCCATGCCCGACGATCGTGCCGCCTTCTGCGCCACCCATCATCTGACCCCCCAGCTCAATCCCCTGCAGTTCCTGACCGACCTGAGCACAGGCGGCCGGATGGCCATGTTGCAGATCCTGCTCAATGTGGCCTTCTTCCTGCCCCTGGGCTTCATCATGGGGCGGGTCTTCCGCTGGCGCTTCATCCTGGCCCTGCCGGTTGCCTTCCTGGTCTCCCTCTTCATCGAAACGGCCCAGCTGACCGGAGTGTTCGGCATCGTGGGCTGCGCCTACCGTCTCTTCGACGTGGACGACCTGATTTGGAACACCTCAGGCGCTCTGATCGGCTACCTGGTAGCCATGGCGGCCAACAAGCTCGTTCCCACCCGTCAGGCTGACGCTGCCCAGCTGGTCACCAACCCCGGGTTCATACACCGAGCCGTCTCCTTGGCTCTGGATCTGCTTCTGGCCACCATTCTGTCCATGTCTCTGGGAATGGGCGTGACCTATGCGGTCCATCGTCTGGGCGCCTATCAGCTGGATGGTCACTACCGCTTTTGCGGATTGCTGATCGCCCCATCCGCTCTGGATGTATTCGGGACCGTGGTTGATCTTGCCATGCTGCTGATCTTTGAACTGCTCATACCCCTGCCCCGCCGGGGACGGACGCTGGGTGCCACCTTCACCCATATGACCGTCGAGACCAAGCAGCGGCATGGCTGGTCCCGCTTCCTCTTCTATCTGTGCCGGACCGCAGTCATCCTGGCCGTCTTCGGCCCCTGGACCGGCAAGGTTCAGACTGCAACGCGCATCCTGGCCCTGCTCCTGCTGGTCTTCTACCTGATCAAGCGGCAGATGCCCTACGACCTCTTGCCCGGGACAGCCTACCGGGAGGACCCGGCTGCTGAGGAGCCCTTCGATAGCCGGCGGGGATGAAGTCTGACTTCGGATAGGATGATGGCGGCGAAGATGATGGCGAAGCCCAACAGATGGGTGGCTGTCAGCTCCTCGTGCAGGACCAGGACCGAAACCAGCATACCGAACAGGCTCTCCGAGCACAGGATCAGCGAACCCTGGGCGGCGGGGACCCTGGAGAAGGCGATGTTCTGGAAATTCTGGGCCATCAGGGTCGAGATCAGCGTCAGATAAATCATGGAGCCCAGGGTCGAGGGCGTGAAGTCGGCCGCAGTGGGCAAGGGATCGAAGATCAGCGCGCAGACCAGGAAGAGGATGTCACCGAAAAGCAGCTCCAGGTAGGTCAGCGTAGGGGCGTCGAACTTCTTGGTCAGGAAACCGGTGATCACCAGGTTGACCCCGTAGAGCAGGGCACCGGCCAAAGTCAGCAGGTCGCCAGTGCTCAGAGCCAGCCCCTGTCCCCCGCCGTGGGCCGGCAGCGAGATCAGAGCCACGCCCAGGATGCAGATGGCGGCCGCGACGAAGTGCCGCAGGGCCGGCCGTCGGCGGGCCATAATCCAGACCAGGAAGGGCACAAAGATGCAGTAGGTGGCCGTCAGGAAGGAGTTGCGGCCCGGAGCGATGGTGGTCAGCCCCATCATCTGCAGGCTGAAGGCCGCCCAGTAACTGACCCCCAGGATCAGCCCCGGTACCAGGGTATGTATGGCCCCGGTTCTGCGCAGCCGGGGCAGCAAAAAGGGCGTCATGATCACGATGGCGCAGAGGATGCGAATGCCCATCAGCCAGCGCACGGTCAGGGTCTCCATGGCAACCTTTTCGAAGGTGTATCCGGCTCCCCAGGCGGCCGCGGCCATCAGCAGCATCAGACGAGCCAGCCAGGTGGACGGTTTCCAGGACGAGGAGGGTGCGAAGGTAGACATGTTTCGACTCTAATCGTTCCCGTCCACAAGTGAGAATAGATTCGCAAGGTAAAAAATGAGCAGTTCAAACTTATTTGCTTTTTCAAACCAACCCTCCTGCTTGTCAGCGTTCGGCTTCGGGCAAGCGGGGTCTGCCATGCGGATATCTCCGATATCATTGAAGAACGGTGATAACGTCGGCCACAGGTCCTTGGCCGACGGGGTAAGGAGTGTGTGCCAGGATGATCAGAATCGCAGTGGTGGATGATGATTCCATCAGCTGTCGGACCATGGTCAATTACCTGAGCCGTTACCGCAAGGAACGTCAGGAAGAACTGACGGTCAGCGTCTTCACCGATGGCAAGGCTTTTGCGGACGGCTATCGACCCGTGTATGACATCCTCCTTCTGGACATTCAGATGACCCCCATGGACGGAATCGAAGTGGCCCGCCGGGTACGCGATCGTGACGAGTCGGTGGTCATCGTCTTCATCACCTCCGCCCCCCAGTACGCCATCAACGGCTATGAGGTGGGCGCTCTCTCCTACCTGCTCAAGCCCTTGCCCTGGTTCGCTTTCTCCCAGGAACTGGATCGGTCCATCGCCCAGGTGCGCGGCCGCGTGGACCTGTCCATTCTGATCACCGAGGGTGCCCGATCCACCCGGATCCCCCTCAAGGACATTGTCTTTATCGAATCCGTCCGCCACAGCAGTGTCATTCACACCTTGGATTCCTCACTGACTACGAACAGCACGCTGAAAAACCTGGAGGGCCAGCTGGACCAGCGAGGATTCTTCCGTTCCAACTCCTGCTACCTGGTCAATCTGGCCCATGTGACGGGCATGGAGGACCAGGACTGCATCATGTCGACCGGTCAGCGGCTGCGGGTCAGTCGACCACGCAAGAAGTCTTTTATGACGGCTCTTACCGCTTACGTGGCGGGTCGGCCATGACCAGCACCCACATCCTCAATGCCCTGCCCGATATCCCCCGGCTCTATACGGCCATCAGCGAGTGGTTGGGTTGCCTGGTCTATCTGTTGGCCATCGGGGTGAGGACCTCACGCCTAAGAATGACGGTTGTGCTTCTGCCCGGTCTGGCCGTGCTCATCGGGGTCCAGTACTGGGCCGGCACCCTGCCTATCGCCTTCTGGATCATCAGCATGTGCCTGGCCGTGGCCTGCATGTACGCCATCATCATGCTGGCTTCGGGGTTGGGGGCGCTGGATGGGGCCTATCTGCTGGCCCGTGCCTTCGTCCTGGCCGAGCTGGTCGCCTCTCTGCACTGGCAGCTGGACTCCTTCATGCGGCCCTCGAACCACAGCCTGTATGACCCGCCCTCCCTGATTCTGCTGGTGCTGATTTATGGCGGCGTAGGCATGCTGGCCTGGCTGGCGGAGCGGCGCAACTTCGCCAATGCCCAGTCTTCCGTGCCAGGACGCAGCGTTTTCATAGCCGCAGTCATCGCTGTGGTCACCTTCGCCATGTCCAACCTGAGTTTCGTCTCCACCAACACACCCTTCTCCGGCCGGGTTGGCTTGGAGGTCTTCTACATCCGCACCCTGGTGGACCTGTGCGGGTTCGCCACGCTCTATGCCCAGCAGGAACAGTTGCGGGAGAGCCATACCAGTGCCGAGCTGGCCTCCATCAACGCCCGGGCTTACAGCCAGCACAGGGAGTACATACGATCCAAAGAGAATCTGGAGGCCATGGGCAGGCTTGCCCACGACCTCAAGCATCAGATTGCGGCCCTGCGCTCGCAGATGGATCCTGAGCGCAAGTCCCAGGATTTCGAAGAGCTGGAGGCTGCGGTCGGACGGTATGGGTCGCAGCAGCACACCGGCAACCCCATCCTGGACGTGGTCATGTCGACCAAGGAGCGCATCTGTTCCGAAGAAGGGATCACTCTGACCATGGTGGCCGACGGCTCCCTCTTGGAGGGGATGTCGCCCATGGACATCTCCACCCTCTTCGGCAACGCCTTGGACAATGCCATTGAGGCTTTGAGGAAGGTCAAGGAATCCGACCGCCGCCTGATCAAGGTGGCCCTGTACGCCCGTGGACAATTCGTGGTGATCCGCATTGAAAACTACTTCACATCGCCTCTGAATTGGAAGGGCAATGGCGAGCTGGCCACCACCAAGACCAGGACTGAGGATGGCCTGCATGGCTACGGGGTCAAGTCCATTCGACACATAGCCCATCGCTACCAGGGCGAGATAACCCTGCGCACCGAGCATCACTGGTTCAGCCTCTGCGTACTCCTGCCTCGGGTAGGCGATCAATTGAAGCCCATGGCGGCTTCGGCGGCCTTATAACCCAGCCGGATGGCCAAGCGGCCCGGCCTGCCCGGCATGTTGATCATCCTGCAGAGCAGGGTGGAACGCACGTCGGAGGCGATGACGGGGGAGCGGTGCTCCAGCCTTCGCCAGAGCATGTCCTTGTTCCGATAATTGCTTGGATTGCGAGAGAGGATAAGGAAGACCGAGGTCACCACGCAGTTAATGGACAGATAGTGGATCATATAACGATAAAGTCCGCGTGGAACCGTCCCTGGATCAGGTGTCGACTTGGCCATGAGTCCGTTGACCAGCAGCAGTTGTGAGACCCGGGCGATCATGATCGAGGTCTGCACTGACTGGCCCTGACGGCCGGTGTGATAACGGTAGAAATTCGTGTCCAGGTAGAGCAGGGTGTGCACCCAGGGCAGGGGCTGATAAGAGTAGATGAAGTCCACGTAGTAGGTGTGCTCGGGCAGGTGTGTGTGGGCCTGGCGGAGTACCTCGGTGCGCAGGATCAGGGCGTGCATGATCATGTACTGGGACAGCCCGAACCGGCGCAGATGGTTCCAGTCCAGCACCCGTCCCGGGTCCATGACGCTGCGGAAGTTGATGACCCGCTTATGTTTGCGGCCTTCTTTTTCGTAGACGTAATTGGTGACTACCATGTCCACCGGATTCGTACGTCGCGACTGGTCCCGCAGCTGGTTCAGAACCAGACTCAGGGAGGTCGGGTCCACCCAGTCGTCGGCATCGACCACCTTGACGTAGCGACCCCGGGCGGCTGCCAGGCCGGTGTTGACAGCGCCGCCGTGGCCCTTGTTGGTCTGGCTGATCAGACGGACAGTCTGCGGATGACGCTCTTGGTATGACTGCACAACCTGCGCTGTGGCGTCGGTGGACCCGTCATCGACCACGATGACCTCCAGATCGTCCTCCTCCCGGCTCAAGAGGGAATCCAGGCAGGTCGGCAGATGCTGGGCCATATTATAGGCGGGGACGATGAAGGTGAGAACGGGCGGTCTCGTGGAGGCCGGTCGGTCAGCTGTCATGAACGATCACTTCGCAAAAGAATGGGTCGGCGGGTATGTCGGCGGGGTTGCCGTAATCCCGTCGGCGGCCGTTGTATGCGACCACTGTACATGATGGGTTTGAGGAAAAGGCCCCGCCCCTCTGGCTGCCGATGCATGCCGGTTCATTGACAGCCGGGGGAGTGGGGCCGGAATTTTACTGGGCGCTCGCCTGAGATTCGGTGGGCTCCTGACGGAAGATGACCTTGAAGATGGGGAAGAAGACCCAGAAGGAGATGGCCGAGTTGATGATCATGGTGACCAGATCAGCAATGGTGGTCCCTAGGCTGCCCCAGTTCAGGGTGTGCTGGAAGAAGCCGTAGATGGGGTCCTTGTACCAACCCTGCAGCGCTGCCGCGATGATGGTGATGATCACGTAGGCCACTAGGTACCAGAAAGCCGCCTTCCAGACCGAGGAGTTGGACTTGAAGGTGATGTTGCGTTGGAGGAAGAAGTTGATGATCTGGGCGATCAGCAGGGTGATCTCCACCGCAAGGAAGTAGGCCAGGCCGCCCCCGCCGCCGTGGCCGATGGACCCGGCCGCGTAGTCGAACAGGTAGTAGGGCTTGCCGCTGACGGTCCCCATGCGCCAGATCTGGAAGTTGGTGCCCACCAGGGAGGTGCCGTTGAAGATGGCCTTGAGCACGGGCATGAGCACCAGCTGCAGGACGGTGACCCCGTTGGACAGGATGAAGAAGACGATGAACTGGGCCAGGGTGGTGTGTCGGTCGCTGAACCGCCGCCACCAGCGCACAATCGCCCACTGTGAGGCCGTCGTCGCCTTCCCTTGGGCCGGCTGTTCGGCCTGTTGGCTGTGCTGATCACTCATGATTGAGCTCCTTTCCGGTCCTGCGGTTGGCGGACATGTTTCTGAAGAATCCGGCGATGAATCCGCCCAGCCCCCTCCATAGGTGGCCGTTGGGGATGCGGACGATGGCCTCGACCATGGCCGTATCAATCAGCCCGTTGGTCATCTTGGCCATGGCCCTGGGAGGCATGTTGAGAAGGAAGAGGGTGTTTAGGTCGGGGTTGCCGGTCTTGGCCTCGTGGCGGTTCTCGCTCTTGGCGAGGAAGTTGGCCACGAACCTGGCCATGACGCTTCTTGAGTCCTTCCAGGATGAGAGCGGATCGTTGACACCGAAGGTGCTGACGGCGCCCTGTCGGACCACCGGGTGGCCGAAGAGCGCTGTCACAGCGGCATCGTCGACCTCCTTGACCCGGCCGGTCAGGTAAGCGCCCAAGGCAGGGTCTGGACTCTGCGGGTCGACGGTGCCCTGGACGTTCAGATGCTCGCTCAGCTCCATGTTGCGGGCATCGGACCCGATCATGATGGTCCAGTCGCCGGACTCGACCTGCCAGGAGTTGCTGGCCGTGTCGAAGTGCCGGAAGGTCGTCTGATCGAAGTCGATACGGACCTGGGTGGACTGGCCGGCATCCAGGCTGACCTTCTTGAAGCCTTTCAGTTCGCGGACCGGCCTGAGCACGCCACCCTTGGGCGCCTGGACGTAGAGCTGGGGAACAGTGGCCCCCTGCCTGTCCGAATCATTGGTCAGGGTGAAGGTGACTCCCTTGTCGTCCACGGTTAGATCGGAGTAAGCGAAGTGCGCGTAAGACAGACCGTAGCCGAAGGGGAAGCGTTCCTCCACGTCGGCGGTCAGGTAGTAGCGGTAGCCGACGAAGGGGCCCTCCCGGTAGATCGACTCGTGCGCAGGGTCGGGGTACCAGTCGGCGCTGGGGCAGTCGGCATAGGACTTGGGCCAGGTTTCCGCCAGGTGGCCGGAGGGGTCGATCCGGCCGGTCAGGATGTTCAGGGTGGCTGAGGCTCCAGCCTGCCCGGACAGCCCTATGTAGAGGACGGCATCGCACTGGTCGATCCAGTCGGTGGTGACGGGGGAGCCCGCCACCAGGACGACTACTAGGGGTTTGTCCGTCGCGCCCAAGGCCTTGATCAGGTCGACCTGGTTGCTGGGAATGTCCATGTGGGAGCGGTCCAGGCCCTCGGATTCGCTGCGTTCATCCAGGCCCACGCAGGCGACAATCACGTCAGCCTGGCCAGCGGCAGCCACGGCTTGGTCGATCAAAGACTGGTTCTTCTCGCCATGCCGTTCGTAGCCCTGACTGTAAGAGGCCAGCTCCAGGCCGTCGCCGTTGCCCTGCCTGAGCAGATCCAGCATGCTCTCCTGCTTGGCTACGTTGACCTTTGAGGATCCAGATCCTTGGAACCGTGGAGTCTCGGCCATATCCCCGACTAGGGCGATCCGGGTGCCGGCGGCCAGGGGCAGGCGTCCCTCCCGATTGACCAAAAGAACGGCGGATCCCTCGGCGATGCTCCGTGCCACCTGATGGTGATCCCGTATCTGTTCTGCGGTCAGGTTCCCATCAGGATCCATGCCAGAGTGGTAGGTCAGCTTGGCCAGTCGCGCCACCTCTTCGGCTCGGGCATTCAGATCGGCCTCGTCCAGGCGGCCCTCCTGTACGGCCTTGGCGACCTGTCGCACGGAGTCGTATCCGGCCTGAGGCATCTCAAGGGAGGAGCCATTTGCTGCTGCGGCGACCGCACTGTTGGAGCCGCCCCAATCCGAGACCACCATGCCGTCGAAGCCCCACTCTTTGCGCAGGATGTCCTTGAGCAGGTGGGAATTCTCGTTGGCATAGGTGCCGTTAACCATGTTGTATGAGGTCATGATGGCCCAGGGGTGGGCCTGGTGCACGGCGATCTCGAATCCGGTCAGATAGAGTTCGCGCATGGTGCGCTCGTCCACCACGGAGTCGGATGCCTGGCGGCGTAGCTCCTGGCTGTTCATGGCGAAGTGCTTGGGGGTGGCGGCCACGCCCTGGGATTGGATGCCTTCGATCAGGCCGGCAGCCATATGACCGGCCACCTGGGGGTCCTCGGAATAGTATTCAAAGTTTCTGCCGCACAGGGGATTGCGCTTGATGTTCATACCCGGACCCAGGACCATGTTGACGCCCAGGCTTCTGGCCTCGTTGCCCAGCGCCTGGCCCATGGTCTTGGCCAGCTCCGGGTCCCATGAGCAGGCCACAGTGCCGGCTGTGGGGAAGCAGGTAGCGGGCTTGGACTTGCCCATGCCTAGATTGTCCCCTGATCCGGTCTGGCGGCGCAGACCGTGAGGGCCGTCGCTCAGGACCATGCTCGGGATGCCCGCCCTCTTCAGGGCACGGGTCGCCCAGGTGGATTTTCCGGAGAGCAGCGATGCCCGTTCCAGAACTGTCAGATCCTTGACTTCCATAGTGTTCCTTTTCCGTGACGGGGGCTGATCCTGCGGCGGGAACCCTCGTTGCTTCCACGATTGGCCTCGGATTGGTCGTTGAATTCCCGGACTGTCGAGGCCTATACGAGTGGGTTGCATAACCTGTCGTTTTCCTGGCATGAATGTTGCCTATATACCAACAGGTGTGCTGATCCGTTCCCCGGCGGACGGTGCATAAGTCCGTACGCCGGGGAACGGATCAGCTTCAGATGGAGGATCAGGCCGTCGGCCCTTGGTCGGAGCTGTCCTCAGACGGTGTGGTCTCCATGCTGGCCGGATCCTGGGCGCGGGTCTGCCGGGCGTCATCCGCCAGATCGCTCAGAGTGCCCACATCCACAGCGCTGCGACGTGCCTTGAACCTTCTGAAGGCCAGGTACTCCAGAGCCAGGAAGATCAGGGCCAGCACAACCAGTGCCACATAGAGGGCAATTTGCCAGGCAGGGGTCTGCACCTTGGGGTCGCCATTGGCGTACTTGTATCCATGCACGACCGTATAGAGGATGTTGTGGCTGGCTTGGCGCATGGCCTTGACCGAGGTGGCGCTCTTGTCCTTGACGTGGTTGGTCACCTCGGTGGTGGCCAGCATGGCGTCGTTCCCGTTGCGGATCAACTGGTCGGCGTTCTGATAACCATAGACGCCGAAGTAGTCGGTCAGGACCATGCCGCGGAAGCCCCACTCACCGCGCAGCACATCCTGCATCAGCGGCGCATAGGCGGCCACGTAGGTGGTGCCGACGTAGTTGAATGAGCTCATGGCAGCCTGGGCGCCACCCTTGACCACAGCAGCCTGGAATGGCTTCAGGTAGATCTCGCGGATGGTCTGCTCGTTGGCCCAGGTAGCCAGCATGTTGGTACGGTTGGTCTCCTGGTCGTTCATGGCGAAGTGCTTCATGAAGGCGTAGACGCCCTTGGACCGGGCCGCTGCGACCTCGTTGGACCCCATGACCGCATTGATCTCGGGGTCTTCGGAGAAGTACTCGAAGTTACGTCCGGAGAAGGCACTGCGGTGGATGTTGAAGGCCGGCGCGTACCAGCCGGAGACATCCATGTCATGGGCCATGGTGCCGATCATCTCGCCGTAGCGGGTGGCTAGACCGGGGTTCCAGGTGCAGGCTATGGAGGTGGATGAGGGGAAGCCCAGGGAACCAACCTTGGTGAAGTTGTTGTTCAGGGCAGCGGGGCCATCGGCATCGGTGAGTTCGATCTTGCCGATGCCCTTGACAGCCTGGGTGCCATAGCCACTCATGGCGATCAGGCTGTCCATGTCCTTGACGCTGAGCTGATCCAGCAGCTTGTCCCACATGGGGTCGTCGTACTTCTTGTCGCGCAGCTGGTAGAGCCTGACATTGTTCTTGGCACCTGTCGTGGGCATCTTGTCGCTGTCTTTGTCAAACTTCTTGGGATCATAGTTGTCGTTGTTATAGAAGTGGGCCTTGGCCTCCTCGGGCATCTCGGTGCTCTTGGGTGCCGCCACAGCATCCGCATAGTTGGCGAAGTGGTTGGCCCGGGACAGATAGGTCACCGTGCCCTTGGCATCGTCGAACCTGTTGGTGGCCGCGACCTTGTCGACGGAGCGGGGATTGCTCTTGTCATAGGTGACCGTATGGGCAATGTTGACCGTGTCGGATTGGATCGGACGGTGGGAGTCGGAACGAATGGAGATGCCGTAGTCGCCCTGATCCAGCACGTAGGCCTTGGCATGGTCGGCATCATAGGAGGCCATGTCCTCGTCCTTGAAGCTCACGGGGATGGTCTGGCTCTTGCCGGGATCCAGGATATTGGTCTTCTTGAAGGAGACCAGGTTGGCGCTGGCCTTCTCTATGCCCCCATTGGTATAGGGGGGATCGAAGTAGGTCTGGACCGTGTCGCGGCCGGCCTTGGCGCCGGTGTTGGTGACGGTCACATCAAAGGAGATCTTCCCATCAGCATGATGGATCGGTCCCATCTTCTGGCTGAAGGTGGTGTATGACAGGCCGTATCCGAAGGGGTATTGGACCATCTGGTTGTAGTTGATCAGGCCTTCCTTGGCCGCAGTCTCCCAGAAGCGGTAGCCCACGTAAATGCCCTCGTTGTAGTCCACGAAGGTAGGCGTACTGGTTTCGGGCTTGCCGGTGAATCCGGTGAAGGTGGCCTTGTGGTCGTCCATATTGGTGTAGGTGAATGAGCCGAAGTTGTTGTAGGTCGGCGTCTTGGTCAGGTCGCGCACGAAGGTGTCAGAGGTCTTGCCCGAAGGGTTGACCTTGCCTTTCAGGACCTCGCCCAGGGCGGTGAAACCGGCCTGCCCCGGGGGCGGGCACCAGAGGACGGACTTGATCTGCGGATATTGACCCACGAAGTTCAGGTTGAAGGTGTTGGCGCCGTTGTAGACCAGGACCACCTTGTCGAAGGAGCTGGTGACCTTGGCGATCATGTCGCTCTCGGGCTTGGACAGCTCCAGGAAGCTCTGGCCCTGCTTGAAGTCCGGATTGGCCTTGTCATTGTCGTGATAGGTGATGTCCTTGGCCTTCATGTCCTTCGGCAGGTCGGCGCCCTCGCCGCCCACTCGACCGATGACCACCACAGCGGTGTCGGAGAACTGCTTGGCGTCATCCATGAGCTTGCTGGTGTACTTGTCTGCCGTGGGCTCGGGCAGGGTCCAGTCCTGGGCGAACATTTCGACCTTGGGGCGGTCTGCACGGTACTTGGTATAGAAGTCGCTCAGCTCTTTGTTGGTCTTTAGACCGGCTGAGGAGATGCCGTCAAGCAGGCTGGTTGTAGGGTTGTCTGCCGACATGGAGCCGGAACCTGTGCCGCCGTAGACGGGGTTGGTCGAGGCCCAGCCGAAGACATTGACCTTGTCGGACTTCAGGGGGAGTGTCCCATCCGAATTCTGCAGCATGGTGACGGACTCACGCTGGATGTCCTTGGCCAGGTTCCGGGCTGCGGTAACGGTCGCTGGCTGCAGCTCGTGCTTGCTGGTGGACTTGGTGATCAGGTTGGACAAGGGTCCCAGGAGCATGGTTGCCAGGGCTGCGACGACAGCCACGAAGGCCACCAGCCAGGACTGGGAGTGGATCATCTTTCGGTTGGCTACGTTTTTGACTGTGTGCTTGTTCACGGCGATCGTGATCAGCAGGGCCAGTACCAGAAAGACGCCGATGACCACCAGCTGGGGTATCAGCGACTTGAGTACGGCGACCACATCGCTCAGATTGACACTGAACATGTTCGCTACTTTCCTCTGTTCTCTGCCGAAGCTTCACCCGGTCACGACTATGGGCCGGTCACGAAGTAGACGGAGCGCTTGAACTGTGATCCGCCTCCTGGGTGGGCGAGCGACCTTCAGCTGCATCGACACGCCTTTATGCCACGATTTCAGTTAATCATTTATGACGTGTTTCTGTGGCTGTACATGCGCGAACTGTCGAATTTGCCGCATAACCTGACTTGTTTTGCGGCGTGTATTTGCAGGTGGTATGGGAACGGATTCCCATACCTCGTGTTACTACGATCTAGGAACTCCGGTCGACTCTCGTTCGATCAGGTGGCCTGGCAGCTCCACCAGCTTGTTCCAGTCATCGGTCCTGCCCCGCCCTTGATCGATGTCATCAATTTCTGTTTTCAATAGGTCGAAGGCCTTTTCTCCGGCCTTGAAGAAATCCTGATGGATCGTCGTCAGTGAGGGATTCCAGATCTTGGCAATGGGGTGATCGTCAAAGCCTGCTACTGATACATCTTCGGGCACTCTTCGGCCCACATCGTTGAGGCCTCGGATGATGCCCATGCCGATCTCGTCATTGCCGGCGAAAATGGCGGTGACCTCAGGTTTTCGTCCCAAGGCTGACCCTATGCGCTTGCCGGACTCAGGATCCCAATCAGCCTTTATGGGTGCTGGCGCCGGCACCCCGGCATCTTCACAGGCGGATCTCCAACCGGCTAGGCGGCTGTACCCGCCAGCACCGCCGGGAATGCTGACGTGATACACGGTTTTATGTCCCAACCCCAACAGATAGGAGGTTACCGCATACCCTCCGTCGCGCTCCTGCATGGAAATTTGAGTGACATCCGATTTCCGGTTGCCGGCAATGAGGATGATGGGCAGATCCTTGTTCACGTAGGCGAAGGCATCGTCGCTAACCTGATCGTAATCAAGGAGCACGATGCCTGCCGGATTCTGATCCAGAATCGATTGGATGCGCTGGCGCGACTGCTCGCCCGCCTCTGGGCTCAGAACTCCGATATTCAGTGTGTATCCAGCCTTTTGCGCTCTTTCCTCAATGCCGAAAATGGTCTGCGATTGACCGAACAGAGTGGTATTCGTCGATAGAACAGCGATGGTTTTGGTCCGTTCCTTGACCAAGGCTCTAGCAATGGGGTTGGGGCGGTAGCGCAGGAGCTTCACTGCCTTGGCGATTCTGTCGCGTTTTTCCTTGCTGACCCGTTCTGGGCTGTTGAGGTACCGGGACACAGTAGGAACCGAAACCTGGGCCAGGACAGCAACATCTTTGATTGATGCCGGTTTATTGTGATCGACTGTCCTAGCCATAGCAACTCCCATACCCATATGCCGCCTTATGCCTGACCATCGGATGGGATTAATACATACCCGCAGAATCAGACTGACGGACCGGCATCTGTTCGTCCGTCCTTTTGGCCGACCTCCACTGCCGAGCAGTTTCCGGCCACTTCATAGTACATGAGGAGGTCGAACGCAGACGGCGTCATGCTGATGCCTTGCCGCCAGTGTCCGACCTCTTGTTTTGGACTACTTTACTGCTCCACCAGTGATGCCCGAGATGATCTTACGCTGTGCCAGTGCGAAGATGATCAACAGCGGCAGGCTCATCAGAATGATGTAGGCGAAGATCAGATGCCAGTTGTTCAAGTACAGACCTGCAGAGGCAACGTTGTAAAGGTTCAGCGGCAGCAGATCCATCTTGCCGGACAGTATGAAGAGCGAGTAGAAGACGTCGTTCCAGATGTAGAGGGTGACCAGAATGGTTGCCGTGGCGAGCGTCGGTCCCAGGAGGGGGAGGATGATCGTGAAGAATATCCGCATAGGACTGGCCCCGTCCATGCGTGCGGCCTCTTCAAGAGAGATCGGTATCGTCCGGATGAATCCAGTGACGAAGAAGATGACCGTAGACAGGTAGATTCCGACGTAGACTCCGATCATTCCCAGAGCTGTTCCTGATAGGCCGATGATCTTGAGCAGCATCATAACGGTCACCACTGCCGGCGGCAGGACAAGGCCAGAGATGGAAAGGGCATACACCACCGTCATTGGCTTGGTGGCTCGACGGGCAAGTACCCAGGATGCCATGGAGCCCAGCAAGAGAGCCAGGAAGACCGAGGGCACCGTTACGATCACCGATCCGAAGAAAGCCTTGATCATTTTGCCATCGGTGATGACAGTCGAGAAGTTCTGCAAAAGCTGCCAATGGCTGGGCAGGCTCATCGTGGGGCGGATCGCCTCGGCCTGGCTTTTGCCGGCTGTAACAATGAGAAGCCAGAAAGGGACACCCAAGAGTATCAGCATGACCAGAACCACCAGTACTGCATGGACGATGGTGCCGGCTTTGGATCGCTTGTTCATGGTTGTGTTGCTTTGGGCCTGGGTGGCCGTATCCGGCGTGTAGGTTGCCGATGTCATAGGATCTTTGCCTCTCTTCTCCGCAGGTAGATGATCAGGGGGATGGCGATGATCATCACCATGACAAACAGAACCAGGCTCATGGTTGTCGACTGCGAGTAGAGTCCCTGACCGAAGGTTCTCCAAATAAAGATGTTCAGTATTTCCGTAGATCCGCCAGGTCCTCCTGCTGTAGTCGCTTGGACAATGTCAAAGCCGTTCATGGAGCCCAGGAGTGATGTGGCGACATTGAAAGTAAATGCCGGAGCCAGCAGCGGGAACTTGATCTTCCAGAATATCTGGCTTTTGCTGGCGCCATCAATGCTTGCAGCTTCCAGAACGTCCGAATCGATGGTCTTGAGTCCGGCCAGGAAGATCAGCATGGACAAGCCCATCCATTTCCATCCGTGGATTGCTGCGACAAGAATGATGGTCCATGTGGTGTTACCCAGCCAAGCCAGGTCGATTGTCCGTCCCAGGAAGAAGGAGAGTATCTGATTGAGGGCGCCGTCAGATTTGAGCACTGCCTGCCATATGTAGCCGACCGCCAGGGCCGACATGATGACTGGAACGAAGAACATGACACGAGCAAACCTGTTGAGGCGGGTGTCTTCTTCGAGAAAGACCGCCAGGATCAACCCGAAGGTGTTCTGGAATATAGCTACGAGAATGGCGTAGACCAGGGTGATGCGCAGGTCTCGCATCAAGGTGCCCGAGCGGAACAGATCGACGAAATTACGTACCCCGTTGAAATCAATCGTCTTGCCAAAGGCCGACCAGTTGGTGAAGGCGTAGATGAAATTCATGATCGTCGGAATGAAGAAGAAGATCAGCAGAACCACAAATGCCGGAATGACGAATTGCAGCGGGTAGTTCTGCTTCATAAGCGTTTTGATGGGATTGACGGGGGTGATCGATCTGTTCCTTCTTCGCCCTCCGTGAGGTGTGACCCCCTCGGTTGCATGGTTTACCATACTTATCTGCTTTTCCTTCCATGAGATGGGCATCAGGATCAGGAGCGCCGGCCCTGATGCCCATCCGATGTCGTGCATGATGACCGCTTCCGGCTGTTGCCTTGGTGCTGGCAGCTGCCGGAAGCAGGATAAAGACAGGAGCCTTTAGAAGTTCTTGGCCCCCTGTGCTTTAGCCAATTGAGCGAACTGGTCCTGGGTCGCCTTGGTCACATCCTGGGGCGACTTCGTGCCGTTGACCATATCGGCCAAATTGATGTAAAGGTCAGGATTGGCTATGGCCAGAGACTGCATGGAGCCTACGCCGGTCTTGATCGCAGCTGCGGAATCAATCAAGGCTTGAGGAACCGAATTAGGAGACTTAACCCCCTTCAGTACGGAGATGATCTTCTGGTCTTTGACGAAGTCTGCGTATCCGGTGCTCATCCAGTAATTAATGAACTGACGAGCGGCGGCCTCCTTCTTGCTGTCTTTGCTCTTGAAGGCCACCAGCGCGTTGTTCTGTTCGGGGATGATGGTTCCGACATTCCCATCCTTGGAAATGGGGAAGAATCCGATTCTTTCGTCCAAGGCCTGTTTATCATTCTTGGCCAGAGCAGCCACGGCGTTGAACAGCGAATTGACCTGGATGATCATTCCGGTCTTGCCGTCCCAGAGCGCTGCAGCCTGGTCGGTGTCCTTGGCTGATCCTGCGTCCTTGTTATAGAGGCCCTCATCGAAGAGCTGCTTGTAGTTGTCGACTGCGGTCTGAACAGTCTTGTCGGTGAACTTCTCTTTTCCGGTATTGATGCGGTCCCAGAGGCCGTTCTGAGCCGCCTCGGCCAGTTGGACGGATACCGCGTACTGGGTACCCCATTGTGAGCCTGCCATTTCGAACAGGGGGGAGTTCACGCCGGGGACATTGGCCGCTTTGATCTTCTTGGCAGTCTCGACTAGATCGTTCCAGTTTTTAGGTGTCTCGGTGATGCCGGCCTTCTTGAAGACTTCCTTGTTGTAGAAGACGCCCTCAACCGGTGGGGTGGAGAAAAGAGCCGCATAACGAGTGCCGTCCACCACGCCACCTGCATCGGCGATGCCTTGGGTGTAGTTCTTCACCCAAGGTGCATTATCGAGCTTTTGCAGCTTATCTTGGGCGATAAAACCAGCCAGCATGGACTTGGTGGGCTGCCAGAAGGCCAGGTCGGGTGTATCTCCAGTCGTGATCTTCGTCTGGACATTCTGCTCGTACGGATCAGGGATGGTCTGGACATCGATTTTGGCACCCGTAGCCTTCTCGAAGTTCGAGACCACCTTCAGCGGAATCTTGTTGGAGTTCTGAGCCACCCACATTTTCAGCTGAACCCCGTCGAGTTTCTGCGTTGCCGATGGCCAGTAATCCTTAGAGCTTGTATCGGCACTGTCACTGCTGCCAGTCGAGGGATTCGAGCACCCGACCAGAGAGAAAACCATCGCACCCGTCAGGGCGATGGCCGCTCCGACTCGTGTTGTGTTGAATATCTTCATTGAAATTCCTTTCCTATGTTCCACGATCCTTCGTAGAACCTTCTGCCCATCATGAATGGCTACTCGGAACCCCCCGGTTTGTAGGTGTTGACGCCTGCCGGTAATTCCTTAAAGACGACTTTGACCTTGGGCCTCCTTTCTCGTGATCAATATGGTTCGGGACGTGAATCGACGCTCTGGCGCTTGCAAACGCAGCTTGGCATTGTTCGGGTCCCAAAGGATTTTCCATGGTGCGAAGCGTTCGCCTGTGGGGAAGATGGTATGAACATCAACGGCTGAGTCGGCGAAATCAGGCAAGGATAGAACCACATTGCTTTCTTTGCCGGCGGGGTCTCGAGCCCACACCGTCACCAGTGCGCTCTGGTCATAGCGAAGACCGAGGGCCAATGCCTTGTCTGTCCATCCGGGCAGTCCCATGGGCCAAAAAGGAACAGCTCTGGAAACGATGGGCTGTATATGAAGCTTGTAGGTCTGTACGGCCTGGGCGATCAGGTTGCGCTGGTCCTCACCCATGGCATTGAGAAAGCCCGAAATGAACAATCTGCCCAGCATGCTGGTGTTCAGGTTGAAGGTGATCTCCTCCAGACTCATGGAAGCTTGTGGATAGGCCCAGTTGGCCGTTTGCTCCGGCACGGTCATCATGGGTGAGGATGCCGCGATCGGTGGATAGAGACGATAATCCTGCTGATCCGAAGTTGATTGGACGCGGAAGTGACTGGTCTGCATGAAGTCTTCGCGCATGCCGCCCGAGGAGCAGTTCTCAAGAATCAGGTCTGGGTAACGCTTATGTAAGGCATCCAACCAGTCACAGTAGGCCCGGTTGTGGCCTAGAAGTCCATCTCCCAGGCTATCGGCTTGATTGTCGGTGCCTGCTCCGGGAGAGACGTTGTAGTCGAACTTAAAGTAGCCGATGCCAAATTCGCCGATAAGCCTGTCAATTACCGAGTCCATGTACTTGCGAGCCTCATCAGCTCGAAAGTCGAGTAGATAACGGTCCTGTTCGACCACACGTCGACCATTGCGTTGGAAGAAGGCCGCGTTTGGCAGTGCGGCGGCGATAGGGCTACGCACGCCCACGACCTCGGGTTCCATCCACAGGCCGGGAACCATGCCGCGCGAGACGATGGCATCAATCACCTCGGCGAATCCCCCTGGAAAGCGCGTCGTGGAGGGTTTCCATTCGCCCACCGAAGGCCACCAATCGCCGGAATCGTCATACCAGCCGCAGTCGATGCAGAAGACTTGGGCGCCCACTTCAGCTGCGCTGTCGATCAGTGGAAGCAGCTTCTCTGTGGTCGGGTCACCGTTGATGGTATTCATGTAGTCGTTGAAAACCACTAGTGGATGTTGGTCCTTGGCCACGTGCGTGCCGAAAGTCCGCCGATAAGCGATCAGGGAATCGTAGGCCGATTGAAAGGAAGAGGCCAGAGTGACCGATGCCGGCACGGACGTAAAACTTTGTCCCGGCGCAAGGCATTTTGACCAGGAGTGATCTTCGTTTGTGGGTCCGGATAAAGCCATGTATCCATCGACGGTATAGTCGCCGACCTCCCATCGCCAAGCTCCGTTGTGCTCGACTTGGAAAATCCAAGTGGCTGTATGGCTCTTGTTGCATAGGACCGCGAGCGGAGCCTGGCGACCAGTTGACCAGGTGCCTGTGGAGATTGCTTTGTACTCGTTGCGTGGATTGTTTCCGGTCAGCTCCTGAGAGAGCTGAGGGAAGAGATCCTCGGTATTTTCAGAGCGCCAGCGGTTTTCGCCCAACCAGGCGAAAGCGCCGTGAAGAAGTTTCCAGCCGCTTGCATCTTGCTGCCCTCCGGGCGTGGATCCGAACAGACTGACCCAGCTGGTGACTGATTCGAGGCTGATCGGGCGGTTTCCGATGTTGGTCACTGTTACAAAGGTCCGGAACATGGTCTGATTCGTAGGAAGTTGATAGGTCACGTCAGCTTGAAGACCGGCGGTACAGTTCTTCATTCGTACGTGTAACGAATTGATACCGTTTTCAGATTTGTCAGAATGATGAGAAACGTATCGCATGCCAGCCCCGATTGAAGTGCTGACCAGCCTTTCGCAGGCAATCCAATGACCGAAGCCAGCGGCCATGATCTCCACAAGGGGCAGATTGTCGTCGATCCTCATGTCCACATCATCCGACGTAATCCGACCTATGCTGACTGGAGCGTCGTCATCCCAATGGAAAAACAAGGATAGACGATTATTGCCCCATTGAAAGTCATGTGTCATGATGTCCTCTGCCATATGATTACAGCCAAGTCGGGTGTCGGTGGAGATCGTGGTGACCGATAACCGCAAACAACCTTCCCTGCTTATTTGCTGATCGCCTCTCTGCGGTCTTGGAGAATGTTCATATCCCTATGGCCACGAAGGTCAATCCCTAAAAACACAGAGTAATTTGAAAACGTTATCGAGTCAATTAAGCGTGTCGTTTCTGTCGGGTTGTAAGTGTGTCTGCCGGCGATGCCGGTCTTCCTGTGGCTATCGCACTGGGGAATGGCCACAGGAAAGCCGTTAATTCGACCAAGCCTCACAGTATGCACAGTATGTCATGACTGTTTGCCGTGAGAATGCTGGATCATCATGAAGGTCAGAACGGAAGTTCCTACAAGCACGATGGTTGTAAGGAGGATGAGCGTAACTGCAGACCCTGTGGATGAAAGTCGGAATTCCTGACCTTTTTGTCCTGCTGCTTTCGCGCTCGACCTAGGCTTAGCTTTTGAATCGTTCGCGGTCGACGCATCTGCGGATGTCGCCGGAATCACCTGAAGACGGAAGGACGAGCTGGCACTTCCGGAACTTGCTGTGATCGTGCAGTTGCCAACCTCAAGGGCAGACAGCATGCCTTGGGGGTCTACCGTTGCTATGCGTGGATCCGATGTGGACCAGGTGATGGCGGCATCAGATGAACTCTGCGAATCTGTGGCGGTCAACTGCAATTTCTGGCCCTTACGCAGTGTCATTCGGCCCTGAGCCAGGCCGGGGGCATGGATGGTGACTGAACCTGGTTCTGATGGGTGGGACTCTAGGTCTTCGGATGCCGGCGTCCCGATGATTTCAGGGTAGAAAATCAGGGAGTCGATATTCGGTGCCACTCCCCAGGAGACAGCGCCTCTGCCCGTTCCAGCCGGATCCCAGTTCCCCAGTGATAGGGCCCCTCCATTCGTGGATACCTGCAGCGAGCGGTTCAAGAAGCTTCTGTCGGAATAGGTATACCTAAACGAACCTCTGGCAAGTTCGGGGCCGTGGCCATCCCCCTGGCGGATTTGCAGTCCGAGGTCCACGATTTGCGGGTTGTAGTCGTGCCTGCCGATGAAGGCATCGTTGGAGAATCTGACGGCCACCATATAGTCCCCACGAGGAACCGTGCCTGCCGGAATGGTCATGATGCCGGGATTGTGCGTATTCACCTTTGGTCTGTTGTTGCTATTCTCAACCACTACACGGGTGCGATCGCCGTATCCGGCTGGGCCGCTTTCAGCAGTGGTGAACTGATTCCCCAGGCCGATCACGTATTGGTGGTTTTCGGCATTGGACGAATTCTCAGTGATCGCGCTCGCCCCGCCGTTCAATTGTTGATCCTCTGCCTGAAGGGAGATGGCAGAGTGACGCAGATCCTTGGATGCGGCGACCTGAACATCGCGTAGACTCACGCCTGTTCCCGAAAGGTCCAGACTGTTGATGCCTTCACTCAGTGCCACCTCAAGACTGGTCGATTGCAGACCTGAGTAGGCGGCAGTGATTCCCGGGAGGATTTTTCCATTCATGTTCAGGGCAATCGGTGTTCCTTTGGCGGCCCGATAGACGAGTTTGATCGTGTGGTATCCCTGGGACCAGCCGTGGATGAAGGCATGAGCATGGCCTGATCGAAGTTCGGCGAACCCGCGACTGCCTTCATTGGAGAAATCGAGCGAGGCTCCGCCGGCAAGGCGAAATTGCGTAGCTGGGTAGTCTACGGCATCACTGGTTCCATCGCGATCCTCGGGAATCCTGTAAAGGAGGAACTTGTCAAGGGTGTTATCCAAGGCCGTCGATCCATGGATACTGATGATGTGTCGTCCTTGAGTAAGGTTCATCTCCAGCTGAGAGCTTCCCCTATACAGCCATTTCGCAGCATCTTTCATGGCAAGTTCGGCGTGATAGTCTAATTCACCAACGGCTTTGGAGTCCACGCTGACCTTATTAGTCCCTGGGAATCCAGTGTTTCCGCTGATTACCTGCAGCCTGTATTTGCCGTCAGCAGGGGTTTGGACTTCCCAGTCAGCTGTGGCCCCATCCTTGAAGTTGCCGACATCACCGTTGCCGGACGTCATGAAGTAGCTCCACCCATTGCCCGAAGGTGTTTTGTCGTAAGCACGGGCGCCGCCGGATAATTTGGTCCGTTCAGCTTCTGTGACTTGGAGATTTCGACCCAATTGGTCATCTGTGCGAAGTGACCGGTCCTGGTGTGGCGTGACGACGAGTTGATATGAGGCATACCGGTCCACACTGGTCGTGGTGACATCGAGTGTGCCATTGCGTACCTGAGCATTTGAGAGCGCATTGACCACGCGGGGGGTTGCAGCGATGCCGTCTGGTCCCGTAAAAGCATTCTCGCGCACTTCGACATCCACTGTGGAGCCAAACCCTGCCTTGTCTAATCCCGTCAGTTGCACGGTCACTGGAATGTTGGCTCCGGTATTCTTCACCTGATCGGCGTTCTCGTCGTTGGCGCCTCCGTATAAGACTGTTCCCTTATGGTTGGCGGTATCCAATGCCCCGATGCCTTGGAGCGAGTCGATTTTGTCGCGGTGATCGGAATCCACCTGAACAGTTTGATCTCCTCTCAGGTCTCCATACCATTTGAACTGCCACCAGCCTGCATTGGCAGCATTGGCATTGGCCATATTGTCTGATAGGTTGCCTGCATAGTTCCAGTAGGCGGTCTCGGCTTGGACTTTGGTGTCCTCGAACATGCTCATCCATTGCACAAGTTGACCAGGTACGGACATGTCGCGTAGCTCTCCGTACTCGGTGATGTTGATCTTTCTGGCGGGCACGCCGATGTCGTGTTCCAAAGCACGGTAATTCGCGTAGTGGGTCCGATAGTTCTGCAGGCTTTCTTTGCCCAGCTCATGCCAGACGAAGATATCCGGTAGGGTTCCCACTTCCTTGGTGTGGCGCAGAAAAGCTTCTGATCTATTCTGCCTGAAGGATGAGTCCCCAGGGCCGGCTATGCGGGCGTGCGCTGCTGTGGGGTGCACCTTGCTTGGTTTTTCGCCGGTTTTGTATTGTTGCCAGATGGTTTGTATCAGTTGGCAGTCTGCGTCCCAGTCGTTCAGGAAAGTTGTTTTGAACAGCGGGTTCTGGGCATCATCGCCCGTGTAGTACCAGTTGCCTCCGTCTGGCTCGTTGAAGGGGATGAAGGTGTATTGGTCAGGATGCTCTGATTGGGACAATATCTTATTGACGACGATTTCGATGACTTCGCTATAATCCCAACGTCCATTGGACTGATCGCTGTAGGTGCCATATCTGGGATCGCTGACAGGCACATTGGTTACATATGATCGGTCATCTCCCGGGCGTGAACCATGGTTATAGGACCAATCTGGGTAATAATCCTGCATGTATACGGCCAGTTCTCGTCCTCCATTGGCAAAGAACTGGCGCTCCAAGGCCAGGGCGTCCCCGCTGGGGTGTTGGGAGCCCGTTGGCGGTTTCTGTGAAGAATTTTCCACACGGGCGCCGTCGAGAATGGCATCTGTCGGCGATCCTTCGTCGCCTAAACCGTACAGGGTTCCTGAGGCTCCGCCGAGGAAGTCCCCGGTTGTCTTGCCCATATCGACTTTGAGGACTTGTGCTGGTTTGGCTTCATCGGCGTAGGCCGCTGGCAGAACGCATGTTCCGATCAGCAGGCTCGCGCTCGCCGCTAATGCTATAAGTGTCTGATATTTTCCCATGATGCGTTTCTTTCATCGGAATGCGAAGCAATCGCTCGATTCGGATTGTTCAGGACCCGATTGAGTGATGCCGAGAACTACATTGTTCACGCGTTGGCCGTCTGATTCTCAAGAGCAAGGTCATAATCGGCTGGGGTGCGCTGATATGTACAAGGCTCCTTTCGTTTTATTACTGGTCCCTCTTGTTGAATTCTTGCCGGTGACATCATCGACACGACATAAAACAGTATATTATGAAAACGTTCTATCGTCAAACACTGGTAGATCATAAAGCTCTATATTGCCTAAAACATATCCTATTTGATATTGTGCTCTTGATACCTAGATAACGTTCTCACTATTTGGATGCAGCTAGCTATTTGCAAGACCATCGGATAGGGAAAGAAGATTAGGCAATTTCAGGGAAGAAAAGCCAGCTCTGTTTCTGCGATGATTGATTCGCCGGTTTACAGATATGCTTAAGCAGCAGTCAATTATATTGATACACGAGTCAAGAAATATGCGAACCGTGCATATACTTATACGCCGGGTTTTATCTCATTAAAGGTGATTTCAGCGCACGCTGGATGAGATATGGATAAAATGATTCCATGACTGGTCGCACCGTGGTAGTTCCCAGCCGCTCCCGCCTGTATAGGACGCAGATCAATGGCACGCACCTGGTATTCTCGATGAATCCGGCACCGCGTCGTGCTCCTATCATTCTTTATTTGCATGGTGGCCCAGGCGATGCTTGCATTCCGTTGACCATGCGGTACAACGCGGCATTGGAACGCGATTTCCGTTTCATCAACCTGGACCAGCGCGGCAGTGGGTTGTCCTACCATCCTTTTATCCCAGGCGAAGCAGTAACCATCGATTCTATAGTCGAAGATGTTCACCAGTTCGTGCTAAAGCTTCTTCGCGCCTATGGGCAGGATTCCCTGATCCTCATCGGTCATTCCTGGGGCAGCGTCCTGGGGCTGGAAATGGTGAAGCGCTATCCCTCGCTTGTCCGCTGCTACATCGGCCTCGGACAGGTTGTCAGTATGCATGCCGCTCTTCGGTTAAGACAAAATTGGGCCCAACAGCATTTAGGCCACCGGCTCAGTTCGATTGTCAGCGGGGAGAGCGGGATTGCCGACTTGGTGCTGATGATTGATGAGTTGCTGTCTCGCGGCGGGGCTGCCATGCTGTTCGGATTCCTGGGACGGATCATGACCTACCTGCGCTCGCCGTACTACAACTGGTCGCGTCTGCTTAACCAAGCCAAGGGGGTGGCTCAATCCCGGGCGCGCTTGGATGCTGAGCTGGAGCAGGTCGATTTCAGCGGGCGGACCTCTTTCGGGGCGCCCGTCTATTTCATTAGCGGCAGGTATGACCGTCATCTGCCGGGTAGTCTGGTTGAGCAGTTCGCCGATGGGTTGGAGAGCCCGCATCGGTTCATCTGCTTTGACCAGTCAGGGCATTGCCCGCAATGGGATGAGCCTGAACGGTTCGCGGCGACTGTTAAATCCCTCTGCCTGTAGCACGCTATTGATAAGCAATGGTTGCCTCGTCGCACGCGCTCATCCGCATGGTGGAAATACTTCCTGCGAACGACTAAATCTACTAACATTAGGCCTTGAAGATATTGGTATGAGCCTCGCTGAAGAGTGCACGGGGCTCCTGGATAGGCGAAGGCCGATGAAACGGGGAACATGTCGATGAAAGTCGACACGCCGTAAAAGCCCCGGAATCATTGGGTTCCTCCGATATTTTTGTATACCAATTTGCGGGACAACCTAAGTTCGTGTAGGTTTACTTCTTGCTGCCCGGCAGTGTTGAGTTCTCTTCGGAGGGCTTGGAATTGTTGGTGTGGTGGTGGTTTGAGAACTCAAGAGCGTGTTTGTGCTACTTATAGCTTTTTGATTGCCAGTCCGATGCCCGCCCGG
>NZ_JAFNMJ010000005.1 GCF_026537325.1 Bifidobacterium sp. B4142
CCGGGCGGGCATCGGACTGGCAATCAAAAAGCTATAAGTAGCACAAACACGCTCTTGAGTTCTCAAACCACCACCACACCAACAAGCCATTCAACTTCTTCCCGGAAGAAGAACCGCCGTGTTGAGCAGCAAGAGATAAAGTTACCACGAGCCGGCCAAAACGCAACTCGGCCATTCTGAGAGCACCCTTAAAACCAGCAATAACAAGCCCTTAGACGGCGTGTCGTCATATGTCCCTTTTTACTTTAGAACCTCGCGAAGTTGGGACTTCAGCGTGCCGTCTCTGCTTCATGCACACATTTTATTCACAAAGTATTGCTTGAGCCACTGCTAGGTCGGCGTGTCAGCATGGCCCTTTTGAATTCTGGTCAGGACCGGTTACATCCAATACGGAGTTTGCCTTTCGTCCGCGATCGCCAGTCATCCACACCCTACGAATGCGAATGTTGATATAGGTGTATATTCGCGCACCAAGTTGGCCTTCGACTCATTGAGTCTATTAACGGATGGTAAGACGGGTGTATGAGCACAACAATTGCAGTACTGACCGGGGCGGGCATCTCGACTTCAGCCGGCATACCGGATTTCCGCGGGCCTGACGGGGTTTGGACCAAGCATCCTGATCAAATGAGCGTCTATGACCTGGACCTGTTCATGAGCGACCGGAAACAGCGGGAGTATTCATGGCGGTGGCAAAAGGAGTCGCCTGTATGGAAGGCCCAACCGGGAGTGGCCCACAAGGCACTGGCCAAGCTGGAGCAGGCAGGCATGCTGAACCTGTTGGCTACGCAGAACTTCGATGCCCTCCACGAGAAAGCCGGCAACTCCGAGGACGTCATCGTCAACCTTCACGGAACCATCGGCACCTCCCACTGTATGAAATGCGGTCAGGCATACCGGACAGCCGACATCATGACCAAGCTTGATCAGGAGCCCGACCCACACTGCCATAAGCCCATGCCCTACCAAGGCAACATGCCTTGCAACGGCATCATCAAGACTGATGTGGTCTACTTCGGTCAAGCCCTGCCTGAGGGCGCCATGGAGAAGAGCATGAGGCTGGCCAGCCAGGCCGATCAATTCTGGGTGATCGGCTCCACCTTGGAGGTGTATCCGGCGGCCTCGCTGGTGCCAGTGGCAGCCCAGGCAGGCGTGCCAATCACCATCATGAACATGGGTTCGACCCAGTATGATTCTCTGGCAACCCGACTCATCCACGAACCCATCGAAGAAGCGCTGCCCAAACTCGTTGACAAGACCATCGCCGGACAGAGTTGATTCCCCGACTGCTCTACCTAATTTTTGGATCAGAGTGACGATCTGCAGATTCCTGAAGGATCCTGCGAGAACCTGCAGGGTCCTTCAAGCAAACTCAGCAATGGGAATGGCCACTATGGCTATTCGCCCGGTCATGATCCTTGTCGCGGAAGCTTGGAAGACGAGCACCGGACCCTGGTTTCGATCGGGAAACCAAGTCAGTAGTTCTGATGGACTTGGAAGCCTCGACTGCGCAAGGTATCCAGAATCTGGGTGATGTGGTCGGGGCCGTTGGTCTCTACAGTCACCTCCAAGAGCACGCCGTTGTCATAGTGGCCGGAAGATTTGAACTGGTCGTGGTTGAGCTCGATCACATTGGCTCGCAGATCAGCCAAGACCGTGGCCACATTGACCAGCTGTCCGGGAACGTCGGGCAGCTCCACGCCAAACTGCATGATGCGTCCGCGGGAGATCATCCCCCGCTGGATGACCGCACCCATGGTGACTGTGTCGATGTTGCCGCCCGAGATGATGGGGACGATCACGTGCGGCCCAGGAGCCGACCGGAAGATATCGGACTGCAGATCCAACTGTCCTAGGGCTGCCAAGGAGACGGCACCGGCTGCCTCGACCACCAGTTTGTGCTTCTCCAGCATGAATAGGATCATTTCGGAGATGTCGCTTTCGGTTACCTGGACCAGATCATCCATATAGCGGCTGAGCAAAGCATAGTTCAGATCGCCGGGACGTCTGACGGCTACACCCTCGGCAGCCGTACGCATCTGGTCTGCTGCGACCACATGGCCGGCTGTCAGAGACTCACGCCAGGCCGGAGATCCTACTGGAGTGGCTCCAATGACTCTGACCTCAGGCTTAAAGGTCTTTACGGCGAGCGCAACACCAGCGCCCAGCCCACCTCCACCCAGGGGAACCACGATATCGGTGACATCGGGCACATCCTGAAGAATCTCCATAGCTATGGTTCCCTGACCGCAGACGACCTCATAGTCGTCAAAAGGCGGAACAAAGGTCATGCCGCGATCACGTGCCAGCCCCAAGGCGTAGTCAGAGCTTTCATCAAAGACCTCGCCCTGCAGGACAACCTCAGCACCATAGGCCCGAGTGGCATCGACTTTGAGGGGCGGCGTGATCCGGGGCATGACAATGGTGGCCTTCGCGCCCCGGCTGCGAGCAGCAAAAGCCACTCCCTGGGCATGATTGCCAGCGGAAGCAGTGACGATCCCGCGATCCAGCTCGTCCTGACTCAGCGAGGCCACCTTGTTGTAAGCTCCGCGAATCTTGAAGGATCCGGTCAGCTGCAGATTCTCCGGCTTGAGCAGAACACGATGGCCTATCCGAGCACCCAGGTCACCGGATTCCTCAATAAGGGTGTGGCGGGCCACACCTTCCAGACGTTGGGCGGCTTTTTGCAGATCAGCGGCATGATCGGCCTCAAGACAAGTAGTGATTGTTGAAGTATCCATGCTCCAAGTATGGTCGGCCAGGCCCGACCAATGGGTCTGCCGTCAACATGGTGGACACCCAAACGTACTGGAAATCAAAACATGTGAGCAATCGAACGTTTGGGCACCCGAAGACCAGACAGGTATGAGAGCAGACCTTATACAACCGAAAACAACCTGACCAATAGTCAAGCGGACCACCAACCACCAGTGAACTTGACGAATTTCACGAGCAGTCACCGGTAGTGGCTGGTGGTCACCAGTGGCAACTGGCGGTCGCCTGCCTTACTTGTCGTCTGTGAGCTGCGCATGCGCCTCGTCGACCACGGTATGGTCATCACGGAAGTCATGAGAGGGCACAGGCTCATCAGCGTCACGGGCCACGCCGGCACCCAGGTCGGCTAGCAGCAAAGTGACCGCGGTCGGGTCATTGACCCGCAGACGGGCCTTGGTCTGGCCCGGCCCGACCTTGATGGTCCAGCCCTTATCGGGTATGACGGCGAACATGGTCTCGTCCGTTTCATCGTCGCCCAAGGCCATCATGAAGTCGTAGTCGCCGCTGTTGACGAAGGGCAGGATGGCCTGGCCCTTGCTGGTGGCCACGGGGGTGACTTCGACGACCTTGGAGTTCTCCATGATCATCAGCCCCAGGCCGACCACTACTCCGCGCAGGCGATGGAGCAGATCCTGACGCTCCTGGTCGGCCACCTGGGCGTCGCTCATCCGGTAGTGCCAAGCAACCGCATCCGACTTGCTCTCCACGAAGGAACGAGGAACCCTTGTGGCCGATTCATCCATGATGGGCCGGATCACCTTCTGCCAGGTATCGGAGTCGGGCAGGCCTTTCGCCCGCTGCCACTCGTCCGAGTCGCTGCCAGGCAGGTTGCGGTTCCAAGCGCCATGTTCAGCAATCAGCCCCACCGGCAGGTTGCCGAACCAGTCCTGCATGATCTGATGGCTGCGGCCGGAGACCAGCAGGAAGTCCACATCGGGATTGCTCCCAACCTGGGTCAGCAGACGGCGGAGGGCCTGGGTGGGCTTAGCCCGCTCAGGACGGCGAACCAGCGGGGTCAGCGTCCCGTCATAATCACACAGGACCAGACGACGATGGGCGCCGTCCCACTGACGAACGATGGCGTTGTGGTGATCCATACGCAGCCTTCTATCTGTCATGCCAGGAGCGGACACCTGCCGCAGGGAGTCGAGGAACGAGGCGCACCAGTTGGCTGCAGTGCGCACCTTGAGCCGGGCCTGCATGCGAATGTTACGCCGCTTGGACTCCTCGGGAGTAATCTCCAGGGCGTTGTGCAGCGCCTCACAGACCATGTCGATGTCGTAGGGATTGACGATGAAGGCATCGGTCAGCTCGTCGGCTGCCCCGCACATGTCCGACAGGACAAGGGTGCCGTCGCGCCCGTCATGGCAGGCCAGGTACTCCTTGGCCACCAGGTTCATCCCATCGCGCAGGGGGGTGACCAGGGCTACATCGCCAGCCGTGTATATACCGCAGACCGGCTTGATGGACAGGGAGCGGGTGATGTAGTGGATGGGGGTCCAGGCCAGCAGGGAGTAGCGGCCGTTGATCTCGCCCACCAGCTGATCCACCTGGGCCTTGAGCCGCTGATAGGACTCGACGACCTCACGCGAGGGGGTGGCCAGCAGGTAGTAGGTGACATGGCCCACCCATTCAGGGTACTTGTCCAGCATGCGGCCAAAGGCCTGAAGCCGCTCGGGCAGACCCTTGGTGTAATCCAGCCGGTCCACCGAGACGATGACCTTGTTGGACCGGCTGCCCACCGAGGAGGCCGCCTGCTTGGCAAGCGTGGACTCGGGGATGTCCTCCTTCATGTAGTGGCTCCACCAGTTGGCGTCCGACGCGGCGGCTTCGTTGGCTGCGACCCCTTCAGCGGTCACCGAGGTGCGGTAGCGATGACGGGGGGACTTGCCGCAGACCTCGTCGATCCCTCGGCGCATGGCCCGGGCCAGGCTGGAATGGGCAGTACGCCGGTAGAGGTTGTAGTCGATGCCGATGGGGAAGGCGTCGATGGCTGCGCGGTGGCCGTCAGGCATCTCGACCACGCCGTCCTGGTTGATTGGCAGTTCGGGCAGCAGCCTGTGCAGCGAAGCCAGGAAGCTGGCGGAGAAGTCCACCGTGTGGAAGCCGATCAGGTTGGCGCCCAGGACGCCCTCCAGGATCTCTCGACTCCAGGGCAGGGATCGGAAGATCTCGGCGCTGGGGAAGGGCACGTGCAGGAACCAGCCGATGGAGGCATCAGGGTAGCGTTCGCGCAGCATCTTGGGCAGGAGCATCAGATGGTAGTCCTGGATCCATATGGTGTCGCCCTTGCGAATGAGCGGTTCCACCACCTGCGCGAAACGCATATTGACTTTGCGGTACATCTCCCAGTCCTCCTGACGGAAGACCGCCTCATGCGAGAAGTCATGGAAGAGGGGCCAGAGGGTGTTGTTGGAAAATCCGGCGTAGTAGCCGTTCAGCTCATCCTTGCTTAGGAAGATGGGAATGCACCGGCTCTCCCGGTAGGCCTGACGAATCCCGGCCAGTTCCTTTTCGGAGTACTTCTGAGGATCGATACCACTCCAGCCGATCCAAAGGCTGTCCTTATGGGAACGGTGGTAGGGGCCGATCGCCGTGGCCAGCCCTCCGACGTTCTGGCGCAAAGTGTAAGAGCCGTCCTCCCGTGCCTGCAGTGACATGGGCAAACGGTTGGAGACGATGATCAGACGAGACATGCAACCCGCTTTCTTTTTCCGTCCGCGACGAAGTCGTCACGACTTGCCATGACGCGGACCCATCGCCCCGGAACCCGGGGACCCAACCGGTCCGTACGGGCACAACGGGGCATCGCTGACTTCCACTCTAGCCGGGAAAGCATGCCGACGGCGAAGTTTTCCTCAGAGTCGGTAGACGAAACCCTCCCATGGGGAGAGGCGGCCGGTCAGCAGGGAGCTGGCTGTCTGCTCAGGCCGGTAGGTGGTTATGAGGATCCGGTCGGGGTCCACCGCCCCGAGGGCCATAGAGGTGAATCCGGTCTGATCCAGGCCCAGAATGGCAGCGGTCTGAGGCGGCAGCGAGGCTGGGCGGCTGCTCAGATTGACCGCAACCAGCAGGCGCTGGCAGGGCAGGGCATCCAGCACACTGGCAGCCTCAGGTCCCGACTTGGGCTCCGGCACCTGGTCCAGGGAACGGGTGAATGAATAGATCCGGTCCGCATCCGGATCCAGAAGGGTGAAGTCGCCGGCCGCCACGACCGGATTGGTGTGCCGCAGGCGGATCAGCTCCCGGTAGAAGGCCAGGACCGAATCCGGATCGCGCAGCTCGGTCTTGACGTTGACCTTGTTTCTATTAGGGTTGACGGCCAGCCAGGGCTCCTTAGGAGCGTATGAAGCCGTAAAGCCAGCGAACTTGGTGGAGTCCCACTGCATGGGGGTGCGGGCATTGTCGCGGCTCATATAAGCCAAGGCGGCCATCATGGACTCCGGATCCTGCTCGTGCGCCTGGTCGACCCGCTGGTGGTAGAGGTTGATGGACTCCAGATCCCGGTACTGGTCCAGGCTGGTGAAGCCGGCGTTGGTCATGCCCAGCTCCTCGCCCTGATAGATGTAGGGGGTTCCCCGGTGCATGTGCAGGAGGAGTCCCAGGGCCTTGGCCGAACGGGAGCGCAGCTCATCGCTGGAGGTGTCGCCCCAACGGGAGACGATCCTGGGCTGGTCGTGGTTGTCGAAGTAGAGGCTGGCCCATCCGGCCTTGGCCACAGCCTGCTGCTGCTCGTTCATGGCCGCCTTGAGCCGGGAGACCTGGAAGGGGCGGATGTCCCACTTGCTGTCCCCGGTGTCAACCTCGGTCTGGGTGAAGAGGAAGAGCATGTCCAGCTCGTGGTTGGCCGGGTCGGTGATCTGCCCGCTGCGAGCAGGGGCCAGGCTGGGAGCCTCCCCCACGGTCAGGTAGCCGTGCCGACCTTGGAAAACCTCGCTGCGCATCTGTCTGAGGAACTCATCCAGCCTGGGGCCGTCCACACAGAAGGGCGCCGAGGACGAGTACCCCTCGGGCCCTACAGAACCGTCAGCAATGGACGATCCGTCCTCGCCGGGCAGACGGCCCTCGGAGTCGACGGTCTTGGAGATCATGACGATCACATCCATGCGGAACCCGTCGATGCCCCGGTCCATCCACCAGTTCATCATGCCGAAGACGGCCTGCCGGACCTGTGAGTTCTCCCAGTTGAGGTCGGGCTGCTTCTTGGAAAACAGGTGCAGGTAGTACTCGCCGCGCTGCGGATCGTATTGCCAGGCGGAGCCCCCAAAGTAGGACCCCCATTGGTTGGGCTCTGCGCCAGGGGTGCCGGGTTCGCGGCCGGCCTTGGCGGGACGCCACCAGTACCAGTCGGCGTGCGGGTCATCCCTGTTGCGGGAGGCCTGGAACCAGGCGTGCTCGTCCGAGGTGTGATTGACCACCAGGTCCATGACCACCTTGATGCCCCGCCGGTGGGCCTGGTCCAGAAGCTCATCCATATCGTCCATGGTGCCGAACATGGGGTCGATGTCCTGGTAATCGGCGATGTCATAGCCGTTGTCATCCTGAGGAGACTTGTAGACCGGGCTCAGCCAGATCACGTCCACGCCCAGGTCGGCCAAGTAGTCCAGCCGCTGGGTGATGCCCGGCAGATCGCCGTAGCCGTCACCGTTGGTGTCCTGGAAGGACCGCGGATAGATCTGATAGACCACCGCGTTGGCCCACCAGGGATTGGGGGCGGCTCCGTTGGTCCGCACCCTATCGGGCAGCTGCATGCGTTCTTCCTGGGTCATGGCCCTCCTCACGAAGATTGGATTCCTGGGACTTCCTTGTTCTGTGACCTCCACTATAGGCCGCCCTGACTGCCTGTCCTGGCTGGGCTACTTGACAGCTCCTCTCATAACGCCGCTGATGACCCACTTCTGTGCGAACAGGTAGACGATCAGGATGGGCGCCAGAGCCATCAGGTAGCTGGAGAAGGCCATCGGATAGTTGGTGGCGAACTGGGAGCTGAAGACATACTGCGCCAGAGGGATGGTCTGACTGGTCTGATCCGTCAGGACGATCAGCGGCATGAGGAAATCGTTCCAGGCCCAGAGAGCCGTGGTGATGGCGATGGTCGCATTGATTGGACCCATAAGGGGGAAGATGATGGTCCAGAATATCCTCCAGGTGCCTGCGCCATCCAATCGGGCGGCCTCCTCAAGAGCGGTGGGGATGGATCGGATGAACCCCGTGGCGATGAAGAGGTTGGTGCCGAGTCCTAATACCACGTAGAGCAGGATCAGACCTGGCACGTTGTCCAAGTGCCAGCTGCCGAACTGCTTGGCGATGGGAAGCATGACCACGGGGAAGGGGACGAACATGGCCGCGATGAAGAAGTAGTAGAGGAAGCGGAAGAAGCGCTTGTCCATGTTCCTGGCCACGGCATAGGCCACGAAGGTGTTGGTCAGCAGGGTGAGCGCCACTGCGCAGACCGTGACGACGGCTGAATTCAGAGCGGCCTTGGGATAGTTGACCTTGTTCCAGGCATCGGCGAAATTGTGCCACTGCCAGGAAGAGGGCAGGCTGAAGGTTCCGGCTTCCGCAGGGGTCTTCAGAGCCGTGACCACGGTGAAGTAGAGCGGCACAAGAATCGTCAGGGAGAGCACAGCCACGGTGGCCGTCAGCCACCAGTTGACCCTCCTGAGGTGCGATCCCGGGGATCCCCAATGCCGCCTTCCCCTTCTTTCTGCTGATTGTGCCGGTGTCTGCGGTTGCATAAGCGCTGTCTGTGCCATCTCAGATCTTCTCCCCTCTTCTGGAAATGCCCAGCTGGATGAATGCGATCACAGCCAGGACGATGAAGAACATGACCGCGTTGGCTGTCTGGTAGGCGTACTCGCCTCCGGTAAGGCCGCCCTTGTAGATGAGGTAGGTGACTGTTTCGGTCTTGGAATCGGGCCCTCCTGCGGTCAGAGCCACCACCTGGTCGAAGGTGTTGAAGGCATTCTTCAGAGTCAGCACAAGGTTGATGGTGAAGAATGGGCCAATCAAGGGGAAGGTGATCCTCCAGAATTTCTGCCACTCATTGGCGCCATCGATGGATGCAGCCTCATAAACCTCCGAGTCGATGGTCTGCAGACCCGCCAGATATATGAGGGTCGAATAAGCCACCGCCTGCCAAACCGAGAGGAAGACGATAGGGATCCATGCATAGTGCTCGCTGGTCAGCAGGGACTGGGAGAGCCAGCTGATGCCCAGGGCCTTGCCTAGAGCCGGCAGGGGCGTCATGAAGATGTATTTGAAGACATAGCCGATGACCAGAACCGAGAGCGTGTAGGGGATGAAATAGATGACCCGGAACCCGTTCTTGAAAGCGATCTTTCCATTCAGCGCCACCGAGATGAACAGGGCGATGAAGTTGACCAGCAGGGTGATCAGGATGGCGATCAGCAAAGTGAACAGATAAGCGTGGCCCACGCGGCCGTCACGGAAGAGGGCGCCGTAATTCTTGAAGCCGATCCATGAGAAGCGCCCGTATCCCTGGGAATTCGTAAAAGAGTAGGCCACGCCCTGGAGGAAGGGCACATAGAGGAAGAGCGTGAAAATCAGGGCGGCAGGGACCGCCATCCAGTAGAAAGCGCGGTCGACCTTGCGATTGGAGAACCTTGAAGGCCGTTTTCCGGCCTTGGCTGTTCCGTCAGCAGTACGGATGCCAACGACCTTGGATTGTGCCATGTCTGAATCCTGACCTTTCATCATTGGAAGTTCCTTGCCTGGACCTTGTCCCATTCGTTCTGCATGGAACCGATGAAGCCATCCACATCCCCCTTGGTGACCATTGTCTGCAGATAGCCGCCGATATTGATGGAAGAGGGGATATAATGGTCGCAGAAGTCGGCCAAGCGGTTCTGCTGGAAGAAGGGAAGAACCCCGTTCAGGGCCGGATCACCTGCCTCCACCTTTCTGGTCGGCGTGAAGGCCGTCTGGGCCTTGGCATACGTGCGCAGCTGCTGGGGCTGCATCAGATAACGGATCAGCCGCATGGCCTCCTTGGGATGCCTGGTGCTGGCGCCCATGGTCAGCATGACATCGTCGCCAGCCGTCAGTATCTGCCGGGAGCGGGAATCATTCGCGGGCATCTGGGCGAATCCGAGGTCCACATCCGGTTCGATCATCCTGATTTGCGGTATGGCGTATGTTCCCAGGGGAAGGATCGCCACCTTGCCCTTGGCCATATTTTGGGTGCCCTGCTGGTAGGTGACGCCCTTGTCGCCAGCGGAATGGCTGAAGAGCTCGACCTCGCGCCGAGCCGGCTCCGTCCACAGGGTCTTGAAATCGGTTTTCCCAGCCATCAGATCCCTGTATCTGCTCTCGGGGACCAGGGTCCCTGCCAGTGACGCCAAGGGGGCCTGGGCGGTCCAGGAATCAGAGAGAGTGCCCTGCACAGGTTCGATGCCCAGGGACTTGAACTTGTCCATGACAGCCGTGAACTCCGACCAGGTGCGCGGCGGATTGTCAGGGTCAAGCCCGGCCTTTCGCCAAAGCGTCTTGTTGTATATGTACCCGCTGGCGTTGCCGGCAAAGGGCAGGCCATACAGGCGCTTGGCCGAAGGATCCTTGGTCTGGACCAGATTCCTGGCTATCGACACCATGCCCGGATTGAGCCCCTTGACCAAGGGATCGTCAGTGAAATCATGGAAGACCCCGGATGCCGCGAACATGCCGAAGCTGATATCGCCGTTGAAGGTGATGACGTCGGGCACCCGGTTTTTGACCAGACGAGTGCGCAAATCCGTCTGGGCATCGGCCGAATTATTGATGTTCACCCTGATGTCAGGATTCTCCTTCTCAAACTGTGCAACCATGGCCTTGAACTGGTCGGCGGCCTCGAACTTGAACTGGAAGAAGTCCAGAGTGACTTGGCCTGAATCTGCTGAGCCGCAGCCCGCCATTGCCACGACGGTCAGCAGAGCCAGGAGCGAGGCGACTCCGTTGCGAACCCAGGTCGTCATTCGACCAAGCCCGGATCCCTCCCTACTGCCGATATCCTTCATATTTGGCTCCTTTACCATCCGCACGGGCAACAATGACCTAGATGATTCTGCGGACCAGCATAGGGGACAGGGATATTTCATTCCCAGCCCCGGCGAGTTCCTTTCGTTAAGAAAGTAATTAAGATATGCTGTTCAGTGCATGGGGTTTGTCCGCAATCAGGTCGGACCAATTTTCCGTAAGGAGGCACCGTGGCCGACAGAGACAACCAGAGCTCAAACCATCACGAGAACGATTACCGCCTAGGAGAAGCACGGCCGTTCCCAGCCTGGTTCACGGCCTCCCAATATACCCACCGCATCGCCGTTGAGATCCTCCAGCACGGCCCGATCTCCAGAGTGGCTCTGGCACGGCGATTCAATTTGACCCAGGGTGCCGTATCGCGCATCACCAACGATCTGACCCACCGCGGGGTCATCAGAGAGGCAGGCACACTGCCGCAGGCAAAGAAAGACCCAGGAAGACAGGATGACGGCAATCATAGCTCCAATAGCGTAGGTAGACCGCAGCAGGCTCTGATCATCCGCCGGGAAGCCAAGACCTTCATCGGCATCAATCTTCACGGCGGCACCGCGCTGGCCACGGCGACGGACCTGGCCTGCCGACCCGTCGGCCAGCCCCACAGTCATCACATTCGACAGCGAAGCCCAGGCCAGGTCGTAAGGATGCTGTCAGACCTTGCCCAGGAATGCATGCGTGAGATCAGCCAGGCCGGGCTGCCCAGCCCCTCCGGCCTTGCCATCTCGCTGGGGGGTCGGGCGGAGGGAGACAGGATCGTCACCTACGCCCCCTTCCTGCACTGGAGCGAACCCATTGATCTTGCCACCCAGATGGAGAATACATGTGATCTGCCTTGTCTGGTCTTCAACGATCTCGATGCTCTGGCCCTGTACGAAGGATGGTTCGGCGAGGGCATCGGGCTGGATCGTTTCGCTCTGATCACCATGGGATCCGGCATCGGCTATGCCCTGAGCGAGCACGGCATGCCTGTCTCCTCACCGGATGAGGGTTTTGGGCTGATTGGCCATCAGCTGGTGGATCCGGACGGACCGGTCTGCTATCTGGGTCATCGTGGCTGCGCCCAGTGCCTGACTACAGGCTCCCTGGCTGAGCAGTACTCGCATGCCATCGGGCAGGCTGCCAGCCTTGACGAGTTGGTCAAAGACCTGGAGGAGGACATGCCACAGGCGGAGACCCTGCTCAATCTGACCGGTTATCGGCTAGGGGTGCTGATCGCTCTGGTGGCCAACGTGGCCCTGCCTGACAAGGTTCTGGTTGGCGGGGAGACTTCCTATTTGATGAAAAGGTGCGTCGAATCCGTACGCAAGGGCACAGCATCATTCCGCCACAGCCAGATGGTCGAGGTTCCCGTGAAAATCATTGACGGCGACTGGCTCCGCTGGGCCCAAGCACCGGCGGCCAGAGCAATTGCCCGGTACCTGCAGGGCCCCGGAGAGGCCGATAAGCCCGAATGAACGAGGAAACGACTGGACAGATTCAGATACGGCTCGCTTCAAAAATCACTGCCTCCGCCGGGTGAATGACCGGTGGCCGGATTCCCTGAGCGCCCAAGACCGCGCCCGGAAGGACCACGCCTTGGGAACGCCACCAGGCCAGAGGGCTCTGTCCGTTGCCGATCCGATCCAGGTCACAGCAGACATCCAAGGGTCTGATCTTGTAATCAGCCTTGGGATCCAAGCCGGGAAGTGCCAAGGGCTGCGGAGGGTAATTGACCGAAGAGGTCAACTGGGTGAAGCGGTAGAGCGCCTGCGAGCCGCCAGCAGAAACTACTCCATCCAAGCGGACTGCCGGGTCGGGTGCGTCGCCATGCACTACACGACCGGTGTGCAGCATATGCCGCCACTGCTTATAAAGATCAATCCAACGCCCCAGCTCATCCAGCTGATCCTGGGGCACGGCAAGCAGGTTCCATTCCACGCCCATATGGCCGAAGAAAGCCATGGCCGCACGCAGACCGAGCGAGGTGGCACGGCCGGTGGAATGGGCCGGGGAATCGCCCACATGCTCACCCATCATCTCCGGCGGCAGCAGTAAGGATGTGTAGCGCTGGATGTCAGCCCGCTCGACCGGATCCACGCAGTCCGAGACCCAGACCCTGTCAGCATATTCCAATACGCCCAGATCGATGCGTGCGCCCCCTGAAGCGCAGGATTCAATCTCCAAGCCAGGATGCCTGGTTTTCAGGTCGCGCATGATTCTATAGACCGCCTCGGTCTGAGCATGCATGGCAGGACGTCCCGACCGGGGCGAGCAGGCTTCGGTCACGTAACGATTGTGATCCCATTTGATGTAGTCGATGCTCATAAGCGCAATGAGCGAGTCCATGGCATCGAACACATAGCCATAGGCATCGGGATTGGTCAGATCCATGACCTGCTGGTTGCGGCCTTCGACAGGCAGCCGGGAAGGCCCCGGGGACATGACCCAGTCAGGATGTGCGCGAAAGACGTTTGAGTCTGGACTGATCATTTCGGGTTCGAACCAGAGGCCGAATTCCATTCCCAGCTGATGCACCTTGGCAGCCAGAGCCTCCAGGCTCTTAGGCCCTTCGGGCCATAACTGCCGATCGATGGACCAGTCCCCCAGTCCGGCCTCATCCGAACGCCTGCCCTGGAACCAGCCATCATCAACGACAAAACGCTCCACACCTATACGGGCGGCCTGTTCGGCCAGGGCAGCCAGCTTGTCATAGGACTGGTCGAAGTAGACCGCCTCCCAAGTGTTCAGAGTGACAGGCCTGGGATGTGAAGCCAACCCGGGATGCAGGGATCGCAGGAAAGCATGATACCTATTGGCCGCCTGGTCCAACCCTTTGCCCCGGGAACCATAGAGCCAGGGCGTGGAATACGCTGGCTGGCCGGAATGGTCATCAGCAGGAGGAAGCGCGATTTCTCCCGCCATCAGAATCTCGCCGCCGCCCAGCAATGCGGGAGCTGAAGGAATCCGCTCGGCGCTGAGCAGACCATTGCCGCTCCAACCCAAGTGGACCATGCATACCTCATCATGCTCGAATCCGAACCCGGGTCGACCCGCGCACATGACCAGGGAGGAATCAAAATCCGGCCGGCCCACCAAGCTTGAACGCTCCAGACGGCCTACGGTCAATGGCTGGCGTTGCGGGCTGCGCTCGCGCAGGTGATGACCGGTGGTGGTCAGAATCTCGCTTGCCTCGGCCGGCAAGGGGAAAGCCAGCTCCAAACCGTTGACATCCAGCTCTCTGACCTTATCCAGGTTGGACAGGTCCGCACGCTGCCTGACTAGACCGGACGAAAGCACTTGGCACTGCCAAGTCAGCCCCACGCCCTGGTCCCGGTCGCATACCTGAACTTTCAGCGTCGGAACGGCGGAGCCGTCAGGGCGGACCTGGGCTGTGCCCAAATCGACTGACTCCACCTGGAAGCGGCAAAAGACCTCAACACCGCCGCGGCAGATGCGCAGTCGGCGCTGTCCGGTCCAAGCCTCGGACTGGGTCGGAAGGATGCTGGGCCAGGCCGTCAGGTCCAGTCCTCCTGAGACCCGCTGCGGGGCCAGAGCGTCATAGGTTCCCAGAAGGGCCTGCGGATCGGCCACTGGATCGCCCCAGTGAACTATTCGCGGCAGACCCCTCCCCGGGAAAAGGGCAGCAAGGGACAGCTCGGACTGCTCCATGTAAACCAACCTGAGGGGAACCCCCAGATTCGATTTGCTCTGATAAGACCCCATCCTCGGGCCGCCGCGATGAACCTCCATGACACCTCCGCCATAAGCCCGGCGATGCCGCTCGCCGAGGCTGATAAATCAGGCTCCATGCTAAGAACCCGCGGCTAACTTGTCTGGAAGGGCGTGTTTTTCTTACTTGGGAAAGTAATTCATGGAAATCCGCTCAGCAGCTGTTTACATCAGCTCTGGCCGACCCGCTCTTCGTGGTGAACACGGAAGGCCAGCTCGGCCAGGTGGACACCGTGGGTCAGGAACTCCTGAGTCCGGCAGACATAGTCATGCTCACGGCCCAGGCGCGCCAGGTAGCCGTTGATGTAGTCCACCTCGGTCGGGCGGCCCTTGGACATGTCCTGATACATGGAGGGGTAGTGAAGCGGGTTGCTCACCCGACTGACATAGTCCACCTCGTCCAGTGTCTCCTGACGGGTCTGGATCAGCTGCTTGCCGGCCCTCTCGCAGGCGTCATAGGCCTCGTCAATCAGCTGGCGGGACATATCCTTGGCGCCCGGGTAGGAGACGAACTGGCCCATGGTGATCTGATACATGGTGCAGATGGTGTTGACCACCGAGTTGAAGATGATCTTGGCCAGGCAGGTGCCCTCGAAGTTTTCCGTCAGGATGGGGTTGAGGTTGGCGGCCTTGAAGTCCTCGGCCATCCTGCGCTCCAGGTCGGTGGTCTGCTCGGTCATGGCGCACAGGTGCAGGGATCCGGCCCCGGACTTGCCTATGAAATCCACGTCGCCGGGCCCATTGAGGACCGTGCCGATCATGGCCGTGCCACCATAGATCCGCTCCTGGGGGAAGTACTTGAGCAGCTTGTCGAAGTGACCCCAGCCGTTCATGGCCGAGACGACCACCTGATGGTCGCGGAAGAGCGGTGCGCAACGCTCCAGGACGGCCTCCAGCTGCATCTGCTTGAGCATGACGATCCAGACGTCGGGGTCGCCCTTGTAGTCCTCAGGGGTGTAAATATTAACGGCCACCAAATGCCGATTCTCATGATCGCGGGAGACATAGACGCCTCCTTGGTCGTGAACCTTGTCAATATTGGGCATCCAGGTATCCACGAAATCCACCTGCAGGCCGGCCTGCTCCTGCAGCAGCACACCCAGACGATAGCCCATGGCTCCGGCACCGATGACCGTATATCGCATCGAAATACACCCTCTTCTTTTCCTGACTAGGCGACGCACCTTCGGGGACCGGCCCGAGGGATACCAAGCAGTATGCCGGGACGGCAGAAGGGGACCAGGACAACGTTCGCATAGTGGACATAAGGATTGGAGCATGCGTGGATTCCTGCAGCGTGGAAAGCCTCGCCACGCCTAATCGACGCCGATCGGAGCATAAGCGGACATCCAGCCATCCCGGCAAAAACACCGGCATAGGCTAGAACCCATGCAAAGAGAGCAGAGAGGAGCCGGAGGGATGGACCGGCGGACCCTGGCCATCCTGGTCCTGGTGGGCGTGATCAGCGGATTCCTGTCGGGGATGTTCGGCATCGGCGGCGGATCGATCATAGTGCCTGCCCTGGTATGGACCGGACTGCAGCAACGGCAGGCCTCTGCCACGTCGCTGGCCTCCATGATCCCCATGTCGCTGGCCGGGGTGGCCTCTTACGCCCTGAGCGGGCATGTGGACTGGCTGGCGGCTCTGTTGCTGGCCGTGGGCACGGTCATTGGGGCGCAGGTCGGCACCTGGCTGCTGGACCGGCTTCCTGAGGTGATCCTCAGATGGCTCTACGTGGGCTTCCTCATGGCAGTCATTGCCCAGCAGCTGCTGTCCACGCCCTCAAGGGAGAGCAGCATCCAGCTGAGCCCAGTGGTGGCCTTGATCATTCTGCTGGTCGGCGTCCTGATCGGAACCCTGTCAGGGTTGCTGGGTGTCGGCGGCGGAGCCATCGCGGTGCCCGCCCTGGCTCTGCTGGGCGCCAGCGACCTGATCGCCAGGGGAACCTCCCTGCTGGCCATCCTGCCAAGTTCATTGTCGGGAACGTTCACCAACCTGCGGCACCACCTGGTCCACGCCGGTCAGGGGCTGCTTCTGGGAATCGTGGCCGCTCTGACCACACCTGTGGGCACCTGGGCGGCCTCGGGGGTCAGCGCGCGAGTGGGCGCCAATCTGTTCGCCGCCTACCTCTGCCTGATCGTCCTGCGCTGCATCTGGGCGGCCCTCCAGGTTACCCCGGTCTTCCAGCAGTACATGGCCAATCACAACCACCGCTAAAAACAGGCTCAGCCCTGGCGGTGCCGTGCAAAGAAATCGGCAAGAATCCTGGCACACGCCTGTTCGCACACACCACCCAGCACCTCGGCCTTTGTTCCGGTGTGCGGGTCACGGGGCAGATCCCAGACCGACCCGCAGGCTCCCATCTTGGGATCCCAGGCTCCGAAAACCACCCTGCTGAAATGACAAGCCATCAGCGCCCCTGCACACATGGGGCAGGGCTCCAGGGTCACGATCATGGTGCACCCGGCCAGATCCCAGCCCACGTCGGATTTCCCGATGGCCTCCATCTCGGCATGAGCCAGGGGACGGCCCAGGGCCTGCCGCTGGTTGAAGCCCCGGCCGATGACGCGGTCCGAGGCATCCAAGACCAGAGCGCCCACGGGCACGTCCCCACGGTCTCCAGCCAAGCCGGCCAGCCGCAGGGCCTCCTCCATGGGCGCCTTCCACTGTTCTTGCACGGGTTCAGTCTGGCAGTCCAGCCCGACAGGTCAGTTCAGTTGATCATGCCTGCGATACGGCGACGCACATGGTGCAGATGGGCCTTGGGCCGCCCGGACGTGTCGATGCCTCGCTTGGCTAGGAAGGCACGAACCATCTTGTCCCCCTCGCTGAAGATCAGAACCGTCAGTCCAATCCCCAGGCAGATGAGCCACTGGCTTGCACTCAGTGGAGCCATGCCCAGAACGCTTGCAACCGGAGCCAGATACATGGCACCCGCGTGGATGCCCAGGGCCACGAACGAAGCCACCAGGAGGAAGGTGTTGTCCAAGGGGTTGAGCTGGACGATCAGCCTGTTCTCAGACCTGGCCGACATGGCGACGAAGAAGTTGAAGAGGACCAATAAGGTCAGGGCCATGGTCCGGGCGTGGGCCAGATCCATCCCTGCATTGATGTTGAGGCGGAACAGGACCAGGATGCAAGTGGCCATCCAGAGCCCGCAGACGGCAAGCCGTGCCCAAAGCACTCGCGAGAGCAAGCCCTCTCCGGACGAACGCGGGGGCGACTCCAGCTCGTCCCCGTTGCCCGGCTCGAATCCCAGGGCTATGTCCTGGACGCCGTTGGTCACGAAGTTGATCCAGAGCATCTGCAGGGGCAGGAAGAGCAGGGGCTCCTCGGCAATCACATTGACCCCCACGGCGATCATGGCGGCTGCGGCCGTGGACAGGAGGAAGTAGGCGGACCCGCGGATGGCCTTGAAGATGACCCTCCCCTGACGCACAGCCTGGGTGATGGTGACGAAGTTGTCGTCGGTCAGAACCACATCGCTGGCCTCCCGGGCCACGTCGGTGCCGGAGCGGCCCATGGCGATGCCCACCGAGGCAGCCTTCAGCGCTGGGGCGTCATTGACGCCGTCGCCGGTCACAGCCACCACATGGCCCTCATCCTGCAGGGCTTCCACAATGCGCAGCTTGTCCTGGGGGGAGACGCGGGCGGCGATGGAGGTCTCACGCAGACGGGCCCGGAGGACCTCGTCGCTCATCTCCAGCATCTCGCTACCGGTCAACGCCTGGTCGGTATGCTCCAGACCCAGGCGACGACCTATGGCGGCTGCGGTCACCGGGTGGTCGCCGGTAATCATGACCACGCGGATGCCGGCCCCGGCGCATTCGGCGATGGCCTCGCGCACGCCGGGTCGGGGCGGATCGAGCATGCCTTCAAGCCCCAGGAAGGTCAGGTCGTCAGGTCGACAGCGGGAGGCGGGATCCTGGTCAGAGGAGAGGACCCTGCTGGCCACGCCGATCACCCGCAACCCCTGGGAACCCATTGCTTCGTAGGACTTGTGGACAGCCTGGGTGTCCAAGGGAACGACCTGGCCATCCGGGTCCAGCATGGTTCGGCTCATGGCCATGATCGCATCGGGGGCACCCTTGACGTATTGGGTCATGGTGCCGTCCGGGCTGCGGCGGATGGTCATGGAGTGGAGCAGCTCCGGCTCGTAGGGGGTCTCCATGACGATAGGAGCGTCCAGGTCTTCGGTGGTCACAGCCCCGGTCTGGTCGGCCAGGCGGGCCATGGCCATATCGACCGCGTCGCCACTGTATTCGATGCCGCCTTGTTCATTCGACTGCCGGTGGGCCTCGTTGGTCAGAGCCCCAGCCCGAGCAAGGGCGGACAGACCACGCATACGGTCGTCGTCGGATACGGCCGCTGCGCCTAGGTCCATGCCCTCTACGGGGATCGGCTGGCCGCCGCCCAGGGTGAACTGCTCCACGGTCATGCGGTTCTGGGTCAGCGTACCGGTCTTGTCCGAGCCGATGACGGTGATGGAGCCCAGGGTTTCAACGGCCGGCAATGAGCGGACGATGGCATGGTATTCGGCCATCCTCGAAACTCCCAAGGCCATGGCCACGGTCAGCACGATGGGCAGGGCCTCAGGCATGGAGGCCACCACCAGGGAGACTGCGGAAAGGAAGGCCCCAGTAGCGTCGCCATTGAGAATGGCTCCGCCGATGAAGACGAAGATGGCCACCAGAATGACGGCGACAGCGATGCCCACCTCGGTGCGGTGGATGATTCGCTGCAGGGGCGTGCGGCCCTTGGACACATGGACCAGATCGTTGATTTCGCCCAGCTCGGTGTCGGAACCGGTGGCCACCACCAGCCCTCGGCCTCGGCCGCTGGTGACCATGGTGCCCGAGAAAGCCATGCAGCGCCTGTCCCCCAGGGCTGCGTCGCGATCCACGGGGTCCGTATTCTTCTTGGCATCCTCGCTCTCGCCAGTCAGCATGGCCTCGTCGATGCGCAGGTGGAGGGCCTCGATCAACCGCAGGTCAGCGGGGATGCGGTCGCCGCTCTCCAGGAGGACCAGGTCGCCCGGGACCAGCTGGTCGGCATCAATCTGCTCCATCCGGCCCTGGCGCACGACCCGTGTAGTGGGGGTGGACAGGGTGGTCAAGGCCTCCACGGCCTTGTCGGCCTTGGACTCCTGCACATAGCCGATGATGGCGTTGAGAAAAAGAACCAGGAAAATGGCCCCGGCATCCACATAATGCTGCAGGAAAATGGTGATGATGCCGCAGACCATCAAGACGGCAATCAGGGGGCCGGCAAACTGCTCCAGGAAGAGCTTCCAACGGGGTTTGGCCTGGGCCTCGGCCAGGCTGTTGGGCCCGAAGAGCTCCAGTCGGCGTGCGCTCTCCTGCGTATCCAAACCCTGGTCCCCGGTGTGCAGGGTCTCCAGCACAGCCGAGGTCTCCAAGCTGTGCCAGTCGGTGTCGTCGAAACGCATGTCAGCCCCTGCTGCCGCAGCGTTCTGATTCTTGATATTTGTAGATGTCACGGATGATGTCATCGGTCAACCTGGCCTTTCCAAACCGGATCGGTCATTTGTCCCCGCATGCGACCCTCTGCAGTCTTTCTTGCAATCTTCCTTCTGGACCGGGGGATGTCCGGAAGCGTCGGGGAAACAATAGCGTGCGCGTAAGTCCCCGGGGTCAAGAGATGGGGCTCCATGGTCAGCCGCCGCAAGCAGTGCCCGCTGGGAGGTTCGGAGCCTTCCCGGTCCTTATGAGTATACCGATTGAGTCGGCCTTTCATGCGCTTAAAAGGGGTGCCCGGGCCGGATTTTCACAAATGTTCGCCTATCGCGAGCGCAGTCTGTCCACCATTCCGGCTTGAGGTGTCAACTTAGCGCACATTGTCCATTAATGCTGTTCCTGGATACCGTGATTCCGTACAATGGATTATGCGACGTCAATCCTCATGCAACCCTGTACTCGGAGATTCCTTCATTGGTCGAATGAACCCTGCTAGTCGGGCCTGCGGCAGCCCGCCCGGGATTGCGTGGCGGAAAGGAAGCCCGTGGAAACATTCATTCTCATTCTGTGCATACTTGCTGCCGTCCTCGTCTCTTCCTTTATTTCCAGATTCATTCCCCGGATCTCTACCCCTCTCGTCCAGATCGTCCTGGGCGCAGTAATGGCCCTGCTGCCCATTTTCCCGCGAATGCGGCTGGATCCTGAGCTGTTCATGGTCCTCTTCATCGCTCCCCTGCTCTATTACGAGGCCCACACCATCAACAAGATGGAACTGCTCAAGGGACTGCGATCATCCCTTTCCCTGGCAATCGGACTGGCTGCTCTGACCATGATCATGGTGGGCGTCATCCTGCATGCCGCCTGGCCCATGTTCCCCCTGGCCGCAGCCATGGCCCTGGGCGCCGCCCTGGGACCGACCGATGCCGTGGCCGTCTCCTCTTTGGGCGAGAGCGCCGACCTCACACCAGACGAACACTCGATCCTTGCCGGCGAATCGCTCTTCAACGACGCCACCGGCGTCATCGGCTTCCAGTTCGCCATCCTGGCTACCGTGACCGGCTCCTTCTCCCTGCCTCAGGCCCTGGGCGAGTTCTTTGTCGAGTTCGTGGGTGGCATCGGCTTCGGCCTGATCACAGGGTTTGTGGTCAACTGGCTCTTTGAGTCGGCCCGTCGCCTGGGCTGGGAAACCACCACCACCAGGATCCTGTTGGAGCTCTTCCTGCCCTTCCTGATATACATGGTCGGGCAGAACATCCTGCATGTGTCCGGAATCCTGGCCGTGGTATCTACCGGACTGCTGATCCGCTTCGACCACACCGGGGTGGGACCCAATACCTCCAAGGCCAACATCGTCTCATCCAGCGTTTGGAAGGTGCTCTCCTTCAGCCTCAACGGTGCGGTCTTCGTCCTTCTGGGCATGCTGCTGCCGGCAGCCATGGGCACCAGCTGGCGAGACCGGCGGGTCAGCAACTGGATGCTGGTAGCCACCATCATCCTGGTCTGCCTGATCGTGATAATGCTGCGCTTCCTCTGGACGGCCAGCGTTCTGATCTTCACCAAGGACCATGAAACCGGCAGCAGACCACGGATCACATCCAAGCTCCTGAGGTCGGCAGCCGTCATGACCTTCGGCGGCCCCAAGGGGACCATCACCCTCTCCCTGGCCCTGACCATCCCCTATATGACCGATGACGGGTCCGCCTTCCCCATGCGCAGCGAGCTGATATTCGTGGCCGCCGGAGTCATCATCGTCACCCTGGTGCTGGCCAACTTCGCCCTACCGCTGCTGGCTCCCTCACAGGGCAACGAGGTGCCGGCCCAACAGGTCGAAAAATTCATCAAGGTGCTCAGGGGCACTGTCCGGGAGCTCTCCAGCAGGATCACTGATGAGAATCGGCTGGCCATCCAGCAGGTGATCAAGCAGTACAACCACCGCATCGCCAAGCTCAAGTCGCGAATCGGCCAGTATTCCCCCAAGGACTTCCAGGACCTGCAGGTGCAGACCATGGAGTGGGAGCAGGACTACATGGAGGAGCGGCTGAGCCGAATCGAGGAGGCCCAGGATCAGCTGGAGGAGCGGCTCAGGAACGAAGACGCAGGCATAGAACAGGCACCTGCATCAACGCAGCCTGCCTCCGAGAACGAGACCGAGACCGAACCCAGTACTGAGGCCGAAACCGTAGCCGACAGGGATGCCGACGCCCAGCTGATCGACCGTCGCGACGAGCGCGGCGATGACCAGGAGGAACTGCTGAATCTGCGCAGCCAGGAACAGGCCGCCCGCAGGATCCTGTCCACCATATCCGGATCCCTCTTCCACTTGGACAGAGGCGGGGAGCTGCGCTGGAGGGCCTACACGGCTCGCAGACGACTCAGGGGCCTGCTGCACAGCCAGTTCCACCGCCTAAAGCACCTGACCCAGCCGATCGACAAGGACCGAGTCTTCGTGGCCGGACGCCACCTGCAGGCAGAGATGAACCACTTCCTGATCGAAAAGCTCTACTCCGAGCTGGGCAAGGGCCGCTTCAAGACCGAGGACCTGCTGAACACCATCATCAACCATCAGATGATCGAATCTTCCGCGGAGGGAAAGACCGAATACGCGGGCATGCCTGCCGTCAGGGATCAGGTGGAGGAGGCCAAGCGCGAGGGATACGCCATCGAGCTGGGCCAGATCCAGGACATGGTCGAATCTGGGGAGATCTCGCGCACGACGGCCAGGAAGATGCGCCGCAACGTCTACGTCATGCAGGTCGACGCCGACTCAGCCCTTTGAGCCGATCTACATGAGGCCCGAGGTCACGTCGATCTCGCCCAGCCACTGGCGAAGGTCGTTCATCTCGCGCATGTCGACAGCATGTTCCAGGTGGTCGTACTCGGTGGTGTGCAGCCATACGTGCTCGTCCAGCCAGGCGGCCAGAGCCCGGAATTCGTACTTGGGCACCGTGGTGTCATCCGAACCGAATCCCAGGAAGACCGGCTTATTCAAGCCAGCCAGGCGCTCGTCGGCCGGAGCAGTGCCGGGCACCAGGCCTGGGGCCAGGAACCCGGATAGGCATATGGATGCTCGATAACGCTCAGGATTGACCCGAAGCAGATGAACAGCCAGCATGGCTCCCTGGGAGAAGCCCATGGCCACTACAGGTCGGTCTTCGGGGATATTGGCTGAAACCCAGGCGTCCACGGCCCGGGCCGCTGCATAGCCATCCCGATCCAGGTCTTCCTGCTCGGGGCGCATGTCGTGAAACCAGGTATAGCCCGGGCCGAACATGCCGCGCTCGCTGCCTGGCACCATCATGGGCGCCCGCAGGGATGCATAGTCGTTGTAGGGGGCCACATAACGCATCAGATCAGCCATGTCCTCCTCGTTGGAGCCCCAGCCGTGCATGAGTACAAAAATGGGCCGCGAGGGGTTGCCTGTGCCCTGCTTGCGGGACCAACGGACCTGCTCGACCTTGAGCTCCTGCCCAAAACGTCCGGGCACCACCGTGGAGGGCCGACCCACCAATCCCCCGTCATCCTTTTGTGCTTGATCCATACCTGCCACGATAGTCGACCGGTCCTGTCATTCAATGCTGACTCATGAGCGGCTCGGCCTGACCACCCCACTGGCCCTGCAGTCCGGTCACCTGGGCCTTGCTGCCCACCACCATCCAACGCTTGCCGGTCAGCAGCCATAAATCCTGGGGCTGCAACCCGCCTCCGTAGCGGGAGAGCAGGTCGGGCACGCGGGCGCGGATAGGCCCTTTAGCCAGGGATGCCGCAGAGTCGTTATCGAAGACCACGTAGGCCATGGCCGTATCCGTGCAATACCGAGCTTGGGAGATGCCCACATAACCACCCAAGCCGATGTCATGCCAACCCGAAGCGCACTGGCCGGCAGCCTTGTCGATACCGCCGGTCATGGCCTGAGGCGAGCTGATGGGCGCGTCGTCACGCGCGGGGGTCTTGATGATGCCCTTGGGATAAGAGTTGGCAATAAGCAGGCCTGCCGCCGTCAAGAGCATTCCGCAAATCAAAAGAATAATGCCCGCCGAGCCTACCGATGGCCGATTCGGGACTGGTCCGGAGTGGCGGGCTATGACGACCAGGATTATGGTCAACAGGGCAAAGGCCACAGAGACGCCCACCCAAGCCGAGATGCCCACCTGGCCTATGACCCCCAGCCTGGAGGGTGCTATGGCATGGGCCAGCAAGGCCGCGCCCGCAAGAGCTGAGACCAGTCCTGTGACTGCTGCAAACCGACTCCAGATGTTGGCATGGGCTATCTGAATAGGACGCTCATCAATATCCGGGCGAGGAGGATAGGAGACTGGCAGACCCTCGTCATACCCGCTGTCCGCCAGCCGCTGATCCAGCTGGTTGAATCCATCGGCCATCGACCTCGCCACCTTTCACGGTTGGTTTCAGTCTATGGGGGCGGACACATGCAGACCAGCGACAGCGGCCAATGCTTCACCATCCCGACATCCTGCCGAGCTGATAGATGGGCATATCAGAAGCGCATAGCTGCTTATCGCTGGGACGTTCGGCACCAGCACAGGCCCGATGACGGCGAAAAGTCCCAGAGCTCAGTTGCTCAGTTGGCGTTCAGCCCTTGATGTCTCGAGGATCCTTCTTGCCTATGGTGCGCTTGTCGCGGATTTTATTGCCGCCCTTGTTATGGATGTTGACCTCACCGCCGCCTGACCGGTCTGCAAAGACCTTGGCCTGCTTGCTGGCCTCCGCCTTAGTAGCGAAAGTGCGGGAAACGCGTGAGGCCCCGGCCCGCTTGACTGTCCAGAGATCGCGATCCTCGTCGTATTGCACGTGATAATCAGCCATGATGGCCGTCCTTTCCATACTTCCCTGTACCCCCTCATCTTCCAATGCCCGACCTAAGGCACCGTGCTTCGACACACCAGAATTTCCAGGATTATTATTCGCTAACGATGATGCTGACGGGGCACCGGCAGCAAGTTCGGCACGCCAATCACGCCACGACGTGTGGGCGGCATGCTCAAGAAGGTGGAGGTCAACGCCACCAGGAACAAGGACCAGTCACAACGCGGCTACTACTACTCCGCCTTCAGCCATGCCTGGAAGACCCTCAAAGTCTGGCAGGAACTCGCAAAGGAGTCCATCACCCCTCCGCCGATAGACACTTTAGACGGATTAGACACATTAGACACTTCAGGGGGTGGTTGGGGATGACCCGACTCTCGGTTTCTGAGGACAGGAAACGGACCGGCCCGCCCGCCACGATCGTCCACCTGTTTCACGGCAGCCTCAGGGACGGGGAGGAGATCACCACTTTGTGCGGGCAGGACATGACCCTGGACCTGGACGGCACCCTGGAGGCGACCGGCTCGGGCGAATACGTGGTGTGCGCTCTGTGCGAGGCCGCCTGGCAGCTCGCCGACATCCCATCCCCCGACCGGAACAGGGGACACTGTGGTGAGCGGATTCCCCGAAACCATCGACGTGAGCGCCGAACGCGAGTACGCGCGCCACCTGGCCCACCGCTTGTTGAACGAGGCGAGCCTGGCCCTCATGGAGGGCAGGACGGGCAGTGTGCGCATCCCGCGCATGGACCCGGTGTTCGGCGCGGTGTGCGGCCGGAGCCTGCAACTGCTCACCGACCGGATCGACACCATCAGCCTCACCGCACCTTCACGGCCTGAAGGAACACAAGAAAAAGCCCGGACGCCATCAACATCCGGGCCACTATCAAGGAGAACCGCTATGAGTAACTCCACCATCCATGATACAAGCCGCCGGGCTGTTGCGCCGGAGGCTTCCCGCAGGTGCAGGGGCGCGCGCGTGAAGGAATGCGTGACCAGCCTGAGATGCCAGGAGGGGCGGGTGACCGTCCACTACACGCTGCCCGTGTCGGCCAGGACCGGCAGGAGGGGCCTGACCCTGTGCAGCAGGGAGGATGACCTACGACCACGCCCTGGTGGAACGGGCCCACGCCATGCCCTCCGGTGTATGCCAACGGTGCCGGGACCTGAAGGCGCGCATGGACCGGCAACTGCACGACCCGTCCGTCCCGGCCACGTTCATGGCCTTCTCCTGGGTCCTCCAGGACATGATCGAGGCACAGGGCCTGACCGTGCCCGAGATGGCCGAGAAGACCGGCATCGACGAGAGGACCCTGAATACGGAGACGCGCAGCGGCAACATCGGCATGAACCACCTGGGCGACCTGTTCGACGTGCAGGGCCACGGATGGAGCGCCGTACCCACCGACCTGGGCGACCTGTGCCGGGACGGGCAGAGGCACATCAGGACCATCGAAGCCATGAGACGAAGGGAGACCGTCCGGTGAGCGGGGAGGACATGGACGGGCTGGCGCGCCGCCTGGAGGAGGCCGACCGGCTGGACGGGCAGGCGGCCCGGACGGTGGGCCTGCGGGTCATGATGGACTGGGTGCTCCTGGCGGCCAGGGCGTACGCGCTAGGCGTGGGCGAGGTCAGGGTTGCCCTGCCCTGCGGCGAACCCAGACACCCCGGAACGCACCCGCCTGATGGTGGCCGCCGTGCTGCGCAACGTGGCCGAAAGGCTCCTGGACCTTTAGCAGACCCAGGCCAAGGACCAAGACAGCGACCCGGGCACCCTCCTGCTGGAGGCCTGCGACCGGCTGGGCCTGCCCTACACCACCATCACCGACTGGAGGAGGCAGACCGGGGAAGGCCAGGCATGAAACCGGCCTGTGAGGTATAATGGAGACGTCCGCGTGCAGGACATGCGGGCGTCTCACTTTTATAATTTCAACGGCGTGCAGGCCATGCCGACCGGAACCGGGTCCAAGGAGACCGGGACGGGACAACCAATCACACTCGCAACAAGATGAGCATGGCCGTAGCACGCCCTTTCACAGGGCTCCCGACGCGCCATGCGGACAGGAACACCATCATGACCGACACCACCAACATCATCACCACCGGCACCGGCAAGGAAGGCCTGTGGCCCGGAGGCACCTTCTACCCCGCCCAGCAGATCACCCCCGACGCGCTCATCTTCTCCCAGACCAGCGTCGGCGGCAGCATCAGCGGCGACGGACCCGTCGCACACATCCCCTACATCAAGGACGGCCTGGACGCGGCCATCGTCGCCGAAGGCACCAAGATCGCCGAAACCGACCCCGACATGATCGACGCGGGAGACATCAACGAAACCACCGGACTCACCCCGCTCCTGGACGCCATCGGCAAGGTCGGCGACAACGGAGGCAGCCCCACCGGCATCATCATGGGTTACGGCACCTGGGCCAACCTGCACAAACTCAACGACAAAAACAACCGGCCCCTGATCGCCACCGACGTGGCCAACAGCCCCACACCCGCCATCTACGGGATCCCCATCATCCTGAACATGCAAACCCCGGCAGGAACTATCCTCCTCAACGACAGCAGCCAGGTCCTCAGCGCCGTCAGCCAGGCCGCCATCGCCTCCAGCGACCAGGCCTACTTCGCCAACGACTCCATCGCCCTACGCGTCACCATGCGCCCCGGCTTCGGAGTCCTCCGCCCCAACCGACTCGCCAGACTCTCCGTCAATAAGGCGACGGGAAAGTAGAGGAACAGCCTGCCGTGCCCGACATGTTGGTTTGACCAACCTGCAGGCACGACGGCTGATTACGCCTTGTCGCCATCAGTCACGGCAAGGCGTAGTAACTCATTAACGTCGTGACCGCCACAAAATGATCACAATCAATATTGCACAAACGAGAATCAGTGCTATCATGGCTTGTGTTGCAGACAGCCGATCAATGAGCTTTCCGATGGCAAACTTGATTAGCTGGATCCAGATATTGTTGTTCTGCATCGCTGACTTCACCTCCTTCGTTGGTCGGATCAGGGCTTTCCTGATTGCCAGCTATGTGCATGGTACCGAGGAGTTCAGTGATGCAGCCCCGTTTGATAGGTTTCCGGGGAACTCAAATGTGATCTTCGTCACATTTTATTCAGGGTTACTTGCTCAATGAATGGTCCAACCCGGGTGGGGGGTACCTCCCCCGGCAGGGGCCGATAACCGCCGGATAGCACCACCGATTATGCATGCGCCTTTCCATTCGTTTCGCGGCTTCCCGGCAACTTTCCCGGTGTTCTGCGCGTTCGCGCCTCCAGGGCTCGTCAAAATGTCTTACACGGTCACCCGGCAATTGGGGGAGGCCGCTGAACCCATGACACAGTGAGTTTATTTACCAATGTCACGAATTAAAAAGAAGACCGACAGTCTGAGACTATTGCACTCGAGATAGAGAAGTCACGAAATACACTCCCTCTGACCGGTATATGCTGACCACGCCCCACAACGCCACCATCGCCCTATCCAAGAACGAAAAACCCCACAACCAGTCAGGGGTGCCCCCTCACAAGAGGGCGGATAGACCGCCGGTGAGGGGACTCGCAAGTACGGAGGGTTCAAAAACACGAAACAACCAACAAACCCAGTGAGCAAGACAACTGCCTCAAGAAAATAGGCTCAGCAGTGTGTCTCTTTGCAAATTCCTTAGATAGCAGACCTTAGCTATTAGCGTTTATTTTCCAACAATCCGTCATTCGTGTCCTGCGTCTCATCATGCCCCTCTGCCAGACCGATATTGCCCAACTTTGTTTCGATAGCATGAGCACATACACGAGTCAAAGGCTCTCCTATGGCTTCTTTATAGTTAAAACCAAGAAGTTGGATAGCCTTGAGTGTATCGGCATTGAAAAGACCCTTTACCTGCTTTGCAATTTCGGCAAACTCATTGACCTGATTGGGCTGTTCAGTATCTTCGGTTTTCTGCTCGTTCGTTGATTGAAGAAGGGCTGCCATTGCACTGAATTGTTCTTTTTGCTGGCGGTCTATTTCTCCAAATACATCGAGGACTCTACCAATTGTGTTTTGCAGCTGTTCTATATCCTCATCAGATATTTCCAACCGATCCACTTCGTTTTTGTATGCTTGCGCTGCAGCAATTGCGTCTATCCTGTCTTGGACTAGTTCATTAATGAGGGCATCATACGAATTCGACATTTCCTTGATGTCTTTTTTGTTCCGGATAGATTGCATCTTCTGCGCAATGCCATCACCAGCAGATTTAGCCAGTAAATTAGTAATTGTCGCTGCCGCTGTTTCCAATAATGCCATTTTGAATTTCCTGTCTCCTATGACGTTGAACGAATCTATCAGCCGGGGACAATTCCAGCTATTTCATCATATACTGCGATAGATGACTTATTGATATGATCCCTTTTAATAATCAGGCTCCTAGATTCAATCTAGGCGATGAGGTGAGCCGAACTCACACCATAAGCGCCAAGAGGTTTTGTTGCCAGATCGTTGCCATTGAAGAGATACGATGCTGCAAAAGTGAGCTATAAACCTTGATTTTCCAACGATTCTTAAAGAGCGGGCGACGGGAATCGGACCCGCCTCTGAAGCTTGGGAAGCTTCCATTCTACCAATGAACTACGCCCGCAAATTGGCTACCGGGGTCAGACCTCGGCCAACCGCATGCGAGTCACCATGGTAGCAGGTCTCGGCGATGTGCGCGAATCACCAACTCCGGGTGCGGCTGCGAAACAGGTCTTCAATCAACTTTCAGACGGTGCCGTCAGGCTCAATCAGGTCGGCCACCACTGTGGAGCAGGCCCCAAGCAAGGCGGCATCCTCACCCAGGGCCGAGCGGTCAACCACAAGGGGCCGCCGGAAATCAGTGGCCAGGGCATCGTTCATGGTTTTCTCCATAGCACTCAGGAAGATGCGGTTGACCACCCTGGAGTCGCCCAGAACAGCCACGCGAGGAATGTCCATAAGGCCGGCAGACATGGTCAGAACACGGCCCAGCAGTTCACCGGCCCGGCGCAAAATGCTGGCCAGATTGTCAGGATCCTTGTCCATTGCAGCAGTCAGCTTGGGAACGCTGATCAGCGATTCCAGGCAGCCGCGCTTGCCGCAACGGCACTGAGGACCAGTGGGATCCACCACCACATGGCCGATCTCGCCGGCCGCACGGTTGCAACCGGTCACCAGCTCGCCGGAAACCAGCAACCCCGCCCCAACTCCGTCGCCCAGATGGACCAGCAGTAGGTCAGATTGTCCTGAGCCGAACTGCTGCTCGGCCAGCACCTCGTTGTTAGCATCGTTGTTGACCGTTACCTCCAGGCCTGTCTTCTCATGCAAATAGCCGCGCAGGTCGGTCTGAACCCAGCCAAGGTTGGTAGCATCATCCACAACGCCTTCAGCACTGACGATGCCAGGACTGGATACGCCGATGCCCATGATGGGGTGGGCTGCCCGCTGCATCAATGAATCGGTCAGCTCCCCCACCAAGTCCAGGGGAACCTTGCCGTCAGCAGTCAGAGGGATCTCCTCACGCGCCACTACTTGCCCGGTCAGGTTGAGCACCGCCCCCCTGAAAACGTAGGGCGTGGAAAGGTCCAGGGCCAGGATACTGCGCCCGTCAGGATTGATGCGCAGCAGCCGTCCCCTCTTGCCCGGCCCGGTGGATTTGCTGTAACCCACCTCCATGAGCAGATGCTCGCCCAGCAGCTCGGCCACAATATCTGATATGGCGACCCTGGTCAGCCCTGAAGCGCGGGCCAGATCAGCCCTGGTCATACTGACATCGGGATAGAGCAATCTGAGCAGGATTGCTCGATTGTGGTGCCGCACCGACTTGGGCAATGCCTTGGACAGGTTGCCGCTATTGCTGGTCATAATTCGCCTGACGATAGATAATGCGGGAACGGGGACCCGCCATGGGGATTGGGCCTTGAACCCCGTGACCATGCCCATCCATGCTTGCTCCTTATATTGTAAACATCCTTGCCCGGACAGATCCAGATCTCGCCATAACGGCATCAAACTGGTTCGTTTTCAAGACTACGCACTAGCATCATGGGCAAGACTACGGGATAGTCAGTAAAAAGTTCAGTTCCCTAACAATTACGTGTTAGGCTGTGAACAGATACCAGAAACAGCTGCATCCCTCGCTGAGCAAAGGAGCGATCGCCATGACCAAGACACCGAACCATCCGGGAGCCTCATCTTCCGCCATGAATCCCCGATACCTGCTGGGAAACGAAGCCAATCGCATCTTCATGGCCTCGCAGACCTATGGCTTCCTGGACTTCGGGCGCGGGTTCCCCACCGAGCAGGGCGGCGCCGGCTGGCTCAATGACGACGGCAGCATCGACCCAGACCAGGGAATCCAGACCTGGATCACCTGCAGAATGACGCACGTCTACGCCATCGGCAGCCTCCTGGGCTACCCGGGAGCATCACAACTGGTCCGCCGCGGCGTCCAGGCTCTTCAAGGAAACCTGCACGATGACGAACACGGCGGCTGGTACCCCTCGGTCTCCTGGCAGGGCCAGCCCGAGAGCGGCAAGACCTGCTACACCCACGCCTTCGTGGTCTTGGCTGCCTCTTCGGCCATGCTGGCGGGCGACTCCGATGGACAATCCCTGCTGGATCAGGCGCTGGAGATCTTCAACCGCTACTTCTGGGATGATGACAGGGGCCTGGCCGTCGACACTTGGGACAGCGGCTTTACCCGGCTGGACCCCTACCGGGGGCTCAACGCCAATATGCACAGCACTGAGGCCTTCCTGGCCGTAGCCGATGCCACCGGCAAGGAGGAATACCGCGAGCGCGCCGGACGCATCATCGACCAGGTCATCGGCTGGGCCGAGAACAATCAGTGGCGCATCCCCGAGCACTTCAACAGCGATTGGCAGGCCGACCTGGACTACAACGAGGACGACAAGGCCGATCAGTTCAAGCCCTACGGGGCCACGCCGGGCCACGGAATCGAATGGGCCAGGCTGATTACTCAGTACGCATTAAGCAGGTTCGGTCAGGAGGCCGACCGCCGCCGCTACACCGAGGCAGCCGAGCACCTGTTCGCCAGGGCTGTGGAGGATGGCTGGGCCGCCGACGGGTCCGAGGGCCTGGTCTATACCACCGACTGGCAGGGCCGCCCGGTGGTCCACGACCGGATGCACTGGACCCTGGCCGAGGCCCTGAACACTTCGTCCACCCTCTACGCAGCCACCGGCAAGACCACCTACGCTGACTGGTACGCCACCTTCTGCAGCTACGTAGACCACTACCTGATCGACCACCAGGGCGGATCTTGGTGGCATCAGCTGAATGCCGACAACCACGTGATCGGCACGGTCTGGCCCGGCAAGTCCGACCTCTACCACGCCTTCCAATCCACCCTAATTCCCTACAACGACCCGGCGGTCTCCATCGCTACGGCCATCAAGCAGGCCTGCGGACAGGGATGGGCGAACCAGGCCCAGGCCCGCTAAAACCCCATGGCAGCATCGACCCCGCACCTCAGGGCGGGCACAAATAGCGTCCAGGCCGACCCGATCAGCCTAGGGATAGACATCGGCGGCACCAAGATCGAGGGTGTGGCCATGGACGGTAACGAACACCTGCTGGCCTGCCATCGGATCCCCACGCGCGAGGGCAGCCAAGCGGTTCATGACGACACAGTGATGCTTATCCGCCACCTGCTGGACCAGGTGGGCCCAAACCAGGGTCCGGTCACCGTAGGCTTAGGCATCCCGGGGCGAGTGGACGCCAATCGAGGGATGGTGGACGACGCGGTCAACTTAGGCATCCGCCACATGGCTCTGGGCCCTGCCGTCGCCAAGACGACCGGTCTGCCCGTCCGCGTCGAGAACGATGTGAACATCGCTGCTCTGGGAGCTGCCTCGCAGACTGGCGACACTCTGATGACCCCTGGAGCCACACCCCACTCCCAGGCTGCTCGGGACCAGGCCCGACGACCCGCAACTGAGCCTGGACGCGACGGCCCCAGGGCCCTGCCCGACCATGACGACCACACGGTGGCCTTCATCAACCTAGGCACTGGTCTTGCAGCGGGCATCATCAGCGGGGACCGGATCGAACACGGAGCCAGCGGGGCAATCGGCGAAATCGGCCACATCCCAGTAGATGCCCACCAGTTTCCCTGCAAGTGCGGCCAGCGGGGCTGTCTGGAGACCGTGGCCTCCGGCTCGGCCGCGCAGGCCCTCTGGCCGGGGATCGCGCACCCCTTGCCTGACCTTATCGCCCAGGCAGACCAGGGGAATCAGCAGGCCCAGGATGTGCTGGACATCATTGGACATGGCATTGCCCTGGCCGTGCAGATCGTGGCCCTGACCATCGACCCCGCAGTCATCATCCTGGGCGGAGGCATGAGCAAAACCGGTCAGCCCCTGCTGGATCTGGTCACCGAGCATCTGAATAGGAGCGCGGCCTGCAGCCACTTCATCGCCTCGCTGAGTCTGCCCGACCGGCTTCGTCTGGCCCCAGCCGACCTGCCCATCGCGGCCATCGGCGCCGCCCTGGCAGGACGCATGGCCGCCGGTAGTCGCCCATCTGACTTTATTGGAAAGGAAACCGCATCATGACCGAAATCATCATCGTCAAGTCCCAGGAGGAAGCCGGCGAAATCTATGCCCGCTGCACGGCCGACCTGATCCGGCGCAAGCCCGACTGCGTGCTGGGTCTGGCCACGGGGTCCAGCCCACTGGCGGCATACCAGGCGCTTGCCAATCTGGTCCACAAGGAGGGAATCGACGTCTCCCAGGTGCGCGGGTTCGCCCTGGACGAGTATGCAGGGCTGGATCCGGCCCACCCCCAGTCCTACCGGTCCACCATCGACCGGACAGTGGTCGAGCCTCTGGGCCTGGACCCCGCCAAGGTGAGGGTACCTGATGGAAACCTGGACACCATCAAGGACGCTGGCCGCGTATACGACCAGGCAATCGAGGATGCCGGCGGCGTCGACCTGCAGATCCTGGGCATCGGCACCGACGGACACATCGGCTTCAACGAGCCCGGATCCTCCCTGGCCTCGGGCACCCGCATCAAGACCCTGACCGAGCAGACTCGCATCGACAACGCCCGCTTCTTCGACGATGACATGGACCAGGTGCCCACCCACTGCATCACCCAAGGAATCGGAACCATCCTCAAGGCACGCCAGTTGGTCCTTCTGGCCTTCGGCGCCGGGAAGGCGGAAGCCGTGGCCGAGAGCGTAGAGGGCGGCATATCGTCCTTCTGCCCAGCCTCCGCCCTCCAGATGCATCCTCATGCCACCGTGATCGTGGACGAGGCCGCAGCCTCACGCCTGCGCAACCGCGACTACTACAAGTGGGCATATGCCAACAAGCCTGACTGGCAATCCATCTGATCGTCCTGACCGGCAAAGTACAGAAGGCAAATCATACATGTCCAAGGAATCATACGAGTCGGCAGGGTTCGCGGTCGAGTCATCCCTGAACGGACCTGCCCATCCCCTTGTCCTGACCGGCGCAAGGCTGATAGACGCCCGCGGCATCAGGGAAGCTAGCTGGATTCTGGCCCTGGATGGCAAGATTGAGCAGGTCGGGCAAGGCAGGGAGAGCCTGGAATCCGCCCTGAGAGCCGCTGGCCTGCCCAGCCTGCTCTCATTCTTTCAGCCTGGATCCGATAACCATGACGCGAATGCGAACGGTGTAGAGTTCATCGACGCGACCGGCTCCATCCTCACTCCCGGGTTCATCGACATCCACTCCCACGGCGGTTGGGTCCACTCCTTCGATGACGGAGACGAGGCCATCCGCACAGCCAGAGCCTGCCATATGGTCCATGGAACCACCAGGCAGGTGCTCAGCCTGATCACCAACCCAGTCGACACAATGTGCGACAATCTGCGCTCGGTCAGGCGGGTCATGGACTCCAGACCCGACGTGCTGGGGGCCCACTTGGAGGGGCCTTTCATCGCCCTCTCCCGTAAAGGGGCGCACGATCCCAAGTGTCTACGCGACCCTGAACCTGCGGCCCTCGACAGTCTCCTGGAGGCTGCCGACGGTTGCATACGCCAGGTGACATTGGCCCCCGAGCGCGACCATGGCTACGAGGCCATATCCCGCCTGGCTGAGTCCGGCGTGGTTCCTGCGGTCGGCCATTGCGATGCCGACTACGACCAGACCCGCCGCGCCTTCGATGCCGGCGCCCGCATACTCACTCATGTTTTCAACGCCATGAACGGCATCCATCATCGTCAGCCAGGACCTGTTCCGGCCGCCGTGAAGGACCCCCGTGTCACGGCCGAGCTGATCAACGACGGTTTCCATGTCCAGGACCCCTGCGTCGACTTGGCCTTCAGGCTCTTTCCCCATCGGATAGCCCTGGTCACCGATGCCATGGAGGCTACCGGCTGCGAGGACGGTGCCTACAAGCTGGGCTCCCTGGACGTAACAGTGAAAGGCGGCCACGCCCGCCTGACCTCCAACGGAGCCATAGCTGGTTCAACCCTGACCCTGGATGTGGCAGTCGGCAGAGCCGTCCAGGCCATCGGTCTCCCGGCCCACCAGGCCGTGGAAGCCGCCACTCTGACACCAGCCCGGACTCTGGGGCTGGACCGTCCCAACCCGATCACAGGTGCTCCACTGGGTCTGCTGGCACCCGGCTATGCGGCCGACCTCCTCCTCCTGAGCCCGGCCGACTGGTCCGTCAAAACCGTGGTCTGCAACGGGCGCAGAATTCAGACCTGAATTGATCTGAGCGGCTCCTTCTGCTCGGATCCGGACAGAAGGAGCCGCTCTATATCCTCCTGATCCATATGGTGGTAGGAACCGCAAATCCTCCCATCCCGCATATATAGGATTCTGTCAGCCCTGGAAGCCACCCTGGCATCATGAGTGACCAGAAGGCTGGCCTTGAGTCCCGCACTCATGGCTGCTTGGATGGCATCAAGGGTGTCCTCACGGGCTCTGGGATCCAGGTTGCCGGTGGGCTCATCCGCAAAGAGAACATGCGCATCCATGATCATGGCCCGAGCGATGGCCACCCGCTGCTGCTGACCTCCTGACAGCTCGCCCACCTTTCGCCCCATTACACCGGTCGGCAGGTCCACACAGGACAGAGCCCGACGTACAGCATGATCATCGGCGGCTGAACCATTCAAGGACTGCGGCAGGATGATGTTCTCGGCGACTGTCAGGGAATCGACCAGCATGTAATCCTGGAAGATGAAGGCGAATTCGGTCCTGCGAAGCCTTGCCCGGCGAAAACCCGGCTGCTGAGCGATGTTCCGATGACCATACCAGACCTCTCCTCGCGACGGGGTCAGGATGCCGGCAAGCAGCTTGAGCACAGTGGACTTCCCACATCCCGAAGGTCCGATCAAGGCCGTGATCCGACCAGATTGCAACACTATATCGACCGGCCCGATCTGCGGGGCCGACCCATTCCTGTCATGCGACCTTCCCAGCAGACGACGCCTACGGCGACCGCCGTCCGAATAGTCGTAGCAGACAGACTTGGCCTGCAAGACCTTATCGTTGGCATCCGGATCCCCGTCATGAACAGTTTTCAGCCTTATCCTTGCGTCCCGTCCCCCATGCCTTGTTTCCATATATCCCTCTTTCCTGCGTCCGATTTTCAAAATGCCAGCTGCACGACTGCCGCGAGCAACGCATTTCGTGATGACCGCAACAGACTTCTCAGGCCACTTATCCCCCCCCCCTCGCCTGCACGGCCGTCCGTCGTGCCCTCACTCATTCCCATGCCGCCACCGCCACAGGCTGCTCGCTCATCCTTGGCAAGCCAGACGAGCATAGGAAACCATGTGGGCGGACAGGGCCACCAGACCCATCGTCAGGATTACCGTCAAAAGCAGGCCCAGCTGCCTAGCCGGGCAATAAAAGGAGATACCCCCGTAGAGTTCGACTGACTGTGGGTGGGAGCAGAGGTTGACGACCAGGAGCGAGCCGACGCAGCCCAGGAAGAAGGCCGACAAAACTTCGCCCAGATACCTGAGAGTCCCGCTGCACCCGTACCGCCAGACTCCCAGGTCCAGGAGAACGGTCACGGCCCTGGTTCTGCGCCCCTCCTCCACCATGGTGAAGATCAGCGACAGGACGCCCACAGCGCATATGGCCAGGACTGGGTACACAATGACAGCCATCTCTCTCATCCCGTCCCCCCCAGTCTGCGTGTAGATTTTGCCTGTCGGCAGATCCGCCACCCATGCCTTGGCCGCTTGGTCGGTAACTCCTGTCGGTACCTCCCGGCCATCTGGCCGGGACGAAACCAGGGCCAGAGGCGTGTGCTCACCCCAACGTTCATATCCGGACTTCCATGAACCTCGGGATATAGAAGACGACAGACGGGAGGGGATGAAGTACTGGCCCATTCCTCCCGGCAAGTCGGCCACAGCCGCAATTCGACTGCGTCGGGCTGACCCGCTCCCATCATCGATACAGACCGGGCTGTCGACTGACACGCCCGCCCCCGCCTCCGGCTTGGAGGCTACCACCCCATCGAGCCTCTCCAGGCTTGTTCCGTCCTGCACATGGCGGAGGGTGGCGGATGGAAGAACCCGGCCCAGATCGCCGTCTATTTGAAGACGGGAGGCACCACGATAGTAAGAGGCTGCCCGCTGGACCTGCCGATCACATCCCCCACCGTTCTTCTCCATAGGCACAACCGTGGCAGGAGCCAGAATAAGAGGGTCAGCATCGCGCGACCTTACATAGGCGGACCAACGATCCAAAGTCCCCTGGCCGCGCCCGACCGGTCTGATCACAGACCCGCCTGCCAGCGCTTCGGTCAGGGAGGCGCGCGCATTGGCATCGCTGTACCCCAAAAAACCGAAAAGCCCACAAGTGACCGCAGCGGCGACGACCACCATCGTGAAAAGGGAGGCTGCCCTGGCGGTCTCCTGACTGCGCAAGGCCAAGGTGACCACGGGACCTTTCAGACGACCAGCCAGGATAACGCTCGCTATTCGGATCAATAGGGTCCTGCCCATTCGTGCCAAGGCCCACACCAGAAGAGGAATCAGGAAGATGCCCAAACTGCCGGCGGTCGCTCCAGTCCCCTTTAGGCAGATCATCATGCAGGCCGCAGAGACCGCCAGAAGAATGACCACAGTAAACAGGGCGCGGCGGCGCCTCCCGGACGAGCAGGGCATGGACTGCAAGTCAGGCCGAGCTCTGACGACCCTCACTGCAGCCAACATGGCGCCCAGACATTGGCACAGGACGGAAAGCAGGACCGTTACAAGAGTGGAGGAGAGGTTCGGCAGCCCGCCCTGCCTTGGCGGAAGCATGTCCAGCTGGGACATGGCCGACCCCGCCAGAGGCATCACCAGCTCACCCAGAATCACGCCGATGAGACCAGAGAAGGCAGCCATGAGACCTTGGACGACCAATATCGATCCCAGGAGCCGGCTGGGGGAGGCGCCCAGCAGACGGATGCGCATGAGCCTGTCCCATTGAGCTGTAAAGGCGTGATCGCTGATGGTCTTGGAAACGGAGGCCGAGGATGCTAAAAATATAGCCACCATAGCTACCGGGGTGGTCGAGTCGGGCCGCCCTTCTCCCCTGGCCATGGCCTCAAGGACCAGGAAGATCAAGGCCATGGGGCAGGCTCCAGCCAGTACGTTCAGGGTTTGCAGGCCGCGGTTCCCCCGCCATAAGGAATTCACCAGGCGGATGTATCCGATTCTGATACCCCGACCTCTAGGCCATTCCGCCCCGGATTCTCTCCCGTCACCGCCTATTCTTGTCCGTTGCATAGGACCAAGCTACATGGGCGAGCAACAGGTAGGCCACCGACAGACGTCACTATCAAGTGGACGAATGTCACTGCCTTGCAGAAGTCGTCATCCTGGCCGAAGGTCCGAAGTTACCTACCGGATTGCGCAGCCAGCGGAAAAGAAAGCGCCACCCTAGTGCCATGGGGAGACTCCGATGCCTCTGCCGGCCTCACATCCAGAGAGCCGCCCAGGGCCTTCGCCCTCTGCTCCAGGGAGGACAGGCCGAAGCCAGGCACAAACCGAACGGATCCGTCGCCAGGACCTACTCCGTTGTCCGTCACACTCAGGCGGAGGGTTCTTGGTGCCAGATCAATGACAATCGAGGCGGATGAGGCATGAGCGTGACGGACCACGTTAGTCAAAGTCTCCTGCAAAGCCCGGTAGATAAGGACTTTGCTCTGCGACGACAGGCCCTCTAGGCTCCCATGCACCGTAGCGGTCACATGCAGACCCGTGGATTCAAAGGAGTCTGCCAGACTGACAATCGACTCCTCGGTCAGTTCCCCACCAAAGACGGCCGGATTCAAAGCCCTGGCCTGCTGACGTACCTGAGCCAGAGCCTTCTTATCGATGTCTTCGGCCTTAGCCAGATGAGCGAGGGCTCGGTCGATGGACAAACCCTTGTGCAGAGTCCTTTGTGCTGCTTCAAGCTCCATGTGCATGGCCGACAGGTACTGACCAATCGAATCATGCATCTGCGAGGCCATTTCCGCCCGCTCCTTGGACAAGGCCAGACTCTCGATTGTGAGCGACTGTCTGGCCAGCTGCCGGTTCTTTTCAATAAGCAGACGGCTGGCCCGTGCATAAAACAGGAAAGCCACCGCGAAGAAGATAATCAGAGCCAAGTTCAGGATCATATCGCCCCAGATGGCCTGCCGCCATCCGCTTTTCCATGCCATATGCAGAATATAGGCCGCAATTTCCCCTCCCACTGAGACCCAGGTCCAGATCTCCGGGAATGCGAAGAGAACATCCACGGTCACGATGGCGGTGAGAAACATCTGCGGCGGATTGTCGAAAAGGGTGGCTGCAAGACAAACCACGATGAGAAGGCCCCCGCAGATCAAGGCGGGAATACGTCGCCGAATCAGCCTATAACCCAGCCAGGCCGAGATCATGGCAGTCTGGAAGAGAAAGAAGTTGAGCGGATTGCCGTATTTTGACCATAAGAAGGAGCAGCAGAACGAGGCGACCTCCACCAGGCCTACATATGGGAGGGACCCTGGTTTCCGCTCCTGAGACGGCTCAGGCTCTGACGGGCTCATGGCCGCCTTAAGGTCATGGCCAACTCGGTGCGGTTACGCACGCCGATCTTGTCGAAAATGCTGCTGACGCGGTTCCTGACCGTGCCCAGAGCCAGGCATAGACGATCGGCGATCTCCCTGTTGGTTGAGCCAGCCACAATCATGTCGATAATCTGACGGTCCGTCCGATCGAAGTCGCAGGCATCGTCGACTCCTTCCCTGCTAATGAGATCCATCAGTCTGCCCGACTCGGCAGCCCCAAGGACGCGTTCGCCCCTGTAGACCCTATGCACAGTACCGATAATCTCCTCGGCATCGGCGTCTTTGAGCAGGTGCCCATATGCCCCAGCCTTGATGCTCCCCACAAGATTCTCATCCTCATCGAATGCCGTCAGTGCGACGCATCGGACTTTCAGTCCTCTTTTCCGCAGAATGCCAATGAGACAAATCCCGTCGATGTCAGGCATCCGGCAGTCAACTAGGGCCACATCGACATCGCTCAGGCGAGGATGCTCCAGAAGCTCCCGGGCGCTGGCTGCATCCGCAACGATCTTGATATCGTCCTCATCAGCCAGTATCGAGACCAGTCCTGCTCTGACCAGTTCCTGATCATCGACGATGGCCAGATTGATGGTCTCCGTCATACCAGGCATCATCTCCCATCGACAGAAGCGCAAAGCTGCTCTGCCTCTCAGTACCCCACCTGGGTTTCATGCCCGGAATTCACCTGGGTCTGCCCCATCTCCTGACTCATCTGCATCAGGCGGGCTATGCGCTCTTCCGTGGGCGGATGAGTGGAGAAGAGCCTGCTGAACCCCTTGACCGAGAAGGGATTTTCGATCATCATGGCGGCGGCGCTCTGGGTGCCGGCAGTCTGAGGCATGGGCACAGCCTGAGACCCGTAGGATATTTTGTTCAACGCCGATGCCAGAGCCGCTGGGTCCCCAGTCAGCCGACTGCCGTCCTCGTCGGCGTCATACTCACGGGTGCGGGAAATGGCCATCTGGATCAAGGAAGCGCCCAGGGGGGCCAGAATCGAGCTGATCAGCACACCCAGGAGGCCGAAGACGCCGGAATCGTTATCCCTGTCCCTGCTGTCGCCGCCGAAATACATGAGAGAGTATCCCAGATAGGTGATGACCGTGGCCATGGCCGAAGCCACTGCAGAAGTCAGGATGTCATGGTTGTAGACGTGCATGAGCTCGTGGCCCAGCACCCCGCGGATCTCACGCTCGTTGAGGATTCGCAGGATTCCCTGGGTGCAGCAGACGGCGGCATGGCGCTCGTTACGGCCTGTGGCAAAAGCGTTGGGAGAGTCAGTGGGGGCGATGTATATACGGGGCATGGGCTTGCCTGCCCTCCCCGACAGTTCTCGGACGATACGGTAGAGGTCGGGAGCCTCCTGCTCGCTGACCGGCCGGGCATGCATGGAGGCGATCGCCACCTTGTCGGAGAACCAGTAGGACCCGAAAGTGGTGGCCAGGCCTATGAGGATATAGATGCCTAGAGTCCCCTGACGGCCACCCGTCAGCCACCAGATGAGCATAATAACGACCCACATAAGGGCGAACAAAAGCGTCGTTTTCAGGCCGTTGAAATGTCCGTGAACCTTCAGCTTGCCATTCATGGACACCATGGTAGACAATGCTGCTGAATTTCTGCTGAACGAAGCCTGTACATCCCACGGGTTTCATACACGTCAGACCAGAAACACATACCCCGGGAGAAGCTTGACGGAGCAGTTTCATGAGCCAAAGAGCGATTTATTCCTTAGCCAGAGCCAGCTGACAGATCCGTTCGCATAGATCGCCAAAACTTATACCAGCTGCAGCTGCTGCCTTGGGCAGGAGGCTGGACCGCGTCAGGCCGGGCAAAGTGTTGGCCTCCATGAACCAGATCTGTTCTTCTTCATCCACAATGAAGTCACTGCGGCTGTAACCGCTCAGTTTGAAAACCCGGTGAATAGTCTCGGCCTCCTCTTGGAGCCGTTCAGCCAAGCTTGCAGGTATTCGGGCCGGGAAGATCTCATCCACCCCGTCCTTCTGGTACTTTGAGGCATAGTCAAAGACCTGCCCATCCGGTTTGACGATTTCACCGACTGGAAGTGCAGAGTCGCCGATAACACTGACAGTGAACTCCCTGCCTGTGATGAAACGCTCTATGATCACCTGGCCATAGGCAGCCGCCTCCTGAATAGCAGCAGGCAGACCATCAGGATTGTCCACAATACTCAGGCCGACACTGGAACCTTCGGCATCCGGTTTGACTACTACTGGCCAGCCCAGACGATCCTCAACCTCAGTCGCGTCGACGGAGCCCGTCAACCATTCAGGCGTGAGGATGCCCGCACTTCCAGCCACCCTCTTCGAGACCTCCTTATCCATGGCCAGGCCACTTGCTGTGCTTCCCGACCCAGTGAACGGAATCTGAGCCAATTCTAAAAGGGCCTGGATCTGACCGTTCTCACCAGAGCCACCGTGAAGGGCCAGGAAGACCAAATCGCAGTCCAGGACCGCCGACGAAAGATTCACCTCAGAATGTGCACGTTTCAATGTCTCAAGTTGTTTGGCGCCTGGATGATTCTGGATGGAAGTCGATGCCGATGAAGAAAGGGCCAGCCTGCCTTCCTCCTCCAAACTCAATCTGCCACGGGCACTGTCAACGGCGACGACCTCGTGGCCTCGTTCACGGAGCGCACGAATGACTTCAATAGCCGAAGCGACCGATACCTCGCGTTCGGTACTGGTCCCACCAAAGACGACAGCTATCCTCATCGTTCAGCCTCCTGGCTGTCCACTCACCTGCATGGTTCCACTTCATGGACTAGAGAATCTAGGGTGTGTTCGTCAACGCTTAACCGGCACACTCCTTAAGATAACGAATACAAAGGGACGATTCAACCGTATAGGCGATTGAATACTCTGCGAGATGCCCTCCCCGTGGTGCCGACCAAGAAAACAGGATTTGGACGAGGATTCATGAACCTCATCCAAATTCTGCCGCTGCCGAACCAGGACCGCTCGCTTACTCGCCGTGGGCGAGCTGGCGGAGCTGGTCGGGGTCGGTGACCTTGATGTGCTCACGGCCGACCTTGGCGCCCTCGGCCCGCTCATAAGCATCCACCCGCTTCCAGCCGGCGAAGTCGATAGGCTGGATGCCCTTGTCCGCCAGGAAGCGGTCAATCGAATCGTCGTCCCGGTCCTGGGCGAAGCGACCATGATCCGGGCTGGCAGCCAGGTCATCCAGCATGTTGCCGATGGTCTCCAGGGCATCGGACTTGGTGGATCCGATCAGACCCACGGGCCCCCTCTTGGCCCAGCCCGTGGCGTAGAGACGGTCGATGGACCTGCCGCCCTGCTCCTCGGGAGCAGTGGTCACCCGGCCGTGGACGTTGGAGAGGGTGTAGCCGGAGAAATCGTATGGAATGCCGGGAACTTCGGCAGGCTTGTAGCCGATGGCGTGGTAGACGGCCTGAACCAGGTACTCCTCGTACTGGCCGGTCTCCTCCATGGTGCCCTCGGGCGTGACCCTAGTCTTCTCCACGCGAATGCCTGTCACTGTGCCATCCTGGCCGATGATTGCGGCAGGCATCCGATAGAAGTGCATATAGAAACGGCGATCGGCAGGATTGCCCTCGAAGTCGACTCCGCCGTCCTCAGCCATGTCCTCGGCCATCTCCCTGATGGTGAAGAGCTCCTCCAGCATCTGCCGGGTCAGCTTGTCGGCACCGGCCCGATCGATTGTCTCCTGATCCAGGTCGAAGTCCTCCTCGTCGAGGACGATTTGCACCCCGGGCAGCTTCTCCAGTTCGCGCAGCTCCTGGACCGAGAACTTGGCCTGGGCCGGCCCGCGACGGATGAACATGTGCAGCTCGCGGGCCTGGTTGCCCTGAATCCCTTTGTAGACATTGTCGGGGATGTCGGTGCCCAGAAGGTCGTCGGCCCGCCGCATCAGGATCCTGGAGACATCCATGGCCACGTTCCCGCCTCCGATGACGGCCACCTGCTTGGCGTCCAGGGGCCAGTTCTGGTCAGCGTCAGGATAGCCGTCATACCATTCGACGAAGTGGGCGGCCCCGTGAACGCCATCAAGCTCGTGCCCGGCGATCTCCAGGGGGCGGTCGTCCACCGCACCGGTGGCGAAGAGGACCACATCGTAGCGCTGAAGCAGATCATCCAGGTTGATGTCCTTGCCGAACTCCACATCCGCATAGAGGTGGATCTCGGGGTTATCCAGGGTCTTCTCCAAGGCGCCGGCGATGTACTTGATGCTGGGATGGTCCGGGGCTACTCCATAACGGACCAGGCCGAAGGGAACGGGCAGCTTCTCAAACAGATCAATCCGGGCCCGGTCGCCCAGGCCCAATCCTGCACCCTTCTCCCGAAGCTGCCGCAACAGGATATCGGAGGCATAGACCCCTGCAGGCCCGGCGCCTATGACGGCTACGCGCAGCGGGGAGCCGGCTCCCTTGTCGCTGGCCGACGCAGGCATAGTGGAATCGTTGGCATTATTATCGCTCATGTTTGCCAGCCTAACGCAAAGCAACGGTCTGGGACAGAGCTGGCCGGGCTCCATCCCCGGGACTTTCACCAAGCGTCATGAAATGGCCTCAGCCCCGGTCTATCAGCGCAGTCAAGGCCCAGAGGATGGAAACCACGTCGATGGCCTCCTGCGTAAAGGCGCCGACAACCACCGGGATCAGGTCGAAGGCGGCGCAGAGCATGCCCACCGTGGCCAGGGTCAGCCCCAGCATGACCGCCTGGAGCATGACCCGCTTGGTCCTGCGGGCGATGGTGATCGACCTGGGCAGGCAGGCGATGTCGTCGTTCATGATCACGGCCTGGGCGGATTCAGAGGCGGCCGTGGTGGTCCCGTCGGTGATGGCCATGCCCACGTCGGCGGCAGCCAGGACCGGGGCATCGTTGACCCCGTCCCCCACCATCATGGTGATGGATTTAGTCACCGATTCACCTAGGAACTTGGACAGCCAGATGTCCCAGAGGGGCTGCCGGTTGGGCTCCTCCCTGGCGGCCTTGGCGATCAGATCGGCCTTGTCCTCAGGGAAAAGGCCAGCATGCACGTCGGTGATCCCCACTTGGTCGGCGATGATCCGGGCCGAGGCCTCCTTGTCTCCAGTGACCATAGATAGGCGGGTAATCCCCAGCTCCCGCAGCCGAGCGATGGTCTGAGCGGCATCCGACCTGGGCACGTCCTTCATGACGACTCGCGCGGCCAAGGCCCCGTCTATAGCGATGTAGGAGGCCATCTCGTCAGGAGCCAGGGGGCCGAATGAATCGCTTGGTTGCTCGCCAGCCACGAATTCGGCCCTGCCCACCTTGACCTGATGGCCGTCAACCAAACCCTGGACCCCATTGCCAGAGTCCTCCTGAACCTCCCGCGCATGCAGATGGACCTCACCGCTGCTCTGTGCACGCAAACGCTCCTGGACTGCGGCCCCGGCCTCGGCAATCCCGTTAGCCAGGATGTGAACCGAGTAGGACTCCACAGCGCCCGCCATAGCCAGAATCCGGTCCGTATCGACCTCCTGCCCCTCACCGTCAGGCAGATCGATTCGAACCACTTGGGGACGTCTGACGGTCAGCGTGCCGGTCTTATCGAAGAAAATGTGCGAAACCCGGCCCAGATTCTCAATCACGTCCTGGGTCTTGATCAGCAGCCCCGCCTTGGCCAGCCTTCCCGTCCCGGCCATGTAGGCCACAGGAGCGGCGATCAACAGAGGGCAGGGGGTGGCCAGGACCAGAACCTGGGCGAACCGGGTCGGCGCTCCGGAGATGATCCAGGCCACGCAGGCGATGATGAAGGCCACTACAGTGAAGGGCACCGCCATCAGATCGGCTGTTCTGACGACTGCAGCACGCGAGTTCTGGGCGGAGCGCACCAGGTTGAGGATTCGCTGGTACTGGGAATCCCGGGCCAGCTGCCGGGCCCGCATCAGGAAGGTGCCCGAACCATTGACCGCCCCGGACATGACCTGGGCATCCTGGTAGAGCCTGCGGGGCATGGGTTCGCCATTGATGGTGGACATGTCCAGGGTGGCGGCGGGACTGATCAGCTCGCCATCAACGGGCACGGTCTCGCCCGGCTTGACCACCAGGAGGTCGTTCAGGCGGACCTTATCGACATCCACCGTGCTCCAGTCGCTCTCTTTGGGAAGGGTATGCTCCCCCTCCGGCAGATCTGCTTGGACCACGTGGGCCACCTGGGGGGCGGCCTGGACCAAGACGGTCAGGTTGTTCTGCGCCTTGTTCCCGGCGTACTGTTCGATGGCGTCGCCGGAATAGAGCATGAGGACCACAGCCCAACTGGCCCAGTATTGCCGAACGGCGAGCGTGGAGAGGATGGCTACCACGGCCAGGATGTCCACGCCCACGTGGCCCTGACGCACGTCATCGATCATCCCCTTGAGGGTGTCAACCAGCGAGACGGCCACCAGGACGGCGACCAGCCATTGGGCAGCCTGGCGATAGGGGTGCCAGAGCAGGCCCATGGCCAGTCCGCAGGCCAGAACCACCCAAAGCATGGGGACCTTCTTGGCGAAACGCAGAATTCTTGACATGACCACTTCCCCGATCCGGACTTGTCGATCCGTCGACCGCAGCCGGATTACAGCTCTCTTGTCCTCTTGTACATCAAGCCTATACCGCGCCAGAGCCAGTGATGGATGGCGGATACGACAGGGGGCCGCACCCGCCATGTGACGGGTGCGGCCCCCTGGGTTCAGTCCCGGATCACTGCCCGAAGAAGAAGCGGAAGGGATCCATGGAGTCATCGTCATCGCCCGAACCGCCCTGGTCGGAGCCACCGTCCTGGCCACTGCCGTCCGAGTTCTTCCTGTTGGTCCTGGGCTTGCCTTGGACGTTCCGCTCCTCGCTGTCAAGCGTGGCATTCACCTCGGCAGTCTTGCCGTCGCGCACCACGGTGATCTTGACCGAGTCACCGAAAGCGGCAGCCCTGACGAAGCCCAGCAGGGAGTAGTTGTTGTTGACGGCATGGCCATTGAAGGCCACGATGGTGTCGCCGACCTTGATGCCGGCCTTGTCCGCCGGAGAACCTGAAACCACATTGGTGACCTTGGCGCCGCCGCGGGTGACCCCGTTGGCCTGGGCTGTGCTGCTCTGGATGGTGACCCCCAGGGAGACGTGCTTAGCCTTGCCGTCCTTGATGATTTCATCGGCAATCCGCTTGACCAGGTTGGATGGGATGGCGAATCCGATGCCGATGGACCCTGCCTCAGATTTGGAGGAGGCCATGGAGGCGATGGAGGAGTTGATCCCGATGACCTCACCGGCCGCGTTGAAAGTGGGACCGCCCGAGTTGCCGGGGTTGATGGCCGCATCCAGCTGGACCGCGTTGGTCACGATGGGGTTGTTATTGCTCTCGTCCATGACCGAGACCGGGCGGTTCAGAGCCGAGACGATGCCAGTGGTGGCCGTATTCTCGTAGCCCAGGGGGTTGCCAATGGCCATGACGTTCTCGCCCACGGCCAGCTTTTCGGAGTCGGCGAACTTCACTGACTTCAGGTCGGAAGGCGCCTGATCCAGGCTGAGGATGGCCAGATCGGCTGTGGTGTCGGTACCGACAACCTTGGCCGTGTACATCTGCCCGTTGGAGAGGGTGACGTGGATCTCCTGGGCGCCATCGACCACGTGGTTGTTGGTGACCACATGGCCCTGAGTATCGAAGACCGCGCCCGATCCGGCCCCGACCCCGCTCTTGGTCTGCACCTGGATGGAGACCACGGACTCGGAGACCTGCTTGCTGATGCCCTGCCAGTCAGGAGCCTGCCCGCCCTCGACCTTGGCCGTGCCCTGGCCCGAGGAGTTAGAGGAGACCCCGCTGAGCGAGGAGGACGAGGGCAGAGTGATCCACCCGTTGGACAGAGCCGCCCAGCCCAGGCCCAGCATGAGGGCTGCGGCCACCAGGGCGGCCACCACGGCGGTAAAGACGTACTTGCCCGTGCCGCTCATGCTGCTGCTGGCATTGTTGGCAGGACCGGGCCGACCATTGGGGCCGCCAGTTCCGAAGGGCACGTAGGGCCCCTGGCTGGCGGGTCGGCCACCCTGGGGGTTCTGACCGGCATTCTGGCGAGGCTGGCCATTCTGACCGAACTGGCCTGGCTGTCCATATTGTCCGAAGAAGCTCTGCCGAGGACCAGAGCCATACCCCTGGTTGGACTGCTGGTTGGACTGCTGCTGACCCTGATTGTTGGCAGGTGGACGCGAGCCTGCGGGAGCATAAGCACCATACTCGGGCGCTGGCCGATAGTAAGGCTGCTGCTGCGTCTGCGCATCCTGCCCCGCAGTCGAGCCACCGGAGGCGGAGGCTGAGGTCCCGGTGCCGCTACTGTCATTCGACGCATTTTCTGTAGTCGCGGGCCGTGCATCGCCACCAGGCATGGCAATAGGTGTCGTGGGCCTCTGGTCCCAGGCCTGAGTCTGCTGGTCCCCTTCTTCTGTCGCTGGGACTTGAGCAGAGTCGGTCTGTTCTGTGGAGGCTCCCGTCTCCTGCTCTTGCTCGGCGGCCCCGCGCTCGATGTGGCTTGGCTGCCAGGACTGACCGTCATCGCCGCCCCTCCACGGGTCGGCCTTATGCTCTTCAGCCATTTCTGCTCCTTCGGATCGATGCCACTGCCTGCTATTCGGTCACGCTTGTCAATCTACCCCGTCGCCCGCGCTTTTTGCCGTTTCCGGCTGACAGGCGAAGCGGGTCCTCGCATGCATTGCTTCCAAGTCTAGGGCCGAAATGCTGAATGTTGTCTGGACGTTGGATGAAAGTCATATCGACTGTACGCAGGGCAGCAGCAGGACGGTTGGATGTCTTGGATACAGTGGAGCCATGAGCCTGATCACCAACCCGCTGGGAGCCACACCGGGCCGACCCGGCGACCGCACCGCATTCTCATTCGAGACCCTGAACCGCTTGCCCGACAGCCCCGAAGGCCTGGGACGCAATGGCCGCCGCTACGGCCGCACCGGCATCATCCATACTCCGCACGGAGACATCCACACCCCCGCATTCATCCCCGTGGCCACACAGGCGGCCATGAAGGCCGTTCTGCCAGAGCAAATGCGTCAGCTGGGCGCCCAGGTCCTGCTGGCCAACGCCTTCCACCTGTTCGAACGCCCCGGCCCCGACATTCTGGACCAAGCAGGCGGCCTGGCCCGGTTCATGAACTGGGACGGCCCCACCTACACCGACTCGGGCGGCTTCCAGGTCCTATCGCTGGGAGCGGGATTCAAGAAGACACTGGCCATGGACGTGACCGGCATGAAGTCGGACCAGGTGATCGCCGAGGGCAAGGAGCGCCTGGCTTTCGTGGATGAGGACGGAGTCACCTTCAAGTCTCCGCTCAACGGCGACCGGCACCGCTTCTCGGCTGAGATCTCCATGGGCATCCAGCACCGCATCGGCGCCGACATCATGTTCTCCTTCGACGAGCTGACCACACTGATGAACACCCGCACTTACCAGGAACAGTCAGTGGAGCGCACCTTCCGGTGGGCGAAGCGCTGCGTGGATGAGCACCACAGGCTGACCCAGGCGCGGACCGGCAAGCCCTATCAGGCCCTGTTCGGCGTGGTACAAGGGGCCAACTACGAGGATCTCCGCCGACGCGCCGCCCGCCAGATCGCCTCCCTGGACTTTGACGGCGTGGGCATCGGGGGCGCCATAGAGAAACGGCTGCTGGGGCAGACCTGCGCCTGGATCTGCGACGAAATGCCCGAATCCCGGCCCAGGCACGTCTTGGGCATCGCCGCCGTGGACGACATCTTTGCAGGCGTGGAAAACGGCGGGGACACCTTCGACTGCGTATCCCCGGCTCGCTGCGGCCGCAACGGGGCCGTCTTCACCCGTGACGGCCGCTGGAACATCAAACGCGCCCAGTTCAAGGCCGATTTCAGACCCATCGAAGAGGACTGCGACTGCTACACCTGCACCCACTACTCCCGGGCCTACATCGACCATCTGCTTCGCGCCCATGAGCTCAACGGCTACACGCTGGCCACCATCCACAACGAACGCTTCTTCGTGAGGCTGCTGGACGAGATCCGCCAGTCCATTGACGGCGGCTACTTCGACGAATATAAGAAGAAGACGCTGGCCAGGTTCTACGCCCACGGATCCAAGGGCTGAACCAACACGCCATTATTGCGCCGCGCAGACAACCGTGCTAACCTTTCCAGTTGTCTGCGAACGTGGCGGAATGGTAGACGCGCTGTCTTCAGGTGGCAGTGAGCTGATGCTCGTGAGGGTTCAACTCCCTCCGTTCGCACGAAGAAATGGAAATGTCTTCGACTGATTGATGTCAGTCGAAGACATTTTTTATTGGTCGAATTACAGCTGAGGCCGTTCTGGCTATCCGGCCTTCTGGCCGCCGCAAGTCGGGTCAGGATGGTTCATCCTCTTGCCGCCTGCCGCCCGACCATGCAGCTTTTGATCATACAGACCAGTCACTCGATGTCCTGGTCGTCGAAGACCTTGCGGCCCTTGTAGAGGTCGAGGTCCAGCTCGTTCTCGGTCCTGGCCACGATGACTGCCGTATTGGCGGCACCTGCTACGTTCACCAGCGTGCGGCCCATATCCACCAGCTGGGAAATAGGTTGCATGATAGCGATGAAGGGTACGGGCAGGCCAGCTGCTGTGAAGAGGGAGGTGGCGGTGATCGTAGCTGTGCCTGGCACACCCACCGTCCCCACGGAAACCACCAGAGCAAAGACGATCAGGAGCGCAAAACGAAGAGGGGAGTAAGGAATCCCCTGAGCATTGATAGCGAAAACCGCCAGAAGAACGGGCCAGAGCCCGGCGCATCCTGGCATGCCCAGATTGGCTCCCAGACTGGCCACAAAGGAGGCCGTCTCTTCAGGAACACCAGCGGAACGCAACTGACGGACTGTGACTGGGATGGTACCGATGCTGCTCTCGGAGGTGAAGGCCACCACGCCCGCCGGCCAAAGGGAGCGGAAGAAGGGCAGAGGATTGACCCGGCCGACCAGGGCCAGGATCAGGGGTTGGACTAGGAAGAGCTGAATAGCCAAGCCCAGGTAGGACACCAAGAGGACAGCCAACAGGGGCAGAAGGGTCTTCAGGTTGCTTCGACCGATGGCGGCTGCGATCAGGGACAGGACCGCATAGGGGGTGAAGCCAACGACGATTTGGGTGGCCTTGGACAGGACCACATTGCCGGCTTCCACGAAAGCCTTGAAGGGGGCCACACTCTGCTCGCCGCGCGGGGTTGAGGCGGCCTTGTTCAGAGAGACCGCCAGGAGGATGGCGAAGATCACGACAGGAATGACCTGGTTCTGGGCCCAGTTTTCAGCCAGATTCGAGGGGAAGAGACCGACCAGGGTGTCAAGCACCCCTGGCACCTCGTGAGGCTTGGCCCCCTTGGGCAGGGCCTGGTCGAACCCCTTGCCGACCTGGAAGAGCAGCCCCAGAACCAGGGCGATCACGGCTGCTGTGAAGGTGTTGACCAGGAGCAGAACGATGGTTTTCAGACTGATGTTTTTCAGCCGACCGGACCCGCCGATACGGCTGATGCTGGCGATGATGCTGAAGAGCAGGAGCGGCACCACCAAGGCCGAAATGACCTCGGACCAAACGTTGCCGAATGCCCCCACATAGGTCGTGTGACCTGAGAAGCCCACACCCACCAGGATTCCCAGCACCGTCGCTATGATGACCCGCCAACTGAAGTTGACCTTGGTCCTCCTGCTCAGCAGGGCCAGCCCCACAAAGAGAATGACGACCACTATCAGGGCCGCCCAATCCCAACTCGTTTCCGACATTGCCTCTCCCTCATCGATCTCTCCTCCCCAGGACCAAACGGCCTGGGGTTGGGGTTCAATCTAACAGGAGAGCGGCGGAAGTCCAACGATTCCCGGAAGAATGCCTATACCCGTTGCTTATGGACTGCTATTCCCGGGCAGATTAGGCCTGTCTGACGAGGATTGCTAAGAACGGACCAGGCGGGCGATGGCCTCGGAGGCCTCCTCCATCTTCTCGTCGGCCTCTTCACCTCCCTTTTCGGCAGCTTCGCGGACGCAGTGGTTCATGTGGTCGTCCAGCAGGGTTAGGGCCACCGACTTCAGGGCGCTGGTCGAGGCGGCAATCTGAGTGAGAATATCGATGCAGTAAGTGTCTGACTCGACCATCTGCTCGATGGCCCTGACCTGGCCCTCGACACGCCGGAGTCTGGTAATGGTCCGCTTTTTATCGTTGGCATATCCGGGCACGATTCACTCCATTCCTAGTCAATGGTCTGCATGGCGGAACCGGGACCGACCCGAATCCATGAAACCCGTCTCGAAATCCACTATCAGTATACCCCAGGGGGGTATAGTGGACCACATGAGCAGCATCCTGGTCCTTGTCGCAGCCCTGGTCATCACGGCGGGCATCATCTGGTACTTCTTCGCGCCCAGAAAGGCCACCCAAGCCAAGGATGAGGGCGGCATCCAGACCGTCCACATCACAGTCAAGGGCGGATACAGCCCCCAGCTGATCCAGGTTCAGGCCGGGCGACCGGTCAAGCTGGTCTTCGACCGCCAGGAGAGCGGGGAATGCTCCTCGCACGTGGTCTTCAACGGTTTCAACATCGACAAGACCTTGCCCGCCTTCCAAACCTCGACTGTCCAGCTGACCCCACCCAAGGCCGGCGACTACCCCTTCGCCTGTGGGATGAACATGCTTCACGGGATGCTCCGGGCCACCGATGGACCGACGACCGTCAGTGCCGAGGCACAATCCGAACAAGCACGAAGCAGCCAGTCGCAAGACGAGCATTCACCACAGACCGAATCCGCCAAGCCCGCTCAAGCCAATGGCGGCAGCGACCAGGACGAGGCGGATAAGGAGCGTACGGCAGAAATCCGCGATCTGACCAGGCGATTCATCGTAGCCCTGGTCTTCACGCTCCCGGTCTTCATTCCGGCCATGTTCGGCATGTTCCTGCCCATGCCCCACATTCTGATGAACCCCTGGGTCCAGCTGGTCCTGATACTGCCAGTGATGTTCTATTCGGGCTGGCCCATCCACCGCACCGGATGGCTGGCGCTGGCACACCGGGCACCGGAGATGAACTCCCTGGTTGCCCTGGGCACTGCCACGGCCTTCCTGTACTCACTGGTGGTCACTGTGGCCCCGCAACTTTTGCCTGAGGGAAGCCGCGAACCCTACTACGAGGCCGTGGGCACCATCATCACGCTGATGATCCTCGGCCAGATCCTGGAGGCACGGGCCCGGCGCGGCACTGGTGACGCCATCCGCGCCCTTGTCGGACTGAGGCCCAAGACAGCCACCGTGGTGAGGACCGACCAGGACGGCAGGGAGGCCACCCAGGAGATCGCCGTCGATGATGTGGCCGTCGGAGACGTGATTCAGGTCCATCCGGGCGAGAAGCTGCCGGTGGATGGTCAGGTCATTTCGGGATCATCCTCTGTGGACGAATCCATGGTGACCGGCGAGCCCATGCCCGTGCTCAAGCAGGAGGGCGATTCCCTCGTCGGAGCCACCGTCAACAGCACAGGTTCTCTGCGATACAGGGCCACCCAGGTAGGGCAGGACACGGTTCTGGCCCAAATCATCCGGCTGGTCAAGACGGCTCAGACCTCCAAGGCGCCCATCCAGAAGCTGGCCGACCGAATATCGTCCATCTTCATCCCCGGGGTAATTCTTGTGGCGCTCTGGACCTTCGTGGCCTGGTGGGCCTTCGGCCCCATGCCACGCGGAGTATATGGAATCGTGGCGGCGGTCTCCGTCCTAGTCATCGCCTGCCCCTGTGCCCTGGGCTTGGCCACTCCGCTATCCGTGACGATCGGCACCGGACGCGGCGCCCGTGCCGGAGTGCTCTACCGATCGGCGGAAGCCTTGCAGGGAGCGCATGACATCGATACCATCGTCCTCGACAAGACCGGCACCATCACCCAGGGCAGGCCTGAACTGGCTGATGCCCTGAGCGTGCAGGGAATGGATGAGGACCTGCTAATAAGAGCGGCCGCGAGCGCCGAGAGCGATTCAGAACACCCCCTGGCCCAGGCCATCGTCCAGGCTGCCAAGGGCCGCAATCTAAAGCTGGTCCCGGTCAAGGACTTCGATTCGGTCACCGGGGCAGGCATCGATGCAACCTTCCCCTCCGGATCCTTCGAAGGATGCAAGGGCACCTCGCATGTCCTTGTCGGCAACCGCAAGCTGCTCGAGGACAAGGGAATCGAGCTGGAAAGCGAAACGTCAGACCAGGCAGGCGCGCAATCCCTCTTCGACACCGCCCGCGGCTGGGAGGGCCAGGGCCGTACGACCATCTTCGTGGCCATCGACGGCGAGCTTGCCGGAGTCCTGGCCGTGACTGACCAGGTCAAGTCCGGCTCCAAGCAGGCCATCCACGACATGAACGAGCGCGGCATCCAGACCATCATGCTGACTGGCGACAACCAGGGCACTGCCGAACAGGTCGGGGGGCAGGTGGGTGTCACCCGGGTGGTTGCGCAGATCCACCCTGAAGACAAGGCGAGCATCGTCAAGGCCCTTCAGGCTCAGGGGCACAAGGTGGCCATGATCGGCGACGGCATCAACGACGCCCCGGCCCTGGCCCAGGCCGACCTGGGCATGGCCATCGGCACCGGTACGGACGTGGCCATCGAATCCGCCGACGTGACCCTGGTCTCGGGCGACCTGAACGCGGCCGTCAAGGCCATTGACCTCTCTGCTGCGACCATGCGCAACATTCACCAGAACCTCTGGTTCGCCTTCGGATACAACGGGCTGGGCATCCCCATCGCCGCCGGGGTGCTCTACCCCTTCATCGGCCTCCTGCTCAACCCTATGATCGCCGGGGCGGCCATGGCATTCTCCTCCCTGTCGGTGGTGCTCAACGCCAACAGGTTGCGGCACACGCCTCTAAAAGCCAGGCCGGTCAAGGAGGTCGAGCCAATCGACATGGATGCCCTGACCAGGGACCTCAGTATTTCCACACACCAAGAACACAACCAAGAGAAAGGAAACGAGATGGGACTCTTCCATCATCATGACGACATGCAGCAGGATCAGGCAGCAGCAGAGAAGGTCACCGACCCGGTCTGCGGCATGTCCATCGACCCCGACACAGCTGCAGCCAAGCGCGACTACCAGGGCAAGACCTACTACTTCTGCTCGCAGAACTGCGTCGATACCTTCGACGCCGATCCGCAGAAAGTGCTCAACAAGTAGGATCGTACGTTTGGCATCTGATCAGCGGTCGTCAGCGAGCTGCCAAGGCTGGTCGAAAAAGTCGAAGATGCGTTCCAAGTAAGGCCTCAGGACCTTGTCCGGCATTTGGTAGAGCTCGTGCATGCTGTCCGGGATGCGCACCAGCTTAGCCTGGCAGCCGCCCTGCTGGACCTGGTCGACAAAACGGTTCTGGGGCATCGGCAGCACAAACCGGTCGGGCTGGGCCTGGAAAAGCAGCAGAGGGGTCTCCACTCGGCTGCACCGGTTGGGGCGCAGTATGGCCCGGCTCATCTCCAGACTCTCCCTGACCCAGCCGAAGGTGGCGGCACTGGTCTGGTAGTGCAGTTCCTGGGCCCGCAACTTATGGGCCCAGGCCACCCGCGCCTGGCTGCCATTGGGGTACTTGCCCATGTCCAGCTCGGGGCGGAATGGCCCAAACCCCGGAACCATGCTGCGCGAGCGGCCCATCATGCAGGCGGCGTTTGTTGCCGTCCAGGCCACCGAAGGCATGAACCCGGTCCGCGGCGCAATCATGGGTGATGACAGGACCGCCTTGTCGATGAGGGAGGGGAAGGTTTCCAGCATCCGCGCAGCCACGCCGCCGCCCATGGAATGGGCATAGAGCACCATGGGCTCGTCTTGGGCATACTGCTGGCCCACCTGGGAGCAGAAGGCGGCCAGATCCGCCACATACCGCTGCCAATGATCCACCCAGATCAGGCTGGGATCGTTCACACCACGGCCAGAGAAACCATGCCCCCAATGCTCGGGAACGCAGACGGAGTACCCCTGCATCAGGAAGTACCAGGCCATCTCCTGGTACTTGTCGGCGAATTCCGAAAAACCGAAGGAGATGATCGCGGCCCCGCGCACACGAGCTGAGCCGGACTCCACCGCACCCTTGCGGAACAGCGTCCTGTCATAGCAAACGTAATGCAGAAGTCGGGAGGGGTCCACGCCGCTGAGATGGGCCTTGTCCAGGAGGGTTCCCCCGTCCTCGCCGCCGTCATGGGAGATCATCCATCCGTCACTGCGACAGGAGGCCAGGTCAGGAAGGACACGATCCTTCATGATTTGGTCGTAGCGGCGTTCCTCAACCAGTTGGACGCTCATGCTCTCACCCTATACCACCTTCTGCCGGACTCGCCCTACATGAGCCGGGTGCTCTCAAGGTTTCTGACGATCCAGTCATTGAAGCGGATGACGGGCTTGCGCAGGACCAGCCCCAGCAGCAACGAGGGCACCAGGAAGAGGGCCAGGGTGGCCATCTCCCGCCAGAACTCCATGCCGTAGGCTCCGGCAACGGCCGACTGCATGGCTCCTATAGCATGGACGAAGGGCAGGAAGGGATAAACCCCCTGGAAGAAGCCAGGCAGGGTCTCCATGGGGAAGGTGCCGCCCGAGCCAGCCACCTGCATGACTAGGAGGATAACGGCAATAGCCTTGCCGATGTCCCCGAAGGAGACGACCAGGGTATAGATCAGATTCATGAAGACGAATGAGGCGAAGACCGCCACCAGCACGAACATCAGCGGATGGACGCACTGGACCTTCAGGTAGAAGAGGTCTCCTAGAGCGATCAGGCAGCCCTGGAGGATGGCCATCAGGGCGAAGACCGCGAATCTGCCGAAGTACTCCTGGTAGAGCTGAAGGCCGAAGCGGCGGGCGTTGCCTGGCGACTCGGGGCGGAAGTCTCCCCAGGAGCGGCGGCCTTCGGAATCCTCATCCAGGTCATCGGCCCTCTTCCATGCATCCTGCAGGGAGTCCAAGTGCAGGACGGAGGCTTTCTTCTTGTCTGACAGAGCCACTTTCATCATGGCCGCCAGAATGGTGGCACCCACCCAAATGGAGAGGATGGTGTAGAAGGGGGTCATAGCCGACCCGTAGTTCATGACTGGGAAGACCGCATGCCGATGGATGCCTACCGGTGAGGACAGAAGGGCGGCCATGGTTTCGGAATCCCCGCTCAGCAGAGTCTTGACCTCCTGCGTATCTTTGCCCTGCGAAGCCTGGGTCAGATGTCCCCCTAGGTCGGTCAGCCGCTTGGAGGCCTGCTCCAGGCACTGGGAGATCTCACCCAGCTGGTCCTTGGCCTGGCTGATATCCCTGGTCATAGGGCCCGTCAGCCCAGAGGCGCCCTTGACGGTTCCATCCAGACCCGTCAGCAGCCGATCGGTCGAGGTGACCACGATGTCCATGGATGAAGCCAAGTCGTCCAGGCGAGGCTTCAGGTCATTGCGGTACTGGGTGCGGACCTGATCCACCGAGGCACGGGCCTGAGCGATCCTGTTCTTCAGATCCTGACGCTGACCGCCCAGCTTGTCCTTGCCCTCCTTGGCTGCCTGGGAAGCCTGGCTGATCCGGTCGGCCAGGTCACGTTGGGCCGCCTGGGCTGTGCGCATTCCGGCCTGGGCCTGATCGATGGCGGTCAGCAGGGCCTGGCGCTGGTCAGCTGTCAGATTGGCATCGGATTCCACAGTGCTGCGCAGATCCTCCAGGCTGGCGATCATCCCGTCGTAGTCGGCCGCCGAGTCTCTGATCCGCTCGCTCAGATAGTTCAGATGGCTGCTGACAGCATCGCTCTGCTGGCCCACCTTGTCGAAAGCGTCATCGATCTTAGAGCCGATGGTGTCATAGGCACCCGAGGCCTGGTCAAGGGCAACGTCGACCGCCTGGGCCGACCCGGAGAGGGACTTGCCCAGATCCTTGGACCCCTTGGTTCCCTGGTTCAGGGCCTTCCTGGCATCGGCCATGGCGGAGTCAGACCGACCCAGAATCCTGCCGGTGGCGTCGATCATCTTTCCGGAGGAATCCAGAAGGCCCGCATAGGCATTCACCTGACTGGAGGCAGTGGTCAGCCGCTGTGACATCTGATCGATGTGGCCGGTCGCCCTGGCCAGATAATCCTGGACCTGGGGGCTCTCGGAGTAAGTAAAAACCTGGCTGGCCAGGTCGATCCCCACCTGGCCCACGGTCTTGACGAAGGTCTTGTCGATGGTTGTGGCCACAGTGTCGGCCCCCTGCTCAGTGACATGGGGGGCGATGGCGTTTTTCTTTTCGTTCAGGTAGTACTCAAGGCTGGCATGCTTCACGTCCTGCGAGAAGAGGGTCATCATGTCCGCGCTGAAATCCTTGGGAATGACGATGGCAGCATAGTACTCGCCTGAGCGCACCCCCTCCAGGGCCTGGTCGCGGTTGACGAACCTCCAATCCAGCTGGTCGTTTGCCCGCAAGGTGCTGGTGACCGTCTCCCCCACGTTGATCCTGACCGGAATCAGGTCGGATTTGTACCCCTTGTCGGTGTTGGCCACGGCCACCTTGATGGCCTTGGTGTTCTTGTAGGGGTCCCAGCTGGCGGCGATGTTGAACCAGGCATAGAGGGCCGGGACAATAATCAGGCCCATCAGGACGATGATGGCGATGACGTTGCTGGTGGCATCGGCCAGGTCCTTGCGCAGGATCCTCCAGATGTTCCTCATCGGCGATCACCATCCTCGGGAGCGTCCTCCTCATCGCGGCTCATGACTGATTCGCGCACGGCCGAGGTCAGCCTGGTCATGGCCGAGGGACCCTGCCGACGCGGGCGAATCAGGGTGAGGAAGTCCATGCCGGGACGCTCGGTCAGGCCCAGCTGCCGAACATAGCTGTCGCAGATGTACTCGACGATGATCAGGTAGGCGTCTATCAGGACGATGGAAGCGATGCAGGCGATCAGCATGACGATCTTGGCTTCGGTGCTGAACAACAGGATGAGGAAGAGCACTGGCAGCAGAACCAGGACCAGACCACCCCGGATCAGCGTTGGATAGAGGGCCAGGAAGCGATGCGCACGCCGCCTTATGACGGCGCGGTAGTCGCCCTCGCCCAGGATGGAGCGGGCCAGGCTGCCCAGGCTCAGACGGCGGTCGGCTGAATGGTTCTGCTCGGTCAGCATCAGGTCAGTGGCACCAAGCCGCCGGTCGAAGAGGGCATTCAGGTTGAGCAGGTACCGCCGCACCACCAGTCCGATCAGGAGGGCCACCGGCAGGTACCAGAAGATGTGGAGCATGTCCTGCCAATAGTGGTTGCCGTACATGCCGCCGATGGTCTCACGCATGGCGTTGATTCCGTAGGTGAAGGGCAGCCACGGGTTCAGATTGCGGAAGAAGTCGGGCATCATCTCAATCGGGTACATGCCCGAGGACCCAGGTATCTGCAGGATGACCAGAACCACAGCCAAGGCCTTGCCGATGTGCCTGAAAGAGGCGGCCAGGGCATAGATGATATTGATGTAGACGAAGGAGGCAAAGACCCCGGCCAGGACGAACAGGGCGGGTTGGCGGCACTGGATGCCCAGCATCAGGTCGCCCACTGTAGCGATCAGCGCCTGGAAGAAGCCGACGAAGACCAGCAGAAGCCAACGACCCAGGTAAGCCTGGGTGGCGGTGCATTTGCGGATGCCCTCCTTGTCGACCTCCAGCTTGTAGATGGCTATCAGGATGAACCCACCCACCCAGAGAGCCAGATTGGTATAGAAGGGCGCCACGGATGACCCGTAGTTGCTGACCGGATAGACCGTGTGCGAGGCCAGCTCCACCGGCGAGGCCATGGCCTTTCCGAAGGATTCCGGGCTCAACCCCAGGGTCTGGGTCATCCGGTTCCAAGCAGCCGAGGACCCAAGGGCTGCCACATCGGTCCGAACCCCCTCCAGGTCGGACCTGACCGAGGCCAGGGAGGCCCTGGTGGTGGACAGGGTCGACTGGGCCTGACCGATGGTGGAATCCAGTTGATCCAGCAGGGCATCGGTTTGGACGGCCGTGGTGGCCAGGTTGCTCAGGGCACCTTGGAGAGAGCCGTTGGAGGCATTGAGGGCATCCAGCCCGGTAAGGAGGTTGGGCATGGTGGTCCCAGCCAGGCTCTGGCTGGCCGCAGCCAGAGCCTTGATGCCTGTGCCGCCGGTGTCGGTCATGGCCGAGCTCAGGTCTGATGCGGCCCGCCTGCCCGAGTCCAGAGCCGTCGAGGAGTTCTTCTTGAAGGCATCAAGGGATGACTTCTGCTTCTGGTTGGTCTTTTTCAGATCGTCAATCTGCCGCTGGATGCTCTCATAGGCCGGATCCCCAGAATGTAGCCCGGACTGGTCCAGACCCGACTGGAGCAGGTCCACAGCCTTCCCATTGGCATCGATCAGCTGGCCCAAGCCGGAATTGACCCGGTCCACCTTGTCCTGGGTGGCGTTCAGGTCGGCGGTGATCCCGCCTGCCACTGTATTCACATCCGTGACCGCGCTGGACAGCCGCACTGACCCGTCCGCCAGGGCCTGGTTCAGGGCAGAAGAGAACCGAAGACTGTCGTCGCGGGTCTTGGCCATGCTGCTCTGAGCTCTGTTCAGAGTGGCCTGGGTGGCCGATATCTGACTCTGCAGGTCCTTGATGTCGCTTCTGGAGCCGGCCACGGTCTGCCGGGCCTGGCCCATGGTGGAACCGATCCGGTCAAGCTGGCCGTCCGTCCGATCCAGCTGGTCGATAATTTCCCCCAGGTCGCCCACCACCTGGCTGCGGCTCTGCTCGGCCGCGCCCTGGGCATCGCCGACGGTCTGCAGGACCTTCCCGGCCAAGGCGTCGCTGACGGCCGAGACGAAGACCGCGTTGATCTCCTGATCGATGGTGGAGGCGCCGGTGTCGGTCACCTTGGGAGCGATGGCGTTCTTCTTCTCATTGACGTAATAGTTCAGAGCGGGCCTGTTCCCGGCCCCCTCGACGATGCCGACCAGGTCGGCGCTGAACCGTTCAGGAATGATGATGGCCGCGTAGCACTGGCCCGAGTGGACCTCTTCGATGGCCCTTTCATCATCGTCCATGAACTTCCAGCCCAGGCTTTTATTGCCGCGCAGCTCCTGGATGACCGATCTGCCGGCGTTGATCCTGCCCGTCTCTGCGGATTGCGCCCCTCGGTCCATGCTGACGACGGCCACGGGCAGATTGTTGACGTTGCTGTAGGGATCCCAGAGAGCCATGATGTTGAACCAGGCATAGAGGGAGGGCAGCACAGCCACGCCGATGGTCACCACCAGGGCCACGGGGTTGCGCAGTATCCGCCAGAGATCTCGCCTGAAGATGGCCAACACGGTCTTCACCGCCAGGAACCTCCTTCTTGTCTGTCCAGGGGATCACGGCACTGGCCTACTCCACTCGGATCGGCTGCATCCTCCCGGGACCTACGTCCGGCCTGAGTATAGCCACCCTTCCTTACTGGCCCAGACCAGTCAGCTGATTGTGAATGCCCATGCAAGGCCGGACCGTCAGAGCAGCAAGGGCTTCTGACGACGGTTTATGCCTTGGCCACGAACAGACGCGAGACCGCCATCGACAGGGCCACAGCCAGGCCCATGGGCATGAAGGCCATGACCGGCAGGCGGCAGACCTCCATGAGCATAGCCATGGCCATGAGCGGAGCCTGCTGGGAGGCGGCCAGCAGGGAGGCGGCGCCGATCACGGCACACTGCCAGACCGGCAGGCCGGGCACAAGGCAAGCCAGCGGCAGGCCCAAAACAGCGCCCATGGCGGATCCCAGGGCTATGGATGGCGTCAGAGTGCCGCCGAAAGCCCCAGCACGGATGGTTGCTGTGGTCAGCAGAGCCTTGGCCAGCGCAAAGAGGGCCAAGAGGGCAAGTGACCGAGCCAGCTGGAGCCCTGAGAACCCGACGGACAGCAGCTGATCCATGCCCATCTGGGCTAGAGCCCGGCCGTTGCCCATGACCTGGGGGACAGCCAGAGCGACCAGCCCGGTCAACAGAGCTACCCCCGTCAGCTGCCAGATGGCGGCAGGGCCAGTAGTTCTATGGGACTCTGCCCAGGATGTCATCCAGCGGAATCCGGCCCCCAGCAGCCCCATGACTGGTCCGATCAAGAGGACCGCTGCCATGAGCCATGGCCGGAAGGGATCGGAGCCGACCTTATAGTAAGGGGTAAAACCCTTGATAGATCCGCCGACCAGGGTAGCCAAGGCCGACATAGCCAGATTGACCGTCACCACTTCGGTATCCACCCGCCGTAGCAGCACCTCGATGCCGAAGAAGGCCCCGGTCAGAGGCGCAATGTAAATGCCGGCGAACCCTGCACCTGCCGCCGAAGCCACAAGCAGCGGACCGTCCTGATCACGCAGCCCCAGCCGTCGTCCCAGCCTGGTCCAGAGACCGCCCAGAAGAGCCCCGGCCTCGCGAGGGGCCACCTCCCTGCCTATGGAGCCGCCAGCAGCCACAAAGAAGATCTGGGTAAGCACATGAACCACGGTCCGGCCCGGAGGCATGGATGCACCCTTGACGGCCTGATCGACCGAGGGAACCAGCCTGGTCCTCGTCCGCAGCCAGGCCCAGACCAGACCGGCCACCAGCCCGGCCAAGGTCACCGAGGCCAGCCTTCTGATCGGCGGAACCACCTCAGCCGTGGGAGCCCCTGGGGTCTCAGCGAAACCCAGCAGGCCGACCTGAGTCAACTCAAAGAACCTTGCCAGCAGGCCGGAGGAAAGTCCGACCAATAGACCTAGGCAGAGCACCGAGACCGCCAGACCCCAGCTACGGGGAAGCCGGAATCCGCGTTCGGGACCTGGAGCCTGGTCAGGCTTTCGTTGGATATGCACAACTCCAATCTAGCGGGAGCAACCGCCAGCAGAGCGTTAGCCCAAGCAGTCTTTCCGTCAGTCCGTCTTGTTCATGAGGGCCTCCCGTAGGAAGTCCCGCTGCACAATAAGCAGGTTTTCGGCCACAGTCTCGTCGTTGGTCATGTGGGTGATGCCGGTCAGCGGCAGGACCGTATGAGGGCGACCGGCCGCCATGAGAGCGCTGGAGAGCCTCAGGGTGTTGGCCACGGAGACGTTGTCATCCGCGAACCCGTGTATCAGCATCAGCGGGCGGCGCAGCGAAGGCGCATCGTCGATAATGCCGTTGCGGCGGTAAACGGCCGGGTCCATCCCCAGATAGCGCTCGGTGTAATGGGTGTCGTAAAGAGTCCAGTCCGTGGGCGGGGCACCTGCACAGGCTGCATGGATCCGGTCGGGAGCCCGCAGAACCGATAGGGCCGACAGGAAGCCGCCATAGGACCAGCCGATCATAGCCACATGCCCCAGGTCGGCCTCGGGAGCGAAATCAGGCAGAGCCTCCAAAGCCTCAAGCTGGTCATCCAAAGTCACCTGGGCCATATCCTCGAAGATGGCCCGATCCCAGGCAGGCCCACGACCCGGCGTACCCCGGCCATCGACGGTCAGGACCAGGAAGCCCTGATCCGCCCACCACTGGGACTCCCAGTAGTAGGACTGGTTGAAGACCACCTGCTGGGCGCCCGGACCGCCGTAAGGCTTGAGCAGGACGGGCAGGCTGTCGGCGCTGGCGTAGGGGCTGGATTCAGACGGCCTGACGATGGCTGCGAACAGCTCGCGCTGGCCCATGCGTACGAAGTCCACGTTGGGGATGAATCCGGGATCACTGCTGACATCGGCCAGGACGGCGCACATGGCCCCCTGGCTATTGATATGGCCGGCATCCATGGCCCGGCGGTCAGGACGATCATGGTGCTCCTGCCGACCGCCAACCCGGCCTGAGGCGGTGGATCCACCAGCGGATCTTACGCTGCCGTCAGAGCGGGCTTTGCTCACCAGGCCCAGCCCTTCGGCCCCCAGGCGGTCCAGATCTCCATCAGCACCCAGATAGCAGTGGCGCACCTGCCCATGCGCCGAGGCCATAGTCCGGCCGCTGACCACGATGCCATGACCGGCCCGAGAGGCGGACCATACTCCGGGCAGCCGGTTGAGCACATGGATCGAACCGTCATAGCTCAGGCGCATCAAGTCGAAGCTGCGGGGATCAGTGGAAACCACCGCCAACACATCGCGATCCTCCACAGACAGCACCCGCCGAATCTGGCAGCCAGCCGGGGAGAATACCCTTCCATCCAAGCGCAGCCTCGTGGTGTCGGCTTCTACGTCAATGAAGGCGTCCACCAGCCCGCCCTGGGGCCGATAGGCCGGCAACCCGGGCACCAGGTCGATCCACTGGTCATTGCCATGCTCCTGCATCACCCTGGTAGCCACCTTGGGCGCTGCATCGGAATCAAGAAAGGTCATGTCCTGTCCCCGATCCAAACCCTGGCGATCATCCGGCACCTGTACCTCCAGGATCCTGTCCTCGGTCTGCCGACGGTTCTGAACCAGCAACAGCGGCCGATGCCCTTCTTGCCAACGGACCACAGCCAGGTATTCAAAGGCCTGATGATCCCAGTCCACCTCGCCCACCCAGGGATGGGCATCGTCCTGACCCAGGAGGACCAGGCTCAGCCCGACACGGGCATTGGACGTCAGAGCCTGGGGATACCGCCGGGCGCGCGGCCCGACCTGGGGATTGGCCGGATCGCTGATGTACCAGATCGGCTCGTCGGAGGAATCCGTGTGCTCGACCAGCAAGGCTCGGGAGTCCGGCGACCACCAGAACCCCTGATAGCGATCCATCTCCTCGCCAGCCACGAACTCGGCCAGCCCCAACAGCATCCGGTCATCGGTGCCGGGACGCAAGGCCAGGACAGCCCGTTCACGGTCCTGTCCGGCATCCTGACCGATGGCGACCACCATCAGCTGGTCACCAGTCGTATAGGCCACCATGGTGCCGTCCGGGCTGATGACTGGATTGAGCACAGCCAAATCGCTGTGTTCCAAGCTCAGGGCCCGCGTGGAGGCAGTGAGACCATCTGGGGCGATCAACGAGAGCCAGAGTCGGTCACCAAGGGCAAAGACCACCCGATCCCCGGCAGCATCCACGCTGTAGTCGACAATGCCCTCGCCGCCTTCTCGCGAACGCTCCCTCCGAGCCAGCTCGGCAGCCGGCACATGTTCCATGTCTGCATCCTCCAGCAGAGCCCTGGGGTCGGCCAGGAGCACCTCATGATGACGGCCCTCCTGATCAAAGACAGACAGCCAGAGCCCGGTCACCAGATCCTCAGGTCCGTCCGAGCGCAGAAAGACGGCACGTGAGCCATCCCCCACCGCCGAGACCGACCGTGGCGCGCCCAAGGTGAACCGCAGGGTCCGGGCCTTGACCCGCGGATATGCCTCCATTGCCCGATCCACCTCTTCGGTCATGCTCGCTCCTCGAATATCTCTGACATGATCACCATGATCCTGCGTCTGCCACGATGATAAGCGCCTAGGTGCCAAAGGGGAATTCGATCAGCCCCAACCGCAATGCGCCACCTTGGACAGCAGCAGACGTCAATCGTTCTACATGGGAAATTTGTATCACGGATAAGGCGTACCGCCGGACTACGACCAGCCGATGGCCACTCCCTGCGATAAAATAATATCGCTTTATCGCCAATGACTGGCCGATAGTCCCTGCTTCCCAGGGGATAGGGGTGTCAAGGTAGGACACCATGACTGCACATGGGGAGCAATCCACAATAGAGAAAATAGAGGTAACCAATGAACATGATGGTTCGTTTTAAACGCGCATGCGCGGTGCTCGCTGCCGGTGCCACCCTGGCCGGCGGCCTGGCATTGCTGCCTACCGTGGCCCAGGCTGTGGAGGGCAACAAGGGGGGCCGAGGCCAAGTCCGCCCCCTACCAGATCACCTTCGTCGGCGATCCAGAGGACGCAGGAGGCGCTCACGGGATTCATGTAGAGACCAACGATCAGGGCATACTGGATAAAAGCAAGATCCCCACTAACATACCAGTACCTGATTCCATGCAGGCTTCGCAGTCGTCCGACAAGCCTTGGACTGTCGTCGGCTGGACCTATTCGGTGATGGGTCCTGACACAGTCGACTTCACGAAGCCCTTTACGGCGGACACCACTGTCTTCGCAAAATGGGACCAAGCCAATGCAATCACTTTCATCGCTCAGGACCCGACCAACCTCGACCACGAACCTGCTACGCAGACGCTGTACACTGGCGAGGGCCACAAGCTGGCGGTACAGCCGGGTGCCCCGGCCAACTACCCCGGCTACACTTTCGAGGGATGGTTCAGCGCTGACAGCAACGCAGCGTTCAATCCCGAAGCCGTCTTCTCTGAAGATGCCACTTTCGTAGCCAAGTACACCCTGCTCAGCCTGCTGAGACCAACCCGGCTGGCAGCTCCAAGGAACCTGCCAAGGCCGGCGACAAGACCGCCGACAAAGCAACCGACAAGACCGCCGACAAAGCAACCGGCAAGGCCGCCGCCAAGGATCCGGCTGTCAAGGCTGCCAAGACCAACAACGCTCTGGCCAAGACCAGCGCTGATGCTGTGGCCCCTCTGGCCATTGCCGCTGGCCTCTGCCTGAGCGCCGGCATCACCCTGGGTCTGCGCCGCAAGCTGTCTCTGTGAGTCGACAGGCTTCGGCCTGACCCATGACGATCGAAGGTCAAAGGCCCCTGGCCCATTGTGGCCACGGGCCTTATCCATGCCTGGCAATCGCGTTCGTTCGAACCTGTTCATTGAAGAAATTGCAAGCATCCGACCGCCCATTACCCCCTTTCAGCAGTGTCACGTACTATGAAAGGGTTATATGGAAAGGGATGACTATGAGCGTTCTCGATCGTTTCGAGAAGAGCGTGGAAGGCGCCGTTAACGGTGTCTTTTCGAAGTTCGGCTCCAAGGACCTACAGCCCGTCGACCTGTCGAGCGCCCTCGAGCGTGAGATAGACTCACAGGCCATGCCCGTCGGTCGCGACCGCACTGTGGCGCCCAACGAGTATCGGTTCAGACTATCCACCCCAGACTTCGACCGCATTGAGCAGTGGGGTTCGGAGGCTTTGGCCAACGAGTTGGCAGACAACCTGACCAAGTATGCCGAAAGCCAGCACTATGCCTTCGTCGGTCCGGTTGTAGTCATCTTCGAGGAGGACCTCAACCTGAACAAGGGCGACTTCCACCTATCTGCCGAGTCAGTCCAGGGCAACGCGGCACCCGTCACCACCCCCGAAGAGTCCAAGGATTGCCCGGTTCTGGAGATCAACGGCCGCCAGTACCTGCTGACTGCCCCCGTCACTACCATCGGCCGTGGATCCTCCTGTGATATCGTCATCGACGACGCAGGCATTTCGCGCCGACACCTGCAGATCGAGATCACCGACAAGGGCGTGGTAGCCCGTGATCTGGGGTCCACCAACGGCACCTATGTGGAGGGACATCAGGTTCCCGCAGCCACCCTGCTGGACGGCAATACCATCACCATCGGCCGTACCCGCATCCTCTACTGGGCATCGTCGCAGGAACAGGATTCGTAAGTCGCCCAGGCCTTGAAGTAAGGTCGAATCATTATGCTGACTGAACTGACATTCGCCATCCTCAAATACGGGTTCCTGGCTCTGCTATGGGTATTCGTCTGGCTGGCCATCCGTTCACTCCGCAAAGACATCGAAACTTTCAGCCCCAAAACTTCGCACTCCCGTAAACGCAGCGAACGCGCAGCCCAGCGCAAGCTGCCGGCAAGCGCCAGATCCGTGCCTATCGCCCCGGTCAGCAAGACAGAGCCCGCAAGGGACGAGCCCTCCCTGCTCGTGGTCATCGACGGACCCCTGGCCGGCTCCTCCACGCCACTGTCAGGACGGCCCATCACCCTGGGCCGTTCCTCCTCGAACACCTTGGTGCTGGACGACGAATTTGTCTCTGGTCATCACGCGCGGGTCTACCAGGATCCCGCATCGGGCCGATGGGCCATCGAAGATCTGGGATCCACCAATGGCACCGTCGTCTCGGGTCAGAAAATCACGGCGCCGACAATCCTACCGGCGGAGGTTCCCGTGCGCATCGGAGCCACCACCTTCGAATTGAGGTAGCCGCCCATGACCAGGAACGAAGCGAGCCAAAAGCTGTTCCTCTACTCCACGGCGGTTTCCGACGTAGGGTACGTGCGCAGCAACAACCAGGATTCAGCGTTCGCCGGCGAACGCCTGGTGGCCATGTGCGACGGCATGGGCGGCCACGCAGGGGGGGACACGGCATCAACCATAGCCATCCGATCCCTGGCCCACATCGAACGCGACGACCGGAAGCAGGACGTGCAGTCCCTGGCCCGGATGATGGAGACCTCGGTCATCGCGGCTCATGACGCCATCGTGGGCAAGGCCAAGCGCGAACACCGCCTGTCAGGAATGGGCACAACGGTCACGGCCCTGGCTCTGGCCGACGACTCCTGGGTGCTGGCCCATATCGGGGACTCCCGGGGTTACCTCCTGCGGGAGGGCAAGCTGATCCGGATGACCCAGGACCACTCCTACGTGCAGCATCTGATCGACACCGGCCGCATCTCCCCGGCTGAGGCCCGCAACCACCCTCAGCGCAACGTGGTCATGCGGGTCCTGGGTGACTTCGACATCGACCCTCGCCCGGACATCTCCATCTCCAAGGCCCTGCCTGCAGACCGCTGGATGATCTGCTCGGACGGTCTCTGCGGCGTTTTGGAGGACTCGACCATCGCCGAGGTGCTGTCCTCCGTCTCGGACCAAGCGGAGTGCGCCCAGCAGCTGGTCACCTTCGCCCTGAAGGCCGGCAGCACCGACAACGTGACCGTGGTCATCGCCGATGCCACTCTGGCCCTGGATGCCGATGCCTTCGACCTGCCCCATCAGACCCCTCTGGTCGGCGGCGCAGCCAGCTCCAACCTGGAGGCCCTGGCTGACATTCTGGATGAGCCCGTAGCGGCCGCACCGCACCTGCGTGACGAGTCCCGGGAATCGCCCGCCAAGCGGGCCGCCGATCTGGCCCAGGACCGGGATGCCGCCAAGCAGGAGGGCGAGGAGGACGATGGCCGCACCGCCCAGCCCTCGGCTGCCCGCGAGGAGAGCGGCGAACGGCATGTGCCCGACACCAGCGAGATCCCCGTCGTCCACAAGAAGGACGGTTCGGACTCAGCCGACCCCTACGACCCAGATGTGGCCAACGCCATCCACAAGGAGCATCTGGAGCAGCGCAAGCGCCAGCGTTCGCGGCATCGGCGGATTCGGCTGATCCTGGCCGGCATCATCACCCTGGTAATCCTGGCACTGGCCGGAGGCACGGCGGCTGCCTACCGTTGGAGCCAGGAACAGTATTACCTGGGCGCGGACCAGGGCCGCGTAGTCATCTACCAGGGCGTGCCTACCAAGGCCTTCGCCCTCTCGCTGTCCCACCCGGTGCAGACCACGGACATCGCCGTCAAGGGGCTTCCCCAATCCTGGCGCGACCAATTGGAAGAGGGCATCACCGTCTCCAGCATGGATGATGCCCAAGAGCACGCCCGTCTTATCCGCAAGGAGGCCGGCGACCTCAAGCGCGAGCGCGCAAAGGAGGGCAAGGACGAGTCCGACCAGACAGCGGCTTCCCCGTCAACCTCGCCCTCACCGTCGGAAACTGACCAGAGCAGGCGGCAGTAGTCATGATCACCACCCGTCTGCGCCGCATAGGCCTTCTGCTCTTCTCCCTGCTTGTGGGGTTCATCGGTTTCTTCCAGATGTTCGCCCGGGCTGCGGGCCGCTTCCCAGGGGACTACGCCGCCCTGCTGGCAGTCACTGCCGCCCTCTTCATCGCCCTCTGGGTCCTGTTGGAGATTTTCCAGCCTTACGGCAGCCAGGCCATCCTGCCCAGCATCGTCATCCTGAGCTCCCTAGGCATCACTTTGATCATCCGCATGGATCTGCGCAACGCCCGGATCGGTCAGCCCACACGAGTGGGCTTCACCCAGCTTATCTGGCTGTGTCTGGCTCTGGTCCTGTGCGGGCTGCTGGTGGTGCTGCTTCGGGACTACAGACTGCTGCGACGCTTCTCCTATGTGAGCATGGTGGTGGGCCTGGTCCTGCTCCTGTCGCCCATGCTGCCCGGCATCGGCCGCGAAATCGGCGGCGCCCGCATCTGGATCGGCGTAGGGTCGCACACCCTGCAACCCGGCGAATTCGCCAAGCTCTTCCTGGCCTTCTTCTTTGCTGCCTATCTGTTCGACCACCGAGACCAGCTGGCTGTGGGCGGCAAGAAGGTCCTGGGCATGCGGATGCCCCGAATCAAGGACCTGGGCCCCATCATCATCGTCTGGCTTATTTCGCTGGCCGTCCTGGTCATCCAGCATGATCTGGGCACCTCGCTGATGTACTTCGCCATGTTCGTCTCCATGCTCTACGTGGCCACGGGCCGCACCAGCTGGATCGCCATCGGCGCCGTCTTCTTCGTCATCGGGGCGGTGGCCGCCTCCATGGTCTTCGCCCACGTAGGCGCCCGCGTGGATGCCTGGCTGCACCCCTTCAGCGATGCTGAGTTCGGCAAGACCTTCGGCGGGTCAGGCCAACTGGTACGCGGCATTTTCGGCCTGGCTGCCGGCGGGCTGACCGGCACCGGCCTGGGCCAGGGACGCCCTTGGATCACCCCTCTGGCCAACTCCGACTTCATCTTTACGTCAGTGGGCGAAGAGCTGGGGCTGAGCGGCCTGCTGGTGGTTCTGGCCCTCTACCTGGTTATCGTGGCTTCAGGCATGATCACGGCCATGAAGATCAAGGACGGCTTCGGCAAGCTCCTAGCCTCCGGTCTGGTCTTCACCATGGCCTTCCAGGTCTTCACCGTGGTGGGCGGCATCACCCTGGTCATCCCCCTGACCGGCCTGACCATGCCCTATATGGCGGCGGGCGGCTCCAGTCTGGTGGCCAACTGCATCCTGGCCGTCCTGCTGATCATCATTTCCAACGCGGCCAACAAGCCTGCGCCGGAGGTCAGCTCGGACACCTTCAAGTACGAGGCCCTGGCCGTCCTGCGCCAGCAGGAGACCAGCAAGCGCAGCGGACAGGACGACTCGGACTCTGATTCTGACTCCGACGACCAAGAAGTCCATGGTCGTCATGCCGAACCGGGCGAGCCGACTGATCGGGATGAGGAGACCGACCTGCCAGCCACCGGCCGCATCCCAGTCCGCCAGGTGCGAGGAGGCGGACAGTGAACAAGGCCCTGCGTCAACTCTTCAACGCCGTCATCGTCCTCTTCGTCATCCTAGGGCTTTCCAGCTCCATCATCATGGTGATCAAGGCTGGGAGCCTTAACTCGGACCCTCGCAATCTGCGCGCCCTCTACCATGAGTACGCAGCACCCAGGGGGGCCATCCTGACCTCGGACGGCGCCGTCATGGCCCAGTCCGATCCCATCAACGACTCCTTCCAATACCAGCGGCATTACAACAATGGTGCCGCCTACTCGCCCATCACCGGTTACTACTCCATCACCAGCCCGGCAGACCGGGGAATAGAGGCCTCGCGCGACCGTCTGCTGAGCGGCCAGTCAGACAGTCTGTGGATGGATCGGCTCAAGTCCCTCTTCACCGGAACCCAGAACAAGGGTGCCTCCATTGAGACCTCCATCAATCCCAAGATGCAAGAAGCCGCCTACGACATGCTGGGCAACCTGTCCGGGTCGGTGGTGGCTATCGAACCCTCCACCGGCCGCGTGCTGACCTTGGTCAGCACGCCAAGCTATAACCCCGACGACCTAACCGCCCACGACAGCGGCGATGCCTCCCAGGCCTATCAGAAACTGGCATCCCGTTCCGACAACCCCATGCTCAACCGGGCCACCTCGCAGCTGTATCCTCCAGGATCCACCTTCAAGGTGGTCGTGGCCGCGGCCGCCCTGGAGTCCGGCCAGTACCACATCGACAGCCAGTTGCCGGCCGGGGCCTCATACACCCTGCCGGGCACCAACTACAACCTGACCAACGCCACAGCCACGGGGAACGGGGTCAACGGCAGGATCAGCATGGAGAACGCGCTGGCATACTCCTCCAACACCGCCTTCGCTCAGTTGGGTGTCAGTCTGGGGAATAAAACGCTTGCCGAGCAAGCCCGCAAGTTCGGTTACGGTTCCACCATCACCTTGGACGGGACCAACTCCACAGGCCGGCCCATGAAGGCCGTGGCCTCCAAGTTTCCCGAGGACCAGTCCCAGGATCGGCTGGCCTTGGCATCCATCGGCCAGGGGGACACCTTGTCCACCCCCTTGCAGGCAGCCATGACGGCCGCTGCCGTGGCCAACGGCGGCAAGCTCATGCAGCCGACCCTGGTGGACCGGGTGCGTTCCAGCGACCTGAGCGTCATCAGCGAAACCACGCCCTCGGTCTACTCGCAGGCCTTCTCCTCGGACACCGCCAAGGCCCTGACCACCATGATGGAAGCAGTGACCACCAAGAGCTACCCCAATCTGGCCATCCCCGGCATGCAGGTGGCTGCCAAGTCCGGCACAGCCCAGATCGGCGCTGGCAATGCGGCAAATGACGGGTGGATGATAGGATTCGCCCCGGCCGACAGTCCCAAGGTGGCCGTTGCCGTCGTGGTGCACGGCATCTCCTCCTATGGAATGGAGATCGCCGAGCCGATCATGAAACGCGTCATGCAGGAGGCTGCCAAGTGAAACTGGTGCAGGGACAGCTCATCCACAGGCGGTACCGTTTGGACCGCCGCCTGGCCCAGGGGGGCATGGGCGAGGTCTGGAAGGGCTATGACATCGAACTGGGCCGCGTGGTGGCCATCAAGGCCCTGCGCGAGGACCTGACCAACGAGGAGTCCAAGCTTCTTCGGCTTCGGGCCGAGGCCCACAATTCCGCCAACCTGGCCCACCCCAACATCGCCGCCCTCTTCGAGTACTACGAGCACGATGGCATCGGATTCCTGATCATGGAATACGTGCCCAGCCAATCCCTGGCCGACATCTACCGAGACCGGGGCACCCTGGGCCCCATCGAGCTGCTGCCCATCCTGATCCAGACGGCCCGAGGGCTCTACGTGGCTCACTCCCACGGTGTCATTCACCGGGATGTCAAACCGGCCAACATCATGGTCTCCGACACCGGCGAGGTCAAGATCACCGACTTCGGCGTCTCCTACTCCACCAACCAGGGGCAGATCACCCAGGACGGCATGGTGGTAGGCACGGCCCAGTACATCTCGCCCGAGCAGGCCCAGGGTCTCCAGGCCACGCCCCAGTCAGACATCTACTCCCTGGGCGTGGTGGCCTACGAGGGGCTCTGTGGGCACCGGCCCTTCACCGGCGCCACCCCGGTGGACATCGCCGCAGCACACGTCAACGACCCGGTGCCGCCGCTGCCCGACTCAGTGGACAACCAACTCATGAACTTCGTCATGTCCATGCTGGCCAAGGACCCGCGAGACCGCCCGGCGAATGCCTTGGTGGTCTCGCACACGCTGGCCAGGATCGAGCAACGGCTGCTGGACCAGCAGCTGGGCGAGACGGAGGTCATCAATCCACGCGCACCCATGCCTCGACGCATTATGAGCAGGCCGCACGCGGTAAAAGACATCTTCAGGCCCTTCTGGGGGCACTATGGAGAAGGAAGCGCACAGCGCGGCCTTGAAGCGACGAACGGAGGGGATACCCTATGAGCATCACACTGCCGCCGTCCCTAGCGGACGGACGATACCGTCTGGGACAGCTGATCGGACGCGGTGGCATGGCCGAGGTTCACAAGGCTGTGGACACACGTTTGGGAAGGACCGTCGCGGTCAAGATCATGCGATCCGATCTGGCCAACGACGAGGTCTTCCTATCGCGGTTCCGGCGGGAAGCCCACTCGGTCGCCCTGCTCAACAACCCCAACATCGTCTCCATCTACGACTCGGGCGAGGAGATACTGACCGACGACCAGGGCAACCATGAGCGGGTGCCCTACCTGGTCATGGAATACGTCAAGGGCCAGACCCTGCGGTCCATCCTCAAGGAGAACGGCGCCCTGAGCCAGCGCGACAGCGAGCAGGTCATGCTGGGTATGCTCAGCGCCCTGGACTACTCCCACCATATGGGCGTCATCCACCGGGACATCAAACCCGGCAACATCATGATTTCGGAGCAGGGCATCGTCAAGGTCATGGACTTCGGCATCGCCCGGGCCATGGACGACTCTGCCGCCACGATGACCCAGTCCCAGGGCGTGGTGGGCACGGCCCAGTACCTGAGCCCCGAACAGGCCCGCGGCGAGAGCGTGGACATGCGCTCCGATCTCTATTCGGCCGGCTGCGTCCTCTACGAGATGCTGACCGGACGGCCGCCCTTCAACGGGGATTCGGCCGTGGCCATCGCCTACCAGCACGTCACCGAGGTGGCCACCCCGCCCAGCAGCATCGTGCCCGGCCTGCCGAAGATGTGGGATTCCATCTGCGCCAAGGCCATGGCCAAGGACCGGCAGAACCGGTATGCCACGGCCTCCGCCTTCAAGAGCGACATCCTGGCCTTCATGAACGGCGGAACCCCGGTGGCTGCCGCCTTCAACCCGCTGACCGACCTGGCCAACGTCAAGGCCCGCAAGGATGCCGAGCAGGGGGCCGAAACGGCCACCATGCCGCTGACCGAAGAGGAGACGGCCGCCACCCAGGCCTTCAACCCCGTCCAGGATTCGCTCAACCCTGCTGCCACCGGCGTAGCCACAGCTGAGCGCACAGCCGCCAAGACGGCCCAGCAGAAGGCCAAAAAGCGCAAGAAGATCATCATCGGCGCCGTCCTGGGAGCCCTGCTTCTGGTAGCCGCCGGACTGGGTCTCTGGACGGTCGTGAACCGGAACCATCATCAGATGGCCGAGGTGCCTACCATCAACGCGCAGATGTCACGGATCCTCGCCCGCGAGAAGGTCACCGCCGCAGGCTTCCACTATCAGGAGAAGGAGGACCACGACTCGGCCGAGCCCAAGGGGACCTTCACCAAGCAAAGCCCCAAGGGCGGAAGCATGGCTCCCAGAGGCTCCACAGTGACCGTCTGGTTCTCCTCCGGGCCTAAGGACACAGCCATTCCCGACGTCAAGGGCATGAACCAGCAGGAGGCCCGCAGAACCCTGGAGAAAGCCGGATTCAAGGTCTCTCCAGCAGCCTCGGTGGAAGACAGCCAGGACGTGCCCAAGGACCATGTGACCCGCACGGATCCCGCCGCAGGCCAGAGCGTGGCCAAGGGAACCAGCATCCTGATCTACATCTCCTCGGGCATGACCAAGGTGCCTGATCTGTCTGGCAAGAGCAAGGACGACGCGACCAAGACCCTGCAGAGTCTGCACTTCAACATCACCATCCGCGAGCAGGCATCCAACAGCGTGGCGAAGGATATGGTCATCAGCACCGATCCGGCTGCCGGATCCTCCGTCCAGCAGGGAACCATGATCACGGTCACCGTCAGCAACGGCATGCAGTTGGGCAACTATATCGGTATGACTCTGGGCGAGGCCAAGCGCACCCTGGGCCAGGGGGTCAATATCAAGGTCAATGGCCCCAACAACGACAACGCCGAGGTCACCGGCCAGGATCCTGCCGCTGGCGCCTCCTTCGACAAGTCCAAGGACACCATCACCCTGACCACAGCCATCCGCATCCCGCCCTTCTCACAGGGCGAGACCTTGGGCAGCTACCGGCAGAAGCTGACCAACAGCGGTGTCAGCGCCGACAGGGTCACCTCCATCGGCAAGGACACGGACAAGGTGACCGCTGTAAACCCAGCGGCAGGAAGCAGGGTGGACGACAACACACCCATCACGGTGACCACCATCAGCTCCACCAACTGACCTGATATGGCCCCGGCGGGCACAGTCCTGCCGTCGGGGCCATATGCTGGGTCATATAAGGCCAGGCAGCATGAGTACGAGGTGAATATAGCGGCGCCTTCCAGACCATGGCCACCGTGGTGTCTTAGATAAACCAGGGTAATCACTTCCGGCAGTCGGCAAGATATGACATCAATAAGCGGCGGGGCCGCAGGATCACATTGGATCCTGCGGCCCCGCCGCTCTTCCTATGCCGCCTAGGTCAGAAGGTGGAGTAGTTGGACATCTGTCTGAGCATGGGCACGTTGCTGGCCAACCATGGGAAGCCCCATTCCATCAGGGCGCAAACCAGAGTCAGCAGAAGCAGAATCAGCAGAAGCCATCGAATCGGGGCTATGCCGGGCTGGTGCCGCAGCAGCCAGCCGTAGAGGCTGATCATGGGCTGGGGCTTCTCGCCCTTGCGAATCTGCTTCAGCAAGGGGTACCGCCAGGCAGCCAGTGCCGCCAGGTAGATGATCAGATAGGCTGCTGCCAAAACCAGGAAGACCGGCTGCAGAGAACCCAGCCTGGCCATGATCGAGCCCTTGTCGTCGGCAAAGGCCACATTGCTGCCCCGGTCGCCCAGCAGTTCCTTGGGCACACCGTCTGACACCTTGGCCCAGTAGCCGAATTCGCCCCAGCTGATCCACCGATGGGTGGCCGTGGTGTATTTGGGCTCGCAGGTGGTCAGTGTGATCATGCGCCGATCAGGAGCGTCGTTGGGCGAATAAGGGTTGGGGGCGATGACGCTCACCTCTTCGGGCGAGACGATCTTGTAGCGGGTGTAGTGGTAGACGTACCAGTAATCCTTGGTGCGCAGAACGATGGCATCGCCCACTCGCAGCTCGTCTACATGGCCCAGCGGCTCACCATAGCCGGCACGGTGTCCGGCTATGGCCACGTTGCCCATCTCGCCCGGCATCTGCGTATTGGGGTAGTGCCCCAGTCCCGCGTAGGCCAGCTCTCGGGGCGACGTGCCCTGAACCACGTTGCGCTCCCAATGCTGTCCGAAACGAGGAATATAGGCCTGAGCCATCAGTTCACCCTCGGAGGCCTGCTTGGGCTGCACCGGCGGCGCCCCTTTCTGAGGCTTGGCCACCTTGCGGGTGTCGCCCGATCCCGGGTTGCTCCAGGAGGTCGAGGCCCGGGCCTGCAACTGCTGATGCTCGGACTGCACACCGGTCCACCAGAGCTGCCATACCACGTAGAGTGCGCAGATGACGGCCAGGGTAATCAGCAGCTCCCCTATGATTTCTGCAATGCCCACCAGCCAAGTTCGCCCTTTATCCGCCGGCTTATCGGCCGGCTTATCGGCCGGCGTTTTGTCGTTCTCCGAGTCTTCTGTCGTCATTTACCGTGCCTTCTCATCTAGCGATGCGTACTGGAGTGGCTGCAGGACAGCCGTCGTCTCAGGGAATCTCAGATTGTCCGAAGACTCGACATTCCAACCCAGACCCACCGTGTTCACATACTCCTTGTAAACGCGGATGGATGGCGAAGCATTCAGGGACTTGGTCATCCGATCGACTGGTCCTATGGCTGAAATCTTATATGGCGGCGAGTACTTTCGGCCGTGCAACAGCAGCACATTGCCCACGCATCGAACGGCCGTGGTGGGCAGCACCCGCTGATCCTGGATTCGCATGGACTCGGCTCCCCCGGCCCAGAGTGCGTTGACCACACTCTCCACATCCTGCTGGTGGATGACGTAATCGTTGATGTTGGCCGTCGACCCGTCGGACCCCACCTTCTGCTGCCAGAGCGGGGAATCGTTGAGGGTCACCGTCAGCCCCGGCCCCTGGACGGCCTTGAGCACCGTGCCCGAGCCGGGGTCCTCGCGGGACTGGTCCGAACTGCCCTTGTCATCGGTCAGGGTCTTCAGCGCGTTGATCTGCGAGCTCATGTCATTGATGTCCTTGCGCAGCTCGGCAGCCTTGTTCTGGCGCTCCTCCACCAGCCCGGCCGTATCCGAGGTGACCGTGACCGTCCTGTTGACGCGGATGTTGGTGGTCAGCATGTACCCCACCAAGGCGAGCACCACAGCCACGGACACTGTGCCGACCAGGGGCCTGCGCGCACCGTGCCGTCCCGTCCGTCTGGTCATAGGCATACCCTCATCCTCGTCTGCGATAGTATTACGTTCGAGTCTAACCGCTACTATGGCTTAGTAGATCTACTGAAGGAGAATAACCTCATGGCAGAGCATCAACTCCATGATGACGAGGACCAGGCGGTGGACGAGGCCAAGACCGCTGACACTGGTGAGGATGCCGAGGACGAGGAGTACGGCCTGTCCATGGACAAGGTGGAGGCCGTGCTCAACCAGAGCGTTGACAAAAAGCATATGACCCCGCAGATGCGTCGCATCGTGCAGCGACAGGAGGAGAACACCCGCCGCGTGGAGGACACCATCAAGAGCACCAAGGCTAATCCACGCTGGTTCGTGCCTCTCTTCGTCACGCTGATGGTGGTGGGCCTGATCTGGATCGTGGTCTACTACATCGCCTCCACTCGGGGCAATGTCTTCCCCATCCCCGGCATCGGCAACTGGAACCTGGCCGTAGGCTTTGGCATTCTGCTGGTCGGCTTCCTCATGACCATGTGGTGGCACTGATCCATCTGCCACATTGTTCTTTAGGGACCCCACAACCGCTCAGGCACGGCTGTGGGGTTCTTTGTATACCCATCCACACCTGAGCATCAGGCATGTGTGGATTCGGCTACTCAGCTCCACCGATTTCATCCACCAGTTCCAGACTCAAGCCAAAGTTATCCACAATCGCCCGAATTTCTCGTGGACGCACTAGGACACTCGTCCATAGCCCTACCGCTGATCAGATTCTGCCTTCACTTATCCACTTTTTGCTGCTATATATGCACCAGTTCTGGATACTTATTCCCAGGTTATCCACACGATTGTCAACAAATGTGGATAGATGACACCCATGTCATTTATCAATTACGGAAGGCAGCAACGCAGCAGACAGATGCCGATTTTCAGCGCATTGGGTTGACCATATTGCAGCCCAGAGCCAGTAGAACCAGGACCGCCAGGAAGATCAGCGTGGGCAGCAGCCAGGAGAGCAGGCCATGCACCCGCGAGCTAGGCCGGCCCATGTACAGCAGGGCCAGCATGAAGAGGCCGCCGACTATAAATCCGCCCACATGGTCCTGCCAGGCGATGCCGGGCACAAACAGGGGCATGCAGAAGTTGATGGCCATCCAGACCACCATGGAAACGATGTCAATCCCCAGACGGCGGTAAACCACCAGGATGGCGGCGAAGAGCCCGAAGAGTGCGCCCGAGGCCCCGATGGCCGAGGTGCCCCATCCATTGGGCGCCAGGACCGCATAGACCATCAGCCCCAGGTCTCCACCCAGCCCGCTGATCAGGTAGAGGGCCAGAAAACGCCCGTGCCCTATCAGATTTTCCAGCACCGGCCCCACAACCCAAAGGGTGATCATGTTGAAGAGGATATGCGAGACATTGGTGGCGTGCAGAAAAATGTTGGTCACAAACATCCAAGGCTCATGAATGGCCGTAATCGGCACGAAGGCCCAGTAGCCCAGCAAAAGCCGTTGATAGCGAAGCGGAGCCAACAGGTATAGGACCATCTGGATGACCCAGGCCACCATGCAGATCAGGGTGATGGCTATGGTCACCACCGGAGCATGGTCACCCCAGTGCCGCCGGATCCATCCCAGCGGCCCCCGACCATTCCCTCCGCCTGTGAAACCGGTGCCCATGCCATTGACCATGAACCTTACCTTACCTGACCATCCGGCCGGGGTGTGCGGTTTCCGTGCTGCAATGGCACCGATGCGCCCCACAGTTCGCCGCTTTCTACTAGGATGATGACTAGGTCGGTCGAAGTGGGCAGGACCGACGAAAGTCGTCGAAAGGAGCCAAACATGGAGAATTCATCTTCAAACGGCTGGAAGTTCTTTGCACTGCTCTTCGGCACGCTGCTGGCCGGCGTTGTCGCTCTGTTCGTATACAAGCAGCAGAACCCGGATTACGATCCCTGGGAGGAGCCCTGGGAGAACAGCTCATCGCCAGTCGACCTGGGCCTGGCCAAGGATGAGGAGGACAAGGGATCTGAGGATCCTGAGACCCCTCTGCAAGCGGGCGCACAGGCCTGACCGTTCCGGTCGGGAAGGAATCCGACCCAGCGTCAAGGACGTGAGGGCAACGGATTCCTTTTTTCATGCCTGATTGCGGCTTGACCCGCAGCCTGCCGGACACGCCTGTTGGGGCGGCGCGTCAGAATGGAGCCATGAGTGCCATACGGGAAGCAGACATGGAAGAGGGCCGCCGGGATTTTCTGGCCTGGCGCGATGCGGCCAAGGAGGTCGCGAATAAATTGGGCCCGGAAGGCGACCGACTATCAGTGGCCCCACAAACCGATAGACGCAGCAAGGCCATGGCCGTCCGCTATTCCCTGCACATGCTGGAAATCAAGGCCCCAGGCCCCGGCGTAGAGGTCAGAGTGGCACCTTGGGGAGCAGTCAAGATTCTGGATGGGCCGGCATCCGACCCGCATAACCTGACCCCGCCCGACGTCATCGAACTGGACCCGGATGTCTGGCTGCGGCTGGCCGCCGGCATCACCAGTTGGAGTGAAGAAGCCGCCGCCGGGCATATCAGCGCCGTGGGCGAGCGCGACGATCTGCACGAGCTGCTGCCACTGGTATGAGGCCGGCTACCTCTGCGGCCGGCTACTTGCTCGCGGACTCCTTGGATGCGCTCTTCTGATCCTTGCGGTGTTTGAGCGCGCTGGGCACGGGAATGGGTATGCGCTTGTGCGGCTTGGGCGTGGCCGGCATCTCTCCCGAGGTGGCCTTGGCAGCAACCTCGGCGGCCCACCGGGCGTAATCGTCCAGATCATCGTCCATGGAATCCTCGGGGTCCTGGCCCCCCGATTTGCGTGAATCCGACTTGGAGTATTCCTCTTCAACCATTTTGAAGGGATCTTTGCCCCTGGTTCCGGGTTCCTTGCTGCTGAGCTCTTTGGCCAGCTCGTCGTAATCCGTGTCCGTTGTCAGATATTTGAGCTTCCGGGCTATTTTCGTCTGCTTAGCCTTCTGACGTCCGCGGCCCATCCGACCCCCTTCGCCAGGTAACGTGCACTTAGGCAACTTGAATGTGAATTTGCATCATTTATGAGAGTACCACCTACGCATCTTGTCGGCTCGGACTTTTACCATAAAAGCAATTCCCAGAAGGACATTCGGCACGACGACGAGGGTGGGACCATGCAGGAAGAAGTCACAGCGGCAGGCAACGAGATCAGCGATAGCTTCAGAGCCGCCAAGCATCGGTCCGACCAGGTGCTGGCCGAGCTGGACAAGAATCCCAGCCGCTACACCATGCTGACCGGCGACCGCCCGACCGGCAGGCTCCATCTGGGCCATTACTTCGGCTCCATCCGCGAGCGCGTCCAGATGCAGAATCGCGGCGTACACACCAACATCGTCATCGCCGACTACCAGGTCATCACCGACCGGGACACCACCGAGCACATCCGCGACAACGTGCTCAACCTGGTGCTGGACTATCTGGCCGCAGGCATCGACCCCAAGAAGACCATGATCTTCACCCATTCGTCCACCCCTGCAGAGAACCAGCTGCTGCTGCCCTTCCTTTCCCTGGTGACCGAGGCCGAGCTTCACCGCAATCCCACCGTCAAGGCCGAGATGGAGGCCAGTGGCCACGCCCTGACCGGCCTGCTGCTGACCTACCCGGTCCACCAGGCCTGCGACATACTCTTCTGCAAGGCCAACGTAGTGCCCATCGGCAAGGACAACCTGCCGCATGTGGAGCTGACTCGGACCATCGCCCGCCGCTTCGATGAGCGCTACCACGGCCAGGCTCCGGTCTTCCCCGAGCCTGAGGCCATCCTGTCTGACACCCCTGAGATTCCAGGTCTGGACGGCCGCAAGATGAGCAAGTCCTACGGCAACTCCATCATGCTGGGCGCCACCGCGGAGGAGACAGCCAGGCTGATCCGCAAGTCCCCCACCGACTCCGAGCGCAGGATTACCTTCGACCCTGTCAACCGCCCCCAAGTCTCGGCCCTGCTGACCACGGCCGGCCTGGTGACCGACCGGAAGCCCGAGGATATCGCCGAGGAGATCGGCAATGCCGGCTCGGGCGCCCTCAAGGCCTATGTGACCAAGTCGGTCAACGAATTCCTGGCACCCCACCGCGAGCGCCGCGCCGAGCTGGCCAAGGACATGGACACCGTGCGCGACATCCTGGTTGAAGGCAACAAGCGTGCCAACCAGGTAGCCGAGGAGACTCTTGATCAGGTCCGCTCGGCCATGGGCATGCGCTACTAGACGTCGTACCGCCAGGAGCGGTCGGTCAGCACCCGAGCCGTAACCAGGCCGATAGGCAGGCAGATGATGACCATGAAGGCCCGGAAGGCCCAGTCCAGGGCGTTGAGCGTATTGAACTGCCCCAGGTAGAACATGGCCCGGTACATATACAGGCCGGGCACCATGATGACGATTGAGGGCACGGTCAGGCTGATTCTTGGATAGCCCAGATCGGGCGGCAGCAGGCCGTGGCGGACTGAGGAACGCCAGACCGTGGCCAGCATGCCAGCCAGAAAGGCGCCCAAAAAGGCGGCCATCTCAGGAGGAACGTGGAGCAGATCCTGCATCTCCAAGCGCATGGTGTCGGTCAGGGCGCCGATGACGGCGGCCACCAGGGCCATGCGCTGGGGTGAGTTGAAGAGGACCGAGAAGCCCCAGACCCCGCAGAAGGCTGCTACCAAGCGCAGGCCAGCCATCAGCCAGGGGCTCAGGTTCATGGGTTCAAAGCCCTGGGGGTTGAGCATGACCATCCTTGCTACGGCCCAGCCGCCCAGTGTGGCCACCAGGATGATCGAGAAGGCGTAGGTGATGCGCTGCACTCCCGAGGGGAAGTCCAGCTTGGCGATGTCCAGGCCGCCAGTGACCAGGGGGAAGCCGGGAATGACGAAGAGGATGGCGCCAATGTAAGCCGTGTCGTGCCTGAGAGCCACAGGGTCGAAGATACCCGCCAACCTCAGCGTGCCGACACAGGCCAGGGCGGCGATGATGACCGCCACTCCGGTGGCGAAGAACTGGTTGATCCGCCTGCCCAGCATCTGACGACGCACCCACTGTCCTATGCCAGCGCCGACGAAAGCTCCGGCCATGTCGTAGGGGCCGCCGCCCAGCAGGAAGACGAAGGCCGCGCAGGCCACGGCCGAGGCGAAGCCCGAGAAGAGGGGCGAGTAGAGGGGTCTGCGTCGCTCGATCAGGTCCAGGCGTTCATGCGCCTGTCGGACTGTGATGCCATCCGTAGCCCGCGTCTGCGAGGATGCGGACTCGTGAGAGGAAACAGGCCCATCGGAAGATACAGCCTCTTTGAAAGACGCGGACCAGACGGAAGACACCGACTGTTCGGAGGACGCGGCGCCCTCGGAAGACCTGGCCTTCTCACGCGCTCCGCCTTGAGTTGACGCAGATTGTCCGGAAGCGGGCCGCCCAGCCCCCGAATCGCGTCCTTGACTGGTTGCAGAAGATTCAGCGGCTGCAGAGCTGGCGGCACTCGAATCTGAATTCTCAACCACGTCAGCAGCAGAAGCGGAAGCGGCTTTGGGATCGTTGGAATCCTCGGACCGAGGCGTGGAGCCTACAGTGCCCAGACCGGCGGCCGTCCTGGTGTCCATGGCCGCCGCATCGATTCGGCTCTGGCTGATCTCGTCCTCGTTGTGCACAGCGGTGGCCACCACATCCTTGAGCGCCTTGGCCGCATCCTGGTCCTGGGCCAGCACCTCCTTGACCGCCTTGCGGGCCGCCGCGTAGATGTTCGGCTCGTCCAGGTTGTCCACCAATTCCCGGGAGACCACCGACATGGCGTGGTACGTCCCCGCCTGCCCGCACTTGACGCTGAGCCAGTCCGCGAAGTGCTCCAGCAGCCAGATCCGCTCGGTATTGACCCCCGTAGTGGGCAGGTCCACCACCTCGGTAATCCGAGACACGCCATCCGTGCAGGTGGCCTCGATGTCGGTCAGGTTCACGTCGGCCCGCACGTGCACGCCCATGGGGTAGGCAATCCTGTGCATCATCTCGCGCACGCGGAAGCTTCCCGTGCCGGCCCCCAGCTCCAGCATGCCCACCCGCACAATCAGACTGGTTTTGGCCGCGATGCAAGCCTCGACAATGGGCTTGTCGTAATCGCGTTCAATATCCTCCATGTCCAGCGGAATGGAGTGGGTGTGGTACTTGCTGACCCGTCTGACCTCGGCTGCGGTCCTGCCACGATAGCCATCCTTGGAACTTCTGCTCTTGAATTTCACACCCACATTCATACTCCACCCGGGTCACGTGCCCCTGCACCGCCGCATGGGACCATGAAACGTATTCGACCCGAAAACGTCCTAGAATGGGCCGCGAGCCATCGAATCGAAGGCTGTGGGCCTGCAACGCCGACCACCAATAACCGCGGAGGAGCCGTGGAATGGCCGAAGACCGGGCAACCTGCGATTCGACAAGGAGGACTGATGACAGATAGTAATCAGCAAATCACGGCTGCCGATGCGACCCTGGTCACATCCGGCACCGGGACCAAGGGGCCGGAGGAACGTAAGCTGCCTCAATCGTTGGACGAGGACATGGCCTTGTGCCTGCGGCTGCTCAGGGATGTCTTGGGGGAGTTCGATCAACAGCTGCTCAAGCGGTTCGATTCCCTGCGCGAGGACGTAATGACGGCCAGCGCCGAGCACTTCAACCGCCACCCCTCGGACCCCGTGCCTGACGAGGACGGCCTGTCCAAGGCCGTGGCCCTGATCGACGACACCTCAGTCAAGGATTCCCAGCTGCTGGCCCGCGCCCTGACCACCTACTTCCACCTGGCCAACCTCTGCGAAGAGAACTACCGGGTGAAGGTCCTGCATGAGCGTGAGGGCAAGGTGAACCTTGAGGCCAAGGGCACCGATCCCATCAACGAGATGACCAGCGCCTACAGCCAGCTCCTTCAGGAGATGGGCCCGGCCAAGGCTTTAGAATTGCTGGAGAAGCTGGAGTTCCACCCCGTCTTCACCGCCCACCCCACCGAGGCGCGGCGCAAGGCCGTGGAGGGCAAGATCCGGCGCATCGCCAACCTGCTGGCCGTTCGCCGTGGTCTGGGCGGTTCCGAACTGGAGGAGAACGAGCGTCTGCTGCATAACGAGATCGACGCCCTCTTCCGGACTTCGCCCATCGCAGCCAAGAAGCCGACGCCCGTCGAAGAGGCGAACACCATCCTGGATATCTTCGACTCCACGCTCTTCGAGACCATTCCCAGGGTCTACCGCCGCTTCGATGACTGGATGCTGGGCAGGAAGGCCGGCATGGTCAAGCCGGTCTGCCCTGCTTTCTTCCACCCGGGCAGCTGGATCGGCTCCGACCGTGACGGCAACCCCAATGTGACTGCCAAGGTCTCGCGCAAAGTAGCCCGCAAGTTCTCGGACCACATGCTCAAGGCCTTGGTCAAGGCCACCACCACCGTGGGCCGCAACATGACCATGGAGGTGACCACCACACCCCCCAGCCCCGAGCTGAGGAGCCTGTGGAGCCACCAGAAGGAGATGAGCGAACGGCTGACCGATCGGGCCGCCACCATCTCTCACAACGAACTGCACCGTGCCGTAGTCCTGGTCATCGCAGACCGCCTGCAGGCCACCATCCAGCGTGACGCCGACCTCATGTATGCCGACTGTGACGACTTCATCGCCGACCTGCGCGTGGTCCAGGACTCCCTGGCCAAGGCGGGCGCGGTCCGTCAGGCCTACGGCCCCTTGCAGGATCTGATCTGGCAGGCCCAGACCTTCGGCTTCCACATGGTGGAGATGGAGTTCCGCCAGCACTCCCTGGTCCACGCCCGCGCCCTGGAGGATATCCGTGAGCATGGCCTGCATGGCGAGCGCGGCGAGCTGCAGCCCATGACCCACGAGGTGCTCGACACCTTCCGGGCCCTGGGAGCCATCCAGAAGCGCAACGGCCAGAAGGCCGCCCGCCGCTACATCATCTCCTTCACCAAGTCGGCGCAGAACGTCAAGGACGTCTACGAGCTCAACCGGCTGGCCTTCGAACATGCCGAGGACGTGCCGGTCATCGACGTGATCCCCCTGTTCGAACAGCTGGAGGATTTGCAGAACTCGGTGGACGTGCTGGAGGAGATCATCAAGATCCCCGAGGTACAGGCCCGGCTCAAGGAGACCGGCAACAAGATGGAGGTCATGCTGGGCTATTCCGACTCCTCCAAGGATGCCGGCCCTGTCTCGGCGACCCTGGCCCTGCACTCCGCCCAGGAGCGCATCGCCAAGTGGGCTGAGAGCCATGACATTGACCTGACCCTCTTCCACGGACGCGGCGGCGCCGTAGGCCGTGGAGGCGGCCCTGCCAACCGGGCCGTGCTGGCCCAGCCTGTGGGTTCGGTGAACTGCCGGTTCAAGCTGACCGAACAGGGCGAGGTCATCTTCGCCCGCTACGGCAACCCGGTCCTGGCCATCCGCCACATCGAGTCCGTGGCTGCGGCCACCCTGCTCCAATCCGCGCCCAGCGTGGAGGAGCGCAACACCACTATGACCGAGAAGTACGCGGATATGGCCGACGAACTGGACCAAGCCGCACACGAGCGCTTCCTGGACCTGCTGCATACTCCGGACTTCGCCCCTTGGTTCTCCATCGTGACGCCTCTGAACGAGATCGGCCTGCTGCCCATCGGCTCCCGGCCTGCCAAGCGTGGTCTGGGCGCCAAGTCCCTGGACGATCTGCGGACCATACCCTGGGTCTTCTCCTGGGCACAGGCCCGAATCAACCTGGCCGCCTGGTACGGCCTGGGCACCGCCTGCGAGAAGTTCGGCGACCTGGATACCCTGCGTCAGGCCTACGAGGAGTGGCCGCTCTTCAGCACCTTCATCGACAACATCGAGATGAGCCTGGCCAAGACCGACGAGCGTATCGCCAAGATGTACCTCTCCCTGGGCGACCGGGACGACCTGAGCCAGAAGGTCCTCTCGGAGATGGAGCTGACCCGCAAGTGGGTTCTGCAGATCGTGGGCGACGAGTGGCCCCTGCAGCACCGCCACGTGCTGGGCCAGGCCATCCGAATCCGCTCTCCATATGTGGACGCCCTGTCGGTGACCCAGGTGCGCGCCTTGCGTGCCCTGCGTCGTCGCAACGACAAGGAGGAGCTCAGCAAGAGCCAACAGGCCGACTTCATCTACCTGATCCTCTGCACCGTTTCGGGAGTCGCCGCCGGTCTGCAGAACACCGGCTGATCCGCGCCAGGCAGTCCAGCTGCGGAGCTCGGCTCTCCCGCATATTGCAGGAGGCGGGGCTCCTCCTGTATTCACGCAGGCATGGCCGTCAAGCGGCGGAACCGCAGAAGCTGCGAACGCTTGTCTCCCCCATGCGCGACCGAGGACGTCGCCGGGCATTTGTGGTGGTATAGTGTTGATGGTCGGTGTGGGGGCAATTGGTTTGGGACTGCTGTGTTGGCTACTCTGCCTTAGGGGATGACAGGCGACGGCTGACGTTGCCGGCGAAGGGGTTGTCATGCGTTTAAGGTCCAGACTACGCCAGCTGATGCTGGCGCTGGTCCTGCTGATCCTGCTGTCAAGCTTGGGCGTAGTGGCCGCTGCCGCAGGAGGCTCGGCTGCTGTTGCCGACAAGACGAAACCTTCTATCCCCGCCGGGGAGGAGCAGTCCTTCCGCCTAACGGACGGGTCCTCAGCCGTCTCGCCTTCCCCTCGTGGTGAGGGGGGCGTGTCTGTCTCGCCTTCCCCCTTGGCGGATGCCGGGACATCCGTCGGCAGACCTTCGTCCTCGTCGGTAACTGGCGGCCAGACCGTGCACGCGGTGCGCTTCGATCCTGCAAACGGAAGTGCGCCAGTGAGGTCAACTGTGCGGGAGGGGGGTCTCGCCAGCCCTCCCGCGAATCCCCAGCGCGACGGCTACAGATTCGACGGATGGATGCAGGAGGGCAGGCTCTTCGATTTCCGGACCCCCGTCCTTCAAGATATGGTCCTGACTGCCCAGTGGGCCCGAAGTGGGGACTGGACGCTCAGCCCGGATCGCGGACCCGCCGCAGGCGGCATCCACCTGACCATCAACCCGCCCTCCGGGCAAGAGCCGACCCTAACCTGCGTCCAGGCTTCCGGCGGCAGACTGACAGCCCTGAGCGGAGACGGCAGCTTGTACACATGGACCGCGACCTCCTCGCTCACGCGTCTGCCCGCCCCCGCCCAGGCCGGGAGCGAGTTTCGCTACCTGCAGGCCGTCTCAGTCGGAGACTGGCAGATGATCCTGGGCTCCGACCAGCAGATCTACGTCTGGACCGCTTCTCATCCCACCCCCGTCCCCTTGGACGCGGGACGTGGCACCCGGTACATGCACATCAGCGGCAATGGAGAATGGCTCATGGCCGTGGACCGGCAGGGCCGCGTCCACGTCTTCCAAACAGGCCGGCAGGACCACGGCCCTTCTACCCTGAGGCAAGCCGAAACAGTCCTGCCTCAGGGTAGACGGGCCGTGCTCGCGGTCGCCTCAGCCGGCCGACTCCTGGCCGTGGACGAGGACGGGCAGGCCTGGTCATGGAGCCCCGGTCAAGCAGACCCGCACATCACACGCATCAGTCAGAATCCGTCCAGACGCATTATCCAGGCCGAGCCCCTCAGCCAGGGGATCCTCCTTCTGGACGCAGACGGCCAGGCCCACTGGCTGGCTGACGAAGCGAACGACGCTAATCCAGTCAACTTGACCGGCGGCAGACCGGCCAGCCTAATCAACACCAACGAGGGTCAGGCCGTGATCACGGACGCAGACGGACACCTCTGGGCCTGGAAACCAGGCGAGCCCACAGCCCGCATCCACGACGACGGGCGCGTCTGGACACAAGCCACCAGCGCGGACGGCAGAATCACCGCCCTGGATAGGCAGGGCGGCCTCGCCTCATGGAGTCCAGGCCAGACCAGCAAACCAGTCGTCATCACCATTGCCTCGCCCCCGCTGCTGGAGGCGGCCAGCCTTGACGGCCAGCCCCTCAGACTCACTTGGATCCGCAATGCCTGGCAGGCCACCACACCCGCCCATAAGCCCGGACCAGCGAGCATCGCCATCTCTGGCAGGCAAGCCGGACAGCCCTTTGCCGAAAATCTCGAATACACCTTCGAACAAGATGCTGGCCAGACCCCGGGCCTCGCCCGGACGGCCCAGCCAGACGCGGCCTTCACTGTCAGCTTTGACACAGCCGGGGGCAGCCCCCAGCCCGTCAGCCAACAAATCGCCAGCCCCTACCAAAGAGTCAGACGGCCCACACCCGACCCGGAACGAGACGGCTTCCTGTTCGACGGATGGTTCAATGGCAAGGCTGCCTACGACTTCAGCAGACCCGTCACTCAGAACCTCGCTCTTACCGCCCACTGGACACCTGACACCTGGGCCATCAACCCGGAGCAAGGCAGTCAGCTCGGCGGACAGGCCACAACCATCACCCCCCCAGCCACCCGCGGCATCCAATTCAACCAAATCAGCAGCGGGCCCGACACCAGTCATTCCTTGGCCATAAGTAGCGACGGCAACGCCTATGCCTGGGGAAGCAACAGCAACGGCCAGCTCGGCGACGGCACCACCATCGACAGGAGCGCACCAATCACCGTCAGAAAACCCGCGGGAACATCAAAGGACTTCACCTACACGCAAGTCAGCGCTGCAGGCCCCCACTCTCTGGCCATAGGCAGCGACGGATACGTATACGCCTGGGGGCGGAACCAGTATGGCGAACTCGGCAACAACAGCACCAGCGACTCACACGTCCCCGTGCGCGTGCGCGACCCAGCCCACCCCAACGACCCCAACACCGGACTCAAAGCCATACAAGTCAGCAGCGGGGGCTCTCACTCCGTAGCCTTGGGCAGCGATGGATACGTATACGCTTGGGGGTATAACAAGTGGGGCCAGCTTGGCAACGGCAACAAGACCGGCAGCGACTCACACGTCCCCGTGCGCGTGCGCGACCCAACCCACCCCAACGACCCCAACACCGGACTCAAAGCCACACAAATCAGCGGCGGGAACTGGCATAGCTTGGCCATAGACCAGGAAGGTAACGCTTGGACGTGGGGATATAATGACTGGGGCCAGCTTGGCAACAACACCGGCGCTGACTGGCTCGGCGTGAATTCCGTCCCCGTGCGCGTGCGCGACCCAGCCCACCCCAACGACCCCAACACCGGACTCAAAGCCACACAAATCAGCGGCGGAGGCGATGACTCACTGGCTGTCGGCAGCGACGGGTACGCATACGCCTGGGGATGGAACCAGTATGGCGAACTCGGCAACAACAGCACCAGCGACTCACACGTCCCCGTGCGCGTGCGCGACCCAGCCCACCCCAACGACCCCAACACCGGACTCAAAGCCACACAGGCCATCGGTGCAGGCTTCTATCATTCTCTGGCTTTCGATGACCAGGAGGGGAGCATTTGGGCATGGGGATACAATGGTGACGGCGAACTCGGCAACAACAGCACCGTCAGCTCGAATGTTCCAGTGCAGGTGAAGTCCAGCCTGGCACCGATCATCACCGCAGCCAGGTTCGATGCCTCCCCCGCTGCCATCAGCCGGTCCCGCACCGCCAGCAACACCGTCACGGCGGTGACCCCGCCCCATCAGCCCGGCCCGGTGACCGTCAGCATCGACTACACACTAGGCGGCACAGGTCCCACCATGACCAACACCTCACTGACCTATACCTACCAACCCCTGGCCCTGCCCAAGGCGGGAGGAGCAGGCATCCTGCTCACCCTGACTGCCGGAGCCACCGGCACAGGCGCCATCCTGGCCTCACGGCGGCGCCGACACGAGCAAGCCCGCACCGGCCGCTGAAAAGCAAACCAGGACAGGGCTGTGCCATAGTCTCCGCACAATGGCACAGCCCAACCACTTCGCACAATGGAGCAGAAAAGAAAAGCATGAGCCAGCTGCCGGATAAGCAGTCGAAGACGCGATGCGCGCAGGCTCGTCCTGGAAGAGTCTGATAAAACAGGCTCATGCATTCAATGCATTTGCCACTGTACCTTTTGCAAGTATGGTCAGATTTCCATCACTGCAATTCGGCGAACTGGCGGTTGCGCCCACCCCAACCGAGCGCGCCCGCCATGTACGCCTATGCCAATTACCTCTATACGGCTGAAAGGTACCCATCGTAGCGCTCAGGCATGTCAGCGAATTCCAGGCCAGCCGGCTGATACCAGGAGTATCGGCGGGTGCCGCCGTCGTCAGTCCAAATCTCAGGGCAGTCGTTGACCAGCCAGTCCGAGGGAAGGGCATGGGTGCCACCGGTTGAGGCCAGGGCCAAGGCCTGCCTGAGCTGGCCCTCTTGGTCGGTGGTCAGACTGTCGGGGCGAGCCGAGAAGAAGAGTGGAGTGCCGGTCCGCGCTAAGAGGTCCATCCACTGGCGGTTGAGCTTCCAGTCGATTGAGTCGGATATGCCCACGCAGTCGGCGTCGGTGGCGTAGAAGCTCCCGTTCTGTGGCAGGCGGAAGGCCAGGGTGTTGACCCCGATCTGCCTGGTCCGCTCCCACTGCAGGCCGCTGGTGTCGTCGCCGGTCCGGTTGATCTGCATGAAGCCGACGCCCAGATGTCCGACCACGTTGCAGCCCTGGACCAGCATCCCGGTCTCAGCGGCCTGCTCGAAGATGGCCCGGTAGAGCTGCTTGACCACCTGGGCGCTGGTCAGGCTCCGGTCGTAGAAGTGCCAGCCGTCCGGGCTGGGCCAGGGGTTCATCTGGAAGCCCCACCTGCCCAGCAGGTCGAAGGTGCTGAAATCGTGCTTGACCAGCTGGTAGCCCCACTCCCCCAGCTGGGCGATGTCCTGGCGGATGTAGTCCAGGGCCTGCGGGTTCGAGGGGTCCAGGCATCCATTGTGCGGAAGCTTCCACTGGTCGGCAATGATCTCGTCCTCGTTGAGAAGCGGACGGTACCAGATGCCGGGCTTGATGCCCATGGCCTTGATCTGGTCGGCCAGGGCGCCCATGTCTCCGAACTTCTCGTTGCCACGCCGCCAGGGACCGCCGTTGTAGTCCTCAAGCCGGTGGTGGTCCTGCCACCCGTCGTCCACGACCATGGTAGGGCGGTTGGCGCTGCCCTGGGTCAGGGAGGCCAAATACTCGGCATCGGCAAGAATCCGTGAGCGGCTGGAGTCCCCGTAGGCGTAGTACCAGTTGTTGCTCCCGTAGACTGGCTCGGTGGGTATGAGGCCCTTGCGGCTGATCCGGGAGCAGAAGTCACTGGCCACAGCAAAGACCGGACCACCAGCCCGCTCCTGAAGCGGATATTGCAGGCAAACGATGGTGGCCGCTTCAAGCTCCCTGCCGTCCAGGACCAGGCCTGTGCCTCCATTGCGCAGATCAAGGAAGAGGGTGACACCGGCCGTATCGACCTGCCAGAAGCAGAAGGCGTTGGCCCCGGTGACCACCCCGTACCCCTCGGCCTGCTCCTGACCCACCGCCAAGAAGTACCAGGGCATGAACCGGTTGGCACGCATGGTCTGGAAACCCATGCGGCCGTAGCCGCGCTCCCAGGCGTCGCCCAGGTAGAAGTCATCGGAGGGCATGGGCCTGGTCCAGCGCAGCACCAGGGACCGGATGGGGGTTGAACCGGCGGTCAGGCTGACTGTCAGAGCGGACCCGCCCTTAAGGCTGGCCCTCACGTCAGGGGCTGTGTGAAAGCGTCTTCCCGCAGGCACAGTCTCCCTGTCGGCATCGGTGGTCAGCGTGATCCAATCCGGCTCTCCAAGGCTAAGGCTGGTTGGGTTCATGACTCAGTGCTCCTTCATCCCTGTGGTGTGGCAGACGGCGGCGGGTCAGACCCGGACCAGGTCGATCAGGCGGATGGTCTCGGGCTGGCAACGGGGTATGCGGATACCCACACGCTCCAGATAGGTGCCGGTGACCTCGGCGGTGCCCAGCGGACCTGTTGGATCCAAATGCTCCAACGAGGCCCTGGGCTTGGCGGGGCCGGTCCAGGTGAGCCGATACCGCGCCATGGGATCCAGACCGGGAATACGTAGACAAACACCACGATTATGCAGGGATTCATCCAACTGGACATGGGCCAGGATGGCGCGGCTGCGGTCGGGGGCCACCACGCCATGGGCCAGCGCCGAGGGGTCAGCCAGGTCCAGGCGAACCACGCGGCCGGAGTGGAGGAAGCCGCGGTTGACCTTGTACCAGGCGATCCATTCCTTGAGCCGCTCCAGGTCCTCCTCGCTGGCCTGGCGAATGTCCCACTCGATGCCCATGGACCCGAAGACGGCCGTGGCGGCCCGGAAATCCAGGCTGTAGGTTCTGCCGGTCTGCTGGGAGGAGGGCTGGGAGATGTGGGCGCCGATGTACTCGGGGGCCACGGTCTGCTCGGTCCAGCGCTGGATCAGCTGCCTGCTCAGGGCATCGGTCATGTCGGAGTTCCAGAAGCGGCGGATCTTTTCGATCACGCCCAGGTCGATGCGGCCGCCGCCCGAGGCGCAGGACTCCCACTCCACCTCAGGGAAGCGAGTGCGGAGGGCGTCCAGAAGGTGGTAGTAAGCCAGGGTCTGCTCGTGGATGGCCGGCGCGCCCCCATGGACCTGTGAGCCGGCCTCAAGAAGGTCGCGGTTGTGGTCCCACTTGACGTAGTCGATTTGGCAGGACCCCAGAACCTCGGTCATGGCCTCCAGCACATGGTTGAAGGCCTGGGGGTTGGTCAGGTCTAGGACCAGCTGGTTGCGCTGCAGCTCCGGGTTTCTGGAGGATGCCCTCATGACCCACTCAGGATGGTCGCGGAAGGCATCCGAATCAGGATTGATCATCTCCGGCTCGAACCAGAGGCCGAACTGCATCCCTAGCTTGTGGACATAATCAACTAAAGGCTCCAGACCCTGGGGCCAGACAGCAGGATCCACCCACCAGTCGCCTAGACCGGCCTTGTCGTCCCGGCGCAGGTGGAACCAGCCGTCGTCCAGAACAAGGCGCTCCACTCCGATGCGGGCGGCCCGGTCGGCCAGGTCGCGCAGGGTATTGAAGTCGTGGTTGAAGGCGATGGCCTCCCAGACGTTCAGGATGACCGGCTGCTCGCGCGGATGCTCGGTTAGGGTGCGCTCCCAGGCGTGCAGGCTGTTCATGATCGGATCCATGCCATGGTCGGAGGCGGTGACCACGATCCAGGGCGTGCTGTACTCCTGGCCCTGGTCCAAGACCACCTCGCCGGGCAGGAGGAGCTCGCCAGCGCTGACGCCGGCCGGGGTGGCGCTGTTCCGGTCCACCCGGAGCACGGTGTTGCCGCTCCAGGCCGGCTGGACGCAGAGCACCCTGCCATGGTGGAAGTTGAACCCGGGGGTGCCCACCATGATTACGGGCCCTTCGAAGCCGGTGCGGCCCCAACGAAACTCACGCACCCAGGCCCCGTCGGCCATATCATGACGCTGGGGGCTGCGCTCACGCTCGTGCCTACCGGCGAAGTCCAGAATCTGGGTCTGCTGGTCGTCCAGGGGCAGGCGGATCTCCAGACCCTCCAGCAGGAAGGGATCGGCGCCCAGGTTGCGCAGGGTGTGACGAATCCGCAGGGAGCCGCCGGCCATGGCCTCCACCCTGGTCTTCAAGCCAAGCTGGGCACCCTCGTCGCGAGCCTTGATGATCAGCGAGTCGGCGGTCTGCTCGGGCCGGCCCTCGACCAGGAATCGTGGCGACCAGGAACGACCGGCCTGGAAGCCCTCGGAGCCCTGCGTGATCCGATGCCCGGTCAGGCCCGGATGCAGGTAGGTGTTCTGCGCATGCTCCAGCAGCAGGGGCGAATGGGTTGAGGCCCAGACGGGGCTCTGTTCCAAGCCATCCAGGTCGGGGCCTGCATACAGCCCTCTGATGTCAGGAATATCGGCACCCGGCGTAACGGGCCCCAGGGCCATATAGGTGAGTGGCTGATCCGAATGGACCGACTGTGGAAAGAGCATGAAAAATCCTTTGGTGACTACGGCACAAATGTGCAAAAACAACGATGCTTGATGAGCCAGTGAGCCGCCCGCTCAACTGCAGTTGGGCGGCTCCTGACTAAAAGACTACTTGACTGCTCCGGCCACCATCCCTGCAATGAAGTACTTCTGCAGGAACATATAGGCGACCACCATGGGGGCTGCCGCAATCAGGGATGCCGCTGCGGCGACGCCCAGATTGTTGGTATTGGCCGAGAAGAAGGAGGCCACACGAGGGGCAATGGTCTGGGCCGAGGGATCGGTCAGGATGTAGCTGGACAGGGCGTAGTCGTTCCATACTGTCGAGCCGGTCATGATGACCACGGTCGCCGTCACCGGCTTGAGCATGGGCAGGACCAGGCGCATGAAGACTTGGAGCCGGTTGGCCCCGTCCAGCTCGCCGGCCTCATCAATCGCCGGGGGTATGGCCTTGATGAAGGCCGTGTAGAGGAAGACCGACAGAGGCAGGTTGGTGGCCGTCAGCACCACGATGATGCCCCAGTAGTTGTTCACCCCGCCGATCCTGACCAGGAAGGAGTAGAGGGGGACCAGAATGCTCAGCGGCGGAATCATCATCATGGAGAGGATGAAGGCCGATACCAGCTTGTTGAATCGGGTCAGGCGACGAGCCAGGGGGTAGGCCGCAGCTGCTCCCAGGATGCAGACCAGGGCCGTCGCCCCAACAGTCACCACCACGCTGTTGAGAACGGATTTGAGGATGCCGCCCTCGTTGACGGCCTCGGACCAGTTGGACCATGCCAGGTCGTGGATGCGCATGCTCAGGGCCGAGCTCAGATCGTCCGAAGGCTTGAGCGAGGTGGTGATCGCCAGGTAGAAGGGCAGGAGCTGGCAGAGGCAGACGATGACCAGAAAGAGGTAGATGGCCCAACGCCCACGCTGGTATGACCGCTCGGCAGGGGTCATCGCATTCTTGTTCTTGCTAGCCATGTCAGGCCTCCCAATCCAGCTTGGCCAGCCCCTTGTCGACCAGCCAGGTCACGATGGCAATCAGGACAAAGAGGAAGACTCCGATAGCCGAGGCATACCCGGCCGCCTGGTTGTCGAAGTAGATCGTGCCGATATAGGTCGAGATGGAGTTGGTGGCATACCCGGGGCCGCCGCCTGTCAGCACCTTGACCATGTCGTAGAGCTTCAACCCTCCGATCAGGTTCAGAACCACGCTGGTCGTGAAGGCGGGCGACAGGAGCGGCAGGGTGATGTTCCAGAACTTCTTCCAGCCGGATGCCCCATCGACCTCGGCGGCCTCGACCACCTCCTGGTCCATGGTCTGCAGACCGGCCAGGTAGATGATCATGGAGACGCCGACGAACTGGATGGAATTCACCAGCACGATGATGCAGACCGAGAACCCCGCATTGTTGAACCAGGCCACCTTGTGCAGACCCAGCGCCGTCATGACGGCGTTCAGGGCGCCCTGCTGGTACTGGAAGACGAAGTAGTACATGATGCCCATGATGACCGGGGCCACCAGAGCGGGCAGGTAGATGATGGCCCTGATCAGGGTGCGCCCCTTGATCCTGGCGTTCAGCAGCAGTGCCAGAGCCAGGCCCAGGATCTGCTGGAGCACTGTGCTGCCAATGCCGTAGATGAAGGTGTTGATGACCACCTGCTTGAAGTTGGCGTCAGTCAGCATCTGCTTGTAGTTGGCCAGCCCCACGAAGGACTTGGCCTCGTTGTACCCGTCCCAGTTGGTCAGGGAAAGTCCGATCCCCGACAAGAGCGGATAGATGATGAAGATCACCAGGAGGATGACGGCAGGAAGATAGAAGAGATTGATCGAGGCACCCTTGAAACGGCGACGACGCAGGGCGGGACCCCTGACGTGGTCAACGGATGCATCCCTGCTATCCCCATGTAACGGTGATCCGGATTGGGTGTCCTGCGAAGGAATCGCCCCTGAGCGGCTATCTGTCATGACTCGGCTCCTCTTGGCTCACTGCTCAGGAAGACTTCTGGCCATACAGGCTGTTGAAGGAGGTCTTGACCTGATCGGCAGCGGCCTGTGCAGTCAGCTGACCGGTCAGCAGACCATCGGTCGACTTGGCCAGAGTGTTGTACATGCCGTTGGGCAGGTACTTGCGGTCGAAGAAGGGGACTAACTTGGTCTTCTTCTTGTTGACCCAGTAGTCGTATGTCGGCTCAAACTGCCCCAGCGCGGACTTGACGCCGGTCAGGGCCGAATCGTTCATGCTCACGTCTACCAGCTTCTGCAGGTTTTCAGGCTCGGCCATGAAGTCGATGAACTTCAATGCCGCGTCCTTGTTTTTGCTGGTCTTGGAGACGCCGAAGGTCAGGGTGTCCTCGCCTGTAGAGAAGTAGGGTCTGCCGACTTCTGCAGGAACCGGCATCATGCCCAGCTTGACCTTGGGATTGTAGGACTGGATCAGCTGGGAGCTGCCGTTGGCGCGGAAGGAGAAGCCGACCTTGTCCTGGGCCATCAGCCTGGATATGTCATCCTGGGAGGCGGAAGTGTAATCCACATTGAACCAGCCGTCCTTGGCCCACTTGGCCACCCTGGAGGTGTACTTCTCGTAGACTGCGGTATCGAACTTGCCGGCAGAAAGGTCCTTGAGCTGGCTGTCGTCGTACATGCCCGGAAGCATGTAGTCGGCGATGTCGCCATTGGGACCCGCATCCTTGTTGGAGGAGATGAGCGGGGTGTACCCGGCGGCCTTGAGCTTGGTGCAGGCCTGCTCAAAGGCGTCCCAGGTGTCGATGGACTTGGGATCGATGCCGACCGCATCCAGAACCGTTTGGTTGTACATGATGCCAGACACTTGAATATCAGCAGGAAGGGCGTAGAATCTGCCGTCCTTGGTCTTGAAGACATCGTTGCCTATCGGCTTGAGCCGCTTGGCCCAGGGCCTGTTCTGCAGAGGCTCAAGAAAGTTGCCGTACCGGTCGCGCGACCAGCCGTGGGTGTTCCATATGTCCGGAGGGTTGTGGCCCGCTAGACGAACCTTGATGTCGTTCTCGTTGTTGTTGGTGCCAGGAACCATCTTGATGGCGATGTCTGGATTCTTTGCCTCGAACTTCTTGCCCAGGCCCTGAAGAGCCTTGAGCTGGGGGGTCCCCGTCGACTGCATGGTCATGAATTCCACGGTCTTCTTGCCCCCGGAGGAGGAAGAGCCGCAGGCAGCCAATGAGGTTATTGCCATAGCGCAGCAGATGCCGACCGCCGCCACCGTCTTGATCTTGTTCATCAACCACTCCTTCGTAGGTTGCTTCTTCGCCGAACACGTTCCGAGAGAACCTGAACTCATTCGTGATTCTTAATATACACGAGTAGATTCGTCTGTCAAATATCTGACGCTGGTTGCCCGAACAGTTGCTTTTGAGGAAAAACGCACCCGCAACGGCTGGTTTTTTGGTGCTATTTACCTTGATTTTTCAGCCTTAGCAAGACATGTGCAGACAGATCAATAATGGTGCTCAACCGGGTTTGACGGCAATATCAATTCGAGTAGATTCCCTATTCCGGGTAGCATAAATTGAGACTGGCGAATAGGCAGATGGGAACGAACTCTGATGGCTGCAAACAACAAGGATCACCGACAACGCAAAAGGGCCACGCGCACGGATGTGGCCAAGCTGGCTAATGTCTCCACAGCCGTGGTCAGCTACGTATTCAACAATGGGCCCAGGGCTGTGGCTCCGAACACATCCAAGCGGGTGCGCGAGGCGGCGAAGCTGCTGAACTACCACCCCAACCCCACGGCGCGCGCCCTGCGCACCGGCTATTCCAAGATGCTGGGGGTCATTGTGCCGGATTCTTCCAACCCATTCAGCGCCGGCATCTACGACGAGCTGCAGACGGTGGCCATGCGGCGGGGATACTCGGTTCTCTTCATGAACGTGCGCAGCGACCCCGAATTGGAGGAGCAGGCCATCAGACAGCTGCTGGAGCGCAACGTCGATGCCATTTTCCTCTCATCCTCACGCAGCTACGCACAGCTGAGCATGGCTCATCTCGAGGAGAGTCGCTTCGTCTTCATGGACCAGCCCAACCGGGTGAGCAATGCCAAGAGCGTGTCGACCGATTTCTTCCACTCTGGCCTGACCGCCACCCAACACCTGATCAAGCACCGGCACTGCAGCGTCGACATGCTCTTCGGCGGCTCCCCCGACGACCGGGGCGACGCCCGCATCCAGGGCTGGTATGCGGCCCATCAGAACGCCAACCTTCCCGCCGGCAGGATTCGCCAGGCCTTCTTCACACGCGAGGGCGGCTACCGCGCCACCTTGGACCTGATTGACAGCGGCAGACCACCCCAGGCCATCTTCGCCGGATCGGACCTGGAGGCCATGGGTGCTTTGCGAGCCCTGCATGAACGCGGGCTGCGCATTCCCGAGGATGTAGCCATCGTCTCCTTTGACGGCACCATCGACTCCCTCTACACCTGGCCTCAGCTGACCACCATGCAGCAGGACACTGCGAAAATTGCCGCCTGCGCCATCAATGCGGCCTTGGAGCCGGACCAGGTCCCCGACGTGCAGATCATCAAGGCGGATCTAGCCATCCGTCACTCCTGTGGCTGCTGATACGACAAACTATCCAAACCATGGATAATATCCAGAGCTTTTCATCAATACAGACCTGCAACATATACCAAAAAGACGCTGGCATCATCACCGCAAAGGCAATAGACGCCAGCGCCTTCTCAGACTCTGTTCAGGCTCAGACGCAGGGTCAGGCCCCAATCAGATCCAGCATTTCAGGTACGGACTTCTTGCCGAACTCCACGGTCTCCTGTCCGTCCTTGCGGATCACAATGCAGGGGACGCTCATGACCTGGTATTGATCCTTCAGCTCAGGGAAGCGGGCCAGGTCGTAAGCCTCGGCGCGCACCTTGCCGTTCTGGGCCGCCACCCGCTGGGCGGACAGGACCGTAGTCGGGCACATGGTGCAGGTCAGGGAGACCAGCATCATCACGTCCACCCGGTCCTTGATGGCATCGATCCGGTCCGAGGTGGGCTGATCAACCTGCTGCCCGGGGCCCGCCGCATTGTAGAGGGCCAGGACGAAGGAGTTGAACTCGTGGCCGCTGGGCACGCCATGGAAGGCCAATCCGGTCGGCTGGGAGACGCCCTGGTCGTCCAGCCGGCAGATGCGCACGCTGGGACGTGCATCAGGCAGGTCGCTGGAGGGATCGTAGTCCTTGCTGTCCTCGTCCGTGCGGGAGTCGACCCTGACGGTCAGCTTGCCGTCGGAGAGCCCGACCAGCTCATCCACGAAGGCCTCCAGCTCCTTGGAGACCTGGCTGCCGTCCAGATCCAGGGCCAGCTCCAGCTTTCCGGTCATCTTGCCGAAGACCATGCCCAGCTGTTTGCGGATGTCCGGCCCGAAGAAGCCGGAGGTCTTGGCCAGGGCCTGGCCGTCCTCCTGGGCCACAGGCGCGGGCGAGGTGCCCGAGGCCAGGGCGGAGTTCTCGGCCTGCCGCTCGGAACGGGCGTAGGGGGAGTCCTCGGGCCGCGGCGGCACCAGGCCGGTCTTGTCCGACATGTTGGAGGCGTAGCGCTCCAGCTCCACGGCGGCCACAGCCCCATCGGAGGCGGCGGTGATGACCTGCCGCAGGTTCTTGACCCGCAGATCCCCGGCGGCGTAGATGCCTGGCACCGAGGTCTCCAGGTAGTCGTGGGTCAGCACGTACCCGTGGTCATCCAGATCCACCACGCCCTTGAGCATGCCGGTCTGGGGCACGTAGCCAGCGAAGACGAAGACGCCAAAGGTGCCGCCATCCTGGGGCTTCCAAGTGGTGGTCTGCCCGCTCTTGCGGTCCAGGATAGCGGCCTCGACCAGCCCGCCGGGGCCAGCGGAGACTCCCTTGAGCTCGGTGGAGTAATGAATCTCGATCTTGTCGTTCTTCCGGGCCTCGTCAGCCACGGCAGCATCGCAGGTGAAGTCCTCCTCGCGCACCAGCAGGGTCACCTTGGTGGCGTACTTGGTCAGGAAGACCGACTCCTCAGCGGCTGCGAACCCGCCGCCGACCACCAGGACCTCGCGCCCGGTGAAGAACTCGCCATCGCAGGTGGCGCAGTAGGCCACACCGCGGCCCGCATACTCCTGCTCGCCCTGGAAGCCTATCTTGCGGGGGCTGGCGCCGGTGGCGATCAGGATGCCGAAGGTGCGCAGGTCGCCCCGAGAGGTGTGGACCACCTTGATGTCGCCCTGGGCCTCGATACCTGTGGCCTCGGCGCTCATGAACTCGGCTCCAAAGTTCTGGGCCTGCTGGCGCATGGTATCGGTCAGCCTGCGGCCATCAGTGCTGGCCACGCCCGGGTAGTTGACCACGTCGGCCGTGATGGTGATCTGGCCGCCAAAGTCGTCCTTCTCCAGGATCAGGGTGCGATACCGCGCCCGGGCCAGATAGAGGCCTGCGCTCAGGCCTGCAGGACCACCGCCGATGACGACCACGTCATAGAGATTCTTGTCTTCCGTCATGAATGCCTCTTCCGAAGGAATGCACGGATGTGCTGGTGTTGGATACTGGTCGTGAATACAGAAAAGGGAACCCGCCCTGGTCGCTTCCGATCGGCGAGTTCCCGATATTGGCAGCTGCAGATCAGAGCTGACCGACCAGATCCAGGCTGGGCTCAATGGTGTCCTCGCCGGGCTCCCACTTGGCAGGGCAGACCTGATCGCCGTGCTCGTAGACGAACTGGGAGGCCTGAACGCGGCGCAGCAGCTCGTCGGCGTTGCGGCCCACGTTGGAGGAGATGACCTCGTAGGCCACGACCTTGCCTTCAGGGGTCAGAATGAAGTCGCCGCGCTCGGCCTTGCCCTCAGCCTCATTGTAGGTCTGCAGGTCCTTGGCCAGGGTTGCGGTCGGATCGGCCAGCATGGGGTACTGGACCTTGGCGATCTTCTCGTTGGCCTCGTGCCAGGCCTTGTGGACGAACTCAGTGTCACAGGAGACGGAGTAGATCTCGCAGCCGATCTTCTTGAAGTCCTCGTACTTGCTGGCCAGATCCTCCAGTTCGGTGGGGCAGACGAAGCTGAAGTCCGCAGGGTAGAAGAAGAGCAGGGACCAGTGTCCCAGCAGATCCTTCTTGGAGACCGGGAAGGTCTTGTTATCCTGGTAGGCCTGCGTGGTGAACTCAGTCAATTCGTGCTGAAGCTGTGACATGGGAAAATCCTTTCGGGAGCGTTGGGAACGTCGGCCTGAAGCCGAACCTGTCTCCGTATTTCATGCTAGTCAGGAAGCACTGCATGGGGAAGACAGAGGTTCGCCGCTGGGGTGTGACATAGGGCACATGGGGCGTCCATACCCTAGCATTGAGGTTATGGCATTATGGCTGAACATCCTGCTCATTCTCTTCTTCCTCCTGATCGGATCCGTCTTCTCGGGGACCGAGCTGGCGCTGGTCTCCCTGCGCGGATCGCAACTGGAACAGATGGAGCAGCAGGACGCACGCGGCGCCCGGGTGGCCCGCATCGCCCGCGACCCCAATACCTTTCTTTCCGCTGTGCAGATCGGCGTGACACTGACAGGCTTTCTCTCGGCCTCCTTCGGCGCATCATCCATCGCCCCCTACGTAGTGCCCGTCCTGACCGGGTGGGGAGTGCACGAGAGCCTGGCCGGCACCCTGACCACAGTGATCCTGACCCTGATCATCTCCTACTGCTCCATAGTCATCTCCGAGCTGGTGCCCAAGCGGATCGCCATGCAGCGCACCGAGGCCATCGCCAGGGCCGTCGTCCCGGCCATCGACGTCTTCACCACCCTGTGCAGGCCGTTGATCTGGCTGATCGGCAAAAACACCAACCTCATCGTGCGCATCCTGGGCTTCGACCCCCAGCAGACCGACACCGAGGTCAGCGATGACGAGCTGCGGATGCTGGTCTCCTCCAACACCAACCTGAGCAAGGACGAGCGGATGATCCTGGGCGACGTCTTCGATGCCTCCGAGACCAGCGTGGCCGAGGTCATGCGCCCCCGGGCCGACGTGGTCTTCATCGCCGGAGACATGCCACTGCAGGAGGCGGTCGAATTCGTGCACGACGAGCCCTACTCGCGCTACCCGGTGACCGGACGCGACTTCGACGACGTGCTGGGCTTCGTCCACGTGCGCGACCTGATGGACGTGCGCAATCCCCAGGCCAAGACCGTGGCCGACGTAACCAGGCCCGGCATCGCCCTGCCCGGCACCTCCAAGCTCCTGCCCAGCCTGGAGAAGCTGCGCAAGAAAGGCATCCACCTGGCTGTGGTCATCGACGAGTACGGGGGCACCGACGGCATCGTCACCCTGGAGGACATGACCGAGGAGCTGGTAGGCGACATCCGCGACGAGTACGACCTGCCTGAGGAACAGAACCCGGCCCATCCCCAGGCAACCGCCTTCGTCAACGGCGTGGCCACGGTTGACGGCGGCATGACGATCGAGGACTTCGCGGACCTGACCGGAATCGAGCTGGAGGACGGACCCTACGAGACCCTGGCCGGCTACTTCCTGGCCCAGACCGGGCGGATGGGGCAGGTGGGCGACGTGGTCCACTCCGACGACGGATATGACATGGTGGTGACCAAGGTGGACGGGCGGCGCATCGAGACCATTGAGGTCAGGCGCCGGCGGGAGGCTGAGGGCCAGGCTGGCGATAATGACGAAGCCGGAGAAGACGAAGCGGATGAAGACAAGTCGAATCCCGAAGCAGGAGCAGGCCGGGAATAACCAGAGCGGTTCTAATCTGACTGAGATTGATTTGACCGAGGCTGGCCGTCAGCCTACGAGCATCCACGCTAGTCAAGGAAAAATGACTGTCAGCGTAGCCGATGGTCCGTGAATGATTTCACTAGTTGATTCCCGCAAAATCCAAGCGTTTCCTTGCCTTTTCCTCTAGTCTGGAGATACAAGGTCGGGGCTGACCCGACCGCAGGCATAATTTCATATTTAAGGAGCGATTATGGCATTGAACTTTACCGTACCGGGACTCGACGAAGCGACCAGCGAGAAGGTCATCTCCATCCTGCAGAGCCGTCTGAGCCAGGAACAGGAGACTGCCCTGATTCTCAAGCACGCCCATTGGAACATGAAGGGCAAGGAATTCATCGGCATCCACGAGATGATGGATCCCGAGGTCGATTCGGTGCTGAACATGGCCGACGAAACCGCAGAGCGCATCGCCACCTTGGGCGGCTCCCCCGCCGGACGGCCCGACGACATCATGAAGAACCGCGACTGGGATGGCATCACCATGACCGGCCGCCAGGATGCCCTGGACTACCTGAAGGCCCTGGACACCTACTACACCACCTTCATCAAGCGCGACCGCGAGGCCATTGAGAAGCTGGACGACCTGGACATCGTCAGCTCCAACATCCTGCAGGACCACGTGCAGGAGCTGGAGCACTTCCAGTGGTTCATGCGCAGCCATCTGTTCTGAGTTACTGAGTTACTCGATTTCTGAGCTCTGAGAGCTCATCGCCGCCTCCGATAGGCGGTATGCCAGCGGCCCTGCATCGTAAAAGGTGCAGGGCCGCTGGCATAACTCTTTGGACAAGATAGAATTGACATTTGGGAGACGGCCGGGCGCCGCCTCATGCCGGGAAGACTGGTCGGCCACGGAAGACCGAACCCTATCCGCCCGACCAGGAGCATCATGCCGCCCACGCCCACATTCCCAACATCTCAAATCAATCCACGTCGTCAGGACCCCGAACCATCAGACCCCCGACTTTCGAATTCTCAGCAGAATTCCAAGCCATCGAATGCCCAACCATCAAATCCACAGCGTGGGCAGGGCGGATCTGACAGGGACCAGCACAACAGACATCATCGTTCAAATTGTTTCGCAACCCTATCATCCTTGGCTGAAAACGATCGGATCACCGGGCCATTCATGATGGTCTGCGCAGTAGCCGGACTGATCCTGGCCAATCTGCCGAAGGCCGGGCCAGGCCTGAATGCGCTTGCCGCCTGGGTACCTCTGGATCTGCCGAGCGGGCTGAACCTGTCCTTGAAGGACTGGATACAGGACGGGCTGCTGACCATATTCTTCCTGACCATGGGTCTTGACCTGCGCCAGGAAGCTGCCACGGGCACTCTGCGCGACCACAGGCAGGTCCTACTGCCCATGCTGGCCGCTCTAGGCGGTGTGGCCGTTCCGATCCTGATCTACTGCCTGCTCAACCTGGGCTCCCCCGCTGGTTTGCGTGGCTGGGCTGTCCCAACGGCCACCGATGTGGCCTTCTCCCTGGCGGCGCTGCAACTGCTTCTGCCCAAGGCCGGGCCCGCCCTGCAGGCCTTTTTGATGACCCTGGCCATCTTCGACGATCTGATTGGCGTCCTGCTGATAGCCCTGGGCTACTCCAGTTTGGGACAACAGAGCTGGCTGCTTGTCTGCCTAGCCGGCCTTGTGGTCTGGGCCCTGCTGGTCCGAGCGGTGAGCCGTTCCTCCCAACTCTGGAGACCGTTGATGCTGCTGTTCCTGTTGGGCGCCTTAGCGGGCGGACTTCTGGCCTGGTACGGCCTCTTCAAGGCTGGAATCCACCCAGTGTTGGCGGGAGTGGCGATGGGCCTATTGACCCCTGTGGCCAGGTCACGCGAGGCTGAACCATCCGGAGCAGAATCTACCGGGGCCAATCCAGCTGAGACCAAGACAATAGGAATTGAGCAGAGTTACTCCCGGGCACCATCGCCTGCCGAACAGTTGGATCGCCTGCTGACGCCTTTGAGCGCCCTGGTTGTCCTGCCCGTGTTTGCTTTCTTCTCGCTATCCATCTCCCTAGATCAGCTGGGGCCCGGACTGCTGACTGACCGCGTCTTTTGGGGCACCACGCTGGGACTGGCCTTGGGCAAACCCTTAGGAATCATGACCGTGGTGATCCTAGCAGGTCATTTGGGGCTACGGCGGCCTGCTGGCTCCACGACCGGGAACATGATCGGCCTCTGCCAGCTCTGTGGAATCGGCTTCACCATGTCTTTCTTGATCGCCAACCTGGCGTTCGCCGGATCCCCGCGCCTGAAGCCAGCACTGCTGGGCGTGCTGGCGGGATCGGTCCTGTCCGTGCTCATCGTGGCCGTCGGCACTATCCCCGGTCGACTGCGTTCCGCTAGGCACACATAGGCTTAGCTGCCAAGACTCAACCTCTGCCAGACCCGGTTCCTGCCAGAATCAACCTGTCAAACTGGGTTTTTGGCAGAATCAGTTTTGCCAGAATCGGTCCCTTACCAGGCTCAGCTGCGACGGTAAAGCTTGGTGTATGAGCCCTCGGCACGAGGACGAACCACAATCTGGTCGATGTCCACAGTGTCGGGCTGCTCCAAGGCCCAGGTGACGCATCCTGCGATGTCGTCGGCGGTCAGCGGGTCGGGCACACCGGCGTAGACCGCGTCAGCCCGGTCGCTATCACCGCCGAACCGCTTCAGGGAGAACTCATCGGTGTGGACCAGACCAGGGGCGATATCGACCACGCGCACTGGCTCGCCAATCAGTTCCAGCCGCAGAATGCGGGCCATGACCCGTTCCGCCGCCTTGGAAGCACAGTATCCACCGCCGCCCTCGTAGGGCTCGATGCCTGCCGTCGAGGAGATGACGAGAACCGTGCCCTCCGACTCTTTCAGGGCCGGGAGCAGCTTCTGGATGACCCGCAGGGTGCCGATGACGTTCAGCTCGTACATGCCGCGCCAATCGTCCAGGCTGGAGGTAGCCACCGGGTCCTTGCCAAATGCCGCACCGGCACAGTTGACCAGAGCCTTGACCGGTCCACCCTTGAGTACAGCATCGACGGCCACCTGAGTGGAGTCCTCGTCGGTCACATCGCATACCTCATAGGTGAAGTTCTGACCCAGCTGGTCGGCGAGGGCCTTGAGATTGTCCTCGCGCCGAGCCAGTCCGACCACCTTCCAGCCTTTGTCCACCAAGGCTCGCACACTGGCCTGACCGATGCCGCTCGAAGCGCCGGTCACCACAGCACGCTTGATTGTCTTCTTGGATTCCGTCATCTCATCTGCTCCTTCATGATCGATTGCCCCGGATCGGCTCCACACTCGCCTCCGGGCCGCAGGGAGCCTGCCTAGCTGCTGCAGGATCGCCCCTCTTCCTCAACGCTAGCGCACCAGCATGGGCTGCGGCAGTCTCCTGTCGGCTTTGGAGGACAAATGTGGCGCATTAAACCAGCCTCGGGTAGAGTCAGCACGAATCAAATGCAGATCAGCTGAGTCAGAACAGCTCACAGTCAGTTCGGTCTGAATCAGACCGCATAGGCAGGTTAGATCTGCACAGACAGAACGCATCAAAAACCAATCCGACTTCGCTCCAAAAGACACAGCAGAGGTTCGGACGCGAAATCATCAGCACGTATGATGCCACAGATTCGTAATTTACAAGCTCACATTGCACAAATTCTGAAATCACGTGGAGCTGATGGCTCCGGAATTCATGGCTCTCGAAGTCATATCTTCATATGTCTAGCTTCTGTAGTCACAAAGCCAAATAGCGGTTGAGTCGACGACGGCGCTCAGTCCAGTCGGGCATATAGCGATCCATCCGCGCGCGGAAGCCGGGGCCGTGACCGTGCTCGTAGAGGTGAGTCAGCTCGTGAACCAACACATACTCCAACAGATCGGAATCCAGCCAAGCCAGGTCGGTGTTGAGCCGGATACTGGCAGTGGCGGGGGTGCAGGAGCCCCAGCGCGTTTTCATCTTCCGCAGACTGATGCGCTCGGGCCGACGACCCACTACGGGGACCCACCGATCAAGCAGAGTCGGCAGCCTCTCTTGGAGAATTCTCTTGGCTTCGTCCTCGGATCGTCCTGGCTGTAGCTGACCATCGGCTCCGGATTGGGCGTAGACATCGCGTGAGTGGGCCAGACGTTCTCTAGTGGTTGCAATCCAGCGGTGCTTGCCGTCGATAAAGGCACGAATCTGGTCGTCGCCCAGCTTTAGAGGCGCCGTCACTTCCAGATGGCCGTCAGGCGGCTTGACCCGCAGATAGACGTTGGCGATCCGCTTCCTGATAACCAGAACAGTCTCACCACCGACCTCCAGCTGCTCCGACCGGACTGGTTCCGCACGCCGTTTCCGCCTCATGACCCCCATTCTTCCGCCAAGACGCGACGCGACGCCGCCGAGATTGACTTGAGGGGACACTATGGTAAGCTAACCATTTGTGTGATTCTTCGGTCACACGGCATGGGCCTGTAGCTCAGCTGGTTAGAGCGCATCCCTGATAAGGATGAGGTCGGAGGTTCAAGTCCTCCCAGGCCCACGCATTTCTTGTGTGGTTGAAGTTCTTTTCACATTCACGGGGCTATGGCGCAGCTGGTAGCGCATCTGCTTTGCAAGCAGAGGGTCGCCGGTTCGAATCCGGCTAGCTCCACAGATAGTATTTCCGAGGCTTTCGAGGCTTTTTTACATCATCTTTGGCAAATATCGACTATCCAACTACGACTACTACAGCGTGGATAACACTGATCCAGTGGGGTGGACACTCTAGCAGCTGAAGCTCATACAACCGAATGTATGACCACACCCCGCCGAATCATTCTATGTAAAGAGAACTTTCAACAATACTGCAAGCAGGAACAGAGAAATCAATTATAAAAGCCTGCAATCACTATTGAGTTACACAGTCGGTTTCAACACTGATGAAGAAGGAAATGGTCAGAACTCTTGCTCTCCGATAAAATGACCACCTTAAACCGGTGACTGAGCAGGATTCACTTAACTGAAAAAGGCTGAGGGATAAAATGCAATCTTCCGCTTTGATGCGGCTGGTCACTTTCAGCTTTAATGTATTCCGAGAACGCTCGCGAAATACGAATAATGCATGCAAGAGTATTCCTTAAGTGGATGCACTCCGAATTCCCCTGATAATACTGCTCGTAATTCTTGCATATTCTTTGTTCTAGATCTGACATCAATTTTGCTGCTATGCGTCGTATGGGCATACTGTTACAGACTATAAGAAACATGCACAAGAAACTTGAATAGTCATAGACAAGTTGCGACTTCTTAATCGTACTCGGAATAGGCGCCGGGGGGGGGGGGTATCCATTTGGAATAAATCGCACAAACATCCATCAACAAACTCAGTCTGAGGCACATGGCCATGCTTGTTTGTCCTATCCACATCCAACAGTAACGGGGCACTATGCGATACCGCATTTCGCAACCTACGGAAGTTGCCAAAAAATTTTGTAGCATTGTCTCTCAGATGCAATGACTCCAGATACTTCATATATGAATCAATCAAATCACCCAGATTGAAGCATTCCCATAAGTTCCATATTTCTGGGTCAGGGAAATATTTGCGAACCATAGCATCTGAATAAGGAGAATATTTAAGCTTAATTCCTGTCTTGCCAGGCCTGCCATCGTGCTGATTTCGATAGCCAGTCTTTTCATCAAATACAAAGCGATCATATGGATCAACCAGCTTTGCAATTCGTCTGCCGTCAAGCTCAGAATTTGACATCAATAAATTATTGAATCGCACTTTCAAATCATGTTCCGCGTTTGCTACCAAATATTCCAGTGCCATCCTGAGTTCATAGTCAATGACCGCCAAATCTTTGAGTACAGCGAAATCGAGATTCTTGTACTTCCCGTCTTCGTGCTTGTTGAAATTAGAAGCATATCGCTTAATCCAAAATAGGTAGGTGTTCGCAGATAGATATGCTTTAGCGGATTCCTCATTACAGATATCGAATACGATGCCGTCGTTTTGCAAATTAGCAATTTGAAAATCGAGGCTTTTAGCCAGACACATGCGCTTTGAACTGTCCACATTGGCCCCCGCAGCTAAACTAATGGGGCATCCGCTTCGAAAAGCGCTGCCCCATTAGTGAAGAGCTGGCCAATGTGACCAACTCCCTTTTGACTTTGTACCTACAATGCTAATTACATATAAGCATCTGTCAATTTATTTCGCGCGTGTTGAAAATATGGTTTTGACGCAAACAAAGGATAGATTTTTCTGTTTTTTCAAGGACTTATCAGGTGCTGCTGAGTATGTTTTCTGAAGTTATGAATACCGAGCAAATTTCATAATATTTAAAACTGATCTGTTGTCGATTCAACATAACAGCGCCAACAAAGTGCTCGATCTAAAGATAAAATTACTAAACATTTGATCTTTGCTGTTCACTGAGATCAGACTAGTTATATAAGTGCTGCTTTCATAGTCAAACTTACTGATTCTGCACTCGAGAGAAACATAGAAACCTGCATTAACGCCATTAAGTTCAGCGCTGGTCGTTGAAGCCAGGACGACTAATTTGCTGCTTTCCGAACAATGAAAAGAGACCGAACCCATGCAGATCCATATTCGTTTTCCGACTGACAAGAAAAGCGCCACAACAGGTACTGCCCAGTGGTGGCGCTAATTAGCCATAACAGAGAAAAGGCTCTACGCTTCCTTCTCCTTATCCAGCTCAGCGAGCATGGCCTTCTGCTCATCCGGCGTTAGCTTCCTGATGCCAATTCCTGTGTATCCCCAGATGGTGGCAAAGATCACGCCGGTCCAGCAGAGAGTTGCCCAAGGCATATAGGAGAGCGTGGGCACCCCCAACGTGGCCGCCATGTAGGCGCCAGCAGCTGTCCAAGGCAGGATCGGCTCGAATATGGTGCCGGAGTCCTCTATGCTTCGCCCGAGATTGCAAGGATGCAGACCTCGACGAATGTAGGCAGGCCTCAACAGCTCGCCAGGCAGCAGGAGGGAGACCTGCCCGTTGCAGGTGGTGGATATGGTCAGGATGCCGGTCAGCAGGGTGACGACAATCAACGAGCCAGTGCTCTTGCTGATCTTAAGCAGAGACTCCACTATCTTGTTCAAAGCCCCGGAGGCCGAAAGCACTCCTGCGAAGGAGAGGGCGCAGAACGCAATTAGAAGGGTGCTCATCATGCTCTCCATGCCACCCCGATTCAGCAGACTGGTGATGTCCTTGGCTGCGGGACCCAGGTTGAAGCCCTTGGGGAGCATAGAGGTGTCGAATCCGTTGACAATGGCGTTGAACGCGTTGGTGACGGAAAAGCGCTGGATGACGACAGCGTTGAACATGGCCACCGCCGACGAGAGCAGCATGACTGGAATAGTCGGCTTCTTCCACGCCGACCCGATCAGGATGATCAGGAGTGGTATAAGCAGCATGGGCACGTTCCAGGTGAAAGCCTGCGAAAGCGTGTTGTTCATCTCGGCGACTTTGTCAAAGCCACGGCCGCCTGTGGACTGGACTCCACGGCCCGCCACAAACATGACTATCGATGCCACCAGCAAGGAGGGGAAGGTGGTCCACAACAGGTGCTTCATATGCGTGAACACATTCACATGGGTGATGGCCGCAGCCAGGTTGGTGTCTCCGGACAGAGGGGAAAGCTTGTCTCCGAAATAGGCGCCACTGACCACTGCACCAGCGACGATGGCGGGATTGATGCCATCCATGCCCAGCGCCACTCCCATGAAGGCCACGCCAATGGTACCTGCGGAACCCCAGGAGGTTCCCGTGCAGACCGAAGTGATGACCGTGACCAGCAGAGCCGTCAGATAGAGGTACTTGGGCGATACGATCTTGAGGCCGAAGTAAACCATCATGGGAATGGTTCCGCCGATCATCCAGGATCCGATAAGCATGCCCACCACTATCAGAATCAGCATGGCAGGCATGATCCCGGCGATCTTCTCGGCTATGGTGTTGAGCATCTCATCGTATCCGTGGCCAAGCATGTAGGCGATGATCGCTGCCACCACGGCAGCCATGATAAGCATCGGTTCAGCGGGAAGTTCCAGCCAGATAGCCCCAACCCCCATAAACACCGCCATGGCGATAATTGGAGTCAGTGCCAAGAGCAGGGTGGGGGAACGCTGCTCTCTTTGTTTCCTTTCCTTCGTCATTGCAGGGTCACCTTTCTCGTGGAAGTACCAAGCGCCCGATGCATGCGCGACAGTGCCTCGGTCAGAATCGGCGTAGTTGTTGCCAGGTTGATACGCACAAAACCGCTGCCGCCCAGACCGAAGTCAGTCCCCGGATCCAGCTTCAGACCCTGGTCAGTCAGCCGCTTTTCGATCTCCTCATCCTGAAGTCCCAGCCCTCTCATATCTATCCAGGCCAGATAGGTGCCTTCAGGTTCGATCAGCTTCACGCCATCCATTCCGGCAACGCAGTCGCGCAAAAGATTGGTGTGCTTCTCGAGCTCAGCAAGAAGCTCGTCCAACCAGTCTGCGCAATGGTCATATCCTGCCTGAGTAGCAACTTGTGCAAAATAGCGGGGATTATGGCAGCCGGCATCATCGATGGCCTTTTCCACCTTGTGCCGCAGATCAGCATCAGGAACGACGATGTTGGCAGTTTCCAACCCAGCGATGTTGAAGGTTTTCCCCGGGGAAGTAAAGGAGATGCCTCCAGCTGCCTCGGGCGAAGAGGTCAGATAAGGCTGGAATCGATATCCTGAATGGATCAGATCAGCATGGAACTCATCTGAGATGACCAGAACATCATGCTTGGCGGCAGCCTTGGCAACCTTAGCCAGTTCGTCACGGGTCCATACACGACCGGTGGGGTTATGCGGGTTGGTGATTACCATCGCATTGGCCTTGTCAAGCAGGTCTTCAAGCGCATCAAAATCGAACCGGTATTTTCCCTGGCCGTCTATCTTCAGCATCCATGGAAGGACCTTGCACCCTGCGGCCTTGATCGCCGTTGGGGTGGGCGAATATGCAGGATAGGGAACGATCACCGAGCTGACGGGCGGCAGAGCCTCCCTGAGTATGGCCGGCAAGGATTCTACCATTCTTCCTACCGGCACCAGACTGGCGGGTCTGATCTGCCAGCCGTGGCGCCTTTTGAACCAGTCGCACACTGACTGTCTATACGAGGGGTCCAGGTAAGTGTAGCAGAAATCACCCACCTGAGCACGCTCGACCACAGCCTGGACCAACGGGTCCGGGGCTTTGAAATCCATATCTGCCACCGACAGGGATATGGCATCGTCACCGCAGTTGCGATGTGCATCATCCCAACGGATGCTATGTATTCTTCCCAGATCCTGGGTTGAAACGGGATGTAGAAGACCCATGATTACGTCTGTTCCCTTCTTTACAACTATGCCGGATACCTTGCCTTCATTAGCAATGCAATCCTCTGAGGCCACCATGGCCTCGGTACCACTCCCCCGCTTATTGCTTTTTCTTATCTTTAACGGAGGTCGTCTCGTCTATTTCTTTGAGATAGTTGTAGACGGTGAACCGTGAAATCTGCAAACGGTCGGCTAAGGTCTCGGCCGCGTCTCGCAGGAAGAAAAAGCCCTGTTCTTTGGCTTGTCGTATCACCTCCTTTTTATGGCTTTTCGTCATCAGCTCGACCGGTACACCCTGGCTGGCAACAGCACGGTCAAGCACGATATTTGCCAAGTCGCCAAGGTTGTGGACGAAGGCTTCACCCGCGGAGCTGGCTTCGGCCGATTCTGTTCCCTGATCTATCTGCCCTGTCTCAGATCCGGCTTTCTCGGCGCCACGCTGTTGGTTCTGATCCAAGTCTTCATCAAGTTCAGCTTCCGACTTTGGTTCAGAGCTTGCGTCTACACTGCCGTAGAGCATTTGCTGGCATATTTTCAGAAGCCCCGACCAGATCTCGACACTGCTGTTGATGCACAATGCAGAGACCGGATTCCCTCGGCTATCTTTGACGGCGATAGTGGCACAACGAATCCGACGCCCGTCAGGCAGAACAGAGCTGTAGTTGACCATGGTGCGAACCCTACCCTCAGCCATCTGCTTGAGCAGCACATCGGTCGCCGGATCACCGACCTTGCGACCGGTCAAGCCTCCTGCGATGGCGACAATGGTGGTGGGCACCTGTGAAAGGTCATGCACCACAACCTCGCAATCCGCCATAAGCGATGCCAGCGGCTCCACCAGCTGGGCCAAGGATTGGATTATCAGGGCACGCTCTACGCTGTCCTGCGCCTTAAGGTCGCGTGCCGATTGTGCATCGTTGCTCATACATCATCTCTTTCATGAAGTAGCTAAAGATAGTATAACCATTTAATAAACATTTTGTTGAGCGTTTCTATTAATTGTTTATTTTTTTCTGTCGCTCTTCCGAATTCACGATCTTCATAGGGGATATTCATCCGTTCAAATCGTTGAAAATCCGGCTGTTTAACCACGAAACACATAATGTTGAACGCAAGGCTGCAGACATCCATAATCTGCAGATATGGAATTAAAGTAGCCAGCTAGACCCTTGACAGGGGCTTCAAGATATCGAAAAGGCTACGCCCTAGCGGGAATCGTGTTTGCCCAAGTAAGTTGCTTGAAACCGTATCTTTGACGACTAACAACTGCCAGACTGACCAGATGGGCTGGCATCCGCTTATTAATTAGTAAAGCAAATCAGTAAAGCGATAACCTTGCTGATGGACTTAATTACCTCAACTCTGCCGAAAGAAATCCTCCACTTTTCAACTCTCTTAAGACGGCTAGGCTCCATGAACCACGCTTGCGCAGGAACCTTATCGAGATATCGCCACCCCGAGTGAGAGCTGACACCTGTTTTACTGAATCACTTTTCTCCGAACTGACTTCAATTGAACTTGCCATGTGCGAAAGACAGCAGATGGTTAACTCGGGCACAGACCGAGGAACGAGGGAGACGATTAGACAAGTGCGGCCACCCCTCTGTTCAATCAGCATGGTTTGAACTCCTCTCCAAAGTGAGCATCCATTCGCCAGGTCTAAGAGAAAAATCCAAACCTTTTAGAACAGCGACTTGGCCGCCGTGTTTACCCGGATCATTCCTGCCCGCGTCTGAGAAGGAAACCGTCCTGGACTCCTCTCCTATAAATTCCGTTAGCGAATTGTCGAAGTTTAGCTCAACCTCGCTCGCAGGTGGCCCCTTATCTAAAAGCGATTTGGCCCACACCTTCCATAGTGTCGGGCTGTGCCCCCACGCCACCGCTAGATTGGTTTATCCACAGCACTGACCCAACCCGCAGTGCGGAGCAGACTGGACACTATGGCAGAAAAGCAGGAAAATCAGCCAAGAATCGACTGGGCATGTGGCCAAAACGCCGGGGACCACGCTCATCATCGAAAACGGAAGCACCTGGCAAGTGGGTATTCGACATGAGCCTTCCCAGAACGCGCATATGCAGCGGACCTTAATAAGACTGGTCTGTTGCACAACCAGTGTTGTATTTAATTGCCTGGTAAGAGCCAGGCAGGAATGGCTGGACCTTTCGCGTTCACGGAAGAGAGCAGCCCACCCTGTTGGACGGGCTGCCTGGACATCACCGCTTCCTGTGCCACACGTCATACAGGACTGCACACGCCATCATGACCAGACACATCAGCCAAGCAGCGTACGAATCCATCCTGCCCGCGAGCGCTGGGACACCCACGAGAGCAGCAGCCATGAAGTACGATCCGCGACCGTCCTTGTTTGGATTACCATTAGGCATCCAAACCACCTCGGTATATTGATAGAACAGCCAACCCGGATGAGCTGGCGGCCGCCATCTCCGCATCACCGGCATGGCGACTATCTGATTTTATCCCATGATGAACTTCTTCGGTCGTCGACGGCGATATGATGGGGTTTGTCGGGAGACGGCAGCATCACCCGGTAGATATAAGAGGTAAGGATAAATTCTTTTAGCATCTGCTGGTGCCGTACCCGATTGGGCCGTTTGGGGTCCATTGATAGAACGAAGGCCGATAGCTATTGCGCTGTCGGCCTTTTCCTATACAGATAGGCTATCTTCGGATGACCCTGCTCAGCTAATATCTTTACCTGGCGGTCAGTCCAAAAAAGATGGCCACAACTCCAACAACTAATCGGCGATGTTACCCATCCATTCGAGGTGTGTAATGGAGACGATGGCAATCTTCTACTCTATGAGGAAAGCCACTGTCAGCTATGAAGATATGAACCCTGAGGCGGCTCTTCCGGTTATGGCATACACAACAAATTGAGCAGTTCCCCTTCTGGCATCTAGTAACTTTTGCGACTCGCTGGCATCATCTTTTAAAGAGTTATCGCATTCTAGCGTTCCTATGCAGTCTACAGACAGACTGTCGGTTGACCACTGTTACATACGTTTGGCATAGCATATAGACCTATCCCGCTAGATTTCCTAACTCGATACAGCTAAAAGTCAGCAAATTATAACGAAATCATGTGTTGCCATACCTCTCAATCAGCTATTCACCTGACAAGGCTAGAGATTCTTCAGAAGCAATAGCAGCAGAACACGAACTTCTCTCATCTCTATCCTACCGCGCACGACATGGCATCTTTCTCCTCAACTAGTTTGCCGTCTCGCAGCGTCAGCAACCGGTCAACCCTGGCAAGGACCGAGGGACGATGAGAGACGATCAGACAGGTACGGTCGCCCTTCCGCTCGATCAGCCTGGTCAAGACCCGGCCCTCGAGGAGAGCATCCATATTGCTGGTGGGCTCATCCAGAAGCATGAATGGCGCCGAGCTCAAAAAGGCGCGAGCCAGAGCCACCCTTTGCCGCTGTCCATCGGACAGGTCCGAGCCGTTGTCAGCAAGCAGATGATCCAAGCCGTCAGGCAGCTGGTCGATCAGATCATCCAGGCAGGCATCATGAGCTGCCTTCTCAATATCTTCTCTGCTGGCATCGGGCCGGGCCAGAGCGATGTTATCCGCCAAAGTAAGGCTAAATATATAGGTATCTTGACTCACCAAAGCCTGCTGGGCACGCAGGTCGACAGTGTGAATCGTCTCGATAGGCAGACCGGAAACCGTCAGATCCCCACCACTGCGCTCCTGGAACCGCATCAGCAGATCGATCAAGGTAGACTTGCCAGCTCCGTTGGCGCCTTGGATGCCGATCAGCTCGCCAGGCTTGATGGAAAGATCCAGACCGTCCAAAACCGAGATTCGGCCACCATGTTCACCTGAGTCAGTCTTGCCCGTGTCAGTCTTGCCAGCGTAGGAGAAGGAGACGGCCTTGGCCTCCTCTCCAGTGAACTCCGCCAGGGGATCCCCATGACCGGATTCCACCTCACGTACAGGCGGCTCCTTATCCAGAAGCGAGAAGACCCGTCGAGCCGCGGCCAAGGTGGGCTGCAGGCCGGCGCCTAGCCGGGCCACAGGTATCAAGGGAGCGAAGGAAGAGAGGAAGCCGACCAGTCCGATCATTCCCCGTGCAGGATTCACCAACCCTGCCGAACCTAGGTGGCAGGCCATCAATGTGAAGACTCCAGCGCAGATCAGAGTGACCACGTTGGTGACCAGATCGTTGGCAATAGTCCGCCCAGAGGTACGGCCCCGCGCATCCAACATCTGGCCCGTAGCGGCTCCCACCCGGCGACGGGTATTCCCCAGAGCGCCCAACCCCGCCAGCTCTGTGCGGCCCTGCAGAGTCTCCAGAAGAAGGGAATGCAAATTGGCTTGGGCCGTCCGCTCCTGCATGGCTACCTTGAAGGTGGGTCTTGCGCTCAGGATGGGGATGAGCAGACCGACGATGAGGTAGGAGATCACGGCGGCCAGGCCCATCCAGGGCGAGAGCCAGGTGAGCAGGGCCAGGTTGGCCAAGGAAGTCACCAGAGCGATGGCGATGGGTGAAAGGGTGTGGGCGTAGAAAATCTCCAGCAACTCGATGTCATTGGTGATCACCGTCACCATGTCTCCGCGCGCCTGGTCGCGCAGACCGGCCGGGGCCAGGGACCGCATCTTGTCGAAGACCGTCGTGCGGATGTCGCGGAGCATGCTGAAGGCCATCTCATGGTTGCAGTACTGCTCCCCATAGGCCATGACCCCCCGGCTGAGGGCGGTCAGGACCGCCACCAAGGCCCAGAGGACCCACTGGCCATTCAGCGGCGGCCAGTCAGCAACCAGGCCGATCAGGGCCGCAGCGGCTGCCATCATGCTCCAGACCGCAAAGAGGTGGCCCAGGCTGCCGCAGAGGATGGCCTTGCCCTCCGTGCCGGCCAGAGGCTTCATCAGCCGGGCCATGCGGCGCATCATCACCAGGTTGCCGGTCGTCTGCTGCATGCTGTCACTCCCCGTCCTCATACTGGGCCTGCTCCTTCCACTGGGCCGCAAATCCGCCCCCGGCATCCATCAGCTCACGGAAACCGCCGCTCTCCGCCAGACGGCCCCCCTGCAAGAAAAGGATGCAATCGGCATTGCGGACCCCGGCCAGGCGGTGGGTGATGGTCAGGACCAGGGACTCCTTGCCCAGCGCGTCCATCAGAGCAGCCAAGGTAACGTCATGCTCGCGGTCAACGGCGCTGGTGGCCTCATCGAAGATGTAAACAGAGGAACGCCGCAGGAGCCCGCGTGCAATGGACAGCCGCTGGCGCTGCCCTCCGGAGAGGTTGCCTCCCTCAGGGTCGATGGGAGCGTCCAGCCCGCCCTTGCCTTGGACAAGACCGGTCAGACCGACCTTGTCCAACGCGTCCAGCAGCTCACCATCCGAGTAGCCCAGTCCGGCCGGATCGAGATTCGACCTGACGGTTCCGGTGAAGAGGTGGTCGGTTCCCCGAACCACGGTCTGCAGGCCAACCAGGTCCTCACGTGACAGATCGCTGATTTTGCGTCTTCCAATAGACAGTTCTCCGGTATACCTCTGAAGGCGCCCGGACAGCAGGCCCGCCAGGGTGCTCTTGCCGGAGCCCGAAGCGCCGACCAGGCCCACATGCCCCTTGGCCGGGAGATCGAAGTTCAGATTGGTCAGAGCCTGGAAGCCGTCAGGATAGGTGTAGGTCAGATTGCGAGCGCGGATGCCCAGCGCACCGGCAGATCCCGATGCAGGCCCTGGGACAGCGTCCGAGGCGTATTGCGGAGGCGCCGACTCCCTGTCACCCCCCTGCCGTGCCTGGAGAATGTTGTCGATGGCCTTGCCCTGCTTAATGGCGACCATGCCGGAATGCATCATGTAGACCAGCTGCCGCTCGGGCGCAAAGAGCCGAACCCCGGCCAGGGCGACGACCAGGCAGGATAGCACTCGAGAGGACCCGCCTTGCCCAATCAGGACTGTGGCTGCAACCGCCAGAATGAGGCTGGCGTAGATGACCGCGTCAGCCTTGATCAGCGAGCGCAGCTGCCCGCCCAGGACCCCCATGGTTATCCGGCGGAACCCCTCGGACTCCTCGGCCAGATCATCAGCCTGCCGCTGGTCCGCTCCAAAGATCTTCAACGTGCTGAGCCCCCTCAGGGCATGCTCGAAGTGGACGCCGACCTTGTCGTACTTGCGCAGCTGGCCCAGCTGCACTTTGATGTTCTCGCCCATGGTCGGCTTGGAGGCCAGGGGCAGGGCCACCATGCCGATCACGACGATCCCCGCAGCCAGCGGGCTGACGGGCAGGAGGACGGCCAGAGCCACGACCAACATCAAGGCAGTCTGGACCAGGGCCGGAATGTAGGCCGTAAAGTAGGAGACGACCGACTTGACCCCCTCGGTCGAAAGCCTGGCCAGGGTTTGCGCCGGAACGTCCAGGTCGTTCTCCTGCCCATTGGGGTCGAACACGGATAGGTACAGGGCCTGGGAGAGCGCCTTGCCCATCCCATCGGCCAGACTAGCGCTGACGGATCTGGCGACCGCCTGAGTCAGGAACCGAACCAGAATCAGCCCGCCTATCAAGACGGCCAGAGGCCTAGGCCGACCGGGCACCCAAGCAAGGGTATGGGGAACAGCCAGTCCAAGGGAACGGCCCACGGCCGTGATGGCCACCGACAGGAGGAGGACCTCCACCAGCGCGCCGAGCGTCTGCAGGAGAGCCAGCAGAAGGCTGGCACCCATCCTGGCTCCTGGCAGATGGAGTAGTCGCTTGCTGATCATGCCTGTCCTTCTTGCTGCCTTTCTGATACACCCCTCTCAGTGGACCCTAGCAAAATCCCCGTGCACCAGGCAATACCCCCGGTATGAAGCCCTGGCAGGGGTCATGAAAAAATATCATTTACTTTCCGCCCCTGGCTCCCCTAGACTTGAATGCAGAACCTGACATCTGCTGATATGGCCTCACCTGGGCATGCCAACCCACGGACTGAGCGCCCGCCACCCGGATGGGAGCGATCCTTCATGAAAGCACTCAAGACGAAAGACCTGGTCAACGTCGGCATTTTCACAGCCCTCTACTTCGTCAGCATGGCGGTAGGCAACTTCATCACCGTCTTTCTGGCGGGCTTGGTCATGCCCGGCCTCTCCTCCCTCTTCATTCCCACTGTGGTGGGGCTGGTCTCTGGTCCGGTCTACATGCTGATGATCCGCCGGGTGCCCAGGTTCGGGGCCATCACTATCGTCGGCGTCATCATGGGCCTCTTTCTGCTGGTCTTCGGCCACTTCGCCCTCTCCTTCATCCCCTACGCCTTCTGCGGCCTGCTGGCCGATCTGGTTCAGTCCTCGCTCAGGGAGAGCCGTCCCAACCTGGCTCGCTGCCTGAGTTACGTCATCCTCACCTTCGGCTGCACCGGCCCCGTCCTGCCCCTCTGGTTCATGAAAGACGCCTACGTGGCCAGCCTGGTCCGCCGCGGCAAGAGCCAGGAGTACATCAACGGGGTCTTCGCACCCATCACCGGAGCCACCTTCCTGGTCTGCATACTGGCCACCCTGGTCGGCGCCCTGCTCGGGGCATGGATAGGCGCCAGGATCGTCGACAGGCATTTCAACCGGATACCTGCCAAGCAATGAGGCCTATCTCCATCTACACCAGATTCCTGCTGGTCATCTTCGCCAACGCCCTTATTTTCCTCACCCTGCCCACCCCGCTGGTCCTGGCCATCAACATCTACTTCTGCAGCTTCCAGGTCATCGTGGGCAGGGTGAGGAAGGGCCAGGCCTGGCTTCTGGTCTGCCTGGTCTTCGCCCTGGGCGCCTCCCTGGCCATGGTTTTTCCAGAGAATCTGCCGGGGCATTACCTGCTCTTCCTCTTCGTCGGCGTAGGCAGGGTTCTTCCCCTGGTGCTGGTGGCGGCCTTCATGATGGGTACCACCAAGGTCTCGGAGCTGGTCTACCTGATGCGCAAGATTCACGCCCCCCAGTGGCTGGTCATCCCCGTCAGCGTCCTATTCCGCTTCTTCCCGACCGTCAGGCACGACTATGCCCAGATCAGACGGGCCATGAAGTTCAGGGGGATCGCCGTCACCACCGGCGACATGGTCCGGCACCCGATGCGGACCATGGAGTACATCTACGTTCCCCTGCTCAACAACGCCACCAACGTGGCCTCCGACCTGACCTCAGCCGCCCTGACCAGGGGGATTGGCGACCCCGGTCCCAAGACCTCCATCCAACGGATTGTCTTCACCAGACTGGATGCGCTCATGTGCGCCCTGGGCCTGGTCCTTATGGGATGTGGAGCCTATGTTGCAATGTTCCAGGCTTAGCTTCACCTACGAGGACGCCAGCCAGCCATCCCTCAAGGAGGTCTCCTGCCGGATGGGACAGGGCCGGCTAACCGTGGTCACCGGGCCGAGCGGATGCGGCAAGACCACCCTGTCCAGGGTCATCAACGGCCTGATTCCCGAACTCTACGAGGGCAAGCTGGAGGGCGAGTGCCTGATCGGGGGCGAACCCACCACGGCCCGGCCCATCTACCGGCTTTCGGAGCAGGTGGGATCGGTCTTCCAGAATCCCAAGACCCAGTTCTTCACCACCGACGTCCGCAGCGAGTTGGCCTTTCCCCTGGAGAACACCGGGGTTCAGCCGGAGGCCATCCAGGAGCGTATAGACCAGGTGGCCGACCTCTTCGGCATCACCCAGCTCTTGGATCGGGACATCTTTTCCCTGTCCGGGGGCGAAAAGCAGATGATCGCCATCGCCTCCTCCTGCATGATGGACCCACAGATTCTGGTCCTGGACGAGCCCTCCGGCAATCTGGATGTTGAAGCGGTGGCCAGCCTGGCGCGGATCCTGGGCCGCTTGAAGGACCGGGGCCTGACCATGGTACTGATCGAGCATCGCCTCTACTACCTGGACGGGCTGGCCGACGACTTCCTGGTCATGAAAGACGGCAGGCTTACAGAGCACCTGACCCCAACCGCCATGAGGGGACTGGATGGCCCGAGTCGTCAGGCCAGGGGACTGCGGGCCCTGAACCTGGATGCGAACGAGGATGCGAGCGCCCCTGCCAGTGTCGCCACTGAGAAGACCCCCGACCTACTCCGGGTCAGGAATCTGACCTATGCCTACCACCACGACCAGGCTCCTGCCCTAAATGTGGACGACCTGACCCTGTCCAGCGAGGACGTCACCGGCATCATCGGCCGCAACGGAGCCGGCAAAAGCACCTTCGCCTCGGTCCTGACCGGTCTGCTCAAGCCTGGCGACAGGTCGGAGATCAGCCTGAACGGAACCAAGCAGACCGCCAGGGAGCGCGTCGAGGACTCCTACATGGTCTTCCAGGATGTCAACTACCAGCTCTTCAGCGAGACCGTCGAGGGCGAAATGCTCCTTGGGGCCAGACGAACCGATCTCTTCAGGGAAGTGGCACAAAAACTTGACCTGGAGCGGCTCCTGGGCCGGCACCCCAACACCCTTTCCGGCGGAGAGAAACAGCGAGTGGCCATCGCGGCCGCCATACTGTCGGGCAAACGCCTGGTGGTTCTGGACGAGCCAACCAGCGGCCTGGACCTGCTCCACATGAACCAGGTGACCGGGATGATCCGCTATATGCGCTCCCTGGGAGTCATGGTGATCGTCATCTCGCATGACCAGGAGTTCCTGGCACAGACCTGCCAACGGTTCATCACCTTCCGCCAGGGCAGACCGGTCAGGGACAGCCGCAAACTGGGCAACCTCCTGCAAGCCCTCTGAGCCCTTGCCGGGCCTGTGGACATGTTGCCGCCCGGCAGGCGGTTCTCCTGTGCCCCAGGCCCTACGAACGTATACAGTAGTGGGGAGCAGAGCATCGGGGGGCGTCCCTTGCGTCGGACGGCCAGGGTTACGAGAGGGCATGATGGGCTATATCGACGTCATTGGAGAAACGAAGCGGTATGCGACCGGCGAGACGACCATTGTGGCCAACAACGACGTCACCTTCTCCATCGAGAGAGGCGAGCTGGTGGTCATCCTCGGAGCCTCGGGGGCGGGCAAGTCGACTGTGCTCAACATCTTGGGCGGCATGGACACCTGCGACGAGGGCCAGGTGATCGTGGACGGGAAGGACATCGCCGGCTATGACGCCCGGCAGCTGACCACCTACCGCCGCTATGACGTGGGCTTCGTCTTCCAGTTCTACAATCTGGTGGCCAACCTGACCGCCAGGGAGAATGTGGAGCTGGCTTCGGAGATCGTAGACAACGCTGCCGACCCGGTCCAGACCCTGATCGACGTAGGCCTGGGCGACCGGATCGACAACTTCCCTGCCCAGCTTTCCGGCGGCGAGCAACAGCGGGTGGCCATTGCACGGGCCGTAGCCAAGAACCCCAAGATCCTGCTCTGTGACGAACCCACCGGAGCCCTGGACTATCGGACCGGCAAGCAGGTGCTGCGCATCCTCCAGGACCAGTGCCGCCAGAAGGGCGCCACCGTGGTCATCGTCACCCACAACGCGGCCATCGCCCCCATCGCCGATAGGGTCATCCGCATGCACGACGCACGGGTCCAGGCCGTGCAGACCAACGACAGCCCCGAAGACATCGAAAACGTGGAGTGGTGAGGATGCAGCCCGTCAGAAAGGTGCTCTGGCACGACATCCGGGTCTCCCTGCGCAAGTCCTTGGGACGGTTCATCTCCGTCGTCTGCCTGGTGGCGCTGGGCTCCTTCGCACTGGTCGGGCTGAGTGTGACCGGACCAGACATGCGGCAGGCCGGCAATGTCTACCTGTCCAGCCACCATCTGGCTGATCTGATGGTCATCAGCAGCTATGGCCTGGACCAGGAGGACCGGGATGCCATCGACACCGCCCCCGGCAGCTCGGGAATCGAATACGGGTATCTGAAAGATGTGGTGCTCAAGGGGACCGATAAGAGCCTGCGCATCTACTCCGCCCCCGACCGGATCTCCACCTATGAGCTGGTCGACGGATCCATGCCCAGCAGACCGGATCAGGTGGCGGTCGACACGGCCCTAGCCGTAAGCCACCCCATCGGCAGCAGCATCAAGGTGGACGAGAAAGCCGACCAGCTGGGCAGGAAGGTCTTGAGGCATCACAGGCTTCGTGTCGTAGGCACGGTCAGGTCGACCGAAATTCTGAGCAAGGTCAACATGGGACCCTCTACAGCCGGATCCGGTTCCTTGGACTCCTACGCTGTGACCACGCCCGGGGCCTTCGATTCGGCCGAGTATATGATCGCCCGCCTGACTTTCAAGGACCTGGACCGGATCAGGGACCACTATTCCGACCAATACACCCAGGCCCTGCAGACCCACAAGGACGACCTGAACAGGATTCTGTCAGGACGTCCCACCGCCAGGCTGAATGACATCAAGACCCCCCTGAAGAAGAAGCTGGACCAGGGGCAGGACCAGGTGAACCAGTTCAGAGATGAACTCGAGGGGAACCGGCAGCAACTGGACCAGGCCAAAAAAGATCTGGACCAAGGCGCCCAGAGCATCCAGGCTGCCAAGAACCAACTGGCCGCCAAGACGGTGCAGGCCCAGGCAGCTATCGACCAAGGACAGCAGGAGGTGGACCTGAGCTCGGCCGAACTGGCTCGGAAGCAGAGGCAGTACCAGTCCTCCGCCAGCCAGGTGGCCCAGGGCAGGCAACAGGCCGATCAAAGTCAGCAGGCCATCGACCAGGGACAGGCCAGGCTTGATGATTCCCGCCAGCAGCTGAAAGGCGGAAAAGCCCAGGCCGACCAGGCTGTAGCCCAGGCCCAGGAAGCGCAAAAGCAATGCAGACAGGGCATCGCACAGGTCACCGGCCTCATTCAGGCCATTGATGCTCAACTGGCCACACCCGGGCTGACCCCCCAGCAGCAGGACGAACTCAACCGCAGAAAGGCCGGGCTTCAGGCCCAGCTGGCCGAGCTCAACCGGCAGTCGCCGCAGATCGACGCCCTGGTGGCCAAGGCCAAAGCGGGCCACGATGCCTTCATGGCCAATCAGTACACACCCGGCATGGCACAGGTTGCAGCTGGCCAGCAGACCCTGGATGCGAAGCGGCAAGAGCTGACCCAAGCGAGGGCCAAGGTGAAGGAGGGCGAGCGCCAGCTGGCCCAGGGCAAGGCCCAACTTGATCAGGGTTCGGCACAACTGGCCCAGGGCAGGGCCAAACTAGCCCAGGCCCGGCAGCAGCTGGCCAGCAGCCATGCTTCAGCCCAAGGGCAGATCGACCAGGCCCAGGCCACCCTGGATCAGAAAAATGCGGAATACCAGACCAAACTGGACAAGTTCAACAGGGAGAGCCCTGACGCCCAGAAGAAGATCGACGACGCCCAGAAGAAGCTGAACAAGGCGGCCGACCAGCTGAGCCGGCTGGAGAAGCCGGTCTACGCCCTGGATTCGCGCCGTGAAGCGCCCGGCTCAGAGGGCTACAAGGTCTACGCCTCCGTCTCCTTCATCGTGGACTCGCTGGCCAAGGTCTTCCCCTACTTCATGTATCTGGTGGCCGCCCTGGTCACCTTCACCACCATGACGCGCTTCGTGGACGAGGAGCGGATCAATGCCGGAACACTGAAGGCCCTGGGCTACAGGGACCAGGATGTCATGGCCAAGTTCCTGGTCTACGGCGGAGCAGCCTCGGCCCTGGGCGCGCTTCTGGGCATCGTCGCCGGCCACACCCTCTTGCCCTGGATTGTCTACCAGGCTTACGCCCATGCCTTCGACATGCCGACTATCCACTATGGCTTCCACCTGCCCATCACCCTCCTGGCCTGCTTGCTGGCCTTCCTGAGCGCCGTGGTCCCGGCCTTCCTGAGCGCCTGGCGGGAGCTGCGCGAGAAGCCGTCGGCCCTCCTCCTGCCCAAGCCGCCCAGTGCCGGTTCGAAGATCTTCCTGGAACATATCCCGCTAATTTGGAACAGGCTCAACTTCACTCACAAAGTCACTGCCAGGAACATCTTCCGTTACAAGCAGCGGATGCTGATGACCATCTTCGGGGTCTGCGGGTCAGTGGCCCTGCTGATGGCCGGGTTCGGCGTGCAGGGATCCATCTCGGCCATCAACGAGCACCAATTCGGCCAAGTCATTCGCTACGACCTGATCGCTGCCGAGAACAGCCAGGCCACCACCGACCAGCGCCAATCCATCAAAAAACGGCTGGAAAAGCCCGATGTGAGCCGTTCCCTGAATGTGCGCTACGAGGAGATGAGCAAGACAGCCGGCCACAATGCCGACAAGCAGTCCATCACTATGATCGCGCCGGCCAGCTCCGAGCGCCTGGACGACTTCATCCGCTTGGACACCCGGTCCAGGCACAAGCCCCTGAGCCTCAAGGGCGACGGCGTGATCCTCTCCGAACGGATCGCCCAGCTGACAGGGACAAAGACCGGCGACAAGATCACCCTGCAGGATTCAGACGGCAAGGACAGAACCATGCGGGTGGACGGCATCTGCGAGATGTACTTAGGGCATTTCGTCTTCATGAGCCCATCGGCCTACAGGACCGTCTTCCACCAGGACTTCTCGCCCAACGCCCATCTGGTCACCTTCAAGGACTCCAGCGCAGATAACACCAGAAGACAGGCCGCATCCTTCATGCGGATAGACGGCATCCAAGGGGTGGTGCAGAACACGACTCTGATGAGCCAGATCGACACCGTAGTCAGGTCCCTGAACATAATCATGCAGGTGCTGATCATCGTAGCCACCCTGCTGGCCCTGGTCATCCTCTACAACCTGACCAACCTGAACGTGGAGGAACGGATCCGCGAGCTGAGCACCATCAAAGTGCTGGGCTTCTACGACCGCGAGGTGACCATGTACATCTACCGGGAGACCATCCTCCTGTCGGCCATCGGCGTCCTTGCCGGGTACGGGTTCGGGGCCTGGCTGCACCACTACATCATCACCACCGTGCCGCCGGACGACGTCCTCTTTGACCCCTCCATCAGCTGGGTGGCCTTCGTTGTGCCCCTGATCATGATCACGGTCATCACGGCCGGCCTGGGCTGGATGGTCAACAACAAGCTCAAGCATGTGGACATGCTGGAGGCTCTCAAGTCGGTGGACTAGGCCATATCGGCATTTACCCATTCTGATGGCGTAAGCTGGCACTCCAAGAGTCCATAAGCCCATGCCATTGAGCCATTGAGAATCCAGAAAGCGGAGGACTACGGTGCTGCAGATCGAACACATCTCCAAACAATACAAAACAGGGGACTTCGTCCAGCAGGCCTTGAATGATGTCAGCGTCAACCTGCGCGACAACGAGTTCGTGGCCATCCTGGGCCCCTCCGGTTCCGGCAAGACCACTCTGCTCAACATCATCGGCGGGCTGGACCGCTACGACCAGGGCGACCTGATCATCAACGGCACCTCCACTAAAAAGTACAAGGACCGGGACTGGGACTCCTACCGCAACCACACTGTGGGATTCGTCTTCCAGAGCTACAACCTGATCCCTCACCAGAGCATACTGTCCAACGTGGAGCTGGCCCTGACCATCTCCGGCGTGCACCGGCAGGAGCGGCGGGAGCGGGCCAGGCAGGCCCTGGAGCAGGTGGGGCTGGGCCAGCACGTGAACAAGCGACCCAACCAGCTCTCGGGCGGGCAGATGCAGCGGGTGGCCATCGCCAGGGCCCTGGTCAACAACCCCCGCATCCTCCTGGCCGACGAACCCACCGGAGCTCTGGACTCCGAGACTTCCATCCAGATTATGGACCTGCTCAAGGAGGTGGCCCAGGACCGGCTTGTGGTCATGGTCACCCACAACCCCGAGTTGGCCCACCAGTACGCCACCAGGATCGTGGAGCTGCACGACGGCTCTGTGATCAGCGACTCCGACCCCCTGCCCGACGACCAGGTGCCCATCCGCCGGGCCCGCCACCGCACCTTCGGCAAGGCCTCCATGGGACTGCTGACCTCCCTATCGTTGAGCTTCAACAATCTTCGAACCAAAAAGGCCCGGACTGCACTCACAGCCTTCGCTGGATCCATCGGCATCATCGGCATCGCCCTGATCTTGTCGGTGTCCACCGGAGTCAACCGCTACATCGACAGGGTGCAGCGGGAGACCATGACCTCCTACCCCATTACTATTCAGGAGCAGTCCTTCGACCTGAACAAGATAGCGGACTCTGCCCAGGAATCCCAGAAGGAGGCCGAAGCCCACAAGGATCTCAAGGCCATCCAGCCGGACGACTCCAGCATCAAGGGGGCCTCCAGCCTGACCAGCAGCATCACCCAAAACAATCTGACCAACTTCAAAAAATACTTGGATAATCCCAGGAGCGAAATCCACCAGTACGTGGGGTCCGTGGGCATCCAGTACTCCTATGCCACCAAGTTCTCGGTCTTCGAGCACGACCCGGACGGCAAGCTGGTCTCTGCGGACAAGGTGACCATGAATGGGCAGGATGCCGCCAGCTCTACCGCCAGCCAGATGGCCACGGCCAACACCGACAGCGACATGGGCGACATCCAGTCCAAACAGATGTCCTACCTGACCGGCAAGACCGAGAAGAACAAGGCCCCGGAGATCTTCGGTGAGATCATGCCAGGGGCCGATGCCAAGACCGCCATCAGCAAGGTGGTGACCGACAACTACCAGGTGGTGAACGGCACCTGGCCTAAGGCCAAGGACCAGGTGGTCCTGGTGCTGGACAAGAACAACCAAATGCCCGTCACCAGCCTCTACAAGCTGGGCGTCCTCCCCTCCAGCCAGTACACCGACATGATGAACAAGCTCAACAGTGGCCAGGAGGTCAAGGTCGACACCAAGCCCATCGAATACGCCAAGGCCATGGACCAGAAGCTCTCCCTGGTGCCCGCCGCGGACCAGTATGCCAAGGGGACCGACGGCCACTACCACTACATCGGCGACAGCACAGACCAGATGACCAAGGCCGCCGACCAGGGCCTGCAGCTGCGGATCGTCGGCATCGTCCGCCCCAACCAGGGGGCCAAGGCCACGCCCCTCAAAGTGGGCGTCGGGTATACCCGCCAGCTGACTGACTACCTGATCGACCAGGCCAAGACCAGCCCCATCGTCACCGACCAGGAGGCCGATCAGGGCCACAGCGTCCTCAATGGAATGGCCTTCGCCCCTGCCGACGATGCCGCCAAGGCCAACGATGCCAAGGCCTATATCGCATCTCTGGGCGTTAGCCAGAAAGCCAGCATGGCCCAGGAGATCATGAAAAGCCCAGCGGCCATGGCCGGCCAGGAGGCCCAGGGCCGGGCCGGAGCCGCTGCAAGAGCCCAAGGTTCTGCGGGCATCCCCACGGGGGCCTCTGCCGAACAGCAGACAGCCCAGGCCTTCGACCAGTACATCGCCACCGCCCCGCAGGATGCCCTGGTCGCCATATACAACCAGTACGTCTCCACTGGCACCTACGCCGACAACCTGAGCGACTTCGGCCTGATCTCCCGGGATGCCCCCTCCCGCATCAGCATCTACACAGACAGCTTCGAGAACAAGAATTCCGTGGGTGACTCCATCAAGCATTACAACGACAAGGCCGCGAAGAAGAACAGGATCGTCTATACCGACTACGTGGGCCTGATGATGAATTCGGTCACCACCATCATCAATGTCATCACTTACGTGCTGATAGCCTTCGTCGGGGTCTCGCTGGTGGTCTCCTCCATCATGATCGGCATCATCACCTACATATCGGTTCTGGAACGGACCAAGGAGATCGGCATCCTGCGCGCCATGGGCGCCTCCAAACGGAACGTCTCCAACGTCTTCAACGCCGAGACCGGCCTCATCGGACTTCTGGCGGGCCTGCTGGGAGTGGGCATCACCCTGCTGCTGATCATTCCGGCCAACAGCATCATGCACCACTTCATGGGGACCACCGAGGTCAACGCCGCCCTGCCTGCCTCAGGCGGTATAGCTTTGGTCATTCTGAGTGTGGTTCTGACCCTGATCGGCGGCCTGATCCCCTCACGAAAGGCAGCCAAGCAGGATCCTGCCACCGCCCTGCGCACCGAGTGAGGCTGAGTGACACTGGCAAAGAAGTGAATTCCCGCACAGTCTGGCCTTAAGGGCGGTCCCTCTTTACTTGGGGATGCCATAATGAACCCCGTGAATGAGCAGCCCAATCAGATGACAGACCAGCAGAACAGGCAGCCCCTCTTCCCCGGGCGGGCCTTCATCAGCACCGTCCTGGACGTGGTTGAGAGCAAGAAGACCATGAGCGGCGCCCTGACCGGCAAGTACATGCAGCGAGCCACCATGGCCGGCCTCTTCGTGGGTATCTTCTTCACGGCCTTCTTCGTTATCATGGGTCAGGCCGGGCAAAACCCCGCCGACCACGGCTTGATCCTGGCAGGCCGTGTTCTGGCGGCGACCACCTTCGGCTGGGCCCTGGTCCTGATCTACTACACCAACTCCGAACTGCTGACCTCCAACATGATGGTGGTCACCATAGGCGCTTATCACAAGCGCCTGGGCTGGCTGGCCTCCCTGCGGATCCTGGTCCTCTGCCTTCTGGGCAACCTGGCAGGAGCCCTGGTCGTGGCCGTGATCCTCCGTTTGTCATCTATCGTTAGCGGGCCGACCCTGGACCAGATGCTGACAGCCGCGGCGACCAAGACCGGCTACATCTCCGGCGGCCCTATGGGGTTCGCCGACCTGTTCGTACGTGGCATCCTGTGCAACTTCTGCATCAACATCGCTATGCTCATGGTCTACAACGGCAAGCTTTCCAACGACTTCACCAAGTGCATCATCATGGTCGTGGCCGTCTTCGTCTTCGCCTTCTGCGGGTTCGAGCACTCGATAGCGGATTCGGCCCTCTTCCTTATCCTGGGCGTCTTCGGGCAGGTCAATGCCTGGAAGGCGATCCTGGTGGTCCTGGTGGCCATGCTGGGCAACTACGTAGGCGGCGGCATCCTGATCGGCCTGAACTTCGCCACCATGAACGATGAGCGCCGGTTCAAGGCCTGACCGCAGCTGCCACATACAGCGGCTGAAACAGCGTTGCCTAGGAAAAACCACAGCCTGGGACACTGTCTGCTTCAAGTGCAGCCTTGGTTGGATAGTCAATTGCTGCTACAGCCGATCTTCATCGGCCACGTCCAGACTGTGGCGGAGCCGTGGACTCCCGAATGATCAGTCGCGACGAGACCTGCTCGTCCCCCATCGCGCGGCTTTGTTGCAACTGATCAAGATCCGGCTCCTCTTCCTCACTTGCCTTATGAGTCCCGTCGTCTACCTTGCCACTCTTGCTTCCATTGGCCTCCGGCCGGTCATCACTGTCAGGCCAATGAGCCAAGCGTTCAACAGCCTTGGCCCCTATTCCTTGAAAGTTCTGCCGCCAGGTCGTAATGCTTGGGACGGTCACTTCACCGATAGGGTTGCCATCGAAGCCGGCAACGCTGACATCTTCCGGAACCTTCTTGCCCTCGAGAAGAATGCCTCGTATGACACCTGCGGCCACCTCATCGTTGCCAGCGAAAATGGCTGTGACCTCCGGGAAAGAGCACAGGTAGCGTCCAATCTGCTCTGCCTTTCGGAAATCCCAGGTGCAGGACAAGGGTTCCTCGATAGGAGCCCCCACTTCCTCCAAAGCACGCCGCCAACCCAGGGATCGCGTATATTTATTGCCGTTTTCGGGAATGGATACATGGAAAACGGTTTTATGCCCCAGTCTCAGCAGGTACTTGGTGATCTGGTATCCGCCTTCATAGGCACCTATCAGCAGGCTCCCCGAAGCCAGATCAGCTTCATCCACGATTACAGTGGGAAGCGATTGCGCAATGTATCCAGCGAAAGAGTGCAGGAGGCTGGAACGCTCCACGTCCAGGATGATGCATCCGACCGGCCTGTTCTGGATGAGCTGGTCTACAGTCTCCTTTACCATCTCATGACCATTGCCGACCAGGGTCACTGTGACCAGATAATGCCGTCGGCGTGCAGCCAGTTCAATCCCTTGCACCAACTGCATGGATCCGTATAGGGATATATCCGTGGCGATAACCGCGATGGACTGAAATTCATTAGACACTAAGGCTCTGGCAATGGTATTGGGTCGGTAATTCAAGTCCTTGACAGCTTCAGCTATGACCTTACGCTTGCCGTCGCTCAGGTTGCGGCCACCATTGAGATAACGGGAAACCGTGGAAACGGAAACACCGGCCTTTCTTGCCACATCCTTGATGGATGGAGCCCGTCTTTTCCCCGCAACCATCTGCAACCATCCTCTCGAACACGCAGACGCCCGGCAAGCCTATTGCAGGCTGCCAGGCGGCCGACGCAAACATCAATCACCCTATCTGATTGTGTCACAACGGACAGGTTCGTGGTCCTTCGTACACCGTGCTACCTCTCACTTCACCGCCCCTCCGGTTATCCCTGAGATGATCTTCTTCTGCGCCACAGCGAAGATGATCAACAGCGGCAGGCTCATCAGAATGATATAGGCAAAGATGTAATGCCAATTATTCAGATAGAGTCCGGCATTGGCCACGTTGTAGAGGTTCAGCGGCAGGGTGTCCATCTTGCCCGAGAGGATAAAGAGCGCATAGAAGACATCATTCCAAATATACAGAATGAGCAGGATGGTCGCGGAAGCCATTGTGGGCCCAAGGAGGGGCAAAACAATGATAAAGAAGACCCTCATAGGCTTGGCTCCGTCGATTCGAGCAGCTTCCTCTAAGGAGATCGGGATGGTGCGAATGAACCCGGTGACGAAGAAGATGACCGTCGAAAGGTAGATCCCCACATAGACGCAGATCATGCCGATGGCGGTTCCCGCCAGACCGATCATCTTCAAAAGCAGCATGACCGTAACCACGGCCGGCGGCAGAATCAGTCCAGATATGCATAGGGCATATACCAGAGCCATGGCCTTGGTAGCTCGTCGAGCCAAAATCCATGAAGCCATGGAACCAAAGATCAAGGCCACCACGACAGAAGGAAGCGTTACCACAAGAGAACCGAAGAATGCCGGAATCATCTTGCCTTGGGAGAGGACGATGCCGAAGTTTTCAAAGAGATGCCACTTAGTTGGCAACGCCAAGGACAGTCTTAGGGCCTCAGCCTGATCCTTGCCCGCTGTAACAACCAGCAGATAGAAAGGCACCCCTAGGCAGGCTACAACCAGAAAGACCAGGAGGACGGTGTGAAGCACCCTTTTGCCCAGAGCTCCCTTGTGTCCCGCAACACGCACGCCAGAATTAGTGGCGGCAGGTTCAAAACTCGCATTGCTCATAGTATCTTGGCCTCTCTTCTGCGAAGGTACCAAATCAGAGGAATGGCAATAATCATCACCACAATAAAGAGCAGGAGGCTCATCATCGTCGACTGTGAATACAGACCCTGGCCGAAGGTTCTCCAGACGAAGAGGTTGAGGATCTCAGTGGAGCCGCCAGGGCCACCTGCTGTTGTAGCCTGCACGGTATCGAACCCATTCATTGAGCCAAGGAGGGAGGTAGCCACATTGAAGGTCACAGCCGGGGCCAGGAGCGGGAATTTGATCTTCCAGAAAATCTGCCAGGAATTGGCTCCATCGATTTCGGCTGCCTCAAGGACATCCTCATCAATGGTTTTGAGCCCGGACAGGTAAATGAGCATGGCCAGACCAGCCCATTTCCAACCCTGGATTGCGGAAACTATGACGATCGACCAGGTGGTGCTTCCCAACCAGGCCGTGCTAATGGTCCTTCCCGCAAAGAAACTCAGTATCTGGTCCAAGGCGCCATTGGCCTGAAGGACGGCCTGCCAAACATATCCCACGGCGAGGGCCGACATGAGCACAGGTATGAAGAAGAGTACGCGGGCGATGCGGTTTTCAGTCGTGTCCTTTTCAAGAAAAACAGCCAGAATCAGCCCAAAAGTATTCTGAAAAAGGGCGACGAAGAATGCGAAGACTAGTGTGGTCCTCAAATCCCGGAGCAGTATCCCGTTTTTGAAGAGGCTCATGAAGTTGTCGAAACCGTTGAAGGAGATGGTCGTCTTGAAGGCAGACCAATCAGTAAAGGCATAGATGAAGTTCAGAACCGTGGGGACGAAGAAGAAAACAAGTAGGATAGCCCCCGCTGGGACCAGGAACCGAAGCGGGTAATTCTTTTTCATAACCGCTGTTTCACTATTGGAACCAATAGATCGGTTCCCACCCAAGCGTTTCCGGCCTTTTTCAGCAGGACCCGCAGCGAATGCATCAGACATAAAAGGTCCTTTCTTCCGATGTGATTGTCCAATTCATGCGTATGAATCCAGGAAAAACGGCCGGAGGAATTACCTATCCCCCGACCGCTGCTTTCCTTAGAAGCCCTTCACCCCCTGGGCCTTGGCTACCTGTGCGAACTGATCCTGCGTGGTCTGGGCGACCTGTTCCGGCGTCATGGTCCCATTAACCATGCTGGCCAGGTTGACATAAAGATCAGGGTTAGCCAGGGCTTGGAGCTGCATGGATCCGACGCTGTGCTGAATGGACTGTGCCGCATCCAGGCTGGCCTGGGGCACAGTGTTCGGCGAATCGACGTTCTTCAGAACCGAAATGATGTTCTGCTGCTTGATGAAAGCCTTGTAGCCATCGGTCATCCAGAAATTGAGGAACTGTCTGGATGCTGCCTCGCGCTTGCTGTCCCCGCTCTTGAAGGCCACGACCCCATTGGAACCATCAGGAATGATGGTGGTATAGTTGCCGTCCTTCGACACTGGGAAGTACCCGATCTTCTTGTCCAGAGCGCTCTTATCGTTGCCGGCCAAGGCGGAGATGGCCAGGAATTGACTGGCATTGCCGAAGATCATCCCCGTCTTCCCGTCCCACAGGGCCTTTTCCTGGGCGGTGTCCTTAGCCGAGCCAGCATCGGCATTGTAGAGCCCCTTCTTGAAGAGGTCCTGATAATTGGTGATGGCTGCCATGATGTCCTTGCCGGTGAATTTATCCTTGCCCTGGTTCACGCGGTCCCAAAGACCCCCTTGTGCCGCTTCGGCCAATTGGACCTGGACAGCCCACTGCGTGCCCCATTGGGAACCACCCATTTCAAAGAGGGGCGAATCCACGCCAGGGATATTGGCATCTTTGATTTTCTGAGCAGCCGCCACGAACTCGTTCCAGTTCTTGGGTACCGCCTCAAGGCCAGCGGCCTTGAAGACATCCTTGTTGTAATAGACGCCCATAGTCGAAGGCGCGCTCACCATAATCGCATATCTGCTGTTTTTGTAGAGCCCTGCCTCGTCATCTATACCCTTTTTGTAGTTCTTCTCAAAGGGGGCATTGTCAAGCTTCTGCAGTTTGCCTTGAGCAACCAAACCGGTCATCATGGACCTGGTCGGTTGCCAAAAAGCCAGGTCGGGAGTATCACCGGTCGTGATTTTAGTCTGTGCATTGTTTTCATAGACTTCCGGAATGGTAACCAGATCAACCTTGGCACCCGTAGCTTTTTGGAAATCCTTGATGACTTGAACCGGAATCTTGTTGGCCTGAGGCGAGCTCCAGAACTTCAAAGTCACGCTGTCCAACTTGGCACTCGCCTCGGGCCAGTAGCCAGATGCCTTGGTGTCAGTGTCATCGCTGCTGGCAGCAGGGTTGCCGCATCCAGCTAAAGTGCCCAAGCACAAACCCGCAGCAATCACCAGACCGGCCACGGCTCGAACGCTCTTTCGTGAAGAATCGATCTTCCATTGGATCAACTTCATTGTTTATCCCTTTCCGCCTCCGCCACCCGCTAATGGCGGGATGGCAGGGACATTCTCACTACATCACTCACGTCTTTTCAGACTGAAGGCCAATCACTCACTGATTAAGAGGGTTCTGGCCGTGTACCCTTCTTCGGGCATATGAACTTCTAGACTCCCCCTTTCTCTATGCCAGACATAACGCCAAGAATCCGACTCACCATTACGGTCGGCAAAACGCGGATAGAGAACCTGCATCCTGCAATCCTTGTTTGTGAACATAGGCAGGGGCAGATCGAGATGACCATCCGACGTGCACCTGGCCCAAACAGTGATCAGAACACCATCTCTGATCCCATCTGCTCCGTAATCGCGTGCATTTCTGATGCCGAGTGCGAGCTTGTCGTCATACCAGCCAGGCAGCCCCAATGGCCAGAAAGGCACACCCGTAGATACCCGGTCGCCGATTACGCGACGATAGACATCAATCGCATCCTGGACCATATTCAATTGATGCTCCGAGAACCGATTCAGGTACCCCGACAGGAAGAAGTGCCCCAGGAGGGTGTTGGTCAGAGCAAAGCGAAAGCTCTCGTCATCCATATCGGCAGCCGGATACGCCCAATTGCCAGCCTGCTCGGGAAGCATAGCCATAGGCGCTGTAGCACTTATGCTCGCATACCGGCCGAAATCCTGCTGATCCGATGTAGAGAGAAGGTGGAATATAGAAGACTGGGCGAAATCCGTCCGCATGCCTCCAGAGGAGCAGTTTTCGAGGATCAAGTTAGGATGACGACGATACAGCCCCTTTATCCATTCCTGATAGGCCCGGTTGTGACCTAGAAGACCATCACCAGGGCTATCCGAGCGATATGTGGTGCCTGGGCCAGGCATGACATTGTAGTCGAACTTAAAATAGCCGACCCCGAAATCTCCGACAAGCCTGTCGATCACTTCATTCATGTGCCCTATGGTCTGGGGGTTTCTGAAATCGAGCAGATACCTATTCTGTTCCACTACACGATGCCCTGCGTGCTGGAAAAACGCGGAATCCGGCAGCTTCTTGGCCAAGGGACTTTTGATTCCCACAACCTCTGGTTCAAGCCACAAACCTGGTATCATGTGCTCACGCTTAATAGCATCCATGACCTCACCAAGGCCTCCGGGAAATCGGGTCGTAGACGGCTCCCATTCACCGACTGACGGCCACCAATCGCCGGTGTCGTCGTACCAGCCGGCATCGATGCAGAATACTTCAGCACCAATGCTGCCGGCTGCCTTGATCAAAGGCAGCAAGCGGTCTGTGCTTGGATCACCGTTGAGAGTGTTCATATAATCGTTGAAGACGATCTTCGGAGTCTTCAACTTATCCGTCGCAAGATGCCAGCGTCGCCTATAGTTTGTAACAGACTCAACGGCCTGATCAAAGTTGACGGCAGGAGTCACCGAAACAGGTACTGCTGTAAATTGCTGGTCCTTGTGAAGCACCACGGACCAATCATGATTTTTGTAAGTCGGCCCGCTGAGCGCAAAGTATCCCTCGCTTTTTTCGCTTTCGCCCACCTCCCAGCGCCATGGTCCGTTGTGCTCGATCTGAAAGAGCCAGGTGATGTCCTGCTTCGACGAAGTCAGAACACCCATCGGCAGAACTTGCCCTGTGGAAAAAGTCCCCTCCGATACACAGGAGTAGGCACTTTGAGGCGTCCGGCCCACCATGTCATTATTAAGAAGAGGACATATTTCACGGAGTGGCTTCCATGACCAACGTCCCTCACCAAGCCAGTCATTCCGACACTCAGCCAGCTGCCAACCCACCAGCCTGTCCCTAGACTCGTCAAAACCATTCGTTTGTCCGAAGAGCTGGCAATAGGTGGGGAGAGATTCAAGGACCAGGTCGTCTTCCAAGGTGTTTTTAATGCTTGTCGTGACCTTGAACATCAGGTCACCGTCAGCTACCTGGAACAATTGGCTACATTCAATCCCATGTTCCTGGCTTTCCTGGCGTATTTCCAGGTTGCTGACTCCATTCGTATACCAGGTTTTCCAAGAAGCGAATCGCAGAGCATGGCCAAGGGATGTCTCAATAAGCCTACGTCCACAAATTGTATGACCGGTACCGCGACCAGAGGCTTCTATCTGTACCATCGGCAGACGACCAGGAAAAGTGATGCGTTGTGTCTTCGGCCCGGAGGTATCGGCAGGCACGCGGCTGGACGATGACCCGACTGATTGTGGCAGGGATGAATACGTCTCATGGTACGGGCTAAAAGTCATGGAAACTAGAGCAACAGGTTGGTCATTTCCGACTTCGAACTCCAGTTGTATACAATTGTTCCCCCACTGTAAGGGTGAAGTTATAGTTGAATCCCCTTTTGGTATCGTTACCAATTTGAAGACTTTAGAACTATCCCCGCTCTGCATGGAATCTCCTTACAGCTACATTGCTTTATGAACTAGCTTCTCCCAGTATAACTGGTATCGTTCCCAGCGCAAGTTGCAATTGAGATTAGTATCTGGCTTTCCCGTGGTCCAATCATCCACTAGACGAACCGGTCTTTTCTCCAGGCTTTACAAGCATTGGGAGAATGAAGGCTTGGAGATTCTCACACCAATTCTGCGGGAATCACAATAACGCCAGCTAGATACCTTGACGGCGAACATCATGATTGGCCGCACCCGGTGATGCAGCCTGATCAGCGCAACTTGGCTTTCTTCCCAGCAGACACCGGACCCCATAGAACCGGACGCACTTACGAAACAGATCGAATAATACCTATCATGAAGAAACTCGAAAGCCTATGTACAGGCAGAAAGCGGAGGTTCATGATGACCGAAAGCGAGACAGCAGCCGACAAATCCCTGGTGCAGGAATTTTACGACCAGGTCTTCAGCCGGGGAGATGCCAGCAACATTGACAGGTTCATGCGGGACGACTATATCCAGCACAACCCCACCTGCGCCGACGGGAAGGCAGACTTCCTGGAATTCATCAAGGGCTTCCTGTCCTTGGGCCCGCAAATCGAGATCATCAGGCTGAACGGCGAGGACGACATGGTGTACGTCTTCTTCAAGTGCACGCTGAAGAACGGCCATGTCAACAAGGTCTGCGACATCTACCGGCTGCAGGACGGCCAGCTGGCTGATCACTGGGACGTCATCGAGCACAATGTAGAAGGCATACAATCCCGGAACGGAAACGGCCTGTTCTGACAGATACGTTGATCGGCCTGCATCCTCCCGGCAATCAGGCGCCTTCAACCGAAGATGTCCCGGAGGTTCCGCTGCCATCTGGCCGCGAGACCTGCGGACCTGTTCCTTGGCGCGAACTCACCAGCACAGGTCGGCGTAGAGATATCGATCCAGCGTGGGACCGATGATACGAGCCAGCGCACCAGGCGACATCGAAGCCAGGGGCTCCACCCGGAAAACATCGCGGGCCATTATCAAACCAAGCATCTGCGACCCCACCAGCACCATGCGTTTTTCGATCCTGTCGGTTTTGATGGCTTTGAGCCGGTCACTGGTCAGCTCCCCTCGTACCAAGGCGACCATCAGGTCTCGGGCGTGGTCGTCCCGGCCCGCATTGCGCACGAGCGAAAGGTAGGCCTCGCCAGGTTCGGTCGTTTCCATGAACTTCAGAAAGGCCCTTATCAAGGTAACGCCCAAGGAGCCATCTACGCAGGACGCACGCTTGGCGTCCTGCTGAATGAACAGGTCGAGGAGATGGCTATCCCCGATGATCTGCTGTGCCGCCTTGGTGAAGAGCTCGTCCTTACCGCCGAAATAGTAGTGGATGAGCTTGGGGTCGCAACCTGCACGGCGGGCAATGGCCCGCAGGGTTACCTTGTCGAAGCCCTGACGCGAAAACTCATATCTCGCCGCCGAGAGGATATCATCATAGGTTGTTGACGCCCTCTTTCCTCCGGGTCGGCCACGTCGGTGACGCAGAGATGTTGCGGAAACCTCAACCTCATGAGATTCCGAAGCTTCTTTCCGGCTGATTCCCTCACGAGCTGATTTCTCTGCCATTCCGATCGCTTCTCCTTATTGGGTATCACCGCACCCGGTCAGTCTATCAAGAGAAAACAATATTCACCGTTTGATGAATATAGTGCTATGATTTTATTCGCCAACCAAGGAATTAATGGCTTCGTCATGATTCCCTGTGCAACGGTCAGACCGGGGTCGGCTTCCCGGCGTATGGCCGCTCGCTTGATTCACCAATAAGGAGGTGCACCGTGAAGGCGCTGATCATCAAGGAATTCAGAGAGCTGATGCGCGACAAGCGCACGGTTGCCATGCTGATAGCCATGCCCATCCTGCTCCTGTTCATCTTCGGATACGCCGCCAATTTCTCAGTCGACAGGATCTCCGTTGCCGTCATCGGCGACGGGGCCCAATCCGTGTCCGAGAAGGTCAAGGGTTTTGACGCCGCCAAGGACGGCATGGATATCGTCACCGTGGATCCGACGCAGCACGGCGAAAAGGATGCCACAAGCCTGCTCAGAGACAGGAAGGTCGATGCCGTCATCGTCGTCAGGGAGGACCAGCAGGACCAGGGCAAGGATCTGCTTTCCAACCGGACCAAGGTGTATCTTGATGGTTCCGGCCTCTTCGCTGCACAGTCCGCCAAACGAACTGTCCTCCAGCTGAACGCCGAGGAGGCCAAGGACCAGATAGCCGCCACCAGATCGCAGGCCATGGAATCCCGCAAGGCTGCGGCCCAGCAGGAGAAGCAGGGCCTGCAGGACTATCTGAGACAGATGCAGAATTACCAGAGCCAGGCACAGGCCGCTGCGACTCAGGGCCAACCCGCCCCGCCCATGCCTGCCTCACCGCAGTTGGATCCGGTTCAGGTACCGGAAGCCGACCTGCCCGACCCGGCAAGTGCAACCGAGACGGGAGAGGACAACGTGACCGTCCTCTTCAACCCGGACCTGAAGACCTCCTTCGTTATGATTCCCGGACTGATTGGCCTGATCATGACCCTGATCGGCACCATGATCACCAGCATCGGCCTGGTCCGCGAGCGCGAGCAGGGCACCTTGGAACAGCTGGCGGTCATGCCTCTGAAGCCCGGAGCGGTCATCATCGGCAAGATCGCCCCCTACCTGCTTCTGGCCCTGATCGACATGGCCATCATCACGCTGATTGGCATGGCCGTTTTCGACCTGCCCTTCCGAGGTGATATCTGGGTCTTCCTGCTAGGGACCTTACTCTTCCTTTTTGTGGTCCTGGGACTGGGCATCTTCATCTCAACCGTGTCACAGAACTCAGGTCAGGCCGTACAGATGGCCATGATGCTGGTCATGCCGCAGATGCTGCTGAGTGGCATCATCTTCCCCCTGGAGTCCATGGCCGCCTCGGTGCGCTGGATCGGCTACCTCCTGCCACTCACCTGGTTCAACGAACTGGCCCAGGGCACCATGCTGCGCGGTGCCTCCTGGGGATCCCTCTGGCTTCCACTGGTCATCCTGGCCGGTGAGGCCGCCGTCATCTTCTCAGCCGCCACTCTGCGGCTGCGCAATGTACTGACCCATGGGGGTGCACGATGAACCGTGAGCCTGTAACCCTTGACAAGGCCAGGGTCTCCTACGGGGTCATCCATGCCCTCCAGGGATTCTCCGGGAGCTTCCTCCCCGGCCAGGTAACGGCATTGACCGGTGGGGACGGGGCAGGCAAATCCACCCTGCTCAAGCTGCTGGCCGGACGGGCCCCTTTGCAATCAGGAAGCGTCCACGGCCTGCCCGACAAGAAGGACATAGGGTATCAGCCTGCGGATTCGGGCGTCTGGCGCGACATGTCGGTCATCGAGAACATGCGTTTCATCGCCTCGGCCTATCGGATGGATTCCAGCCTGGCTCGGAACAGGATAGAAGGCCTCCTGGCCGACGCCGGCCTCACCTATGCCCGAGATACGACGGGACGGAACCTGTCCGGAGGAATGCGTCAGAAGCTCGGCTTCATCATGGCCGCCCTGCATGAGCCCGACCTCCTGCTCCTGGATGAGCCGACGACCGGGGTCGACCCCGCCAGCCGCGAAGGAATCTGGACCCTGATCTCGGCCCAGGCGGCGGATGGAAAGACGGTGGTCTTCGCCACCACCTATCTGGACGAGGCCGAACGGTGCGCCAGCCTTTATCTGATGAACGACGGCAAGGTTCTTGCCCAAGGCAGGGCCGAGGACATCTGCGCCAAGGCCCCCGGCAGACTCTGGCAGGCCCCGGCTTCGGTCGGAAAGCAAATGACCCGGGATTCGTTCTTCGGATCCAGTCTCCAGGACAGGCCCGCCCCCTCGGCCTTCCACAACTGGCGCAGGGCCGATACGGCTCTGGCCTGGACCGCAGCAGGTGATGAGAGGACCCCGGAAGGGTTCACTAGAACCGGTTTCGACTTGGAAAACGCCAGCATCGCCTATCTGCTCCAGGATGACCAGGGCGGACTGCCGATCAGACCCCGGGCCGCGGCACCGAATGTGGACACCCCCAATCACCGCCAGCCAGGCGGGGAACCCGGCGAACCTGGTGGAGAAGGTCCAGGAAACACCGCGGATCGGGTACTGATCCAGGCCACGGACGTGGTCAAGCAGTTCGGATCCTTCACAGCCCTGAACGATGTCTCCCTCCAAGTCAAGCCCGGTCAGATCATCGGTCTGATCGGTGGGAATGGTGCGGGCAAAACCACGCTCATGCGCATTCTCCTGGGGCTGGAACAGGCCAACCAGGGATCCGCCCTCCTGCTCGGCGGGCCCCCTTCCTTGGAATCACGCAGACGAATCGGCTACGTTCCCCAAGGCATGGGGCTCTACCCCACCCTCACGGCATGGCAGAACGCACAGTTCACAGCTGACGTTTACAGCACAAGCCCACAGGGATGGACCGCCAAGTACGCCCGCTCCCTGGGCCGGACGCCGGTGGGCAATCTACCCCTGGGTGCCCAACGGCTGCTTGCCTACACCCTGGCCGCCGGCCATGACACGGACCTGCTCATCCTGGACGAGCCAACCTCAGGGATGGATCCCGTCTCCCGCATGAGGCTCTGGCGTGAACTCCACCGGAAGGCCGATCAGGGCGTAGGTGTCCTGGTCACCACCCATTACATGGCCGAAGCCAGCCAATGCGACCAATGCGTGGTCTTGGCACATGGCCAGGTCCAGGCGAGGGGCGACGTGGAGCAGATTGTCGGCAGCCACCACTCCCTGGTCATCAAGACGGAGGAATGGGAGCAGGCGCTGAAGCTTCTGACAGCAGCAGGCCTGCCTGTCTCCATGGACGGACGCACTGTCCGCGCCATCGACGCTGACGAAAACAGAGTGAAGGAGGTCCTGAAACCTCTCGGGACCGCCTATGAACTGACCAGGTCGCCGGCCCGGCTGGATGAGATCCTCACACTCACCTCCCAGCCGGCACAGGACCAGTCCCTCAGGGGATGATCCGATCCTGTGCCATACAGAGGCACTGGCTTCCGTTCAGACCACCAGCGAGAGCAAAAGGACGGAAGCCAGACCTGTCACGGAAAGGACCGTGGTCACCGAGGTCCATGACATGAAGGTCTCCTTGAGACTGAGACCGAAGTACTCCTTGATCATCCAGAAGCCCGCATCGTTAACATGATCAGCCACAACCGAACCGGCGCCCACGGCCAGAACCATCAGTGCCGGGTTGACCGGCGACATGGCCATCAGGGGTGCCACAAGGCCTGCGGCGGTCAGGGACGCGACGGTTGCGGAACCCAGGCAGACCCTGAGAACCGCCGCCACCAACCAGGCGGCAATCAGGGGAGGCATGTTGATGTTGGCGAACATGGTGGATATGTAATCGGATATGCCTCCATCTACCAGGACCTGCTTGAAGGCACCACCGCCACCGATGATAAGGAGCATCATGGCGATCTGCTTGACGGATTCAGCCATCGAACCCGCGATTTCAGGCATCCGCTTGCCACGCGCATATCCCATAGACCAGATGGCGAAGCAGAGGGAGAGCAGCATGGCAATATCCGGGGCTCCGATGAAAGCTACAACCCTGCCTACCAGGGTGGCCTTGGGCAGGACGAAGGAGCAGATTCACCAGGGCCGCCCAGGCACTCAAGAAGCGGGCGGTCCGCATCGAAGTTGGCGATCACGATGCAAACTGGCTCGACGATAGACTGTGCAATGAGATCGGTGGGTCCGCACAGAAGGCCGGATCCCGAACCCTGCTGGTATCACTGATGGGGCCACTCCTCTTCCAGACGCTGACATCCCTGAAGCGGCTGAAACTGAACTTCCCCGATGACCTCGGCCTGGTCAGTTTCGACGACTGGGAGTGGTCCCAATATGTGCAGAAAAACATTTACCTGCTGGAACAGGACCCGACGGCACTGGGCGAGCAGGCCGCGTCCAACCTCTGCCGGCAGATGGAGGCAGCCGCCGAGAATCAGGACCCCTACCAAGCCAGTAGGAGCCTTGTCCTACCCGTCAGTGATGTACCCGCATCATCGATTTGACGAACCGAGAATGGTTGGCCCTTACTCTCACCGTGCATCCGGCGGGAAACGCCACATCAATCAGACACATAACCGTCTGGACGAATCTGATCCGACGACAGCCCCTTGGTTTGATGAATCACTGCGAATGCACGGAATCCGGACTGACAACCGTTTGCCGAATATGAGAATGGGGACCTCCGTCAAGAAGTCCCCATTGGGATTTGATTTAAATCATGGGTTTCCCGGCTCTCAATCCGAATATCGCAATCAGCGGGAGCGGATGACCTCCCTGACCGGCAGGACACTTGCCGGAGATACCGAGAGTTCGTCCAGACCGTCATCCAGGAAGGTCTCGGTCAGGGCCCGATCAGCACCCAGCTCACCACATATGCCACACCAGATGCCGGCACGGTGGGCCGCGTCCACGGTCATGTGAATCATGCGCAGAACCGCCGGCGAGTGCGGGTCGGCGAACTGCCCGAGATTTGGATTCTGTCGGTCGCATGCCAGGGTGTATTGGGTCAGATCGTTGGTCCCGATGGAGAAGAAGTCCACCTTTCGGGCCAACTCGGGAGCCATGATGACCGAGGCCGGGGTCTCGATCATGATACCCACCTGGATATCCTCTCTGAAGTCCACACCCTTACCACGCAACTCACTCTTGACCTGATCGATGATGACCCTGGCCTGGTCGACCTCGGTGGTGGAGGTGATCATGGGGAGCATGATCGCGATGTTACCGAAGGCGGAAGCCCGCAGGATGGCCCTGAGCTGCACCTTGAAGATCTCCGGCCTGGTCAGGCAGATGCGGATGGCCCGGTATCCCAGGGCAGGATTGGCCTCCTGCTTCAGACCGAAGTACCCGACCTGCTTGTCGGCACCGATATCCAAGGTGCGGATGATGACCGGCTTGTCACCCATCCGCTGGGCGACCTCCTTATAGGCCTGGAACTGGAACTCCTCAGTCGGGAAGTCATCGCTTTCCAGGTAGAGGAACTCGCTGCGGAAGAGACCGACCCCCTCGGCATCGTTGGCTTCTACCGCATCCAGGTCCGAAGGCCTCCCGATGTTTGCGTAAAGATGGACCTCCTGGCCCTCCTTGGTCCTGGTGGGCTTGCCCTTGAGTTCCTGGAGACGCTGCATGCGTTCCCGGTACTCCCGCTGCCGGGCCTCATAGGACCCCAGGGTCTCTTCGTCAGGGTCGATCAGCACCAGGCCCTGGCTGCCATCCACAATGGCGGTCAGCCCCTGGTCCTCGGGCCTGGGACTCTGACCAAGGCCGATGACGGCCGGCAATCCCATGGTCTTGGCCAGGATGGCAGTATGCGAGTTGGCCGAGCCCTGGCTGGTGGCGAAGCCAAGCACCTGGGAGGGGTCCATCTGTGCGGTCTGGCTGGGGGCCAGGTCGGAAGCCATGATGATGGTCGCCTGGTCCTGTTGCCCTGCCTGGACCCCTGAACCCAGATTATCGATCAGTCGCCGGGAGACATCCTTCACATCGGCCGCCCGGGCCTGCATATACGGGGAGTCCATGGCGGCGAACATATCAGCAAACCTCTGCGCGGTGGCATCCACTGCGAACTCGGCGTTGACCTTGTCCGACCGGATCTGCCCCTCGATCCCCTCCACATAATCCGGATCCTTGAGCATGAGCCGGTGGGTGTCGAAGAGTTCAGCCTTGTCCTCGCCGATTCTGGCTGCGGTATCCTCGCGAAGCTTGGCCAGCTGGTCCATGGAGACCTGCTGAGCCTGGTGGAAGCGCTCAATTTCGGCCTGGGGGTCGTCAACCGTGCGACGTTCCACCTGACCGGCCTCCTCCAGTACCTTGATGGGGCCGATGGCGATGCCGGTCGAGACGCCGGTACCTTTCAGCTCCCTCATAGATTCTCCTTGAAGAAGGCCTGGAGTTCCTCCGCTGCCTTGTCCTGGTCCGGACCATCGACGGTCACGTCAATCACGTCGCCCTGCTTCGCCCCCAAGGCCATGACCGCAAAGATGCGCTTGGCGTCCGCCGTGGTGCCATTGTCATCCAAAATGATGGAGGACCGGTACTTCTGCGCCTCCTCGACCAGCCTTCCAGCGGGCCTGGCATGCATGCCCTCAGGATCGGAAATGGTAAAGGTGAATTCAGTTGCCATGGTTTCCTCCTCAGTTCTGGCTGACGTAACAGCCGTTGTCGAACCGGTAGCCCGTGGATTCCTCATATTCGCGGACCATCTGATTCCAGGAGTCCTCGATCCGTTCGGTCAGGCCGAACAGGCCGGAGCGGCCGATTACGTAGATGTCCGGGTCCGCATCCGAAATCAGCTTCCAGTGAGCCAGGTTGGTGGACCCGTCCATCTCGATCTGATAACCGTAACCGTGTTCGTCTCGCATCTTGCGCAGCTGGACGATCTTGTCCAGGCAGACGGACAGGAAGCGCTGCCCGGCGAACCCCGGATCGATGGTCATGATGGTGACCTTGTCCAACAGGTCGATATAGGGCAGGATGGTCTCGACCGGGGTCTCCGGGTTGAGCACCATGCCGGCCTTGAGACCGGCATCGTGGATCTGGTCGATCAACCGGAAGGCCACCCCGTTGGAGACCTCGACCGGAATGCAGATCATCTCGCACTTGATGTCAATCAGCTGCTGGACCCAGAAGGGGGCGTCGGTCACCATCAGATGGGCCGACATGGGCAGATCGGAGATCTTGCGCGTCTGCTCGATGAACCACGGCGACAGGGTGATGTTGGGCACGAAGTGACCATCCATGATATCGATGTGGTAGAGGTTGACCCTGCTGTTCAGGAAGCCGATCTGCTCCCTGAACCGGTCCAGATCCATGGTCATCAGCGAGGGGGCCAGTTGGATCCGCCGCGAACGCGTGGCCAGTGTCTGTGCGCTTGTTGCTGTCATTTGGATTGTATTTCCTTAGGTTGGTTTACATTACCTGGATATCGTCCAGGTTCAGATCCTCTTCATCCTCGGCTCCGGCGGCCACGGGCTCATCGGCACCTTCGGGGATGTTCTTCTTGATCAGGGCGTAGACGATACCGGTCACCAGAATGTTGGCGGCGATGGCCAGGAGACCGACCCACCACTTGGCACCCATGGTCGGCAGCATCAGGAAGCCTCCGAAGGGAACGGTGGCACCCTTGCCGTCGGAGAGGGACATGAGGATGGCCCCCTCGCACATGCCACCGAGACCGGCGGCCACGATGCCCCTGACCAGGTCATTCATGACGATGGGGATCGAGCCCTCGACAATGTTGACCACGCCCATGGGCACGGCCGACTTCAAGGTCTCGACCTCTTCATGGGTGTAGATCCGCTTGCGCAGGAGCTTGGCCACCAGGTAGGCGAAACCGAAGCCGATGGGGGTTGCGGTGTTGGTCAACTGGAGGGCGGTGACGGGGCCGTTGATGCCCTGGGCCTGAAGGGTCAGGGCGAAGGCGAAGGCCGTCTTGTTGATGGGGCCACCGAAATCGACGATGCTGAGCGCGCCCAGGACACCACCGAAGATCAGGTTGGAGGTGCCATTCATGCTGGTCAGCAGGTTGGTCAGCCAGGTGGTGAACCAGGCCACGGGGGTACCGACAATATAGACCATGATCAGGCCGCTCAGAAGGGATGCCAGGAAGGGCACGATCAGGGTGGGCATGAGTCCCTTGGCCCAGCTCGGCACCTTGACATACCTGAGTACGGCAAAGGCCAGCCAGCCTCCGATGTATCCACCGATAATGCCTCCGATGAAACCGGCACTGATGGCCACTGCCGCCAGGCCGGTCACGAAGCCGGGCGCGATGCCGGGCTTGCCAGCAATTGAAAAGGCGATGCCGGTGGCGATGATGACGGGCAGAAGGCCCAGAGCCTTGCCGCCCAGTGTGGCCAGCGCCTGGAAGAAGTCGAACTTCCCCATGACCAGACTGTCCTGGGCCTTGCCGCCGAATGCCATACCGATGGCGATGATGAAGCCGGCACCACATACAATCGGAATCATGTAGGAAATGGCCGTCAGGAGGTGGCCCTTGAAGTTGGCCTTCTTCATAAATTGTTTCATGATGACTTCCTTGTCCGCATGGTTGCGTCCGCTTGGTTTACTTTCCGCTGATTTCGTGAAGCTTGGCGATGAGCTTGTTGGGGGACTTGATGGCGGTTTCCGTGGAGACCTTGACCACTTTCTTCCCCTTGAAACGCTCCTCGTCGGCGATCTTGATATCGATGGCCAGGATGACCACATCCGCCTGCTTGATGTCTTCCGCCGTCAAAGCATTCTCGATACCGATGGTGCCCTGGGTTTCAATCTTGATGTCATCACCCGCGGCCTTGGCTGCATCCTCCAGCTTCTGCTGGGCCAGATACGTGTGTGCAATGCCGATGGTGCATGCAGTCACCCCAACGATCTTCATAATTGATTACTCCTTCTTTCTTCTTTTTCCGTATTGACAATGCTTCATTTGGTCAGGGCCGCTACGACCTGGTCCTTACTGGTCGCCTGGAGAAGATCACGGACAACATCGGCCTTGGCAAGTTTGCGTGCGAATTCAGAAAGCAGTTGAAGGTGCCGTTTGGAACCCTCGTCATCAGCACCGACAGCAAAGAGGACCACCACCTTGGCACCGGTATCATCCAACGATTCCCACTCGATCTCGTGATCGAGTATGGCGATGGCGACCCCGTTCCTCTTCACCGTGTCACTCCTGCCATGAGGTATGGCCACGTGCTCGCCGATACCCGTGGCACCCTGGGCTTCGCGCTCATGGATGGCCTTGAGGAACTCATCCACCGAATCTATGTATCCGGCATCATGCAGTCGCTGAGCCAGTTCCGCGAATACCTCTTCCTTGGTATCGGCCTTGAGTCCGGTGACCACTGTCCGTGCATCGATCGCCTCACTGAGTGATGCTGAATCCACAATCATTTCCCTTCTGTCAGTAATATCTGCTGAACATCTGTATCCGCGCCCGACTGAAGCACATTCATGAAGGCCTCATCGGCCATGCGCCGGTAAAGCATCCGCAATCTCACCAGGTCCCTGCCATCGGGCTTCTCCGGCAGGAGAGTGACCAGAATCCGGTCCACGTCATGCCTACCGTCCCAGTTCAGGATTGGGTCGCACAATTTGATATAGAAAATGAGGCATTCGCTGATCTCGGATAACTGCGCATGGGGGTTGGCCAGATTGGCTCCGACCAAGGTGCTGCCTGCGGCTTCACGGTCCACCAGCCGCTCACGAAGACGGCCCGGCTCCTTGACCAATCCCAGATCGGACAGGTAGCCAATCACCCAATCAAAGAATTCGAAAGCATCGACTGATGCCTTGCCCAGATCTGGCTCCCATTCCATAATCGTTCTCATCGACCAGCCTCCCCACTGCGAACCTGATCGGCCATACGCTCAAGCCGTTCCTGATCCTCGATGGTCAGCATGGCGCTGACAACCAGCGTGGGCATGGTCAGGCTCTCGGGAAGACCGACAGTCGAGACCACCAGGCCGATTTCATGATGCATGTCCAGCACAGCGTCGATGTCCTTGATCGCTACCGTTTCCACGATGTTCAGGTCGGAGAACCGGCGTTCGATCTTGGAACGGAGCAGCTGTGCCGTGCCTAGGCCTGTGGTGCAGACCAGCAGGATATTGACAGGCGTGCGCAGGTTCTCGACTGCCTGCGCAAAATAGACCGTGATGAACCCGACCTCCTCCCCGTCGATGTGGTTAAGGCCAAAACGTTCCTCCAACCGTTTCGTGGCATCCTGAACCGTCCGGAAAAGGTGGGGGTACTCCAGGCGAATCTGCTCCAACAGGTTGTTGTTGACCTTGATCTTGTTCTGCAGCCGATTCAGGAGGGGCTTCATGTGCTTGGCCAGACCGGAGAACAACTCTCGGCTATCGATATCCCTATAGCGGGGATCCAGCGCCACCTGTTCGATCAGATACTGGGTAGCCGAGCGCACCTCTTCAGGAATCTCGGCCGGGGTCGACAGGCCGCCTTCGATCCTTGAGGAGGTCAGATACTGGTAGAGGTAGTAGATCTCGGCATCTGGAAGGTCGGCATCCAGGTACATCTTGACATTATCAATCACGGACCGGCACACGTCCATGACCTTGGAATGCTCCTCCGGCCCTCCGTAACCCTCCGGACAGGACGTGTCCTCCATCAGGGAACCCACCCTGCGAAAGCGTTCTATGAGTATGTACAGGTGGGTGAAGATGTTAACCCGGTAAGGGTAGGGAATCTCCGCATGGATCAGCTCCTCGATCAGATCGAGTTGCTTGTTGACGAAGGCGGCATCGCGCTGCTCTATGCTCTGGTTTGGCTGCATGAATTGATGGTTTGCCAGGTCGCCCTCATCAACGAAAAGGCTGCTGATGGCCCGCCGGATATCCGCTTCGGCACCCTCGACCCAGACATACCCGCTGACTCGTTCCAGGGACAGACGAAACCTGCCCAGTATCAGGCGCAGCGAGCGCAAGTCGGTGGACATGGAGGAGTCGCCGATATAGTACTTCCCCCACAGCTCGCTCATCCGATACTTCTGTGGTGCCGTGATCAACAGACGCTTGACGATTTCATCGCGACGTTCAATGGATGAAAGATGGCTGACATCAATGTTGGCGTCGCCTAAGGCACATCCTACGTCACCAAGGGAAACGGCGTCCGGATTGCGCAACCGGTACCCACGACCGCGCTTGGCCTCGATAAGTCCATGCTGACCGCTTTGCTGGTTAATCTGTCTGACGGCCCGGGAAATGGTCTTGGTCGATACTTTGAGAGCAGACGAGAGCTCCGATCCACGAACAAAATCGCGACGATTGAGCAAATACCCAATCAGCGACTTCTTGAATCTGGTCTCCATCGCCCAACCTCCTTTACAAGAAAGAGTAAGTTGATTGAGGTCCACCGAGACTGGTGTGTATTGTTGTCTTAAGTCCGTTGATAGGGGACGTATGAATGCAGGCCGCTCCACCTGCTGTCTCATTAATCAGAACCGGTATGAGCGATACCACTTCTGAATTTCCATTCCGTGTTTCGGCAGGATGCCGATCACACTTACTACTACTGTCTGTCCGCCCCGGTCAACCACCGAAGACCGGCTTGACTCTGGTCTCGCTATCTACGAATCAGAAAACACCTGGGCGGACAACAACCATGTACTTACACTACTCACTACTCAATCATGCTCCGTCAATCAGGGCTTCCCTGATCGGCGTGTCACCGCACAGGATGTTGCAAGCATGGCCAATGCTCTGCCTGGTATCGATACAATCCACCAGGCACCTGGCCACATCATGAATCGGCATCTTTCCAGACCCCGAGTGGGAGAACTCAATATGCCCCGTACCCTCATCTTCGGTCAGGCTGCCTGGCTCGATAAGCGTGTAGTCCAAGCCTGAATGAATGAGATGCTGGTCGGCCATGTTCTTGGCCGTATAGTAATCACCCATAGTTCTGATCATCGGCTCGACACCGGGATCCTCCTATCAGTTCGCATCAGCTGCCTCATCAAAATGAGCAGACCACTTTATCTGATTGAATCGAACAAACCATCATCTGGCAACGTGCCCAAGCTTGGGCTCCATTCAGTGGCGTGTTTGTGCTGATGCGCGTAAAAAGAAAGGACCCGTGCAGGAGTGTGCCTGCATGGGTCCTTCAATATCCGTGTTGTGGCGGCGGTGTGCTACTCTCCCACACTCTTCCGGGTGCAGTACCATTGCCGTGCTGGGTCTTAGCTTCCGGGTTCGGAA
>NZ_JAFNMJ010000006.1 GCF_026537325.1 Bifidobacterium sp. B4142
GCGCTGACGCCCAGGGAAGGTTCCAAGGAGGAAACCAGTCAGCCGTCGTGTCGCAGACGCTGGAGTTCCGTCCTTCCAACTCGGCCCTGCCGTTGACGGGCGGGTGGCCCCTGGCCGTGTTCAGGATCCTGCTGCTGATGGCGCTTGGCCTGGTCGGCTTCGTGGCCTGCCTGAGGAACAAGCAGGAAAACCGCCACTGACCTAGGACGCATCAGCCAGGGCCCGCCCCCATTTTTCCAATTCCATGGAGATGAAGGCAGGCCCTGTTCTTAATACCTGTGCGCGAGATGGGACTCGAACCCACACGTCCGAAGACACAGGAACCTAAATCCTGCGCGGCTACCATTACGCCACTCGCGCCTGCTGCATACCTAACCCCTGCAAAGGGCAGCTGTCAAAAGAGCCACTTGACAGAATCGAACTGTCGACCTTCTCATTACGAGTGAGACGCTCTGCCAACTGAGCTAAAGTGGCCTTTGCCTTACCTCCGGGCTGGCCGGATGAAGACAGCAGGTTTAATCATACTGGATGCTCGGGATAAAAACGCCTTGGTCCTCGGGCCAAGGGTGTACAAGCTCCTTGACACAATAGGGGCATGGACCTCGATAATTTCTATGCCGTCATTCCGGCCGGTGGGGTGGGTACCCGGCTCTGGCCCCTGAGCCGCCAGGACCGGCCCAAGTTCCTCTATGACCTCCTGGGGTCAGGCAGAACAATGATCCAAGGCACCTTTGACCGGCTGGCCGGCATCTGCGGAGCGGACCATGTGGTCGTCTCCACAGGGCAGCGGCATGTGGCCCAGGTGCGTGAGCAGCTTCCGGAACTGGCTCCGGACGCGCTCTTCGCTGAGCCCGTTCCACGCGACTCCACGGCGGCCATAGCCCTGGCTACGGCTGTGCTGGCTCAGCGACATGGTGGGGAGATCATCGTGGGCTCCTTCGCCGCAGACCACATCATCCGTGACGACAAGGCGTTCGCTGCCTCAGTGGGACAGGCGGTGGCGGCGGCCCGCGCCGGCTACGTGACCACCATCGGCATCGCCGCCTCCCGTCCTTCCACCGCCTTCGGCTACATCCACCAAGGTCCCTCCCTGGCCGATCGCATTCCCGGGGCCCCTGATGCCCGTCTGGTCAGCGAATTTGTCGAGAAGCCGGATGCCTCTACGGCACAGGCCTACCTGTCCACAGGAGAGTATCGCTGGAACGCAGGCATGTTCGTCATGCAGGCGCAGGTGCTTCTGGACTGCCTGCGTCGTTACAAGCCGGAGCTATACGCTGCGGTCATGGCCATCGCCCAGGTCTGGGACCAGGGTGAGCAGGCCCGCAGCGAGGCCATGGAGGAGCACTGGCCGGGCATCGAGAAGATCGCCTTTGACTATGCTGTGGCCGAGCCCCTATCGGCGGCCGGCGGTGTGGCGGTTGTTCCGGGGGGATTCGATTGGGATGACATCGGCGACTTCAATTCAGTGGCCGGCCTGCTTCCGTCATCCAACAGGCGCAACATCAAGATTCTGGGTGACGCTGACCGGGTCATGTATTTGGATTCAGCCGGAGACATGGTCGTGCCGGGCTCGGAACGCACGGTCGCCCTTCTCGGTGTGAATGACATGATCGTCGTCGATACTCCCGATGCTCTCCTGGTGGCCCCCCGGGCCCGCAGCCAGGAGGTCAAGGACATGGTGGCCAAGCTGGCCCAGTACGGTCGTGACGACATACTCTGACAGCGATTCGGCTCGGTTAAGAAGATTGACTGATTTTGTTGTCTTCTGTCTGCTTTTGTGAGTAGTTTGGGTTACAGAACCGGGTGCTCGGTAGAACGGGCATCACCTCATGAAAGGACCCAAATAACCATGGCCATCAATCCTCCAGTGGATGCTACCAGTACCAAGGCCTGGGCGGCCTTGCGCCAGCACTTCGACGACATGCAGCGCCAGGGGATCGATCTGCGCGCATGGTTCGCCAAGGACCCGCAGCGCACCGAAAAGCTGAGCTTCGAGCTGGGTGATCTCTATATTGATCTGTCAAAAAACCTGATTCGGCCCGAGACTCTGTCCCTGCTGGCCCAGCTGGGACGCGAGGTCGGCCTTGAGGAGCGGATCGAAGCCATGTTCAATGGCGAGCACATCAACAACACCGAGGACAGGGCCGTTCTGCATACAGCCCTGCGCTGCCCCGAGGAGGATCGCGGCCGGCTGGTTGTGGACGGCCAGGATGTGGTGGGCGATGTCCGCGACACTCTTAAGCGCATCTATGCTTTTGCCGACCAGGTCCGCTCGGGCAGCTGGACCGGTCTGACCGGCAAACGGATCACCACCGTGGTCAACATTGGCATCGGCGGCTCCGACCTTGGCCCGGTTATGGCTTACGAGGCCCTGAAGCCCTACGCGGATGCGGGCATCAGCGCCCGCTATATCTCCAACATCGATCCCAACGATCTGGCCGAGAAGACGCGCGACCTGGATCCGGAGACCACGCTCTTCATCATCGTCTCCAAGACCTTCACGACTCTGGAAACACTGACCAACGCCCGCCAGGCCCGTGCCTGGCTCCTGAAGAGCCTAGGGGGGCGTGGCCTGCTGTCCAAGAACGGTGAGGACCTCTCAGCCGAGGCCATCCGCCGGCACTTCATCGCCGTCTCAACCGCCCTGGACAAGGTCCGCGACTTTGGCATCGATCCGGACAACGTCTTCGGTTTCTGGAACTGGGTCGGCGGACGGTACTCGGTGGATTCCGCCGTGGGCACCTCCTTGGCCATCACTATCGGACCGGACCGCTTCGAGGAGTTCCTCAAGGGCTTTAACACCGTGGATCGCTACTTCCGCGCCACTCCTCTGGATCGGAATGTAGTTGCCCTGATGGGCCTGCTCAACGTCTGGTATGTCAATTTCTTCGGCGCCCACTCCCACGCCGTGCTGCCCTACGACCAGTATCTGCACCGCTTCCCGGCCTATCTGCAGCAGCTGACCATGGAGTCCAACGGCAAGTCTGTGCGCTGGGACGGCACGCCAGTGACCAGCCTGACCGGCGAAATCTTCTGGGGGGAGCCGGGCACTAACGGCCAGCATGCCTTCTACCAGCTGATCCACCAGGGCACTCGCCTGATTCCCGCTGACTTCATCGCCTTTGCCAATACTCCCAATCCGGCCAAGGACGGCGACCAGGACGTGCATGAGCTCTTCCTGGCCAACTTCCTGGCCCAGACCAAGGCTCTGGCCTTCGGCAAAACCGCCGACGAGGTCCGCGCCGAAGGTACTCCGGAGGCCATCGTCCCGGCCCGGGTCTTCACCGGCAACCGCCCCACCACATCCATTTTCGGTGATGCGCTTACTCCGGCCGCCCTGGGCGAGCTGATCGCCCTCTACGAGCACATCACCCTGACCGAGGGCACAGTCTGGGGCATTGACTCCTTCGACCAGTGGGGCGTTGAGCTGGGCAAGAAGCTGGCCCGTGAAATTACGCCGGCCATCTCCCGGGACGACCAGGCGCTGGCCGAACAGGATCAGTCCACAAAGTCCCTGATCGCCTTCTACAGGGCCCATCGCCGCTGATGTTCAGCCGGGCCCTTGCAGGTCCGGCTCGTGGTATATTATCGGAGAGTTATTCGCCGGAAGGGCGGCTGCCGCATGGGCTCCCTTCCTTTCAGGTCCAGCCGGATGCTCCGGCGGATCGGCACCCCCGACGGCAGACCGTCGGGTTCCGTCCAGGATCGCCTCCTTTGGTGGTTGCGGTCCATGTCATGGGTCGATGTGCGGCGGCCATGGAGGAACAGCATGAACGCGATTCAGGAATTTGACGCCAGCCACATGAAGCCTGCGGAGCAGATCCCCGACTTCCGTCCTGGCGATACCGTCGAGGTCAACGTCAACATCACTGAGGGCAACAACTCCCGTATCCAGGCCTTTACGGGCGTAGTGATCGCCCGCCAGGGCGCCGGCGTGCGCGAGACCATCCTGGTGCGCAAGGTCAGCTTCGGCGTGGGCGTCGAGCGTCGCTTCCCTCTGCACTCTCCGCAGATTGACTCCATCAAGGTGCTGCGCCACGGCCGTGTCCGTCGCGCCAAGCTCTACTATCTGCGTGGGCTGCACGGCAAGGCCGCCCGCATTGTCGAACGGCGTGACAACAAGGCTGAGTCCAACAAGTAGGTTCGGTCCGGGCGATCCAGCCCAGGCCTGGCCGCTAACACCCGGGATGCAGTTCTCCCGGGTTTTTCCATGCTTGGGTGTGTACGCTATGAGGCATGCGGAATCTTTTGCGTGCGGGTTCCTGCTGATGACAAGGAGTGGATATGGTTTTTCGGGATGAGGAAGCGACCCCGTCGGGAATCCCGTACCCGGACGGCATACGGGCCACCTCAGCCCCAGTGCCGCCCCGCCATGCCTTAGACCGTCCTGGTGGACGTGGCTCCACCAAGGGCAGTCATCCACGGCTGGGCGAACGCGGTTTTCTACCCGAGTTTCTGTTCGAGCTGGTTGCCCTGTTGGCCGTCGTCGCCATCCTGCGCATATTTTTGCTCAGCATCTACGTCATCCCTTCCGGGTCCATGGAGAACACCCTCGGCATCGGGGACAGAATCCTGACCACTCACAGGCTGACCAGATCCATGGTGGCCCCCCGCCGAGGGGATGTGGTGGTCTTCACCGACCCTGCTAACTGGCTAGGCGAAGAGTCCACGCCAAGCTTCCGCGGCAGTCACCTGGTCAAACGCCTGATCGGCATGCCCGGTGACACAGTGGCCTGCAAGGGTCATGGCGCCCCAGTCACCGTCAACGGCGTCGCCTTGGATGAGAGCTCCTACCTACGCCCAGGAGTGGAGCCCAGTTCCTTTGCCTTCAAGGTCAAGGTGGACCCTGGGTACGTCTTCGTCATGGGCGACAATCGCTCCAACTCCGCCGATTCCCGCCTGCACAAGGATGACGGTCACAATGGGCTGGTCCCCATGGAGAACATCAAGGGCACCGGTTTGCTGACTTATTACCCTGTGGGCAGCTGGAAGCTGCTCAACAACCAGCACAAGGTCTTCGACGCCGTGCCCGAGCCGACGCAGGACTGAACCGGCTGTGAGGCGGATCTTGCCGACCCTGGCGACCGAGGCTGCTCTAGCTGACCAGGGAGCTGAGTATGTGCTGGGCCTTGATGAGGTCGGCCGCGGTGCCCTGGCAGGCCCGGCCATGGTCGGCGTGGTGGCGGTCCGGTCCGCTGACCTGCCTCATTTGACAGTCCCTGAGGGGGTGGCGGACTCCAAGATGCTGACCCCTGCGTGTCGGCTGGCCATGTACCGTGATCTTGAGGACTGGGCTGCTGGCTGGGCGGTGGGGGCCTGCTCCAACCATGAGATCGACCAGTGGGGCATCGTTCATGCCCTGGGCATCGCCGCCCTGCGTGCACTGGCCGAATTGGAGCATGGGATGGGCCTGGGGCCTGGCTGCCGGCTGGCCGCCATCCTTGACGGCCCCCACGACTACATCACCTTGGCCGCCGATAGCTTTGACGCACCCGACCTTCCGGTTCTGCCCAAGGTTTCCACACAGGTCAAGGGCGACGCCCACTGCGCCAGTGTGGCCTGCGCAGCGGTCATCGCCAAGGTCACCCGTGACCAGCTTATGGTTCGGCTGGCCGCCTCCGATCCAGCCCTGGCCCCATACCAGTGGGAGCGCAACAAGGGGTATGGGGCGCCTGCCCACCTGGAGGCCATTCGCCGTCTGGGGCCCAGCCGTCTGCATCGTGTCAGCTGGCATCTGCCCTCGTCCAGTCCCGGCGGGAGCTAATATCGGAACGGTCGACACGGCTATCGGAAGAAGGTCATATGCCCGCAGGCAGCGGCGGCAATGCACGGTCCAAGCGCCCCTCCATGTTCGAGGTCGCACGGCTGGCCGGAGTCTCCCACCAGACCGTGTCCAGAGTCATCAACAATTCCAAGGATGTCTCACCCGCTACCCGGATCAAGGTCCAGCAGGCCATCAGGAAGCTGGGCTACCGACCCAGCAACTCCGCGCGGGCACTGGCATCCAGCCGCAGCAGGACCATAGGTCTGGTGGCTGGCGGCGTCAGTCTCTTTGGGCCTGTCTCGTCGATTACGGCCATCGAGACCGTGGCTCGTTCCCATGGTTTGTTCATGTCGGTCATGATGGTGGACGAGTCGGCCTGCACTCTTAGGGGTTTCCAGGAGCTCTGCGGCACCTTCCTTGAGCAGAATGTGGATGCCTTCATTTTTCTGACGCCCACCGACACCATGTTCCAGGCCGCCTGCCAAACAGAGGTAGGTCAGCCCCGGGTCATCGTCACTTCCACGCATGGCATCACCAGCGTCGAGGAGGCCCTGGGTCGCAGGCGGGGCGACGGACGGATAGCCCTGACTGGAATCGACCAGTGGGGAGCCGTCCAGCGTCTGGCCAGGCTGCTGGTCTCCCGGGGCCATCGGCGGGTGCTGTACATGGCCGGTCCTTCGCAGTGGCGAGATGCGGCCACGCGACTGGCCTCCTGGAAGGTGGCATGCGCCCGGTGCCGCATTCGGACGGCCGTGGTCCATGCCCGCAGTTGGGAGGCGGGGGAGTCCTACATGCTGATGAACCATCTGATCGATCAGCGGGGCATGAGCGGCGCCTCCCTGCCCTCGGCTGTGGTCACTGCCAACGACAACCAGGCTGTGGGCGTGGCCCGGTCCCTGCAGGAGCACGGCATCCGCATTCCAGGGGACATAAGTCTGGTGGGTTTCGACGACGTTCCCACTGTGGATAATATGTTTCCGCCGCTGGCCACGGTTCGTCCCCGCTTCGAGGATCTGGGGGTGGCCACCATGCGGCAGGTTCTGGCTCTGCTCCACCAGGGCCAGCCGGTGGACTTTCCCGTCACCCGTCATGGGGTGGGGCTTATCCAGGCGGATGTGGTTCCGCGTCGGTCGCTAGGCTACGCCGTCAAGCGGTTCTGATCCCGTCGGCCCGCATTTTCCCCGGGCTTGCCTGTCGCTTCGGTCTCGGATACAATCGGGACCAGATTATGTGAGCGTTAACATATCAGGCAAAGGAGCAGACATGGCGGTAGGCGAGCAAGGTGTCATCGTGAGCGAACTGGAGGAGGGCAAGACCAGTCTGGGCATCGAATTCGGTTCCACCCGCATCAAGGCTGTGCTGATCGACCATGACTACCGGACGCTGGCCACCGGGGACGTCGAGTGGGAGAACCGGCTGGAGGATGGCCTGTGGACCTACTCCATGGAACAGGTCCACCAGGGTCTGCAGACGGCCTACTCGGCCATGGCCGAGGATGTCCTCCGCCGGTACGGAGTGACGCTGACCAGGATCGGCGCCATGGGGATATCGGCCATGATGCACGGCTATCTGGCCTTCGACAAGGACGGCCGGTTGCTGGTGCCCTTCCGCACCTGGCGCAACACCAACACCCGCCAGGCCCACGAGGCCCTGTCAAAGGCCTTCAGGATCAACATTCCCGAACGCTGGTCCATCGCCCACCTCTACCAGGCCATCCTGAACGGCGAGGAGCATGTGCCCAGGGTGGCCTACATCACCACGCTGGCCGGCTATATGCACTGGAGGCTCTCCGGCCGCAAGGTCATCGGCATCGGCGACGCTTCGGGCATGTTCCCCATCGATTCCTCCCGCAAGGAGTTCGATCAGAGCCTGCTGGACATCTTCTCCAAGCTGCCCCGGGTTCAGGCGCAGCCCTGGGACATCCACGACCTGCTGCCTGAGCCGCTGACCGCCGGCAGCCGGGCGGGCGCACTGACCTCCGAGGGTGCCGCCCTGCTGGATCCCAGCGGCCGGCTGCAGCCCGGCGTGCCCATGGCGCCGCCCGAGGGCGATGCTGGAACCGGCATGGTGGCGACCAACGCGGTCCGCCCCCGCACCGGGAACGTGTCTGCAGGCACGTCCATCTTTGCCATGGTGGTCCTGGAGCATCCCCTGCGCGATTTCCATCCCGAGGTGGATCCGGTCACCACCCCGGCTGGAGATCCGGCCGGCATGAGCCACGCCAACAATTTCACCTCGGATCTGAACGCCTGGGTGGGCTTGTTCGGAGACTTCGCCAAGGTGGTAGGCCTGGACCTGAAGGGGGATGCGCTCTACGCCGCATTGTTCAACCAGGCGCTCCGGGGTGACAAGGATGCCGGCGGGCTGATCAACTACTGCTTCTATTCCGGGGAGTTCCTGGCTGGCCTGGAGGAGGGCCGCCCGGTCTTTGCACGCGGCCCCGAGGGGCGGATGACCCTGGCCAACTTCATGCGGGCCCAGCTCTATTCGGCTTTCTCGCCGGTCACCATCGGCATGGATGTGATGACCCGCCAGGAGCATGTCCAGGTGGATACCATGGTCGGTCACGGCGGCATCTTCGCCACCCCTGTGGTGGCTCAGCGGATCCTGGCGGCTGCCTTCAACGCCCCCATCAAGGTTATGTCTACAGCGGTCGAGGGGGGCGCATGGGGCATGGCCGTCCTGGCCGACTACCTGGGCCATGCCGACCAGACGCTGGCCGATTACCTGGACGCCAATGTCTTTGCGGGCGTTCAGTCCACTACAGAGCAGCCGGACCCGGCCGACGTGAAAGGCTTCAGAGCCTTCTTCGGCCGCTTCGCCAAGGGCCTGCCCATCGAACAGGCGGCCGTAAAGACCATTCCCTTGCAGGGATGAGGCAGGGAACGAAATAAACGTCAAGCGGCCGGATCAGCGGGATCGGGCCGGGAAAAGGAGTTGCAGAATGGTGTCCTTGGCTGATTATTCACCCCAGGTGCGCGACGAGGTGAAGCTGGTGCGCGAACAAGTGGCCACCCTCCATGCGCAGCTGACCAGGTGGAATCTGGTGGTCTGGACGGCGGGCAACGTCTCGCAGCGTTTGCGTTCTGCCGATCTGATGGTCATCAAGCCCTCGGGGGTGCGCTATGAGCATCTGACCCCGGGATCCATGGTGGTCACCGATCTGGATGGCAATGTGGTTGACGGCGCCGAGGCCCCCTCCTCGGATACGCTGTCCCACGCCTATATCTACCGGCACATGCCCGAGGTCTACGGCGTGGTCCACACCCATTCCACCTATGCCACCGCCTGGGCGGCCACCGGCAGGGACATCCCCTGCGTGCTGACCATGATGGGCGACGAGTTCGGCGGTCCCGTTCCCGTGGGCCCCTTCGAGCTGATCGGTTCGGAAGCCATCGGCAAGGGTGTGGTCGACACCCTCAAGGGCCACCCCGGCTGCCCTGCCGTGCTCATGCGCAACCATGGGCCATTCACTGTGGGAGCCGATGCTGAGGCCGCGGTCAAGGCGGCCGCCATGACCGAGGAGGTGGCCCACACGGTCTGGGCGGCTGAGCAGATCGGCACGCCCAAGCCTATCGATCCGGCCGACATAGCCCGGCTCAACGACCGCTACCAACACGTCTATGGCCAGCGCTGAACCGGTCGGGCAATCACATCGCACAAACGCATAAGCAAAGGAGCAAGCATGAGCATGAAAAATCCATTCGAAGGCAAAGAGCTTTGGTTCGCCGTCGGTTCCCAGGACCTCTATGGCGAAGAGACCCTGCGCCAGGTGGGCGTTCAGGCTGCGGACATTGCCAAGTCCCTCAACGAATCCGGTCGCATCCCGGTCAAGCTGGTCCTGAAGCCCACACTGAAGGATTCTGATTCCATCCTGAACTTCATGGTCGAGGCCTCTTCGGACCCTGCCTGCATCGGCGTGGTGGCCTGGATGCATACCTTCAGCCCGGCCAAGATGTGGATCCGTGGCCTGGAGAGGCTGCGCAAGCCGCTCCTGCAGCTGAACACCCAGCACCATATGGAGATCCCCTGGGACACCATTGACATGGACTTCATGAACCTGAACCAATCGGCTCATGGAGACCGGGAGTTTGGCTACATCCTGACCAGGCTGGGGATACCGCGCAAGATCGTGGTCGGCCATTACACCGATCCCGAGGTCGCCGACAAGATCGGCGTCTGGGCGCGCGCCTGCGCCGGCTGGGACGCCGCCAACAACATGAAGGTCTGCCGCTGGGGCGACAACATGCGCGATGTCGCCGTCACCGAGGGCGACAAGACCGAAGCCGAGCGGGTCTTTGGAGTCTCCGTCAACACCTGGCCGGTCAATGAGCTGGTAGACCATGTGAACGCCGTCGCTGACGACCAAGTCAAGGATCTGATCGAGGACTACAAGAACAGCTATGAGGTGGCTCCCGAACTTCTGGACTCCCGGTACGACTCGCTGGCTGTGGCCGCCCGCGAGGAGCTCGGCATGCGCGCCATGATGGAGGAGGTGGGCGCCTCGGCCGCCGTGGACAACTTCCAGGATCTGGGTGGCCTGCATCAGCTGCCCGGCGTGGGGGCCCAGCGGCTGATGGCTGACGGGTATGGATTCTCGGCAGAGGGCGACTGGAAGACCTCGGTTCTGATCCGTATCGGCAACGTCATGGGCTATGGGCTCAAGGGCGGCTGCTCGCTCATGGAGGATTACTCCTATAACTTTGTGCCAGGTCACGAGGAGATCATGGGCGCCCACATGCTGGAGGTCTCGCCCACGCTGCTGACCGAGGGGCGGCCCCGCCTGGAGATCCACCCGCTGTCCATTGGCGACAGAGAGGACCCTGTGCGTCTGGTCTTCACGGCCACACCCTGCACGGATGCCGTGGTCATCTCCCTGGCGGATGTACGTGAACGCTTCCGCCTGGTCATGAACGTGGTGGATGTGGTTGAGCCCGGCGGATCCCTGGCCAAGCTGCCTGTGGCCCGTGCACTCTGGAAGCCCCGGCCCTCGCTCAAGGTCTCGGCTGAGTGCTGGCTGCGCGCTGGCGCGGCGCATCATACCTGCATGACCACCACCGTGGGCCGTGAGGCCTGGGAGGACTTCGCGCGGATGGCCGGAGTGGAGCTGGCCGTCATTGACGAAAACAGCGAACCCAGACGTTTCGAGGCCGACCTGCGAGCAGCCGAGCTCTACCATCGGCTGGACAACCGGCACTGAGCCCCCGTTCCTGGAAAGACTGCAAGGCCCCGACCACAGAGCATGGCGGGGCCTTCGCATGTTCGGCTTGTCGGTTTGCGTTGTCCATATTTTGTCGGTACAGTGATGATTAGGCAATGGGAACAGTGGCATGTCCCAAAGTTGACATATTGCCCACCCCCCTGAGTCGGGGCAGTAAACGGTTGGGGAGGTGAAGATGTGCCTGGCCATCCTGTGCCTATTAACAAAGAAGGGAATGCGTGCATGCACATGCAACGAGATAATGAAGGGACAAGGCTCCCTAAGCTTTTAGGCTTAGCGGTTGCCGGAGCGACGCTCCTGGCGGGCATGGTCGTCATGCCTGTCACCCAGGCTTCGGCCGCTGATGCTGATGCCTATGGATTTGCACCTGAAGATAACTTCGTAGCAGGCGATCTGGATACCAACAAGGTGCCTCAGTTAACTGTCACCAAGTATCTGTCGCTGAATGACGGCTATGCGCCTACCGGTTCAGCCAATGATGTCGTACAGCTGGACAAAAATAAAGATCTGGCTCCTGCTCAAGGCATTCTGTTTAATGTTAAAGAAGTCGAGCCAACAGAAGGCAAGAGTTTAGCTGATATCGATGCAAATAACGCTGAAACCTACACTGTTAAGAGTGGTAGCACGCTATTTGCTGGTGTGACTGACGGCCATGGTGTCATTGATAAATGGTACGCAGGCAATGCAGACGGGACAGCAACTAGCACAGCAGCGACTTTCCCCGCAGGCCCTAATCATTACTATATCCTGTCTGAGAACAAGGACCTTTCTCCTGCTTTCCTCGACAGCAACCCAAACAAGCTTGACAAGACGAAGTACAAGGCTGCAGCAAACTCGTTCTTCGGTCTGCCTTATGCAACTAATGGATCGGATGCAAACCAGACTCGTGGTTTTATCTATCACCTGCACCTGTATCCCAAGAATGTCAATACACAGTCTTTCGCTAAGACTGTGCAAAGCGTGAAGAGTAAAAACGGTGCAGTCAAGAGTCAAACCACAGCGACTGCGGGTGATACGATTACATACAAGCTGTCTCAGAAGATCTACAATGAAGGTAGTGCCCGTGCTAAGAATGACGGGAAGCTTGACGTCCAGGAATTGGGTGGTACTGGCTCTGATGTGAGGCTTGCTGATCGTATGTCTAGCTCGCTGAAGGGCGACCCAGCCACCATCAAGGCTGTCATTCGGAGCGCTGATGGTACGGTGGTACCACTGGTAAACGCAACTGATTTCGATTCAGATACAAGTGCTAATGCAAATCCCGCTCGTCTGAATGCTGCAGATCAGAAGATGTTTGCAGATGCGCCTTCGGCTAATGTGACTTACTGGGTATTCAATTTCTTTACCAAAAGCGGAGTTTCAAAAGCGCAGACTGTCGAAGCATCAGTGATGGAGCTTGAAGTCACCTATGATGCATTGGTTACAGGAGATGGTGATTCTACAGGTACTGGTGGTGTAGTCAACGATGCAGCATCCGACTTTAGTGAAAACAAGGATTCTAAGGGCAATCCACTGGATCCTGTGCCATCTCATACAAACGTTACCAATGCAGTGTTAGCATTTGGTTCTGTGCAGAGCAAGAATCAGAATCCAAAGTACGGAGCTTTGCCCGGTACAGAATATCGTCTTGTTAAGGATGCCAATTCGACAGATAAATACTTGGGTTCGGATGGTAACTTCTATGGCTCGAAGGATACCCTTCCTGACGGTGTTCAGGTTTATAAGGCTACTGCCAACGATAAGGGCCTGGTAGTCTTCGCGGCATTGCCTATCTTCGAAGCCGGATCTACTGCTGCAAAAGCAGCCGACAAGACAGTCCAAAATACAAGCTGGATGTTGGTTGAAACTAAGACGCCACAAGGTTGGCGTAACCCTGGTATACCCTTGGGAACTGTAACTTATGAGGATGCCGGCTTGACTGAGGAAGCCATCGTTCAGAAGTATGGCAGTAACGCTACTGTGCAGCCAGACTACTCGAAGCTGAACTTTGGCCGCTTTGACGCTCCTGCAGGTGACGTGCCAGCCGATACTCAGATGAAGTTCAACAATGTGGCAATCAGTAAGTATCTGGCTCACTACAAGACCACTGACAGTGATGCGCCTCTGGCCCTGCCTTTGACTGGTGGTCGCGGCATCCTGCTGCTGCTGGTTGTCGGCGCCCTGATCATGGGTGGTGCCCTCTACGCCCGCAATCGGCGCAATAACGCCGCCCGGGCCTGATGATCACGGTCATATCAAGAATCATGTGAGGTGACCTGATGGCGGACGGTTCCTCCGTGAATCGTCCGCCATTTTCATATGGACTGTTGAGATCTTCTTCGGTCCGCGCATGTCGGGACGCTGGTCTGATTCCATTTGAGCCAGCGGATCTGACGCAACCACGTCGTCGAAAGGCGGCCTTGGAAGGGAAGGTTTATGAAGGGAATTGCCTTGCCGAAATGCCTCACCCGCCGGGTCCTGCTTTGTCTGATTGCGGCCTTGGCCTGTTTAGGACTTACCGCTTTCGATATGACGCCGGCGGCAGAGGCGGCGACGGTTAACCCGACCCTGACGGTGCAACTCAAGAGAGGGCATTCAGGTCAAGGAGGCCAGAATGACATCCTGCCGAGTGCTCCTGTATCTGCTGGAGCAGGGTACGTCTTTCGTGCCCTAAGACTGGATGCAGGCACTCTCAAGAGCCGGGTGGAGGCACTTGACCATAATCCAGGCGCTGATAAGGCACAAGCGGCCATCAGCAACGAGGTGGCAGCCAATCCAGATGCTTTCAAAGACAAGACGCAGCCCGCTGAATATTACGGTGTCTCTGATCAAGAAGGCACTATAACCAATGCGTCAGAGGCGAAATCGCAAGGTGTTTGGCTTACTGGGGCCAATCTCGATTCAGACGCATCCAGCCTGACCGGAGGCAGCCCGGCTGTTTTTGATGGCGACTACTTCCACGCTTCGTACTGGTTGGTCACTATGGTAGCCACACCTAAGAATGCAAAGGTAAAAGCCGACCCTGTAGTTGTACAGTTGCCGCTCTACCGCGAGCAGGGGGAGGTCCATCCGCTTTATGATGTGACTATAAGCCCCAAGCTTGTGGACGTGCCTCAGGTCGTGCCAGTGGTGCGATCTGGGCCAGGCAAACTGGCAGCTACCGGTGCATCCATGGTGGCGCCTGGCATTTTGCTTATGATTCTGGCCATGATGGGCATCTACTTGGGGGTAGTTGCACGATCCTGGAACCGGGATGAACGCTAGGTATTCTCATGGCGATGTCGGCATGTTGCCACCAAATGGCATCGTAGGCATCTGTGAGGATGCGTAAAGACCGGCGGTATCATACAGGTACCGCCGGTTTTTATATGTCAAAAAACTGGCAACTGGACTATAGGAAGCGCAGTACGAGGAAGGCTATAGATGGACCAGAACACTGACTCGGCTACTATCAGCCCAGTAAATGCCACCGGCAACGGTGATGTAGCATATGAGTCCATTCCGACAGTATCGTCCTCATTAGAAAAGCCTGCTGTGCAAGCGGATATGCCGCCTGCCTATGCTCCAAGTTCCGATGTACCCCCTTCCTATCCACCTTCGGCAACACCTGAGGATCGCAGAGCTGTAGAGTCGGATAATTCAGATGCAGTAGCGGCTCCAGCGCCTGTTCCAGGCAAAGCTACCACGTCGGCTCCTATAATTATTGTTTCAGGAAATCATGCTCAGGACGCAGGCCAGACAACTGTGGCTGCGTCCAAACAAGCTAAGAACAATGGCAAGGCCAGCAAGTCAGGGCGAGGGTTCGGCCTCCTGGAGACCTTGGCTTTCCTGATTGGTCTGGCAATCTTCCTCTATCCGTTGCTGGCAGCTTACGTGAACTATTCCAAGGATTCCGCCGCAGTCGACAACTACGATCAGATCGTGGATGCACTCTCGCCTGCACAGCGCAAAGCCATGTGGCGCGATGCCAAGAAGTACGACGAGGAATTAGGCAAGCCTACGCTGAGGGACCCCTTCAAATACAAGGAAGTCAAGGAACCACTGGGTCGCTACTACAAGATCCTCAATGTGGACGGCAAGGGCATGATGGCCTATGTGGAGATCCCCAAAATCAATGTCAAGCTGCCCGTGCGCCATGGAACAAGTGATGCGGTGCTCAAGGACGGCACAGGACATATTGCCACGACCCACGTGCCTACAGACAACCGAACCATCCATGCCGTCATCACCGGGCATACCGGTGAGGTCGGGTACATGCTTTTCGACAACCTGACCCAGTTGCGCAAGGGGGATGTTTTCCAGATACGAGTGCTCAAACGGCACATGAGCTACAAGGTGGACCAGATTAAGGTCATCTTGCCTACCGATGTCAGCGCACTGCAGCCAATCCAGAATTCCAACTACGTGACCCTGTTGACCTGCTATCCCTATGGCGTCAACTCCCACCGACTGATCGTGCGTGGGCATTATATCGGTGATGATGTACCCCCCACTCAACCTGAGGGGGCGCCCATCTACATGGTCTGGGTGCTCCTTGCCCTGTTTGCGGCCAGCCTTGTGGGCTGGTACCTGCTCTCGCGCCGCCGGCGCAGCTGCCGTCAAGACCTGGAGCAGATGGAGCATCTGGTGTCTCGGGCCACAGGATCCGGAACCGTGGGGGAGCCACTGGCCACGATCATGGTCAGCCATGAGCAGGAGACCCGAGCCGAAGCCACCCGTCGTCGCCGGTTGATCAAAACACGGCGGATCTGCAGCGCACTCATGTGGCTGCTGGCTCTGCTCTGTCTGTTCTTCGCCTGGGGTTCGGTCGGCATGATGATGCGGATCGGCTTCCTGCCTGTATTCGACCTTGGCTATCACTGGTTCGACACCCACCTGCTGTACTTCTTCGGCATCGCCAAATTCTAGCTGGTGCATGGGGAAGCATGTTCGACCACAGGTATCAGTTCTGTCCGGGTCCGGCTCTTCCCCGGCTCTAGAATGGAGCGAGCATGGCCCGGCAGACTGCCGGGCTGCATCATGGAAGGTGTGGGCCATGGCAGCAGTCCCTGACGTTCTTTTGTCTGACGGCAACCGCATTCCGCAGGTGGGCTTGGGCGTGCTCAGAATCGACGATGATCAGACCGCTGGGGCGGTGCGCTCTGCCTTGGAATTGGGTTATCGCCACATCGACACCGCGGCGGGCTACCGCAATGAAGGCGGGGTGGGCCGTGGTCTCAGGGCTTTCGGCTGTCAGTGTGGCCCTGAGCGTGCTCGCCTGTGGCTGACCACCAAACTGCGTGACTCCGAACAGGGCTACGACAGTGCTCTTCGGGCGTTCGACCGCCAGCTGGCTCTGCTGGGCACTGACTATGTCGACATGTATATGATCCACTGGCCCACCCCCTTTGATTGGCGGGCCGACCAGGTCTGGAGCGCATTCCATCGGCTGCGTGATGAGAAGCGAGTGCGGACTCTGGGGGTCTGCAACTTTCTGCCTGAGCATCTGGAAAGGCTGCACCGGGAGACGGGGGAATACCCTGCCGTGGATCAGATCGAACTGCATCCCAGCTGGCAGCAGCGCACAGTGACGGCTTTCTGCAAGGAACACGGCATCGCTGTCCAAGCATACTCGCCATTGGCGCGCGGCGCAGACCTGGCAGTCGGCGGCGGAAGACTGGAGAAAATCGCCCAGGCCCACGGGGTTACGCCGGCCCAGGTGGTACTCCGCTGGCACATCGAGAACGGAACCATCATCATCCCCAAGTCCGTCCACAGGAAAAGGCAGGCGGAGAACTTGGACCTGTTCGGTTTCAGCCTGACCTCTGAGGAGCATGCCTCCATCGATGCCATGGACACTCCGGTGCGTGCAGGACACGACCCAATGACTTACGCCTACGCCTGAGCGCTATGATGGAGATTTCATGCATGCAGCCGGCATAGGAGGTATTAGCGGCAGATGACCGATTCGAGACGCAGAAGACATCGATATCGGAGCCGCGGCCGGTACGGTTCGACATTGAGGAATCCCGCCCCGGCCCGCTTTCGTCGCGAATCGCTGACGGAACGTGTGTTGATCCTTCTGGTGGTGGCTGTGGTCTTGGGCATCACTATCGGCCTGATATTGCCAAGGGTCAATGGTGGAGTCGGACGGCTGACCGGCCGATATACGGCAACCGGCGATGCGGCCCAGACCCTGCAGGGTTTGACAGTGGACGATCATGCCCGACCGGGCCGCCAGTACCGGCGCGAGGCTTTCGGCTTCAAGGAGACCGATGAGGACGGCAACGGCTGCAATGTGCGAGAGGATGTGCTGACTCGCGATCTGACTGATCTGCGCACTACCACCCCCGGCGGTTGCAAGGTGGCCAGTGGCCGTCTGCAGGACCCCTACACTGGGCGGACCATTGAATTTATCAGAGGCCCTAAGACTAGCTCGGCTGTGCAGATCGACCACGTGGTCGCCCTGGAGAATGCCTGGCGGTCAGGAGCCAGCAAATGGGACACGGCCCGCCGTTACCGTTTTGGCAACGACCCCTACAATCTCCTTGCCGTGGACGGCCCGGCCAACCAGGCCAAGGGGAGTGCTTCGGCCGACTACTGGCTGCCCGAGAACAAGGACTATCAGTGCTCCTATGTAGCCCGTCAGATAGCAGTCAAGGACAAGTACTCCCTGAGCGTCACCAGCTCGGAAAAGCAGGCCATGCTGGCCATTCTGCATACCTGCCCGGGCCAGCCCCTTCCGCAGGATCGCTGATTGCTGGCCTTTCCCTGATAGGCGGAAACAGACCGTGATGGACGGGTCTGCTCGTATAGGATCGTCACAATCCCTCTCCTCCTTCGTTCTATTGCTTCTCTCCCCCCCCCCCCCCCTGCTTTGATCCGGGCCTGTTCTGGTGTGGTAGAATGATTGGAGGTTGATACACAGTTGTATCAACCGCATGGATTCCTGAATTTCTCAGGTTCTATGCCCGCAGCCATCGGCAACAGGGAGGTTGGCCATGAACGGCAATCGTGGTTCGCATATGCCAGGGGAAGGGCATCACATAGGGGGCCATATGCTGAAAAGCCGCAAATCGGCCATTCTGCTTGTCGCCCTGGCTGTGATTATGGGTTTGTCATTCGTGGCGCCAAAGACGGTCGCCGCTCAAGAAGCGGGGCAAAAATCTCATTCTGCAGGCGGAAGCGGGCAAATCGTCAATGACCGTTTCTGGAATGACGCCGACGGCAATCCGATGTATATGCAAGGCGGAGGAATCTTCGATTTCCCGGATCCTGCCACGGGGAGGGTCTCTCACTTTTGGTATGGTGTTCACTTTTCACAGGCGGAAACTTACCGTCATGACCCTACCCATGCGCTCACCGGCAATGACTTCATTTCAGTGGATGTCTACAAATCCGAGAATCTGTCCGACTGGCGCTATCAAGGCGTGGCTTTGGACAGAGCACAGGCCGATGCCTTCTCCGGTGATTTCGGTGGCCGCCGTGCGGGTTGGGTGTGCAGAACGGGGGTTGCCTATATCCCCGAGCTGCAAACCTATGCCATGCTCATCCAGCATGAGATGCCTATTGATGCCACTGGTCGCGATTTCGACAAAAAGGTGCTGATCGCTACGGCCCATTCACCTGCTGGCCCGTTCAAAGCCCAGAGGCGTATCGACATGCGCGATTACGGACTGGGCACCAGCAATACCGGGGACCAAAGCGTCTTCCAGGATGAGGACGGCACAGGTTATCTGATCTATTCCTATGGCCGTGGCCGCGGCAGTGTCTGGGCAGCCAGAATAGGCGCCAGAAACGGCCGGGTGGATTTGCTGGAGCCTACCAAGCTCTACCAGGGTTTTGGGCGTGAAGGCAATGCGCTTTTCAAGCACGCTGGCCGGTATTATCTTGCTGGCTCCGATCTGTTCGGGTGGGATGCTTCCCGAATTCATTTCCAGGTTGCAGATCACCTTTTCGGCCCGTATCAGCCCGTCAATCAGACGGTGATCATGGATGGCAGCCGAGCAGATTTCGGCCATATCACCCAGACTGGTTTTTACTACACCTTGCGTGGCAGCAGAGCGGAGACCGTCATCCACTGCGGCGACCGATGGGCTGACTTCGCAGGCAACGGACTTGGCTACAACCAGTGGAATCCGCTGAGCTTCGATGATGTCGGCACGCCCCGCTTCAATTCCATGAGCCAGTGGAGGCTGGATGCGGATACCGGCCTTTGGTCGGTTGGCGAGGCCAATGACTACGTGCTCAATGGGTCCTTCGAAGCGGACAGGATTTCGGTAGGCGAGCACGGGTATCGGGATAAGGATGGCCAGGTGATTGGCGATATCGCCGGATGGCGGCGTGTCAATCCGGATGCTGTGGCCAACGTAGCCGATGCCTATGGGCGAGTGGGCGACTTCGACCTGCGGTTCGCTCCCGGGAGATCCCGCGACGCCTCCATTGTCCAGGATCTTAATGCACCGGGACATGTTCCCCTGCACGCGGGCCGCTACCTTCTGAAACTCTCCTATATGAATCCCAAAGGCATGGATCGGGCCAGGATCGCAATCGAATCCGGTGGGAGAACCTCTGAAATCGACCTGGCTGACTCTACTGGCACAGGCTGGAGGCAGGCCTCCTTGCCGGTCGAACTGGTTGGCGGCCAGACCAGGATCGCTGTCGAGGCTTCCGGCAGGTCGGGCCAGACCCTTCATGTGGACGACGTGTCTCTGACAGATGCGCCTGACAAGGGGGCTGAAAGCAATGGTGAAATCAATCAGGGCGCAAATGTGCTTCCGGCGGTCCATGCAGGAGGAGGGGCCGTCTCCGTTCGTCTTGGCGTCGAGAGCGCGGTTTCATCCCATGCATTGGCTGCCGGGGGCATCGCCGCCGGCAGCATTCCGATCTTCGCGGCCGGCTGTGTGGCGGCGGGCGTTCTGTTGATGGCTGTAGCCGGGCGTGGGCGGCGTCTTCTTGCGCTGAATTGACAATCCATGGCTAAGGGTTACACTGAATACCACGTTGGTACACAGTTGTATCAACGATCGGAAGGAGTGGGGCGTCAAAACCTTATCAAGGACGTGGTTTTTCAAACATCGAAAGGTTCATCATGCATTCTGCACGGAAACTCATGACCATGGGCATCACCGTGGTCGCCCTGGCTTCGTTCGCTGCCTGTGGAAGCAGCGGCTCCGGATCAACATCGAAGCCGGCGGACGCCAGCAAGGCATCGGGGCGCATAGTCTTTTGGGGCTGGGGCAATGGCATCAAGGAGACCATTGCCGCCTTTGAAAAAGCCAATCCCGGCATCACCGTGAAGTACAACAACACCGGCACTGCTGGTGACACCCAGGTGGCCTTGTCCAATGCGGTCGCTGCAGGCAAGGGCATCCCCGACGTCACCATGCTGGAGGATCCTACCGTCCAGCAGTTTGCCATTGAAGACAACCTGGAGGATCTGTCGGGGTATGGGGCCGACAAGTTCGCTGACGACTTCACCCCGGGGCCATGGAACAAGGTCCAGTACGACGGGAAACCCTATGCGCTGCCCATTGATGCCGGTCCCGAGGTTTTCTTCTACAACAAGGCGGTCTTCGACAAGGCCGGCATCCCCGATCCTCCTAAGACCTGGGATGAGTACTATCAGGATGCCAAGAAGATCCGAGCCGCAGGTTCCTACATCACCAACAACGCCGGTGACAAGAATGCCTATCAGCCTTTTACTGCACAGGCCTGGCAGGCCGGGGCGCATCCTTGGAAGGTCGATGGGGACAAGATCACCATCAACATGACCAAGGACCCCGGCATGAAGCGGTATATCGACTTTCAGCAAAAGCTGATCGACGAAGACCTGCTCGATACCAAGACCGCCAACTGGTCCGATGACTGGAACAGGGCGCTTAATGATGGGTCGGTGGCCTCGCTGACCATCGGCGCCTGGATGCCCACCAATCTGGAGTCCGGCGCACCCGACCAGAAGGGCAACTGGAGGGTCGCGCCCCTGCCGCAGTGGGAAGAAGGGGGCAGCGTGTCCGCCGAGGACGGGGGCTCGGCTCTTGTTGTGCCCAAGAAGGCCAAGAACAAGGCGGCAGCCTGGAAGTTCGCAGAATATCTGACACACGGCAAGGGAGCCCAGGTCATGGCTGACCAGGGCAGTTTCCCCTCTCTGAAACGCATCCTGAGCTCAGCTGAATTCACCAGCAAGAAGAATGAGTACTTCGGAGGCCAGGAGGTCAACAAGGTCCTGACCGAGGCAGCCAACCTCAAAGTCTCCAAATTCCAGTATCTGCCCTACAACCCCTTCGCCCAGTCGACCTACGGGGATTCCATCGGCAAGGCCTACATGAAGCAGACCAGTCTGGAGAAGGCTTTCGAGAACTATCAGCAGAAGCTGGTGGATCATGGCAACCAGCAGGGGTACCAGGTCAACAAGTGAATGATGAAGGAGACGGCCGATCAGGGCCGTCTCCGGACGGCTACAGGAGAGAAGGGCAGGCATTATGAGTGAAGCCGAAGGTTCGTCTGCGCGGGTTCTGGCCCCTGTGCGGGATCAAGGCCCTGGCGAAACCGGCGGGGGCCGCACTGGGGAGCGGCCCCGCAGACCAGATTGGCGTGGATGGAAGTTCATGGGGCCCTTTGTTGTGGTCTTCGTGTTCGTTTTCGTTCTGCCGGTGCTCTATGCCATCTACCTGAGTCTGTACGAGAAGCGCATGATCGGAGGGAACGTCTTTGTAGGCCTGGCCAATTACGCCAGGCTGCTCAAGGATGGGCAGTTCTGGTCATCAGTGGGCCGTGTGGCCCTCTTCACTGTGGTCCAGGTGCCCATCATGCTCCTTCTGGCGGCATTGATGGCGCTGGCTCTGGACTCGCTCAAGCTGCACGGCACGCGCTTCTTCAGGATCACCACCTTCCTGCCCTACGCAGTGCCCGCCGTGGTGGCGGCTTTGATGTGGGGGTTCATCTACGGCACCAAGTACGGAATGGTAGGTTCCTTGAATCAATGGCTGGGCACGCATATCGACGTTCTGCAGCCCAGCGTGCTCCTGGCCGCCATAGGCAACATCAACACCTGGGAGTTCACGGGCTACAACATGCTGATTTTCTATTCCTCGCTGTCGACTGTGCCGCACTCGCTCTATGAGGCGGCGGCTATTGACGGAGCCTCGGAGTGGCAGATCGTGCGCAGCATCAAGGTTCCCGAGCTCAAGAGCTCCCTGGTCATCACGGTCATCTTCAGCATCATCGGCAGTTTCCAGCTCTTCAATGAGCCCTCGGTGCTGCAGACCATGGTCCCAGGCAATGCGATTACCACCTATTACACCCCCAACATGTATGCCTACAACCTGAGCTTCATGGGCGGTCAGAGCAACTATGCGGCGGCCTTGGCCATCGTCATGGCCATCATCACCATGGTCGCTGCCTACGCCGTCCAGCTCAGGGGCATGAAGGAGCAGATGCAATGAGCACGGTTGATTCCACGGCTGTCGACGGGGCCAAGGCTGAACGTATGCGCGCCCGACGCGTCGCCCGGGATGAGCGTGCGGAACGCCAAAGGGCAGCTCGAACAGGATTCTCCAATCCGGACAATCCGCGGCGCAGCTGGCCGTTGACCCTTGCCGCGGGGATCTTCGCCCTCTACTGCCTGTTTCCCCTGATCTGGCTGGTCATCAATGCCACCAAGACCCAGTCGGATTTCATCGGCACCTTCGGTTTGGCCTTTGGGCACAAGTTCGCCCTTTGGGACAATCTGCGCGAGGTGTTCACCTATGAAGGAGGAATCTTCGGGCGCTGGTTGCTCAATACCCTGCTCTACGTGGTTGTGGGAGCCGGTGGCGCCACCCTACTGGCTGTGCTGGGTGGATATGCCCTGGCTAAGTTCCGCTTTCCCGGCCGTCGCCTCGTCTTTGCTGTAGTCATCGGAGCCATCAGCGTGCCAGGCATCGCTCTTGCTGTGCCTCAGTTCCTGCTCTTTGCCAAGATCGGACTGACTGATACGCCTTGGGCCATGATCATCCCCAGTCTGATCTCGCCCTTCGGCCTATACCTGATGTGGATCTTTTCCGACCAGGCAGTGCCTACTGAGCTGCTGGAAGCAGCCCGAGTCGACGGGGCCGGGGAATTCCGCACTTTCTGGCAGATCAGTCTGCCTCTGCTGGCCCCCGGCATCGTGACTACGGCGCTTTTCACTATCGTGGCCACTTGGAACAACTATTTCCTGCCTCTGATCATGCTCAAAGATTCCAATTGGTATCCGCTGACGATCGGGCTCAACAATTGGAAGGACCAGGCGTCGACCGCTGGTGCCCATGCCATTCAGAACCTGGTGGTGACCGGCAGCCTTGTCACCATCATCCCCATCGTCGTCGCTTTCCTGCTGTTGCAGAAATACTGGCAGTCCGGTTTGGCTGCCGGCGCTGTCAAGGAGTAGCGGGAAGGCGCAGACGGGATCAGACATGAGCAGAACGGACTATCATGACCGTCGGCAGCCCCAACAGTACAGACCTTACCGATGGCCGAAAGGCCTCGACGGTCATTCAGGGGAGATCTGGTTCGGTGGGGATTACAACCCGGACCAATGGCCGGAGCGGGCATGGACCGAAGATGTCGCGTTGATGAAGCGGGCTGGCGTCACCATGGTGGCACTGGGCATTTTCTCATGGGCGCGTCTGGAGCCAAGCGACGGAGTCTGGGATTTCGGATGGCTGGATCGGGCGGTGGCTTTACTAGGTGAAGCCGGTATCGCAGTGGACATGGCTTCGGCTACAGCTACGGCTCCGTACTGGCTTTATCAGGCACATCCTGAGGTGTTGCCCGTGAAGGCGGACGGAACCCTGGTCCATCCTGGTGCTCGACAATCCTGGAGGCCCACCTCATCTGTTTTTCGGCGCTATGCCCTCCGCCTTTGCAGGGTCATGGGAGAGCATTTCCGCGACAATCCGACTGTGGTCGCCTGGCATGTCGGCAATGAATATGGATGGAACAACGCAACCGACTACTCGCAGGATGCTTTGAAGGCCTTCCAAGGCTGGTGCCGCCGGCGCTATGGCAGCATCGAGGAGCTTAACCAAGCCTGGGGCAACGATTTCTGGTCCCAACGTCTGCAGAACTTCGATCAGGTTCCCCTGCCTGAACATGCCGGCGTGCGTGATGCCTTTATCAATCCAGCACTGCGTCTGGATTTTCGTAGATTCTGCTCAGATGCGCTGATGGATTTTTTCTGTGCCGAACGCGATCAGTTGCAGGAGCTCACGCCTGATAAACCCTTGACGACCAATTTCATGGTCTCTACAGACCAATGTGTCCTTGATTATGAGCGTTGGTCCCACCAGGTCGATTTCGTGGCCAATGACCACTATTTCGCTCATGGCCCCGGACACCTGGATGAGCTCCTCTGCTCGGATTCCCTGGTGGACGCCTATGCTCAACGGCATCCTTGGTGTCTGATGGAGCATTCCACATCAGCCGTCAATTGGCGCATTTTCAATGCTTCCAAGCGTCGAGGCGAACTGATCCGGGACGCTCTGGCCCACGTAGCTATGGGGGCGGATGCAGTCAACTTCTTCCAATGGCGGCAGTCCGCCTTCGGAGCAGAGGCCTTCCACTCGGCCATGGTCCCTCATGCAGGGCCGGATTCGGCAATTTATACTCAGGTTGCTGCTTTGGGAGACATTCTGCACAGGCTCTCCGGGAGTGGACTGGCCGGGACCCAATTGGAGCCCTCGCCTATTGCTCTGCTTTTCGATGCCGACTGCCAGTGGTCTATGGCTGATTCGACTCTGCCCGATTGTTCTCTGGATCATTGGCAGCAGGTCTATATCTGGTATCAAGCCTTGCTTGACGTCGGGCTCAGAGCGGACGTAATGCCGCTGAAAGGGCAGTGGGAGCGCTATGACGTCGTGGTGTTGCCCGCCCTGATCCTGCTGGACCAGAGGCAAGCCGGCCGTCTGCGAGACTACGTGAGCGAGGGCGGCCGTCTGGTGGTGGACTTCGCCAGTGGCATTATGGACGGCCATATGCACGTCGGTCTGGGTGGGTATCCTGCGGTTTTGCGTGATTTGACAGGTATCGCTTCCCAGGAGATGATCGCCTTGGGCACGAGAGGCCAAGGCGGTGGATCCATCCTGGTATCAGAGGGCATTGAGGGCAATATATGGGTCAACGATCCCTTGAGCATAGAGGATTCGGTAAGGGTGCTGGCTCGTTACCATGGGCGTCGTTCCTATGACCTCGACATGGCCGGAAAACCTGCGGCGACCATCCATGGATACGGTCAGGGCCGGGTTCTCTATCTCGGGACTGGTTTCACCAAGGAATCGCTGGTCTCGGTGATCAATCGGATCTTTCCTCCTGATTTTCTCACTGGCGCGGCAGGGGCAGGGTTGCATAACGGACGTGATGGCGACCCGCGGTTGGTGCACCTGATCAGGTCCGGGCCACAGGGCTGTTATCATTTCTATTTCAACCGGGGGTCGACAGTTGTCAGAGATGTGTCCACCATGGGTGAGGCTTTGGTAGTTCAACGAGCGACCCGGTCCAATGGAGGCGGTTTATCCGGTAATCAGTACACTATAGGAGTGCATGGTGTGGTGATCACCCGTCAATAGATCTGATTGCCATAGTGCCTTGGAGGTTGCTGCATTCTAGGGGGTGCCTATGGCTACGGATGAAGGACGTCCAGGTAAACGGATCACCTTGCGCGAGGTGGCCAGCAAGGCGGGTGTCTCGCTGAAGACCGCGTCCAATGTGATCAATGGCAATGGCCGTATGTCAAATGCGACCCGTGCGCGTGTGCAGCAGGTGATTGACGAATCGGGATACAAGGTCAATGCCGCGGCCCGCAATTTGCATCGAAACAAAACCGGTATCATTACGCTGGCCGTGCCTTCGCTGACACCTCCCTATCTGGCTGAATTGGCTAATAGGGTCATCGACAGCGCTCGCCTGCGGGACTATGCAGTATATGTCAGCACATATGCCGAGGGGTCCGCCAAGGGTGCGCATGAGATTTTGGCATCCTTTAATAGCACTATCAGCGACGGCATAATCCTTTCTATGTCGGAGCTTGAACGATTTGCCGTGGAGGACCTGAATGTACGCTATCCCCTGGTTTGCGTGGGTGCGCGGACCACCCATGGGGTGGCGGATCATGTCATGGTCGACGATGCCGAGGCAGCTCGGATGGCTGCAGAGTATCTATTTGATCGGTCGGTGCGTTCGTTGGCGGTCATCGGTCTGCATGCGCCGCTTGACCGGAATCAGTTGGAGGCTGCAGTCGAAGGCAATGCCGAGTTAAGGATGAAAGGCGTGCTTAAAGCGGTTCATGCCAGGGGGCTCCAGCTGGATGATCGGCTTCTGGGCGTTACCGGTTATGACTGGACCTTGGGCAGCGGGTATCTGGCCATGCAAAGGATATTAGAGGCGGGGATGCCGTTCGATGGGGTGGTTGCTCTCAATGATCAGCTGGCTATCGGCGCCCTGTCAGCTCTGACTGCTTACGGCAGAGCCGTGCCCGACCAGGTTCAGCTCGTCGGGTTCGACAACATCGAAGAGTCGGCCTATCTGCAGACTCCGCTCACTACCATGGATTCATGCTTGGGGTGGATCTCGCGGACCTGTGTTGACCGCGTCCTAGGACGTATTGGGGGCAGAGCTACGGTTCCCCAGGATCTTGTCATAGGATCGCGGGTCATAGCCCGCAAAACCACCCGGTAATCAGTTTTGTGTTTTGGAGTCGGCGGTGGAGGCAGTGACGGCAGGCGCATCGGTGTGGATGATGTGCATGTGACGCAGGAGCATGCGGGTCATCTGACGGCCGGAGCCGGCGCCGTTTCCGCGAACGCCGAAGTAGACCAGCAGGACCATGCCCAGGCAGATCAGTGCCGAGATGCGCAGAGCCCACTGCACCCCGAAAATGTTGGCTGCGATCTGGGTGGAGTGGCCGCCGCCCAAGGCGTTGTGGCGCAGGGTGGTGATGGTCTCCATAAGGATGACCAGGATGGGCGCGCCGACAGCTCCGGCGATCTGTCGGGCCGTGTTGGTGACGGCTGAACCGGCTGAAACATCCTTGGGGGCCAGGTTGTTCAGGGACCAGGTGGTCAGGGGCATCAGGGTGAAGCCCATGCCGATCTGACGGATGAACTGGCAGATGGAGACCAGGCCGATCCAGGTGTTGGCCCCAATCATGCTCATGGCGATGGTGCCCAGCAGCAGGACCGAGCAGCCGGTCATAGCTACGGGCCGAGCGCCCCAGCGGTCCAGCAGGCGGCCACCGAAGAACTGAGCGATGGCGGTGCCGATGGCCCCTGGCAGCATGACCAGGCCGCTCATGGTGGCTGAGAAGCCACGATCCGTCTGGATGTACATGGGCAGGATGACGGTGACCGAGCTGAAGGCGAAGAAGGACATAGAGGCGATGATGGTTCCTACGGTGAAGTTCTTGATCCGCAGCACATGCAGGTCCAGCAGGGGTTTGTCGTGGTTGAGCTGGCGGAGGACGAACCAGATGATTCCGATCAGGCCGACCAGCATGAAGGGCCAGGTCATGAAGGAGGTGATGGGGAAGTTCTCGATGTTGGTGAAGCCGAACATGAGGCCGCCGAAACCGAAGATGGACAGGGCCACTGAGAAGAAGTCCGCCTTGACGCTCTTGTCTCGCTGCCCGAAGTTGCGTAGACCAAGGATCGACAGGAGCAGCGCCACGGCCCCGCAGATGCTCAGCGTCAGGAAAATGGAGCGCCAGCCGTTGGCATCGGTCTGCCATCCGCCCAGGGTGGGGCCGATGGCCGGGGCCACGCTCATGGCCAGGCCCACGGTGCCCATGGCCATGCCGCGCTTGGCCAGAGGATAGATGGAGAAGACGGTGATCTGCAGGACGGGCCACATGGTCCCGGTGCCCACGGCCTCCAGGATGCGCCCCAGCAGAACCATGGCGAAGGTCTGCGATTGCCAGCTCAGCAGGGAACCCAGTGTGAAGACCGCCATGGAGGTGATGACGATTTGCCTAGTGGAAAAACGCTTGGTCAGAAAGCCGGTCAACGGCACCATGACGCCCATGACCAGCTGAAAGACCGAGGTCAGCCACTGACCGGTGGTCAGGGTGATGTGGAACTCGTCCACTATAGTGGGCAGTGCCGAAGCCAGCTGCAGCTGGGTGAAGTTGCCTAGGAAGGTGATGACGGTCAGGATGGCCAGCGACAGGAAGGCCTCACGGGTGAGTCTTCCGTTGACGAAGGCTCCATCCTTGCTGAGGGTCCGCCCCTGTTTGGCGAGCTCCTGCTTCCTCATGCAACCACCACTTCCTTTGGGCTCAGTTTCCGCTGCGTATACCACTCCCTGCGGTGCCGTCCTAGAAAAGGAATCAGGGCATACCGATACCGGTGACACTAAGAAAAGCTAGAGAGTGAAGCGTCTGACAATGTCCTTATAATATACCCGGCTGTGGATTGTGATTGAGCTTTTCCGCTTGGCTGACGCGGTTGCGGCGGCCTTGTCCTGCGGTCAGCGTTTCCAGTATGCTGTTGTTGAGCGGGCTTCGGTAATGTGAATGCAGGAGGGTCCGACACGGGCTGATGAGGACGGACGTTTGAAATGCAACGGCGGTCGAGGTAGGTAACATGCACGCACATGGTCATGGTCGTGGTAGATTTGCGGCCCTCCTCGTGTCCTTGGCAATGTTGATCCCCCTGGCGGCCTGCGGCGACAACGTCCCCATCGAAGGCGGCGGAGCAATCGATACTCCAGATCAAGCCTTGTTCCAAGGCGAGTTCGCCGGATCCGGCGCATCCTCCCAGCAGAGCGCCGACGAGGCTTGGATAGCCGGCTTCCGCAAGCAGCATCCAAGTGCGCGCATCTCCTATGATCCAGCAGGTTCCGGTGCTGGGGTCAACGCCTTCCTTTCGGGTTCGGCCATCTGGGCCGGCACTGATGCACCGCTGACTTCAGACCAGCTTGAGCGCTCGCGCAAGGTCTGCGGTTCCGGTACGGCCATTGATCTGCCCGTTTACGCCACCCCAATCGCCGTGGCCTATAATCTCCCCGATCTGTGGCCAAAGGGTTCCGGCGGCCATCTGCGGATGGACCCGGCTCTGATCGCCATGATCTTCTCCGGAAAGGTCACCAATTGGCGGGATCCGCGCATAGCAGCCCTCAATCCGGGGGCTAATCTGCCCGACTTGGACATCACGGTGATCCATCGTTCGGACAAGTCGGGCACTACGAAAAGTTTTCTGTCCTACCTGCACGACACGGCCGGGTCTGCCTGGCCTTACCCAGCGGGCGAGAATTGGCCCAACGACTTAGGACAGGGCGCCAAGGGCACTGCCGGAGTGGTCATGACCATGAACCAGGCGAAGGGTACCTTTGGCTATGCGGACGCGGCCCAGACCACGGGGCTGGGCACGGTGGCGGTCCAGGCGGGGAAGACCTGGCAGCCGCCTACAGCCAAGACCGTGGCCAACCTGCTGGATGCAGCCCAGCGGGATCCGCAGGCCAGCCAGCCCGGCCGGGTGGTCCTGACCGTGGACCATCGCACCAGCCGGGAGCATACTTATCCCATTGTTTTGGTCTCCTACAACGTGGTCTGCACCGCCTATCGAGATGATCAAGACGGATCCAAGACCCGGTTCGCCAAGGCCTGGCTGACCTATCTGCTGAGCGAGCAGGGTCAGCGCATGGCTGCGGCAAATGCGGGCAGCGCCGAGCTGGGGCAGGGGCTGCGCAACCAGGCCATGGCCTCGGTGGAGACCATCGGGGGGAAGGCATGAACGAGAAACTGGACGGGGCTGCAACCCTGAACAAGGCTAAACGGGCGGATCGGATTTTCAAGGCCTGCGCCACCGGTGCGGGCATTCTGATCCTGCTGGCCCTGGCTGCTGTCACCCTCTTTCTGATCCTGCGGGCCTTTCCGGCCTTCACTGGGGACCCAGATTCCCGCACCCAGGCCATCCTCTCCCTGAGCGGGGGGCGGGCGGGCAGTTTCCTGGGCTATGTGGGTCCCCTGGTTTTTGGCACCATTTTGATTGCCGGTCTGGCCCTGCTCTTGGCCTTCCCTGTCTCCCTTGGCATCGCCCTCTTCATCGGCTACTACGCTCCCGCCCGCCTGTCCACGTTGCTTAGCACGGTGATCGACCTGCTGGCCGCCGTGCCCTCGGTGATCTATGGGCTTTGGGGGGCTCTGGTCTTGGTTCCCAATATCACAGGCTTCTGGCGTTGGCTATCTGTTCATTTGGGATGGATTCCGCTGTTTGCCGGACCCGTTGCAGCCCCTGCCCGGTCCGTGGCCACTGTGGCCCTGGTGCTGGCGGTCATGATCCTGCCCATCATCACCTCGATCACCCGTGACATCCTGATCCAAGCCCCTCGATTGCAGCAGGAGGCTGCCTTGGCTCTGGGCGCTACAAAGTGGGAAATGATCCGGCTCGCGGTCCTGCCCTTCGGCCGTTCGGGCATCATCTCGGCCTCCATGCTGGGCCTGGGCCGCGCTCTGGGCGAGACCATGGCGGTGCTGATGATTCTTTCGCCAGGCTTCAGCTACTCCCTGCGGCTGCTGCAGGCTTCAAACAGTCAGACCATCGCTGCCAACATCGCCGCCCAGTTCCCGGAGGCGGACTCCCAGGGTGTGGCCCTTCTAGTGGCTACCGGTCTGGTCCTCTTCATCATCACCTTCATCGTCAACTACATGGCGCGCAGGATCACAGCGAAGGCGGGTGTATGATGGCGAGCCGAACTGATCGTGGGCCGGTCATCGATTTTGATCGTTTCAGGCCTACAAGGTCCTCCATCCGTGCTCGCAAGCGCAAGGACCGGCTGATGACCGTCCTGATCGGGTTCTCCTTCCTGGTGGCCCTGATTCCGTTGGTTTCGGTGCTCTGGGTCAGCCTGTCCAAGGGTGTGCGACGGCTGACACCGGACTTCCTCACCCACAACATGAGCGGTGTGGTAGGGGGCAACCCCACGCCGACCGGAGGCTATGGCGGCATCCTGCACGCGGTAATCGGCACCCTGGAGATTACCTTTGGATCCATGGTCATATCCATTCCGGTGGGCGTCATGTGCGCGGTCTACCTGGTTGAGTATGCCCATGGAGGCCGCCTGGCCAAGGCCATCAGTCTCATGGTGGACGTGATGAGCGGGATTCCCTCCATCGTGGCAGGCCTCTTTGCCTTCTCCATGTTCGCCTTGGTGGTTGGACCGGGCACGGTCAATGGCCTGGCCGGCTCCGTGGCGCTCTCCCTGCTCATGCTGCCCACGGTGGTCAAGACCTCCGAGGATATGCTGACGGTGGTTCCCAATGACCTGCGTGAGGCGGCCTATGCCCTGGGGGTGACCAAGCAGCGGACCATCACCCGTATTGTTCTGCGCACGGCCCTGCCTGGAATCGTCTCGGGCACTATTCTGGCCGTGGCACGGGTCATCGGGGAAACGGCGCCCCTGCTGATAGCCTCGGGCTTCATCGCCACCACCAACCCCAACCTCTTCTCCGGAAGGATGACCACCCTGCCGGTCTTCGTCTACAACGAGTATTCCCAGGGTCTGGCTGTCTGCGGGCCAGGCGCTGACCCGGGATGCCTGGCTGATGTCCACATGCAGAGGGCCTGGGCTGCGGCTCTGGTGCTGATCCTTATTGTTCTGCTGCTCAACCTGCTGGGGCGACTGGTCTCGCGCATTTTTGCTGTTGGGCGGACCCGTTGAGCGCCGCCATGAGAGGAACGGAGGCCGGAATATGGGCCAACGCATAGACATCAGCCATCTCAACGTCTACTACGGCGATTTCTTGGCCGTCCAGGACGTGAACATGCGCATCCGAGCCAACAAGGTCACCGCCTTCATCGGTCCCTCCGGCTGCGGAAAGTCCACGGTTCTGCGCACCCTGGACCGCATGCACGAGATCACCCCGGGGGCGCATGTGAGCGGGCAGGTGCTCCTGGAGGGGCGCGACCTCTATGGACCGGATGTAGACCCGGTCGAGGTACGGCGGGACGTGGGCATGGTCTTCCAGAGGGCCAATCCCTTCCCGACCATGTCCATCCGGGAGAACGTCCTGGCTGGCATACGGCTGAACAAGAAGCACATTGCCAAGTCTGACGCCGACGATCTGGTGGAGTGGGCCCTGCGCGGGGCCAATCTTTGGAACGAGGTCAAGGACCGTCTGGACAAGCCGGGCATCGGGCTCTCTGGCGGTCAGCAGCAGAGGCTCTGCATTGCCCGTGCCGTGGCCGTGCACCCCCAGGTCCTGCTCATGGACGAACCCTGCTCGGCCCTAGACCCCATCTCCACTCTGGCCGTAGAGGATCTGATCAACGAGCTCAAGCGGGACTACACCATCGTCATCGTCACCCATAACATGCAGCAGGCCGCCAGGGTCTCGGACTATACGGCCTTCTTCAATCTCAAGGCCGTGGGTCAGCCCGGCCACCTGGTGGAGATGGACGACACCACCACAATCTTCTCCAACCCGCACGAGCCGGACACCGAGCGTTACATATCCGGTCGCTTCGGCTGAGACAGAACCGGTCTGCGCACCCGCTCGTCAGGTATCATGGTTCCGGCATCCGTGGAAGGAGCGAGAGCATGGGAGCACTGCTGGAACCGGCCACCCTCTTGGGCATCATCCTGGTGGGCTACCTGTTCAAGCGGTTTGGACTCTTTCGCCCGTTGGACTACCGGGTGCTGCAGACTGTCGTGTTCGATCTGGTCCTGCCCGGGGCCATCATCTACTCCTTCGCCACCAGCCCCCACGATCCCAGCCTGCTTCTGGTCTCGGCCTTCGCCTTCGTGGCTTCGCTGACTCCACCCCTGGCCATCTTCCTGACCAGCAGGCATCGTCCTACGGCTCAGCGGGCTTTTCTTATGCTCAACGGATCGGGCTTCAACATCGGGTGTTTCTGCTTCCCCATGCTCCAGTCGCTGCTGGGCACGGCGGCCCTGGTCCCCGCCGCCATGTTCGACATCGGCAATTCGGTTATGGTCTCTGCCGGCACCAACGTCATGACCCAGGGGCTTCTGCATATTCGACCGGGCCAGTCCCTGGATCCCGATGCGGGGGAGACGGTCAAGCTGGATGACCCAGATGCCCGCAAACTCCACCGCAAGGCTGCAGCCCTCTCCATAGCCAAGGGCTTCCTGAGCTCGCCCTCATTCGACACCTACTTGGTCATGGTGGGATTTACGCTGGCCGGGATCTCATTGCCTGACTGGTCGGCCCAAATCACCCGTCCATTCTCGGCGGCCAACGCCTTCTGCTCCATGCTCATGGTGGGCATGCTCATGGAGCTGCCCGGCGGACGGGCTGACATCAAGGCCGTATTGCAGATTCTGGGCTGGCGACTGCCCTTCGGCATCCTGTTCGCGGCGGCCGCATGGTATCTGTTGCCCTTCGAACCCTTGATCCGTCAGGCGGTGGCCTTGTGCTGCCTGGCTCCGACGGCGGTTTTCGCCACCATGTTTACTGACAAGGTTCTTGGCAACGCCCGTCTGGCGGGATTCACCCTGGCTCTGACTGCGCTGATCGGTGCCGTGCTCATGGTTTTGGCGCACCTGCTGATGGGCGCCCTCTGAGGAATCAATCCTCCTTGTCGTTTTGGCGCTGGTCGCGGCGTTCCTGCTCCTGACGCAGGGTTCGGCCCTCGCGGGTGCGTTGCTTGTTGACTGTGGCGGCTGCAATCCGCTCGGCGGAGCGCTCGTCCTGTCCGCGATCGACTTCGCTGTCATGCACGTGCTGATACTGCTTCTGATCGTCCGGATCCCAATGATTGTTCCTGGCCATATACCCCTCCTCAACAGTGCCCGCCCATCAGCTCATCCCCATGTGGGACGGCTTCAGGGCCGTGCCGGTATGCCGATTATAGATGAGCGGAAGGTGGTGGGGCGGTATTGGAGCCTGGAGGAGGTCTTGTAACAAAAAAGCCGAGCGCTCGTGATATTCTGCTCTTGTCTCATCGCCAAATAAGACAATAAGGAATCGAATATGCATAAGCTATTTCGGCTTTCGGATAATAATACCACAGTCTCTACGGAAGTGGTAGCAGGCATTACCACCTTCTTCGCCATGGCCTACATCATCGTGGTGAATCCCTCGGTGCTTTCCACGGCGGGCATGCCTTGGGGTGCCGTCTTTCTCGCCACCCTGATCGCTGCTGTCATCGGCACTTTGATCATGGGTCTGGTGGCCAACGTGCCCTATGGCGTGGCGCCAGGTGTCGGGTTGGATGCCTTCTTCACCTTCACCGTGGTCAAGGGGCTGGGCTTCACTTGGCAACAGACCATGTGCATGGTCTTCCTGTGCGGCCTGATCAACATCCTGGTCACGGCCACCAAGCTGCGCAAGATGATCATCCAGGCCATTCCGCCCCTGCTTCAGCATGCCATCGGCGGCGGCATCGGCGTCTTCATCGCCTATGTGGGTCTGCTCAATGTGGGCATTATCAAGTTCGCGCCCGACAAGACTTCGGCAGCAGGCGCCAACCCTGGACTGACCACCTTCAACACCCCCGGGGTCATCCTCTTCGTCATCGGATTGTTGCTGACCGTCTTCCTTCTGATCTTCAAGTTCAAGGGCCGCCTTGCCTTCATCAACAAGGGCGCCTTCGTCATCGCCATCATCGCAGTCACGCTCCTGGGCATTCCCATGGGGGTCACCAGCATGGCCAAGTCGGTCGATCTGGGCCAGGCCTGGTCACAGCTGCCGCAGACCTTCCTGGCCATTTTCAGTCAGGATGGGTTCCCTGCCCTCTTCTCGGACCCGGCTAAGCTGCCCTTGGTTCTGGTGACCATCTTCGCTTTCTCCCTGTCTGACACCTTCGACACCATCGGTACCTTTGTGGGCACCGGCCGGCGCTCAGGCATCTTCTCAGCCGAGGATGAGCAGGCTCTGGAAAACGGCCGAGGGTTCAGCTCCAAGATGGATAGGGCCCTGTTCGCCGATGCTACGGCCACCTCCATCGGCGCCCTCTTCGGCACCTCCAACACCACCACCTATGTGGAGTCCGCAGCCGGCATCGCGGCCGGTGGCCGGACCGGACTGACCTCGGTGGTCATCGCCGCCTGCTTCGCGCTCAGCGCCGTCTTCGCTCCGCTGATATCGGCTGTGCCTTCGGCGGCTACTGCACCCGTTCTGGTCATTGTAGGCTGCATGATGATGGGCTCCTTCGCGGAGATTGAGTGGGGCGAGCTGTCTGAGGCCATTCCGGCCTTCTTCACAGCCATCTTCATGGGCTTTGCCTACTCGATTTCCTACGGCGTGGCCGCCGGCTTCATCACCTACTGCCTGACCATGGTCTGCAAGCGCAAGGGCAAGGAGGTCCACCCCATCATCTGGGCGGTCTCAGCCCTCTTCATTCTGGACTTCGTGCTCCAGGCCGTGCTCTAAGCACGTTTTCGCAAACACGGCATCCTCAAGAAGTATTTGTCAGGAGCATTCCCCGGTCGCGCAAGCAGTTGCCATGCGGTTGTCAGGGTTTGAGGGTGCGCATAGAGCAAAGTAGATACAGAGACCGCAGCAAGGCCCCGCCATGTATGTAGTGGCGGGACCTTGCTTGTTCGTGGCCTGGTGATGTGGTTGGCACTTCGGGTCAGTGCTCGTGTCGGACGTTCGTCCTTCCACCTTGTCCACTTTGCATTTCAACCCGCTGACGTTTTGCGGCCAAGCCACTGATTGCGGCCAGCGATCCAGCCAAGATGGTGATCAGGATGCCTGTTTCTCCTGTCAAGGGCAGGACGCCATAGTGGATGAAACGGAAGGCATTGGTCTCATCCTCGGGTTGTGGAGCCCCATTGAGCGTCCAAGTGATGCTGACAGTCGTGTCGCCGGCCTGGTGGTTTGGCGTCAGCACGGTCCATGCGCCGTCCTCCTGCCCCGTGAAGCTTGGACTGGTTCCTCTGGTGTTTCCGAATTTCACTGTGGATGGGATACCGAGTCTGAAGGGGAAGAGTGCGTCGACAGGGGAATAGGCTGTCTGCGTTGCATTGTTGCCCAAGCGTCCTTGGCCGTTGTCTCCCCAGCCCAAGGTGCTGCCGCTGGAGGCTATAGCCAGAGTGTGGTCAGTGCCAGCACTGACCTTGACGAAGTGGTCGATGCCTGATGGATTGCCCATCTTGGTTGGCTTGTTCAGGCTGCCTGTATTTCCGGTCCCCAGCATGCCTGATGAGTTTTGACCCCAGCCCCAGATGTTTCCGTTCTGGTCCAGAGCCAGTGAATTGCCGCTAGCTCTGCTGGCTGTCAACTGAGTGAACATGCTGACGTTTGTAGGCATGGCTACCAGGGACGGAGCAGTCCTTATGTTGGTGTCGCTCAGGCCGAGCTCTCCATTGCTGTTTCCGCCCCAGGACCATAGGCGTCCCAGCTCATCGAGGGCGAAGGAGTGGCCTGTGCTTGCCAATATTTGCACAGGCTTGAAGCCGCCTGTCGGGTTGGTGTCTGGCTTGGCCTGGACAGGTATGGAGGTGAAACCATTGAGTGTTACATCGCTCGTGTTGCCGAGGACACCGTTCTGGTTCGATCCCCAGCCCCAGGCATGGCCTTGGGTGTCAGTCGCCAGGGAATGTGAACCGCCCGCACTGACCTGTGCATAGCGGAATCCCGTCGTTTCGCCTTGCGGAGTTGCAACCTGGACGGGTCTGGTGGCGATTCCTGTCGTCGCTACAGTGCTAGAAGGAACGCCTAGTTTGCCGAACTCATTGGATCCCCAGCCCCAGGCTCTGCCCTGCTCGTCTACGGCGAGGACATGAGTGATTCCCGCGCTGATACCAATGAGACTGAAGTTTGTTGCCGTCATCCCGCTTGGGGCTTGCACGCGAATCGGGCTCGAGCTGTATGCAGCTGAGCCATTGGTAGCAACGGCATTGTTGCCCAGCTGTCCGGAGCTGTTGAGTCCCCATGCCCAGACGTGGCCCTGTCCATCCAGAGCCAATGAGAAGGCTCTTCCCGCACTGACCTGTGTGAATCGGATTACGCCTGTCGGTTTGGGAATCTGAACCGGCGTCAAGCGGTCCGTTGTGGTCCCATCGCCCAGCTGTCCGTATTTATTGGCCCCCCAAGAATAGACGTTTCCATCCGATCCGAGAGCCAATGAATGATCGTCGCCGGCACTGACTTGGCTGAACCTAATGCCCCGTGCTGCAGGTGGTATCAGGATCACCTTGGTCTGACCGCTGTCGGGACCCTGCTTGGGAGAGGTGGTCCATTGCCCGGCGCCTGCCGTCCAGTGGGCTGTCAGTTTCGTGGGACCCTTGACGGGGGAAGAAAAGTCGTAGGCCGCATCGCCGTTGAACCAGCCGTCGAATAGGAAGCCCGGTCGGGTCGGGTCTTGATCTGGTCTGGGAACCGTTTGGTCCTCGATGACCGACTGACTGGTGGTCTGGCTGCCGTCAGCCTTATCGAAAGAGACGACATATCTGGGCGGGTCATAGGTGTAATTCAGGATTTCATCGAACTGCTGGCCATAGAGATTCCAGGTAATGGTCGCATCTACTCGCCCCTTCCTATGAGCTGGGGTCATCACCTGCCAGTTCGTACCTGCTTTTTTGATATCGTTGACCAGTGTTTGGTCGAATTTGACCGCAGTAACATCTGGCGAAAGCGGGAAAGCAGCCAAGCTTGGTGTCAGCCTCATCGCCTGCTTATTATCCGTACCTATAGGAACGTCTGGATCACCTAACTGTCCGCCGTTGTTCCATCCCCAGGTGTACAGGTTTCCATCTGATCCTAATGCAGATGATTCTTCCCATCCTGCATTGATCTGAGCCCAAGTGAATTTCTGGGCAGTTGTAGATGTTGGTTGATTGACAATGTGTGGTCTATTGATGTATGAACCGTCGGTGCTTATATCTTTGATACCTAGTTGGCCGTGATCGTTTCGTCCCCAGGAATAGAGATTGCCGTCCGAGCCAATGGCTAGGACGTGAGAGTCTCTTATCATGACTCGTATCCAGGTAAACCCTGACGGTGCTCCGTTGGGTGGAGATATTAAAGTGGGTGTTTTTCTATCTTCTGCATTGCTGCCATCTCCTAGCCGTCCGTATCCGTTCCATCCCCAAGCGTAAAGATCTCCATTCGTGCTGATTGCGAAACAAGATGTATCTCCCGCGTTGAACTGGGAGAAGGTAACGCCGGCGGGTTGGTGGACCTGAACAGGAGTAGATCGCGGAATATCGGTCCCATCTCCTAGCCGTCCGTATCCGTTCCATCCCCAAGCGTACAAGTTGTTATCTGAGCCTAGGGCAAAAGAGTTATACCGTCCAGCACTTAACTGAGTGAAAGTGACTCCTGCTGGCCTGCTGACAAGTACAGGTTTGCTGCTATACGCATCGGAATTATCGGTGCCAGTAGGGACGCTGGTGTTGCCGAGCTGGCTGTACTCGTTCCATCCCCAGGCATAGAGATTGTGATCTGAGCCTAATGCCAGGGTGTGATCCCATCGGGTGCTTACTTGGGTCCAGGTAAATCCATTTGAGACACCGGCAGGCTTCGGAACCTGGATAGGAGCCGACCGGTTTGTGGTAGTTCCATCGCCAAGTTGTCCACGGGTATTGTTCCCCCAAGCATAGAGGTTACCGTCAGAACCTATAGCGAAAGAGGAATGGTCGCCAGCGGCAATGGTAGTGAAAGTGAATTGGGCTGACGTATTGGCCGGCTTGTTTATTTTCACTGGTGTTTGTCGCAGAGTGTTGGTGCTGTCGCCCAATTGTCCTGAACTATTATCACCCCAGGCGTAGAGGTTTTCATCCGACCCAAGAGCCAAGGAATGGGTTGCTCCTGATGTGATTTGAGAGAATTTGATGCCACGGATTGCTGGGGGAGTCAGTGTCACTGCAGTATTTCCCGATGCAGCTCCGTGCGCAGGTGCCAGAGACCAATGGCCATCGCCGGCTGTCCATTTTGCAGTCAGCTTCAGGTTGCTGGTGACGGGCTGGTTGAAGTCGTAGGCTACCTGGCCCGTAAACCAGCCGTCGAAGAGGTATCCGTGCTTGGTGGGATCTGTCGGTCGTTTCGCCAGACCTCCCGAAGGGATAATTTGTGCGACAGGGGCTTCTGTGTCAGCTTGGACCGTGTCAAAGGTGACCGAACATTGACTATTGGGGCAGGAGCTTATCGACCGAGTGGAAAGAGCGGGGCTTGCTGAGTCTAGTGAAGTGGGGGAGGGCAAAGCCGGAGAGGGTGTTAGTTGAATAGAGGAATCCAGCTTTTGAGTTATAGGTGGTGTGGAAATATTAGAGGGAATTTGAGTAGAGCCAGGTATACTTGAAGTCCCCCCCCCCCCCCCGTCCCCGGATTTTTCATGCTTTGCGATGCTATTGGGGATGCGGTGGCATCTGCCTGTGCTAGGTCAATCCACGAAAGGTTTGCCAATATAAACCCTGATACGATAATAGCTATAAGAGAAGCAATGCAGCATGCGCGATTCTTATATAACAATTGCATACGGTCCTTTTCAAAAGCAACAGCGCATACAACATTGCAACTGCATCTCCGACTCAATCCGCACGGCCAACGTGTATGTCGCTCAATTATGATTAGTTTATCACAGCTCTGGAATACCGAGGTTTCAGTGATGGCCTTCTCTCGCTTGACGATCGGATTATCAGCAGGTAATTGGAACAGGTCGTGTCTCAGGCAAAAAAGAACTTCCGGTAAGCCGAACTAGCCTACCGGAAGTTCCTGGTTGAGTTGTATGAAAACGAATCAGTACCAGTTGGATGACTGGGAATGAGCCCATGCGCCACAGGGTGTCCCATAGCGGCCCTGGATATAGTCCAGTCCCCAGACGATCTGAGTGTGGGCGTCTGTCTGCCAGTTGGGGCCGGCCGAGGCCATCTTGCTGCCGGGCAACGCTTGTGGAATGCCATAGGCGCCTGAGGGGTTGGCGGCATTGGTCCGCCAACCGGACTCCTTGTTCCACAGCTGCACCAGGCAGGTGAACTGGTCTTCGCCCCAGCCGCGGGAGGCGACCACATCGTGGGCGATGCTCTGGGCTTCGCCTACAGGCGTCGTGGTGGTAGTCGAGCCGGACTGTGCAGGGGTTCCGCCACCAGTGCCCACCAGGATTACCTTATCGACGGGGACGGTCTTAACGAAGGATGCGAAGATATTGCTGGCCAGATGTTTGCTGCCGGCTTCGGTGACCAGGCTAGTGGTCTCCATGACGCCATTCTGCCCCTCAGTCTTGACCTTGGTGGTGCCTGCCGGCAGGGAGTCGGTCTTTTCTTCGATGGTGTTGAAGGGGATGGGCGACTCGTCAGTTTTGACTTGGGCGTTGGCCCGGTCGATGCGGATGATGGTCTTCTCGTTGATGCGAGTGGTCAGCGACGGGGCGATCTGGTCTCCCGGCTGCAGGGTAATGTCCCCGGCTTCCAGCACGGATTTGACATCGGTGAAGCCGTTGCCCAGCACCACCTTGTTCTTCCCGTTGATCTGCACATTCACGTAGGATGTACCGGAGTTGGCACCGCCCGCACCATTGCGGATGGCCTGCCTAGTGCTGCTGCGGGACACCGTGCCAAGATCCTGGGTGGCGGAATAGGATGTTACGCCGGACTTGGCCGAGTTCTCAGTGGATGCGTAGAAGTCGCGCGAGGCGAAACCCGCGCCAATGACCATACCGAGAACAGTAACACCGGCGGCTAGACGCAGCCACTGACGCTTGGTCAGAGCCTTGACCGCACTCATCCGTCCTCTACGGTGGTTCGCCATTACTCTCCTCTGTTGGACCGACAGATCCTCAGTGATCAGTCGATTTAATGCTTCTTATCGACCGCATGCTTCCGGTAAGACCGAAATGGTCACTGGACAAATACATCTCTATTTTAGTACAAACCTGCCTTGGAGCCAACTCGACCGGCTCAGGGCTGCGCAGGGGTTGACAAATCGGCCTTACGTGCCTGGTTGATCAGGTCGTCCAGATCCGAAGACCTGAGCGCGCCGGCCTGCTTGAAGATGATCTGCCCCTGCTTGGTGATCATCAGCGTGGGCACCGCCTGGATGTCGGCCGCCGCGGCCAAATCCCGATTCTGGTCGATATCCACTTTACCGAAGACGATGTCGGTGTTGGCCTGCGAAGCCTTCTCGAAAATGGGGCCAAAGGCCTTGCAGGGCCCGCACCAGGTGGCCCAGAAGTCAATCAGCACCAGGTCGTTGTCCTTGATGGTCTGCTCGAAGTTTTCCGAAGTGATAGTCGTGGTGGTCATAATGACGCTCCTTGAAGTCGCTTGACTGTCGCGCGGGAAGCTCCCGTGTTTAGCAACCGCTTTCAACCATCAGCATTTCATCAAGGCTGGAGAAAGCGCCCGAATATGCTCTGGGTGGAGATGTCCGTCGGGGTCCCGTGGGCGGTCAAGCCTGGTGCGGATAATGGAACCATGCCAGTGCTGAACGACGAGATTCCCGATGATGACGACTTCGATGCCGATCGCGACCGTGGCGCCTTCTCGCACATCACTCCAGAGGACTTCAACCGGGGTTTTTCGGGTTCGAATCCTCCCGGATGGCTGGACCGTGATGCCATTGACCGTGCGCGGCGATGCCTACCCATGCCCTATGTGGAGGTAGTGCCGGTTCGCGTGGATGAAATGAGCGCTGTCACCCAAGTGGGCACTCTTCTGCGCGTGGATGATCAGGGCAACATTGAACGCACCCTGATCACCGGACGGATCCTCTACCATGAAACCATCAGGGAGGCTCTGGCCAGAAACATCGCCAAGGATCTGGGCCAGCTGGCCCTGCCTATGCTGCCTGCCAGCCCACAGCCCTTCACCGTGGCTGAGTTCTTCCCCACACCGGGGGTCTCGGAGTACTACGACCCCCGCCAGCATGCCATCGCTCTGTGTTATCTGGTGCCGGTGGCCGGGGACTGCAAGCCCCAGGACGAGACCCTGGATGTGGAGTGGATCGATCCCAAGGCGGATATGCTGGAGTCCTTCATGAGCCAGATGCCTGGTGGGCACGGCAAGGTGCTGATGAGCGCCCTGACCTGGGCTGGTGCACTATGAGCCGTGAAACCTTGGAGGCGGGCATGAACATCGTCAATACCGTATATCGACAAGGGGAGGGGCTGCCCTTGGTGCTGGTCCATGCTTTCCCTGTGGACCACCGCATGTGGAATCGGTGTGCGGCCTTGCTGATTGACCAGGCGGATCGTGCTGGTATGGCCCCCTTTCCTGTCTTTGCGCCAGATATGCCCGGAGCAGGCGATTGCCCCCTGCCTGAGCCGGCGTCCTGCGGCCCGGCAGACTCTGATGGCGCCCTGCCTAGTGCTCTGGATGCCATGGCTCGAGCCTTTGTGGATATGGTCGCCGCCACGGGGGCGCAGAAGGCCATCTGGGTCGGACTTTCCATGGGAGGCTACCTGGTCGAAGCCATAGCCAGACTTTATCCACAGATGGCGGCCGGGCTGGCCCTGTGCGACACCACCATGATGGCTGACCGTCCAGTCTCCCGGGCCAACCGGCTGCGGATCGCCCAAACTTGTGAGGTGGAGGGGACGCTGGATCCGGTCATGCACTTCGCCAGGCCTCAGGAGGGCGATTCCAAGGTCAAGCGTTCGTCTGCTTTCGTGCAGACCATGACCGAATGGATACAGTCCCAGGATCCTCGCGGCATCGCCTGGCGAGAGCGGATGGCTGCAGGCCGCCCGGATCAGAGCGATCTTGTCGGCCGCATCAGGGTGCCCGTGGCTCTGGTCAGCGGTCGCTGCGATCCATCCAGCCCCCCACGTGCCATGGAGCCTCTGGCCCAGGCCATGCTTCAGGCAGGAACCGACGTTACTTTTACCGCTATCGACGACTGTGGCCACTTCAGCGCCGTCGAGCATCCGCATCAGGTGGCCGTTGCCCTGTTGGATCTGGTTCGTCGCGTGGGGAGGCTCTCATGAGCAATCCTAAAACGGTCTTCTCCCCGTTGGCACTCACCGAGCCCCTGCCCTTCCTGCCCCTGGCACAGGGGGATGTGGACTACGACACGGCATCGCGGCCGCAGCCCGGTCTGCTTGACCACCTGCTGGACCAGGACGGCACGGGGGTCATCCTGGTGAGGGGCGAGAAGGTGGCCGTGCCCAGGGGGGAGGGAGCCTTGTCTGGCCGCACCGGAGCCAGCATCCGTCTGGCCACACTGCCCGCTGCATACTTGCGGGGTCCTCTAGCAAGCTCGACAGACCAGTTCGAGCCGCCCTGCTACTACCTGGGGAAGGCCGACCAGCAGGCCTGGCTGGCCCTGGATCTGGATCTAGCCTGTGCCGGTCGGGTCGTCCATGACCCTCTTCGTGACCTGGTTCAGGCTGCGGATCAGCGCTTCGACTGGCTTGGCCTGCGCGAGTATGCCCCTCATGGACATCCGCGTCAGGTGGGCCTGGCAATCTGCGCAGTCGCTCTGTCCGTATGGCATGGACTCCAGGTCTTCTGTCCCCACTGTGGCGCACCGGTTCATCCCTGCCAGGCTGGATGGGCTCAGATCTGCCAGGGGAATGTGTCGGGGGACAGACACACGCTCTTTCCCCGCATCGAGCCCGCAGTGATCATGACCGTGGTGGACGGCCATGATCGGCTTCTGCTCCAGCACAACCGGAAGTGGGTTCCTGGCTTTCGTTCGGTCACTGCTGGATTCGTTGAGGCTGGAGAGAATCTGGAGCATGCAGGCCGGCGTGAGGCTCTGGAAGAGGTGGGCCTGAATTTGGGGGAGATGCGTTACCTGGGCTCTCAGCCCTGGCCTTTCCCCTCCTCCCTGATGGTGGCCTTCAAGGCCAGATCCCTGAATACGAATATCCGGGTGGATGGTCAGGAGACCGAGGATGCCGGCTGGTTCACACGGGAGGAATTCAGCAATGCTCTGGCCTCGGGCCGGTTGCACATACCCCAGGCGGCCAGTGTTGCCAGACATATGATTGAACAATGGTATGGCAGCGAGCTCTGACCTGTTTGGGAAGGCCCGTGCCTTTGGGTTTGGTTCTGTCGTAAAATATTTTGTGGAAATGTAAGTAGCGAAAGGTGCGTTATGGCCATGGAGGGGCAAGAAGAGCCTCGTATTCCGGATGTCGACCAGACTGAAACTGTGACCATGCCGCCCGCGACCGGTAACGGGCCCGACCCAGTGGACCTGTTCGCCGACGAACAAGCAGAGCGGGCTTTCGGCGCAGGTGCCAGCGACAAGACTCCTTCGAGTGGTCATCGAGGACGCACTATCCTGGCCATGTCGCTTCTGGCTGTGCTGATTCTGGTAGGCTGCTGGTTCGGCGTTCGTGCTTTCTTCCGTGATCGGGTGGCCCCCGGCGTCACCTTAGGCGGAAAGGTCATGATGGGCCGGACCAGCGACCAAGTCCGGCGGATCGTCGATCAGCAGGTGCGCGACTCCCAGGTGGAGCTCAAAGGCAATGGCGCCTCTGCGCGGGCTGGGTTGAAGGATTTGGGCGTGAGCGTGGATCAGGATGCCACAGTCACAAGAGTCATGACAGCCAAGGGCTCTGCAGGCCTCTCCCGGCTCAACCCCTTCTATAGCGAGGCGGTGCCGCTGGTGGCAGAACGGGATCAATTGGCCATGAATAAGTATTTGACTGAACGTTTCATCCCCAGTCAAGATCGCTCTGTTCCTTCCACCATCGTCTTTGATTCCGGTGCTCATGCTTTTAGAGCCCAGGAGGGACGTGGCGGCAAGGGGGCTGAACTGGGCCGTGTGCAGAGTGCTGTCTCCTCCTTGATAGACCAGCCAGGCAGGCAGCTGGCTGTTGGGCTGGTCTACAAGGATGTGGGCATGCCCATCAGCCTGGACACCGCCAATCAGGTGGCATCTCAAGCCAACCAACGGCTGGCCAAGGATCTGGTCATCAAGGGAGCTGATGACGATGTCATGACTGTTCCGGCCGCCACTGTAGCCACCTGGGTCAAGCCGGTGACAGACCTCAGCAAGGGAACCATGGAGCTGGGCTTCGATCGGCAGGCCATCCAGCAGTATCTGGATCAGGAGCTAGCTCGGCATCTGGATCGGGATATGGTCACCGCCGTCAATGTCAAGAACACCAAGGGCGATGTAGTGGCTGAGACCACCAAGGGCGTAGACGGGGTCCGTGTTACGAATGTGCCCGCCACAGCTGATCTGGTCGTCAAGGCCCTGGTCCAGGGCGACGTGAACCCGATCCAGGCGAGCGCTGAGGTCACGCCTCACAAGGAGCAGACTCGGGTGGCCCGCTATGACGTGCCTGACGGCGACATCTGGATCCGAGTCAACCTGAGCGATCAGACAGCCACCGCCTACCATGGGACCACCGAGGTTAAGGCCTTCCCTATCTGTTCGGGCAAGCCCTATGACGGGGACTGGTCAGATACAGGCACTTTCTTCATCAATGTGCGCTATACCGTTCAGACCATGCGCGGCCCCGGCTACGTGTCGCCCAATGTCAGATGGGTCTCCTACTACAATGGCAGCGAGGGCTTCCATACGGCCGATTGGAACTACGGAGGCATTGCCAAGGGCGACCCCACTCACTACGGATCACACGGCTGCATCAACATGTATGAGCAGGATGCCAAATGGATCTACGACAACGCACCGGTCGGGACCATGGTCAAGGTGGAGGGACAGGTTCCGCCAGGTCCGGCCCGATAGGTGCAACTGTCGCGGCAGACGGCCGAGTAGGCTGGAACCATGAGCGATGAACACAGTGATGGAACTTCCCGTCTGGATGTGCCCGACCATCTGCAGTATTCCCAGGATCACGTCTGGATCGACCCTAGCCAGTCCCCGGCGCCCATGGGTGTGACCGAGTATGCGGCGGATCAGCTGGGAGAACTGGTTTTTCTGGACCTGCCCGAGACCGGCACCCACGTCGATGCCGGTGATGAGGTCATCGAGCTGGAGTCCTCCAAGGCTGTTGAGCCGGTGGTCTGCCCGGTGGCGGGCACCATCGCCTACGTCAACAGGGCGGCCTCGGACGATCCGGAGGTCATCAACTCCGACCCCTATGGGGAAGGCTGGATAGCCAAGATCGATCTGGAGGACGATGAGCCCGATCTGATGAGCGCCGAGGAGTACGGTCAGCTGCTGAAGAGCCTGAACTGACGGTCCGGTGATGACCAGGCGATCCGGCCGCAATGAAGGGCCTCTGCGGGTCCGATCGGTCAGCACTACCTTCGATTCGGCCGCGCCCGGTGAGGGCATCGAAAGCAGACCAGCCCCGGTGCGTCTGCTGCGTCGCCTGATTACTGGCGCTTTCGACCTCTGGGTGGGGCTGTCCATCAATATGACCGGCCGCCTGGGCTGGTCGCCCGACGTTCAGCCCTATGTGGGCTACGGCACCGAATCATATTCCCGGCTGATCTGCCGCACCATTCTGACTGACGGCCGCAGACGCGGGGATCCGGCCATTCGGGGCATCCGTGGCCTGCTGACCGTACCTGCGCCCAGGACCAGGGTCAGTCTGGCCATCGACAGCACTGCCATCGGGAGGGTCCAGGTGGGTGACTCCTCGGTCTACGATGCTGTCGATCCCGCCCGCAGCCTGAGCGCGGATGCGGTCTTCTCGGACCGATCGGGCTATCTGGATCTGGTGGCCGAGCATGGTCTGGTCCCAGGCGTGCACCGTGTCTCCTACCAGGTACGGGGCCGCCGGCCCATCAATGCGCCGCTCTACATCGTGCCCGGTCAGACTCCTGTCGGCGTCATATCCGACGTGGACGACACCATCATGATCAGCCAGGTGCCGAATCATTGGAAGGCTGCCTGGAACCTGCTCCTTTCGAATCCGCACCGCCGGTCCTCGGTGCCGGGCATGGCCGTGCTCTACAACCGCATCCGCGATCTGGACCCCCGGATGCCTTTCTTCTACCTGTCGGCCTCGCCCTGGAATGTGGAGGGATCCATACGCGGATTCATCCGCGATCATGGCTTTCCTGCCGGGCCTCTGCTGCTACGGGATCTGGATCCCAGGCCCAAGACCTTCGTGCCTTCCATCGTGCAGCACAAGATGGAGTTCATCCGCCAGCTCATGGCCGACTTTCCCAAGATGCGCTTCGTGCTCATGGGCGACGACGGCCAGAGCGATCCCTCCACCTTCGCTCAGGTGGTACGGCAGTATCCGGGCCGGGTCCTGGCCATCGGCATCCGTCAGTTGAGTCCCCAGGAGACCGGGCTGGGAACCTTGGTCAAGCGCACTGCCACACAGCCGGTGCCCGTGACGGAGGTGCCTGTCTTCTACGGGACCACGGGCGCCAATCTGATGCGGACCCTGCTGCCTTATCTGCGTCGCCGCGCCCGAATATAATCGCCCCATGAGTTTTTCGGCCGTCAACCCCGCCCCTCCTCGTGCGGAACGCCGTCCTGCTGATCGATGCTTTCATGGGGATCACTTCGAGGATCCCTACGAGTGGATGCGCAACCGGGAGGATCCTGCCACCAAGGCCTACGTGCGCGACCAGAATCGCTACTGCCAGGAACGGCTTGCCGGCCAGAAGGGTTTGCGGGCCACCCTGCTCAAGGAGTTCACCGACCGGGTGCAGCAGACCGACATGTCGGTGCCCACTCGGATGCATGGTTACTGGTACTTCTCCCGGACGCTCAAGGGCCAGGAGTATGGGGTGCAGTGCCGCCTGCCGGTGCGCGACCAGCATGACTGGGACCCTCCTGCTGTCCAGGCCGATGCAGCACCTGGATCCATGCCTGACGAGGAGGTCATCTTCGACGCCAATGCCGAGGCCAAGGGGCATGACTTTTTCTCTCTAGGATGTCTGGACCTGAGCGCCGATGGCCGTTGGATGCTCTATGGACTGGACACCAGGGGCAATGAGCGCTACGACCTGCGCATTCGTGATCTATGTCAAGGCCGAGACCTGCTTGATCGAATCGACCAGGTCTCCTCAGGGGCAGTGCTGACCCCCGACGGCCACTGGGTCTTCTACACCGGCCTGGACAAGGCCTGGCGTCCGGACACGGTTTGGCGGCATAAGGTGGGTACTTCGGCCGATCAGGATGTCATGGTCTATCAGGAGGATGATGAGCGCTTTTGGGTGGGGCTGGGCCTGAGTTACGACGAATCCGCCATGCTGATTGCCACCGGGTCCAAGATCACCAGTGAGGTGCTCACGCTGGACCTGAAGGATCCGCAGGGCGAATTTGTGCCCCTGATCCCCCGCAAGGAGGGAATCGAGTACGACATCAGCCTGGCCCGGTTCGAAAATGCCGGTCCCGCGGGGGAGGACCTGCCGGTGGCTGTGGTCTATCACAATGTGAACAACCCCAACTTTGAGGTGGATCTTATCGATCTGCGCAGCCATCGTCCGCCATTTCGGCTGGGAGAAGGGGTGCGGCTGGCCCAGGGCAGCCCCTATGGCTGCGAGCGCTCCGGAGACCTAGCCTCCCTGCCGCCAGAGAAGCCCTATCGGGATCCAGGCAATCCGGCCATCCTCCAAGGCGCTCGTGGGCTAGGCATCGAGGGGCTGGGCATCCACCGCAGCTTCGTGGTCCTGACCTACCGGGCCGACAGCATGCCCCACATGGCTGTTATCGCCAAGGACCAGGCGCTGGAGGATCTGCGGGCGGGCCGACCCTGGCGCTTCCGCGAGGTTCTGCCCGACCAGGCCAGGGACGGCATCGACCGTCTCTACAGCATAGGCCCCACGGACAATCCCTCCTACAAGGCTCCTGGGCTGCGCTACATCCGGGGCAGTTATGGGACCCCCGCCGAGCTGCGGGAGCTGGATCCGGTCCGGGGCGTGGATCGGTTGCTCAAGCGGGCCAGGGTGCTGGGCGACTTCCGGCCGGAGCGCTACGCCGAGCGTCGAATTCTGGTCCGTGTCAGGGATGGGGCCCTGGTGCCGGTCTCCCTGGTCTGGCGGCGAGGCATGCATCCGGCGCTGGATGCCTGCGGGAGGACTGGTCTTGATGACACGGTCATTCAGGCCCCCGACCATCCTGAGCGCCGTCCCTGGCCGGACCAGGATCAGGACAAGCCTGCTCCCATGTTCATCACCGGGTATGGAGCCTACGAGATCAGCCAGGACCCTGGTTTCTCCACAGGCAGGCTCAGCCTGCTTGACCGAGGCGTGCTCTACGCCGTCCCCCATGTGCGTGGCGGCGGGGAGATGGGCCGCGCTTGGTACGAGCAGGGCCGTCGGCTGCACAAGGTCAATACCTTCCTGGACTTCATCGACGTGACCGCCGCACTGCAGGCTCAGGGCTGGGCGGATCCCCGTCATACCGTGGCCAACGGCGGGTCGGCCGGTGGGCTGTTGATGGGGGCCGTGGCCAATATGGCTCCCCAGCTCTATGCCGGCATCGAGGCGGATGTGCCCTTCGTGGACGCGCTGACCAGCATCCTGGACCCGAATCTGCCGCTGACCGTGACTGAATGGGACGAGTGGGGAGACCCTCTGCATGACCAGCAGGTCTACCGGTATATGCGCTCCTACTCGCCCTATGAGAACGTTCCTGACGCCGATAGCAGGCTCCGGCTCTTCAACAGCGACCACTTCCCTGCCATCCTGGCGACCACATCCATGAACGACACCCGTGTGCTCTACGTGGAGCCGCTCAAGTGGGTTGCCAGGTTGCAGGAGCCGCAGGTAGGTGCCGATGCGCTGATCAGGATCGAGGTCCAGGCAGGCCACGGAGGCATCAGCGGACGCTACCGGCAGTGGGAGGAGCTGGCCTTCGAGAACGCCTGGTGCCTGTCCATCATGGTTCCTGAAAGCCGCTGAACCTGGCCTGTCCGGGATTCGGTCGGGGTCGGGAAAGGGCCCTGGCAGGCTCGTTATGCTCGGGGTATGACAAATAGCAAGCAGAAAACATGTCACATTGCAGTCATTGCCGGTGACGGCATCGGCAAGGAGATCGTTCCCCAGGCTCAGGCTGTGCTGGAGAAGGTGACCCGGGGCAAGGCTGATATCCGCTATGAGGACTTCGACCTGGGCGCTGAGCGCTACCTGTGCGATGGAGCCATTCTGCCCGACGAGGATCTGGACCGGCTCAAGCAGCAGGACGCCATCCTCCTGGGGGCCATCGGCGACCCCCGTATCAAGGCCGGCATCCTGGAGCGGGGACTGCTACTCAAAATGCGTTTCGAGCTGGATCAGTATGTCAACCTTCGGCCATCCAAGCTCTACAAGGGCGTGGTGTCACCCCTGGCCAATCCGGGTGACATCGACTTCGTGGTCGTGCGTGAGGGCACCGAGGGGCTCTATGCCGGGGCCGGCGGCTCCATTCGCCGGGGCACCCCCCAGGAGGTGGCCACCGAGGTCTCCATCAACACGGCATACGGGGCGGAACGGGTCATCCGTTACGCCTTCCAGCTGGCTATGAAGCGTCGCCGTCGCCTGACTCTGGTTCATAAGAAGAACGTGCTGACCAACGCGGGAGACATGTGGCAGCGGCTGGTCGACCAGGTGGGTCAGGAGTACCCTGACGTGGAGCGCGAGTACCTGCACATCGATGCCTCCACCATATTCCTGGTGACCGAGCCCAGCCGTTTCGACGTGATCGTGACCGACAACCTCTTCGGCGACATTCTCACGGACGAGGCGGGGGCTGTGGTGGGAGGCGTGGGCTACTCGGCCTCCGGCTGCATCAACGCCTCGGGCACCTACCCATCCATGTTCGAACCCATCCACGGGTCCGCCCCTGACATCGCTGGCAAGGGGATCGCCAACCCCACGGCTGCCATTCTCTCGGCCGGGATGCTCCTGGATCATCTGGGCTTTGAGGACGAGGCGGCCAGCATCGAACGGGCCGTGGAGGACGACATCGAACGCTCCGGCTCCACCCAGCGGAGCACGGAGCAGATCGGCAGAGATATCCTAAGCCGGCTGTAATCGGGCCGGATGGCGGCTAGACTGGAGGGCATGACTATGGATGATGCCCCCCAGCCGGATGACCGGCAGTCCAGCGATATGCCGACAGGGAATCCCGGCTTCGGTCCCTCCCCGTCCCCGCAGGTTTCGCCCGAGCAACAGGAGCCCGCCGGGGGAGATACCGCTGCCAAATCTGCGCAGCCGGGCCAGTCAGGTCCAGATGCAGTCGACGGGCAGCAACAGGCTTCGGGCTATCCCGCTGGCCATGATTTTGGCGGAGGGAATCAGAGTCCGTATCAGACCGGTCAGTATCCCACGAGTCAGTATCCCCATGGTGGGTATCCGACAGGTCAGAGGGCCAATGCCGGATACCCATTTGCCCCTCAGAACGGCGGCCAATATCCTGGGGCGTATCAGCCAGGGCCCTATCAGCCCAGTCAGTATCCGACCGCCGGGTATCCAGCTGGTCAACAATATCCAACCGGTCAGCAATATCCTGGTGGCCAGTATCCGCCAAGGCCCTATCAGCCGGGACAGGGCTATCCCGACCAGTACCCGTCTGGCCAGTACCCACCGAGCGGGTATCCGGGCAATCAATACCCAGCAGGCCAGTATCCAGGCAATCAATATCCTGGCCGGCAGTATCCCCCGCAGGCTCCTATGCCTTGGCCCTATCCGGGCATGCCCCAGGGCGGGTATCCAGGGGCTATGCCTACCGGCAGGAGTCCCTATCCAATATCACCCACTCCGCATAGCAAGTCGGCGGCAGGTCTGCTCAGCATCTTTCTGGGCTGCTTCGGCGTGGGCAACTTCTACCTGGGCAGAACCGGCCGGGGTGTGGCTCAGCTCATGCTCACCCTGATCGGCTTCCTCTTCTTCTTCATTGGGCCGACCATTGCCATAATCTGGGGGCTGATCGAAGGCATCCTGATTCTGACATCTTCAACCGGCTCCTTCTGGCATCGTGACGCTCGCGGATGGGAGTTGACGGATTGAATCCGGCCCTTCTGCACGGTGTCGGCAAGCAGATGGGCGGTAAACTTGCGGGCGTAACCCTGACCTTGGGCCGGGGGGCAGACTCCCGTCCAGTCATCACTTCCTGCAGGATTGACGGCGACTTCTTTACGGAGCCGGCTCCTACCGCCTCCCGTGAACCCGAGGATGATCATGGGCCGGTATCCCGGCTGGAATCCGCAATTTGCCGTATCCCGCTGCCCTTGGATCCTGGTCTGGCTCTGAAGCGACTGGGCAGGATCATGGCAGAAGGGGATGGCCAACGGGTTGTCGGCGTGTCCCCATGGACCCTAGTGACTGCACTGGAGCGCGCCCTGCCGTCTGGGCTGGTCATCCACAGGCACGAGGAGCCCGACCAGGCGTCTTTTCAACAGTCGCAGCCGGACGAGGTCGAATGCCGCCGCCGTTGGTCTGGCCTGAAGCTGGACCTGATCAGGGACCGTCCACGTCAGCCGGCCATGCAGATGGCCATGGATCAGGCTCTCAATGATGTCGTGGCCCAGGGCCAGCTGCCACCCACCCTGCGCATCTGGAACTGGGCGGCGCCAGCGGTGATCCTGGGACGCTTCCAGTCCCTGAGCCGGGAGGTCCACGTGGAGCGGGCGCGCAGTCTGGGCTTTACCCTGGTTCGCCGCTGTACCGGCGGTGGCACCATGGTCATCCAGCCCGACCGGGCCATCACCTATTCCCTCTATCTGCCCCTGGACTTCGTCAAGGGGACCGACCTGATCGACTCCTACCGGATCTGCGACTATTGGCTGGTTCGTGGTCTGCGCATGCAAGGGATTCAGGCGGGCTGGCAGGGTATGAATGACATCGCCTCCCCGCGGGGCAAGATGGGGGGCGCCGCCCAACGCAGATTGCCGCCAGGCTCCCGTGGGCCGGGCGGACTGCTCCACCACACCACCCTTTCCTACTCAGTGGATGCCGATCTGATGGCCCAGGTGCTCAACGTGGATCCGGCGAAATTCCACGACAAGGCCGTGACCTCGGTCAGAAGCCGGGTGGACCCCATCGACAGGCAGACCAGTCTGTCCCGTCAATCCCTGATCAATGCCCTTCTGAACACCCTGCCCTCCCTGGTGGCGGATCTGCGCATATCCAGTCCAGCGCCTGAGGTCGAGCAACGGGCCCGCACTCTGCTCCGGCAGCGCTACGGCCGTGAGGAGTGGACCGCCCAGATCGCGTGATCGGAGGGGGTTGATGTGTGAGTATAATCGTGCTCAGTCGCGTCGAATCCGGCGTGAGGTCATCAACCAGTCGGTGTAGACCCGCCAAATATGGCGAAAAGGAGTGCGGAGTATGGCGGTTCACAAGCCCAACGAGATTCCCGATGACGGGAACGCCCTCAGGCAGACCGCCCTATTCAAACAAGTTCCCAGGCAGGATGCCGACCAGCTTTTGGACACCATGCACGAGTCCACTTACGCCAAGGGGTCCACGATCTTTCGACAGGGCGACACAGACCACCGCATGTATCTGCTGGAGGAGGGCCGGGTCAAGCTGGTCCGGCAGTCGCCCGACCGCCGCATCCAGCTGCTCAGCATCCACGGGCGCGGGGAGATTCTGGGCGAGATTCCCGTCTTTGACCCCTCCGGCGGGCCGCGTACCGCCTCGGCTGTGGTCATGGTCAACAAGACCAAGGTGGCTGCCCTGGACCATGACGCCCTCTTTGACTGGCTCAACCAGCATCCCAAGGTGGCCGTGGACATGCTTCAGGTGCTGGCCCACCGCCTGCGGACCGACAACGAGCGCATCTCCGACCTGGTCTTCCTGGACGTGCCGGCCCGCTTGGCCAAGACCCTGCTGGATCTGGCCACACGCTTCGGCGAACCCTTCGAGCAGGGGTTGATGGTTCCTTATGACCTGACTCAGGAGGAGCTGGCCCAGCTGGTAGGTGCCTCGCGCGAGACTGTCAACAAAGCCCTGATGGACTTCTCCAACCGGGGATGGATCTCTCGCAAGGGCCGCACCATCATCATTTTCCAGCCAGGACCGCTGATTCGACGCTCACGCATGTGAACGCCGCTGTCAGGTAGAGCCAACGGCCTAGGATGGAGACCATGCCCGAACAAAAGAAATCCATGTCGGTCAGGCGCTTTTTCACGCTGTTGCTGGCTTACCTCATCTTCTGCGTCGCAGGTGGCGTGGTCGTCTCTGGTTTTCTGTTCCCCGCAGTCTTCGGCATCAACGCCGTCTCCAAGAATCTGATGCCTGCTCTGAAGACGGAGAACATCGACTTCAACGTCAACGATCTGCCCCAGCAGTCCCGCCTTTACGCCTCCGACGGGCATACCGTCATCGCCACCTTCTACGCGCAAAACCGGATTGTGGTACCCATCAAGGATGTCTCCGACTACATGCAGAAGGCCGTGGTGGCCCGTGAGGACCGTCGTTTCTTCGAGCATGCGGGCGTGGATACCCAGGGCGTGCTCAGGGCCTTCATCCAGACCTACATCAAGCAGGGTGACACCCAGGGCGGTTCCTCCCTGACCCAGCAGTACGTCAAAAACGTGCTCATGAACCAGGCCGAGGAAAACAACGACCCCATCGCCGAGTATCACGCCCAGGAGGAGACCATAGCCCGCAAGATGCGGGAGATGCTGATAGCGGTGCAGATGGAGAAGAAGTACTCCAAGGCCGAGATTCTTCAAGGGTACTTGAATATCGCCCAGTTCGGAACCAACGTCTACGGGGTTGAGTCGGCGGCCAGGCGCTATTTCAGCAAGTCGGCCAAGGAGCTGGATCCGGGCGAGTCGGCCACCATCGCCGCCGTGACCAAGAATCCCGCACGTTTCGACCCAACCGTCAATATCAAGGCCGCTCAGGAGCAGCGGAACATCGTCCTGGATCTGATGAGGCAGGAGAACTACATCAGTCAGCGCCAGTATGAGGAGAACAAGGCCAAGCCGCTGGATCAGATGCTGCATGTGCAGTCTGCGGACGCCGGCTGCCAGGCGGCCGGGGACGCGGCCTTCTTCTGCGACTACGTGACCAAGCAGATCCTCAACTCCAAGGAGTTCGGCAAGAGCCAGGAGGATCGCAACAAACTCCTCAAGGAGGGCGGCCTGGACATCTACACCACCATGGACGTCAATGCCAACGCCGCAGCCATGAAGGCGGCCCGGGACACCATCCCCGTGGATGATCCGACCGGCTTCGAAGTGACGATGGCGGCCATTCGTCCGGGCACCGGCGAGGTTTTGGGCTTCGGGATCAACCGCATTTACGACGCCACCCAGAACTCCGGCGGTGGCACCCGCACGGCCATCAACTATGCAGTGGACCAGCAGGATGGCGGCGGCTGGGGTTTCCCCGTGGGTTCCACCTGGAAACCCATCAATCTGGTGGCCTGGATGAAGGCCGGCAAGTCCATCAACCAGCCCCTGCGTACCTCTACCAGCTATCCGCAGACCGCCTTCGCCTGTAAGACGGCTGACGGTACCTCCTACGGATTCGGCACTGGCAGCTGGCACGTTGAGAACTCGGGCGGCGGCACCACTTCGCCTGAGAGCCCCCTGCAGGGCCTGATTCGCTCGCACAACACCACCCAGGCCTCCATGGCCCAGCAGATTGGTCTGTGCAGCATAGCGGATACAGCCAAGGACATGGGCTACCACAATTCGCCCAAGGACCAGATGGACATCCACTCAGACAACAGCTTCCAGCCGCCCATGACCATCGGATCGGTCCAGGCCTCCCCGCTGACCATGGCCAACGTCTACGCCACCATCGCCGCCAAGGGCGTGGCCTGCAGCCCTATTGCCATGACCAAGGTGATCGATAAGAACAAGCGGTCCATCAAGGTGCCCAAGGCCAACTGCCATCAGGCCATCGACCCGGGCATCGCCGAGACCACCGCCTATGCCCTCAACCAGGGCGTGGTCCAGCCCGGAGGCGAGGCGGCCGTGACCCAGCTGGACGGGGGCCGCAAGACCTTCGCCAAGACGGGCACCCATGAGGACAAGTACATGCTGGCCGGCGGGTTCGTGCCCCAGGTGGCCTCCTTCGTCACTGTGGGCAATGCCGAGGGTCAGGTCTCCTTCAATGGCAAGGTCATCAACGGACGGTCCATGGGCACTTGGTACGGCATGTACATCGCCACCCCGGCATGGAAGGAGTTCATGAACACCTACCTGGCCGCTGCCAACATTCAGCCTGATAATTCCTACGGCAACCCCGACGCTCGCTTTACCGGCGGGGTCCAGCCTCAGCAGTCGGCTCCGATGCAGCAGCGTCAGATGACCCGTGGTGTAGGCGTGCAGGAGCCGGAGAGCGAGGAGCTCACTTCGGAAGCGACTCAGAGCGTGCAAGCGGCTGACTAGTACCTGGCCTGATCCGCTTGATGGGTTCCGGCTGGGACCCGAGCGAGGCTGTGCTTACAATGGAGACCATTAGGGATTCGTCGACGGGCGGGACCACGAGGGGTACGGCCGTCCGCCGGGAGAGGCAGGAATAGATGGTCCAGGAATATTCAGAGCTGGATGACAAGGCCCCTCGGGCCGACGGCCGGGTTCATGAGGATCAGGTGATGCCGGGGCCGGTGAGCGGCTCCGGCAGGTTGGATGTTTCCAAACCGATCTGGCCCTTTGAGCCGGATGCCGGCGACGGCAAGAAGAAGACTGGCAAGGCTGCCAAGGGGATCAAATCGTCCAAGAAGGACAAGAAGGCCAAAAGAGTCAAAAAGGCCAGGAAATCAAAATCAGGAAAAAGGCGGGAGACGGCCCTGCCTGCGCTCTTCCAGCCCATGGAACTGCGCGACCAGCACATCCGCAATAGGATCTGGATGCCGCCCATGGACACCTATTCGTCCCTGCGGCATGACGGGGTTCCTACCAACTTCCACTATCAGCACTATGTATCCAGGGCCCTGGGCGGCTTCGGGGTCGTCATCGGGGAGGCCACGGCTGTAAATCCCCAGGGGCGGATCTCTCCCTGCGACGTGGGGCTATGGGATGACGAGCAGACCAGGGCCTGGCAGGGCATCGTCCGGGATGTCAAGGCCGCTGGAGCCGTCCCCATCGTCCAACTCAACCATTCGGGGCGCAAGGGCTCCTCCGGGTGCTCCTCCATGGGCTATATCAACGCCACCGTACCCGTGGCCGAAGGAGGATGGCAGCCCGTGGGTCCCAGCCCCATCGCCTTCGGGAGGATGGCGGTCCCGGTTCAGCTCTCGCGGGCGCAGATAGCCTCCATTGTGGCTGACTTCCGTTCAGCTGCCGTGCGAGCCGTTCAAGCCGGCTTCCTGGGAGTGGAGCTGCACGCCGCCCACGGCTACCTGCTCTCACAATTCCTGGATCCCCTGATCAACCGACGCAGCGACGAGTACGGGGGTGACCTGTCCGGCAGAATGCGCCTGCTGATCCAGGTGATCGATGCGGTGCGCGAGGTCATTCCCTCGGGCATGCCCCTGCTGGTGCGCATGTCCGCCACCGACTGGGCCACTGGCGGATGGGGTCTGGACGAGACCATCCGCACCGCCAAGGTGCTCAAGCTGCACGGGGTGGATCTGATTGACGTTTCCACCGGGGGTCTGGTGCCAGGCGTGAAGATCCCAGCCGCTCCCAACTACCAGGTGCCCTTCTCCTACCAGGTGCGCAGTCAGGTGCTGATTCCCACCACAGCGGTGGGGCTGATCACCAAGCCCAGGCAGGCTGACCGGATCGTACGCAAGGGTCTGGCCGATGCGGTCGAGATCGGTCGAGCCAGTCTGCGCGACCCCTACTGGCCGCTCAGGGCTGCCTACAAACTGGGGCTGTCCGCTCAGCAGGCCCCCTACCCTGAGCCTTACCGGCGCGGGGCCTACGGCATCGCACGCTGAGAGCGGCCATGGACGCTGTTCGTGGTGGAGCAGGGACCGTTGTGGTCATGCCTACCTATCAAGAGGCTGACAACATTGGGGTGACCCTTCCACAGCTGCTGGCCTGCTGTCCGGAAGTCGATGTCCTGGTCGTCGACGACAACTCGCCGGACGGCACCGGTGCCAAGGCCGAGGACATGGCCAAGCGCGACCCTCGCGTGCACGTCATCCATCGGCATGACCGCCGCGGGTTGGGTCCTGCCTACGTGCAGGGTTTCCGCTGGGCTTTGGGGCATGGCTATGGCCTGATCTGCGAGATGGACATGGATGGCTCCCATCGACCCCAGGATCTGGCTAGGATGCTGGCGGTGGCCCGAGGTGAGGCGCATCCGGATCTGGTCATCGGCTCGCGCCGGGTGCGCGGAGGCCGCACTCAACATTGGCCCTGGTATCGGGACCTGATCTCGCGTATGGGATCCTGGTATGCGCGCACCGCCCTGGGATCCTCAGTGCGTGACATGACCGCCGGGCTGCGGGTCTATCGAGCGGATGTGCTCAGGCGCATCGATCTGGGAAAGGTTCGCTCCAGCGGCTACGTCTTTCAGGTGGATATGCTGCGTCGGGTCCAGGCCATGGGTCTGAGCGTCGTCGAAGTGCCTATAGTCTTCGTGGAGCGGGTTCGCGGCAGCTCGAAGATGGATGCCGGGATCGTACTGGAGGCCATGGTCCAGGTGACCCTGTGGGGACTTGAACGGTTGACCCATCGAAACTGACATTGCATCACCATCGTGTTCGCTTTCTCAGGCGACCCAGCAGGCCCTTGTGGGCGACTTGAAGACAGAATGTGCCTTGGCTGACAGATTGCTGCAATAGCCGCGGCAGGCCTCTGGCATATGGAAGAATGGTCGGGGTATCGAGGAAACATCGATTGTTCGCCCCTGTTTTTGGACCGCGACCACAGTCCAATGGCCGGCTTGCCAATTTGGGCGAATGTGTGCGATAATGTTCGAATGATATCGTCACAACGCCAACACCTGATATTGAACCGGTTGCGTACTCGTGGCGCAGTCCGTATCACCGCCCTCTCCAAGGAGCTGGGCGTTTCCGCCATGACCATCCGTCGGGACATTGCCGACCTGGCGGACAAGGGCCTGCTCAAGAGGGTCCACGGAGGGGCCGTCACCACCAGCTCGCTGCTGGCTGAGCCGCTCTTCTCGGTCAAGTCGCAGATGGACATGGGCCTCAAGGACACCATCGCCCGTCATGCCATCGACTACGTTTCCCCGGGTGACGTCATCGCCATCGGCGGCGGAACCACGGCCTATGTCTTCGCCCAGCACCTCCTGGAGAGCCGTCAGTGTGCCGGCGTGACCCTGCTGACCAATTCCATCCCCGTGGCCGAGCTGGTTCAGGCCATGGAGAGCAAGGACGTCGAGGTCATCGTCACCGGCGGCGTCATCACCCGGTCCAACTCCCTGGTAGGCCCCATTGCGGATAAGGTCATTGCCTCCCTGCGGGTCAACACGGTCTTTCTGGGGACTCACTCGGTCTCCATCCCACGCGGCTTCCTGATGCCCAATTCCCTGGAGGCGGCCACCGATATGGCGCTGATGGACATCGCCGACCGGACCATCATCCTGACCGACCATACCAAGTGGAGCTGCACCTCCCTGTCCCTGTTCGCCTCCTTCGACCAGGTAGACACCGTCATCACCGACGACCAGCTGGACCAGGAGTCGGCCGAGGCCACCCGGTCCCTGGTCAAGCGGCTGGTGTTGGTGCCGGTAAACCCCGAGGAAGGCCAGGCTCAACCCACCGATGGGTCTGAGGATCAGGTTCAATGAGCGGCCGGTCACACTGGGGTGTGCGGGTTGCCATAGCTGGTTGCCATGGATTGTCAATCATCACGGACGATGAAGGAGCAGCATGAAGTCAGAGCAGTATGTCCCCCAACGGTATGTTCCCGGCGAGTATGCTAGGGAGCACATCCGCATCACCCCCACCAGGCTGGCCGACGGACGCCGGTTCTTCTACCTGGACGACGATCCTGAGTACGTCTCCGGCCGCAAGACCAGGCGTCTGGACGATCCCCGTCCGCTGACCGACCGGTTCGCCCCCCATCAGGACCAGGAGGGCAGGACGGTGCCCTTCCAGCCGCCGCAGATGCGTCGGGACCCTCTGACCGGCGACTGGATTCCCATGGCCACGGCCCGGATGAACCGGCCCATCACCGCCGGCCCGCAGGCCACCGCCAAGGGCAACCCCCTGGCCGCCAGAAAGCCCGGGGACCCCTACCAGGATGGGGAGATCCCCGATGTGGACTACAACGTGGCGGTCTTCGAGAACCGTTTCCCCTCCATGATGCAGGTGCCCAATACCCAGGCGGTCGACCAGTCCTCCCTGGTGGACGGCAACCCACTCTGGCCAGTGCGCGAGGCCAACGGGCGCTGCGAGGTGGTCTGCTTCGACCCCGATGAGCACGCGTTGCCCGCCGATCTGCCGGTTTCCCGTCTGCGGACGGTGGTGGAGGCCTGGGCCTTCCGGACTGCTGAGATCTCGACCATGGAGGGCATCGAACAGATCTTCCCCTTCGAGAACCATGGCCAGGAGATCGGCGTCTCCCTGGCCCACCCCCACGGACAGATCTACTGCTACCCCTTCATCGCCCCCCGGCTGGAGCAGGAGTTGAGGCAGTGCGCCGACTACCGGGAGCGCACCGGCGGCAACCTCCTGGCGGACATCCTCAAGGCCGAGCTGGACTCCGGGCGGCGGGTGGTCTTCCGCAATGCCACCTGGGTGGCCTATGTGCCTGCCGCCGCTCGCTGGCCCCTGGAAGTCCACCTGGCCCCCATCCGCGACGGGATCCTGAGCCTGGATCAGCTCAACGACCAGGAGCGCTGGGACCTGGCCGTCATGTATTCCACCCTGCTCAAGAGGGGCAACGCCTTCTTCGACAAGGGCGACGGCAGGGGGATGGATCTGCCCTACATCGCCGCCTGGCACCAGGCACCGCTGCACGATCCGCGGCGGGAGGACTACCGGCTCAACCTGCAGTTCTTCTCCTTCCGTCGGGCCGTGGACAAAATCAAGTATCTTGCCGGATCCGAGTCAGGCATGGCTGCCTGGGTGTCGGATACCACTCCCGAGCGGATCGCCGACCGTTTCCGCCAGCTGGGGCCCCTGGACCTGGAGAATGGAGAAAATCAATGACGAAGACAGCGGAATTCATACACGCCTGGACCCAGGGTGCCGACGGCCAAGGGGCCGCCAAGGCCCGCGAGCTCTTCCAAAAAGTCTATGGCGAGGGTCCCCAGGGCACCTGGAGCGCCCCTGGCCGGGTCAACCTGATCGGCGAGCACACGGATTACAACGCCGGGCTCTGTCTGCCCATCGCCCTGCCCACCCGTACCTATGTGGCCGTCAGCCCCAGGACGGACAGCCGCGTCCGACTGGTCTCCACCATGGATCCGGAGCATCCGGTCCAGGCTGACCTGAATGGCCTGCAGGCCCGGGGAGTGAGCGGATGGGCGGCCTACCCGGTCGGCGTGGCCTGGGCCCTGCAGCGGGACGGCTTCCTTGGGGTTCGAGGGTTTGACCTGGCCCTGGCCTCCTGTGTGCCAGTCGGGTCAGGGTTGAGCTCTTCGGCGGCCATGACCTGTGCCGTGGCCCTGGCCCTGGATGACCTCTTCGGTCTGGGGCTGGGCGGTGACGAGGCTGGCCGGGTCAGGCTGATCCAGGCCGCCATCACGGCTGAGAACGATATGGCCGGCGCCTCCACCGGCGGCATGGATCAGAGCGCCGCCATGCGATGTCGAACCGGCTGCGCCCTGCGGCTGGATTGTCGGCCAGAGCTGGATGCCATGAGCAACGTGCACCAGGTCCCCTTCGACCTGCAAGCTGCGGGCCTGGAGCTGCTGGTCGTCGACACCAGGGCCCAGCATCAGCTCAACGACGGCCAATACGATCAGCGACGGGCCACCTGTGAGCAGGCCGCGCATCTGCTGGGGGTGGCCAACCTGCGTCAGGCGGCCGATCAGGTCAATGGGGCTGCTGATCCGCCATCCGCCCTGGCTGTCCTGCTGGAGCAGCTGCCTGAGGAGACCATGCGTCGGCGGGTCCGTCACGTGGTCAGCGAGATTGGACGGGTGGACCGCTTCATCGAGGCCTTCGGCAGGGGCGATTACGTCCTGGCCGGCCGCCTGTTCAACGCCTCCCATGACTCTCTCAGGGACGATTACGAAGTTACCTGCCCGGAGCTGGATGAGGCCGTGGATGCGGCACGCCAGGGCGGGGCCTACGGGGCTCGCATGACTGGCGGCGGGTTCGGCGGATCCATCATCGCCCTGGCTGATGCCGGCAAGGGTTCCGATCTTGCCCGTGACATCGCCGAACGATTCGCCTCCAAAGGATTCAAGGCCCCAAGGGCCCTGATCGCCCTGCCCTCTTCGGCTGCTGCGCGCGAATCCTGAATCCGGACTGTAGACTTCTACGACCTTGCTTCTCCCGGCGCTCCTCTAAGCTGGGGGAGCGGGGATCCGGTTTTCACGGGATCCGGTCAAGGGCGAGGTGGATGAGGAGGACGGTCATGGACAAGGCGATCATCACGGTGGTAGGCAAGGATGCCATCGGCATCATCGGCAAGGTCTGCACAGACCTTTCCCAGCAGGGTATCAACGTGCTGGACATCTCGCAGACCATTCTGGACGGCTTCTTCACCATGATGATGATTGTGGACTGCACCGCCTGCCGGGATGATTTCGATGCGTTGAGTCAGAGGATGGAATCCCTGGGAGAGGACATCGGAGTCTCCATCCGTTGCCAACGCGAGGAGATCTTCACAAGGATGCACCGGGTCTGAGGAGGCAGCCATGATCACACGTGACGAGGTCCTGGAGACCAACGACATGATCGACCGGGAGCGCCTGGACGTGCGCACCATCACTATGGGCATCAGCCTGCTGGACTGCGCCAGCCAGGATGTGGACATGCTCTGCCGAAACATTCATCGCAAGATCGTCTCCCTGGCCAACGACCTGGTGCCCACTGGGGACTCCATCGCCCGCGAATACGGCATTCCCATCGTCAACAAGCGGATCACCGTCACCCCCATATCTCTGGTGGCCGCCGGAGCCTGCCACACCGTGGAGGACTATGTGGCCGTGGCCAAGGCCCTGGACCGCTCGGCCCAAGAGGTCGGCGTCAACCTGATCGGCGGCTACTCGGCCCTGGTCGGCAAGGGCATGACCCCGGCCGAGCGGCTGCTGATAAAGTCTCTGCCCAGGGCGCTGAGCCAGACGGAACGGGTCTGCGCCAGCGTCAACGTGGGCTCCACCAGAACGGGCATCGACATGGATGCCGTAGCCCTGATGGGCCGGGTCATCAAGGCCACTGCCGAGAGCACCGCCGACTCGGACAGCTCCGGCTGCACCAAGCTGGTGGTCTTCTGCAACGCTCCGGACGACAACCCCTTCATGGCCGGCGGTTTCCATGGGGTCAGCCAGGGGTCGGCCGTCATCAACGTGGGGGTCTCCGGTCCTGGAGTGGTCAAGACCGCCCTCGAATCCGCGCGAGGGGCGGACTTCGGGCAGCTCTGCGAGACCATCAAGCGCACGGCTTTCAAGATCACCAGGGTGGGGCAGCTGGTGGCCCAGGAGGCCAGCCGTCGGTTGGACGTGCCCTTCGGGATCATCGACCTGTCCCTGGCGCCCACCCCTGCCGTCGGGGATTCAGTGGGCGAGGTCCTGCAGGCCATGGGCCTGGAGCAGGTGGGCGCACCGGGGACCACCGCTGCTCTCGCCATCCTCAATGATCAGGTCAAGAAGGGCGGCATCATGGCTTCCAGCTCGGTGGGCGGGCTGTCTGGGGCCTTCATCCCCGTGTCCGAGGACGCCGCCATGATCCAGGCTGCGCAGGAGGGGAGCCTGACCCTGGAGAAGCTTGAAGCCATGACCTGCGTCTGCTCGGTGGGGCTGGATATGATCCCCATCCCCGGGGATACATCTGCTGAGTCCATTGCCGGCCTGATCTCCGACGAGGCGGCCATAGGCATGATCAATCAGAAGACCACCGCTGTCAGGGTCATTCCTGTCATCGGCAAGCAGGTGGGCGAGTGGGCCGAGTTCGGCGGGCTCATGGGCGGCGGGCCGGTCGTGCCGGTCAATACCCGTTCCTGCGCGGACTTCGTCAATCGAGGCGGACACATCCCGGCACCCATTCACAGCTTCAAGAACTGAGTGCGCTCGCGGGGTTCAGCGACCGCCTTGGAATCCCAGTTGCCGCCAGGCCTCGTAGATGGCGATGGAGGCGCAGTTGGTCAGGTTCAGGCTGCGCAGGCTGGGTCGCATGGGCAGCCTGACCTGTTCGGCCACGTGAGGGCCGGCCATGATCTCCATGGGGTCGGGGATGTCGCCCGGTTCGGGGCCGAACAGGAGGATGTCGTCCGGCCGGTAGCTGACCTCGGTGTAGAGCTTGTCGGCGTGGGCGGTGAAGGCGATGATTCGGCTGTCGGGCATGGAGCGGACCAGGTCGTCGAAGTCCGGGTGCAGGACTACATGGGCCATGTCGTGGTAGTCCAGGCCGGCCCGGCGCAGCTTGGTGTCTTTGAGGTTGAAGCCCAGGGGTTCTATCAGGTGCAGGATGGTGCCGGTCACGGCGCATAGGCGGATGGCCGAGCCGGTGTTGCCGGGGATTCGCGGCGAGTAGTAGCACAGGTGGGGCGTGGAGGTCTTGACACGGCTGGCCTGATCGGCCTTCATCATGGCATCCACTACCGATATGGGGTTGCCGTGGGCGTCGGTGACCAGCTCGTCGGGACCATAGTTCGATTTGCGGTATCCGTACTCGTACATGCTTTCGACGGCCTTCGAGGGGTTGCCGGACCGCTCCTGTTCCTGCCTGTTCATGAGGCCAACCTACCGTCGCCAAACGACAGGCCAGGCAGTGCCGGTCGGCACCGTCGGGCAGAATACGGCGGTTGAATGAGGCGGAATCGGATGGTGAGGGGCGGTGTGACCCATGGAGCGTGCGGAGACGACCTTGGCGGAGACGGAGCCCATCCGTCTGCGGCTGTTCGACTGGTGGAGCCGATATGCCCGCGACCTGCCCTGGCGCTTCGGGCGAACCACGCCCTGGGGGGTCCTGGTCTCCGAGGTCATGAGCCAACAGACCCAGATGAGTCGGGTGGTGCCCTACTGGACGGCCTGGATGAAAGTCTGGCCGGATGCGGCCTCACTGGCCGCCGCCCCCAAGGCTGAAGTCATTACGGCCTGGGGCAGGTTGGGTTACCCGCGCCGAGCCCTGCGCCTGCAGGAGTGCGCGCGGCAGGTGGCCAGTCAGTACGCAGACCGGCTGCCCCGGGATTACGACCAGCTGGTGGCCCTGCCTGGCATCGGCGACTATACGGCCAGCGCTGTCATGAGCTTTGCCTACGGCGAGAGGATCGCCGTCATCGATACCAACATTCGCAGGGTGCTCTCCAGGGTCTTTCTGGGACGTGAATCCAAAGGGGGTGCTGCCAGCCGAGAAGAGCGCCAGCTGGCCTGGCAGGTCCTGCCTGAGGACGAAGATTCAGAAGTTTCTGATCATCACGTGAATGGTGACGACAGCTTGGGAACGGCTGACCCGCAGATCCGGTCGGCAGCCTGGCGGGAGCCGCCCTCGGCCCGATGGAATCAGGCCGTTATGGAGCTGGGGGCTACGGTCTGTGTGGCCCGCAAGCCGGTCTGCGACATCTGTCCTCTGGCCGGCCACTGCCGTTTCCTCAAGGCTGGGCTGCCCGGTCTGGGTGCAGGCAGGACCAGGCCCCGGCAGCGCTTCGCAGGCACCGATCGGCAGATTCGCGGATCCATTCTCCAGGCACTGCGACAGGCTTCGGGCGCGCCCGTCTCCAGGAAGGACCTGAAATCCCTGTGCGACGACGAAATCCGACTTGATCGGTGTATCGCCTCCCTGGACGAGGACGGCCTTCTGGAGATCGGCCCAGATGGCCTCCTGAGTCTGCCGCAGTGAAGGCAGCCCTGACGATTAGACTGGAGAAGTATGGCCAAGCGACGCATGAGCGAGAAGAAGCGGCGGATGTACCGTCGCCGGAGGATTGCGGCTGCCCTGCTGGCGGTGCTCTTTCTGTTGGTCTGCGCTGGTCTGGTCTTGGGCGTGGGGGCCGGCATCCGAGCACTGCGTGGAGGCAATGGGGCCCAGGGAACCTCGACCAGTGTCCAGCAGAGCTCAAAGACCAAATCCAAGGACAAAGACAAGCAGAAGAAGGATTCCGGCAAGAAGCGTTCCTCAGGAGCTCCTGACTGCGGCAAGGAGGACTTGGCCTTGGAGCTGGCCGCGCCCGATCCCAGTACCGGGGTCGGCGGATCCATCGACTTTACGGCGACCATTCGTCACAAGGGAACGGGCTCCTGTCTGGTGGACGGCTCCGACGGCGGCCGGGTGCTGATTATCACCAGCGGCGAGGAGACCATCTGGCGTTCCGATGCCTGTCCGGTTGGGGCTCGCACCCTGCTCATGGCCACCGGCGACAAGGACGTGCAGACCATCACCTGGAATGCCGACAGCAGTCAGGACAGCTGCCTGCCCGACGATCAGCTGCCCCGCGTCAATGCCGGCTCCTACCAGGCCAAGCTGGTCCTCAAGGCCAATCCCCGAGTGGTTTCCCAGCCTGTGCCGGTCATGGTCCAATAGCAGTTGCTCTAAAACGACACGCCGATTGCTTCCGGGGCTCTTAGCTGGTACTCTTGATGCTTTGCATGAGGTGTGTCATATAGCGGGCATGCATCATCGAGGAGGTGCCCGCGAATAGGCATATGGCGGCCATTCGGCATCTCCCTGGGGTAACAGGAATGATCGAGTACGGCGAGCGATAAGGAACGTCCATTTTGGCTGCCAATAAAGCTGTAAGAAGTACCACCACTACGCAGGCACGCGCTGACGAACACGACATCAAACTGCACAAGGCCACCGATCGTGTCAACTTCGGATCCATCCGCGAACCCATCGAGGTGCCCTACCTCCTGGGTGTGCAGACCGATAGCTTCGACTGGCTGGTCGGCAACGACCGCTGGAAGAAGCGGGTCGAGGAGGATCAGGTCAACGGGACCCATACCGTGGCCCCCGTCTCCGGCCTGGATGAGGTCTTCCAGGAGATCTCTCCCATTGAGAACTTCGCCCAGACCATGAGCCTGACCTTCTCGGATCCTTACTTCGAGGAGCCTCGGCACACGGTCCAGGAGTGCAAGGAGAAGGACTACACCTACTCGGCTCCTCTGTATGTGAACGCCGAGTTCGAAAACGGGGACACCGGCGAGATCAAGTCGCAGACCGTCTTCATGGGCGACTTCCCGCTGCAGACCCCTCACGGCACCTTCATTATCGGGGGCTCGGAGCGCGTTATCGTCTCCCAGCTGGTTCGCTCCCCGGGTGTCTACTTCGACCGCACCCAGGACCGCAACTCCGACAAGGAGATTTTCGGGGCCAAGATCATCCCCAGCCGGGGTGCCTGGCTGGAGTTTGAGATCGACAAGCGCGATGTGCTGGGCGTGCGCGTGGACCGCAAGCGCAAGCAGTCCGCCATCGTCTTCCTCATGGCCATCGGCATGACCAAGCCGCAGATCCGCAAGGCCTTCAAGGGCTACCCGCTGGTGCTGGATGCCCTGGAGAAGGAGACCATCGAGACCCAGGACGAGGCCCTGACCGACCTCTACCGCAAGATCCGGCCTGCTGACACCGCTTCTCCCGAGGCCGGCCGCAACCTGCTGGACTCCTTCTACTTCAACACCAAGCGCTACGACCTGGCCCGGGTCGGTCGTTACAAGATCAACCGCAAGCTGGGCCTTGAGGCCGATTTCAACGACCGCAGCCTGCATCCCGAGGACATCATCGCCACCCTGAAGTATCTGGTGACCCTGCATGCCGGCGGGCAGACCTTCCCCGGCCGCCGCGACGGCCAGGACATCGAGCTGCGGGTGGACGTGGACGACATCGACCACTTCGGCAACCGCCGCATCCGCCAGGTGGGCGAGCTGATCCAGAACCAGCTGCGCACCGGCCTGAGCCGTATGGAGCGTGTGGTCCGCGAGAGGATGACCACCCAGGACGCCGAGGCCATCACCCCGCAGTCCCTGATCAACATCCGCCCGGTCAACGCCACCATCAAGGAGTTCTTCGGAACCTCCCAGCTGAGCCAGTTCATGGATCAGAACAACCCGCTGGCCGGCGTGACCAACAAGCGTCGTCTTTCGGCCCTGGGCCCCGGCGGCCTGTCCCGCGACCGTGCCTCCATGGAGGTGCGCGATGTGCACCCCTCCCACTACGGACGCATGTGCCCCATCGAGTCCCCTGAAGGTCCCAACATCGGTCTGATCGGCTCCCTGGCCACCTTCGCCCGCGTCAACCCCTTCGGCTTCATCGAGACCCCCTACCGCAAGGTCATTGATGGCCAGGTGACCGACGACGTGGTCTACATGACCGCCGACCAGGAGTCCGAGCACACCATCGCCCAGGCCAACCAGGAGATCGACGAGACCGGACACTTCGTCGAGGACGAGGCCCTGGTCCGTGATGCCGAGGCCGAGGCCAAGGATGTGCCCGTCTCCCAGGTGGATCTGATGGATGTCTCCCCCCGGCAGATGGTTTCGGTGGGTGCCTCCCTGATCCCCTTCTTGGAGCACGACGAGGGCCACCGAGCACTGATGGGCACCAACATGCAGCGTCAGGCCGTCCCCCTGGTCAAGTCCGAGCGTCCCCTGGTGGGTACCGGTTCCGAGTGGCGGTCCGCCATCGATTCCGGTGACGTCATCCTGGCCGAGAAGCCAGGCGTGGTCACCTACGTCTCCGCCGACATCATTCGTGTCATGAATGACGACGGCACCCAGTCCTCCTACAAGCTGGCCAAGTTCCAGCGGTCCAACCAGACCACCTGCTACAACCAGGTTCCTCTGATCAAGGATGGGGAGCGGGTCGAGGCCGGCACGGTCCTCGCTGATGGCCCCGCCACCCAGAAGGGCGAGATGGCCCTGGGCAAGAACCTCCTGGTGGCCTTCATGCCTTGGAACGGCTACAACTACGAGGACGCCGTCATCATTTCCCAGCGTCTGGTCCAGGACGACACCCTGAGCTCCATCCACATCGAGGAGTACGAGACCGACGCCCGCGAGACCAAGTTGGGCGCCGAGGAGATCACCCGCGACCTGCCCAACGTGGGCGAGGATGCAGTGGCCAACCTTGACGAGCGCGGCATCATCCGCATCGGTGCCGAGGTCGAGGCCGGCGACATCCTGGTCGGCAAGGTCACCCCCAAGGGTGAGACCGAGCTGACCCCCGAGGAGCGGCTCCTGCGGGCCATCTTCGGCGAGAAGAGCCGCGAGGTGCGCGACACCAGCCTGCGGGTGCCCCACGGCGAGACCGGCACGGTCATCGAGGTCAAGGAGGTCACCCGCGAGGATGCCGAGGAGGACGGCGACGAGCTACCCAACGGCGTCAACCGGATGATCCGGGTCTACATCGCCCAGCACCGCAAGATCACCCAGGGCGACAAGCTCTCGGGCCGCCACGGCAACAAGGGCGTCATCTCGAGAATCCTGCCCGAGGAGGATATGCCCTTCATGGCCGATGGCACCCCCATCGACATCATGCTCAACCCCCTGGGGGTGCCCTCCCGTATGAACCTGGGCCAGGTCCTGGAGCTCCACCTGGGGTGGATCGCCCACTCCGGCTGGGACATCAGCCTGGACCCCGACTTGGAAGCGGAGTGGAAGAAGCACATCCCGGCAGGCGCCGAGAAGGCCGAGCCCGGCACCGCCGTGGCCACCCCGGTTTTCGACGGCGTGCGTCAGGATGCCCTGAACGGTCTGCTCAAGACCACCCTGCCCAACCGTGACGGCGAGCGCCTGGTGGGCGACGACGGCAAGGCCGTGCTCTACGATGGCCGTACCGGCGAGCCTTTCACCAAGCCCATCTCCGTGGGCTACATGTACATGCTCAAGCTCCACCACCTGGTCGACGACAAGATTCACGCCCGGTCCACCGGCCCTTACTCCATGATCACCCAGCAGCCCCTGGGCGGTAAGGCCCAGTTCGGCGGCCAGCGTTTCGGCGAGATGGAGGTCTGGGCCTTGGAGGCCTACGGCGCCGCTTACACCCTGCACGAGATGATGACCACCAAGTCCGACGACGTGGATGGCCGCGTCCGGGCATACGGAGCCATCGTGCGCGGGGAGAACCTGCCGGCAGCCGGCATCCCCGAATCCTTCAAGGTGCTGCTCAAGGAGATGCAGTCGCTCTCCTTGAACGTGGAAGTGCTCAACGCGGAAGGCAACGTGATCGAGATGAAGGACGAGGACGACGACCCGAGCGCTGCCTCCGACGACCTGGGCTTCAACATCGGCGCCCGTCCGGACGCTGCAGCCAAGGCAGACCAGTCCGCTCCCGAGCCGGAGTACCGCTGAACCACCAGTCACAGGGATGCCCGTCTGACGGGCATCCCGCCAAGAGGCAAACTTCAGAGCAGTTACAAGATCAGAGACAGGACACAGAGTGCTGGACGTCAATGCATTTGACAAACTGAGAATCGGACTGGCCACCGCCGACGACATCCGCGGCTGGAGCTATGGCGAGGTCAAGAAGCCCGAAACCATCAACTACCGTACCTTGAAGCCCGAGAAGGACGGTCTGTTCGGCGAGCAGATCTTCGGACCCACCCGAGATTGGGAGTGCGCCTGCGGCAAGTACAAGCGCGTGCGCTTCAAGGGGATCGTCTGCGAGCGTTGCGGCGTGGAGGTCACCCGCTCCCGCGTCCGCCGCGAGCGTATGGGCCACATCGAGCTGGCCGCCCCCGTCACCCACATCTGGTTCTTCAAGGGCGTGCCTTCCCGGCTGGGATACCTGCTGGACATTGCGCCCAAGGACTTGGAGAAGGTCATCTACTTCGCGGCCTACATGGTCACCAAGGTGGACGAGCAGCAGCGCCACAAGGATCTGCCTGACCTGCAGGACGAGTTCGACAACGAAATCTCCCAGCTGGAGAAAAAGCGCGACCTGGAGATAGACAAGCGCGCTAAGAAGCTGGAAGAGGACCTGGCCGAGCTGGAGAAGACCGACGAGGTCAAAGGCTCTATGAAGGCACGTCTGCGCAACGGTGCCGAGCGGGACATGACCGCCATCCGCAAGCGTTACGACGATCAGATTCAGAGGATCACCGCCGTCTTCGACCGCTTCAAGACCCTGAAGCCCGGCGATATGGAAGGCGACGTGGACCTGTGGCGGGAGATGCAGGACCGCTACGGTGACTACTTCGAGGGCTGCATGGGTGCCGAGGCCATCAAGAAGCGCCTGCAGGACTTCGACCTGGAGGGTGCCGCCAAGGAGCTCCGCCACGAGATCGATACCGGCTCCGGCCAGCGCAAAGCCCGTGCCCTCAAGCGGCTCAAGGTGGTCTCCGCCTTCCTGAACACCGGCAACAAGCCCGAGGCCATGGTCCTGGATGTCGTCCCGGTCATTCCGCCCGACCTGCGCCCCATGGTGCAGCTGGATGGCGGCCGTTTCGCCACCTCCGACCTGAACGACCTCTACCGGCGCGTCATCAACCGCAACAACAGGCTCAAGCGCCTGATCGAGCTGGGCGCTCCCGAGATCATGCTCAACAACGAGAAGCGCATGCTCCAGGAGGCTGTGGACTCCCTCTTCGACAACGGCCGCCGTGGCCGTCCCGTCACCGGAGCCTCCAACCGTCCCCTGAAGTCCCTGGCAGACATGCTCAAGGGCAAGCAGGGCCGCTTCCGTCAGAACCTGCTGGGCAAGCGTGTGGACTACTCCGGCCGTTCCGTGATCGTAGTCGGGCCCTCCCTGCGCATGCACCAGTGCGGCCTGCCCAAGCCCATGGCCTTGGAGCTCTTCAAGCCCTTCGTCATCAAGCGCTTGGTGGACCTCAACTACGCCCAGAACATGAAGAGCGCCAAGCGCCTGGTGGACCGTGGCGACCCCGAGGTCTGGGGCGTGCTGGAGGAGGTCATCTCCGAGCATCCCGTCCTGCTCAACCGTGCGCCTACGCTGCACCGTTTGGGCATCCAGGCCTTCGAGCCCATCCTGGTCGAGGGCAAAGCCATCCACCTGCCCCCGCTGGCTTGCGCGGCCTTCAACGCCGACTTCGACGGCGACCAGATGGCAGTTCACCTGCCCCTGTCGGCCGAGGCCCAGGCGGAGGCCCGCTCTCTGATGCTGGCTTCTGACAACATCCTCAAGCCCGCCGACGGCCACACGGTCACCATGCCTTCCCAGGACATGATTCTGGGTCTGTACTACCTGACCACCGTCGTGGACGGCGCCAAGGGTCAGGGCCGGATCTTCTCCAGCCTGGCTGAGGCTCGGATGGCTCTGGACCTGGGCGAGATCGACATGCAGGCCAAGATCCTGCTGCGTGTGCCCGCCGACTTCGTCATGCCCAAGGACTGGGAACCCGGCGACCTCAAGGTCGTCGACCCCGAGCCCGGCAGCCCCGACGTGGTCAAGGAGGAGGTCTTCAAGGATGGCTCCAGGCTCTTCGCCACCAACTACGGGCGAGTCCTGTTCAACCGGACGTTGCCTGTGGACTACCCCTTCATCAACGAGCAGGTGCCCAAGGGCAAGCTGTCCGGCATCGTGGACGACATCGCCACCCGGTATTCGACCGCACAGGTTGCGGCGACCCTTGATGCCCTGAAGGATCTGGGCTTCACAAGGGCGCAGTGGTCCGGCGTGACCATGGCCTTCTCCGACATCGTGGTGCCGCCCGAGCGCAGCGAGATCGTCAACGAGTACCAGGGGCAGGCTGCCAAGGTCAACTCCCAGTACGATATGGGCCTGCTGACCGACGAGGAGCGCCGTCAGGAGCTGATCAACCTGTGGACCGAGTGCACCGACAAGGTGGCTGACGCCATGCAGGAGCACTTCACTCCGGACAACAACGTGAACATCATGGTTCAGTCCGGGGCGCGAGGCAACTGGATGCAGATCCGCCAGATCGCCGGCATGCGAGGCCTGGTGGCCAACCCCAAGGGCGAGATCATTCCTCGACCTGTCAAGTCCAACTACCACGACGGCCTGTCGGTGCTGGAGTACTTCATCTCCCAGCACGGCGCCCGCAAGGGGCTGGCCGACACCGCATTGCGCACCGCCGAATCGGGCTATCTGACCCGTCGTCTGGTCGATGTTTCGCAGGATGTGATCGTGCGCGAAGAGGACTGCGGCACCATGCGCGGTCTGACCATGAAAGTGGCCGAGCGCGACGAGCAGGGCAACCTGGTCCTGGTCAAGGCGGCCGACGGCGGTCCCTACTCCCGCCTCCTGGCGGCCGACGTCATCGACCCCAAGGAGGACGGCAAGACTGTGCTTTACAAGCGCGGCGACGCCATGTCCATGGATGTCCTGCGCGACATGGTCGCCCACGGCGTTGAGGAGGTCAAGGCCCGCTCGGTCCTGACCTGCGAGTCCACCCGCGGGGTGTGCGCCAAGTGCTACGGCTGGTCTCTGGCCACCAACAAGCTGGTGGATGTGGGCGAGGCTGTGGGCATCGTGGCCGCCCAGTCCATCGGCGAGCCCGGTACCCAGCTGACGCTGCGTTCCTTCCACTCCGGCGGTGTGGCTTCGGCCTCCGATATCACCCAGGGTCTTCCCCGTGTCACCGAGCTTTTCGAGGCCCGTACCCCCAAGGGCGAGGCTCCCATCGCGGAGTTCCCCGGCATCGTCAAGGTGGAGGATACCGACCGCGGCCGTCAGGTCACCCTGACCCCCGACGACACCTCTGTGGAGGCGCTGACCTACCCGGTCACCCGCCGTGCGCCCATGATGGTCAAGGATGGACAGCACGTCGAGGCCGGCACCCAGCTGATCGAGGGTTCCGTGGATCCCAAGAAGATCCTGCGCATCCTCGGCCCACGCGCCGCCCAGGTGAACATCGTCAACGAGGTGCACACGGTCTACCGTTCCCAGGGCGTGGACATCCACGACAAGCACATCGAGGTCATCGTCCATCAGATGCTCCGCCGCGTCACGGTCATCGACTCGGGCGACACCGATCTGCTGCCCGGCGAGCTGGTTGACCAGGCCAAGTTCAAGGCCGCCAACATGAAGGCCGTCAAGGCCGGAGGCAAGCCGGCCGCGGGACGTCCCGAGCTCATGGGCATCACCAAGGCCTCCCTGGCCACCGACTCCTGGCTGTCGGCCGCCTCCTTCCAGGAGACGACCCGCGTGCTCACCGAGGCCGCCCTGAACCAGAAGGTCGACGACCTGAAGGGCCTCAAGGAGAACGTGATCATCGGCAAGCTGATTCCTGCCGGCACCGGCCTGGCCAGGTACCGCAACGCCACCGTGGAGCCCGACAAGGCCATCCGCGACACCATCTACCCCAACTTCGGTCTGGGTGGCGGCGACGTGGATCTGAGCGATGCCGACCTGAACGATGTGGACTTCTCCAACATCGACTTCGGGGATCTGAAGCTGGGCGACGACTTCAACCCGGACGACTTCCTCAACGACCAGGGCGGCCAGAGCCATCTGGACACCCCCAACGTGCAGGATCCGTCAGCTGAGGCCGGCGATCAGACGGCTGCCACCACGAGCACGGGATCTTCGGATGCCGCCGATGGCAGTGACTCTGCCCAGAATCCGTCCCAGCAGTCCGGTTCGGCCACCTTCTCCTCTTCGGAGGATCAGCACTCCAACCAGTGAGCGTCTGAACAACCGGTAGCCGTAGATACGCTTGGGCCGGATGACCCGGCCTGGCGGATTCGGCTGCCGGATGTGATAAAGGATGAGGGCCCGTGCAATCGTAGCGATTGCACGGGCCCTCACCTTGTTTTCTCGCGGTCCAGGCTGCAGACAGGTCAACGCAGGTGCCTAGGGGAAAGCAGGGTGCGCCAGCGTCGGGTTCGCGGCAGGGATGCCAGGATGGCGGATCTGAGCTTGTCTACCAGCTGCCAGCAGTCTTCGACCTCCTGCTCATCTGAAGGATGACGGTCGAACGAGGCCTGATCAGCCATGCTGCGCAGTCGATCCAGATCCCAACGCAGCCCAGCCGACGAGGACCCTGGGGGGTCGGTCAGCAGGGTCTGGGCGATCAGAGCTGCCTGCTCGCTACGGGTGCCATCCAAGGACAGGCCGGTCTGTCTGCCCAGGTTGCCGATCTGTCGCCAGCCGGCGCGGATGCGTGTCTTCGGATCGCCGGTCGACCGGGCCCGTCGGCGCAACCAAGCCTTGACGGCCAGCAGGAGCAGAGCCAGGAGAGCGGGCAGCCAGACCGGCATGGTCCAGAGCGCCACTTTGGCTATCAAAGGGCCGTACCGCTTCCAGAAGGAGGGTGAAGACTGCCGGGATGCTTCCTGCCCGCCGACGGTAGTCCGACCCTGGGTGGTCCGGTCGTCGCGGGGAGGATCGACCAGCGGGGGTGGTGGCTGGCGAACCAGGGTACGCGGGTTGGGTGGCGTAGAGTCCAGGGACCTGTCAGGGGTCTTGGTCTCCGGTGGCGTGGGGTAGAAGGGGACCCATCCCAGACCCTCTAGGTTGACCTCCACCCAGGCCTGGGCATCGCGTCCTGTGAAGTCGATTCTGGTGCTGCCGTCCGCCTGGGTCCTGGTCCGTTCCCTGCTGATGGAGCCGTCACGGTTCTTGGGCAGGAATCCCAAGACCACCCGGGATGGCAGACCCATCTGCCGGGCCAGGAGGGCCATGGCTGAGGCGTATTGTTCGCTGTCGCCCACCATGGCCTGGCCCTGCAGGAGTTGATTGATTCGATAGTCGCCGTGGCCGGAGGCCGAGGGGTAATCGCCGGCCAGACCGTGGGAGAACCACCCCTGCCGGTGCAGCCGTTCCTCGATGGCCAGAGCCCTGGCACCGCCGCGCACCTGCATGGAGGTCATGGAGGCAGCCGCCTTGGGCAGGCTCTCTGGAGCATCCGCCAGGGGAGGCACCTGCACATCTCCCGGATCGCTGTCGGCGATGCGACGGGTTGCTGGTCTATCTTCGGCCAGGCCATGCACTGTATAGCTGGTTCCCTTCTGCAGGGCCTGATCGGTCAGGACAGTGTCTGTGGCCTTGTTGAAGTAGAGATCCTCCCTTTGCAGGCCCTTATCCGTATCGATACCGTTGACCTGTCCAGCGGAAGGCAACCAGGCGTGGTTGAATCCCTCTCGAATCTGGAAGGTCGCTGTAAAAGGTCGTCCGGTCGATTTGGTGTTTTTGTCCTTCTCCTGGTGTGTTTCTGTGCGGATCCGGGCACCGATGCGCCGGTAGTCGGCGGCTCCTGCACCTGAGGAGTCGGACAGATTCCAGACCTTGCCGTCATAACGGTCCATGACGGCCATACGAACTGGGGTGCCAGTGGGAAGGTTGCGGACCGTGACCAGGGTATCGTCGCGGTGGCGTTTGATGTAGGCGCGGTAATCGCTCAAGGGGCTGGTGAACTGGTAGGGGTCTATGGGCGGCTGGTAGTGGTCGCGAATGACTAGTCGGGTCGGGGCGGGCAGGAGTCCAGCGGAGAACATCAGTCCAGCTGCCAGGGCTAGGGTCAGGAGGGCGGATGCGGGCCCCTGCAGACGCAGCAGCCCCAGCCCACTGGCGCACCAGATCAGCAGGAGCACCCAGAGGATGCCACCTGTCAACGCCGGATAGAGGCCTCTGCTGGTGCCCAGGGCTGCTGACAGAGCCATGGTGGCCAGGATGGGCAGGGTGGCTGTCAGGACGGCCACGGGATGCGCCGGCCGTCCCAGGTTGCGGCCCAGGCCATGACGGGCCAGCAGTACGGCCAGATAACAGGTCCAGAGCATCAGCGTCCACAGGGCCATTAGTCCGCCTGCTTCCTGTCCAAGGGGTGGATCGATGGCTGCCAGGGTCTTGAAGGCGCCGAAGGTGGCGGACCACCCTTGTGCCAGGGTTGCCCAAGTGGGCAGGACATGGGCCAGGGTGGTCCCGTTCAGAGCGAATATAGGCCCTAGCAGGAATTGGGCGGCAATCAGCAGCAGAGGCTGCAGGAGGGCAGTGGCGATCCCACGCCGGGGGAGCATGGCGATCAGCAGTCCGGTCAGACAGGCGGCGGCTCCCACTGTCAGCCAGAAGGGCAGGCTGCCATAGACCGGCAGCAGCTGGAGTCCGGCCAGCAGATCGAGTGGGGCCAATGCGGCGACCAGAATAGCGGGGGAGCGGCGCCTGGTCGGGTCGACGGTGGATTGCAGACCAGACCGGTCGATCAGGCGGATAGGCTCCCTCTGGGCTTGGTCCATCCATGATGCGGATGTGCTCATGGCTGGTTCTCCAAGAGGATGGGAAGGTCCTTCCTGTTGCCCACAACAGCGCTGACCAACCCCGGTTGCATCTGCAGGCTTGGATGGGCATCCAGGTCAGCAGCTAGCAGCATGACCGGGGATGCGTTCTGGGCCGATCCGTCCGCTAGGACTGAGGGTTGGCGGTCACCCAGCGGACCGGTCACCAGGATGATCAGACTGGTTTGCTCGGGAGCATCAGCCAGATCGGGCTTGTCGTAGCTGTCCTGGCGGGGGCGGATGGCACTGCAGGCATCCAGAAAGCTTCGGGGATCCTCCGTAGGCAGGGTGGTGGTCCCATGGGCATCGGGATCGTCCGGTTCTGGGGCCAGTGCTTGCAGCCGACGGCCGTCAAGCAGGCATCGGCAGCCCAGAGAGGCATAGATTTCGACTGCCAGCTCGAACTCATCCGCGCTCCTGTAGGATATGGCCTGGCCGTCCAGGATCAGTTTGATTCTGGTGCGCAGGGTGGGCTCGTACTGGCGGACCATCAGGGTGCCGGCCCGGGCGGTGGATAACCAGTGAACCCGTTTTATGTCGTCGCCCGGAACGTAGGGGCGTAGGGCATGGAATTCCAGATCGTCGTCGACAATGCCGGGGCCAGGGTCCCCCTCCAGGTCGCGCTCCAATCCGGCTTCGAGGGGCGGCAGTGCCACCGTGCGGGGATGGATATAGAGTTTGCGGGCGCCGCTCAGAATTCGGCGGCGACGGATGAGCCCCAGCGGATCCCCAGCCTCCATGGTCACCGGGCCTAGGTCAATCACGCCACGGGACCTGGCCTCCAGTTTCAAGCGGATCTGGTGACTCTGACCGGGTGTCAGGGCTGGCAGCGGTGCCATGACGGTTCCTTGGCCTAGGGCCAGGCCGATTCGGCCGCGGCAGGTGGAGCGGCTGCCTGGGTTGGTCAGCACCAGGATCAGCTCGGCCTGGCCACCCACCTCCAGGTGGCCTTGGTCCAGGCTCGTTTCAGCGCTACAGGACAGGTTGCCCAGGCTCATCAACAACCCCAGTAGGAGCATGCCCACGCCCAGCAGAGCGCCCGCCAGCAGTTCACGCCAGCCTGTAGGGGCGAAGGCCAGAACGCACAGAAGCGTGGCCAGAGCCATAGCCCGGCCCAGGGCAGTGATCGACTGCCATAGGCCGGCGGCCCGGGATTGCAGGCTCTGTTCGGATCCTGTCGAGGATGTCGGTCTAGCTTTCGGGGCAGTTCGGCTGGCGAAGGCGGTCATGGCTCACTGCTCTCCTGTGGGGACGGAAACCTTGGCCAGGGCTTCGGCCAGCGCCTGGTGTTCATCCATGTCCGCCAGCCTGCTCTGGGAGGTCAGGATCAGCCGGTGGGCCAGGATGGGGTCGACCAGTTTCTTGACATCATCGGGAATCACGTAGTCACGGCCTTGGGCGCAGGCCCGGATCCTGGCGCAACGGACCAGAGCCAGCCCGCCTCTGATGGAGGAGCCGACCCGGATGGCGGGACTGTGCCGTGTGGCTTCGATGATGTGGATGACGTATTCCATGATGGAGGAATCGCAGAAAACCTCGGAGGCGCAGGCAGCCATGGCCTCCACCTGGGCGGCGTCGACCACCGGTTCCACCAGGCCTGCCCGGTCGCGGATGTCGGCTTCTTCAAGAATGCGCATGCTGGCATCGTGCCCAGGCGCCCCAAGCGAGGTGCGGATCAGAAAGCGGTCCATCTGAGCCTCGGGCAGGGCATAGGTGCCTAGCTGTTCGATGGGATTCTGAGTAGCCATCACCATGAATGGCCGAGGGAGGCGGTAGGTGCGGCCATCCACGGTCACCTGGCCCTCCTCCATGACCTCCAGCAGGGCCGACTGGGTCTTGGGGGAGGCTCGGTTGATCTCGTCGGCCAGAACCAGGGAAGCAAAGACCGGGCCGGGCCGGAAGGAGAATTGTCCTTGAGCCTGGTCATAGAAGGTCACACCCAACAGGTCGGAGGGCAGCAGGTCCGGGGTGAACTGGATCCGCTTGCAGTCCACGGCGATGGAGGCAGCCAGGGCGCGTGACAGCTGGGTCTTGCCAGTGCCCGGATTGTCTTCCAGGAGCACATGGCCTCCCGCGATCAGGGCGGTGACACATAAGGCGACGGTTTCCTCCTTGCCCAGCACCGCCTGGCCGACGTTGTCCACGATGGAGCGGAAGAGGTTGGCGAAGGTCGACACATCCACGGGGGCCTGGTTCTTGCCTGTGGCATGGCCTGAACGTCGCTGCTGCCTGGTCTCTGATGCCTGACCTCCTGCTTCGGTGGGAGGCCGTTGGTTCTGCCCGGTCTCGACTTCGTATCTGGGAACTGAGGTGCGCTCCAGCTGTGGGTGACGGGATTGATCGGTGGCGTCGACGAGGTCAGGCCCTGCAGGAGCTGAGGAGGACCGGGAGAACAGGTCACGGACTGGCTGATGACCGGGGATAGTCCCGTCTTCCACCATGGTGCGGTCCGATGGGGCAGATTCCGTCCCGGATTTCTGATTCATTTCTTGTCCGGCAGCCACGGGGATGCGGCCGGGCCTGGTCCGGTCGTCGTTCGCCGCCGAGTCAGATTCCTGCTGCCCCAGACCGGCCATGAGGGCCTGGCGCTGTCGCTTGAGTACATCCAGTCGGTCGGCGGGGATCCGTCGGCCTTCGTTGGTTGCCTCGCGGGCGGCCTTGGGGGTACTCCTCCTGGTCGCGTCATCCGGGATGGTGCCGTCCTGCTGGATGGGTTCCTGTGCGCTTCGATCATCCATGGTCATTCATCCTTGTCTGCTGAGGGACCCCTGACGGGTAAGGGTCTTGTCGCTTGGTTTGTCGGCATCCTCGGGCAGGGTCAGCTCCTTGGTGGCGGCGGGCGAATGGCCTTCGGACCCCACTCCACGGATGCGAGCTACCGCCCGGAAGTTCAGCCTGGCACCAGGTTTGACTGATCCGGCGGGCAGGGTGATGACATCACTGACCTCCGGCTGACCGCATGGCAGGGTCCAGGAAGCCTTGCCGGGGTCGAGGCCATCGATGCTCACCTGGATGTCTGCGCAGGGTCGGCCGTGTTCGGCACCAGGGTTCAGGACCAGCTTGACCTGATCCTTGCCTTGGTACTCCAGAGTCTGGAATGCAGGCGGATCCGGGTGCGACCAGGTGGCTCCAGAGGCTGAGGCCACAGGTCCTGATCCGGCCATATTGGCCGGGGTCACGCTCACTGTGCAGGTGCCTCCGGACTCGTCATGACCCACATCGAAGACCGCCTTGGTGGAGGTGGCCGACCGCCATCGTGGCGAACCGCAGCCGGAACCCTCCCCGTGGACCGTATAGCCCTGGATGGGTGGGCCATGATTCTCTGGCGGACGCCAGGTGACGGTCAGGGTTTCCTTGCTGCCGCCGTCCACAGTCAGTGCCTGCACGCCTCCGGGAAGTGCGTCTGGCCTTGCTGCCGCCGGCGAGGAGGCGGGGGACCAGCCCACCTGGTTATGGGCTTGGACAGTGAAGGAGTAATCATGGCCGTTGTCCAACCCGTCGACCCGGCAAGTGACGGCATTGCCGCAGGAGCGTTGTCCCGAGCCTGCCGATGAGGTGTAGGAGACTCGATACTCGTCCACCGGACTGCCGTTGGCTGCACCCGGCTCCCAGGCCAGCAGAACCGTTCCGTCGCCTGCCTGGGCCGCGCCCGACAGCATTCTGGGGGCCTGAGGGCGGTCGATGATGCCCACGGTGATGGTGGCGCTCACCCGGCGGCCCGGATCCCGGCTGCCATCCTCGACCGTGGCCAGAATGGTGTTGGTGGAGGCGCCGATGTCACGATCGGCTTTGATGGCGATCCTCCCGTCGCCCAGGTTGCTGGCTGTCAGACGTGAGGTGTCGTCGCTGACCAGGCCGACCACGCGCAGCGGGGTGTCGGGGAAGGGGTTGAGGGCATCGTCGAATAGGTTCAATTCCAGACTCTGACCGGCTTTGAGCCCCACCTGGCGTGAGGGGACCGAAGCCAGAGGCCGGGTGGTGGCGACGATGCGGAAGGTCAGGACCGTATGCACCTGGCCGGATGAACCGGCGATGGTTACCGACAGGGTGGCCTTGGTGCCAGGCGTTGCGGTCTTGTCAGCGGACACGTTCAGCTGGCCCCGAGGACTCAGCTTGGCATGGATCGGCCCCTGGGGGTCCCCGGAAGAGAATGTGCTGTCTGCTGGGTCGCTTCCCTGAGGCCAACGGGTCATGGCAGGCAGGGAGATGGTCTGTGCCGGCTCCCCGGCCACCAGATCGATGACCGGTGCCGAGAGGACAGGCGGGGATGCTCTGCCGCCTGTTACGGTGATGGGCAGGGTCAGCACCGACTCGTTGACGATGGCCTGGCTGCCTGGATCCCCATCACGGACGGCAAAGGTCAATGAGGCTGGACCGGCATAGTCCTTGGCGGCGGTGAACCTCAGGGTGTGCTCGTCCACATAGGGGTCGGACCCGTCGGACTTGGTGGCGGAAACGGACTGGCGGGAGGTGATCCGTGCGGTCTTGCCTGCGCCCACCCTGACCTGATCGGCGATGTCGATGGTGATGCTCTGACCAGCCCGCACTTTGAGGGCCGGAGCGCGTGGTCTTAGGACCGGGGGGAATACCCCATAGGCGGGGACCTTCACAAAGGCCATTGAGGTGATCTTGTACCGGGTGTTGGTGACGGTGTAAGGCACGGCCCTGGCCTGGTTGGTCAGGTCGATGACCAGCTTGGTGGAGCCGGTTTCGCCTACGGTCCTGGCATGGGCCCTGGCCCCAGGATGAATCCCCAGGCGCAGGTCATCGAGGGTGCCGGATGGATTGCTGATGGAGTCGGCCAGATTGACTTCCACGCTGCGCTTATCCACCGTATCCTCGGGAGCCACCTGGTAATCCTGCGCTATGGGCGGCTGGATGGGGGCCTGGGGATCCGAGACCACGGTCAGAGTGGCCTGGTCGCTCAGCCCTGCCCGGTTGTGAGCCCGGTAGACCAGATAGGAGGTGCCTGGCTGTGAGGGGGCGGTCAGCCGGATCATGTCGTCCTTTACGCTGGCTTGGTCCAGGCCCTGGCGCTCCAGGTGGGGGTCCAGGCTCAAGGAGTGGTCATCCCCGGAGATGTCGTTGAGCAGAACCGGCACGTCGGCCACGGTCCCGGGCCGCAGCTTGACCTTGTCGTCCCGGGCGAAGACCCCGGTTACCGAGGAGTCGGGGAAGACGCCGATGCGCACGTGTGCCTGGGCACGCTGCCCCATCCAGTCCTCCACGGCGTAGGTGAACTCGTCAGTGCCATGCGAGTCGGGATAGGCCTCATAGATCAGGTAGTCGGCACCGGCTTTGACGATCCTGCCCAGCCTGGGTGCCTGATTGCCCAAGCCGGACAGGGTGTCGCAGTCTCCGTCCGGGTCGATGCCGGTCAGGGGGACGGGGATGCGCACCTTGGTCCCGGCAGCCACCTGGGCCCGCAGATCCTTGGGTGTAGGCGCGGGCTTGCTGGCCGGGTCGGAGGCATGCACCCGGAAGGTGATGGTGCCTGAGGCCGCGTTGCCCAGATCGTCCCTGACCGTATAGGTGGCCGTGAAGTCCCCGGTGCGCTCGCTGGCCTGATATCTGACCGTATCCCCGGATACGAAGGCCAGGCCCGCAAAGACCCGCTGATCCGTAGTCAGCTGCTGATCCAGGGTGACGCTGGTCCCGTCAGCGTGGGTGACCTTGTCCATGACTGGAACCGTGACCAGGCCCGATGAGCGGACCCCTACCGTCAGATTCGGGGCCTTGGGCGCTGAGGCTGCCCTGCTCAGGGAGGGAGGCTGCAGGACGATGGTCCCTTGGGCGCTGCCGCTGGCGTTGGCAACTGTGTAGGCAATGCTCAGCGGCCGTGTGGGGATTTTTCTGGCAGACAGGTAGACCCGGCGGTGGTCCACGATGCCGGCCTTGATGCCGGAGTCCGGATCCACCCGCACATCGGTCAGGGCCAGCACTCCGCCCATGGGATCCAGGTCGTTGTCGAGCGGATCGACGATGGCGGTCTGGTCGGTCCCAAGTAGGGCTACATCGTTGACAGGAACCGGCAGCGCGGATCCGCCATGGTCGTGTTCTACCTCCAGCCTGACCAGCCCTTGGGTCTCCCGGTCACCCTGGGCCACCCGGTAGGGCACGTAATAGGTGCCCGGGTTGGCGGCGGTGGCAGTGAAGGAAAGGCTCTCGGTGTTGACCTTTATCTGGATTCCGTCGGGCTTGTCGACCCGGATCAGGCGGAGGGGCTGAGCGGCATTGGCGTGTACGCTCCTGCTCAGGTCCACGGTGGCCTCTCGGCCGGCAGTGGCCTGGCGAATGACCGGATCGACCAGTGGGGCCAAGGTGTTGACGGGTCTAATGGTGAAATAGATGAGTCCCTGACCGCTCATGACTCCGTCTGAAACAGTGACTTTGACTGCCAGCTGACCGGAGGTGGCCGATCCGGCACTCATGGTCAGCTGTCCGTCAGCCCTGGTGGACAGGGATATCCGATCCGAATTGACGGACTCGGCACCGGCCAGGGTCAGGGGGTCCCCGTCGGGATCCTCGAAGCCGGCCAGGGCGTTGACGGTGGTTGTGGCTCCCTGCTCCACCTCGTACTCGGGAGGGGTATCGTTCTGGACCGGTGCCTGATCGCCTCGGTCCATCTTGGCTGGGGCAATGTTGAGGTCGATGCCAGCCGAGGAGACCTGGCCGCGTCCGTCGGTGATGGAGTAGTTGATCCGGGCCCGGCCGACAGGTGCGTCGCTGGCATCCACCTGCAGGTAGCGGCCGTTCATGACCGGGGTCAGGCGAAGGTTGCCCTGTGAGCTGCGTGCATCCTCGATTCGCAGAACCGAGCAGTCGGTCTGGTGATCGTTACGCAGGGGATCCAGCAGGGCTCTGGATCCGGCCCGAATGCCCAGACTGTCGTCCTCGGCCTGGATGGGTTGGGATCCTGATCGACAGGTGGCAGCGAACCGCTGACGATTGTCGGCCGAGTCCTGACGCTGATCGGTCCTGTCCGTGTGTTTGACCTCCATGGTCTGCCACTGCGGCCGAATCACCTTGGTGGAGGTTCGGGGATTCCAGACATCGCCGGTCAGTACGTCATTGAGGATGACCCTCCGGTGGTTGGCTCGGAAGACTAGATCCGAGGTGGGGCCGATGGCCTCCAGGGTGGAGGCACGCGGCTGCGGTGACCGAACCTGCGGCATGGCTGTCCCTGTTGCGCACAATCGCAGGAAATTGTTCCCCGAAGAGGCCCAGGCCGTCCAAAGGCATCCGCCAGAGGAGACCGGTTGAGCGGGTTGACCGCTGCCGCCGGTGTCTACAGTCTCAACCTTATTGCTGGGGTGATCCAGATCAACCAGGTGGACGCTTTCCTGATCGGTCAGGCCCACCCAGGGTCCCTGGCGGTCCATATCCACTGGAGTGGATTGGAGTTGCAGGTCTCCCCGGTGCGGTATCCGGATGGATCCCTGGGGCCAGTAAAGCCGGTCACCAGCCAAAAGGACGGGCCTTCCGTCGATGACGCTGAAGGCAGTGGCCCGGACGGGGATGTGGTTTGTCAGGGAGTCCAGTTCACGGTGGGCCCGGGAGTCTGGTCCGTCGATCCTCAACACGACCCCGTCCGAGGGCCGGTAGGCGTAGACGGCTCCGGAGGCATCCACGGTGACGGAGGCCCCGGAGCCCAGGGTCAGCACAGGGTCCCGGCGCTGCGGGTCCAGATCTCCCGGCGAAGCGGCCCGGCCCACCCAGATTTTGCCGGTCCGCGCCTGGAAGAGAACCAGTGTGGGTCCGTTGACCATCCGCTGGACCCTGGCATCCGAACGGGTGGTGTCCCCCAGGGTGGCGGTGGAGGCCGCTATGGGTGCCATGCCTCCCTCCCGGCCCAGGATGACCGCGTATCCGCTCTGGGCCAGGTCGAAGTGGTCGGTGCCCGTCGACAGGGCCACGTCCGCCTCTCCGATGTCGGGCTTGAACCGGGCGACCTTACGCTCGTTCTGGGAGGTGATCCAGATGCTGCCGTCATCCACCTGAACGGCACGGCGGTCCACCCCATGCACGAATAAGACGCCCAGGATGAGCAGAACCAGCGCCGTCAGCGTGACGGCCAGGATGGCGGCAGGGTTCTTGGCGCGGACGGCCAGAGCATGCCGCAGGCGCAGCCCGGCCCGGCGCATCCGCAGGAATCCTCCCTGCAAGTCCATAATCCCCTGGGTTCCTTTCCTGTCCTGCCACACAGGCTTAGCTTCTTAACTCGTCCCGGACCGCCGTAAATGCTCTCTCTGAGGACTGATTTTAGCTGGTTTGCAGGGGCTTGGTGGTCTGTGAAAGTCGGGGTGGTCGAATGTGAAAATTCATCCACCGAGGGTTTACTGAACAGCGCAGATGATGGTCGGTTCCTGGGACATGCTCCGGTCGGCCCGCACCAGGGTGACGCTGATGCAGGTCTGGCCCCCCTGCGGATCGTCGATGCGGGCGGTCGGCTGTCGAGTCTGCACGCTGCGGCCACGGTCGTCGTTGCCACCTTGGTCCAGGGGATGCCAAACGTAGCTGTCTCCCGGTTTGGGGTCGGGATTGGCCCAGGTGAAAACTGCCGTGGTGCCCTGGTAACGGCCCTGACCCTGGGTGGGCGAGGGAACCGCGCCCTCCTGCAGATCCTGGGGGCCACTCGAATCCGTCGGGTCCGGGGACTGCGCCTGCTGGGTTTGGATCTGGGAGGCTCCTGTAGTCGGCTGTGAACCTCGCTCGGATCCGTTTGGCAGGCCGACAACGAAGGCCCAGACCAAGGCAACGGCCAGGACGGCAGCGAGGATCAGCGCCAGAAGAATCAGGCGGCGGCCGCCAGGAAACCGCCTGGCTTGGCTGTCTCCATGGTCAGCGACCGCCTCCCTGTCTGGTTGCAGACGCGATTCGGAACTGGTCCCTGTCCCGGTCCAGGTGTGACCGGACTCCTTGTTCTCCGTCCCGCCCGGAATGGCTCCGGTATGGGCGTGCGGGCGTACATCCCCCTTGGGATAGGGGTCGATTCCCTCGCCGATGAAAGGCGTCGCATGGCCGTAGAGCTGCTGCTGGACCTCCTGAAGGGCGCGGCCGAACTCAAGTGCCGAGTAGTAGCGGTCGTCCCGGTCATGGGCCATGGCCTTCTCCAGAACCGCAGCCAGCATAGGAGAGGCCTCACCCATGTGCAGAACCGGGGTCTCAGCTGTCAGAATCAGCTGTGACAGGTGATCCTCATCCCTGGCCCGGTAGGCGTACTCGTAGGGGGAGCGGCCGGCCAGCATGCCGAAGAGCGAGGCGCCCAGGGAGTAGATGTCGCTGGCCTCGGACCCTCCTGAGCGGTTGGCCAGGACCTCTGGAGCCGCCCAGGGTATGGAAAGGCCGCCGGCCCGTTCGCCTCCATAGATGCCCGAGGAGATGCCGAAGTCGGCCAGGACGGGCAGGCCCTGGTCGGTGATCAGAAAGTTGCTGGGTTTGACGTCCCGGTGCAGGATTCCGCGTTCATGGGCGCAGTAGAGGGCCGAGGCCATGCGCACTCCCAGGTCCAGCACGCCTTCCTGATCCATGCCTCCCTTGAGCATGATGGCCTTGCAGCTGCCGCCTGGAGCGTATTCGAGCACCAGACAATCCCGTCCGTCATCGCTGACAAGCGCCTGGTAAATGCTCAGGATGCAGGGGTGGGTGGAGAGCTTGGCCAGGGTCTTGGCCTCCCGCAGAAAGAGCTGATGGGTCTGCTGGTCCATGCTTCCTTGGAGGGCCACCTTGACCGCCACAGGTCGGTTGAGCCCCTCCTGCTCGTACAGGTAGACGGCGGCGGTGCCCCCCAGGTCCAAGGGACGCATAAGCCGCAGCCCGGGCAGCGCTGGCGCATCGTCCATGGCTGGAACCGCACCTGGGCGCTGGGGGTGGGAACCGTTCTGCTGCAAGGGACATTACCTCCTAAGAACTGCCTGGAAACTGCTATCCACGATAACAGCACGTCGTTCCTGATCAGGCATCGATTGAGCCTTCTGCCGGCGGTTCCGGACCAGCGGGTTTCGGGGCCTGTAGATGGACCATGCCGGACCCTATTCTTGTAGCTATGAGCAAGCAGCCACCGGTGGATCCGCAAGAGGCCATGGAACCGGTCCGCGCCCTTATCGGCGATCGGCTCCAGAACGAGGAGGGTCGGCCTACCCGGGCCCTGGTGGTGGCTGGTCCTCCTCGCAGCGGCAAGACCAGGCTGACTACCCGGGCTCTGCTGGCCGGTATGGAGCAGTTTGGTGACGGAGCCAGCATGGCCGTATCAGGTAGGACCGCGGCCGACCAGGTCAGCCGCCAGGTCATTCTTGAGCGGGGCAGGTCCGACCGCACCCGGCCTGTGGGCACCCTGCAGGCCCTGGCCTTCCGTCTGCTGACACGGTCCCGGCTGGCCCAGGGGGGCCACGATCCGCTCCTGCCTAGGTTGCTCAACGGCGCCGAGGAGGATGCCCTGCTCAGGCAGGTTATGACCGTCCATCTGGAGCATGTACAGGCCGGGGACGACTGCGCAGTCTGCCGACTCCTGGAACGCTACTTTCGCAACGGGGCGGGCTGGTCCTCCGTTTTGGTTGGCGATGACCAGGGACGGGTCGTAGGGGTCGCGGACAGATTCATCGCCCAGCTGCGGGACATGTTCGCCCGCATGACGGAATTGGGCCTGGATAGGGATGACCGGGATCAGCTTCTGGATGCTTTGGCCGTCCAACCCATGGATCCCGACCGCCGCGACCGGCTGGGCCTGCAGTGGCGGCTGGCCTTCGCCCTGGAGGATGAGTATCGCCAGAGCATCACCGAGAGCTACCCGGACGAATTCCGTCTGGACCCCTCCATGCTCATGGTCGAAGCCTCCCGCAGCCTGGACGGTCTGGCCGATGACGACCTGCCCGACCTGCTGGTCGTGGACGACTGGCAGGACATCACCCTGGCCGGGATGGGCCTGTTGCAGGGCTTGAACCAGGCTGGCTGCCGACTCCTTCTGGTGGGCAATCCCGACCAGTCGGTCCAGTCCTTCCGCGGCTCCTACCCGGAATTTCTGGCCACTCGCCTGACGGCCTTGTCCAAGCCCATGCCAAGCGCCTCAGCCCCCCTGCTGGCCCAGGATTTCGCCTGCCTGGACGCCGCCACCGTGACCCTGAAACCCCGGAGAATGGTGGTTCCGGAAGCAGTTGCAGAGCATACCGAAAGCGGCCGGGGTTCCGACCCGGCGGCTCCAGGTTCCTACGCTGATCTGGTGGCTGCCAGGGTCAGCCTGGGCATCGCCGGAGTCGAGGAGAACGACACCCCCCTGCCCGACAGGCCTGGCAAGCTGCCCGCCTGGCCCGGTGCCGGACCTGTGGCACCCTTGACCGATGGCGACGGTCTTATCCGTGATGGCAGCGTACAGACCAGACTCTTCCACACCCCCGACCAGGAGGACGATGACCTGGTTTGGCAGATCAAGCATGAGTTTCTGGCCAATCAGCGTGACTGGAACGACATGGCCGTCATCGCCCACGACAACATGACCCTGCGTACCCTGGGCCGCAAGCTGCGTGTTCAGGGTGTGCCGGTGCGCTTCTCCTCGGTGACCCGTCCGCTCAGCCAGGAGCCCGCCATCCAGGGCCTCTTCGCCCTGGTCGAGCTGGCCCAATCGGTGCTGGACCCTGGTGCCGCCGGAAGCGACCCGGACGATCTTGCCCAGGTGGCCGCCTGGATCCGTTCTCGCCTGCGCACCCTGATGGCTGGGCCGCTCTTCCGTGTTCCCGCCACCGCCGCTCGCGCAGAGCGACCCGTCAGAATGGAACGCCTGGAGTCCATCATGGAGACCATGGCCGCATTGGCTCCCCTGTCCGACCAGCGGGGGAGTGACCCGGACTCATCGGGCTCCTTGGAGGACCTGCCGCTCCTGGGACAGGCCTGGCAGACCTGGGTCGAGGACCTGGCCGAGCGGCGGGCTCAAAGGGACCGTTCATCCGGCATCAGCGTCGATGACTCCCTGTTGACCAGGCACGATTGCGCCGAGCCAGGGGACGGGTCTGGTCCCTTCTCCACAGCCTCGGCCCCGGACCAGCCGGTGGATCTGGGAGACCGGGGTGCTCAACAGCCAGCCATTCTGTCGGTTCAGGCTTTGGAGACCCTGCTGGTGCTGGATCCGGATGACCGATCCTCGGGAATCATTCTGGAGGCCATGACCGCTATCGCCGGAGGTCGCCGGGAGGACCCTGACGTTCAGGTCCTGGACAGGGCCCTGCAGGTTCTGCATCTGACCGCCACCCGCATCAGCGCCCTGGAGGACCGTCAGCCCCAATACGTGCTCTGGGAGGCCTGGCGGAGCCTGGACCTGGCCGATGACTGGCAGCGGCGAGCCCTGATGGCCACCCAGGAGGGGGAGGAGGCCAACGACCGTCTGGACGCGCTCATGCGGCTCTTCCAGTACGCGGCTGGCTCCCGTCGTTTCCCCACGGTCGAGGCCTTCATGGACCAGGTGCGCACCATGCAGATCGAGGCCGACTCCCTGGCGCGGATCGGGCCCATCGAGCACGCCGTCACCCTGACCACACCCGCCGGCGCCGCCGCCCTGGCCACCGACTGGCCGCTGGTCTGGCTGCCCGCCGTCCAGGACGGGGTCTGGCCTAATCTGATCCCCCGCGACACCATGTTCGGGGCCGAGGAGCTGGCCGACCTGGTCCTGCACGACCGCATCGGCGACCCCCTGGCGGACACGCTCAGCCACGATCCTGCCCTGCGCTCCATCCTCTACGCCGAGAAGAAGGGTTTCCTGGAGGCGCTGACCAGGGCCCGGACCCAGGTACGCATCAGCGCGGTCTGGAACGATGACCTGGTTCCATCGGACTTCCTCTACGGCTACCTGCCCGAACGCTATCCACGCACCGCCGATATGAGCCAGGCCGAGTTCAGCATGGTCGGCGCTGGCTCCGGCGGCAGTGAGCGCTATGGGGGGCTGGAGGTGTCTGCTAGGGGGCTGACGGCGGCCGCCCGGTCCATCCTGGCTGTTCAAGCGCTGCTCCCGGAAGATCAAGTCGACCGTGAGCGAGTGGACGATGCCGTGCAAGCCCTGCGGCTGCTGGCCGACCAGGGCCAGGATTCGGCCGATCCCAGGCATTGGCCCTTCCTCTATGACCATGACCAGGAGGGCGCTGCTGAACCGGCCTCGGCGGAAGAAGTTCATACTGCACAGGCCGCCGAGTCAAGGGCCGTAGGCGCCGCCTCAGGTGTCACATCGGTTACTGAAAGGGACCATGCCCCTCGTTCTGCACATGCTTCCGTCAATCAAGCCGGTCAGGCGGATCGAATACAAAACCGTGACCAGGGTCGTGACCATCGCCATGAGCGCCGGTCCGACCGCCAGGTGGTCCTTCTTTCGCCCTCAGCGGTCGATGCCATCTGGAACTGCCCCCTGGAGTGGGCCCTGGGTGACCAGTTCTCCGGCCCCTCCCCGTCAAGGGTGCCTACGGAGTTCGGTTCCCTGATTCACAAGGTGGCCAGCGAGGGCACAGCCCAGGGATTGGACCGTCCCGGCCAGGGTGATCCGGACGCCCGCCAGCAGCAGGTGCGGGATGCGCTCCTGGACATCTACCAGGAACTGGCCCCTCAGGAACAGCGCCTGCGGGACCCCGACGAACTCTATGACCAGCGTGGTCGCAGGAGCCGGGTGGAGCCCATCCTGGATAACCTGGCCTCTTATTTCGTCCGCTCATCGGATTCCCAATACGGCCTTGATGGCAAGAGCCCGGTCCCGGTCGGCGACCTGCTGGGGGTTCAGAGCGAGCGCTCCTTCGACGTCAGCCTGTCTGTGGAGGACCTGGTTCCTGTTTGGGAAGCCACCTTCCCCGACAGACCTCTGGATGCCGATGGGCTCTTCGCCCTGATGTCCGGCCTGGTCGACGGCTTCCCAGCAGCTCTGGATTCTAGGACGACGGTCAGGCTGACCGGCCGCATCGACCGTCTGGAGGTCAGGTCCCTGCCCGAGGGCATCCGTCTGCGGCTGGTGGACTACAAGACCGGCAGGGTCCCCTATACCCAGGGGCAGCTCTTCAACGACCTGCAGCTGGTCTGCTATCAGCTGGGACTGGCCTTCCCGCCCACGCCCGGCAGCAGCCCGGAGGTGGGGGCGGCCTGGAGCCTGCCCGAGGCTCCCGATCTGGACAGGACCGAGGGGATGAAGCTGAGCCAGTCCCTGCTCCTGCAGCTGCAGGCCCCGCCCAAGGATGCGCAAACAGGGCTGCGCCGGGAGGAGATGGCCTATCAGCCGCCACTGTTCGAGCGTGACAGGCTGGTCACCATCGCTCAGCCCAGAACCGGCATGCCCTCCCCGCTCAAGTCCAAGGCTGAGCCTGCGGATCTGCCTGATCAGGTGCCGCCTGGGGTGGATGCGGACCTGTGGGGCATGGTCCGAGCCGCCCGGGTCTCCTCCCAGGCTGTATGGGGGCTGACCATGATAGCCAGGGTCTTCTTCGCTGCCGGGGTCAAGCTGACGGCTGGCCGGGATGACGCGGTCTTCGACCCTGCCCGTTGCCATCGGGCCGGCAATGGTCAGGAATGTCAGGCATGGCAACTGGTGGCGCCCAATCTACTGGAGGATCAGGAATGAAGCAGACTGCCGAACAGTCCGCCATCGTCGATGCGGATGTCAATGAGGATCTTCTGGTGGTGGCCGGCGCCGGCTCGGGCAAGACCATGACCATGACCAGCCGGGTCATCGCCCTGATCCGTCGGGGAGTGCCCTCCGAGCAGATTCTGGGGTTGACCTTCACCCGCAAGGCCGCATCCGAACTCCAGTCCAGGGTGGGGGCGGCGGTCATCCGACGCGATCAGGGCAGAGGCACCTCGGCTGTGGACCCTGAACGCAACTTTCTTAAGCCGACCGTGTCCACCTATGACGCCTTCTTCCAGTCCATCGTGCGCCAGTACGGCCTGCTGGTGGGGATGGACCAGGACACCCGTCCCCTGAGTTCGGCAGGGGCCCACCAGCTGGCCTCCCAGGTGGTTGCCGACCATCTGGATCTGATCTTTCCCGCCGGCTCCTCGGCGCAGGATGGTGAACCCGACGACCTGGGCTCTGCGACCTTCTCGACGACCGTCAACCGGGTCCTGGGGCTGACCGGGGCAGTGACCACCTCCATGATCAGCAGCGACTGCCCTGATTTCGACCAGGCTGTGGAGCGGATCCGTGCCTGGGACCGCGCCTTTGTGGATCGCGCGGACCAGCTCATCGGTGACCAGCCCGTGCCGGACACCGAGCCCAGGGCCGGCAAGACGCCACCCAAACGAAGCAAGAAGGAGACCGACGAGCACTATCAAGGCAAAATCGAGGCTTTTCGAGACGCCAGGCAGAGCATTCGCCTTTACCGGGTGGATGCTATGCGCCGGGCGGTTCTGACACGAGAGAAGCTGCTGACCCTGGTCCAGGACTACCAGCGGGCCAAGCGTCAGGCCAACATGGCCGAGTTCGGCGACTTCACCCTGGCCGCCTTCCAGCTGGTCGAGCGTTTTCCCTCCATCAGTGCCCAGCTGCGTCGCCGCTATAGCCACGTTTTTCTGGACGAATACCAGGACACCTCCACCACCCAGGCGCTGCTTCTAGCGGCCATCTTCCATCCGCAAAATCGACAGGAGGATCAGGGGAGTGCGGACCAGGCTCCCGGCAGATCCGCAGTGACTGCCGTGGGTGATCCCTTCCAGTCCATCTATGCCTGGCGAGGGGCCAGTCCCGGGGCCTTCCGCACCTTCCAGGCCCAGTTCGGCATGTTGGCCGACCGACCCGCCTCCGGCAATGGTCCCTTGTCTGGCGTGACGGCCTTTGGGCGCTCGCAGGATCAGGACCCGCTGACCCTGTCGCGCACCTTCCGCAACTCCAGCTGGGTGCTCAAGGCCGCCAACCAGCTGACCGTCCCCCTACGCCATCGGGGCCAGGAGAGCCGGTCCGAAGTAGAACTGCGCGAGGTGGATGTGGCCAGGCTCCGTCCCCGTGAGGATGCCGACCCGGGTACCGTGGGCCTCCTGGGCTACAGCACCGGCGGCCAGGAGATTGATGGCGTGGTCAGGTTCGCCCTCAAGGCACGTGAGCTTTATGGCAATCACGGTGACGCGCCGCACGTGGCTGTTCTCTTCCGCTCCAAGGCTGCCCTGCCCAGGTACCGCGAGGCCATGGAGGCTGCAGGACTGAGCTGCCAGGTCGTCGGGTACTCCTCCCTCTTTGATCGACCCGAGGTCATGGACCTTAGAGCCCTGCTCTCCCTGATCTGCGACCACACCGACAGTGATTCCCTGATGCGTCTGCTGGCCTCGGCCCGGTTCGGCATGGACGCGGCCGACCTGAGCGCTCTGGCATCCCTGGCCGCCAAGGTCAACGAGGACAGTCAGTACCGGGCCCTGATTCGTGCCGGCCTGGTCGAGTCTGACCCCGATCCGCGCCGCCGTCGTGAGGATCTGCACCGTTACCGTGACCAGGTTCCCAACGACGTTTTCCTGGTGGACCTGCTCCTGCGCGACGACCTGTCAGACCTCTTGAAGGGCTCCGGGCTCTCTGCCAGGGGAAGGGTTCTGGCCGCCGAGGCCGCCCGGGTCATCTGCCAGGTCCAGGCCGAGTCCTCGGCCCCCCTGCGCCAGGTGGTCATCGCCGCCATCCGTGCCTTGGATCTGGACGTGGACCTGGTCTTGTCTCGTTCCCTGGCCAATCCCCAACGTCCTCTGGAGCCCAGCCAGGCCAAGGTGGGCATCCAAGCCCTGCTGGATCAGGTTGATGTCTACCTGTCCGAGCTGCCCCAGGGTCTGGGGCCCAGCCTGCGCGGGTTCGTCTCCTGGCTGTCTTCCTTGGACCAGAGTCCCGAAATGCCCACTGACGGGGACGACCGGCAGGCCGATGTGGCCCTGATGACCGTCCACCAGGCCAAGGGTCTGGAGTGGGATGCCGTCGCGGTTGTCGGGCTCAAGCGTGGCGCCTTCCCCAGCAGCCAGGGCGATCGGCTCACGGTCAAGCCCGCCTCGGACCAGCCGGTGGCCCAATCCCCGGACGGCCCGGTCTACCAGTACAACTGCACGGCCCGTACCTGGCTGGTCGATCCCGAGTCCGTGCCGGTGCCGGTGCGGGCTGATGCCATGATTCTGCCCCGCTTTCCTCACGATGCCCCCCTGGGAGCTGACCCTGAAGACCTGCTGGGTCGGCTTGACCTTGCGGGCCTGGAGGAGGAGGCCATGGGCCTGTCTCGGGAGAGCGGGCTGGACGACCAGGCCCGCCCGGTCCGGGCCGATGCCATAACCCCCTCTCAGCGCGAACAGTACGGCCGTCGGCTGCTGGACGACGAGCGGCGGCTGATCTATGTGGCGGCGACCAGGGCCCGACATGACCTGCTGCTGACCTTCAGCCAGGATTCCCAGGCGGAGTCTGCCGCTTTGAACACGCCGGCTCCAGACCCGGATAAGGCCTCCAACTTCTGGACCGAGCTGGTGGAGCTCTTCCAGGAAGAGCCCGATGCGGTCAAGCTGCAGCAGGCAGAGGATGCGCAGGAGGGCGAACTGACGCCGCCCTTGGGGCTCTTTGTCGGTGAGAACGCCCAGTCCTACCGCCAGTCCATTGTCGACCGCGCGCTGGATCAGGTGGATCAGGTCGCCGCCCGCGACGGCGAACGTGACCAGGCGCTCTGGCCTCCGGTGCTGAGTGCGCGCACACGCCAAGCCCTGGATCGTTCGGCCGCTTGGGTGCACGCCGGGGAACCGGGCGAGCCCGCAGTTGATGAGGAGGGCGATGACGGGCTCTACGCCAATGCGGCCCGCGTCCTGCAGGTCAGCACGGGTCGTCTGGGTGTCGCCGATGACCAGCTGCTCACGGACCTGGATCTGCTGCGGCGCACCGGCCGACGGATCCTGGGGCATGGGGCTAGCAGCGTCACCGCAATCCAGGCTGGTTCGGCAGGGGGCGACCCCAAGATGGAGAGGGATTACTGGCAGGGGCTGGTCAGACCCATACCTCAGGTGGCCTCCCCGCAGGCCGAGGCAGGCACCCGCTTCCATGACTGGGCCAGGCGCTTCATCCTGCCCGAAATTTCCGACCCTCAAGGACTGGTGGACCTGCCCGATCAGGCGGAATCGCCGAATCTGCTCGATGGTCCGCTTGGTCCCGGGGCCATGGCCGAGCGGGCCCGCATGCTGGCCGGGCTTGACCAGGAGCGGGAGTCCCTGGATTCCCAGGCCGATCCCGTGCAGGCCCGTCTGCTGACCTGGGAGCAACGGCTGGCCGAGTCTGACTGGACCCAGCGCACTCCCGTCTGGGTGGAACGGCCCATCGTGGCGGTGCTGGCAGGCCAGATTGTCAAGGGCAAGTTGGATGCCGTCTTCGCAGGCGGACTGGACCCTGATCGCCCGGATCTGCGCTACACCATCGTGGACTGGAAGACCGGTGCCCGACCGCACGGAGAGGAGTCGACCAACCGCCGTCTGGTCCAGCTGGACTTCTACCGGCTGCTCCTGTCACGCTTGGAGGGTATCGGCCTGTCGACCATCGACGCCTGCCTTTATTATGTAAGCGAAGACCGGCCCCAGGATCGACTCATCAGGGCCCGTGCCAGGACCGAAGAAGAAATTCTCGCATCCCTGGCCGAGGGCATACCCGAGCAGTCGGACGAGGACTGAGTCTGTGGCAGACCCCGCAAGATAAGGCGATGGGTGCCGCGCATCAGCAATCATGAACAGCAGGCGATCGGCAGACGGCCAAGTGCCGTCGTTGGGCCGGGCACGCCCGAATGGAGCAATGAGACAGATGACAACGTCCAGTATTCACGACCAGGCCTCCCGGCGGAGGGGGAGCGAGGAAATACGACCCATGGTCTGGGCGGATATGCCCGACTTGGTGGGGACTTTCGACGCTACTTGGAAGGTGCAGGAGGATCCCGAGGGCACCGTGTCCCGGCTGAGCGCCGCCCACTTCATCCTGCACTACCTGGTGGGTACCACCAGGGCCCGGATAGCTGTTGATGGGCAGGACTTTCTGGGGGTGACCCTGCTGGCCGAGGGGCGTGGCGAACTGTGCTTCCCCCAGGCCCAGGAGGAGCTGGAGCGAGTGGACCAACAGCTGTCTGCCACAACCTTGGGCGCTCAGACCCTGGATCGGGCCCGCCAGTGGCAGCTGACCGAGGTCAAGCTGGAGGAGCAGTGCGATCTGGCTGTCCCACCCCAGGCTGAGCTGAGGCTCTTCCTGGTCTCCAGCCGTGCCCGGGGACGCGGTGTGGGCGGCGCCCTGTGGCGGGACACCCTGGAGCATCTGGATCAGGCGGGTATCGAGCGCTTCTACCTGCATACGGATTCCTCCTGCGACGTGGGCTTCTACGACCACAAGGGCATGGAGCGGTTGGCCGAGCTCAAGGGGCGGGACCATGCGGCCTTCGCCGGGCGTGACCCCTCCGACGACCCGCAGTTCTTCGAGGGAATCGACGACATCTTCATTTACGGAGGCCGTGTGAGCGACCAGCTGGGCAAGGACGGTGACCGTGGCGGCCGCTAAATCCCCATTCCTGCGCCTGTTCACCTACCCGGGCGCCGCCGGCTTCTGCCTGTCGGCCGTTCTGGCCCGTCTGCCCCTGGGCATGATGGGTCTAGGCATCGTGCTGGCCCTGAACAACATCTATGACAACTGGACCTCGGCCGGTCTGATGAGCGCCGTCTACACGCTCTGCGCGGCCCTGGTCACCCCCTTCTACGCCCGCTTGTTCGACCGGTTCGGCCAGCGTCGGGTCGGGGTGACCGCCTTGATCGTACAGGCTCTGGCCATCCTGGGATTCGCTGTGGGGGCCATGCGCCGGGTTCCGCTGGGAGTGCTCTTCGTGCTGGCGGCCCTGATGGGCCTGACCCAGTTCGCCTTCGGAGCCCTGGTGCGTACCCGCTGGGCCTGGGTGCTGCGCGAGGACAAGACCAATCTGCTCAACACCGCCTACGCCCTGGAGTCGGGACTGGACGAGTGCGTCTTCATCCTGGGACCCATCCTCTCCGCCTACCTGGCTACCTCGGTGAGCCCGGTCTCCCAGCTCTACCTGCCTGCCCTGGCCCTGTTGGTCGGCGGACTGACCTTCTTCGCCATGCGTTCCACCGAGCCCCCGGCCGTCGTTCGTATGGAGGCCGTCGATCAGTCGGCAGCGGATCATTCCCCGGTGGATGCCCACGGAACCGTTCTGCCGAGTGATACTGACGGCCACCAGGGATCGCGCTCGGCCCTGGTCTACCCGGGCATCCTCCTGCTGGTCGTCATCTTCGTCGTCTTCAACATGAGCTTTTCTGCCGTTGACGTCTCGGTGACCGCCCTGACCAAGTCCATGGGTCGCGAGGGTGCTGTGGGTCTGCAGCTGGCCCTGTTCGCCCTGGGTTCCCTGTGTGGGGCGCTGATCTTCGGCTCGGTCAGACTCAAAGGATCCCGCTGGCGCTATCTGACGACCTTCCTGGTGCTGCTGACCCTGGGCTACGTGGTCTTCCGCCTGGTCATGGACAACCTGGCTCTGCTGGGTCTGGCCGAGGTGCTGACCGGTCTGTGCGTCTCGCCCATCTTCGCCACCGGCAACCTGATCGTGCGCGAGAACGTGGATGCCCGGGCCCTGACCGAGGGGCTCTCCTGGCTGTCTACCGGAGGATCCATCGGCACATCCCTGGGTTCCACCCTGGCTGGGGTCGCCCTGGATCAGTTCGGGCCCCACGGCGGCATGACCATACCGGCGGTGGTCACCTGCTGCGCTGTCCCTCTGGCCCTGCTGGGCTGGGCCAGGAGCCGCAGGAGGGGTATGGTCGAGAAAAAGACCGAAAATACACAGTGAAATGAAATGAACAATCGAGAAGGAGGCAGCCGATGATCCGGGTATCGGTGCTGGGCGCAGACGGACGCATGGGAACCGAGGTGGTGTGTGCTCTGAATGGCGCGCAGGATATGCAGACGGCCCTGCTGCTGGGTCCGGACGATGATCCGGCGGCCATTAATCCGAGCAACACGGATGTGGCGGTCGACTTCACCAGCCCCGATGCTGTCCTGGCCAATACCCTGACCCTGATAGAGCAGGGGGTCCACTCCGTCATCGGCACCACCGGGTGGACCAAGGAGCGTCTGGACCAGGTCAAGCAGGCCCTGGACGGGCATCCTGGGCTCAGTGTCTTCATCGCTCCCAACTTCGCCATCTCCGCAGTGCTGGCCGACCGGTTCGCAGCCATGGCTGCCCGCTACTTCGAGTCGGCCGAGGTGGTCGAGATGCACCATCCCGACAAGGTCGACGCCCCCTCCGGCACGGCTCTGGGAACCGCTTCCGCCATCGCCGAAGCCCGTCGCCAGGCTGGCATGGGTCCCATGCCCGACGCGACCCAGCAGGCTGATGCTTCTAGGGGCCGGGTGGTTGACGGTGTCCACGTCCATGCCGTCCGGCTGCGGGGCCTGAACGCCCACGAGGAGATCCTCATGGGCAACCCCGGCGAGCAGCTGACCATCCGCGCGGACAGCTTCGAGCGTGTCTCCTTCATGCCCGGAGTCCTCCTGGCCGTGCGCCGTGCCGGGAGCATTCCCGGGTTGACCGTGGGCCTGGACCACTATCTGTTCTGATATCCGCAAGAGCGTCCCCTTCTGCAAGTAGCGTGAAGATATGACTGAGACTGGTGCCCATCTGCTTCCTCCTGCCCCATTTGGCCGGGTGATCCCCGCCATGATCACGCCTATGAATAAAGACGGATCCGTTGATTACGAGGCTGCCGCCAATCTGGCCCGGACCCTGGTGGCCGATGGGGCCGACGGCATCCTGGTCAACGGCACAACAGGCGAGTCTCCTGTCACCCATATGGAGGAGAAGGTCAACCTGGTCAAGGCCGTCAAGGATGCCGTTGATGTGCCTGTCATCTCTGGAGCGGGTTCCAACGACACGGCGCACACAGTACGGATGGTGGAGATGACCCAGGAGGCCGGGGCCGATGCCCTGCTGGTGGTCATGCCCTACTACTCGCGGCCCTCCCAGGATGGGGTGGTGGCCCACTTCCGTTCGGTATGCCAGTCGGCTCAGCGGCCGATTATTCTCTACGATGTGCCTGGACGGACCGGACTGCACGTAGAGCTGGACACCTACCGGAAGCTGGCCGAGCTGGACGGGGTAACAGCCGTCAAGGATGCCACGGGCGACCTGGCCTCCATGCCTCGCAAGCGCCAGGAGACCGGCCTGACCTGGTATTCAGGTGACGATGGCCTCTATCTACCCTTCCTGGCCTTGGGTGCGCGGTGATCGCCCATGTAGCCTCCGGGCCTATGAAGCGCCTGGCCGATGAATTCGATGCCGGGGACCTGGATGGCGCAAGGGATTTGGCCGCACGTCTGGATCCGCTGGTTCAGGCTCTGAATGGCCAGGGTCAGCAGGCCGTCATGGCCAAGGCTGCTCTGAAGGCGGCCGGGAGACTGGATCAGACCGCCATGAGGCTGCCCAATCTGGGTCCCGATGAGGATCAGGTGGCTCTTGCTTGTAAGGGCATGAAGGCTGCCGGACTGATCTGAATTACTCCTGAGAGCAATGGCGCTATTGCCCCTGCCTTGGACAGATCATCGCGGACTCCTTCTCCAGCCACGTCCACCGGGTACAGCAGGTGGGAGCAAACCGTTGCTGGTTGTTGGCCGCCCCCGCCGGCTGTTAAGGCAAAGGGGGTCTGTGCCGGGGGAGGTTCAGCAGTGTTTGGCTTGAAGGTTGTGGGTAAGAGTCTTTCAATAGGGCTTGAATTATTCCAAAGCTGAGGCTTTTGGGTGACCTTATGTAACAAGGTGGTTATTTGGTTTCCCACTTTTCGATGATGCTGGGTAAATAGAACGGCATCCTGCCGGTTTCGAAGAGGTTGAAATTCGTTTCTTGTGAAATCCGATCCGTGGTTAAAGACGAGGTCGATGCCTTAAAGCCTCAGGTCTATAATCAGAATAAAGGTGGTGTCGGGTGGAAGACGTCGTTGTCTGAGGCCCTTGGTTATTTGAAGCCTTTCTCGCCGTTAGCAGGGTTCTTGGGTTCCGTGCTTGCGCAGATGCAGGGCGAAGGGTGAGTGGTGGTGATGTCTGTGTCCAGCGGGGTGTTGGATGGCGCTGAGGATCGGGTTGATGCGTTTGTTCTGTCGTCGGTCATGTCGCGTGTGGTCGGGAGCGTGCCGCATGCTCGGCCTGGCGCCCGTGAGTTCTCCCTGGGCGGGGTGCTGTGGAAGACGGTGCTGTACGGGGTGGCCTATGTGGCTGGGGTCGCCTGTGGCTGGCTCGTCCTAACCGACGACAGCCAGGATTGGGTACGTGCCTGGATAGCTGATTCTATTTTGCTTGCTGTGCTTTCCGTCTTGGCTGTGTGGATCCTGTTGGGGCGGTATGAGGATGGGAAGGGGCGTCCGGGGCCTTGGTTCGTGGCCTTGTCTTTCCCGTGCGCTCCGGGGTTCGGCGTGGGTTTCGGGGCTGCCGGCCGTACCTCTGGTGGGGTGTTCCGGTGGGTGTTGGTGTCTGTGGCTGTGCTGGTGGCTGTCGGGGTGTTGGTGTTTCCGTTGCTGATGCGGCTGGTGCGCAATGGGTTCCTGTCGTGGGCGGCGATGGTGGTGTTGTGTGTGGTGCCGTCCTGGATGCTGGCCAGGGTGACGGGGTCGGCTGGTGCTTCCTTGTTCTGGTGTTGTGTGGTGGGCGTGGTTGGCGCTTTGTGGTTCGTGTTGGACATGTGGGCGATCGAGAAGTGCGCGGACACGCATCGTGACGCGGCTTTCGAATGGCTGGCGGCCTGGGCGCTGGTGTTCGATCTGATCGTGCTGATCGCCTCCCTCCTGGGAGCCTCCAATAATGACGATGACGCCAGCCGGTGACGCCGGGCGGCACCATGGGCATGCTGCCGTTGACATCAATATCGGATGTTCCGTTCTGACAGACCGTCGGGACGGGTTTATGAAGAAAGGAAAGGTGATGATCATGACCAGTGCCTTGTTCTCGAAGAGGCCGCGTCGTGTGGATGTGATGAAAGGGTACGAGCCCATGTACGACGCGACGATGCAGGAGTGTCTGCAGCGGCCCTTCTACCTGTACGCGAGGGGGAAAGGGCGTTCCTGTCGCAAGGAGATATGGATTTTCGCCGCGTTCATCTGGGTCATGTCCACTGCTATGACCGGCCTGTTCTCCTCGGGTTCCTTGGCCGTCATACCGGGGCTGTTCTCCCTGGCGGTGCTGGTGCCCATGTATGCCCTGACGGTGCGGCGTCTGCATGACCTGGCCCTGTCGGGGTGGCTGGCGCTGGTCCCTTACGCGCTGACGGTGGTGGCCGTGGGTCTGATTGTCGGTCCGATGGTGTCGGATGCCCAAAAAGAGCTGGACCTGTCCGCCCCTTCGCCCCCGGGGATCATCATCCTCCTTCTGGCTGCGGTCGTTCAGCTGGCCATCATGTGCGTCCCCTCGCGTCGCCGTCATCCATTTGTCGATAACGGAAGCCTCGGTGTGAGTCGGACTGGTACGGCGCAGTATCCAGAGGACCCGAACGGACAGTGACCCCTATCCTGTAACAGGAAAGGGCGAACCTCGACGATGCGGGATGGAAAGAGACCTGCATGAACGGCACTGATGCAGGACCGGAATCGACGGTCTGGCGGGCCGAGTGGCGGATTCGATGCTTTGAGCGGGATGGTGGTGAGTGATGGCTGGTGTTTCCGGCTCTTTGCGGCTTCCTGTGGGGAGGTCCTGGCTGCAGAGCGCGTCTTCGGTCATGTCGCGGGTGGCGGGGTGTGCGCGTCATGCGCCTGCGGGTGAGCGTGTCTTTTCGTGTGCCGGTGTGGTGCGCAAGCTGGCGGTGTGCGGTGCGGCCTTCCTGGCGGGGTTTGTGCCGGGCTGGGCGTTCCTTTACGACCAGGAGGAGCAGTGGGTGCGCGGCCGTTGCATCCAGTTTCTTCTGGTGGGCCTGTTCTCGATTTTTGCGATGTGGTGGTTTTTTGAGTCGGTTCGAGAGCCGTGGGGGGCGTCCTGGGTTTTGGTGTCTGGCGCTGACGATGCCGATGATGCCCTGCTGGGGGGTGGCGTTCGGCGCGGCAACTGGTATGCATCCGGGGGTGATGCGCTGGGTGTTCGTGTCGGTGGCCGTGTTGGTGGTGGCCGGGGTGACCTGGCTTCGGTTCGTGTCGGATCTGGTGCGTGTCCGTGTGGCGGCCTGGGCGGCTTCGGCCGCTTCGTGCGTGGTGTCGTCGTGGATGCTGTGCCTGCTGTTCGGGGGCTCCCCCTTGTCGTGCCTGCCCTGGTGCATGGCGGTGGGCGCGACGGGCGCCTTGTGGTTTCTGCAGGACCTGTGGGCGATCGATTATTGTGCGGGCGACAATCGTGACGCCTCCTTCGAGTGGCTGGCGGCCTGGGCGCTGATCTTCGACCTGATGACCCTGGTGGCCGCACTATATCGCGGCGGCACCGCCGCACAAGGGCAATGAGCTTGCCCCGGGGGGATGCTGCTCTCTGCCCGGCTGAGTAGTGCCAGGTGATGGATAGACGCGGATCGAACGCACAACGTGGGAGGCGGCAGGGTGGCCTGGCTTGCCCTGCCTTCTGGCTTATGCTACTGGGAACCGCCTCTTTCTCCTTCTGTTGATTTGGGCAGGGACCGTGGAGGTTCGGCGCACGTTGCTTGTCCAAGACTGACAGTGTGAGGGGGAGGGTGTCGCGAGGGTGATGAGTCCCCGTCTGCAAGTAGCGTTGAAGTATGTCTGAGCTTCAAACCCATCTGTTGGACAAGGCCCCGTTTGGGCGGGTCGTGCCGGCCATGGTCACCCCCATGGACCATGACGGGTCCGTGGATTTTGAGGCCGCTGGCAAACTGGCCCGCAGGCTTGTCGCTGATGGGGCGGATGGGTTGCTGGTCAACGGCACAACCGGCGAATCTCCGGCCACCCACATGGAAGAAAAAGTCGATTTGGTGCGAGCCGTCAAGGATGCCGTCGATGTGCCCGTCATCTCTGGAGCAGGCTCCAATGATACGGCTCATACGGTACGCATGGCCGAGATGACCCAGGAAGCCGGGGCGGATGCGCTCCTGGTGGTCATGCCTTACTACTCCAGACCCTCCCAGGATGGGGTTGTAGCGCATTTCAGGTCCGTCTGTCAGTCTGCGGATCGTCCCATTGTGCTCTACGATGTACCTGGCCGCACCGGGTTGCACGTGACTGTGGATACCTACCGTCGCCTTGCCGAATTGCCGCATGTCGAGGCAGTCAAGGATGCCACTGGTGACCTGGCCGCAGTTCCCATCAAGCGCAAGGAGACGGGGCTGATCTGGTATTCAGGTGATGACGGGCTGTACCTGCCCTTCCTGGCCTTGGGTGCCGTCGGCATCATATCGGTCATGGCCCATGTGGCCAGCGGTCCTATGCAGGACCTGGCGACTCGGTTCGATCAAGGCGACCTGAAAGGGGCACAGAGGTTGTCGACCGCCTTGGCGCCGCTGGTCCAGGCTCTGAACGGCCAAGGGCAGCAGGCGGTCATGGCCAAGGCCGCTTTGAAAGTGGCCGGCGTCTTGGACAGCACGACGATGAGGCTCCCTAATCTTGGGCCTGGCAAGGACCAGCTGATCCAAGCCGAGAAAGGCATGAAGGCCGCAGGGCTGATGCGTTCCTGACAAGCAACCAAGCGTCGCCCCTGTATCAGACGGGGGTACAGATAATAGAAACACAAGTGAGAATGGCAAGAAAACAAGAAGAATCAAACACGACCGGCAAGAGTAGAAATCGTCGGTCCTCCTCCAAGAACGGCAAGCAGGGGTCAGGCAGGTCCCGGGGCGAGTCCCGCAACCGCCGCAACGGCGCCATCGCCCGCGGCAAGGGCACTCAGGCCGAGCAGCGTCTGGTGGCGCCCCCCAAGTACCGCAAGGGTTCCATGCGCATCGTCCCGCTGGGTGGCCTGGGTGAGATCGGTCGGAACATGAATGTGATCGAGTACAACGGCCACATCCTGCTCATCGACTGCGGCGTGCTCTTCCCAGAGGAGGAACAGCCGGGCGTGGACCTGATCCTGCCCGACTTCAGCTACATCAAGGACAAGCTGGACCAGGTGGATGCCCTGGTGCTGACCCACGGGCATGAGGACCATATCGGCGGCGTGCCCTACCTGCTCAAGCTGCGTCCGGATATCCCTCTGATTGGCTCCAAGCTGACCCTAGGGTTCGTTGACGCCAAGTGCGAGGAGCACCATCTTAAGCCCACCGAGGTTGAGGTCAAGGGCCGCGACAAGCTCAAGGTAGGCCCCTTCAACCTGGAGTTTGTGGCGGTCACCCACTCCATCCCCGATGCCCTGGCCGTCTCCGTGCGCACTCCGGCAGGCCATATCATCGACACCGGCGACATGAAGATCGACCCGCTGCCACTGGACCATCGCCTGACCGACCTGCGCGAGTTCGCCAAGCTTGGCGAGTCCGGCGTGGACCTGCTCATGGTGGACTCCACCAACGCCGAAGTTCCCGGCTTCGTCAAGCCCGAAATCTCCATCGCTCCTGCCCTGGACAAGGCCTTCGCCGAGGCTCAGCGCAAGATCATCGTGGCCTCCTTCTCTAGCCATGTCCACCGGGTGCAGCAAGTGGTCGATGCCGCCCACAAGTTCGGCCGCAAGGTGGTCTTCGCCGGCCGGTCCATGGTCCGCAACATGTCCATTGCCTCCGACCTGGGCTACCTGCACCTGCCTGAGGACACCGTGGTCGATCTCAAGGATGCCCACAGCATCCCCGACGAGAAGATCGTCTACATGTGCACCGGATCCCAGGGCGAGCCCATGGCGGCTCTGGGCCGCATCGCCGACGGGACCCACCGCGATATCACCATCAACGAGTTCGACACGGTCATCCTGGCCAGCTCGCTGATCCCCGGCAATGAGCACGAGGTCTACAAGGTCATCAACAAACTGGTGCGCCTGGGCGCCAAGGTGGTCAACCGCGACAACGCAGCCATCCACGTTTCCGGCCACTCCGACGAGGGCGAGCTCTTGCACTTCTACAACATCGTGCAGCCCAAGTGCGCCATGCCCATCCACGGCGAGAACCGGCATTTGGTGGCCAATGGCCTGATTGCCGTAAAGACCGGCGTGGATCCGCAGAACGTGGTCCTGGCCGAGGACGGCGACGTGGTGGACCTCTACCATGGCCAGGCCGCCGTGGTTGGATCCGTGCCCTGCGGATACGTCTATGTGGACGGCGATTCAGTGGGCCAGCTGACCGACGACGAGCTGGAGCAACGCCGGATTCTGGGCACCGAGGGCTTCGTCTCCGCCTTTGCCGTGGTCGACACCGAGACCAGCAAGGTCGTCTCCGGCCCCAAGCTCTACCTGAACGCTGTGGCCGAGGACGAGAGCGAATTCAAGTCCATCAACGCCCAGATAGTCGATCAGCTTGAGGATGCTATGGCCAAGGGGACCACAGGCACCTACCAGCTGCAGCAGATGATGCGCCGCACTCTGGGCGGATGGATCTCCCGCAAGCTGCACCGCAGGCCCATGATCGTGCCCGTAGTGGCAGACATCGCCACCGACGTGCAACCGCAGGATTGATCACCACTGCCTGCATGCTGATTCCAAAGGCTCCGGCCGCCCAGATGGACGGCCGGAGCCTTTGGTGTTATCAGTAGGCAGCAGTGCTTACATGCTCACGATGATCTTGACGTGGTTTTCCGCGTCCTCACGTAGCGGACGGAAGCCCTTGTCCACGATGTCTTCGACTCTGATCCGGTCGGTGATGAAGGTGGACAGGTCGATGTTCCGGTCATGGATCAGCTTGATGGCGTCGGCATGATCGTTGGCGTATCCCATGGACCCCGACATCAGCTTCTCGCCGAAGCCCATCTCCATGGTCACGTTCAAGTTGATGGGCTTGACGTGAATGGCCACGACGACCAGGCTGCCTTGGGCCTTGAGCGCCGACAGAAGCTGGTGGACCACCGGTTCCGCGCCGGCTGCGTCGAAGGCCACATCGGCGCCACGGCCGTCAGTCTCGGCATTGACCCGCTCCAGCAGATCCTCCTTGCTGGGGTCGATGACCAGGTCAGCGGCACCGGACTGCAGGGCCTTGTCCTTGCGGGCCTGGGAGAGCTCGGACATGATGACCTTGAGTCCCTTGGCCTTGAGCACGGTTCCAAGCAGCAGGCCGACTGGCCCCGCCCCGCCGACCAGGGCGGTCTGCCCGGGCTCGGTGTGGATCAGACGCACGGCGTGGTAGGCCACTGAGAAGGGTTCGATCAGGGCTGCCTGATCCAGGGGCAGATCGCCCACAGGGAAGACACGCTCGGCGGCCACCACCATGTGTTCGCTCATGCCGCCGCCCCAGCCGTTGATGCCGATGAAGCCCAGCTTGGAGCAGTCGTTGTAGTTGCCGGCCTTGCAGGCCGGGCATTCTCCGCAGGCCATTTCGGCCTCGACTACCACGGAGTCGCCCACCTTCATGTCGGTGTGCACGTCATCGGCGATTGCCTCGATTGTGCCCGAGATTTCATGGCCAAAGACCACCGGCAAGGTCTCCCCGGAAAGAGGGTGCGGGGTGTTTTTGGAGTTGCCGCCGTTTTGTTCGCCGTCGTAGTAGAGGTGAAGGTCGGAACCGCAGATGCCGGTGAAGGCGGGATGGATCTTGATGGTTCCCGGTTTGAGCTCAGGCTCGGGCACGTCCTCCAGACGTACATCTTCCTTGCCGTAGTACATAAGTGCTTTCATGGCGTAAACCCTTTCTGACATGCAGGCCGGTACGGTATGGACGGAGTTGACAACCCAGCTTCCCGTCCTCGCGAATGGGTGGCGCCCCTTCTTTGGGGACCATCCCATCTATATACTAACGCGTACATGCAGCTGGCATAAGAGGGCTTTCGGCCAGGACCTCACCGTCCTGGCCGAAGTCGAAGTCGCCCAGCCAGTGTCCGAACCTGCTGGGCCCCTTGCCGCACCAGACCACACAGGCGCTGCGGTCAGCCTGTCCGCTCAGCAGGCGGTTGGCGGTTCCGGTCACCCTGTCGTTGCCCAGGCGGTAATCCAGGAACTTGCCGTCCCCGTAGTGGCTGGTCACCCGCTGACGCTGCTCCTGGTCAAGCACCCGCCAGGGGTCGGCGGCGCAGAAGACCCTGGCGGGCAGGTCCTGCTCCGCCGCCTGGATCAGTGCCAGACCTCCGCCCAAGCTATGTCCGGTAAAGAGGACCCCGCGCACGGCTCCCGCCTTGCGTCGGGCCAGGTCAAGTGCCTGCTGAGCCAGGATGCCTGCCTGCTGCGTCTGTCCTGGCTCCCCGTTCAGCGGCGGCAGGAAGCAGGTCAGCGCGGCATGGATGTCGTGCCGGGGGTCGTCGCGCAGATTGGTGCCTGCATAGACTACGGCCATATGGGCATAGTCCGGACCGCCATCCAGGTCCTGGGCGGCGATCATGCCCTCGAAGCCGTTCTCAGGGCAGTAGCGGGAGCGCAGCACCCAGTAGATGCCCAGAGCTGGATCCTCGAACCAGTGCAGGCCCGGCCGGGTCTTGACGTCCCCTCTGCCGATCCCATAAGAGTATTGGCAGAGCATGTTGAGCTGATGCGTGGTGAATCCGGTCCGAACCTGCATGGCGCCTCCTCTCTGCCCGGCTGGTAAGCCATCGGCCTTGATCAACCGCCTGGATGCGTGGTTATTCCCGTCCGGACTGCGCCGTAAGGAAAGAGGCGAATCGTCCTTCTGGCCCGTCGGCGGGTGTCCGCATTAGACTTGGAATGCCATATCCGTACAGGACCTATGCTGATGCCGGTGGGGGCACCGGCATCCATGCGTGAAAGGAAATTATGCCCGGAGCCAATCTGACTCGTGTGGAAGCCGAAGAACGAGCCCTCGTCGTGTCCAATGTCAGCTATAAGGTCAATCTGGACCTGACCAAGGGGCCTGCCACTTTCCCTTCCACGGCCTTGATCGATTTTGATGCCCGGCCTGGGGAGTCCACCTTTGTTGATCTGATAGCCGACCAGGTCAGCCTGATCGAGCTGAACGGCCGGCGTCTGGATCCGGCCCTGGCCTTCCGGGATGACCGGATAGAGCTCGACGACCTGATGGGGCATAACCAGCTTCGGGTGGAGGCCCTATGCCGTTATTCGCGCACTGGGGAGGGGCTGCACCGCAGTGTGGACCCTTCGGATGGCAACGTCTACCTCTACTCCCAGTTCGAGGTGCCCGACGCGCGCAGAGTCTATGCCGTCTTCGACCAGCCGGACATCAAAGCCGTCTTCGACTTCACTGTGGATGCTCCGGCATCCTGGACGGTTCTTTCCAATATGCCTCCCGCCTCCCACCAGGACCTGGACAGCCGAACCGCCGAAGGGACCCTGGAGGGCGGCCGCGCCGAGGACGCGACCCGCTGGACCTTCCAGACGACCCCGGTCATGAGTTCCTATCTGACCGCCTTCGCCGCCGGGCCCTACGCACGATGGACCAGCGAGTATCGGAACGAGGACGGACGGACCATCCCCATGGGCCTGTACTGCCGGCAGGCGCTGAAGGACTCCCTGGCCGGTGATGCCGAATACCTCTTCGACATCACCAAGAAAGGCTTCGCCTTCTATGCCAAGACCTGGAACCTGCCCTTCCCCTGGGCCAAGTACGACCAGATCTTCGTGCCAGAATACAATGCAGGCGCCATGGAGAACATCGGCCTGGTCACTTTCCGCGACTCCTACGTCTTCGAGTCCAAGGCCACTGGGGCGCAGATCAACCGCCGCGTGGAGACTGTCCTGCACGAACTGGCCCACATGTGGTTCGGCGACCTGGTGACCATGAAGTGGTGGAATGATCTGTGGCTGAATGAATCCTTCGCCGAGTTCATGTCGACCCTGGCCACTGCCGAGGCCACCGAGTGGACCGACGACTGGGCTACCTTCTGCTCAGGCGAAAAGAGCTGGGCTCTGACCGAGGATCAGCTGCCCACCACCCATCCGGTGGTGGCCCCCATCCGCGACCTGCACGACACCGAGGTCAACTTCGACGGAATCACCTACGCCAAGGGCGGTTCCGTGTTGAAGCAGCTGGTCGCCTATGTGGGCCGTGAGCGCTTCTTCCAGGGCATTCACAACTATCTGACGGCTCATGCCCATGGCAACGCCACACTGAAGGATCTGCTGACCGAGCTGGAGAAGACCAGCGGCCGCGACCTGGGCAGCTGGTCCCGGCTCTGGCTTGAAGAGGCCGGCATCACCACCCTGACCTGCCAGGTGCAGACCGATGAGCAGGGGGCCATCACCGCCATGAGGATTGATCAGACTGCTCCCGAGGAGCATCCGGTCCTGCGTCCGCACCGACTGGCCGTGGGCTTCTACGACGAAGACAAGTCCGGCAAGGTGGTGCGCACGGACCAGTTCGAGCTGGACCTGGACGGCCAAGGAGCTGAGGTGCCCCAGGTCGTCGGCAGGAAGCGTCCGGCATTGGTCATGATCAACGACGACGATCTTACCTACGCCAAGCTGCGTCTGGACCGGGACTCCCTGGAGTATGCTGCGCAGAACCTGTACCGGATCGAGGACCGTCTGGCCCGGGCCGTGGTCTGGCTCAGCCTATGGGACATGACCCGGGACGCGCAATTCCCTGCCGAACGCTTCATCAGCCTGAGCCTGAAGGCCTTGGCCACTGAGCACCAATCCACCACCTTCCGCTACGCCCTGTCCCAGATCTCCACGGCCGCCCACCATTTCACCGCATCCCGTCGTCGCCAACCCATGCTGCAGCTGGTGGCAGGAACGCTCTGGGACCTTGCCGTGAAGGCCCAGCCCGGTTCGGACGAGCAGTTCCAATTGGTCCGCGCTTACCTGGGCTACGGGGACGATACTGACTTCGAGGAACACGCCCGTGGGCTGCTGAGCGGCGACCTGAAGCTGGAGGGGCTGACCGTCGACAACAACACCCGTTGGCTGATCATCCACGCCCTGTCCGCCCACGATCTGCTGGCTGACGGGGAGATCGACCGGGAGCTGGCCGCGCGAGACACTACTGAAAATCGTGAGTTCGCCATGGGCTCCCGGGCTGCCTGTCCGACGGTCGAGGCCAAGGCCTGGGCCTGGGGTCAGGCCCTGCATAACGAGGATCTGACCAACTCACAGATTGAGGCCCTGGCAGACGGCTTCTCCGGCTCGGGGGACCAGGAGCTCTTTGCGCCTTACGTGGACCGCTTCTTCGCTGCCGTGGACCAGGTCTGGGCCCAGAAAACCTTCCATATCGCGGAGACCCTGCTCAACCCGCTGTCGGCAGGCGGGCTCTACCCGTCCAAGGCCGACCCGGCCGCCCTGGTCAAGGCGGGCGATGCCTGGCTGGCCGACCATGCCGAGGCTCCTAAGGCCTTGCGGGGAATGATCATCCAGAATACGGAGTCATCCAGGCGCATCCTCAAGGTTCGCGAATACAACGAGCGGCTGCGCTAGCACCCTGCCCGCCCTGCCCCGAGTGGCGACGGGTCAGGGGCGGGTCCATAATGAACCTGTCGCCTGCATGCAGGATGGTACGTGAGGATCGGCGGGGCCTTCAGTGGCCTGGCAGCCGGGTTCGGAGGAGAGCAATGCCCAGATTATTCGGTACCGATGGTGTACGTGGTTTGGCCAATAAAGACCTAACTGCACAGCTGGCCCTGGATCTAGGCGATGCCGCGGTCCGGGTCCTGGGTCGTGGCGCGGATCGGTCCGCTGGCCGTCGACGTGCGCTGATCGGCCGCGACACACGGGTCTCCGGCGATTTTCTGGCCTCGGCCCTGGCCGCCGGCATGTCATCGGGCGGCTTCGACGTGATCGACGTGGGCATCATTCCCACTCCAGGCATCGCCTACCTGACCAGCGTGCTCAACGTAGAGATGGGGGCAGTCATCTCCGCCTCCCACAACCCCATGCCCGACAACGGTATCAAGTTCTTCGCCCGGGGCGGGTTCAAGCTCCAGGATTCCAAGGAGGACGACATCGAATCGGTCCTGGGCCAGGACTGGGAGCGTCCAGTGGGCGAGGGCGTGGGCCGCGTCTCCCATGACACGGTCACCGCCACCAACATGTACATCGACCACCTGGTGGAGGCTGTGGCCCCTGTCGCCCCCGACAAGACCCAGCCCAAGCCCTTGGACGGTCTGCGGATCGTGGCCGACTGCGCCAACGGGGCGACTTCGGTGGTAGCTCCCGAGGCTCTGCGCCGGGCTGGGGCGGATGTGGTGGTCATCAACGCCTCTCCCGATGGCTACAACATCAATAAGCATGCCGGATCCACCCATCCCGAGCAGCTGCAGGCCATGGTCAAGGCCTCGGACGCGGTCATGGGCGTGGCTTTTGACGGGGATGCCGATCGTTGCCTGGCTGTGGACGAAGAGGGACACATGGTCAACGGTGACCAGATCATGGGTATTCTGGCCCGCGCTAAGCAGCGTGAGGGCAAGCTGGCCAACGACACCCTGGTGGTCACCGTCATGAGCAACCTGGGACTCAAGCTGGCCCTGAAGCAGATGGGCATCGTCACCGTTCAGACGGCCGTGGGCGACCGTTACGTTCTTGAAGAGATGCTGCGCGGCGGCTACACCCTGGGCGGCGAGCAGTCCGGGCATGTCATCAACAGGGAGTTCGCTACCACGGGCGACGGGACCCTGACAGCCCTGACCTTGGCCAAGGAGGTTGTGCGTTCGGGCAAGAGTCTCAAGGAGCTGGCCGCCGACTTCCCACAGCTGCCCCAGCGGCTGATCAACGTGTCCGGGGTGGACAAGAACGCAGCCCGCACCAATGCCAAGGTCCAGGACGCGGTCGAGGCGGAGGAGCGGATGCTGGGGAGCACTGGCCGGGTCCTGCTGCGGCCTTCGGGAACCGAGCCCCTGGTCAGGGTCATGGTAGAGGCGGCCACCCAGGAGCAGGCCGACCAGGTCTGCCAGCGGCTGGCGGGAGTCGTGGCCGACGAGCTGGCCATCTGATTCGACGACCCAGGAAAGGCGGAATCGTTCATGTTCGGCAGGAAAACGGCCTTCGATGCCGATCTCAATCACCGGGTGGAGTCCATGCTGGGCGAGGCTGGCAGGGAAGAGCTCCTGCCCATCGTGCAGATGGGCGAGCCAGTCCTGCGTCAGCAGGCCCGGCCCTACAAGGGTCAGCTGGCAGCCAAGACGCTGAACAGGCTGCTCAAGGCCATGCGTGCCACCATGCTTGAGGCTCCGGGCGTGGGTCTGGCAGCACCCCAGGTGGGCTTGGGCCTGGCCATCGCAGTCATCGAAGATCATGTCCATGACGATGAGGACGACCCCCGCCAGATTGACGAACTGCCCTTCAGGGTCATTATCAACCCTTCCTATGAGCCTATCGGGCAGGAGACGGCCGCCTTCTACGAGGGATGCCTGTCCCTGGAAGGATTCCAGGCGGTTCGGCGGCGCTGGCTGGACATCACGGCCAGCTGGGAGGACCGTTCAGGGCGTAAGCACCGCCAGCGCATGCACGGCTGGCCGGCCCGCATCTTCCAGCACGAGACCGACCATCTGTCCGGCGAAGTCTACATCGACAAGGCTGAGATTCGCAGCCTGTCTTCCGATGAGAACCTGAGCGAGTACTGGGCCTACGACCCGGTTCCCACCGATGCGGCACGGGAGTTGGGATTCACCCTCTGAGCCGTTTTGACTCTCTGATCCAGGGCCATGCCCTCAGTCAGCTCCGGCCCGTCCCCTTTCAGGGGCGCCACTGGGTGCATGATCAGCGCCTCGGAGGCATGGCGGCCAGACTCTGCAGCCAGGGGCAGGATTGCTCTGCCATCTACGTTTGGGTCCAGCCAGGAGTCCAGGGTCGCATCAGTGATCAGCAAGGGCATCCGATCGTGCACCCGGGATGCCTCTGGCGTGGCTTGTGTCGTCAGGATGGTGGCCGTCAGCAGCCAGGGTTGGCCTGGCTGAGCCCTCCACCAGGAGTAAAGGCCGGCGATGCTCAGGGTATGGCCGTCGGGAGCCTGAAAGTAGTAGGGTCGGTGGTCGGATGTCCACTCGTAGTAGCCGCTGGCCGGAATGATGGCCCTGTGACTCCTGGCAGAGTCCGAGTAGGTCCGTTTGGTCAGGGCGCTCTCCACCCGGGCATTGTGGGTAGGATAGGCCATTTGGCTGCTGTCCGACCAGGAGGGGACCAGATTCCAGCGGGCCGGATGCAGGTGCCGCTGTCCACGTCGGTCCTGGGCCACCAGGGCGATGGCCGACCCGGGGCTGATGTTCCAGGAGGGCCTGGGCAGCCCCGGAGCCTGCCGGGCACCATAGATTTCGGCCAGTTTGGAGTAGTCCAGGTCAGCTGCGAATCGTCCGCACATGGACCCCATTCTATGGATGTTCTGAGCCCCAGTCGAGGAAACGCCGCTAGCCTTTCCCCGGACTGGCTTGAATGGCCATTGCCGTCTCCTCCCTGCTATTATGAGAATGGTCTGTGGCAGCGGTGCATGCATTGAGGACCGCCGTGGCCGCAGCAGAGTATCCAACGATGTATTTTTGCCCTGCCTGGCATGAAACCGGCGGCGGCATTGTGATTAGGAGATGGTTTATGCCTCAGAAGATCAAAGCGTCGATTGCCTATGGAATCGGCAAGGGGTTTGCCCAGCCCGAAGAGATTATCATTGACGATCCCATCGGCGCGGAGGTCCTGGTGGATGTGCAGGCCTCCGGCCTATGCCATTCGGATCTGCATCTGGTAGAGGATGATGACAAGTTCTTCCCCTTCCCGGCTGTGATCGGCCACGAGATCGCCGGCATCGTCGAGGCCGTGGGCCCCGAAGTGTCCGGCATCAAGGTGGGTGATCATGTGGTGGCCTCCCTGGAGCAGGTCTGCGGCCATTGCGCCAACTGCCTCAAGGGTCAGCCCCAGTCCTGCACTCAGCAGCAGGAGTGCGTGCGCGGCGAAGGCGAGAAGCCCCGTCTGTCCTTCCCTGACGGCCGGCCCATCACCCAGGCCTTCGGCACCGGCGGTTTCGCCGAGAAGGCCCTGATTCACGAGAACCAGCTGGCTGTGGTCAACAACCAGGTCAAGTGGGATGAGGCCGCCTGCATCGGCTGCGCCACCATCACCGGAGCCGGCGCGGCCATCAACACCGCCCATGTGCGTCCCGGCGACACCGTGGCCGTCATCGGCACCGGCGGCATCGGCCTGAACATCATCTCAGGAGCCCGAATCTGCGGGGCCAAGCGGATCATCGCCATCGACCTGCTGGACAACAAGCTGGAATTCGCCCGCAAGTTCGGTGCGACCGATGTCATCAACTCCAAGAACGAGGATCCTGTGGCCAAGGTGCGCGAGCTGACTGACGGCGGCGTGGATCAGGCCTTTGAGGCCATCGGCCTGCCCGTCACCATGAAGCAGGCTTGGGACATGCTGGGCGTGGGCGGCACCGCCTATCCGATCGGCCTGACCAAGCCGGATGCCACGGTCTCCCTGGAGATCAACCCGGCCGATCTGCTGGTCCACCAGCGCGGTTTCAAGGGCGTGTGGATGGGCTCCACCAACATCAAGCATGACATCCCCATGTATGCGGACTTTGCTGTGGATGGACGGCTGAACATGCATGACATCGTCAGCCAGGACATCAAGCTGAGCCAGATCAATGAGGCCTACAAGCAGCTGGTCAACGGCGAAGTCATCCGTTCGGTCATCACCGAATTCGACTGATCTCCTTCAACTGGCGGCATGGCTGCTGAAGGTCATGCCGAGCAGGGGCCCTGACAGGGGTTCCGACTGCAGGGGTTCCGGGTGCTCAAGGCATCCGGAACCCCCTTTGCTGTTCAGCTGATCCGAACTGGATTAGGACAGGAGCCTACCGATGTTCTCGGCCGCTGCTGATAGGTTGTCGGCGGCCTTGGCCATGGCATCCTCAAGGCTGACGGCCCCGGGGCTGATGCTGAAGATGGCGTCGATGCCCACCTTGTAGAGCTCTTCGGTCCCGGCGCCCACGTTGCCGGCCAGGGCGATGACCTTGCAGCCGGGGGAGGACTCCTTGACGGCTTGGGCTGTGCCCATGGGGGTTTTGCCGAAACCGGTCTGGAAGTCGATGCCGCCCTCGCCGGTGAAGCAGAGGTCGGCGCCGCAGGCCAGCTCCTTAAGACGGGTGGTCTCCACCACGATGTTGACGCCCGAGGCCATGACGGCCGGAGTGAAGGCCAGGAACCCTGCGCCCAGACCACCGGCGGCCCCTGCGCCCGGCTTGGTCTCCACCTCCCGATGCAGGTCCTTGCGAATGACGGCTGCATAGTGGGCCAGCGCTGCATCCAGGGTGGCCACCATGGATGGGTCTGCACCCTTTTGCGGGCCGAATACGGCCGATGCTCCTTCGGGGCCTGTCAGGGGGTTGGTCACATCCGAGGCCAGACGAATGCGGGTGCGGGCCAGCCGGGAATCCAGCCCGGAGACGTCGATTCGGTCCAGCCGGGCCAGCGCCGCTCCACCCTGGGTCAGCTCATGCCCTTGGGCGTCCAGAAGCCGGGCACCCAGGGCCTGGGCCATGCCGGCGCCACCGTCGTTGGTGGCCGATCCGCCCAGGCCGACGATGATTTCCTGTGCTCCCTGGTCCAGGGCCTTGCTGATCAGCTCGCCCGTGCCGTAAGTGGTGGCGGTCAGCGGGTCGCGGGTCTGTTCGTTGACGAACTGGATGCCGCTGGCCGCAGCCATCTCGATGGCGGCTGTCCGTCCGTCGCCCAGAATGCCGTAGCTGGCGTTCACGGTCTGCCCCAAGGGTCCGGTGACCTGGGCCTGGATCATATGGCCTCCGGTGGCATCGACCAGGGACTGGACCGTGCCCTCGCCGCCGTCGGCCATGGGCACCAGGACCATTTCGGCCTTGAGGGGGCTGCGTCGCAATCCGCGTTCGATGGCTTTTGCAGCCTCCTTGGCGGTCAGGCTGCCCTTGAAGGAGTCGGGCGCAATGATGATTTTCATGGTTGTTGCCTTTCCTGACTCGTCATTTCAGAAGACCAGATAGACCAGCATGGCCACCAGGGTCATGGTCAGGCCTACCAGGAACTCAAAGGGGACCACCTTCATCCGCTCGCCCAAGGTCATGTTGATGGACTTGGCAGTGACGTGGAAGTAGTTGCCGTGGGGCAGCTGGTCAATGACCGTGGCGCCTGCCTGCATGGTGACGGCTGCAGCCACCCCCGAGGTGCCGAAGGCCAGGATGGACTTGCCGAAGGAGCTGCTGCCCAGAATGACGCCCGTGGAGGTGGAGGCCGTGGCTGCGGCCATGAGGACGCCGGCGATGGGGGCCAGCATGGATCCGGGCACGCCCATGGCGTGGATGAGGCTGACGATCTGCTTGGGCAGGTCGGAGCTGGTGATCAGTCCGCCCAAGGCCCCGGCTCCGATCAGGATAAGGACCACATCAACCATGCGCTGCAGGCCGGCGCTGGTGTATGTGAGGATTTTGCCGCCCTGTCCCATGGCCAGCAGACCCAAGAGGGATGCCAGGGGCAGGATGTACATGGCATCCACCTGGAACCGCTCCAGCAGGCCGATATGCAGAATAGAGCCCACGGGATTGAGCAGAAGCAGAACCACAGCAGTGATAGGGGCCACCAGGGAGCGTCCCAAGGAGGGCAGATCCTTGTCCTTGGAGGCTTTAGCTGCATCATCGCCCAGGTCGTCCATGGTGACGATACGCCCGCGATGCTGCATGATGGTGGCCAGCAGGACGGCCATGGCCAGTCCGCATAGTGCCGGGATGAAACTGCCGATCATGACTGCCGAGGGCTGTATGTGGAACCCTGAGGCCACCGCGATCGTGTTGGGATTGGGGGAGATGATGTTGCCGGCCTTGCCGCCCCCGGACAGGGCGATCAGCAGGGCCAGCTTGGAGATCCTGAGCCGACTGCCAACCTCGATGGCGATGGGCGCCACGATCAGGACGGCCACGGGGATGAAGACTCCGACGGCGCAGATGATCATGGTGGCCAGGGCCAGGGAGAGGATGGCCATGCGCTCGCCCAAGCCGTCTACTATGGCTCGGGCTATCCGGTTGGCAGCGCCGGACTCCATCATGACTCCCGCCAGCACGCCGGCAGCCAGGACCCGGATAACCGTGCCCATGACGCTCTGGGATCCGGCTACCACGATGTTGACGGTCTGCCCTAGGGAGGCGCCGCCGATCAGGCAGCCCAGGATTGCTCCCAGCATGAGTGCATAGGTGGTGTTGAGCTTCTTGAGAATGAGGATGATGGCCAGGGCCAGGCCCAGCAGGGCGGCCCACCATGACAGGGTAATGTCCATGTCGGTTCCTTTGATCCGTAACCTGTGCCAGGGACCAGGGCCGGCACCGTCGTAGCTGCCGGGCCAGTCCAGTAACGATCCCATTCTTTTCTCGCTTTTAGTGTGGCTCTGTTATGGACTTTTTGCCAGGGCACCCATAATCGAAAAGCGATGGGTGACGATGGCAAAAATGGTTCATGTACCATGTCCGTAAGGAGGCGCCATGACCATAGACCCTGCGACGGCGCAGACAATCGTCGATAATCTCAAGGATGTAACCGAGTACAATATCAACTTTTTCGACACCGAGGGAGCCATGGTGGCCAGCACTGATGCTTCGCGCATAGGCAGCTTCCATGACGCGGCCCGTCAGGCGGCCGTTGACTGCCAAACCGTTGCCGTGGATCGTCGCCATCCTTATCAGGGCGCCCGTGACGGGGTCAACGTGCCGGTGGTGCTCAATGACGCTGTGGTGGCGGTCATCGGCATCACCGGCCCAGTGAACAAGGTTGGCGCTCTGGGCGGGATCATCGAGCGTATGACCGAGCTCATGCTCTGCGCCAACATGGAGCAGATTGACAGATTCAACCGGCGGATCATGACCAGCAACTTGGTCAACCTACTGACTCTGGAGCACAAGGACGACGAATTGATGAACGCCCTGGCCCTGGCCCTCGACCTGGATCTGTCGGGTCCACGACGGGCTCTGGTCGGCCGGACGCCAGGTATCCGGCTGGAAAGGCTCAACCAGGATAGGCTCTACGAGAGGCTCTGCAAGACCTGTCTGTCCTTCGGGGTTCCCCTTTTCGCTGTGAGCCCAAAGGTCTTTCGCATCTATGCGCCGCAGATGGGGGATGCTGAGCTTGATGAGTTCGTGGCTGCGCTGCGTCAGGCTCTCGGTCGGGCAGTCGGCTCCAAGGTGGTGCTAGGCGCGGGGATGATCCAAGCGGATCCGGGCCAGTACTGGCACAGCTACCGGCAGGCCTGCATCGCCGCGCGCTGGGCCGGATTCACCGACGATGACCAGCGGTATCGGTACGAGCAGATGGGCGCGGGTCTGCTCATCACCTCACTGCCCGCCGAGCAGTGTCAGACCTTTGTGGATCAGGTCTTTGCGGGCCTCCCTCCGGATCGTGTCGATTGGTTCGAGAGGGTCTTCAGCGCCTACATCCGGCACAACGGCAGCATCACCCACGCCGCCCAGGAGCTTTTCATCCACAAGAACACCATGCAGAACCGACTGGATGCCCTGGCCAGAGAGACAGGCTACAATCCCCGCCGCCTAAGCGATTATCCCGACCTGGCCATGGCCTTCGAACTGCGCAAATACCTGGCCTACAAGGATATCCCCGATGAACGCGCCGAGTTGGGTGAGCATCCTGAGACCGCCGACCATCCTAGGGAAACGAGCTAGAACAAATAAGGCCGAACCAGGTCGGGCTAGACTCCGTGTCCTATTTTTGCGCCGTCTGACTACCGGCGGAAAGCTGGTTCAGTTCGGCCCGGACCTTCTGAAGCTTGGCAAAGGCTGTGTTGCGGGCCTGGGTGGTCCGGGCCCGGCCATGGTCCCCGGCCAGCTTGGCCTCCTGGGTCTTGAGCAGGTCGATGCGCTCGCGGACGGCGAGTCGGCTGTCCAGATCCGTGCCGTCAGTCCGGTCCAGGGTCACCTGGGCGCACAGGCTGTCCCAGAGCTGATCCATATCGTCGCCCACCAGGGTCAGACTGGTCTGATCGGCAGGGCGGGGCCTGCCTAGGTGGAGCGTATGCCTGGTCTCATGACCGGCCTTGGTAGGCAGGGCCCGGCGGACGGCCGGCGTGCAGACGAGTCCCTCTTCACCTTGGTGAATGGTGATAAAAACCATGCCTGAGGAGCGCATGGCGGCGATGTGCTCCAACACGTCCTCCGGCACATCGGGGGTCTTCAGCCCGACGGCCATGACCAGCACCTCATGGCAGTGTGCGCCATCCGTCACAGGAACAGTCCCGGGCCGCAGCAGGGCCAGCATGACGATCTTGTCGATGCTGGTGGAGAAGTGCTGACGCAGCCGTGAGGAGACGGGAGGTCGCGTGGTGAAGGCCCTTATGGGCAGTTCGCTCTTGGCTGCTGGAATGGCGGTGGCGGGCGGCAGGCCCAGGGATAGCGCGGATACGCCTTCGTAGGTTGCGATTGTCATCCTTGGCCTTTCTGTCTCTGTTTCCATTATTCTACCGGCAGGAGCGCGACCAGTAGCATGAATGTCCGTTTGACGGCATGACATGACTTGTTGTCTATCAGGCAAACGTTTTTATGAGTGTTGCTACTTGTCGCATAGATCGTCGCTGTTCGTCTGTAACGTTGCTTGATCGATCTGGAGATGCCCCCTTCGGTATTGCCGGGGTGTGATCCCGTATTCACGAGTGAAGGATCGTGTGAAACTGGTCAGATTGGGGAATCCAGCATCGGCGGCAATATTTGTTATGGGGCCACTGGACCGATCCATATTGGCTCTTGCGTCGTCCAGTCTCAATTTGGTCAGATAAGACTTGAAGGTGGAGCCAGTGGTCTTTCGGAATAGACGGCTGAAGTGCTCTCTGCTGTAGCCAAAGTAGGCGGCCGCAGTCCGCTCGGTCAGATTCTCGGTGTGGTGATTGGCTAGATAGCCGAGAATCTGCCTGGTGACATTGCGCCCTGATCTGATTGATTCCGGCGGCCGCACGCCGATGGTGAATCTGGTGTACAGCGAGTGCAGCAATTGATAAAGCGTTGCATTCAGCAGAAATGCCGAAGCCGTGTTCTGATATTCATACAGGCTGCCGATGCTGATCATCAGCTGGTCCAGATTCTTCCGGTCTTGCATGTTGGCATGGGGACTGGAGAGCGAGAAAAGAAACCTGTCGGCAAAGGGGTAAATCCGACCTACGACTTCATTGTTGAAGGTGACTGAGATGATCTTAACCAAACCTTTGCTGTGGCTGACGGTGCGGCCCTGGTGCATCTTATACGGGCTGATCAGCAGGTTATCGTTGTCCCTGAGCATATAGTGCTGGTCTTCGACCTGGAAGGAGCCGCCACCATGGATGGTGTGAATCACTTCCAGACCCTGGTGCCAATGAGCGCTAACCAATTCGTCATTGTCATAATGAACGATGACCAGGCCTGGATAGCCCTCGGGATAAATGTCCTCTTCCAAGAAGTCGGGGCTGATCACTGTGTTGTATTGATGGGCTTCCTTTGGATTTTGCAGCATTGAACATCTCCTTTCCGAGGAAAGCAGTCTGTACATTATTTCATTTCACCTGGCAGACAGGTCACAAAATGTCGTATCCGGGTCACCGATTGACATTCTCAGACCCTCGGGTATGTATAGCTTTGTGGTAACGATGTGTCATGCTACAAAGGAGTGACCGTGTCACAAAAAAACAATCAGTCGTCATCGTCTGGTGATGTGACGGAAGTTCTTGATCCGTCTGTGCGACGCCGCATCATCCTGGTCTGTCTGGCAGGGGCAACAGGAGGATTGCTGTTCGGCTACGACACCTCAGTGATCAACGGGGCCGTGGATTCCATTGCCGGCACAAAAGCAGGTTTTGGCCTTAACAGCTTCATGAGCGGCATTTCGGTATCGGCTGCCCTGTTGGGCTGCGTGATCGGTGCCTGGTTCGCTGGCAAACTGGCTGACCGATTTGGGCGAGTAAAGATCATGCTTTCGGCGGCTTTACTCTTTGTGGTCAGTTCAATAGGGTCGGCCTTCGCTCCGGAAATATGGAGTTTCCTACTCTTCCGCATCATCGGCGGCATTGGCGTGGGCTTTGCTTCTGTGGTCGGACCGGCCTATATTGCCGAGGTTTCGCCCACGAAAATGCGTGGATTCCTGACCAGTTTCCAGCAGTTTGCGGTGGGCATCGGCATGCTGGCCTCCGTTATAGTCAACAATGTGCTGGCCAAAAGTTCAGGTGGAGCTGACCAGGCTTTGTGGTTTTCCTTGCCCACCTGGCGGTGGATGCTGTTGATGATGTTGGTCCCTGCTCTGATCATGCTGATTGTCTGCTTTAAGTTGCCCGAGTCGCCCAGGTACTTGGTCATGAAAGGACGTGACCAGGAGGCTGCCACCCTGCTCAGGCAACTCAATGGCACCCGGGATCCACAGGCAAAAGTGGCTCAGATAAGGCTTTCGGTCGGCAATGAGACCAGTCCACGGCTGTCTGATCTGCGCGGACGCACCTTCGGCCTGAAAAAGGTGGTCTGGATAGCTATTGCTGTGGCGCTGTTCCAACAGTTCAACGGGGTCAACATCATTCTTTACTATGATTCCAGCCTTTGGCGATCGCTCGGTTTTTCTGAGCAGCAAGCGTTGAACATTTCGGTTATCCGTGCGGTGGTCGCTTTCGTCCCCATGATCATTTCCATGGCGTTGATTGACAGGATCGGCCGGAAAAAGCTTCTGGCCTTCGGTTCTGCTGGCATGACCGTCTTCCTTCTTCTCGCTACCTTCGGCTTCTACCATGCCCAGGTCACCGCCACGGGGTTGTCCTTGAAGGGTGTGTGGGCGCCGCTCACTCTGGTAGCGGTCTACCTCTTCTACTTCACATTCTGCGGCACATGGGGGCCGGCCATGTGGGTGGTCATCGGTGAGATCTTCCCCAACAATATCCGTGCCATGGGCGTGGCCGTAGCAACCGCTTTCAACTGGATCGGGAATTTTTTGGTGTCCACCTCCTTCCCTTGGCTGCGGGATGGGATCGGCACCGGCAACGTATATTTGCTGTATACCGTCTTCGCGGCGCTGAGCCTCCTGTTCGTTCTGAAGGTTCTGCCAGAGACCAACGGCGTAGAGCTGGAAGATATGAGGGCTGAATGATGAGCAACGATTCAGAGATGACTGTAACCGACGAGGAACGTGAACTCCTGGAGGGTTGGACCGAGGTTGACGGGGACCTGGATGGCTGCAGTGCCGATATAGTCCAGGCCGTTCTGGGCTCCCGGCTGACTTTCGGGCGCATGGATGCTCCCCGCTCCCGTCACTGGCAGGTGCCCGAGGGAGTGGACTGCCTCAACGACATCGCTTATGTGGACGATGGTCTGCGGGCCCACAAGCTGGATCTTTACCTTCCTCATGATGCCCTGCTGCGCAACGGCAAGGTGACCCCGGTCTACATCGACATCCACGGCGGCGGGTTCATGTACGGCTACAAGGAGCTCAACCGGAACTTCTGCACCCACCTGGCCCAGCGCGGCTTTGCGGTTTTCTCAGTCAACTACCGACTGGTCCCGAGCACGGACTTCATGGGCCAGCTGGGTGATGTGCTGACGGCTCTGACCTGGATAAAGAACCACCTGGACGCGTATCCGGTTTCGCCTGATCGGATCTTTCTGACGGGAGATTCGGCCGGAGGCACGTTGGCCCTCTATACGCTGGCAGTGGAGTCCGATGACCAATTCGCGCAGAGGCTGGGGCTGAAACCTGCCGGTCTGCGGCCTCGGGGCGCTGCCTTCGTCTCAGGGCTTTTCGATCTGACTACTTACTTATCGGCGGATCTGGAAGACTTCCATCCAACTGGTTCGCCCACCGATGACCTGGCAATCGTTGCTCCATCCTTCTTTAGAAGCTTCATACATGCTGGGGGCGACCAGGTGGCCGACCTGACGACCTTGGTCGACATGGTCCACCTGCCGCCGGTCTTCCTGAACACTAGTGCCGACGATTTTCTGCAGGGTGACGCTCTGAAGCTGGCCGAGATTCTGTGCAGGAAGGGCCGCGACTTCGAGCTGCAGGACCCGAGACTCAACCGCCTGCAGACCCTGGGACATGTCTATCCAGTGGCCATGACCTGGCTGGTGGAGAGCCGGCAGGCCCTGGACCAGATCCACGATTTTTCCTACGACCTGATTTGAGCCCTTTGCGCGCCCGGTTCATCCGGTCGTTGACTATGATGGGAGGGGAAAATATGGGCATCGATGGCGTAAGGCCCCCGGTACCTGCACCGCCGCTTACAGAGGAGTGATTCATGGACGAGAAGACCTTGGTAGAGAAGCTGAGCAACCTGGAGACCATCGACCAGCTGGTGGACCTGGCCAAGCAGATTGGCAAGCCCCTGTCCTACAACGATGCGGACCAGCTCTTCGGCAAGATAAACCAGTGCAAGAACGATGTCGCGGAGCTGGGTGGCGACACTATTGCCAAGCTGGCCAAGCAGGTCTTCGGCATCTGAAGCATCAGGCCCATTGAGGGCGGGCCGGCATCCGGCTTCGCCCTCTTTTCATGCCCGGGCTCGGGCCTCCTGCTCGATTTGGGCTAGGCTTTTGCCCCTGGTCTCGGGCACCCTGACCCAGGCGAAAACCAAGGCGCATACATTGATGAGGGCGAAGAGCAGGTAGGCGCCGGTGCCGCCCAGCCGGGCCAGCAGAGTGGGGAAGACCAAGGAGAGTCCGAAGTTGGTCAGGTTCATGGCCACGTTGGCGTAGCCCATGCCGCGGCTCTTGACCTCCTGAGGGAAGATCTCGGACAGGAGCAGCCAGGTGACCGGGGCTACCAGGCCCTGGACGAAAACCACGTAGATCATCATCATGCCGATCATGATCCAGGCGGCCGTTCGTGACCCGGAGCCGGGGGCGCCGACGAACTGGTAGCAGACCCCGATGGCGGCGAGAAAGACGATGGTGCCTGCAAGTCCCGCGGCCAGTATGGCGCGGCGGTCAAATCGGTCAATCAGCCCCAGTCCTCCGATGGTGGCCGCTATGGCGGAGACCAGGATGACGGGCACAGTGGCGACCATGGACAGGGAGGGGTCGAAGCCAAGGGTATCGGTGAAGATGGTCGGCGCGTAGTAGTTGACGATATTCAGCCCTGTCAGCTGGTTGATCATGGCCACGCCGATGCCCACGATCAGCACCCGCCGGAGCCAGGGGGCCTTGAAGCTGGCGGTTGTCGCACTCTTGGGCTGTGAAAGCTCCTGCATGGTCTCCCGGGCCTCTTTTTCGTCGTGTGTAGCCTCAAGGAAGGCCGCCGCCTGGTCCTGTTCGCCTCGGCGGATCAGGTGGGCAGGACTGTCATGAAGGAAGCATGCCAGCAAAGCCAGCAGGACGGCTGGTGGCACTACTGCCCAGAGCATGGTCCGCCAGTCGGCGCCCATCCGGTTCATGATGGCGTTGACGCTGACCGCCAGCAGCTGCCAAACCACGATCATGACCGAGTTGACCGAAACCACCCGTCCGCGTTCAACCGTGCCGACCATATCGGCCAGGTAGATGGGCACAATGGTCGAAGTCATGCCTATGCCGACCCCGATGACCAACCTCCCCAGTTCCAGCAGGGGCAGGCTGGGGGCCAGGGCGCTCAGCAGAGCTCCGGGGATGGCCAGCAGGGCGCCGGTCAGGATGATGAGTCTGGGACCCAAGCGGTCGTTGAGCCTGCCTGCCAGGTAGGATCCCAGCGCCGCCCCTATCAACAAAGCGGAGGTGACCATGCCCTGCTCGCCGGCCGTCAGGTGCCCGTCCGGACCCGAGCCTAGGTTCATGCCGACCAGCGTCCCGGAGATAACGGTCAGGGTGTAGCCGTAGAGGCCTCCGGCCAGCACGCCTAGCGAGGTCATCAGCTGCAGGTTGCGTCGACGTTCTTGGAGCGTGGTTGTGGATGCCTTCGTTTCCCTTGGAGCCATGGGTACCCCTTTCGCCAGCTCATCCGGGCAGAATCAGAGTCATCATAGGCACCTGGGGGAGCGGCTTGTGCGTCTGGCTTGTCATTATGGACAGTGCAATCAGCCAGAAGGCAGATGCCGGACTCGTCACCTGAGTTCTGGTTGCCGAAGCCATGAGCATCTGAGGATATTGTCCACGGCTAGTTCCTGTCATGAGCGGCGAAACAGCCCGGTCCAACCTATGGTAAACTCGTATGCGCGCCAAGAACGCCGTGGGTGCTTACGGCCATGGTTCTATACAGCCATGGCGACGAAAGGAAGCATTGCATGCGCAAGCTGATTCTCGATCTGGACACTGGTGTCGACGACACTCTGGCTATTTCCTACGCCCTGGGCAGCCCCGAAGTTGAGCTGATCGGCATAACGGGTACCTATGGCAACGTTCTGCTGGAGCAGGGCATCCGGAATGATCTGGCCATCACCGACTTGCTGGGACACCCGGAGGTCAAGGTCTATCCGGGTCTGCCCCACGCCTCCAAAGCCGACTCCTTCAAGGTGCTGCCTGTCTCCGTCTTCATTCACGGCGAGAACGGCATCGGCGACGCGGCCATCCCGGACTCGCACCGCAAGGCGGAGACGCAGTCGGCTGTAGACTTTATCATCGATTCAGTCAACACCTACGGCAAGGACCTAGTATACGTGCCCACAGGCCCCATGACCAACATCGCCGCCGCCCTGGCGAAGGAGCCCGATATAGCCCAGCGCATCGGCTCCATTGTGCTTATGGGCGGTGCTCTGACCGTGCCGGGGAATGTGGATGCCTGGCAGGAGGCCAACATCTCCCAGGATCCGGACGCGGCAGATGCGCTCTTCCGCTCCGGCGCGCCCGTGACCATGGTCGGTCTGGACGTGACCCTGCAGACTCTGCTCACCTACAAGGAGACCGCCCGCTGGCGGCAACTGGGCACTGCGGCAGGCACCTTCCTGGCGGATATGACCGACTTCTATATCAAGGCCTATGAGACCACCTCGCCCCACCTGGGAGGCTGTGGCCTGCACGATCCGCTGGCCGTGGGCGTGGCCGTGGATCCGACCCTGGTCACCACCCTGCCTATGAATATGAAGGTCGAGACCGAAGGGGCCACGCGCGGGCGCACCATCGGGGACGAGCAGCGGCTCAATGATCCGCACAAGACCATGCGTGTGGCCGTCGACGTAGATGTGCCCCGCTTCCTGAACGAGTTCATGACCCGCATCACCAGTCTGGCCTCCCAGACCGAGTGATGTCCGCCATCCCCGGCAAGTTCACGCAAGAGAAAGAGTATTGAAGACATTATGTCCGAAGAACAACCCACCGAGGATTCGACAGCCGTACGATCATTGATCCTGCTGCTGATCACCTTTGTCCTGGGCACCTTGTGCCTGCAGGGCTTCAACCTGGTATTCCAGCAAGTCGGCAAGGATGCGGGCGCACCTGATCAGGCCTCGCTGATCACGGCCCTGCCCAGCATCGTCCTGGGCATCGTCTGCTTCATCTACGGTTCCTTGGGCGACTTCGTCTCCCTGCGCAAGCTGGTCACCTTTGGCTTGTGCATATTGTTCGTGGGGTCCGTGTACGGGTATGTGGCCAACACGATTATGGCCCCCAACATCTGGAATGTGATTGCGGCCCGGCTGCTGCAGACCGCCGGGGAGCAGGTGGCCGGCTCGGCCTACCTGGTCGTGGCGACCAAATATCTCAAGCCCTCGCTGAAAGTGATCTTCTTTGGCATCTTCACGGCAGGCTACCAGGTGTCTGCAGCCATCGGCATCTTCGCTGCTGGTCTGCTCAGCTCGCTGGCCTGGCAGTACCTGTTCCTTATTCCTGCGGTCACGATCTTCTTCCTGCCCGTTCTGCTCAAGAGCCTGCCCACCGGCGGTGGCAATGGCGAGAAGGTGGACTGGCTGGGCTTTGTCATTTTCGGCCTGGCAACGGCCTTGTTGACTCTTTTCTTCTCATATGCCGCCTGGTGGCTGCTGGTGGCCTCCGCGGTCTGCTACCTGATCTTCGGGCTGTATATCAGCCGGGCCCGCAGCCCTTTCATCACCCCGGCCTTCTTCCGCAACAAGCGCTGGTTGATGGGCATCGCCCTGATCCTGATCTTCTACTTCATGAACTACTGCATGTCGCCCATCTTCAACGCCATCGGGCGTGACGTCTACCGGGTGCCGACCTCCACGGTCTCCCTGCACGTGGTCTGGGCATTCCTGGTAGCCGCCGTGCTGGGCACCACCTCGGGTGCCATCGTGGACAAAATCGGTCGCAAAACAGCGATCATCATCGCTGCCTGCTTGATGATACTAGGCTTCGCCGGATCAGCCCTAGTGGTCAATTCCGGCCTTCTGGCTCTGACTCTGACTGCCTGCGTCTACTACGCCGGCGTCGGCCTCATGTACTCGCCTATCGTCTCCACCGTGCTTGACACCCTGCCACAGGAGCAGTCAGGCCGCGGCGTGGGCATGAACGACCTGGTCATGAATGTCACCGGCTCCATCGGCATCGCCATCATCGGCGGCCTGATGGGCAAGACCAGCCTGGAAGGCTTCAGCATCATGGGTGCCACCGGCCTGGCGGCCAACTACAGCAACCTGCTCCTGATCGGCGCTGCCGTAGCATTGCTTGGCCTGATCGTGTACTTGATCTGCAACAAGTTCATCTACGCCAAGCCTGACGACCAGCACTAGGCTCCCGAGAAAAGCATCGACCGCCTGACCGCGATAAGAGGAATCGCCTTTCGCCCGGTCAGGCGGTCGACCCATATATATGGTGGGTATGTGGTGGGCAGTGCGCAACGGGGAATTGCCGATGCCGCCCTCAGCCTTGCTTTGAAGCCCTGTCAGTTCTGCATGGGGAAGGGCCTGCGATTCAGCCGCGGATCAGGGCCAGGGTCAGCATGTCAGGGGTGGGGCACTCATTGCCAGCCTGAATCCTCACCCTGACAGACCGGTCGGGCAGGGCATTCAAGCCTTGCCCATTCAGGGGGTACCGGTCGAGGACCGTGCCGTGCTCATGGCTCCTGACTGGTTGCCCCAGCTCCAAGCCTTCCGCTCGCAGAGAATAACGAGCTGTGCTGTTCTGGCTGCGCATGGCCACCTCCAGCATCCTTGCTTTCCCAGTGGCATCATGGAGCCGGTAGGAGAAGCAGCCGCCAGTCAGTGCGCGACGGGTGTTCGCTCCTTCGATCAGCTCCTGCCGGTCATTCCGACCCTGATATTCATGGTCGATCTCGGACTGCTGGGATCCGCATTTCACCTGATCGCAAATCTGACGCTCATGGGCCTGTTCCTGAACATCAATGTTTTTCAAGATGCGATGAACGCGGTCTTTATCCCAATCCTGTGCCCAAGGCAGATAAACCGAGTACCTGGAGGCCTCTATAGAGGTGAAGGGGACCAGCAACAGGCGCGAGTCGGTCCACTCGGGGTCCCTTTCCGCCTCCCGGGCTGGTGCGTGCGGTCTGGCGACGGCCACCTCGATGGCGCCGTCGTCCTGGGGGTGGGGCAGAAGGAAGTCCTTGGGCTCTCCCAGGAGCAGAGGCAGGTCGCCAAGCGGGCGCAGAGGACCGGCGGCGATATGACCGGCTCGGGAGTCGTCTGCCTTCAGGCCCTCCAGATCAGCGTCATCGCTGCGGGCAGCCATGACCTTGACACCGCGCAGCAGGCTGATCCAGTCCGAACCGTCAGGCAGGGGCTCGGCAGTCACCCGGACCCGGTGGGCCACCTCCAAAGTTGCTTGTCCAGTCCAGGTCAGGCGCAAATGGTCGAAGCATGGGCTGTTGTTTGAAGCGGACCTCGTTGGTTCGACGGTCAGCTGGGCCTGCTGTCCTTGCATGACCCGGTACCTGGCATCCTCAAGCCACCAGGGATGACGTAGGTAAAGGTCCACGGTCTGTTGCTCCTCCGGCGGACCTTCCAGGTCCAGACGGCCCAGGTTGGCTGTTCCGGGGCCGGGAGCATAGGATAGTCCGACGCGCAGTCCGCGGGCGGACCAGTCCAGGACGGCAGGAATGAAGAGGTTGACCACCAGGGACTCGGATTTGCTGCCGGGCTCATTTCCTGGTTGGCGTTCGAAGATCATGCTGTTGTAGCGTGCGTGATTCTCCAGGCCTGTGCCAACGCAGCACCAGAAGGAGCGCTGGGCGCTGGAGTAGACCCGGTAATGCCGTGGACGCATAGGGGTGAAATAGACGAAGCCGTGCTCGTGGATGCCTACTGTGGAGACCAGATGATTGACCAGCACCCGCTCGTAGAAATCCAGGTATCGGGCCTGCCCTGTGCGCCTATAGAGGCTCAGGGCCAGCTTGGCCATGTTGCAGCTGTTGCAGGTCTCCAGGCCTTCCCGGGAGGTGACCACGGCGGAGAAGTCGTCCGGCGGGTTGAAATGCTCCGAGACGGAGTGGGCACCGATGGAGACCGTGCGCCGGTCCACCACCCCATGCCAGAAGGTGTCTACGGCCCTGCGATAGGTTTTCTCGCGGGTGATCTCAAACAGACGCTCGTAACCCAGGACCTTGGGGATCTGCGTGTTGGCATGCAGGCCTGTAAGCCGATCCTTGCCGCCGGCCAGCGGTTCGAAGAAGGCCTGGTCGGTCAGGCGGCGGGCCTGGCGCAGATAGCGTTCTCTCCCGGTCAGCTGGTATAGACGGGCAAAGACATCGTTCAATCCTCCGTATTCACAAGACAGCATGGCTTGGAAATCCTGCTCGGCAATGGCGTCCGCTAGATTGCACCACCAGTCAGCCAGCTGCAGAACCATGTCGTGGGCCATGGCGGAGGCATCTGCTGCTTGGCTGTTGTTTTCAGGGATTTGGAAGGCCTGCCAGCAATCCAATAGACCCGCCATGAGCTTGTGGAGGTTGTAGAGGGGAACCCATGCGCCTTGCAGATCGAATGACTGTGCCTGGATATGGCCTTTTCGCAGGCTTCGGAAGAGCTCGGCGCTGTGGGGCATGCCGCCTAGGAAGCCGTCGCCGGAGGCTCGTTGACATTCACGCAGGACAGTCAACATATAGGTTGCCCTTGCCAGGAAGCGGTGATCGAGCAGAGTCTGCCAGTATGCCGCCAGGCCGGATAGGTAGTGGCCGCCCATATGGCCATCCAGGCCCATGGATTCCCAGTTAGGGTAAGGGCTGTCCTGGTGGGGCAGGCCGACCTCGCGCCGGTATGGGGCCAGCAGACGGTCAGGATCCAGGCTGAGCAGGTAGTCCGCACCGGCCTGCTGGGCATCAGCATAGGTACTGCCCGGGGTCAGGCAGATCTGGGACGGGGCAAAGGTGAAGTACTCATGCTCCTGCCCATGTTTCCGTCGGAGCTGGTTTGTGGGTGATGCGGATCGTACGTGTGTATCGGTCATGACCCCTCCTTGCGGCAAATATCTAGTGGCCGCGCACGACGACCAGCGAAGCAGGGGCCGACTATGCTGCTGGAAGTAATTATAGCGCTTAGCGGTTTGCTACAGTCATGAGGGCACCAGGGACCGTGTCCAGGATCCGCATAGTTCCTATGAGGACATGAGCGGTTGACCATCAAAGCAGTGGCTGAGACGCTTATTGGAGAATCGGGATGTGCTGGTGGCGGTCGTTGCGGATTGTTGTGGTTGCGGCAGCCATCAGATCCGACGGCCAGAGCGGTTGTCTTTCTTGCGTGGTTCTTATTTCATCAATCCATTCAGGTTGAGGCATTGGTCGAGTTAGAGCAATACAGCCGAACCAGGACGATGGGTCTTGTACGCTTCAGACTGATCTGCATGGATCAAGCCATTTAATGGCTGATGGCCCCTTCTCGCGGAATGGTTGGTGCCAAGACAGCGGCAGAGTCGCATGCCCAGCGCAGTGACTGCTTTTCCAGTGAATGGACCATCTTGCCAGAATGCCTCTCATGGGCCAAAGCAGGGATGGCATACGGCGCGAAAGCACTCATACGCGACCCGATCTGCCTGGTTCTTGCATGCGGGGCTCCTGACCAGCCTCGACTTCTCTATCGTGCATTGTCTCTGCAGATCCTATACTTGTACGGCTTCGGCCTTCCGTGGCTGAATTGATGGGCTGATGAGCGATTCCTGGTTTGTCATCAGTTTGTGCGTCTTTGGCGGGTGAGGCGAAGATTAGGACAGATGCAATGCATAAAACAGCAAATGCGAGTTGCTTGAATGTGGGAAAACGGCCAGAGACGAACTCTATCGTTGGCTTTGCCGGGTTGATCAGAGCCTGGACACATCTATCGAGGTTGATGCAGACTTAGGGATCGATGCTGATGGGATAAGATGACACTCTTGCTTTAGGTTGTGATTGGAAGATGGTAGTCGGTGGCTGCGCTTACCTGGTGTGCCTTTTGTTCGTGTTGGAGCTTTGTGTTTGGGTTTTGTGGTCTGTTTTGCCGAAAGCGGGTTGCCTATGCCCGCGCTTTTGGCTTTTAGACTTGGTGATTGTGGATGCCTGACGCGGCAGCGACCGTCAAGGCCGATCGCAATCCCGTTCTCGGCTTTCTCTGCATTAAAGTCGGGCTGGGTTGCTGTTTGCTGGCGGTGTGTGGTTGGTCCGACTGGGGTCTGGTTGTGGTTTGTAGGGTTGTTGGGTGTGGTGGCGGTCCCGTCGTGTTGGGGGTGGCGGGGCCGCCTGTTGGCCTGGGTCCTGTTGGGGTGTGGCCCGGGCTGCTTACTCGTGTGAAGTGTTTGTTTGGGTTTGTTGTCGTCGGTTTTTGGCGGCTGTGGCGGCTCCTGCGGCGAGCAGTCCTGTGGCGAGCAGGAGGAGCATGCCGTTTCCTCCGGTCAGGGGCAGGCTGGCGATGGACAGGTACCGGTAGGTGTTGCTTGTGTCGGTTTGCTGCTGTCTGCCGTCCTGGGTCCAGTCGATGGCTGCGGGGACGGGGCCTGGCGTGTAGGCGGGCGTGGTGGCGTTCCAGGTGCCGTCCGCGTTGGGCGTCAGGTTTTTGCCGGCGGCAAGGCAGGCGCCTTGCTGCCGGGTTTGGTCGAAGCAGATGCTGGTGGCTTGTGGTTTTCCGGGGAAGCCGACCGGTCCTGGCCGGCTGGCCGGCCAGGCTTCAGCGGGCTCGCGCCCCAGCTGGCCGTTGATGTTGCTCCCCCAGGAGTACAGGTTGCCGTCTGAGGCCAGGCCGTAGGACAGGTTGTCCCATCCGGCGCTCACCTGCACCCAGGTCAAGCCGGAAGGCCCGTCTGCCGGCGCCGCCACCTGGACCGGGGTATGCCGCTCAATGGTGGTGCCGTCCCCGATCTGGCCGTAATCGTTGTTGCCCCAGGCGTACAGGCGCCCGGCAGAATCGATGCCAAGAGACGTGCTGTTGTGGACGCTGACCTGCTTCCAGGATTGCCCAGCATAGGAAGGGCGGGCCTGGGCCAGTGTACACACCATAATATTGGCGTCCCCGTTGCCGACGCTGCCGCTGAAGCTGCTGCCCCAGCCGTAGGCGTTGCCGTCGGAGCCGATGGCCAGCGAGCTGTAGTCGCCCATCTGGAACTGTCCCCAGGATGACACGCCCTCTGGTTTGGCCACAGGGACAGGGGTGAGCCTGTCTGGCGTTATTTGCCCGGTGCCCAGCTCGCAAGCCCTGGAGTATCCCCAGCCGTAGAGCTGGTTGTCCGAGCCCAGAGCCAGGGAATGCCAGCCCCAGCCGCTCATCCGCTTCCAGGTGAACCCTGAGGGCGCATGCTCCGGCAAGCTTACCCGGACGGGAGTGTATTGCCGGGTGGTGGTCCCGTTGCCTACATAGCCATGCTCATTGAGGCCCCAGCTGTAGAGCTGGCCGTCGGAGCCCAATGCCAGCGCGTGCAGGCTTCCCGCCTCCACATGCTTCCAGGTGAACCCTGCTGGCGCGTCTTGGGGCTTGTCGACCTTGCCGGGCCGGGGGTCGGCCGGGATGCCGTTGATGGTCTTGCCGCCGATGCTGCGTCCCAGCGTGGCGTTCTCGTTGTCGCCCCAGCTGTAGATATTGCCGTCGGAGCCCAGGCCCAGTGTGAACATGTATCCTGCCGAGGCCTGCACCCAGGTGAACCCGGCTGGCGCGCCTTCGGGCTTCAACGCCCGGACCGGCTCATGCCGGTCGGTGGCGGTGCCGTCGCCCAGTTGGCCGTACTGGTTGCTTCCCCACGCGTACAAGTTGCCGTCCGAGGCGACAGCAGCGATGTTTCCTCTTCCTGCGCTGATTTGGCTGAATCTGATGCCGCGCGGCTTGGGCGGGGTCAGGGTCACCTTGGTGCCTCCGGTCTCGGGTCCTTGGGCGGGGCTGATGGTCCAGTGCTGCGTGTCCGTCCTGGTCCACCGGGCGGTCAGGGTGATGTCATGGGTGACGGGCTGGGTGAAGTCGTAGGCCACATTGTCTTGGAACCAGCCGTCGAACAGGCAGCCGTCGGCTTTCGGGTCCGGCTGGGGGCGTTCCGCCTGCCCGTCCTGGGTGACGGCCTGGCTGGGGGGCATGCCCGTGGGGGCGGGGCAGGAGCTGTCCTTGGAGGTGAAGCCGACCTGGTATTTGGGGGCGATATATGTGTATTGCAGGTGCGCGTCCGGCTGCGGCCCGTTCCTGTTCCAGACGACCCTCACGTCCACGGCCCCCGGGTCATGCGCGGGCGTGGTCGCCTGCCAGGTGCCATCAGGGTTGGCCGTGATCCCCCCCATGGCCTTGGCCTGGCCGAACAGGACATCAGTAGGCGTGGTGGCGCCGGGGAAGACGACCATGACCGGCCGGTTCCGGTCGGTGGTGGTGCCGTCGCCCAGCTGGCCGTTGCCGTTGACTCCCCAGGTGTAGAGCTGGCCGTTCGAGCCGATCGCCGCAGAATGGTTGCAGCCTAGGATCGCGTATTTCCAGGTGAACCCGGCGGGCGCTCCTTGGGGCTTGCCGACCGGGATTGGCCTGCTCCTGTTGGTGGTGGTGCCGTCGCCCAGCTGGCTGTGTTCGTTGCTTCCCCAGATGTAGAAGCTGCCGTCCGAGCCTAAAGCCTCGGTATGCCAGTCGCCTAGGCTGATTTGTTTCCAGGTGAATCCGTCGGGGGCTCCTTGGGGCTTGCCGACCAAGGTCGGCGTGTGCCGGTCGGTGGTGGTGCCGTCGCCCAGCTGGGCTCTGTAGTTCTGTCCCCAGGTGTAGAGCTGGCCGTCCGAGCCGATGGCCGCGGAATGCTGCCAGCCTATGCTGACCTGTTTCCAGGTGAATCCGTCGGGGGCTCCTTGGGGCTTGCCGACCAGGACTGGCCTGCTCCTGTCGGTGGTGGTGCCGTCGCCCAGCTGGCCGTACTGGTTGTTCCCCCATGTGTAGAGGCTGCCGTCCGAGCCGAATGCTGCGGTATTCAAGTCTCCTAGGATGAATCGTTTCCAGGTGAATCCTTCTGGCGCGCCTTGGGGCTTGCCGACCGGGATTGGCCTGTTCCGGTTGGTGGTGGTCCCGTCGCCCAGCTGGCCATGGCCGTTGTCTCCCCATGTGTAGAGGTTGCCGTCCGAGCCGAACGCCGCGGAATGGGACCAGCCTACGCTGGCTTGTTTCCAAATGAATCCTTCTGGCGCGCCTTGGGGCTTCTTCACTTGGACTGGCGTGTTCCTGTTGGTGTTGGTGCCGTCGCCCAGCTCGCCGCCGCCGTTGTCTCCCCATGTGTAGAGGCTGCCGTCCGAGGCGAGGGCCGCGGAATGCATGCCGCCCATGCTGAGCTGGCTGAATTTGATGCCGCGCTGTGCTGGCGGGGTGAGGGTGACCTTGGCGCCCCCGGTTATAGGCCCTTGGCTGGGGCTGATGGACCAGTTGTCGTCTCCCTTGGTCCACCGGGCGGTCAGGGCGATGCTGCGGGTGACGGGCTGGTTGAAGTCGTAGGCGACATCGCCTTGGAACCAGCCGTCGAACAGGTACCCGTCCCTGGACGGGTCGGGGCTGGGCCGGCTGGCCTGCCCCCCGTCGGGGATGGTCTGCCCGCCGATGCTGCTGCCGCCGGCCGGGTCGAAGCTGACCGTCCAGGTTTGAGAGGATTGGGCCTGCGGCCGGCTGCCTGTGGTGTCGGGAGCGTCGGGCGCGGCCAGGGGGGAGGATGACGGCAGTGGGGAGGATGTGGTCAGCGGGGATGAAGGGGCTGGCGGGGTGGCGGTCAGCGCGCTGCCAGCGGCGTCGGGCTGCCGGCTATCTGCGCTGGGGGTTTCGGGGTCCTGCTTCCTTGGGTTTTCCAGGGTGGCGTGCGTGGCCGTGCCGGATGGTTTGCCGACGGTGGCATCGGCTGCGGCCAAGCCTCCGGCCAGGAGGCTGGCAGGCAGGATGACGACAAGCAAGATGCCGATGGCCCTGGCCGAGATGTTCGAATGCTGGCGCATGATATGCACAAACCCCTATCCACGCATACGCGGTCATGCTTCCCAGTGCCCCCGCCTCATGTAAAGCCGCAAGCCGCACATGTATTCCCTACAACCAGAAACAACCTTATCACGCTCAGCCTCATCACTTTAAAGCGAAGCATCCCGCTCCCAGCAGCAGGGGCGTCCGTCATACGGCTGCCCTTCACCTTTGGAACATTAACAGGGTAACTTTTTAGGGATTCTTGCGGGCTTGTCTGGTCGATTCCTCATGCTTATGTCGGTTCGTGGAACAGTGAATGCCTGGGGGGTCCGAAGACATTCCGCTTGTGTGGAAAGCACCAGTTGTTGATTTTTGCATCGGTCGGTTACAAGTGTGGCTGATGACATTGATCAGCAAGTGATTCCCTCTTACCTTCAAGTGAGAGAGACTGGCCTTGGGCAGGATGACTGGCTAAAGTTTTAGTGCCCGCAGGGCAACTGGTCCATATGCCCGCTGTAGTCGTGGTTGACTGCATTGGTATCCCAAGGGTAGGGCAGAGCGGTCTGCGGATATATGTCCGCAAGCAGGTCGTAGCCGATCGGGTCGTATTCGTGCAGCTCATTCCTGGTGTTGAGCGGGCCTCGGACCCCGTCCCAGGTGTCGTCGGCGCTCTCGGCCATGACGTTGAACCACATGGATGTAAGGGTGGCGAAGTACTCTTCGATGTTGCCGATCAGGTAGGTTCGCGGCCAGAGTCCAGCCTCCATTGCATGGCTGTAGGCGGCCTGGATTCGATGGGCCAGACTCTGATCTTCCAGACGGTTGATGCCCAGCAGGTGGATGGCGTGGCCGAATTCATGGGCCAGTATGGACTCGTTAGGGTACCGGGTCTGATGCATGCCCTCAGTGATGCGCTCGATATTGGCTGCGGAGATGGAAGTGACCGGGTCACCGATCATGCCGCCGTACCCTTCCACAGGGCGATCCATAATCTGGGCGCCGCCGCGATGTTCAGGTATGTCATAGACATCCTCATGAGGCCCGTAGATGGCGACCCTGGCCCCAAGGGAGATCATGGTCCGGGCTATCCGCGGCGATGCGGACATCATGGTGTCGATCAGGTCGGCCGCCAACAGCCGGGTGTGGTGCCTGACGTCTTCAGATGACTCGATGGGGATTCCGCAGCGGCAGTTGGTGAACTGCGTATACTGGCAGTGCCAGTTGTTGACCACGATCTCGACTTCCGGATCGGCCTGCTGACCCTGTTGATTGACGATGGCCGCTTCCGCTCGTACGGACAGGCGTCCCAGAACAGTGCGATCCAAGGGGTCTCTGGTAATCAACGTGGACCGTTTCTTGATGGGTTCATAGACATTGAGCAGATTCCACTCCACGTCGGTCCTCTCCATCAGCGGCAGAGGATGGTCGTCCAGGGACAGACGGAAATGCCTGGGATCTGAGGCTCCCTCCACCTCCTGGTCCCAGTAGAGCTCGATGCGTCGAGGATCGATCATCTGGCTGAAAATCATCCGAGGCGGGTTGGTGTGGGGCATGGGGATCTCCCTTCGTTGCAAAATCACCTTGCTGTTTTCATCCTATGAGCGTCGGCCGCGAAATCGGCCTGGCAGAGACCACTGCGTCATTAAAACCCACCTATTGTCCTTATGATCGACCCGGTTGTAGCGCTCAGTGGGAGTTGAAGTGCCTTTGGTGAAAGGTTCTTCGGTAGCGGGTGGGGCTGATGCCGGTGTTGCGTTTGAATACCTTCATGAAGTATTTGTCGTCCTTGTACCCGACGATGGCCCCGATGCCTTCCACTGTGTCGTCGGTCTCCACCAGCAGCGACTTAGCCGCCTCCATGCGGAAGCGTTCGATCTCCTGGGAAATGGTGATGCCGAACTTCTGCCGGTATTTGCGCGATAGGTAGCTTTTGTTGTAGCTGAAGTAGTCGGCGATTTGGCTCAGGCTGATCGGCCCCAGAGCGTGTATGCGGATCCAGTCGCGCACCGGCTGCAGTTCATGAATGTTCATAGACGGGGTGTGCAGAAGCTGCTTGGCCTGCATGGTCACCTCATAAAGCACGCAGGCCAGGATAGCATTCAGATAGTGTTGATCGCCGTGCATCTGGTAGACGTCCAGCAACTGGTTGGTGATGACGGTGATCCGGTCCATGAACAGGTGCTCGCTGTAGGCAGGCAGGAGGATGCTCGAAGCCTCGTCCGCTTCGGGATCATCGCTGTTGCCTCTGACTGGGGTCAAGCCAGGCAGATTGAAATGCATCCAATCGAATCGCAGGCTCTCGGTGATGGCGCGAAATCCTCGATGCTCTAGGTTGGGAGGCACGATCAGGAAGGTGCTCGGACCCACCATGTAGCGCGTGTCGCCAATCTGCAAGGGCAAAATGCCCTGGATGTTGCAGATGATTTCGAAGGTCCTGATGACGCGTCTGCTGTGCTGCCAGCCTGGGTCGCCTATAAAGGTGCCGGCAGACACCAGCTCGGGCTGCGGCTGGCTTTCCTGGTCATAGAACAATGTCATGAAAATCGACCTCTCGTCGGAGAAAATAGGTAAAAAAACCCCACGTATTGTGAATTCTAGGCCACCGGCTATGAGATTCGCCATCACTACCATTGAAGGCAGCATAGGCAGCGGAGCCTAGGCATATGAGAAAGAGACGGAACGACCGTGGCAGACCGAACCATACCAGCGCAGGGGTCGGTGACCCAGACGCCTGTAAAGAATCTATACCTCAAAATCATCCACCTTTTCTATAAATTCACCACTATTCCGGGAGCGATGCAATCATGAAACACACGGAGAGCACCTTGGAAGAGGTCAGGGACGACAAGGGCTTCTTCGGACATCCTCGTGCTATCGGGACCCTGGCTCTGGGCAATTTCTGCAACTCGGCCGCCTGGGGCGCATTCTACGCACTGATGATCTACTACCTCTACACCCCATTCTCCAAGGGGCTGGGGTTCTCCCAGGGGGATGCGGCTCTGATGATCGCGGCCATGGGAGCGGCCAACGGGTTGCTCAATATCGTGGGCAGCTGGCTGTCTGACAGGGTCCTGGGAATGCGTAAGGCGCTGATACTAGGCAATCTTCTCAAGGCCACAGCCTTCTTCATCCTTGCTATACCGCCGACCAGGCAGGTCTTCGGGCAGACCATGGCCTACATCGCCCTGGTGCTGCTGTCCATGCCCATCATGGGGATGTCCAATGCCTCCCTGACCGGGCAGCTCTACCGCAAGGAGGATGCCCGCAGACGCGACGCGGCATTCACCATCCACCAGTTTGCCAACACGGTGGCTGGGATCATCACCCCGGTCGTGGTGGGCCAGATCGGTCTGAGCAACTACCATATCGGCTTCGCTGTGGCCGGGATCTTTGCCCTGCTCTACGGCGCGGCTATCTTCTTCACACAGTATCGGTTCTTTGGACCCCTGGGTGAGGCTCCCATCAAGCCCCTGTCAGCCCAGGAGCGCCAGAAGATACTCAAGGGTCTGGTCATCGGGCTAGTTTTGCTGGCGCTGGTCATCGCCGCCCTGGTCTTGACCAAGCATTTCAACCTGAATGCCATCATCAACGCCGTCACCACCTTCGCTTTCGTAGTACCCATCTGCTTCCTGGTCAACCTGTTCACCAAAAAAGACCTGACCGCCCGTGATCACACCCATCTTCGGGCCTTTCTCTGGTTCTTCTTCGCTCAGATCGTCATGGCCCTGGGCGCCACTCTGTTGACCAGCGCCATCGCCATTTTCCTGGACAAGAAGGTCAACCGGGTGATCTTCGGTATCACCATCGCCCCGGGTTCGCTCCAGGTCATCTACATGGTCATGGATCTGATAGCCGGGCCTATTTTCATCTTCCTGTGGACTAAAACTCGTGTCGGGGCAATCCGGACCACCTATAAGTATGGTATGGGGCTGCTGGTCACGGCTCTGGCTTTCTTCACGCTGACCATACCCTCCCTGATTCTGGGTGGGAGCGGATCATCCGGCTACTCTCTTTGGTGGGTGCTGATTTACTACGCCTTCATGGCCCTGTCCGACCAGCTCGTAGGTCCGATCGGCAGCTCCCTGGTCTCCGGACTCTCTCCTGAGTCCTATGAGACCCAGCTGCAGACGGCATGGAACCAGACCGCGGCCATCGGCAATGCCATTGCCATCATTTTCTTCAAATTCTTCCAGACGGCCGATCAGCAGGTCTATCTTTTCCCCATCGTGGCTGCGGCCCTGGCGACTGTTGCGCTGGTGCTAACCGTCTTCAGCCGTCACATAGAAAGGCAGATGGCAGCATGAGTCAGCAATTCAATATGAGCGGGCCTATTGAGATCAGCCAGGCCAGCGTCGACGACCCCTTCTGGTCAGCCGAGCAGGAGCTGGTCAGAACAGCGGTCCTGCCCTACCAATGGAGGGCTCTCAACGACCAGGTGCCTGGTGCTTCACCCAGCTACTGCATGCACAATTTTCGCGCTGCCGCCGCTCTCAACGAGAGGCTGAATGGGCAGGAGGAAAGTGGAGACTTCCAGCCGCCGACTTACACCAATCAGGGATTCCGCTGCCTGCCGAAGGATCCGGATCATCCCGATCCGGATAAGTTCTATGGTTACGTTTTCCAGGACACCGACTTCTCCAAATGGGTGGAAGCCGTGGGGTACTCCCTGGCGCATCATCCGGATGCCGAACTGGAGCGGCTTGCCGACGGGGCCATAGACATTGTCTGTGCCGCCCAACTGGACAGCGGATACCTGGACACCTACTACATCCTCAACGGGATGAACCGGCACTTCACCAATCTCAAGGATCATCATGAGCTCTACTCCCTGGGCCATTTGATAGAGGGTGCCATCGCCTATTTCCAGGGCACGGGCAAGACCAAGCTTTTGCATGCGGCCGAGCGGTTTGCCGACTATGTGGCTGCGACTTTCGGACCGGCCGACGATCAGCTGCACGGCTATCCGGGTCACGAGATTGCCGAGATGGCTCTGATCCGCCTGTATGAGACCACCGGAATCAAGCGGTATCTGGACCTGGCGGCCTACTTCGTCAATCAGCGGGGAACAAGCCCCCTCTACTTCGAGCAGGAGGATCGGCAGAGGGCAGCCTATGAGCATGCCAACTTCACTGTCGACGACAGCAGGCCAGCACCCTATGCCTACTATCAGGCCCATGAACCGGTGGCTCAGCAACGTCAAGCCGTCGGGCATGCGGTCAGGGCCGGGTATCTATATTCGGGAGTTGCCGATGTGGCCAGGCTGACCGAGGACTCTGCACTGAATGAGGCGGTGCATGCCATCTGGCGTGACATTGTTGATAAGAAACTCTACGTCACGGGAGGGGTGGGTGCCGACGCGGATGCCGAATCGCACTCCTATGCCTACGACCTGCCCAACGACACCGGATATTGTGAAACCTGCGCTTCTGTGGCTCTGATCTTCTTCGCCCGTAGAATGCTGCAGCTGGACCCCAGATCGGAATATGCCGACGTGATGGAGCTGGCCCTCTATAACACGGTGCTTGACGGTATGGCCATGGATGGCAAGAGCTTCTTCTATGGCAATCCCCTCGAGGTCAGGCCCCAGACCAAGCTGAACAAGGATCCCCGCTACAGTTACGTGCCCGTCGTGCGTAAACGGTGGTTCGGATGCGCCTGCTGCCCGCCCAACTTGGCCCGCCTGGTCGAATCGGTGCAGAATTACGCTTACACCCTTGCCGAGGATGGGTCCACGTTCTTTGTACACCTCTACATCGGCGGTAGGATCCAGACGGACCTGGGGGAGGGGTCGATCGCTTTGCAGGTGCATTCGGAATTGCCTTGGAAGGGTGTAATCCGCCTAAAGGTTCAGGCTTCCGGTGATGGCTGGACCACCCTGGCTCTCCGTCTGCCTTCCTGGGCTGGCGGCGATGCAGCTGCCGATGCGGTGACGGTCCGCACAGGCCAAGGTTCCTCGGATGTTATCAGCCGACGTGTGGAACAGGGGTACCTCTACCTTTCCGGTCCCTGGAAGAAGGGCGATCGGATCGACATCGACTTCGACATGCCAGTGCGTGCTGTTGCTGCCAATCCTCTGGTCAGCCAGGATGCGGACAAGGTGGCGGTGACCAGGGGACCCATAGTCTACTGCGCCGAGGAAAGGGACAACGGGGCCAACCTGCATCTGCTGCATCTGGACGGCAATGCCTTGTCGGGTGATGCAAGCCGCGTGAGAGTCGAGCCCTTCACTTTTCAGGCCGGGGCATATCTCGACGATTCTAAGGCCGAGGGTCATGTCGATGCGGTCAGCCGCAGCATGGTCAGACTGCGGGCGCCAGCCTGGCGGGAGTCAGCAGACGGGGCTGATACTGCTCCGCTCTACCGTCAATGGCAACCGGTCCGTCGTATGCCGACCACGGCCACCCTGATTCCCTATTTCGCTTGGTCTAACCGTGGCGAAAACGAGATGAGGGTTTTCTTGAACGTGGACTGAAGGCTGCCATCCCTCAAGCATGCTGCGGTTTCTGAGAGCGACGCGGGGCGGCCAGAATCAGCAGAACCTCCAGGGTGCCAACGATCAGCAGCAAGATCAAGGCATGCTGGGAGCCATTGATGGTGCCCAGCCGCCGGTCTGCCACTGCGGCCTGGCCTGCTGCTACGATGGTGGCCGCCAGGCTGCTGCCGATGGCTGCGGCGAACTGCTGGACGGTGTTGAAAATGGCGTTGCCGTCGGCCTGTTGCTCCGAGCTCAGCCGATGCAGACCGTTGGTCATGATGTTGCCGAAGCTCAGCCCGATGCCCAGCATGAAGAAAATATAGAGCACCAGGACGGTTATGGCTGTCAGTCGGCGGGCCGTCAGAGCAAATCCGAGGAGGCCGACAAAGGCAACACAGCTACCGCTGATGATGGGAATGCGCGGGCCTAGCTGATCGTAGAGCCTGCCGGAGAGCGGTGCCAGAACAGCTCCGATCGCCGCACCCGGCAGCAACACCAGTCCGGCCTGCAGAGAGGTGCATCCATCAACCAGCTGCAGGTGGTTGGGCAAGATGAAGGAGAGAGCCAGGGCACAGATCTCGAATAGAATGTAGGCTCCGACATGCAGGGAGAAGCAACTGTCAGTGAACAAGTACACGTCGATGATCGGATAGGCCTGATGCTGGGCGCGGAGGCTGAACGCTGTCAAGGTGACAAGCCCCAGGGCCAGCGTTCCGCCAAACCTCCAGGAGAGCCATCCTGCCGATGCGTTGCTGATGCCGAAGATCAGACCTACAAACCCTAGAACCATCAGGAACACGTCAAGCGGGCCCAGCCCGGCCGCTTGCCTGTCTGCGGACACAGGAACCGAGGGTATACAGGCCAGGCCGGTCACCAGCGAGATGACCAGTACTGGGATCAGGATGATAAAGACGAAACGCCATCCGATCGTGGTCGCTACCAAACCGCCGAAGGTGGGGCCGACGGCTGGTCCGATAGCTGTAATCAGGGTGCCTACGCCCATCATGGTGCCGATGCGCTTTATCGGGATCTCCTGGAGGATGATGTTGAACATCAGCGGCAGGGCGATACTGGTGCCCAACCCTTGTATGGCCCTTCCCAGCAGCAGGAGCGGGAAGATTGGAGCCAGCGCGTCGATGACCAGTCCGGTCAGGAAGAGCAAGTTAGCGCACAGAAAGAGGGTTCGGCTGCGGAACCGGCGCTTGAGGGCCGCCGAGAGCGGGGTGATGGAGGCAACGACCAAGAGGTAAAGGGTGGTCATCCATTGCACGCTGGAGGTTCCGATGCTGAAATGGCTCATGAGGGCAGGGAAGGTGATATTCATGGCCGTTTCCACGATCACTCCGCAGAAGGACATGATGCCAGTGGCTACTACAGCGCCGATTACCATACGGGGGATCGCTGTACTTTGCTCTTGGGCTGCTTGGGTTGAGCTCATGAGTGAGACTCCTTTCCGGCCTGGGAGGAATCACCGGAATTCAAGGAGATGAAATAGGTCAGCACACGATCGAAGACAGCCAGATCACGCTGGTCGAACTGGCGCTCCATGGCCTTTTGCTGGCTGTCTATATATAGCCGCACGGCTTTCTGCAGGGCCCGGGCCTTTGCGGTCGGAACAATGATGCGTTGACGGCCGTCCCCGGGATCCCGTTTGGCGCCGACCAGTCCGCTGGCCTCCATACGCTGCAGGATTATTGTCGTTGTAGACGGGCGGATGTCGAATTCCATTTCTATGTCCCGTTGGGTGTGGTCCTGGGACTCGCCCAGGAAGTCGATGATGGACATCTGGGTGCCCGTGAGCCCATATCGAGCCGCGTAGGCATCCATGGATCGTGACATGAGGTTGGCTGCCCGTTTGATTCGCTTGCCGTAGTCTTTGCTCAAAGGCCCTCCCTTGGATTGATCGTTAGCTACCTAATGAATAATCACCCAAGTATGGACAAACGTTCATGTCGGGTTGTTAAAGGCGGCAATGAGGTCTTTGGATTCTTCTGCAGGCATCGCAGAAGTCTGCCGCACCGTTACAGCAAGCAGCGTAGTACTTGTGATCTGACATCTACTTGGGCCAAAGCTATGATGCCGTGTCAGATGGTCCGGGGGAAGTTGTTACTTTTGCCTGACTTGTTTCTGTCGCTGGCTGATGTCGATGACCGAGCCGCGCTGGATCAACTTCGCCGGAATAAGCGTCTTGGTGTTTGTAGGAACGTATTCTCCCTCACACTGGAGCTTGACTTTTGCAAAGGCCTCACGCCCGATGGTTTCAAAATCCATGCGCATGGTAGTCAGACTCAATCTTGGGACCGTTCCGATCAGAGAATCGTCGACACCGATCACGCTGACATCTTCAGGTACTCTTTTGCCGGAGTCTTTGAGGCCCTCAATGGCTCCATAAGCCATCTGGTCGTTGGCTGCATAGATGGCTGTGCAATCAGCTTCATGCGCCAAGGCTCGTCCTGCCTCATACCCGCTGTCTGCTTCCCAATCACCTATATAAGTCGGCGGCACTGGGATGCCGTAAGCCTGAAGAACGTCCCTCCATCCCTTGGCCCGGCTTTCCGCAGCTCGTGAAGTCGAGGGGCCTGAGATGTGGTAAACAGTGCGGTGGCCTTTTTTGAGCAGATATTCGACAGCCGAAGTTGAGCATCCGTATTGATCGGCATCGATAGTGGGGCAATGAGGGGAAGGCTTCTCGGTGATGAGCACGACGGGAAGCTCCTTGCTGGGTCTAAAACGACCAAAATCGCCGACTCTTTGTTCAAGCACCACGATGACGCCGTCCACAGGCAACTGCTTCATCTGCTCTAGGATATCCGCTAAGGTAATTTCCGATGAGTGGTTGACGACGTGGACGGTCGCCGCATATCCGAATTCTGATGCGGCTTCCACAGCGCCGTCCAGGATGCGTGCATTGCCAAATGTGGTGATGTTGAACAGGACGATGCCAATATTGTTGAACCGGCCGTGCTTCAGCGCCCTGGCGGCATAATTCGGCCGGTAGCCCAAGGCTTCCATGGCGTTCAGCACTTTTTGTCTGGTGTTCGGGCGCACAGCTGTGCTGTCATTAACGACTCGCGACACAGTTTGCGGCGATACCTCGGCAAACTGTGCAACGTCCTGTATCGATACCTGTTTCTTCCGTCCCATGCCTACCTGATCCAGCTCATGGGAGCTTGCCGTCCTTAGCGTCGGTTGCTCCTTGGTGGCAGACAATATGTTTGCGACACCATTTTTGTAAACACCATTATATCAGAGATTCAGAGAATATTTGATTCGCAGATACGTGCTATTATGATAACGAAAACATCCGGTGAACGTCCATTGCAGTTCGATATGGTCGGAGCTTGTTTGTTTGTGTTGTTGTAGCGCTTCGAGGGAGAAGGTCAGATATGGCTGCTGTTGCTAGCGGCGATGCTACCCGGTCAAGCAGTGCACCCCGGGGCCACGTGAGTTCTCGTTGGCGTGGTTGGTTGTTTATGGGGCCGTTTGCGGTGGTGTTTGTGGTGGTGTTTGTGGTGCCGGTGGTGTATGCGGTGTG
>NZ_JAFNMJ010000007.1 GCF_026537325.1 Bifidobacterium sp. B4142
AGATACCCCAACACCACACTCTGACCAACACACAACCAAACCCACACACAGAACCTAAAACAACGCGTTTAGTTCCTATAGGCCCCGATCTGGCGTTTGCAAGCCCAACGAATATAAAAAGATCCCGAGGTGACCTCGGGATCCTATCTGTGGAGCTAGGGGGATTCGAACCCCCGACCTTCTCCATGCCATGGAGACGCGCTACCAGCTGCGCCATAGCCCCGTGCTTGCCTTGCTTGGTGAAGCCTTGCTTATAGTACACCGGGATTGGCGAATGGAGCAACTCAGTGTGTTGCCCCGGAATTGCAGGGATTGTGAGCTATTTGATGGATTTTATCCTCGAATGGTCTTGAGGCATTCCTGAGCTTGCAAGTGCGCTAGCATGATGAACAAGGGGCGACCAAGGGGGTCGGCAGCAACGGAAAGGCGGCGGACCATGACCGGCAAAAACGATGCGGAAGTGCGGGTTGAAAAGCGGAACGAGAACCATCCTGGGGACCAGCTCATCATCAACTGCCTGCCCTTGGACCAGAGTGAACGACAGGAATTCCTCCAGGCGGCTCCAGGCGTTCGTCAGGAGTTCATTGTCGACACGGACATGCGGCAGAGCATGCATTGGCTCATCGATGTCCCTGAATCCCTCCGATCGGAGGCCACGATCATTTTGGGTAATCCGCCGGCCGAGCAGGTGGTTGCCTGCCGTAACCTGGTCTGGCTGCAGACCAGCAGCGCGGGTGTGGATGCCTACATGAAACCGGGGGTTCTGCCTCCGGGCGCCATGTTGACCAGTGCCTCAGGCGCTTACGGGCAGTCGGTCTCCGAGCACATGTTCGCCATGATGTGGGCTCTGATGAAGGACCTGCCGGCCTACCGGGACAATCAGCGTTTGGGCCGTTGGGAACCTCGCGGGGCCGTCCTTTCGCCGCATGGCTGCCAGGTCCTGGTTTTAGGCACAGGGGATATCGGAGCCTCCTTCGCTCGTCTGGCAAAGGCCGTAGGCGCTCGGACCATCGGCATCAGGCGCCATCCCGACCAGCCGGTGGAGGGGTTCGACCGTCTGGCTGGTTTTGATGATCTGGATGCCCTGCTGCCTGAGATGGGCGTAGTGGCTCTGGCCCTGCCTTCAACGCCGCAGACCCGGCACATCATCGATGACCATCGTCTTGCATTGATGAAGTCCACCGCCGTGCTGATCAACGCGGGCAGGGGAGATGCCGTGGACTGCATGGCTCTGGCCCAAGCCCTGGATAAGGACGGCATTTTCGGTGCAGGTCTGGATGTGACCGAACCGGAGCCCCTGCCTGAAGACCACCCGCTCTGGAGGCAACCACGCTGCCTGCTCACCCCGCATGTGGCCGGGGGAGCCTACCTGCCCTCCAACATGGACAAGGTTCGGGAAATCTGCCTGGATAACCTTCATCGGTTCATGGATGGCAGGCCCCTGCGCAACCGGATGAGGTGACCGCCATGCCGACAGAGCGAAACAACAGAGGCCGCAGCCATCGACGGACAACGGTTCTGCGGTGGGCGGCCGTCCTGTTGGCGCTTGCATTGATTGTGGCGGGCTCCTTGGCCCTGGCTGGCAGGCTGGTGGGCGTCGGGCCTGCTCGCCATTCAGACAATCAAAACTCCTCCGCAAACGGCCCCAGGACCGCTTCTCACGGCCCTCCTGGATATTCTCCAGAGCAGACCGCGGCCCATTCGCCTCTGACCTCGCCTGTGGACTACAACCATGACGGCGTGGATGACTACACGGCCATGGTGCGTGGAGCCCATCAGGAGGCCCGCCGCCATCCTCATTATGACAGCGGCTACTACCAGGGCGGCTATCCTCCCGATGACCGCGGCGCCTGCACCGACGAGATCTGGAGGGCCTTCCGGCAGGCCGGCTACGATCTGAAGACCATGGTCGATGCCGATATCGCCTCGTCTCCTGGGGCCTATGCCGGAGTGATCAACAGCCCGGATCCGAACATCGACTTCAGGCGGACCAACGTCCTCGGCGTATTCCTGTCCCGGCATGCCCAGCGTCTGACCAACGACACTGCGACCACCGACCAGTGGCAGCAGGGCGACATCGTCATCTTCGACACCTCCTGGCACATCGGCATGGCCTCCGATAGAAGGGACAGCCGTGGCATTCCCCTGCTTCTGCACAACATGGGCCAGCGCGACAGGGAGAACGACTACCTGGGCTCGCCAGGCCACCGTCCCATCACCGGGCATTTTCGCTTCGACGCCTCCAAAATCCAACCCGCCGTCCTGCGGCCATGGCGGGGATGACCGGGGACTACCCTGCGGAATTGAACACGGCGGTAACTGGTTGTCTGCTACTATCGGTTCGGCCAGAAACGTCGGCCAGGTTCGAGCACGAGAGGCGGTGATGGCGATGATGAGAGTATTCAGCACCATGAACGGGCAGATCGAGCAGATCGGCAAGGCTTCCAAGGGCTCATGGATATGCTTATCGGCGCCCACCGATGTCGAGCTGGCCAACGTCTCCCAGACCACCGGTATCGACCTTGCTGACCTGCGTGCCCCCTTGGACGATGAGGAGCGCTCGCGTGTGGACGTTGAGGACGAGTACACCATGGTCATCGTCGATATTCCCCGCGCCGAGGAGCGCGACGGCCGGGACTACTACGAGACCATTCCTTTGTCCATCATCGTCACCGAGGATCTGATTGTCACCGTCTGCATGCAGGACACCGTCCTGCTCCACCCCTTTATGGAAGGCACCATCCGGGGTTTCAACACTTTCATGAAGTCCCGCTTCATCCTGCAGATCCTCTACCGCAACGCTACCCTCTACTTGCGCTACCTGCGCATCATCGACCGCGAGTCGGACCGGCTGGAGCTCAAGCTGCGTCACTCCATGCAGAACCGAGAGATCCTCATGCTGCTGGAGCTCAACAAGACCTTGGTCTACTTCGCCACCAGCCTCAAGTCCAACGAGATCGTCCTGGAGAAGCTGACCGGGCTGGAGCGGATCAAGCGCTACCCGGACGACGAGGATCTTCTGGGCGACGTGATCACCGAGAACAAGCAGGCCATTGAGATGGCCAACATCTACTCAAGCGTGCTTTCGAACATGACCGACGCCTTCGCCTCCATCGTCTCCAACAACGTCAACAACGTCATGAGGATCTTCACCATCATCTCCATCAGCCTGTCGGTGCCTACGCTGATCTTCTCCATGTATGGCATGAACTTCAACCAGGGGATGTTCGGCATGCCCTTCACTGACAAACCCTGGGGGTTCGCGGTCGTGGTGATTCTGTCAGGTATGGTGACCGCCCTGGTGACCTGGTTCCTGACGCGCTCGAGAATGTTCAAGTAGGGGCTGATCATGTTTGCACGCAGGATTGCGGCGGCTCTGGCGGCGCTGGTTCTGGCGGTGCCCCTGAGCGGGTGCGGCCGCCAGGAGGATCGCTACCGGGCCGGCTCCATCGGGCCCAAGATCAGCGTGGGCATCCCCTTCGACCAGCCCGGGCTTGGATTCGCCCAGTCCGGCCAGTACCGGGGTCTGGATGTGGATGTGGCCCAGTACGTGGTCCACGAGCTGGGATACGCCGAGTCGCAGATCGTCTTCCGCCAGGTGAAGCCCGTGGACCGCGAGCGCATGCTCGAACAGGGCCAGGTGGACATGGTCGTGGCCGGCTACTCCATCACCCAGGAACGGCAGAAGCTGGTGGATTTCGCCGGGCCCTACCTGGCTGCCGGGCAGGACCTGCTGGTTCGTCGCGCTCAAAACGACATTGCCGGGGTGGAGGATCTGGCACAAAAGCGGGTCTGCGTGGCAGCGGGATCCACCTCCGGGGCCCTGGTGCGCTCGCTGGCACCCCAGGCTCAGGTCCAGGAGCGGGAGGAGTTTCCTGAGTGCGTCACGGCTCTGCTCAGCGGGGACACGGATGCTGCCAGCGGCGACGATTTTGCCCTGGCTGGACTGGCTCATGTTCGTGGCGGTGGCCAGCTGCGCCTGGTCGGCAACCCCTTCTCCAACGAACATTACGGCATCGGCGTGCCCCACGGTGATCCGGAGCTGGTGGACGTCATCGACCAAGCTCTGAAGAGGATGATGCGGGACGGGTCCTTCAAGGCCGCCCTGGGCCGGGCCTCCAGGTCCATCGGCTACTCCATTGATGCCGCCGCCCGCACCCTGCGGCCCGGCGATCGCTGAGCAAGGCTTCTGCCAGGATGACGGATGCTGGACATTGGCTCGGCCGTGTCCATGTGAATGGCGATAATTCACCATATGAACGCGAATGAAGACAGGGATCATCAGCAGACCCAGGAATCCGATCAGCCCAAGTTCCGCTACGATGCCGCCATGGCGCAGACCATTGAGGAGCACTGGCAGAAGCGCTGGGACAAGGAGGGCACCTTCTGGGCAGCCAACACCAAGGGTGATTTGACCGATGCCCAGGGCGATCATGCTGGGGGCCGCAGTCCCTACTTCGTCATCGACATGTTTCCCTATCCTTCGGGCAAGGGCCTGCATGTGGGTCACCCCCTGGGCTACATCGCTACCGACGTGGTCAGCCGCTACCACCGGATGAAGGGCGAGAACGTCCTGCACGCCATGGGCTACGACGCCTTCGGCCTGCCCGCCGAGCAGTATGCAGTCCAGACCGGCCAGCATCCCCGGGCCACCACCGAACAGAACATCGACAACATGCGCTGGCAGCTGCACAGGCTGGGGCTCAGCTTCGACGACCGCCGCTCCTTCGCCACCATCGATACGGACTACGTGCGCTGGACCCAGTGGATCTTCTCGCGCATCTACGAGTCCTGGTACGACCCCGACTACCGCCGTGCCGACGGGGGGACGGGCTCGGCCAGGCCTATCAGCGAACTGGTCGAGGCTTTCAAGTCCGGAAGCAGGCCCATCCCCGGTCATCCCGATGCCTCCTGGGAGGACCTGGACGAGGCCGAGCGCTCCGAGGTGCTCAACGACTTCCGTCTGGCCTACATCTCGCGCTCGCCGGTCAACTGGTGCCCCGGACTGGGCACGGTCCTGGCCAACGAGGAAGTGACCGCTGAGGGCCGCTCCGAGCGCGGCAACTACCCGGTCTACCAGCGCGAACTCAAGCAGTGGTCCATGCGCATCACCGCCTACGGTCACCGGCTTCTGGAGGATCTGGACATTCTGGACTGGCCCGAAAAGGTCAAGCTCATGCAGCGCAACTGGATCGGGGAGTCGCACGGGGCTTCGGTGGACTTCACCGTGCCCAGCCCTGACGGCGATCAGACCATGGAGGTCTACACCACCCGTCCCGATACGCTTTTCGGTGCCACCTTTGCCGTGGTCTCTCCTGAGCACGACCTGCTGCAACACCTGCCCCAGGAGTGGCCTGAGGATGTGCCTGAACAGTGGAAGGGCGGTTATGCCAATCCCACGGAGGGCGTTCAGGCCTATCGACGGGCCGCCGAGGCCAAGACCGCCAAGGATCGCGTGGACGAAGGCGGGGCCAAGACCGGCCTGTTTACCGGGCTGTATGCTCTCAACCCCATCACCGGGGCCAAGCTGCCCATTTTCACCGCCGATTACGTGCTGATGGACTACGGCACTGGAGCCATCATGGCTGTGCCAGGCGGTGATCAGCGCGATTACGATTTCGCTGTCAAGTATGGTCTGCCCGTCGTCTACACGGTCAGCCCGCTGGATGATTCCGGACAGACCTTGGACGATTACCGGGGCAAGGCACCTTTCATATCCCACGACGGGATTGTGGTCAACTCTTCGGTCCAGGCCACCCAGGCCGTTGGCGATTCGCTCAGCCTGGACGGTATGCGTGTTGACCAGGCCATCGAGAAAGTGACCGCATGGCTGGAGTCGGCCGGGGTGGGCCATGGAACGGTCTCCTACCGGCTGCGCGACTGGCTCTTCTCCCGTCAGCGCTACTGGGGCGAGCCTTTCCCGGTGGTCTATGACGACCAGGGCCTGCCCCACCTGCTGCCCGACGACCAGCTGCCGGTGGCCCTGCCTGACGTGCCCGACTATTCGCCCAAGACCTTCGACCCCGAGGATGCCCAATCTAGCCCCGAGGCACCGCTGAGCCGCAACCAGGACTGGGTGAACGTGACCTTGGATCTGGGCGACGGCCCCAAGGTCTACCACAGGGACACCAACACCATGCCCAACTGGGCCGGCTCCTGCTGGTACTACATGCGCTACATCGACCCCAAGGACGACCAGCACATGGTTGATCCGGAGGAGTACGACTACTGGCTGGGTCCCAAGCACAATGCCACTGCCGGGGAGTCGGGCGGCGTCGATCTCTACGTGGGCGGTGTGGAGCATGCGGTGCTGCACCTGCTCTATGCCCGCTTCTGGCACAAGGTCCTCTACGATTTGGGATACGTCTCGTCCAATGAGCCCTTCCACAAGCTCTTCAACCAAGGAATGATCCAGGCCTACGCCTACACGGACCAACGCGGACAGTACGTGCCTGCCGCCGAGGTGGAGGAGCATGATGAGGGCGGCAAGGTCAGCTACACCTGGCAGGGACAGCCGGTCAACCGCGAGTTCGGTAAGATGGGCAAGAGCCTTAAGAACATCATCACCCCGGACGATATGTACAGCACCTACGGGGCCGACACCTTCCGCCTCTACGAGATGAGCATGGGCCCCCTGGATGAGTCCAGGCCCTGGAACACGCGCAATGTGGTGGGCGGCATGCGCTTCCTGCAGCGGCTCTGGCGCAACGTGGTGAACGAGCAGACCGGCGAGGTGGTCCTGGACGAGGGAGAGCCCGACCAGAAGACCCTGAAGCTGCTCAACACCACCATCCACGACGTGACGGTGGAGATGGAGGCCATGCGGCCCAACACGGCCATCGCCAGGATGATCGTGCTCAACAACCATCTGACCGGCCTGAATCCGACACCCAGGGCAGCCATCGAGCCCCTGGTGCTCATGCTCTCGCCCATCGCCCCCCACATCTGCGAGGAGCTTTGGAGCCGGCTGGGTTACAAGGAGTCCCTGGCGCATGCCCAGTGGCCGACCTGGGATGATCGCTATCTCGGCGAGGACACGGTCACCGCCGTGGTCCAAGTCAAGGGCAAGGTCCGTGGCAAGCTGCAGGTCAGCCCCGACATCGCGCCTGATCAACTCGAGGCCATGGCCCTGGCACTGCCCGCCGTCCAGGAGCGGCTGGGTGGCAAGGAGCCGCGTAAGGTCATCGTCAAGGCACCCAAGATCGTTTCGGTCGTGCCGGCCTGATCCTGCACTGCCCGCAGCCAGGCTGTGGACAGGCGATGACCTTCGACCACATAGCCTCCCGACCTCATATCGGGGGGCTTTTTCATGTCAGGCTGGGTCCATGAGCATCAACATCACCCAGCCGCCGGCGCCGCCCCTGCAGGCTCTGGCTCTGAATCAATCCGCCAGGTCAAGGGGGTCGGCCGAAGATATGGCCGAATCCCAGACTCGGCGTGATCGGCCTGTCTGGTCGTTTACGCCGCTTCAGGCCTTGATAGCCATTCTTATTTTGGTGGTTGCCCTTGCGATCAGTCTGACCCTGCTGGCCCAGCAGGAACGGGCGCTGGCCGCAGGAGTGGCAGTCGACGGGTCCGGGGGCAAGTCATCGGTCCTGGCAAAGGGCGATGCCAACGGTGCTGCACACCGAAGCAAGCATGTTTCAGGAAGCGATGGTAGACGGAACACCCATGGTGACGAAGGCAGCGGGCATACCGAATCGGCCTCGGATTCCGCTCAACACGGTGAAGGGGCAGGCAACGCCTCTGCTGCTCCGGCCTCCAGTGCCTCCGCGGGAACAGCGGATCAGACCGGACGGGTGAATCTCAATAGTGCCAGTCAAAAGGATCTGGAGAATGTCAAGGGGATCGGTCCGGTCACGGCAGCAAAAATACTGGAGCATCGGCGTGCTCTCGGCGGTCGTTACGCCTCGGTCGATCAGCTTCTGGATGTTCCCGGCATCGGTGCCAAGACACTGGCCCGATTACGCCCATATCTGGTGGCGCAATGATGGTCTGCCGGGCAGAAGATCGTCTTGCTGCTGATCGAGACAATGGCAATCGCAATCTTCGCATGCTTCCCGCTGCTTGTCTGGCCTGGGCTATCGCCCTGCTGGTCCCATGGCTTCTGGGCCGGAGCGTGGGCGGATCCGTGGCCGGAACATCCAAGAGCGGCGACTGGTCCAAGACGGCAGGGGAGTCCAGAGGCGGCATGGGTATGTCGGTCTGGTTGATGCCGCTTGTCTTGGCGCTTCCATTGCTGATAGCCATGGTCATGCTTGCCTTCAAACTCGTTTGCTTGCTTGTTGCAGGGGACGCTGATTGCAAGGGTCAGGTATCGCGCCCACCCTATCGCCCATGCCGGCGGATCCGGCTGCACCAAGTTTGTCAGTCTCCGTGTATTTCCACCTGGCTTGGTCCTCGGAAGCTGCCGACATTGGCTGTCTTGGCTGCTGTGGCTCTGACTGTGGCATTGGCCGCCGCAGTCGGTCATGAGTCAGTGCGCAGCGGGCCGGCAGCTCGGCAGATTCGTCAGGGAAAAGCGCTGGCTGAGGTTCGTGGCTGGGCTGTGGACCCCATGAGTGCATCCTCTCGGCGAGGCTGGGACTGTCAGGCGGAGGTCAGGCTGGCATGGGTTACTGTGGCCGGGGTGCGCATGCCTTCCGATGAACGGATCATCCTCTTCGCCCGAAGCCGGTCATGCCTGCTGCAACAGGGCGGGCAGTATCGTGCGCGAGGCCTCTTGGAGCCCTCTGCTTACGGCCGTCCTATTCCCTGGCTGGCTGTGGAAGACGGGGCGAAAGAGGTCGAGCCGCCAGGCCCCTGTAGACGATTGATCGCCCGTATGCAAAGGGCCTTTCTCGAGCAGACCAGCAGACTGGACGATCAGGGACGGATCCTGGTGCCGGGTTTGACCATGGGCATTCTGGGCAATCAGGCCCTGCCCGGGTCGGATGGCTCCCTGGGCAGGCCGGCAGTGGAGCCTGCCTATGCCACCCGTCTGACCCAGGACTTCCGGACATCGGGCATCCTGCACCTGATGGCGGTCTCTGGCGGGCACTTCATGATTCTGGCCTCGCTGTTGGTCAGGATCATGCGAGCCCTGCGCTCGCCGCCCTTGCTGATGGCCTTGGTTTTGTCTACCGCCTATCTGGGTTTGGGTATGCTGATGGTCCCAGGTGATTCAGTTCTGCGAGCTCAGGCCATGGGGCTTCTTTCGGCCTTGGCTCTGGCTGCCTGCCGGCCTGCCCAGTCATTGAACACGCTGTCCTGGTGTGTCCTGCTGGTGCTGATCCTGCGACCTTCCATGGCTGCAAGCTTCGGCTTCGCACTCTCCTGTGGAGCCGTGCTGGGCATCGGCCTGGGTAACCGGCGGTTGGCAGCCCTCCTTGAAGATCATCTACCGACATTTTTGGCACGTCCATTGGCCACGACCCTGTGCGCCCAGGCCGGAACCCTGCCCGTGCAGGTGTTGATGAGTCCCGGGTTGCCTCTACTGGCTCCACTGGCCAACCTGCTGGTCACTCCTGTGGTCGACGCTGCAACAGTGACTGGCCTGCTGGCTCTGCTCACCTCCTGGCTCTGGCCTCCAGTGGGTCTGTTCCTGGCCCGACTGACCTCCCTGGGTACCGGAGTCATGGCTTTTGCCGCCAGGTGGCTGGGCGAAGCGGCTGCTCCGGCGGCCTGGCCACCGGGACCGGTCGGTAGCGCCTGCCTGGTTGGTCTGGGTCTCATGGCCGTGATCGATCATCGGCTGATTCGATTCATCCGTGCTCGTGGGCTCGATCACTCATGGCCGGCTGTGACAGGGGTGAATTCCGGGGTTCCCTTCCGGCCGTCGGCTTGGGTGTCAATCAAGGGCTGGCTACAGCAGACCTATGGCCTTCTAGCCCAACTGGTCTTCAAAGATGACCGAGGGTAATGTCCAGCGATGAAGGGAGATTTGAGTCATGACTGAAGCTCAGCAGGAGAACCCTTCCGTCCATCTGGTGGTCGGCGGCGATCCCTTCCTCAACGCTCAGCGTTTCAAGGAGCTGTGCGCGCAGGCGTGTGCCGCTCACCCGGACAGCGAATACATTGAGCTGGACGCGGCGGACTGCGACGCTTACGCCTTTCAGGAGGCGGTCGGACCCTCCCTGCTCAGTCAGACGGCTGTGGTTTGTCTGGATGATCTGCAGGCGGCTGATGAAGCCCTGAGCCAGGCCTTGATTGATTTCTGCCGCGAGAGCGCAGGGGACGAATCCAGTATTGTCATCGCACGTCATGACGGGGGCAACCGGGGCCGCAGGCTCCTGGCCCAAATGACACGGGTCGGAGCTGTCACGGAGCGGATGCCGGATCTGAAGAAGTTCGACGACAAGGTCGACTTCGTCTATGGGCGTTTCAAAGCCCATCAGCGCCGTATCCAGCCACGGGCTGCCCAGCGCTTGGTGGATGTTCTGGGCGAGCGCACTCCGGAACTGGCTGCCATGTGCTCCCAGCTCTGCTTCGATTTTGCCCAGGATCCCATGACCTTGGAGATCGTCAACCGTTATCTGACCGACAACCCGGCTGTATCCGGATTCGCGGTGGCGGACAGGGCCCTTGCTGGCAGGCCGGCCCAGGCCGTCGTCGCTCTGCGTACGGCTCTGGAGCAGGGCAACGAACCAGTCTCCTTGATTGGCGTACTGGCCCTGAAGCTGCGGACGCTAGCCAAGGAGGCGGCCATCGAGTCGGGATCCATTACCACAGCTGAGGCCAAGGCCGCCTACTGGCAGTTGCGGGAGGCCAAGAGACAGCTGCATGGATGGACCTCCTCCGGCCTGGCGGCCTGCATCGAGGCCTTGGCCCAGGCTGATGAGATCAGCAAGACCAGCAGCGGCGACGCCCGCTATGCTCTGGAACGGGCAGTGGAGCTGATCGCCGCCAAGGGAAGGACAATGGCATGAGCCAGCAGGATGGATTGGAACTGGCGGTGCCTACAGGCGAGGACATGCAACGCCTGGGCAGAAACCTCGCCTCGTGTCTGCAAGGCGGGGACGTGATCCTCCTGTCCGGGCCTCTGGGGGCGGGTAAGACCACCCTGGCCCAGGGGCTGGGCGACGGACTTGGAATGGATGGCCCTGTGGTTTCGCCCACGTTCACCATCGCAAGGGAGCTGCATGGCCGCCTGTCAGACGGCTCGCCGGTTACCCTGATCCACGTGGATGCCTACCGGCTGGGTGGACAGGGCTATCTGCCTGGCGAGGATGCCGTGGATCGGCTCCTGGACGAGCTGGAGTCCCTTGGTCTGGATGAGGAATTGGAAGACCCGGGCCAAAGGACCATCATTCTGATGGAATGGGGCGATCAGATGGTCTCTGCTCTGGCCGATCAACGTCTGGAAGTGAGCATCGCCCGACCCGTGGGTCCCCGGGAAGATCCTGAGGCGCCACCCAGCTCCCAGGGTCAGCGTATGGTACGTCTGCGTGGAGTGGGTCCGTCTTGGGCCAATAGAATGGATCAGCTGAGAAAGGCGATGACGGCATGAGCGGGACCGATACGTCCCTTTTGGTGATCGATACCTCATATGGCTCGACTGTGGGGCTGCCGGGGTGGGAGCCGTGCATCGAGACCGACTCGCGCTCGCACGTAGAACGCCTCCAGGTCAATATCGCCAAGGTCATGGATCAGGCTGGGCTGTCTGCAGACGATCTGCGGACCATCGTGGTGGGACTGGGGCCTGCACCCTTCACCGGTCTGCGGGCAGGCATCGTCACCGCCAAAGCCCTGGCGTTTGCCACGGGTGCCCGTCTGCTGGGACAGGACATCCTGGAGCCGCAGGCCCGCTATGCCTACAGCCGGTTCAAGCGGCAGGGTCAGGACCATTCACGGCTTCTGGTCCTGGCTGTCAACGATGCACGTCGGCGGCAACTCTACTACCGTCTTTTTGGCGACTTCGATGGCGCGCAGGCCCCGGCCCAGCCGCTGACCGACATGAGTATCGACTATCCAACGGTGATCTGTGAGAAGATCGCGGCCATTGTGGAAGAGCGGGAGTCTGTGGACCAGGGTCCTGTCACTCTGGTCATTAGCGGTCATGGAGCCGGCCGCTATGCCGACCAATGGGAGCGTCTGGATAAGCATTCCGATATACGGGTGGTGCTGGATGAAGGATCCTTCCTGGCGGATCGGACACGGGGGACAGGCCTGATGGCTGCTTGCGCTAGCAGACGTGCCCAGCATGGGCTGATCGACCCGGTGGAGCCCCTCTATCTTCGCCGACCTGACGTCTCCGTGCCCAATCCGCTTAAGCACGTGGCAATCCAATCATGATTCGCAGGGCGGTCTTTAAGGACCTGGACCGGCTGGTCGATCTGGAGTCGCGCGTCTTCGGTGACCAGGCCTGGAGCCGGCAGGAGCTGCGGTTCGAGTTGTCTGCGCCTTCACGCACCTACCTGGTCTGGGAAGACCAGGGTGCCATCCTGGGCTACGGAGGTTATTGGTCAGGCGAAAGGGATGCCGAGCTGATGACCCTCGGGGTCTTGCCGGAAGCCCGGCATCGGGGTATTGCAGGATCTCTGCTGGCCAGGATAATTACGGGAGCCGATCGCGAGGGTCTGCAACGCATGAATCTGAAGGTCCGCGTAGATAACCCTGTGGCCATTGACCTCTACAAGAACTTTGGCTTCTCACAGGCCGGTCTATGCAAGGGTTACTATCAGCCTGAAGACGTGGATGCCTGGGCTATGACCAGACCTTTGAGCTCGATTGGACCGGGACCGGTGGGTTTTGTCAGCAACAAGCCTTCGGAAGGACAGGAAAGGATCATTGACCATGAGTGAGCCACTGGTGCTTGGCATCGAATCCACCTGCGACGAGACCGCTGCCGCCCTGGTTCAGGGCAACCGGCTGCTGTCCAACGTGGTGGCATCCTCCATGAACGAGCATGCCCGCTATGGTGGCGTCATCCCCGAGATCGCCTCGCGGGCACATGCTGAGTCCTTTGTGCCGGTCGTCTCCAAGGCCCTGAAGGATGCGGATATGGACCTGTCCCAAGTGGATGCCATAGCGGTCTCGGCTGGTCCTGGATTGGCTGGATGCTTGGCTGTAGGCGTTTCCGGTGCCAAGGCGTTGGCTTGGGCGGCGAAGAAGCCCTTGTATGGCATCAACCATGTCATCGGACACATAGCGGTCACCCAGCTCCAATTCGGACCCTTCCCTCAGAATGCCCTGGCCCTGATAGTCTCCGGCGGTCACACCTCGTTGCTGCATGTGGATGATCTGGCGCGATCGGTCCAGGTGGTGGGCACCACCCTGGACGACGCGGCAGGGGAGTGCTTCGACAAGATCGCACGCCTGCTTGGCTTCCCCTATCCGGGCGGCCCCCACATCGACCGCCATGCCCGTCTGGGCGACCCCCACGCCATCGCCGTGCCCCAGGGATTGACCAAGGGCCGGGCCGGGGCCGAGCATCCTTATGACTTCAGCTTTTCGGGGGTCAAGACCGCCGTGGCTCGATGGGTCGAACGCAGACAGCAGGCCGGGCTCGACATTCCCGTGGACGATGTCTGTGCCTCCCTGGCTGATTCCGTGGCCACCGTCCTGTCCCGCAAGGCTATGGCCGCATGCCACAGGTTCGACACGGATACTCTGATCGTCGGCGGCGGGTTCTCGGCCAACTCGCAGCTGCGTGGCAAGCTTCAGGAATTCGGCGAGCAGGAGGGCATCAAGGTCCGCATTCCCAAGATCAACCTGTGCACGGACAATGGTGCCATGGTGGCCATGCTGGGCGTCAATCTGGTCCAGGCCGGACTGTCCCCCTCCGCTCCTGACTTCTCCATCGATTCGGCCATGCCCATGGACAGGATTCTCATGTAATCGACACGCCAAGTTGTCGGATGCGAGGGTCCTGACTATAGTATGGTAATTGTGTTCAGCGAGAGTTGAACGGGACATTCCCGCATAGCTCAGTTGGCAGAGCGTTCGACTGTTAATCGAAATGTCGCTGGTTCAAGCCCAGCTGCGGGAGCTCTCAACCGCCGGTTCCCCGGCGGTTTTTTTTATGTGAGCCATATTGGTTTGGTTCTAGCTGCAATGAACTGGCCTGTCATTGCAATGGGCTAGCTTATTGTTTTCTACTTAGTGACTGATGGGAAATTGTCAAGGCTCTGCCTCTCTGCGTGTTTCCTTTAACCCAATGTGTAGATAGTCGGCTTTGAGATTTACCTATAGATATAGCAGTCAAAAGACCCAACAGACCCTTAGGCATCGTGTTGCATCGGATGGCGTGTCGCGTGTATTCTCAGGCGAATTAGAACAACGTTGTATGTCTTGTTGGTTCTGCACTTTCTTTTTGTTGTATAGTGTATTTAGTGATGTGCAGGGTTGCACTGAGAAAAGCGAGGCAAAGAAATGATTCTTCTACATATTTCGCGGTAAAACAACGTTGTACTCAAAAGAGAGAACCTTGCACTGTTGATGGACATAAAAGGCAGGGGAAAGGAGACCAGATCCATGGAAGAACGGCAACAATCAAAGCCTGGAAAAGCGCATCTGATTCTGGACACGCAGACAAGGTCCATCCCCATCAATGAACGCGTTTTCGGCTCGTTTGTTGAGCATTTGGGTCGTGGTATCTATACAGGCATCTACGAACCAGATCATCCGACTGCAAACAAGGCGGGATTTAGACAGGACGTCATTGATTTGGTAAAGGAGCTTGGCGTCACTGCTATCCGCTATCCCGGCGGGAACTTTGTATCCGGCTATCGCTGGGAGGATGGTGTCGGGCCGCGCTCTGAACGTCCAAAGCGCATCGATCTGGCCTGGCATTCGGGCGAAAGCAATGAATTCGGTCTTCATGAGATGGCGGATTGGCTGGATGAATTGGGCGGCAACGAACTCATGGAAGCTGTCAATCTCGGTACACGGGGTATTCAAGAGGCCCTTGATCTACTTGAATACGCCAATATTCCTTCTGGTACGGCTTTGTCTGACATGCGCCGACGCAATGGTCGTGAGCAGCCGTTCGGAATTCGAATGTGGTGCTTAGGCAATGAGATGGATGGTACTTGGCAGATCGGTCACAAGACCGCCCATGAATACGCCAGACTGGTCACTCAGACTGCAACGGCGATGCGTATGGTCGACCCCGATCTAGAGTTGGTGGCCTGCGGCTCTTCTTCGCACAGCATGCCTACTTTCGGTGAATGGGAACGTACTGTACTGGAGGAAGCCTACGATCAGATTAATTTCATTTCCTGCCACGCGTATTATGAACCGCACAATCGCGATATGGCCAGCTTCTTGGCTTCCGGTGTCGATATGGATGGGTTCATCAGCGATGTGGCTTCAGTCATAGCGGCGGTTCGTGGCAGACTCAAGAGTAAGCACAAGGTCTATATATCTTTCGATGAATGGAATGTCTGGTATCAGGATGCAGAGCCGAGTAAGCCTCCAGTAGGTATAGGTAACTGGCCTCAGGGTTCGAGACTTCTGGAAGATATCTATTCGGTTGCTGACGCAGTGGTGTTTGGCGATCTGCTCATCACCCTGCTCAGAAATGCTGATGTCGTGCATTCCGCCAGTCTGGCTCAATTGGTCAATGTCATTGCTCCAATCATGACAGAACCTGGTGGTCCTGCTTGGAGACAAACCATTTTCTTCCCGTTTGCTCTGACTGCCAAATATGCCAAGGGTGGCAGTGTGCTGCCCTCTCAGGAAGATGCCGACAGATGCGAAACCAGCCAATATGGCGATGTGCCGATGACGGACTCTGTTGTGGTAAGAGGAGCCGATGGCTCGCTGACTGTTTTCGTTGTCAACCGCAGCCTTGATCGGAGTGTAGAGTATCGTTCCGATCTTTCCGGACTCTACAGAACTGGCAAAGTGGTTGTTCGGAGCCTCCATGACGAAGATATTGCTGCTCGCAATACGCTTGAGGATCCAGAGCGTGTCAGTTTGCAGACGCGTAAGGACTTTACCTTTGAGAACGGCAAATTGAGTATCATGCTTCCTCCGGTTTCGTGGACGGCTATCCACATAGATTGATAATTACAAATTGTTGGTTTCCACATATATTCAAAGGAGAAATAATGAGGAGAACTGTGAGAATCATTGCAGCGGCACTCTCGGGAATCTTAGCGATTTCCATGGCTGCCTGTGGCGGCGGTGGAGGCGCCAAGAGTGAAAGTCAGGCTGAGCACAGTGATAAAACTGCGAATGCCAATGCACAATGCCAGAACAAGGTTAAAAAGCCGAATGCGGAAAAGGTCACCGTGTGGGCCTGGTATCCAGCCATTCAGAAAGTAGTCGATGAGTACAACGAGAACCATGATGACATCCAGGTGTGCTGGACGAACGCTGGTCAGGGAAGTCCTGAATACACCAAATTCAATAATGCTATAAAAGCCAAGTCCGGCGGTCCTGACATCATCCAGCTTGAGTATGAAGCGATGCCGCAATTCGTCGCGGGGGCTCAGAAGCATCTGGTTGACCTTAGCAAGTACGGAATGAATGATCACAAGCAGGAGTACACGGAAGGCGCCTGGAAGAGCGTCAGCATGGGCGGCGGCAACTCCGTTTATGGCGTTCCTGTCGATCTTGGTCCTTTCGTCATGTACGTGCGTCAGGACATCTTCGATAAATACCATGTCAAAGTTCCAACCACTTGGAAGGAATTCGAGCAGGCAGGCAAGGATCTTAAAGCTGCCGGCTTCGACGGGTTCCTGAGCGATTGGGCTCCTAACGGCACCGCTGTCAATCCTGCGCTCTTTGCTCAGGCGGGAGAGAAAGTCTACAAGTATTCGTCAAAGACGCCTGACAAGGTAGGCATTAAGTTGGATACCCCAGGTGTGCAGAAGGTTCTAGAGTACTGGCAGAACCTGGTCAAGGAGGGCCTGGTCGACACGACGGACGCCAATACGACTGACTGGAACAACAATATGATTTCCGGCAAGTATGCTGCCTATGTTCAGGCTTCCTGGCTGACTGGTTACATCAAGGGCTTGGACAATTCTTCAAGCGGCAATTTCAGGATCTATAAGGCACCGGTTTGGGATGACTCCACGCCTCAGGTCAACCAGGGAGGATCCGCTTGGGCTGTAACTGATCAAGCAAAAGACACCAAAGCAGCGGCCAGCGTTGCTCACGATCTGTTCGATTCAGATACAGCACAGCATATCGGTGTCACCGATGGTGCATTGTTCCCATCTTGGAAGAAGCAGCTCGCATCGGACGCTTTCAAGAACATGCAAGAGCCATTCTTGGGCAACCAAAAGCCTAATGAAGTCACCATTCCAGTGGCTAATGCTTGGAAAGGTGACGAGTTCCTGCCCTTCCAGACTTATGCCTATGACGAACAGACCAAGTCCTTCTCTGCAATTGTCAAGAAAGGTAATGATTGCAAGGAGACCCTGAAAGCTCTGGAAACCAAGCTGAACAATTATGCCAAGCAGCAAGGTTTCACTATAGAGTGACTGCTCATTTTAATTGGAGGGATGTCGTGATCGGTATCCCTCCTTTTTAGGAGGTTCTGAAATGGCTTCGAACGCAATAGTTAAGCCGAGAAAGACGAAAGCCAATGTCGGCAGCAGTCGTAGAGCAATGTGGGGATGGTTCTTCACGGCTCCTTTTGGGGTCATCTTTCTGCTGTTTCTTGTGATACCGCTTGCTTACGCATTCTATGTATCGTTGTTTACTTATACTCAAGTCAAAGGGGAGTCCTTCTCGGGGTTCGCCAATTATCAGCGCGTTTTTACTGACTCGATATTTCTGGTCGGCATGGGGCGCGTCATTCTCTACACCGTCGTCATGGTTCCGATCCAATTGGGTCTGGCCCTGATATTCGCTCTGCTCCTGGACTCTTTTAAAAACAAGTTTGCCTCGGTCTCTCGCCTGGTTATTTTCCTGCCCTATGCAATTCCTGGTGTTATCGGTGCCTTGATGTGGGGATTTATGTACTCCAAGAATATGGGTCCGTTCACTACAATATTTGGGCTGTTTGGAATGCAGACTCCCGGTTTCCTCACCGCCAACGGCATCTTCGGTTCATTGGTCAATGTCGTGACTTGGCAATGGACGGGGTACTACATGGTGATTTTGTATTCGGCCTTGCAGTCCATTCCGCATGAACTCTACGAGTCAGCCAGAATAGATGGGGCTTCAGAACTGAAGATTGCTACAAGAATCAAGGTGCCGATGGTGTCAGGATCATTGGTCATGGTGACTATCTTCTCCCTTATCGGAACCCTGCAGTTCTATACAGAACCCACCATTTTGCGCAATCAGGCGCCAACGGTCATACCGCCCGAGTATACGCCCAATATGTATGCGCAAGCTCTCGCTTTCAACTACAACCAGACCAACTACTCTGCCACGGTTTCGTTTGCTCTGGGATTGGTCGTGGTGATATTCAGCGTTTTGTTCATGAGACTGACTCGTCATCAGTCTGGATTGGAGGACTGACATGTCAGCCACAAGAACAAGTGGCACTCGCAGAAGTGCCAAGCGCATCCAGGGTAATACCAGCGTTTTCGTGTATGTAGTACTGATATTGGCCATGGTCTATTTCCTCCTGCCTGTATGGTGGCTGATTGTTGCCTCCACAAAGTCGAATTCGGGATTGTTCTTCGGCGCCCACGGCTCTATGTGGTTCGATAAGGATTTCGACCTGTGGAAGAACATCGGTCAACTTACGACCTATCAGGATGGCATTTACTGGCGCTGGATTTTCAACTCCTTCCTTTACGCTCTTGTAGGAGGATTTGGTGCCACAGTAGTGGCGGTTATGGCCGGGTATGGTTTTTCCAAGTTCAGATTCCGTGGACGAAATCTATATTTCAACATTGTTCTTGGTGCTTTGATGATTCCTTCGACGGCCTTGGTGATACCCACGTTCCTGCTGATGTCTGACATCGGTATGACCAACACCATTTGGGCTGTGCTTTTGCCATCTCTGCTTAATCCAATGGGTGTTTACTTGATGAGAATCTACTGCATGCAATCCCTACCCGATGAGATGATCGAGGCGGCTCGAGTTGATGGGGCAGGTGAGTTGAGAACTTTCACACAAGTTTCTCTGCCAATTATGACCCCAGCAATTACTACAGTCTTTCTGCTTTCCGTGGTCGGTGCTTGGAACAACTTCTTCCTGCCTCAGGTTGTTCTCACTAATCCAAAGTTGTTCCCGATTACGGTCGGGCTGACCCAATGGCAGACAAAATCCCAGGCCGGAGCAGCATCAGAACAGGTCTGGAATTTGGTGACTTCAGGAGCCTTCATCTCAATTATCCCCATGGTCTTGGCTTTCCTCTTCCTGCAAAGGTACTGGGTAGGAGGATTGACGGCCGGATCTGTTAAATCATGATTCAAGGAAGGACCTGGTATTTAGGCTGTATGTTCTTTGTTGAGATAAACTGAAAACAGAATTGTTGTTACATATTCCGAATTCGCATAAGTCCACTATGTGGAGTTGCGCGAATTCGGAATATATGTAATTACCGATTGGTAAGGGGCTCTATTGACAACCAGAGTGACTATCAAGGATGTAGCCAGGCATTCTGGTGTTTCCATCAAAACAGTGTCCAATGTTATCAACGGTACTGGCAGTATGCGTGATTCCACCAGACAACGCGTGCAGAACTCTATTCGTGAACTTGGATACATGGTCAATGTATCGGCCCGTTCATTAAAAACGGGTGCCACCAAGCTCATAGGTCTGGGAATTTTTGATTTTTCGCAGCCATTCGCCCCTTATTTGGCAGATAAAGTCATAGACATATCACGAAAACACGGTTATGGAACTGTGATTAGCACTTACGGGTCGGACAGATCAGGTCTGCCTGTCATCATGGACGAAATTACAAAGCTGTCAGCAGATGGGTGGCTGCTTTTTTCGGACCAACCTTTAAAGAACGAAGGTATCATCCTTGATCAGCCCTATCCGATTGTTCTAGCCGGTGACTACAACTCCTATGATCGTGTTGACTGGGTGACTATGCCTAATACGAGAGCCATTCGGTATGTCACAGGCAGGTTGCTCGATATGGGATGTCGTCATATAGCAGTCTTCGGTGCACCGGAAAAGCCAAAGACGCGCAATGAATACATGTGCGCTACCGAAGGCCTGCAAGAACTGAGAATTAGGGGATATATCGAGGCCTTCGAAGAGCGGGGGCTATCGGTGGATTGGCAGATGCTTCTGCCCAAGGATTGGATGGAAGGAGTTAGCGGCGTACAGGCTGTGACACAAATGTTGTCCAAAGGTATACGCCCGGATGCGATTATTTGCCTGACTGATGCCATGGCGCTGGGTGCCTTGCATGGTTTGCAGAACGAGGGAATTCGCATTCCCGAAGATGTTCAAGTCGTGGGATTCGACGATGTACCGGAGTCGTCCTACTCGACTCCATCACTGACTACCATCGATCCATACCTAAATGATTACGTTGAGCATGCTATTGATATGTTGATTGAGCGCATTAATGGGTACAAGGGCAAATCTAGGACTTTTGTGACTGATTTCCAACTCGTTGAGAGAGATTCAACCCTGGCTTTCCCCACAGAAAAACATACTAAAGCAATATCCGCAACAAACTAGGCAGAAGCGGCTTGACCTTTAATTATGGTTCAACAATTGCAAGAAATGTGATTGTTTGTTGAAGTAATTTCTGATGAATTCGTTTTGGGCCTGGTCGTCTGTGAGCTTTGCTGATTCTAGTTCTCCAACTTTTTAATAGCTTGGCACTAGTTTCTTATTCGCATATTTACATTAGACGAGATATATGTAAGAACCCATCTGCATTCAATAGCAGTTAGTGTAACCTTTACCTAATTTTGTTAGAAGGTTTCTCAGTTTACAAAGTATAAGTTCGGTCAACACTTTTGACGAGTCTTTTCCTCATTCCTTGCGCTCTTGTAGGAACAATTACCATTAGGTTTTCGCCGGACGAGCTGTGGAAGACTACATATTTGACCACATGCCTCTTTCTGGTTCACATGGCTTTGGCATCCAGTCCATCATGATGGTGGGCGCCCAATCGGGTACCCACGATGACGGAATGAAGGTGCGACTATGGCCTGTGCGCGTGACCATAAGAACAAGGGTATCCGGAGGGTTACCGGCCGGATGCCTGACATGCCTTCCGGCTGTCGGCCCCCCTGGTTTCCCAGGACCCTGCTGGCACTGACGCTGGCACTGGTCCTGTCGACCGCGGGGCCTACGGCAACCGTCGCGTCTCAGCCTGCGCCGACCCTGCCTTCGGCTGCAGCTCCGGCGCAGAATGGTCGAGTTACCTCATCGACCTCAGCCTGTCGCCGGGGCTGGCTGTGGCCCCTTGAACCTTTGCCTGGTGATAAGGCCGACCCAGAGATTATGCGTCCCTTCGATCCTCCGGATCATCCATGGCTGAGCGGTCATCGCGGGATCGATCTGGCAGTGCAACAAGGCAGGCACATCCGGGCCCCGGCAGATGGTGTCATCAATTTTGTCGGTTCTGTAGCAGGCAAGGACGTGGTCTCCATTCGTCACGGCAAACTGACCTCCACCTATGAGCCGGCGAAGAGCTCATTGCCGGAGGGAACCCGGCTGCAGGCCGGCACAGTCTGGGGAGAAGTAGAGGGGGTCTCTGACCACTGTGATCAAGATTGTCTGCACTGGGGGCTGAAAGATGGTCATGATCACTATCTGGATCCAGGCGCTAAAGTCGGACGGCACCGCATTCGTCTCAAGCCTCTATAGGAGTGCGCGGTCCGCCTGCGAGACTCGCGCGTCTGCAGACCAGGTATATCGCCGGCCCGGGGGAGCGGTTAGAATCGTAAAGCATAACGCCGTTTCAGCAGGGAGTGGTCATGCAGAACATGCAGGAAGAATTTACGCGTCCGCTTGAGAAGCCCATAGACGCCGATGCCGGTGTCTTCTCCCTGCTTGAGGACAGGGTGGAGCGCCTGGGTGACGATCCTTTGATCGAATACCGGAGCGGACGCGAGTGGAGCACGATAACGGCCCGTGAGTTTCGCGACCGTGTGATCGCGCTGGCCAAAGGGCTTATGGCCCGGGGGGTAGGCCGGGGAGATTCGGTGGCTATCGTCTCGCACACCCGATGGGAATGGACTGCCCTGGACATGGCCATCCTGTCCATCGGAGCCGTGACGGTGCCGGTCTACGAGACCGACTCTCCCGATCAGATTCGGCGCATCTTCAACGATTCCCATGTCGGCATGGCCTTTCTGGAGGATGACGACATGAGGGCCCGAGTGGATGCGGTTCGCTCCCAGTGTGCCTATTTGAACGACTTGTATGTGATTACCAGGGGAGCGCTGACCACCATGACCGCCTACGGGCGGGCGGTGGACCAGGCAGACTTCCAAGCCCGTGCCGACTCGGTGCAGGGTTTCGACTTGGCCACCATCGTCTATACCTCAGGCTCCACGGGTAAGCCCAAGGGTATAGAACTCAGCCATAGCAACATCGTCTTCACTGTCCGTTCAGGTACTCAGGCAGTCCCTGACATCTGCCTGGGTGAGGGCAAGCGGCTTCTGCTCTGCCTGCCCCTGGCCCACGCTTTCGCCCGCTGCCTGCAGTTCTTCGCCATTGCCACGGATCTCACCCTGGGGCTTACCGGGTCCATCCGCAATCTGTTGCAGGACATGCAGACCTTCAAGCCCACTTTTATCCTGGCTGTGCCGCGAATCTTCGAGAAGATTTACAACGCTGCCTCCCAGCGGGCCGGAACAGGCGCCAGGGGCAGGATTTTCCTGGATGCTGCAGGAGTGGCCAGGCAGTGGTCTCGTCATCAGCAGACCGGAAGCCGGGTTCCCATGTCGCTGAAGACCAAGCATCTCATGTACACAGGCACCGTTTACGACCCCATCCTGGAGGCCTTGGGCGGCCGGGTCCGGTATGCCATTTCGGGCGGAGCTCCCTTGGACAGGGACATTGCGGACTTCTTCAACGGCATAGGTTTGCCTCTGCTGGAGGGCTACGGTATGACCGAGACCATGGGTCCAGTGACGGTCAACCCCACCGAAGGCTACAGACTGGGCACCATCGGCTTGCCCATGCCCGGCATCACCGTGGGCATCGACCAGGAGGGCCAGCTGTGTGTCAAGGGCCCCGATGTCTGCATGGGCTACCACAACCATCCGGAAATCACCACCAGGCAGATTCGCGACGGTTGGCTGCTGACCGGTGATCTGGGCAGTCTGGACGAAGACGGGTTCGTTCGGTTGACCGGTCGGCGCAAGGAGATCATCATCACTGCAGGGGGTAAGAACATCTCGCCTTCGCTGCTGGAAACAGCCGTTGAGCGTTCGCCCATCATCAGCCATTGCATGGTCATCGGAGACCGCAGGCCTTTCATTTCGGCCCTGATCACCCTCAATCTCGAGGAGGTCAACAAGTGGTTGCGGGACCAGGGCGCTGAACCCTTGGACGATGCCGCTTCGGCTGGGGAGAACCCTATCATCCGCACGGAGATCGATCGTGCGGTAGATGCGGCCAATGCGCAGGTCTCCCGGGCCGAGGGAATCCGCCGCTATCTAGTTCTGGACCAGGACTTCACTCGTGAAAATGGACTGCTCACCGCATCATACAAGCCCCGTCGCCAGGAGGTCCTCAAGCGGTATGAAGACCAGATCGAGCAGAAGATCTATGCTCAGAGACCTGCGTCGGCTGGCTTGATGTAGCCTGTATCAATCAGAGCCGCCTTGAGGTTGGAGGCCGAAACCGCAACCAAGGGTCTTGACAGGCGGCGCTGTTGCTTGCCGTCCTGGTTGACGGTGTGGATCGTATCCATGGCTGGCACCTTGCCCTGGCTGTTGAGCCCGACACAGGCCTTGGCCATATCAGCCGCAAGACCCAGTCTGTCCTCCAGACCAGTCATCCACTGCCGTCCGTCCACGATTTGAGGGATGTTGTCCACGTAGGCGCCGTATCCACTGATGACGGGCCAGGCAGCGTGGTCGTCCGAGGGCGTGGAATCCTGAGTCCTGCCCGTGGTCTGCGAAGGATCAGCCTGCGACGCCGTCGGATTCTGGGCTGCAGGGCTCTGAGCAGGCTTGGGCACGTGCTGCCGGTGCAGATCCTGATGACCGACCATGGATCCCACAATGCCTGATATTGAGATCTCCGGGTTGACGTCCGCCGAAGAACCCCGATAACCCAGATCCCCGAGCTCAGAGACCACGCCGGAAACAATGAAGTCGTTCATGGCCAGAATGCCGTCCACCTCGGTATGGGTCTTGGCATCATCGTTTGTGGCCAGGCGGGTCGCCAGCTCTTTGCCCGTAGCCGAAGCGTCCTTGCCTGGATCAAAGGCGATCGCCTGCCAGTCCTTCTCGGTGCTGTCTGTCTTCAGGAGCCCAGAGGGGCTGATAGCCCGTCCATCCTTGAAGTAGGGCCCCAACACCTGCCAGATTCCTGCGAAAGCCTGGGCGGGGAGGGAATTCTGCTCAGCCTGGACGGTTTCAACACCCTTGTCAGCAGGGGATGCATCAGATGATGCGTCAGCTGTCCGGTTCGGCAGCAGAATTTCGATGCGGCAGGGGTTGTCCTTGCTGGCCTTGTCCAGTTCCAGTTTGCTGGCCAGCTTGTCCGCCTGCATCTGACCGATGGCCCGTGCATCAGATAATTGCACGAACAGATCCGGTTGGATGCCCGGCACCTGGTTGGCCAGCAGGACCACATGCATGCCCGCGCCCGCAGCAAGACGCAGAGAAGAGACCAGACGTGCGCGCGCCTTGTCTTTGGCATCGGCATCCAATGACTGGCTGATATAGTCGCCATACTGGCGGGTAATGGAATCTGGCGAGGTCATGGGTGCCACCACCAGTGTGGTCGGCTCTGAAGTCTTCCCGGCCTTGCGCTCCGAAAGGCGGTTGACCAGGTAATCCTGCAGCTCCTTGCTTTGATCCTCCAGGTTCCCGCTGGTGTAGGCATCGATGTGTTTATTGGGAAGATGCTCCTTGGCCAGTGCTGCCTTGAGCTCAGGAACCAGCGCGGCCCACTTGTTGATGGGCGTGTGCTGGGAGAGGGTGATGCCGTCGGAGGGAGTGAAAATAGCCACCCGACCGGGGACCTCAGCGGCCGCAGTAGCCCCTTGGCTCTGTGGGGCGCTCGGAGACTGTTGTGCACTGCCCAAGGCCGGACCACCGCAAGCACCAGCCGATGCCACCATGACCAAACTCGCCAGCAGGGCCAGCAAGCCGGACAAATGCCGTGCAAAGCCGGTCTTCTTCACGTTCGCTCCTTCGTTCCGACAGAGCCCGACTCTGGCCGGGTCCCGAGCAACCATTCTATGGGCTCTCGGGCAGGAGCGTATGAAAGGCCGATGTTTCGCGTAGACGGTCCTCGCCGGTGGAACTGATAGTGAAGGCTGTTCTGCGGAGAGTAACCGCCTGCAATAACCGTCTGCAATGGCAAGAAGAGGGTGCTGGTGTCTTATCTGCTAGTCTGCCTTGGCCGCCTTGCGTTCGGTGGCTTCTGCAGCACCTGAAGACATACGCTCGGCAAGAGCATGGTCCAAGGCGTCCATGAACCCTTCGGTGTCCAGCCAAGGCTGATCAGGACCCACCAGGCTGGCAAGATCCTTGGTCATGCGACCGGAGCGTACGGTCTCGATGACCACGGATTCCAGTGTTTGCGCGAACTCGGCCACCTTGGGGGTGTCATCCAGCCGCGCCCGCTGCTTGAGCCCGCCGGTCCAGGCGAAAATGGAGGCGATCGGGTTGGTGGAAGTGGTTTCCCCCTTGAGCCAGCGCCGGTAATGCCTGGTCACGGTCCCATGGGCGGCCTCGGCCTCTACGGTCTGTCCATCGGCCGTCATCAGCATGGAGGTCATGAGACCAAGGGATCCGAACCCCTGAGCAATTGCATCGGACTGGACGTCGCCGTCGTAGTTCTTGCAGGCCCAGACATAGCCGCCCTGCCATTTGAGCGAGGAGGCCACCATGTCGTCGATCAGCCGATGCTGGTAGGTCAGCCCTTCTTGTTCGAACCGACTCTGGTACTCCTGCTCGTAGACTTGGGCGAAAATGTCCTTGAACCGGCCGTCGTAGGCCTTGAGGATGGTGTTCTTGGTGCTCAGGTAGACCGGATAGTGCCTCTGCAGGGCGTAGTTGAAGCAGGAACGCGCGAAGTCGCGGATGGAGTCGTCCAGGTTGAACTGTACCTGTGCCACACCCGGACCTGGGTAGACGGTCACCTCTCGGGTCACCGGGTCGCTCCCGTCTTCAGGAGTGAAGACGACGCTGAGCTTTCCCGGCCCGGGCACAGTGAAATCAGTTGCCTGGTATTGGTCGCCGAAGGCATGGCGGGCCACCACGATGGGCTTGGACCATCCGGGAACCAGCCGGGGAATGTTGTCGATGACGATGGGCTCGCGGAAGATGGTTCCGCCAAGAATGTTGCGGATGGTACCGTTGGGCGACTTCCACATGCGCTTGAGACCGAATTCCTTTACCCGGGCCTCGTCCGGGGTAATGGTGGCGCACTTGACGCCCACGTGCTCGCGCTGAATGGCCTGTGCCGCCTGCACGGTGACCTTGTCGTCGGTGGCGTCCCTGTTGCGGATGCCCAGGTCGTAATAGTCCAGGTCCACGTCCAGGTAGGGCAGAATCAGCCGTTCCTTGATCATTTTCCAGATGACCCGGGTCATTTCGTCACCGTCGAGCTCGACGATACGTCCTTTCACGGCGATCTTGTCCATGGCGGCCTCCTATCGATCGGCGGGTCGGGGGCCGGATCCTGCTCCCGATGCCTCAGTTGCGCTCGCGAACTGTTTTATCCCAAGTTTGTTACTCTCTGTTCCCATGCTCGTAACCCGTTCGTAGCACGTCGGAGCGTCATTGTGAGGCGCTAGGCTGGCAGACATGACACAGGAAATCGAAATCGGTCTCGGCAAGAAGGCCACGGTGGCCTACATGCTCGATGATGTCTCCATACTCCCCTCAAGAAGGACCCGGGATCCCCAGGATGTCTCCACGGCCTGGCAGGTGGATGCCTACGAGTTCAACCTGCCACTTTTGGCAGCGCCCATGGATTCGGTCACCAGCCCGGAGACGGCCATCGCCCTGGGACGGATGGGCGGACTGGGCGTGCTGGACCTGGAGGGACTGTGGACCCGGTATGAGGATCCGCGTCCGCAGCTGGACCGGATAGCCCATGCCTCGCCGGAGCAGGCGACCGGGGTCATTCAGGAAGCCTACCGGGAGCCGGTCAAGGCGGAGCTGATCACCCGCCGTCTGCAGGAGATTCGCAAGGCCGGGGTCACGGTGGCCGGAGCCCTGTCCCCTCAGCGCACCCAGGAGTTCTATGCCACGGTGGTCGATGCGGGCGTGGACCTCTTCGTGATCCGAGGAACAGCGGTCTCGGCCGAACACGTCTCCACCAGCCATGAGCCCCTGAATTTAAAGAAGTTCATCTATGACCTGGACGTTCCGGTCATCGTCGGCGGGGCCGCCACCTATCAGGCTGCCCTGCATCTGATGCGCACTGGAGCCGCCGGGGTGCTGGTCGGGTTCGGCGGGGGAGCGTCATCCATTGATTCCGCCACCGTCGGAATCCAAGCGCCTATGGCCACGGCCATCTCGGATGTGGCCGAGGCGCGTCGCGACTACCTGGACGAGTCGGGCGGACGTTACGTTCAGGTCATCGCTGATGGGGAGACTGGTACCTCGGGTTCCTTTGTCAAGGCCTTGGCCATGGGGGCCGACGCGGTCATGCTGGGCACGCCCTTAGCCAAGGCTACGGAGGCTCCCGGCCAGGGCATGCACTGGGGGGCCGAAGCTCATCATCCTGAACTGCCGAGGGGCCGCAGGGTCCAGGTCGGGCAGGTGGGCAGCCTGGAGCGCATACTCTTCGGTCCCAGCGATCGCACCGACGGCAGTCTGAATCTGATCGGGGCCCTGCGCCGGGCCATGGCTTCCACCGGTTATGTGGATGTCAAAAACTTCCAGAAGTGCCGTGTGGCAGTGACCCCCGCCCCCCGCTGCTGAGTAGAACAGGACATTCACGGTCCATTTATCCACAATCTGTCTAAAGGCCGGTCCAGGTTGACCACATTCCTGAACCGGCCTTTACAATCCCTCAGTGCATTCTTACTCTGGACGTATTCGCTGTCGTTGCGTCGGTTGCCCAGTGCACCTCGCCGGCATGGGAGGGGGAACAAGCACATAGTAGTGCGAGGGGAGAAGTATGACGGAGTATATGGATCTGGCACCGGTCTGGGACCAAGATCAAGCAACCGAGGAGTCGACAGGACAGGAGGTCGGCGGCTGGTGGCCGTCTACCTGCACGCAGGTCCCCTTGGGATTTGGCGACATCAACCTGACAGTGCGAACGGTCAACTTCATCCGGCCGGGGGATGCTGCCGGGCATGAGGGCCTGTCTGCGGATCTCAAGCGTATTCTTGTCAATCTGTGCGCCTTGGCATCCAGGGTCTTCGATGTGTTGCGGGGTCGTTTACCTATGAAGAGCCTGGATCGTGTGCTCAACCGCGTCTGCATGGAACGATTGGCCCTGCTGGCCCAGTTGCTACGGGATCGGCATCTGGGCATGGTCCGAACAGCGGACCACGCCGGCATGACTTATCTGCCGCTGATCCCTAAACTGGTTGAGATCTACCGCGTAGACCGTGACCGGTACGAAACCACCATCGGATTTCTGGTCGGTGAGCGCACTGTGCTGACCAACCTGATCGTCGCCAGAAGCGGTTCGCGCTGGGTCTGTGTGCGCTTCGACATGGGCTAGGCGGCGGCTTTGGCGGGTTGACCCATATGATGGTGGGTATGTTGCGTGAATATACGGTCGAGCTTCAACACCCGACGACGGACAAGGACACCATCTATTCACTCCTGGCAAAACGCACCGCCCGTGACCCTGAAGAGCTGGTTGCCCAGTGGCAGGATCCCATGACCAGAAACTGGCACGATGTCAAGGCCGGGCAGATGTCCGCACGGGTTCGCGCCGTGGCCAAGGGCATGATGGCTTTGGGCGTGGAAAAGGGCAGCACTGTGGTCATCTACGCCTCCACCAGTTATGACTGGGGGGTTACGGACTTTGCCTGCGCTGCCATCGGGGCGGTCTCTGTGCCCATCTACGAGACCGACTCGCCCAGCCAGGCCCAGAAGATCGTTCAGGATGTGGACTGCATCCTGGCCTTTGCCGGTGACTCAGAGCATGCACAGATCCTGGAGCAGGTCCGGGGATCCTCGCCCAAGCTCAAGTACGTCTTCAATTTCGAAGCCGGGGGCCTGAACGCAGTCAGCGAATTCGGCCAAGGGATCGAAGATGAGCGCCTGGATCAGGCCATTGCCCAAGTCAAGGCCGACGATCTGGCTACCATCGTCTACACTTCGGGCTCAACTGGGGAGCCCAAGGGCGCCATGCTCTCCAACCGGAACTTCGTCCACATCGTCTTTGTGGGCTGGGATGTGCTCTACCACATGCTGGCAGCGCCCTCCCGCCTGATGCTCTTCCTGCCCCTTGCCCACTGCTTCGCCCGCTACATCCAGTATGTGGCTATCGGCGCCCAGGGCGTGGTTGGATACGTCTCCAACGCCAAGCACCTGCTGACCGATCTGCGCACCTTCCGGCCCACATATCTGCTGGGCGTGCCACGCGTCTTCGAGAAGGTCTACAACGCTGCCTCGCAAAAGGCCGGCACCGGCATGGCCGGCAAGGTCTTCGCTAAGGCCACCAAGCACTTCATCAAGTGGTCCAAGGACGAGCAGGAGGGGAACGGTCATTCGCTGTTTACCCGCCTCGCCCACGCCTTCTACACCAAGACCGTCGGCAATACGATCGAGTCCGCCCTGGGCTCCAACCTGAGTTACCTGGCCTGCGGCGGCGCGCCCATGAACGCCGACCTGGCCCATTTCTTCAACGGGATCGACGGGATCACCTTCATTCAGGGCTACGGGATGACCGAGACGGCAGCACCCTGCATCGTCAACTTCGAGGATGCCAACGAGGTGGGATCTGTCGGCCGCCCTGGCTCGGGCATCACGGTCAGGCTGAGCGACGACGATGAGCTCCTGGTCAAGGGTCCCAGCGTCTTCATGGGCTACTACCACCAGCCTGAGCTTGATTCCACCGTGCTCGATAAGGATGGCTGGCTCCACACCGGTGATCTGGCCCAGATCGACGACCAGGGCTTCGTCTTCATCACCGGCCGCAAAAAGGACGTTATCATCACCGCCGGCGGCAAGAACGTGAGCCCGGCTCCCCTGGAGGATGTCATCAGCACCTGCCCCGTAGTCTCCCAGGCCGTGGTCGTGGGCGACGGCAGGCCCTTCGTAGGTGCCCTGGTCACCCTGGACGCCGGGATGCTGAAGTCCTGGCTGACCTCCCAGGGTCTGGACGCTGACATGAGCATGGAGCAGGCCAGCCACAACGAGGCCATCCATGCCTTCATCCAGCAGTATGTGGACAAGGCCAACTGCAACGTCTCGCGGGCCGAGTCGGTGCGTAAGTTCCTGGTGCTGGACAAGGACTTCAGTCAGGAGGACGGCACCCTGACCCCCAGCCTGAAGGTGGTGCGCCCCGAGGTGCTCCGCCAGTACGCTGAACTCGTGGATAAGGTCCTCTATGCGCCTAGGACGCCAGCCAAGCCTGCTGCCAAGGAGAACGACATTGTCAGCAGGGCACGGACCACCATGAGCGATTCCCTGGCAAGCATGACCGGACGCAAGCGTGATGGCCGCCAGGAGGAGGAAGCGGCCCCGGAGGACGAGGAGTAAGCAGTGGCGATTCGTACAATCAGAGTGGTTCCCGATCCGGTTTTGCGAACCCCCTGCGATCCAGTGACCAGCATCACCCCGGCTGTGCGCAGTCTGGTCCGTGACCTGGTGGACACCGTGGACGACCCGGGCAGGGCAGGCCTGTCGGCCAATCAGATCGGGGTGGGCCTGCGCGTCTTCTCCTACAACATTGGTGGCAAGGTGGGCTACATCATCAATCCGGTCATCGACAAGGCCTCCGGCGAGCAGTATGGCGAGGAGGGATGCCTGTCCCTGCCCAACCTTTGGTATCCGACCAGGCGTGCCGACTACGCCCGAGCACACGGCATCGACCTGGATGGCAAGACGGTGACTCTTGAGGGCCATGGCATCATGGGGCGGATGATCCAGCACGAGTGCGATCACCTGGACGGCCATGTCTATGTGGATCGGCTGGAGAGCGACGTCCGTCGCAAGGCCATGCAGCAGCTGAGATCAGCTAGGTAGGCAGAGGGCGAACATGATACCCGAGGTCATTGGCCTCGGGTATCATGGTAATTCGGCGTGTCACTGCGCAGGTCTGCTGTCACGGGCGGGCAGGCGCGCCAAGCGTATTCCCGAACACACGCCGCAAATTCGCGCCATGTCCGCGACGTCCTGTGTCGGTCGGCTCCTCGGAGTTGCACGCAGGTGCACATGGCCAGGCAATAACCGACAATGAAAGGTATAGACATGGCACAGATCACCATGAGCGAAATGCTGAAGGCCGGCGTCCACTTCGGACACCAGACCCGTCGTTGGAACCCCAAGATGAAGCAGTACATCCTGATGGAGCGCAACGGCATCCACATCATCAACCTCTTCAAGTCGCTCGGTCTGATCGACCAGGCCTATGACTTCATCAAGCAGACAGTCGCCCACAACGGCACCGTGCTCTTCGTGGGGACCAAGAAGCAGGCCCAGGAGGCCATCAAGGCCCAGGCCACCCGGGTGAACATGCCCTACGTCTCCGAGCGTTGGCTGGGTGGCATGCTGACCAACTTCCAGACCGTGACCAAGCGGGTCGGCCGCTTGAAGGAGCTGGAGGAGATGGACTTCGACGACGTGCACGGCTCGGGGCTGACCAAGAAGGAGCTCCTGCTGCTGCGTCGCGAGAAGGACAAGCTGGAGCGTCAGCTGGGCGGCATCCGCAACATGAACCGCACCCCTTCGGCCCTGTTCGTGGTCGACATCAACAAGGAGGCCCTGGCGGTCTCCGAGGCCAACAAGCTGGGTATCCCGGTCGTGGCCCTGGTGGACACCAACACGGATCCCGAACTTGTCACCTACCCCATTCCCGCCAACGATGATGCCATCCGTGGCGTCGAGCTGCTGACCAGGCTGATGGCCGATGCCGTGGCTGACGGTCTGTTGGAGCGTTCCAGCAAGGCCGCCAAGACCGAGGAGGCCTCCGACCAGCCCATGGCCGAGTGGGAGAAGAACCTGCTGGAGAACAAGGACGGACAGCCGCAGGAGCAGGCCCAGGAGACTGCCCAGGCTCCCCAGGCCGAGCAGCCTGCGCAAGAGCAGCAGGAGACCCCCGCTGCCGATCAGGCTGCCTGAAATCTGACGTCTAGATAGGAGAGTTTCATGGCAAAAATCACCGCTGCACTGATCAAGGAGCTGCGCGATCAGACCGGCGCCGGCATGATGGACGTCAAGAAGGCCCTGACCGAGGCCGAGGGCGACATGGCCCGCGCCAAGGAGATCATCCGCGCCACCGGTATCCAGGCCGCAGGCGCCCGCGAGGGTCGCAAGGCTCAGGAGGGCTTGATCGCCTCCACCGTCGTCGAGGGCGGACAGGGTCAGATCGGCTACGCCGTCGAGCTCAACTCCGAGACCGACTTCGTGGCCAAGACCCCTCAGTTCGTCGAGTTCGGCCAAGAGGTCATCGACGACGTGGCCAAGGCTGATGCCTCCAACGTCGAGCAGGTCGATGCCGCTCCATCCAAGTCCGGCACCGTCAAGGAGACCGTAGAGGAGGCCGGCGCGCTCTTCCATGAGCACGTCAAGGTCGGCCAGGTGGCCCGGGTCGAGGGCTCCCGTGTGGAGATTTACGCCCACCGCAAGTCCGTGGAAATGCCCCCCTCCATTGTGGCCATGATCGCCACTGATGAGGCCGGCGCCCAGGTGGCCCATGAGGTGGCTCTGCAGATCTCCGCCATGAGCCCCAAGTGGCTCAGCCGCGAGGATGTGCCTGCCGACGTGGTGGAGTCCGAGCGTCGCGTGGCCACTGAGAAGTCCCAGGCCGAAGGCAAGCCCGAGAAGATTATCCCCAAGATCGTCGAGGGGCGTCTGAACGCCTTCTTCAAGGAGACCGTCCTGCTGGAGCAGCAGTATGTCAAGGACACTTCCAAGACCATTGGCGACCTCTTCAAGCAGGCTGGCGGCAAGGCTCTGGCCTTCGCCCGTCTCGAGGTCGGCAAAGGCGACGAAGAGGAGTAGCCCAGCAATGTACTGAGTTGCCTGGCCTGATCCTGAGCTGAGGGATAGGCAGATGACCGGCATTGATGGTAATTGACGATAGGGGAGTGGCTTTCGTGGCTGCTCCCCTTCTTTTGTCCCGAGCCTGACCAAGAAGGGGTTGTCGTCCAGCCCCGATACCCTAGTTACCGGCGTATTCCGCCCGTCATCATGTTTGGAGAAAGGGCTTTTATGACTGGATCCGATTCAGCGCAAAACCCAGCATCGCCTCGTCGTGTGCTGCTCAAGCTCTCCGGAGAGGCCTTCGGGGGAGGCGAGGTCGGCATCGACGTGCAGGTGGTCAAGCGGGTGGCCAAGGAGATCGTCCAGGCGGTACAGGGCGGCGTGCAGGTGGCCATCGTGGTGGGCGGCGGCAACTTCTTCCGCGGAGCCGAGCTCAGCCAGGCCGGAATCGAGCGTTCGCGCGGCGACTACATGGGCATGCTGGGTACGGTCATGAACTGCCTGGCCCTGCAGGACTTCCTGGAGCAGGATGGTCAGGCCACCAGGGTGCAGACAGCCATCACTATGGGCCAGGTGGCCGAGCCCTATATCCCGCTCAAGGCCATCCGTCATCTGGAAAAGGGTCGTGTGGTCATCTTCGGTGCCGGATCAGGCATGCCTTACTTCTCCACCGACACCGTCTCCATCCAGCGGGCTCTGGAGATTCATTGCGTCGAGGTCCTCATGGGCAAGAACGGTGTGGATGGCGTGTATACGGCTGATCCGCACAAGCAGGCTTCTGCGCGCATGTTCACCAATCTGAGCTATCAGCGGGCTCTGGTGGACAATTTGGCCGTCATGGATGCGGCAGCCCTGTCCATGGCCCGGGACAACGATATGCCCATCCGTGTCTTCGGACTGGAGGGTGATGGCAACGTGACCGGAGCGCTCAAGGGCCAGCGTCTGGGCACCCTGGTCCACGGTGGTCCTGATCGTACCCTGTGACCGGTTGCGGGCACACCCCGCGCCGCTTGGCCCCTGTGGCCCCATGGCCGTAGAGTATAAGAATGACGGACCTCGCGCGCACAGGCGGATGGTCCATACAGCAAGGAGCAGATCATGACCACAGTGGTGGACCAGGCCGGAAGGCAGATGGACAAGAGCATCGAGGCGACCAAGGAGAACTTCTCGGGAATCAGGACCGGGCGTGCCAACCCCTCCTTCCTCAACGACATCATGGTGGAGTACTATGGCACTCCCACGCCCATCAAGTCGCTGGCATCCATCGGCGTCCCGGAGCCTCGCACCCTGGCCGTCACCCCCTTCGACCCCTCCCAGGCGGGTGCGGTCGAGAAGGCCATTCGCGATTCGGACCTGGGCGTCAACCCTAGCCGTGACGGCAACGTCATCAGGGTCACCATGCCCGAGCTGACCGAGGAGCGCCGCCGGGATTACGTCAAGCTGGCCAAGACCAAGGCTGAGGAGGGCAAGGTGGCCGTCCGCAACATCCGGCGCAAGGTCAAGGAAGAGCTGGAGGCCAAGGTCAAGGATGGCGACCTGGGCGAGGATGAAGGCAACCGGCTGCAGAAGGAGCTGGAGACCGTCACCAAGCAGAAGAACGACATGATTGATCAGCTCCTGGATGCCAAGGAGAAGGAGATCCTCGAGGTCTGATCCGCCTGGGGAGGGTCCACACTTCATGAGTACTAAGGAAAGCTCGGCCGAGAAGGCCGGTCAGGATGCCGTCGCAAGCCTGAACAAGCGGACCGGACGCAACATGCCGCAGGCGGTGGCCACTGGCGCGCTTCTGGTGGTCATCATCCTGGCCTGCATCCTGGTGCGCATCGACGCATTCATCTACCTGATCGTGATCTTCATGACCCTGGGGCTTTGGGAGCTCAGGGTGGACTTTGCCACGGCTGGCCTGCATATATCGGTGGTCGAGCTCTGGATCTGCTCGGCTGCCACCATGCTGGCCTCCTTCTACGCTCCTGATCACGTGGCGGTCATGACCGCCGGAGTTCTGATCACCGCCCTGGTCGGGGCCCTTGCGGCCACCCGCAACCATCGCCTGGGCGGTCGGCTGGTCAAAGCGGTGAACGCCAAGCTCTCGGGCAAGGATGCGCAGACCATGGCCGATGCCTCCTATGGCGCCTCAGATGGGGAGAACCGATCAAGCAGCCTGGCCAATGTGGGCGTCACCCTTCTGACCGTTGTCTACATCACCCTTCTGGCCTGTCTGATAACCCTGCCCACCACCTTCGGCGGGCATCCTGCCGCACACGCATTCATGGTGATTTTCCTGCCCGCCTTAAGCGACATCGGTGGTCTTCTCTTTGGCTCGCTCTTCGGTAAGCACAAGATCTCGCCCCGCATCTCTCCCGGCAAATCCGTGGAGGGGTTGGCAGGCTCCATGCTCTGCTGTCTGGTTGGCGCCCTGGTTATCTTCGCGGCCACCTATCCCATGGCGGTTTGGGGGCGGATCTGGTGGGTCGCCCTGCTCATGGGCATCATGGTCGGAGCCACAGGCACCCTAGGGGACCTGAGCGCATCCTTGATCAAACGTGACCTGGGGATCAAGGACATGGGCCACCTGCTCAAGGGCCATGGCGGAGTGCTGGACAGGGTGGATTCCATCCTCATGTCCGCACCGTTCATCACACTGGTTCTTTTGATTACCGGTCTGTGACCGGTATTTGACGGCTGATACAGGATGAGGTAGAGGTATGACAGATGTCGATTTGACCGGTGCCGAGCCTGAAACCGGCATCACCCCAGGAGGCGAGGATGGGGCTTTCCGCGACGTTCTGGCGGCCGACCACGCCCGTCGAGGCAAGCCACCGCGCCACTTTACGGATATGGACCAGCATGAGCGTCAGGAGGTCTGCGCGCAACTGGGCCTGCCGAAATTCCGGGTCTCGCAGCTGGCCAACCATTACTTCAACCATCTGTCCACCAATCCGGACGACTTCACGGACTTTCCCGCAGCCAGCCGTCAGGAGGCCGTGCACCGCTTCTTCTCTGAACTGATCACCCCGGTCACTGTCCAGAAGGCGGACCAAGGGACGACCATCAAGACCCTCTGGGAGCTCTTCGACGGGTCCAGGATCGAGTCCGTGCTTATGCGCTATCCCTCCAGAGCCACCCTTTGCATCTCCAGTCAGGTCGGCTGCGGTATGGGCTGTCCCTTCTGCGCCACCGGTCAGCTTGGATTGACCCGGAACATGTCGACCGGCGAGATTCTGGAACAGGTCAGGGCCGCCTCCCGGATGATGCGGTCCGGACAGGTTGCCGGAGGCCCGGGACGTCTGAGCAACATCGTCTTCATGGGGATGGGCGAGCCCATGGGCAACTATCGGGCTGTGCTTTCCGCAGTCAGACAGATCAGTGCCCTGCCACCCAAGGGATTCGGCATCTCGGCTAGGAACATCACCGTCTCCACGGTCGGTGTGGTCCCCGGCATCCGCAAGCTGACCAAAGAGGGCATTCCGGTCCGTCTGGCCGTCTCCCTCCATGCTCCCAGCGATAAGTTGCGCGACGAGCTGGTTCCCATGAACAGACGCTTCAACACCACCCAGGTTCTGGACGCGGCCCACGACTACTACCTGGCTAGTGGCAGACGGGTCAGCATCGAGTATGCCCTGATGCGAGGCATCAACGACCAGGCCGAGCATGTCCGCCTTCTGGCCAAGCGCCTCAATCATTATGGGGACGACTGGGCTCATGTCAATCCCATACCCTTGAATCCAATCGAGGGGTCCCGTTGGACGGCCTCCAAGCCCGAGGACGAGCAGCGCTTCCTGGACATCCTCCACAAGGCCGGAATCACTGCAACCATGAGGGACACTCGCGGATCGGACATCGAAGGTGCCTGCGGGCAGCTGGCAGCCAAGGCCGTCAAGCTTCAGGCCTGAATCAGCTTTTACAATGCGTTCATGCCATAGTGTGGACATGCCAGGGCCTTCGGACACCAGAGCAGCTAAGGTCTTGACTCAAACAAATCGGTTCAGGCAGGAAGGCAGGTCGCATGGCGGTAGCGGTTCGTGTCATTCCCTGCCTGGATGTCGACCAGGGCCGTGTGGTCAAAGGCGTCCACTTCAAAAATCTGCGCGATGCGGGCGACCCGGTCGAACTGGCTTCCGCTTACTACCAGCAGGGCGCTGACGAACTGACTTTTCTGGATGTGACTGCCTCTGGAAGCGGGCGAGCCACCATGGTGGACCTGGTCAAGAGCACTGCCGACCAGATCTTCATTCCATTGACCGTCGGCGGAGGTGTGCGGACGCCGCAGGATGTCGACACTCTCCTGCGGTCAGGGGCCGACAAGGTCGGCATCAACACGGCAGCCATTGCCAATCCGCAGGTCATCGGGGATATCGCCCAGCGGTTCGGTCGTCAGGTCCTGGTGCTTTCGGTCGATGCCCGCCGATCCAATGCCCAGGGCATTACCTCAGGATATGAGGTGACCACCATGGGTGGCAAGCAGTCCACCGGCATCGATGCCATCGACTGGGTCAAGCAGGCTCAAAAGCTTGGAGCCGGTGAGATCCTCCTCAACTCCATGGATGCAGACGGCACCCGTCAGGGATTCGATCTGGAGATGATCGCCGACGTGCGCAAGGCTGTCTCTCTTCCGCTCATCGCTAGCGGTGGCGCAGGCAAGGCCGCCGATTTTCCTCCTGCGGTCAAGGCCGGGGCCGATGCGGTCCTGGCGGCTTCCGTCTTCCATTTCGGCCAGGTGTCCATCAAGGATGTCAAGCAGGCGCTTCATACGGCCGGGTATCCGGTTCGATGGCAGGCCTGAACCCAATCTGGCAGATAATTTCGACATCATATGCTGCATGGCATTTGCTGGCCATGCTGGCAGTCATCGGGAAACCATACCCATACCATAAATAATCAACCGGCAAGGATGTGTCGGACAAATCAGGAGAATGAGGATCAATGTCACAGTCTTCGAAGGACCAGGAAGCACGTTTGGATCCGAGCATAGCGGCCAGGCTGAAGAAGGATTCCAAGGGACTTGTTGCCGCTGTGGTCCAACAGTATGACAGCCGTCAGGTGCTCATGGTCGGGTACATGGATGAGGAGGCCCTGAGACGGACCCTGACTACAGGAAGGGTCACCTTCTGGTCCCGCTCCAGACAGGAATACTGGCGCAAGGGGGAAACCTCCGGGCATGTCCAATACGTCAAGGGCGTCAGCATCGACTGCGACGGGGACGCCTTGCTTATCGAAGTCGACCAGGTGGGGGCGGCCTGCCACACCGGACACAGGTCGTGTTTTGAAGCCGGAGGACCCTTGCCTGCGGTACAGGGCAATCGTACTCAGACACAGATGTAGAGCGAGGAAGGGTAATGGGTAATCCAGTGGAGAAAGACGCTAAGGTTGTGACAGGGAATACACAAGAAACTGGAGGGAAGGGCTCTATGACCGTCTTGGATGAACTGGTGGCCGGCGCCGTGGAGGATGCAAGGAGCCGGGTGCAACAGATTCCCTTGGAAAGTCTCAAGCAACAGGTCAGGAGCATGAAGCGCAAACCTCTGGATGCCGCGCGACTGCTCAGGGAGAGCGTCGGTATTCCGATCATCGCGGAAATCAAGCGAGCCTCGCCCTCCAAGGGGTACCTTGCCGACATCAAAAATCCCGCCGCTCTAGCCCGGCAGTATGCCAACGGGGGTGCCTCGGCCATATCGGTCCTGACCGAGGGCAGGCGCTTCCTGGGATCCTTGGAGGATCTGCGACAGGTCAGACAGGCCGTGGGCATTCCCGTGCTCAACAAGAACTTCATCGTCTCCGACTACCAGGTCTGGGAGTCCAGGGCCAACGGGGCCGACATGATCCTACTGATTGTGGCGGCCTTGGATGACACACGTCTCAAGCACCTGCTGGACCTGGCCGGGAGCCTGGGCATGACCGCCCTGGTCGAGACGCATGATCGTCAGGAGATCGAGCGGGCCATCGCGGCCGGTGCCAAGGTGATTGGCATCAACGCCCGGAATCTGAAGGACCTGAGCGTCGACGTCGACCAGTATGCCCGCCTGGCTTCCAACCTGCCCAAGGATGTGGTCAAGGTGGCCGAGTCCGGAGTGTTCGGCACGGTCGAGCTGGAGCGGTACGCGCGGGCAGGGGCCGATGCGGTCCTGATAGGAGAAGGTCTGGTCACCTCCCAGGACCAGGAGGGTACGGTTCGCTTGCTGGTTCAGGCTGGCCACCGCTTCAAGGCCGCCGAGGCCAGACCCCTGTCGACCCATGGCGGTCCCTATTTCGGCCCCTATGGCGGACGTTTCGTCCCTGAGGCCCTGGTGGGCGCCCTTGATGAGCTGGAGCGTGTCTACAAGGCGGCCAAGGCCGATCCGGCCTTCCGTGAGGAGCTGAACAGACTCAACCGTGTCTATGTGGGGCGTCCCTCGGCCCTGACACCGGCGCCTCGGTTCGCCAAGCTGATCGGCGATCGGGTCGGCGGCCAGGTCAGGGTCTTCCTGAAAAGGGAGGACCTGAACCACACGGGCGCCCACAAGATCAACAACGCCCTGGGTCAGGGGCTCCTGGTCAAGCGCATGGGCAAGACCCGGGTCATCGCGGAGACCGGTGCCGGTCAGCACGGCGTGGCCACGGCCACGGTCTGTGCCCTCCTGGGCTTCAAGTGCCGAATTTACATGGGGCAGATCGATGCCCGCAGACAGGCCCTGAACGTGGCCAGGATGCGGATGCTGGGAGCCGAAGTCGTCGAGGTGACCACCGGGACCAGGATCCTCAAGGACGCCATCAATGAGGCCCTGCGTGACTGGGTGACCAACGTGGAGTCCACCCACTACCTGTTGGGCACGGTTGCCGGCCCCCATCCCTTCCCAACCATCGTCAGGGACTTCCAGAAGATCATCGGCGAAGAGGCATCCGCACAGCTTTCCGCATACGGCATCGACCATCCTGACGGGGTTGTGGCCTGCGTCGGCGGGGGTTCCAACGCCATCGGCATCATGAACACCTTCCTGGACGATCCACGGGTCTCCCTTTACGCATATGAGGCCGGCGGGGACGGGCCCAAGTCGGGCAAGCACGCCATCCGCCTGTCGCCAGGCACCGGTCAGATCGGCGTCTTCCAAGGAACCAAGTCCTATCTCTTGGAGGACGACCAGGGTCAGACCATGGACACCTACTCCATCTCCGCCGGTCTGGATTACGCCTCGGTGGGACCCGAGCATGCCTGGCTGCACGACATGGGCCGGGTCAAGTATGACTACGCAACCGATAAGGAGGCCATGCAGGCTTTCAGCGACCTCTGCCGGACCGAGGGCATCATCCCTGCCCTGGAGTCCTCGCACGCCTTGGCCGGAGCCAGCAAGGCGGCCACCGACCTTTTGCGCAAGGGAATCAGGAATCCTGTCATTCTGATCAACATCTCGGGCAGGGGCGATAAGGATGTAGCCACGGCGGGCAGATGGTTCGGCTACCTGTCCGAGCAGGAGGCCAGCGCTTTGGAAGCCCAGGCCGGGCACAGCAGAAGCGATCAAGCAGAAGAGGAGGCCCGATGATGGTCAACCAGCAATGGCAGTGGCAGAAAGCGCCCGTCCAGCCTGTCCAACCCAAGCCTGTGCAATCCCAGCCTGTCCAACCTAAGGGGTTCAGCCGCACGGCCAGCCCGGTGGCGTCCACGCTGCAGACCCTCCGCCAAGAGGGCAGGCCAGCATTCATCGGCTACTTCCCCTACGGATTCCCTGACGTGCCCACATCCTTGGAGGCCATGCGGGTCATGGTGAAAAGCGGGGTCGACATCGTCGAGATCGGGCTGCCCTACAGCGACCCGGTCATGGATGGCCCGGTCATCCAGGCGGCCAGCAAGTGTGCCATCGACAATGGCGTCAAGGTCGAGGGTGTCTTCGACGCGGTCCGCCAGGTTCAGGCGGACGGTGCCAGGGCTCTGGTCATGAGCTACTGGAATCTGATCATGCATCACGGAGTAGCGGATTTTGCCGCCCGGATGGCCGAGGTCGGCGGGTCCGGGCTGGTCACCCCGGATCTGATCGTCGACGAATCCGGGGAATGGATAGAGCAGTCGGATCGGTATGGTCTTGACCGGGTCTATCTGGTCTCGCCCGACTCAACTGATGCACGTCTGCAGATCACCTCCCGTGCAGCCAGAGGATTCGTCTACGCGACCTCCCGGATGGGCGTGACCGGCGAACGTACCAGTATGTCCAACTCGGCGCAGAACCTGGTGGCGAGAGTCAGGCAGGCTGGGGCCCCTTATGTATGCGTGGGCATCGGGGTGTCTACCGCCCAGCAGGCCTCCCAGGTCGGCGCCTACGCGGACGGGGTCATCGTCGGCTCGGCCCTGGTCCACTGCCTTCTGGATGACGAGGGCAGGCCGCGGAAGGACCGTAGAAAGGCACTGGAGTCCCTGGCTGAGGTTTGCTCCGACCTGCGTTGGGGCATCTCACAGGCCAGGAAGTGAGTGGCGCTGTAAGGCCCAGGGGCTAGATTGGGGCTTTATGACGCTTGCCTACATTCCATCGCCAGGAATCTCCAGTTTCCATCTGGGGCCGGTCACCATCCGGTTCTACGCGCTGACCATGCTTCTGGCCATCATCGTGGCTGCCTGGATCACCGCCAGGCGCTGGAAGAAGGAGGGTGGCCGGACCGACCAGATTCTGGACATCGCCATCTGCGCGGTACCGGCCGGCATCGTCGGCGCCAGGCTCTACCACGTCATCACCACACCTGAGCGGTATTTCGGAGCTGATGGCAATCCAGCCGATATTCTGCGCATCTGGCGTGGCGGTTTGGGCATCTGGGGTGCGGTCCTCCTGGGAGCACTGGCAGCCTGGGCCTGGTGCCGTCACAAGAGCTACCCGACCGCCCTGCTGGCCGACAGTGTGGCTCCTGCCCTTCTGGTGGCCCAGGCCATCGGGCGGCTGGGCAACTGGTTCAACCAGGAACTCTACGGGGCCCCAACCACGCTGCCCTGGGGACTGAAGATCGATGCGGCAGGTTCCGCCATTGGCAGCAGCGAACAGTGCTATGACGGGGCCACCTGTCCGACAGGCACCCTCTTCCAACCCACATTTCTGTATGAGATGATCTGGAACCTGATTGGCGCAGCCCTCCTGGTCTGGATCGGCCACAAGGCCGTGAACGTGCTCAAGGCTGGCTCGCTCTTCGCCCTCTATGTCATGTGGTACACCCTGGGGCGCACCTGGATCGAGGCCCTTCGCATCGACTTCGCCCACGAATTCCTGGGTGTCAGGGTCAACGTCTGGGTGTCCATGACGGTCTTCTTCCTGGCGGCTGCAGCCTTCGTCCTCATAGCGCGCAAGGGCAAGCCGACCTCCCTGCTGTCCGAAAAGCTGCGGACCATCACCGAGCTTGAGGTGTGTCAGGAATCCGAGGCCCGGAGCAAGTAGGACAGGGGTCAGCTATCCGGGGTCGGTAGGTGTGCAATTGAGCCACAAACCGGTGCCGCCGGTCTTCCGTACAACATAGAATAATCTCCATGAGCATTCAGATAGCACCCAGCATTCTTTCCGCCGATTTCGCCAACTTGGAGCGGGATCTCAAGGCTATTGCCAATGCCGATATGGTTCACGTGGATGTGATGGACCACCATTTCGTTCCCAACCTGACGCTTGGCGAGCCCGTGGTGGAGCGCATCTGCCAGGTGACCGACCTACCGGTGGACGTGCATCTGATGATCGAGGACCCCGACCGTTGGGCCCCGGAATTCGCCAAGCTGGGTGTTGCCTCCGTCACCTTCCATACCGGAGCCGTCCATGCCCCGGTCCGTCTGGCCCGCCAGCTGCACGACATGGGGGTCAAGGCCTGCCTGGCCGTGCGCCCTGCCGAACCTGTGGAGCCGATATTCGACATTCTCGATGAGTTTGACATGATTCTGGTCATGACCGTGGAGCCAGGTTTCGGCGGCCAGAAGTTCCTGGACAATCAGATGCCAAAGACCCGCCGCCTTCGTGACCAGATCACCGCACGCGGCCTGAAGACCTACATCCAGGTGGATGGCGGGGTAAGCCCCACGACGGCTCCTATAGTGGCAGAAGCTGGAGCCGACGTTTTGGTCGCAGGCTCCGCGGTCTACGGCGCTGACGACCCGGCCAAGGCCATTGACCAGATCAGGCAAGCCGCGCAGGTAAGCTACAAGGACTGACAGGTTTTGCAGGAAGAATGGAGATAGCCAGATGAAGACCTTCGATGGGTTGTTTGAGGAGCTTACGACCAAGGCCAAGGAACGTCCGGAAGGATCCTTGACCGTAGGCGAGCTGGATAAGGGCACGCATTTCATCGGCAAGAAAATCAATGAAGAGGCTGGAGAGACCTGGATCGCCGCTGAGTATGAGGGCAAGGAGCGGACGGCCGAGGAGATGAGCCAACTGCTGTACCACATTCAGGTCATGATGATCGATCGGGGCATCACCCTGGAGGATGTCTACAGGTATCTGTGACCCCTGATCCTATCCCGCTGTAGATTCGCTTCCGCAATTAGGAGGTTGCCGTGTTGAAGGTCGCGGTGCCCAATAAGGGCATGTTGTCCCAGCCCGCATGGAGGCTGCTGTCAGAGTCTGGCTATCGTCTGCGTTCCAACGATCGGCAACTGGTGGTGGATGACGTTGACAACGACATTCAGCTCTTTTACTTAAGGCCCAACGACATAGCGGTCTATGTCGGCTTGGGAACCATCGATCTGGGCATCACCGGGCGTGACCTTCTGCTCAACTCCGGAACCCGGGCCGTCGAGGTCACGCAGTTAGGATTCGGTGCGTCCACCTTCAGATTCGCCGCTCCGGAAGCCAGTGCCATCAACACCTTGCAGGACGTGGACGGCAAGCGCATTGGCACTACTTTCGACCGGCTTCTTGAGAACTACCTGACCAGCAAGGGACTCAAGGCCGAACTGATCCACTTGGACGGCGCAGTGGAGTCCTCAGTCAAGCTCGGGGTAGCCGACCTGATCGCCGATGTGGTCTCCACCGGCACCACCCTGCGTAACGCCGGGCTACGGGTCTTCGGCGATCCGATTCTGAAATCGGAGGGGATTCTCATCAGATCACCCCGTCTGGATCCAGATGATGAGCGGTTGGCGGTCATGTCCCGCAGGCTGGAGGGTGTGCTGACAGCCCGCCGCTATGTACTGATGGATTATGACATCCCGGTTGAACGCGTGGCCATGGCCGTGGGCATCACACCAGGCTATGAGTCGCCGACAGTCTCCTCCCTGCACGACAAGCAGTGGGCCGCAGTCAGGGCCATGGTTCCCAGGGACCAGGTGAACAACCTCATGGATCGCCTCTATGAGATCGGTGCGCGTGCCATCCTTGTAACTGCCCTTCAAGCTTCTAGAATGTAGTCGGATGGCACTGATTGATCGAATTTCACGCAGCAGGTACAGCCCTGAGCCAAGGTCGGTAATTCTCACCGTACCCAATGTCATCAGCCTGCTTCGTATCCTCTCCATACCTCTTATTGCCTATCTGGTGGCCAACCGTCATCTGATCATTTCCTTGGTGGTCATGCTGATTTCGGCCCTTTCAGACGGTGTGGATGGGATCATTGCCCGTAGGTTCAACCAGGTCAGCAAGCTGGGGCAGATCCTTGATCCGGTTGCCGATCGGCTGCTGATTCTCTGTTCCGTCCTTGCCCTGAGCATCGCCTCCATACTGCCATGGTGGCTTCTGGCCCTAGTAGGTGTCCGGGATGTGCTCATGGGTCTGTTGGTTTTGGCGCTGGCCCAGCACGATTATGGCCCCTTGCCCGTGCACTTCGCCGGCAAGACCGGAACGGCCGTGCTCATGCTGGCCATACCGGCCCTGATTTTTGCGGATGTGGGCACCTCAACCTTCTTCCGTCTCTTCCACCTGGTGGCACTTGCGGCCGTCATCTGGGGGGTTGGCCTTTACTGGCTGGCAGGGCTGATCTACGCACGCCAGGGCATCGGATTGCTTCGTCAGGACAGCCATCATGACTGAGCCGCAGATGACCCCCGAATCCTTCCACGTGCCGCCTGACCGTGCCTTGATTCACCGTCGGGCGGCTTTTTCGCATTCCAGTGCAGGTCTGGAACGCCACTATGTAGACCAGGAGAGCTCGGAGCCTGCTCAGGAATCCATGCGTCGGCGCATGGCTGATGAGTCTCTGAGGCTGATTGACGACCTGACCAACCGTCCTATGGATCCCATGTTCGAGGATGCCCGTCTGCTGCCCGCCGAGCGTAGATCGCCGCTGAGCGTATGGGTCAACCGAATACTGGTCTTCGTCATTTGTGTACTGGTCGGCCTGGCAGGCACGGGTATAGTGCAGGTGTTGCACCGGGACCCCCGTCAGAAGGTACGTGAGAAGCTCATCTCCCAGGTGGAGGCGGTCAGCAAGCGTGCCAACGATCTCAACAGTCAGATCTCGGATCTTAATGGCAACATCGATACGCTCTCGGCTCAGGAGGGCGGCCAGGGGCAAAGCAGTACGCAGACCGCTGACGATCTGACCAACGGCACCAGCAAGGTGCAGGGGCAGGGTGTCGTCATCACCTTGGCCAACCCCATTGCCTCCAAAGATTCCCGGGAGAATGCTGATCAGATCAAATTGCTCACCGACCAGGACCTGCAGTGGTTCCTGACCAAGCTTTGGTCTGCGGGGGCCGAAGCCATCGCCATCAACGGCAATAGAATAGGAACACAGACATCAGTGCGTACGGCCGGTCAGACCATTTTGGTGGGGACCACCTCGATCGAGTCACCCTATAAGATCGAAGCCATCGGCGATCAAGGTGCCTTGTCCGATCTGATGGTTCGTAGCGATCTGCAGGGCCGTCTGCGGGACCTGAAGAAGGCGAACATCACTGTCAATGTGGTCAAACAGCGACGCCTGAGTCTGAATGCAGTGAGTTTGCCCAATCTGTCCTATGCCGGAAGGAGTCATTGACATGTCGGCAATTCTCGGCCTGATCCTAGGCGTGGTGGCGGGCATCTTCCTCAAGCCCGACATTCCCATTGTCCTGCAGCCTTATTTGCCCATCATGGTGGTGGCCGCTCTGGATGCCCTGATGGGCGCGGTCCGTTCCTACTTCGAACGCAGCTTCTCGGACCGGGTCTTTGTGGTCTCCTTCATCTCCAATGTGATCACGGCAACTCTTCTGGTCTTCCTGGGTAACCAGCTGGGCGTGGGCTCTCAGCTGTCTACGGCCGTCATTGTGGTGCTGGGCATCCGCATCTTCTCCAACGTCTCCGCTATTCGACGGTTCATTTTCAAGGGGTGAGCATATGAGACACACCCTGAGGAAGAAGCGCGATGAGGGAATGCCCAAGAGCATTCCGCCTAGGAGGCCTGGACGGGTCAGGGCTCCGGCCGACGACACGCAGACCGGTGCTTTTCCGGTGGTTCGCCGTCGGCCTCTGCGCACCCTTAATTCCAACGCCACCAGGGTCAGGCTGGTTACCAGCGTCCTGGTGGCCCTGATGTGCGCCCTGTTGGGCTTTGGTTATGCGGTCCAGGTGCATAATAACCAGTCCTCCTACCAGAGTCTGTCCGAGGAGGAGCTGGTACGGGTGCTGGATGAGACCAGCAACCAGGTCGACAAGCTGGAGGAGCGCAAGAGCCAGCTCAACCAGCAGCTGACCTCCATCAAGTCCGCCGCCGACAAGCAAAAGGAAGCTGCCCGCATAGCCCAGCAGAATGAGCAGAGCAGCGGCATCCTTGCCGGGCGGCTGCCTGCACAAGGCAGGGGAGTGGTGGTGACAGTCACCGAAGACAGTGATCGGGTGGATGCTTCTACCATGTTCAATCTGATCGAAGAGCTGCGCAATGCTGGCGCTGAGGTCATATCCTTCAACGATGTCCGGGTGGTTACCAGTACTTATCTGTTGGACACCCGCACCGGCCTGCAGTGTGACCACGCCAAGCTGCGCAGCCCCTACGTTGTCAAGGCCATTGGGGATCCGGACAGCCTGCAGAATGCCGTCCAGATCGCCGGGGGAGTGGGTTCGCGGATCAAGGTGCAGTTCCATGCGACCGTATCCGTGGAGCAGTCGAATAGTGTCAGAATCGACCAGGTTCGACGCGTGCAGGACTACCAGTATGCAAAGCCTGTAGAATAGTCAATTATGACAGATCCTATTCCCACTGCGGGCGAGACGACCATCATCGGCATGCCGGCCCTGAACATTCCAGTCACCTCCAACGGTGACCGTCCACTGACCAAGGACGACTTGGTGACCATGGCACGATTGCCTGAAGGTACAGCCCTGCTGATCTCTACCAGGGGAGCGGTGTCAGGATCGCGCTATCTGTTGGACGAGGATCAGGTCAGCGTGGGTCGTGATCCGAAGGCGGACATTCTGTTGGACGATTCGACAGTCTCCCGGGCGCACGCCATATTCGTGCGGACTGACCATGGTTTTCGGGTCGAGGATACTGGCAGTCTCAACGGCACTTATGTCAACCGCGAACGCGTGGACCAGGCCGACCTGCACAATGGCGACGAGATCATGATCGGCAAGTTCAGATTGGTCTACTTCGATAATCGGGCAGTCATCGCCAAGAACTGACAGGGGGGCATGACATGGCCGGTGAGATGCCGACGCTGGTACAGGGTGAACTCTTTTCGCCTGAGCAGGCTGAGGGCACGACCCGGGGTTACCGGGGAACGGTCGCAGCCAAGGTGGCCGGCATCACCTATCGGCAGCTGGATTACTGGGCTCGCAAAAGGATTGTAGAGCCGTCAATCAAGGCCTCACACGGGTCAGGCTCCCGTAGGCTCTACTCCTTCAAGGATGCGGTTATCCTGGCTGTCCTCAAGCGTCTCTTGGATGCCGGTGTCAATTTGGTCAATGCCACGAATACGGTGAACTATCTCGAGCGTCGAACTGTTGGTCAACTCGAGCATGTAACGGTGGTCTGCGATGGTGATCAGGTCACCGAATGTTCAGGACCTGATCAGGTCTTTGCGCTGATGCAGTCCGGGCGTGCCGTTTTTGCTATCTCTGTGGGTGCTATCTGGCATCGCATGGATCTTGAGCTGCAGACCTGTGATCATGTGGATTTGACTACTGGACAGCTGACCCCGGGTCTGCCTGAGCGGCCTATCGACGAGCTGACGGCCATGCGTCTGCGCCAGCGTCTGGAGCAGCAGCACGAGCAGCGCCAGCGGGCTGCATGATTGTCGCGGTGGAAGCCGAAACAGGGGAGAAAAACGAAAAGAAATTTGACATAACGTACATTATCGGCTTACTAGGTCACTATCAGTATCCTGATAGTATTCTGACGTTTCCAGCGATTCATGGTCAATCCATTGGCGCTGACCTTGCAGTGGCATCCTCAGTGCTGAGTCTGATCGTTGTCGAAGTAATCCTCGGCAGCTTGGCACAATTGATCGACCTGGTCGATGACTCGATAGCAGCCGTGAGATTCCAGCTCTCCGGGCTCGGCATAGCCCCAGCGGCATCCCAGGCAGTCCAGGCCGGTTTCCAGCGCCCCATCGGCATCAGTCCAGCGGTCACCGGCCATAAGGGCTCGGTCGCCGAGTTTTGCATTGAAGCCAGTCTGCTCAAGTGCGTAGGTGATGACCTGGGCCTTGGTGGTTCTTGTGGAGTCCTTGCTGGCGCCATAGATGCCATCCACCAGTGGTGTCAGTCCGAAGTGGTCACAGACCGGTAGAGCCTGGTACTCGGGTTTGCAGGTGGCCACAGCCAATGTCAGACCATGTTTGCGCATACGACTCAGCTGTTCGATGATGCCGTCGAAGACAGTGGCGAGCAGGCGTCCAGGAATGTGTTGGCCAGGATGCTTCGGATCCTCGAATGCTGCTAACTCGCTGTAATAGCGCCGGTAGATCTGTACGCCCTTATCGATGTCTTCCTCCCTGATGCCGTTGTGGCGCAAGGATGCTTCGATAGCTGGTCCGATGAATCGTCGAAGTTCGCTCTCATCGGGCACAGGATGACCAAGCTCTTTGAAAGTTTGTACCACAGAGGCGATAATGCCCGGATGCGAGGCGGTCAGGGTGCCGTCCAGATCCAGCAGAACCAGGCGGCGCGGTGATTTACTCATAATCGGGGAACCATCCTTCTCGGTGCATTTTCAGGCGCTTGTCCAGTACGGCTTTGAGCTCATCCTCGGACCGGCGCTCCAGCAGCATGTCCCAGTGGGTCCTGGTCGGTTTGCCGGTTTTGCCGGACTCCTGCTCGTCATGCCCCTCGAGTTGAGCGATCTGCCCGCAACGGCACTCCCACTCCTGCGGCACCTCAGCGCCCTCAGCCAGCGGCAGAATGGTCCGATGGCCCTTGGGGCAGATGTAGGCGACCTCGCTGCGTGCTGCGAAATCCACATTCTGATCGGATTCCAGGGACTTCGCCCCGATACTCATGCCGCGAAGACTGCGCTCTGCCATGATTCCTCCATACTTATGTCCGTCACTGCCTCCAAGCTACAGAACAGTGTTGACCTGAAACTTATTCCCTGTCTGCGGTCGTGTTCACTCCACGCCCGTATAAGCCACAATGCCGCGATTGACCTGGTCGGCGGCGATGCTGGCAGTCCTGGCAAGGTGATGTCCTCCCCTGCCCAGGTAGGGTTCCACCTGGACGATCTGGGTGAGCACATCGGACAGGCGCTTGGCGTTGCGCACAAAGTCCCCTGCCGTCAGATCGCTGTCACGCAGGATGGTGGTCAGCGAGTCGCCACAGGCCCAGTCGTAGATGGTCGGTCCCAAGCCAAAGTCGAGTTCCGGGGGCAGTTCCAATCCAGCCTGATCGCAGCGTTCCTGCACTTGGGACCACTGACGTTTCATATCCTCCATGGCCTCAACCAGCCTGTGAGCCCGGTATCCGGCCCTCTCCCCCGGCTGCTCCCCCACCCCACGGCGAGATTCGTAGACTAGTCCGGAGACTGCGGCTGCCAGTTCGGCGGGCTCCAGATCATTGAGGATGCCCCGATCAAGGATCTCTGCAAGACTCAGATCCTGCTCGCTGTAAATGCGCCGGAGCAGCTGGCCCTTCCGGGTCAGTCGGCAGACGTCTGGGCCCATAGGCCGGGTGTAGCACAGGTCAGCCAGAATCTGGCAGATCCTGTCGAACTGTCGTGAGACTGACCCTGTTTTGGACTCGTACTGTTCCCGGGTGCGCTGCAGCTCCTTATCCATGCGGATCCATCGATTCCCCCAGCGCAGATGCTTGGGCAGGTCAGGGCACTGGCGGCAGGGATGGTTGCGCTCCTGCTCACGCAGCTGGTCGATATGCCGGTCAAGGTCGCAGAATGCCCGGTTGCGGGCCTTCTCGCTGGTGAATCGTTGCCGTTTCAGTCGGCGGCGATCGTTTTTCTGGGCCGAAGAGAGGGCCGCACGGATACGCATGAACTCGATCAGATCGCCACGGTTGCACTGAGCAGCTTTCCGGTAGTCCTCCAGGCCGCTGGTCAGGGTCTCGATGCGCTCCTCCAGCTCGGAGGCTGATCGGTTGGCCTCCCACTGGGCAAAGGAGTGGTCCAGGGTGTCCCGGGCACGCGTGTAGCTGGATGAGTTGAGCAGGTTGACGGCCATGTTGAAGGTGGGCCGGAAGCTGGAGTGCAGCGGGTAAACCCTCCGGCTGGACAGCGCAGCCATGGTCTTGGGGCTGAAGTCCCGGTGGTCGACCACCACTACATGACCAATGTCGTCGATGCCGCGCCGGCCGGCTCGACCGGTCAGCTGGGTGAACTCGCCAGGCGTAAGAGCTACATGGCCTGTCCCGTCGAATTTCTCCAGCTTCTCGGCCACCACGCAACGGGCGGGCATATTGATGCCCAAGGCCAGGGTCTCGGTGGCGAAGACCACCTTGAGAAGTCCTAACTCGAACAAGTGTTCGACTATCTGCCGAAAGAGAGTGACGACGCCGGCATGATGGGCGGCGAAGCCCTGCTCCAGAGCGAAGCGGAACTGGGCGAATCCCAGCGCTTTGAGATCCTCCTTGCTGAGCTGGCCGGCTGCCATGGAGTCCACGATGTGCCGTATGCGGCGGGCTTCCTCATCGGTGGTCAGCTGCAACCCTGCTCGGATGCACTGCTGGACGGCCTGGTCGCAGCCGGTGCGCGAGAAGATGAAGTAGATGCCGGGCAGCATATCCATGAAGTCCAGCTCATCGACCACATCGGCCCGGCTTGGTCGATACCGCTCCCCCGTTCGCCGCTCCGGTCTGCCGCCCCGGCCATGACGGTGGCGGTGCCCCTGGTCGCGGGCCTGGGCGCGCTCCTGCCCAGCCTTGTCCAGCTGGGCCAGCCTGGAGACCAGACGCGGGTTGATCTTTGGGGTCTGCCGTCCTGAACCGTCATGCCGATACAAGTCCAAGATCTCGGGCTCGGTGTGCCTGTCGGCCTGGACCAGGACATGCTGTTCCAGCGGTACGGGCCGTCTCTCGGAGACCACCAGATGGGTGCGTCCGCGCACTGAGGAGATCCAGTCGGAGAACTCCTCCACGTTGGACACGGTGGCCGACAACCCCACGATTCGGGTTGAAGCCGGAAGATGGATGATGACCTCTTCCCAGACGGGCCCCCGGAAACGGTCGGCCAGATAGTGGACCTCATCCAGGATCACGTATTTCAGGGCCATCAGGGTAGAGGACTGCTCGTAGAGCATGTTGCGCAGGACCTCGGTGGTCATGACCACGATGTCCGCCTCGGAGTTGATGGAGGTGTCGCCGGTCAGCAGCCCCACCCGGTCCTCGCCGTATCGGTCGACCAGGTCATGGTATTTCTGGTTGCTCAGCGCCTTGATGGGGGTGGTGTAGAAGGTCTTGACGTTCTGTTCCTGGGCCAAAAATACTGCGAAGTCAGCCACGATGGTCTTGCCGGCGCCGGTCGGAGCGGCCACCAGGACGTTGTCGCCATCCTCAAGGGCGGTGATGGCCTCCAGCTGGAAGTCATCCAGGGGGAAGGGCAGCTTGGACTGAAAGCGTGCGGGAGCCCCGGTCATGCGCTTGCGGTGACGACTGAAACGGGCGTAGCGTTCCGCCGGCCCCGGTTCGGATGCTGTTGAATCCTGTCCGTGGTGACGATGACCTGACATGTTCCTCCAAGAACTACTTATTGAACTGCTTCCACCGCCGCCAGGTGCGGCCGTGATTCCTCCTACGCTGCTCCTTGCGCTGCAGGACCAGAGCATGGGCCTGGCTGTATCGCTCGGTTGACTGCGACAGAGGCAGGGCGAAGGCCGGACCCTCGGTCCTATCCGTTGCTTGGGACCGCCCTGCTGCCGGGGGTTGCGGCATGTGACGGTTCAGATCGTCCGAGACCCGCCCTATGGAGCGGCTGGCTGCCATGGCGTGGCGGATGGCGTAGACGGCTCCCCCGATCAGCATGGCCAGCATGAAGATCACCAAAGGGATCCAGATCCATCCAGGCATGTGACTCCTCTCCGACCGGGGCTAGTGCCGGTCCTGCTCCTTGTCGTGGGCGTCACTGATGGTGATCTCGCGTTGGGCGCGGGCCAGGATCATGGTGCGCAGGGTCTTGGGCGCCACTGCGGTGATGTGCTTGGCGTGGGCGATGCAGAAGGCTACGAACCAGGAGTCCGAGGAGACGGTCAGGTGGACTTTCTGCCCGGATCCGCAGGGCTCCACCGAGGCGCCCGGCAGCGACTTGATGTAGGGCAGATCCGGCCGGTCGGTAATGAAGACCGCAGCCGTGCCGTTGTCGAAGGACCACTTGCGCAGTTCGCTGACTGGCACGTCCGGGAACTCCACCTTGTGGCTGGGCTTGACGATGGTCGCATGCTCGATTCTGGCGATTCGCAGAACCTGCCACTGCCGGTTGCGCCCGGTGCCCTGCCTGAGGTGGCGGCTGGAATCCGAGGGAGCGTCCGCAGCCTCAGTGCCCTCTGCTGCATCGCCGATGTCGGTCCAGGCGGCGACATAGTAGACGCCCTCATCCACGAAGATCTTGGCTGGGGCCACCACCTTGCGGCGGGTGCGGCCGGCAGCGTCCGTGTATTCCATGTCCAGAAGTGACTCGGTCTTAATGGCCCGGCGGACCACCGAGAAGCTCTTGGGCTCGGTCTCATACCCGGTGAGGGAGAGCCAGGGTGTCTCGCCCGGCCCAACATGCGTGCGCAGACGCTGGTAGAGCGACTCGGCCTGGGTCCGGGACTGCTCGGGCAACAGGGGTGAATGGGCCAGATAGCTGAGCGAGGCGGTCAGCATGCTCAGGTACTGGGGCGAAATGCCGGCCAGCCGCTCCAGGCCCAGCGAGTTGGTGGCCGAGACGATGCCGCTGTCGTCCAGCAGGGACCAGTCGATGTCGAAGAATTGGCTGCCGGCCATCTCACCGTCGTCCGAGACCGTGGTCAGGGTGTTGATGTCCTTGTGGATGGTGTTGACGTACTTGCGCAGTTCTTCCTTGCTGTTGGGGTGGCCGATGAAGCGCTCGGCCAGCTCGGCCAGGGAGAACTCCTCGCCCAGGTGTGCGGACAGGAAGAGCATGAGCCGCAGTCGACGGTCCACCTCGGACCCGGTCTGGAAGGAGGATGCGCTGGCCCGGCGAGCGTGTCTGAGGTCGGTGTCGTCGTCACTGAGGTCGGTGGCGAAGTGCTCGACGCTGGTGCGAGCGATCTCCGGGGAAATGACCGTTGCCGCGCCGGGGCTTATCGACTCGTCGGCCAACTTGAAGCGGGCGGCAGAATCCAGGCGCCGCCGGAAGGCGTCTGCGGCCTCCTGCGGGCTGACGATGGATGCATCGGGGTGTTCCAGAACGAACATGGCCAGATCGTCCGAATCGGCATAGGCCACGTTCAGATTCTCTCCGTCCACGTCCACGGTGGCGGCGAAGCGGCGGGAGTCTATGACCTTGACCAGATTGTCGGGAATGCGCTGGGTACCCAGTCCAGGAGCTATGGAATCCAGGCCCAGACCAGGGATGGGCACCTGCGGCACCCGAGGAGTGGTGCGCGAGGCCGGGCGGACGGGCTCTTCGCATGCCTCCTGGGACATGGCGATGGAACGGGCCAGATAGTTGGCTGCGGCCAGCACCGGCATGTCCTCCTGGTTGAAGTGCATACGGATGCGGGGTTCGTCCCCCAGTTGCAGGCGGTAGGAGGCGAAATCCTGCCCCTCGGACTTGGAGGAGTACTCGGGCTGGCGGGATTCGATGGCGATTCCCATGGCTGCCAGCTTGGCCCGGTCACGCTGGAACTGCTTGGCGAAGGCGGCCTTGGCAGCCTGATCGGCCAGCTCACCGTAAGAGTCGGCATAGGCCTTGACCCGCTGCGCTATCTGCCGAGAAGTCAACCATTGAGGAAAAGCGGACGATAAGACGGCCAGGACATCGAGTTCGTGTTTGCCCCACTTATCAGAGAAACGCCGTCTTCCGTTCGTACCTTCTGCCATCAGTCCTCGCGTATCGTTAAAATTTTGACTATCAGTGCGCCTAACGCACATCTGTCTATCATAGATTCATTTTCAGGAACGTGGGAGCCAAACACTCAAATACGGTCCCTTTTCTTGACAGGCTGAACCCTCTTGCGCCTGGCTTTAGACCCACTCGTCCGGTTCGATACCCTGGGGTCCCACATACTGGCCGTTGGGCACGTATGAGGAACGTCCCCGATCGCTCAGATGGGCATCCGCATACAGGGTCACATCCCTGCCGAAGGTCCAGTCCCCCTCGATAGTGACCGAGTTGGCAGCCGCCAGGCTGGGAACCCCGTAGGGGAAGCGCTCATCGAAGTCGGCAATGTACTTGTAGTAGCGCTCATCCAGTTGGACGTTGGGGAAATCGTAGTTGCCATCCTCCATCTCGTAGGAGTCGGTCAGGTGGAAACGGTCGGAGCGCATGATGAACAGGTCGTCGGTGGTCTTGACGGGCAGGAAGCGCATGCGGTCCACCTGCACGCAGATGGCTCCCTCAAAGAGCGTGGCGGCGGAACCCATGGCGGTCTCCAGTTGCACCACGGGTCTGGTGGAAGGGTCGGTGGGATCGACGGTCTTGCGGTTCTCGATGATGGGCAGGGGCAGCACCCCGTCGTACTCGGCCAGCTTGTCGCGCAGGGCATCGACTCTGACCCAGATGCTGTTGGTATTGAAGTAGGGATGCTTGCGGATGGACATGGCCGAGCTGCGGTCGTGCGGATCCACCTGGGACATCTCTCGCAGGATGAGGCGTCCGCTGGCCTTGTCGATGACGATGTGGCCGCCCTTGCGGTCAGCCTCGGTCCGCTCGGCCACCTCGATCATGAAGGGCGCTCCGGACTGCGCGAAATAGCCGGCCAGGGTCCTTGAAGGCCTGGCGCCCAGGTTGTCGGAGTTTGAGATGAACAGGTAGTCGATCCCCTGCTCCTTGAGCGTGTCCAGCAAGCCCGTCTCCCAGATGGTCGAGAAGATGTCGCCGTGGCCGGGAGGGCACCATTCCAGGTCGGGCTTGGCTGGGAAGTCGACAGGACGGCCGGTTTCGGCATCGATTTTGGGTTCGATGTGCTGAATGATCTCCATGGGCACCTCGTTTTGGACGAAGCGGCGGTCCTGCTTGACCGCGCGCATGGTGTCTCGTGAGGTGCGGAAGGAGTTCATGAAGATCAGTGGCAGCGGCACCCCTAGGCGCTTGCGGGCTGTCAGCACCTGGCCCATGATGATGTCCAGAAAGCGCATCCGTCGGGCCTTGTGGCGGCGGATGGGCAGCAGGGACTTGGCCTTTTCCAGACCCATGGAGGTTCCCAGACCACCGTTGAGCTTGATGAAGGCGGTGCGGGAGAATGCGTCCAGTGCCATGTCCATGTCCATGGCGTCGTGGATGTCCTTGGTGCGGGGCACGTCCTTGAGCGGGGTGATGTCCTTTTCACGCACGCAGGCTTTGGCATCTCCCCGTTCCCAGGTTTCGTAGAGGTGCCTGAACTGGTTGATGGAGACTTCGCTCATGCCCTTGTCGCGCATCTTTGCGGCCGAAAGGTCGAAAACGTCTGTGCTCATGAAACCCCTTCCGGGCTGGGACGACTTGCGGCCGACGCGGGTTGCGCCGACCGTCAAGAATCATGATAGCAAGTCGATCAGGTGGCCCCGTCTGTCTGCACTTGTCTGCCGGGACTCGCCGGGCCATTGTCGGCCCGGTGACGCTGTGCTACTATCTCTACTCGGTGCTGATGCACCGTCGGGCCGTAGCGCAGTTTGGTAGCGCACTTGACTGGGGGTCAAGGGGTCGCGGGTTCAAATCCCGCCGGCCCGACCAAATAGCAACGATTCCAAGGTCTTAGGCCTTGGAATTATTTGTAGTTCCAGGCCCTTTGATACCTATTTGCATATATCCGTCGCTTCGCTCGTTCTTCACGTTTCCCTTCATTCGCCAGCTGTGAGTTCATGATCGGCCAGAAGATCTTCGGGGTCGGCGTTGAGCTGAGCGTAAGCCGTCATCAGCTTCTTTCTCAGAGTCCCCGGCAACTCGGCCGCGCCTTCCCTTGATGTTGATGGTCTCTGCGGATGCATTCCTGCGCTGATACTGGCGGAAGTCCTCTGCGCCATCCTCTTCCGTCCAATTACGTAGGTCGTGGTAGTCAACCTGGATCAGTTGACGTTTGCGGCTGGCTTCGGCCTGGCGGACGGTCAGGGTTGAGGTCGCCGGTATCCTCCTGTTCTGTGCAGAACTACAAAGGAGCGTACCCAGGACAACTGCGGGAGCCTGGTAGAGGGTCATAATCAAATCCACCGCCCTGGGTCTGGCCCGAGATGTC
>NZ_JAFNMJ010000008.1 GCF_026537325.1 Bifidobacterium sp. B4142
GTGATTTCAAGAAGATCTTCTACAAGGGCGCCGATCCTTCAATCAAACGGCAGTTGGCACTGCAGCTTGGCATCATGTCCAACAAACCCGGTGTCGGCAATGAGAAATTGTTGCGCGGTTGGCTCGAGAATATCCGTGTCGCCCGCAACAAGACCGCCCACCATGACCGCTTCTGGAACTGCATAGATCCGAAGATGACACCCATCAAACCCAAGCTGTATCCCGCAAATGCCGACTGGTGGGGTAACGTATGGGAGCCCTTCCGCCGACCGGAGTCGAAAGGTCCTGCAGGATTCCTGACCATGGAACACTTCCTCCTGAAGCAACTGGGCATCACCCATTGGCGTACAAACTTCATAGACCTGATGAACCGCTATCCTGGCATTCCACTCAAACCAATGGGCTTCCCGGACGACTGGCAGAAGCTGCCCATATGGCAATAAAGTCACTGATCTCCTCATACAAGGTGCCGCCAGTCTGAGTCTCAAAAGGTACGTGATCTTATTGTTAGGGTTTTCGAGCAGTTGCTGTCGTTAAGCGCTTTAAGGGTGCGGTAGCGGGATGGTCAAGCTGTTGTAATTTTGGCAGGGTTCAGATAGCCGGCCCGTTGTGATCCTCAATGATTGTTATAGCCGAAAGTTACCCACTTAACCTGCAAGACTGACTGGCTATGCCAGTAACGTGAAACGTTCACTGAATGTCATTTTCTGATCGTCCACAGTTAGCAAGAGAACAATTCTGTACGCATATGTCTGATTTTCCGTTCCTTGATATTATTACGATTCTCGGTAATTTAGTATGACTGCACTAAGATTTGTCGAACAGCAATGATTTCCACCCATTGTGTTTTGAAAACATCGAAGATCAGATTGGGCAAAGTGGTGCACTAACCCAACGGTTTTAGCGCGTATCAGTTAGTAGTGGGAACTTGCTCGCGTCAGCTAAATGCCAGTCGTTACTAGCTACAGTTAAAGGCAGCTAGCATATACACGTATAGCAGTTTTTCTGAACGAGGAGTCGCGCATGTTCAAATCTCATTGGCCTTGCGAAATATCCAAGTTACAAGTAAATGCGTCCCCAGCCGTGAGGGAAAGCGTTATACAAATTCGCCTGACCAATAACTTTCAGATCTGCGGATAACGAGTTCTTGGAAGGGTTCTGTTGTTCTATACTGGGAGTTATCGCAGATGATTTTGATCGAGACAGTTCTATTAAATGCTATAGTTTCTGCCTTCAAGTGTAGGTAAAATTCAGTTTTTTGAAACATAAATTTAGTATGGAAAAGATTTGTCAAAGGTTCGTTTACTGATTCGGCGACTTTCGATTTGTTTGTTCGATAAAGAAAACAACCGCTGAAAGAGATAAAACGAAAAAACGAAAAATAACAAGGCACAAATCCATGCAAGGTCTTATTGCGTCGAATCGAATTGAGTGAAAAGGCTAGAATACTCGTCGCCGTAATAGCCAGATCGAATTTGTATGGCAGCTGAGACGATTAAGCCTTATATGCTCATTGCATTCATTATTATTGCAACTGCTTTCATAACTACCTTTTTCCACTGCTCTTTGCCTGCACCTACTGATAGTAGTTAAAGTTGAAAATAAATAGCTGACTGGTAAATGCAGCATGCCCACTACTAACGCCGTTACAGAGTGAGTGCATATCAACAGCGAATCTACGGCATTGTCCAATCCAGTTCCCTATTTCTGCTTTATTATGCATCATCTACCGGAGATAACGCATGTCGGCCTGATACCAAAGGACGGCGATGTTGATCCGGTCCCTGACTTTGAGTTTTGCCAGTATGCGGCTGACTGTCTTTTTGACCGAATCAGGCTGCAGCTGGAGGCGCTCGGCAATCTCCGCATTCGTCAGGCCTTGGCTGACCAGCGAAGCGACCTCAAGCTCGCGTTTGCCCAGCTGGGCGAATTTTTCGCGAGCCTCAGATTTATCATTGGCTTTTGGCCTTGGAACTCCTTTCCTGATCACTTCGGCCGTGATGCGCGGCGTGAGAATGGCATCGCCTGCATGTACCGCATGGATGGCTCTGTTCAGATCGGCTGTCTTGACATCCTTGAGCAGGAACCCGGAGGCGCCCGCCCCTAGAGCTGTGAAGGCATAGTCGTCCTCGTCGTAGGTGGTCAGAATGAGAATGCTTATTTCAGGATGGAGCTTTTTGATACGGCTGGTGGCATCCAGCCCGTCCATCACAGGCATGCGCACATCCATCAGAATCACATCGGGCAGAGGCTGTTGATTTTCGGCGGATGTGGCCAGTTTATTCAAAGCTTCTTGGCCGTTGGCCGCCTGTGCTACCACATGCAAGGCTGGATCCTTAGCGACCATGAGTGCCAGTCCCATGCGGGTCGGTCGCTGGTCGTCGACGATCATGACGCGGATCATGCGTTCTCCTTCATGCCTATATTGTTAGCTGCCATTGCGGCTAGCGAGGGTATGTGGGCCTGCAAGGTCCAACCATCAGAACCAGGACCCGAATGGAAGCCGCCACCATGAGCTTGCACCTCGGCTCTTAACCTGGCAAGACCTGTACCGCTGCTACTGGTGTTGTCGGCTTCGTTATTCAAGAATCGTCCATCATCGCGAACGGTGATATCTATGCCGCCCCGGCTGTTGTGATCCCAGGAGACCACAATACGATTAACCTCCTGTCTGTGGCGGAGGGCGTTGGTGATCGCCTCCCTGGTGACAGTGCAGGCAAAGTCGGCCTGTTCGGAATCCTGTGGCCGACGACCCGTTTCCGTCAGGGCAGTGCTGATGCCGACATGCCGGGCATGGTCGAGGATGGGTTTGATGTCATCCCAGCCATGCCTCTCCCCTGTGGCCGGCTGTGGGTCGTTTTTTGGATCTGTTTCTGATTGCAGGGCTTAGACAGCCGTTCGTGTGTCATCCAGTCCCTGCCGTGCTAGGTCGTTAATCATCGAGATAGCCTCATCGATTTCCGGTTTTCCGCTGGCATGATCCAGTCCTTCGGATAAGGCGACGATGGCGGTCAAGTCGTGACCCACGCTGTCATGCAGTTGGGCGGCAACCCTGGACTGATGCATGGCCTGGTCCCGCTCATGGGCCAGGATTAGAGCATGCGAGCGCTCCTCCTCCAGCGCCTGCTCCGACATGCGTGACTGCCTTGCTGAGCGTGAGAAAAAGGCGACTGTCAGGCAGAGGGCGAAAGTCAATCAAGTCGGGTACAGAAGGTCGGTGGAGTGGACATCATGATGCCAATTGGCAGAGAATGCAATGCTGAGCAGGCCCAGAATGGCGGAACTGCCCAGCCCAGCTGTCAATGATGTCACGCTCTTGGCTTCTACCGCACAGGCGTAGATGCTGACAATCCAGGGTATGACCAGGTAGGTGCATCCCGAGCCATAGATTGCGGCAGTCAGGGCAAGCAGGCCACTGACCACCTGCAGGGTCGCCATAGGATATAGACGGCGCAGGCATAGGGTGACAAGTGCGAGGAAAATAATGACCACAAACAGGGGCAAGCCCCAGCTGGCAGACTTCATGACCTGGTAGAGGGTCTGGTTGGCGCTGCTTGGGGCAAGGATCAGCCTGGTCAGCATCCCTGTCTCGTAGAGGGCGCAGAAAAAGACTGCCACGAAGGTCATATATGGCCGGTTCCGCAACTGAATCCAGCCTTGAGTCTTCTTGCCTGCTTTCATCGGTGAGCCTCTTCCTGATAACTGCCGGTATTCCATTATGCTGTCAGACACTGAGATGTGCGGCCTGGCAAGTGCATTATCCTCTCTTTATTGACTCTGCACTTAAGATCAGATGGCTCTGCGAGCCTGGTGCCGGAATATAAGGAGGCTGATCAGCACCCAGAGGATTGCCACCATGCACGAGCTTGCCATAGAGGTCGTGGATGCGATATTGCCCATGTCACGGGCTGCGGATGCAGTAGTAATCAGGGCCAGCGGATACGGCAACGCCAATGCCGGTGCGGCAACCGACAGCGCACAGCCTGCCAGAGTGAGCAGAAACATGATGCTCATAGTCGAGGCGAAGGATTCGGCTCTGGCGGCTATGGCCTGGGTCAGAGTCATAATGGCCCACACTGCCAACGTCATTGGTACGCCACGCAAGAGATAGGGACCGAGTTCCGCTGGGTCGAAGCCTCCTACAAGAACACCCACGAGTATGAATTCGGATTCAAAGATGGCGACGCTAAGGAGGGAGGCCAGCAGTCCGTGCATCATCTTCCCGGCTATGGCAGTCCCGACCATGCCGGAGGCATTAAGACGCTGCCAGTTGCGTCCCTTGTGCTCGTTGGCTTCAATTTGGGCAGCAAAGGCCGCGACCAGGACTGGCATGAAGACCATGCTTGGCAGAAGGATCGCCTGCCCCCAGATCGCTGCCCAGGTCACCCCTTGAGTCTGGAAGTCCGGTCTGTAGCTCTGATACTGGTCCCAACCGTTGAAGATTCCTATGGCGTCGAAGAGCATGGTGGCCAGCCAGTACCAGAGATTGCCGGCCTTGCGGATCTCCCATTTGAAAGCGGCAATGATTGATGGCCTGTGGCGATGCATCGGGGTGATAGTCATAGCGTTTGCTTGGTACTGCCTAGTCATCGGCATAACTCTTTGGCCTTGACGATGAATGCTGATATTCCCGACCAAATAATGCATTCCAGAAGGCTGGTCAGGACCTTCGCCCAGGGATTGGCAACCAAGGTCATACTGGCAAAGCCATCAGGACTGGCAGAAGACAGGAAGGGGCTGGCGGCGGAACTGATTCCTGCCGGGAAAAGCCAGCCTAGACCTGGCATATTCATCGGACCCAGTCCAGTCCCGATCAGACCGGCTATCACACCCAGACCCAGTCCTATGGCTTGTTTATTAGTCGTCAGCGAGAGGACGAGTTGTATAGCTGTGACAGCCATGGTTGAGAAGCAGGCAATCAGTGCCGGAACGAGTATGTATTCGGCCAGACTGCCGGCGAGATGGAATCCTTGTGCTGAAGCTGCCAGCGGTACCCACGTCAGAGGAATTACGAAACATAGCGTAATCACACACCCAGCAACTATGAGCTTGGTAAGAAACCTCTCAGTCGCATCCTGTCCTAGGGAGCGCCATTTGAGATCCATGCGCTCGCCGCTCTCCAGGACAGCAAGTCGGCTGGTCAGCAGAGCGGCAAGGATGGGTGCCAGTAGGCCAACAGTTTGGTAGATCTCACCTTGAGCAAGGGCTACGGTACGTGTGGCAGGGTTCGCAGATTCAGCTCGTTTTATGAATGCCAAGCCCGACCATGCCGAGACTAGAGCAATCATGCCCAAGGCCATCCACCAGAATGATGAGCCTTTCAACTTGTGCAGCTCCATCGAAAGCAGAACAAGCAGCCCTCCTGGATGGGATGAGCGTGGCGGTTTTCCCGATCGAAATTCTTTGGGCCGCATGGAGAATGATTCGACAGAGCTCATCGTATGCTCCTCTGTTTATGACCGAACGGCTTCACAGGACCCTGCGCTACATGGTTCTGCGGGTTTTCCACGAGTTCGAGGAAGGCCTCTTCCAAGCTCTTGCGTTCGGAAGCGACACGGTATACCTGCAGACCATGCGATATCAGCCGAGTCACCAGCGTCCCGATTTGCGGATCTGATATCTCGGGAATGCGCAGGGTTGCGCTCTTCCGGATATATTCGTGGTGAATGCCTTGAGTTTCAAGTATCTCTGACGCGAGTTCAGGATCGGACACACGTAGATCGATATGACCCTTATCGCGCAAGTTTTCCAAAGTCCCCTGGTAGAGCAGATGACCGTCGGCAATGATGCCAACTACCGGAGCCATCTTTTCGATCTCGGACAGGATATGGCTGCTGATGATGACCGTGATTCCCTGGGATGCGGCCAGGTCTATGATCATCTGTCGCATCTCGACCACTGCCTCAGCATCCAAGCCGTTGGTGGGCTCATCCAGGAGCAGAAGCTCCGGCTGCGAGATCAGCGCCATGGCGATACCCAGCCGCTGCTTCATTCCTAGGGAATAGGCGCTCGCCTTCCTTTTTTCGTACGCCTGCAATCCCACCTTGGTCAACACCGCTGAGGCAGCTGAAACTGGCAGACCCAGATAATCGGCTACCATGCGGCAGTTGTCCAGGCCCGACAGGCCTGGATAGAAGCTGGGTCCTTCAATCATGGAGCCCACACGGCCCGGCTGGATCATAGTCTTCTTTCCGACTTGCTGTCCTAGCAGCCACATGCTTCCGGAAGTCGGTTTTGTCAATCCCAGAAGGAGCTTCATGGTGGTCGATTTTCCGGCTCCGTTTGGTCCCAGCAGTCCATAGACCTCGCCAGCCGGCACCCGTAGATTCAGCCCATCCACGGCTTTAAATCCGCCATAGGCCTTGACCAATCCCTGTGTGGCCACAGCCAGCTGTGGGTGATTGCTTCCGTCTGTATATGCCATTGCGCCTCCCCTTCCGATAGGAATTCAATTGATTCCTATGCAAGTTCGGCGGGCACAATCCTTCAACGCGTGAAAAGAAACTGTCCCCCACAGGGGACAAGTCGCTGCTGACGAGGCTGATTTACATCCACGGGAAAGGTGTCTCGCTGGATTTAGTCGTCTTCATGTTCAGGGAATACTCCGCAAACAAGCAGGGCCAAAAGCGTCCTCCTCAAGAACCTGTTATTGGGATGCTTGAGGCCGGTGTGTGCATGCACTCACTCACCCAACCCCCAGAAAACAAACGATTTGACCTTGACATAATGGCAAGGTTTAGGGTCAAGGCATGACACGAGAGAGCGAATTCAGTGGTGAGGGCAGCAGGAGCGGCTTGAGCATCGGTCAGATGTCTGAGCTTACCGGGGTCAGTCGGAGAATGTTGCGCCACTGGGAGGAGGAAGGACTGATCTCACCCCTTCGCGACCAGTCGAATTACCGGCATTATCTGCAGGATGACGTCGCACAGCTGGAGCGAATTGTGACATACAGGGAGATGGGCTTTAATGCCCGACAAATCAAGGCATTGCTCAAGTGCAAGGCACCGCTGGCCTTGGATGAGTTGCGAGGTCAGCGTTTGCGGATTGAGGAGAAAATCCAGCTTCTTAGGAAAGCTGCGGATCGTTTGGACCGGCTCATAACCCTTGCTGAGGGGAAGTCGGGTAATGATTCAGTCGCCACGAAGACCGGTCAGGAGGACCAGTACTTTTCGGAAGCATACGAACGCTGGGGTACTAGCAGGCAGTGGCTTGAGTATGCGGAGCGAAAAGCTGCTTGCCCCGAACAAGAGCAGAAAAAGGACATGACCCGGCTTAAAGACGTGGAAAGTGAGCTTGCAGGAGCCAAGCGAAAAGGTCTGCCACCGTCCTCAGATAAGGTTCTCGAACTGATTGACGAGCATCGGCAGGCTTTGTCATGGTTCCACGTAACGCCTTCCATGCACGTCATTCTTGGACGCATGTATGTGGCTGATCCACGTTTCAGATCCCACTATGAACAATTGGAACCAGGATTGGCGAAATGGATACTGGTCGCAATCGAATCTGTAGCGCGTGCAAATGGGATAGATCCGTCAACCGCCAAATGGGAGTGACGCAGTCAGTACCTTCCATCTACGTATCACGTTTTCTGTTTGACAACCCAATTGAAAATCCTTCAATTAAGGAACGAGGTAACCATGCACAACCATGACCAGACCAAAGCTTCTGCTTATACAAATGCAAGCATAAGTCCCGTGCCGGAGCCAGGTAAGGATGCGGAACCGCCGGAGCCTTATAGAGGCATCTACCTCATGCCCATGTTCATGTGCCTGTATAGCCACGATCTAGAAGAATCAGAGGTTTTCTGGACGCAGGGATTGGGTTTCATCAATTTATACACCATGTCAGGCGTGATGATTCACTTGCGGCGCTGGGCCTTTCAGGATGTGCTGATCCGCAAGAGTGGCCCTAATGCCGGCAGCCCTGATGCGGATATGGAGCCCATAGGAAGCCTGAGCGTAGCAGTCACGGAAAAGCAGATCGACAAGATTGTAGAAACATGCGATCGCCTTCGTCCGGGATCCACTTCAGCTCCAGTACGTAAGCCGTGGAACTCGCTTGAAGCTAGTATTCACACTCCAGAAGGCCTGGCCCTTACCCTTACGGCTGCCTTGGCTGTCGATAAAAGGCAGACCGAAGTTTATCTGAACTCGCACGGTCAATGAGCAAAGTTCAAGCCCTTCTCCCCTGTCATGATTTGATTCTAAGAGCAACGATTAAATGTCCCGAACGGCTGGTGGGTTAAAACGTAAGGCTCTACGTCTTTGAGCAGATAACTATTGGCTTCAGCCTCGATGACCGGCAGAACATGGTGGTAAGAGGTGCATTCCAACTGCGCTGCCAGCCAGTTGAACGGCACGGTTGTAACAGAATGTAGATGCATAATCCGGCAGGCTGCTCTGGACCCGGTAAGATCAGGTAGGCTACCAGAAGAGGACAAACCGCAAAGCCCTGTAAAATTGGTTTATTTTGGTATGTCGCAGACCGAGAAGGCGAAACTCATCAGAGTTCCTACTGATTTACTCTTATCTGATTTTAATGTCTCAATACTTTTGAGATGCTCATTGTCTTGTACCTGGTTCAGTGCGTACTGGTCACCATCTGAGGTGGTAAAGCGGAGGATGGGGTCTCCCTGCTTGCTGAGCTTGCATGACACGGTGCCCTCATCAACTTTAAGAGGCCAGGTGTGACCCAGATCCTCTTTCGAAATTGTTTGCGGGTTGCTTGTAGCTGCAACCTTATTGCTTCCATCAGTGGAATACTCCTCAGGGTGCTTCATGCCATCAGCGCAGCCGACAACCCCCACTGTCAGCATAATTGTGGCGCATATAAGGAAAAGGGTTCTGAGGCTCTGCTTGATTCGTTTCATAATTATCGGCATTCTTTCATACTTGGAGACGGTTTCTAGCGCTCGCTGGCCAAAGCCATATATCCGTCCTCCAGGTTGGGCTCAGTTTCTACAGAGCCTGCGGGCGGTGTATCGGTAACTATGCGGTATCTTGTCCCCTGTGGGGTGGGTTCCGCGTTGATGATTGTGGCATTTTCCGGTGGGGCCGCGATGGGAGGTGTGACCCAGGTGTGACCGGCAGCTTCATGGATCAGCCCCTCTGTCGGCCCGTCATACAGGTTGCGTCCGCAACGTAATACACACACCCAAGGGCAGGTTTGTGCAACATCATCGAGTATGTGGGTGGAGAGGATAACGGTTCGATCCTGTCCCAGCTGGGCAAGGAGCGTGCGGAACCGCATGCGCTCTTCGGGATCCAACCCCGCTGTGGGTTCGTCGACTACCAGCAGCTGGGGGTCGCCCATAAGTGCCTGTGCGATGCCAACCCTGCGCCTCATACCCCCGGACAACCCTCCGATAGGTTGGTTCATCACGTCTTCCAATCCCACCTGTTCCAGGAGGGTATGCGCCTGCTCCTGCCGTGCACGTTTATTGTCGATCATTTTCAAGATGCCGATATAGTCAAGGAATTCAAGTGGCGACAGGTTCTCGTAGGGGGTGATGTGCTGTGGCAGATAACCCAGGTGCCGTTTTAGATTTCGCCTGTTGGCCGGCGAAGACAGGTCTTGTCCATCAATAATAATTTTACCTTTAGTCGGTTTGATTATTCCGGTGAGAATACGCATGAGGGTTGTTTTACCGGCACCATTTGGACCAATAAGTCCTATCATGCCCTGTGGAAGATCGACGGTCAGATCGTTTAAAGCGGCCGGTCTCCCCCGAAAATCCTTGGTCAGATGGTCAATAGAGATAAACATGTGGGTAATTCCTTTCAAAGTCAGTAGATAGTCAGATCCGAGCTTTTATGTGGTTGGAGGCTATGTTTGCACCAGTGAAAAGGAGGAGGATAATACACACCTGCCAGAGCAGGGATATGACTCCTGATTGGAAGGTAAAGGGGCCGTTCGCTGGTGCGTACACAGGATCGGTATGGAACCATCCCTGTGCAATGGGATCGCCAATGACTGCAAGCGGGCCACCATTGAGTGTTGGAAGTGGTAAGAGGGGGGTATAGAAAGCCAGCCAAGCCCATACCAGGACGGCAAGAATTCGGGCTACGATCGTGGGCAACAGGGCTCCTAGCAGGGCGGATATCCCTATAGCAATCAGTATTGATGGCGCGAGTATGACAAGTGCTACTGCCAGGGCCACAAGTATTGCCTTACCGTTGCCGTTAATGGCTTGGTGGACCGCGATCAATACAAGGAAAAGCAGGGAAGATGATATGCAGATGACCCAGGCTCCCAAGACATGAGCTGAACGGATGACGGCCATCGGCAAGGGGGAGGTGGATTCAAGCTCGTCCATACCTGTTCGCCTGCCGGCAGTCATAAGGTCGCTAAAAGATGCTGCGTATGCCAACGGGGTGAACATAGCAAGAACCTGTCCGGTAAAGACAAGACCATCTATGTTGCTGAATCCAGGTGACATAGGAGAAGCATAGGCCAAAAAGAGGGCGAAGAGCGCCAGCGGTATGCTGGCTATCCACAAGGCTTTGCGCCGATAAAACATCAGTAGCGTGATGCGTACAAGGCTCAGTATCCTCATAGGGCTGCCACCTTCAGAACATTGCGTTCCGTATCACCGCACATGTTCCATCCGAAGATTGCGCCTGCCGCTGCAACAAACAATGGAATGAGTCGTTGCCGGACCGGATCTGTGATGTATGGATCCCATATAAAACATAAAAACAGCCAAATAGCTATGGAAGCCAGCGATGATGTTGGCATAGACGTGGTGAGTACGGCTATAAGGAAAACTAGACAACTGACAATGAATATACTGCCAACCGGGGTAATGATGCTCACCCATCCCATGTCACGTGGCCAAAGTCGCATCATATGCAAGCCGATAAAAAGAAGGCCTGCGGCAGCAAGAAATGCTCCGGTAATGATAAGCAGCCTGGTCACTTGAACTTTCCGCCATCCAGTTGGAGTTGATTCAGCAAGTTCAACGATTGGGTCGCCATTGAGCACAAAAGCTGTAGATAGGCCAGTAGCAATTACTGGCACCTGAGTAAGAGCCATCATAACCAGCCGTATGCGGCCCGGTGACCAAATGCCCTCCAGTAAGGAGCCCACAAAAAGAATGCCTGCAGTCAGTATGAACGGCAGTAATACCAGCCTATAAAGCCTCTTGAGCTGTATACCTATGAAAGCCAACCTCGTCCACCTTCCCCATATCTGGTTTTGGCCTCGGCTGCTGCCAGACATTGCTCGCTGCTTGTTCCTTCTGCTTAGTTAGTAGCGAGAGAGGATGAAAAGGTTCATATTAATTTTTATCTCCACCGGCGAGTTGAGTATGCCAGGCAAGAGGGGCTGTAAGGATAACAGCAGATAGGAGTCCCACCGTCAGTACGATGGTCCCTGCCCAGGCTGCGGTTGTAGTGGGTAGCGAATTGACCCATGCCGGTAGGAAAAATGATGACCTCAAGTTCTGCAAAGTTCTCAATAGTGGTGCAAGTACCCCTAGGAGCAGTGCAATCCACGAGCATTGCCATATGCATAAGAGGGCCACAATATTCGCCAGGAGTGTTATGGGGGCTATTGTTTGGGCAATAACTGGCAAAGGCCTTATTCCAGGGTTGATGACAGTGACAATCAACAAGGCTGCTCCCCCGACGACAATGATGGAGATAAAAGCCAGCAATAGCCTAGTAGCTACTACAACTTGAGGTCCTAGGGGCATACTGAGCATTAATTCACGATCGTCTTTAATGGAAAAGACCAGGATAATTGTCAGTGCCATGTTGAGCATGAGCATATTTGAAAAGATATGCATACCGAGACTGCCGTAACGTGCACCTTGCATAAGCTTGCTAATTAAGACGGAGCACGCTGCTATCGCAATTTCTGCCAGTAAGATATATCGCGGTATGAGGCGGAATTGGGCCCGAATAAGTGGGCCACAGGAACGTACTTGGCGCATGAATGGAAGCGGTTGATCCGTTGCCAGCGACGGCTTCTGGTGGATGGCCTTCATTACGCTAGTAAAAGCCGGAACTGCCGGCCGGGCATTCTGCTCTTTTTCCCTAAGCGCCTCTTGAACTTCACCCCGGTATTCTTCGGTGACTGGGCCTGTGCTATCTGGGCTTGTGCTCTTATATCGGTCTGTCATAATCACGCCTTCAATTATCTCTGGCTCGGCACTTCTTGGGTTTTGACTGGAGCGAGGTCGGTCAACTGCGGGCGCAGGATCTGCCTTGCCCGGGCAATGCGAGATTTCACAGTCCCAACTGGAACGTCGAGCAGGGAGGCTATTTCCGGGTAGGGTAACTCGTGGAGCCAGGCCAGCGTCACCGTGTATGCCATTTCTGCTGGGAGTGCATCAATCCTTTGCCGTATTATTTCCATCGTCAGATCCTTATTGACCAGTTCTACAGGCCCCAGCTGATCATCGGTTATCGAGTCAAGTTCCACCTGAACCATTTGGTCAGGTGGTTTCTGTTTGCGACGTTTCATATAGATTTGCCGCCGGGCAATGCTGAGTATCCAGGTAAGCACCTTGCTGTCTGCGCGGAAGGTTTTTGAGGAACGCCAGCAGCCCAGCCATGTGCCAGTAAAAACTTCACTGGCATCTTCATCGTCGGATATTCGCAGGGAAATAAAGGCTTGGACGGTATGAGCATACTTATTGTAAAGTGTTTCAAAGGCCGATTCATCGCCGTCAGCCACCATCTTGATCAGCCTTATATCATCAGCATCTGGATCAATGCGAGATCGTTTCACTGATGATGTCCTTCTCTGTGTTGTCTACATCCTAGATATCGTTCTGCATACTGTTATGCAAGCGGTTATCGCGGTTATGCTCCATTACTATTACGAATGTACTGGGATGCTGATTTTAGGGTCGCCCATACTGTGAATTTAGTCGCGAAGTCGCAGGGCAACCCATTACTGTCTGTGTATGAAGCTGGTTCTTTTCAGGTGTCCTAGCGCTTATTTGCGTCCTTTCAAATACTTCCGTACCTTCTTCAGGGCCCAGTCGTAATGGCTGGAGGTTGAAGAGATGAAGGCAGAGCCCAAGGTAGAGTTTCCTGTCCATGGGAGGGCGCCCTTGGTGAATAGCTGTTCGTTGGTGAACGATTGCGCCAGGGCCATGACCTTCTTATGGGATTCGATAAACAGGTTCAAGGCCTGATCGTAGGTGGTGTCATCATGCTTGTCACGCAGCTTCACATTCATTTCGCCGTAATTACGCCAGTTGTAGCCGTCAGGAAGAAAGTCGTGGGTCCTGCCCTGCTGGTTGTCCTCCACCCAATTCAACAGCAGCTGATGCCACTCGTAGAGATGGACGAGCACATCCTTGATGTTCCTGTCGCGTGCCCAATGGGCCCCCTTCTCCTTGCTCAGATCGAAGGAAAAGCGGCCATTGCGTTCTTCAGGTGTCAGCGGCTCAAGCAGCGCCACGAGTTTGTCGAAGCCATCATCAGCCGCCTTGATGAGTTCTTCCTTGGTAGTAGGTCGCGCCATGACGGTCCTCCATTTGTCTGTTGTTGACAAGGTTTGACTGGTTCATCGTCACCTGTCACGGTTTGTCATTGACTGTACCCTATATGGGCCTTGCAAATGCTCGTGTGTAGGAAATCGTCGCATACTCCTGTGTTTACCTGTATTGGTGGGAAGCCATCAAGTGCTCACAGATGCACCTACTAATTAAATTCATCAAGCCGAGCGCTGCATATACCGACTTAATTTATTTAACAAGAGGCATGAGGGAATGGCAGAGGTCGGCAGGTTTGCTGTGGCTCAAATATGTAACCGGGCTTAGGCAGCAGGACTTTATTACTCGCCTATGGCATGAGATATGACACTGACAGAGTTCTCGAATCTGGTGGTCAGAGCTTGGATTCCTGTGGCTGCGGCACCAAGCAGGGATGCGATGAGCACCACTACGATCCAAGCGCCCCATTGCACGCTCATCTGTGCTTTGCCCATGAAGCGCAAGAGCATGAAGGTCAGGGATGAGGTGCAAAGCAAGGTGGTGACCAGGGAGAACAGTGTGCTGGTGATCATAGTGATGATGCCATCAAGTGCGCCCAATACTCTGAGCTGGCCGATTCCAGCACCTGATACGTAGGTCAGCGCCAGATCAAGCCCTCTGCCTTTGGAAGTGATCAAGGTGCCTGCAATTGCACCTGTTATCGCGATGATCAGTGGCGGTCCAGTGACCGCCAAGAGACTTGCAAACATGTCTGCGGTCGCCGGAACAGTGCTATCTGGTGTGGGGGGCAAAGTGACTTGCATGGTGGTGATCATCGTGCTCAACCCTCCGCTGACGGTCATCAGCAATGACAGACCTGCAGTCATCGGGATGATCGCCGCTCCCTGGCGCTGTATGCTGCCGACAGCCTGCTGGCCTGCCAGCCTCCAGGTTCTGGATCGCAACGCCACAATACGCGTCCATATCGCCGTGAAGCCGGGCAGGAGGTATGGCGCGAAAGCTGCAAGCGAGAATATCAGGAGGAACATGCCGCCCATGGCGAAGGCGAGAAATACCGTCATCCGATCCGCAGCGGCATTGCTGCTCATCTGACTGGCAGGAGGGTTAGTTGCAAGTGCAAAAGCTGGAATCAGCAACATACAGCCCGCGCCAATCAAGCATACGATTCCCAGGAGGAAGCGGAAGACACCTATCTGCTTTGGCGGGTTCTGGGATTGTCTGAGGGCTTCCATTGGTCGTATTTTCGAGAGCGAACGGATAGTCAACAGGGTGCTTATGAAGATGGGCGCAACGCTGAAAGCGAGGCCTTTGCCCAGCGAATTGAACAGGTGGCTGCTGGCATATGTCAAATGCAAATCGAGTGGATTTGTCACCATGGCGAAGATCAAGGGCGTAATCACTGGCAGCAAAAGGCAGGTGGCTGCAATAGACAGGATGAATAATCCCATGACTATCAGCAGATTCCAGGCCAGCAGTTGCCTAGGCAGAGCGCCTTGTAAAACCATGAGCGCCAGTTGATGCCGTCGTTGATTCAGTGCTGAGTTCATGACCCATAGCAACACAGCTACGGTGATGATCACGCTGAATGTTAAGGCGGGACCAGTGTATGTGGATCCAAGTTCCTGCTCCGGGCCCTGATAGTCCTGATCAATGATTGCGGCGACCGCAATGAGGGAGCAGATGACAGTCTGGGATACGACCATGGCCAGCAAGACGGCGCTCCAGACCATGGGCGCTGCTTTGAGTTCGGACAGGGCGCCTCTCATGCCATGGGCGCTTTCGCAGAGAATGACTGGCTGATTCGGCCATCGCGCACGGCAAACAGCCGATCGCACTGACCCGCCACCTCATTGTTATGTGTCACCAATACGATGGTTTTCTTTTCGTGGTTGGCAAGTTCCTTCAGCACCGATATGACCTTTTCTCCGGATTCCTGATCCAGGGCGCCAGTCGGCTCGTCCGCGAATACCACGTCTACGTCGGACAACAGGACGCGGGCCAGGGCAACACGTTGCTGCTCGCCGCCCGACAGCAGGGTGACGCTTTTCTTTTTCTGATCGATCAAGCCAAAGTACTTCAAGAGGGAATCCGCCGTCTTTCTGGGAAAGCGGGATCCGCGAAGAGTGAATGGCAGAGCCAGATTCTGTTCGACTGTCATGCTGGTGATCAGGTTGTAGGACTGGAATACGAAGCCTAGATGCTGGCGTCTGAACTTGGTCATGGCCGACAGCCCCAGACGGGTTATGTCCTTGCCCAGCAGAAGCACAGTGCCGCTAGTGGCCTTCTCCAGCCCAGCCAGGCAGTACAGCAGCGTCGATTTGCCGCTGCCTGACGGCCCGATGATGCCGGTCATCTCCCCCGGATAGGCAGTGAACGCTATGTCATTGAGAATGGTCAGTGAATCGCCGCGGCGCGGGGAGACCACCATGGACAGCCCCGTAGCTTCAATCGTTGGTGTCGGTCCTCTGCTCACGCTTATGCTGGGGTTATTCATAGTTGCATCTTTCCCTTGGATGATCATCAACGACCTTCCAGACCGAGGCATCTACGCCCAGTAATGCTGATTCGCCTCGCAGATGTCATGTGCCCTCGTTCGTCGCTTGACCCTGTATGACGGTCATCCTTGTCGTCATCAGTCAATTCCATTGATATCAGCGAAAGAAGGGATGAAATACCCTGATTTACCCTGAATTATCCCTGACACGGCCCTGATTTTTCGAAATAAGAGGCATGTTCAGGAAGGCATGCTTACGCGGCGCCACCGGTAATGTCAGCAGCGCCGAGAATCAGCTGATTACTGTTGCAGCCTCATTCGCTAACAAGCAGCAGGGATTTGATGGCGGTGCGCTGGTCCATGGCCTCATAGGCCTCCTGGATGTGATCCAAGGCAAAGCGCTGGGTGAAGACCTTGCCTGGCTGGATGCTGCCCTTGAGCACCTGATCAAGCAGCAGATGCCTGTCATATGTGGTGACTGCGGCCGTGCCTCCTCGCAGCCCAACATTGCGCCAGAACAGCTTAGAGGTGTCCATGGTAGCCTGCTGCGGTACGCCGACCCGGCCGACCACTGCGCCGGGCCGAGCCACCTTGACGGCGGTATCTGTGGACAGTTCGGTGCCTACGCATTCCAGAACCGCATCGGCTCCTGCTCCGTCGGTGAGGGCCATGACCTGCTCCACAGCAGCGTCGCCACGTTCAGCCACGATGTCAGTGGCTCCGAATTCACGCGCCAACCTCTGGCGGTCCTCATGCCGGCTCATGGCGATGATGCGTTCGGCCCCACGCAGCTTGGCTGCTATGACTCCGCACAGACCCACCGCTCCATCGCCCATGACCACGACCGTATCGCCATCTTTGACCTGGGCTGTAGCGGCTGCATGATAACCCGTGGCCATCACGTCGGAGAGGGTCAGCAGGGAGTCGAGCATGTCGTCGCTGTAGTCCTCAGGCTGGCCAGGAATCTGCACCAAGGCCCAGTCCGCCTTGGTGAATCGCAGATACTCGCTCTGATAGCCGCCGCTCCCCCGCCTGTCCGGATCAAGGCAGTCACCGTCGAAGCCGGCCCTGCAGGCTGCGCAGTGCCCACAGCCATGAGTGAAGGGCGCAATGACGAAGTCACCAGGTTTGACATGAGAGACATCCGAGCCCACCTTTTCGACCAGGCCGATGGCCTCATGCCCTACGTGACTGCCTGAGGGCATTGAGGAAATACCCCGGTACCACCACAGGTCGGATCCGCACACGCAGGCCCGGATGACCCGAATCACGGCATCTCCAGGCTTTTCGATGGTCGGCATCGGTGCTTCCTCCAGCTCGATGCGGCCCGGCTTTACAAACTTTGCTACCTTCATGCTCTTGCTCCCCATTCTTCACTACCTGGCGTATTCGCCTGCCAAGTATGCGGATGAAACATAGTCTACGGAGTTCAATCCGCTTGAAGTCAAGTCAATACCTTATTGTGCGCGATTCACTGAGGTGCGGACAAGATTGTTACGCGGGAATACGGTCATAAGATGCAGCCGTATCGTATATAGGTGCCGTATATGGGTATCGTCATATGCCTTGTGACTCGGCCGAACCTCAAGGGATCAACTCACTTGGAAGAGCTTCCATGACCGCCAAGTTCTTTAAGGAAGGCGGCATAGGCCTGGGGATTGCGATGGTTTTTGCCCGCTTGGACGATCAGCCCGTGGTATTCGCGCAGATCGTTCAGCGGCCATTGATCAACCTGAATATAATCCGCCTCGTACTCTTCGCCCTCCTGGTATGACCGCAGGGAGGCCCAACCCAGACCGTCCAGCATTCGGCGTGCATAGGCATCCCAAATGAAGCAGCGCTGGCCGAAGGCATAGAGCCGTATGACATCCGCCGTCTCGCGTCCAACCCCGGCAATGGTGAGCAGGTCGTCACGCAGGCCTTCATCCGCGCAATCCTCAACATCGGCCGTGCGGATGCCATGAGCCAGCAGCCACTGAGCCAGGGCTTTGCAGGTGCGTGCCTTGGCCTTCATGAAGCCGCTTGATCTGATCAAGTTCGTCAGTCTTGCCAGGTCGACGTCGGCCATGTTGCAGGGGTTGAGCAGATCGGCTTCGCGCAGCTGCTCGATGGACATGGCCGCGTTCCCCCAAGCTGTATGTTGGACCAGCACCGCTCCGATCATCATTTCGAAGTCGGTCTCTGCCGGCCACCAATTCTGCAATCCCAGACGAGCGAGCAAACGTGAGTACAGCCACCTTGAGCAACCGGCATTTATCCTGCCTGAATTGCCCATAACGCCTCCACCAAACTACTTGACGCTTTTCATGGTAACAGCTGGCTCCGGCCGTTGCGGAGCGAGTCAGAGAATGGTAGGCGCCTGGGCGAAGTCAGTGATAGCGCCATCGGCCTCAGAGCGAATGACATCCCAATCCTTGGCCGAAGACTGGTCGTACATGGCCCAGACCTTCATCCCAGCGCGTTTGGCCGAATCGACGGCGACCAGAAGATCCTCGAACACAGTGCAGTGGTCAGGTGGTACACCCAGCATCCGCGAAGCCAACAGGTAGATTTCCGGTTCCTCCTTGCCAATGCTTTTGGCATCATCCACGCTGCAGACCTGGTCGAAACAATCGGTCATCCCAGCGTGCTTCAGAGCAGTCTGTCGCAGGCGCGGAGGGAGGCTGGTTGCCACAGCCAGGGCGGCACCGCTGGCTTTTAGCGCTTGCAGATAATCAAGTGCATGTGGCTTGGGTTGTACAGCTGTGGCGTAGAGCAGGAGTGCGTCCTCGTTCCACTCCTCCACAAGATCTTCTGGGTGCTCGTCAAGGTGGAAGCGGTCGATGGTGTATCTGGCGATGGCACCGGTCTGCATAGAGGCCACTACAGATGCGTAATCGTCCGGCATGGGGATGTTGCGACGAGCGAAGAATCGTTGGTCGATTTCCTTCCAGACTCCCATAGAATCCAGAAGAGTGCCGTCGAGATCGAAGATGGCGGCCTTACCAACGTTGACTTTTATTCCATTTTCGCCCATGCCGCAAATTCTCCTATTCGCCGAAGTTATTCATAGTAGCATGACCTCAGATCGGGTCTGGCTGACCGGGTTTGAGCCAATGTTCTCCCCAATCAGCCTCGGCTTCAGAAAAGTAGGTATGTTCAACAGTTTAATGTCGCCACGACAGGCATCAATCCGGGCGATTGTCAATTATTTTGCGCTCAGTGATTGAAAAGCGTATAAAAGTTGAAGAAGATATACAATATTGATTGAAACAATGTTAGCATGCAAATACTAGAGAAAATCATCGAAAAAGGAGACTTATGGCTATTCAAGAAACAACAGCGGCTCTGGCTGATCCCCTGCGTCGTCGTGTGCTGGATCTTTTGGAGCAGGGCGGCATGGAGGCCGGACGCCTGGCTGAAAAGCTGGGAATGACCCCGTCCAAGCTGTCCTATCATCTGCGGAAGTTGAAAGAAGCAGACCTGATTGTCGGCCACAAGCAGGGCACTAGGGTCATCTACGAACTCAATCTGAGCGTGTTGGACAGCACTATTCAGTGGCTCTACCGCCTGCGGACCAGCGCCAGCGACAAGAGAAGTGTGTCTGAGCCTCAGACTGTGAGCAAGGAAACTGGTTCGACGGCGGTTTCCGAGTCCTAAGGAGACTCTCATGGCGGATGGCAGCAAAGCGGGTCGGTTCGTCCCGACCCTTGTCGCGGCTCAGTGGGTGCCGGGGATAATCATGCTGGGCGTAAGCCGCATAGTGGTCAATCGTCTGCCGAATGAAAACGTCCCGCTTCATTGGAACGCTCAGAACCAGGTGGATCGCTGGGGCTCTCCCCAGGAGCTGGTTTGGATGCCCTGCTTCTGTCTGGTCATTGCGCTGATTTGGACCATCCTCATGCTCGTCCTGCGCGCATATTTGATTAAACGTGGTGATGAAGCGGGGCATACCTTGACCGTTTTTCTGCTGGGTGGTCTATGCATGCAGATTATTTTCACTGTTATAGATCTGTTCGAATTAGCTGTTGCTGATCCTCATTGGGGATGGTGGCCGACGGATTTCGGCATTGATAAGGTCGCCATGCTTTTGACCGGTCTGACTCTCATAGTCATCGGCAATCTTGCTCCTAAAACCAGACCCAACGGCATCAGCGGTTTTCGAGTGCCAGGTGCCTACGCCAGCCGCGAGGCTTGGCGCCATTGTCAGCAGTTTGGCGGGGTGCTCTTCATGATTCTGGGCGTGGTCATGATCCTGTCTGCCTTGGCTTATAGCGGAGTCAGACTCTACTGGACCTGTGGAACGGCTCTGGCAATCGTCCTTGTACTCATATGTGCCTATGGTTCATACGCTGGCAGAAAGTATGCCGGGCAGGGCGGACCCGTATACCACCGCTAGTGCTTATATGCAATTAGTGGTTTGAAGGAGACTGCAAATAGCAGATCTGCATATACGTAATGGGGACTATCTGAATCTTTTGGAAGGATTTGGAGGTCCCCTAAATACAACAAATGTCCAGAAACACAGTTCTTTCTACAAGGATTTGCAGACAAGGCCGTCTAGTCGAGAAGGCAAGGTCCCTGGGCCGACTTAAGAGCCGGGCCAGGGACCTTCTTCATTTGCGCTTCTTCTTTTCGCGGATATGCACGGAGATTTGGATGGGAGTGCCCTCGAAGCCGAACTCCTCGCGCAGGCAGCGTTCCAGATAGCGGCGGTAACCGTGCTCCAGGAAGCCGGTGGCGAAGATTACAAAACGCGGCGGCCTGGTGGAAGCCTGGGTGGCGAAGAGGATCCTCGGTTGCTTGCCGCCTCGCAACGGATGCGGGTGTGCAGCCTGAACCTTGCCCAGGAAGGAGTTGAGCTTGCCGGTCGGTATGCGCTTGTCCCATGATTCCAGAGCAGTGCGCATGGCCTTGGCCAGCCGGTTGGTGTGCCAGCCGGTCTTGGCAGACAGGTTGACCCGTTCGGCCCAGGTGACCCGGTCGAACTCGGTCTGCCAGAGCCGCTCGAGACGCTGCCGGCCGAAGTCGTCCAGCAGATCCCACTTGTTGAAGACCAGGACGATGGCCCGACCCGCATCCACGGCCTGGCTCATGACCTTCAAGTCCTGATCGGCGATGGGCTGGGAGGCATCGAAGAGGATGAGTGCCAGTTCTGAGCGTTCGATGGCCGCCTGGGTGCGCAGACTGGAGTAGTACTCGGCACCCGAGATCTTGTGCAGGCGACGCTTGATGCCGGCGGTGTCGATGAAGAGCCAGTCCTCGCCGTCCACCTGTACCACCTCGTCGACCGGGTCTCTGGTGGTGCCGGCCACATCGTGGACCACGGCCCGCTCCTCGTGAGCCAGCTGGTTGAGCAGGGAGGACTTGCCCACGTTGGGCCGGCCGACCAGGGCCACCCGGCGCAGGCCCTCCGGGGTGAGGAATCCCGAGGTCTTCTCAGCCTTGCTGAGCTGTTCCAGCGCGGCGTCCAGCAGATCACCTATCCCCCGGCCGTGCATGGCGGAGATGGCATAGGGTTCGCCCAGGCCCAGCTTCCAGAATTCGGAGGCGGTGTAGTCGGCCATACGGTCATCCAGCTTGTTGACGGCCAGGACGACCGGCTTGCCGGCAGCCCGCAGCATGGTGACGATCCGCTCGTCGCTGGCGGTCAGCCCCACCTGGCCGTCCACGACCAGAATGACGGAATCAGCCAGGGACACGGCGACCTGCGCCTGGGAAGCGATGGCGGATTCGATGCCCTCCACATCGCTTTCCCAGCCGCCGGTGTCCACCAGCTTGAATTGGGTGCCGGCCCATTCAGCCTCGTAACTGACACGATCCCGGGTCACGCCAGGGGTGTCTTCGACTACGGCAGCACGGCGGCCGAGAATCCTGTTGACCAGGGTGGACTTGCCCACGTTGGGCCTTCCCACCACGGCCAGCACGCCCACGGCCTTGGGGCCTTGGTTTTGGTCATCCTGGCTCTCTGAGCCGCCCTCCAGCAGAGCACGGTCTTCTTCATCCAGCTCATAGTCGTCCAGATTGCGGGCGTACTCGTCGTAGGAGTCCTCCTCCATGGCCGAGGAGACCAGATCGATCAGGATCTGCAAGGTTTGCTCGAAGGTCAGATCGGAGTTGTCCACGGTGGTCACCCCGTCGGCTGCGCTCATGAAAGAGGTGACCTTGGAATCCCGGGCATCCCGGGCAGCCAGATCCTCGGCGCCGGCTGATCCAGCCTGGGCCTGGCCGCTGCGGCGAGCCTGGCGGACCTCCTCACGGGCTGTCAGGAGTACACGGACCTGGGCATCCGGGGCCACCACGGTGGTGATGTCCCGTCCTTCGGCCACCACGCCGCGCTCCTGGTCGGCCATGATGGCCCGCTGGGCAGCTATCAGAACCCGGCGCACGGCCGGAATCGAAGAGACCACGGAAACATGCTCGGAGACCCTGGTAGAGCGTATCTCTTCATCCACGTCACGACCGTCCAGGCTGACAGTGGGATGTTCGGGATCGAGTCCCATGACCAGGTGGCCACCGGTGATGGATTCGGCCACGGCCTCGGTGATCGCCTCCTGGTCGGGCTGGTCTGCGTCCAGGTCCAGCCCGCGGTCCATGCACCATAGGGCGACCGCCCGGTACATGGCGCCCGTGTCCAGGTAGGCCAGGCCGAAATGCTTGGCCAGGGCCCGTGAGGTGGAGGACTTGCCCACTCCCGCAGGGCCATCGATGGCGACGGTGATCACAGTCCGACCTCCTTATCCAAGGCCTTGATCTCGGCGGCGGAGAGCACCCGATAGGAGCCAGGACGAATCTCGCCCAGCCGGATGGGGCCGATCTGGGTGCGCACCAACCGGGTCACTGGGTAGCCGATGGCACCGAAGATGCGCCGGACTATCCGGTTCTTGCCCGAATGCAGAACCACCTTGACGATGGTGTGCTCGCGGTTGTGGTCGATGATGGCGCAATGGTCCAGGCGGATCAGGCCGTCATCCAGCTCCACGCCCTGGGTGACCAGCCGCCGGCAGACATTGCCGCCAATGTGGCCGCTGAGCGTGGCGATATAGGTCTTCTCCACCTCGTAACGCGGGTGCATGACGTGCTGGGCCAGCTCACCGTCGTCGGTCATGAGGATCAGGCCCTCGGAGTCATAGTCCAGCCTGCCCATGTGGAAGACCCGCTCGTAGCGGTCCCCGATGATGTCGCGCAGAGTGAACCGACCCTTGGGGTCGTCCATGGTCGAAAGGACCTTGCGCGGCTTGTTCAGGGCAAGGGTGACATGCTTGTCGTTCAGATGGATGCGCGATCCATCAACGCGGATCTGCTGGTGGGATGGGTCCACCCGGCTGCCCAAGGTGGTGACCAGCTCGCCGTCGACCTCGACCCTGCCTTGGGTGATGATCTGCTCGCATTTGCGACGAGAGCCGAATCCGGCCTGGGCCAGCACCTTTTGGAGGCGGATGCCTTCCTCCCCCTGTTCGCGCGCTCTGATCGCCTGTGTGTATGGATGTGGCATCGTTCTCCCAACGTGGCCTGATAGATATGTAACGGTTAACGTTCCGGGCGACCGCAGCCGCCAAAAGGTCATATCATACTATATCGGAGCCTAGGGAAGTGTTGTTGGCTTGCCCTAAGCTGGAAGCTGTTGTTGTTCATTGTCGTCGAAGGGATTGCAAGGTGGGGAACATGACTATGGAAGCAAGTGCTGAGCCGGTCCTCGAACAGGCCGACGGGCAGGTTGCCGCAAAGCCCGTCCGCAGGCGGATCAGGCCTCGTGATGTTCGTTGGATTCGTGCCGCCGCCGAGCTGGCGGGCACCTTCCTGATCTGCGCGGTCATCTACCTGTCCTACAGCTTCGGCCAGCTGGTCATGGGCCAGCCCAGTGTGGTGCTGCCGGTCCTGGGAACCGCCCTGACCTACTTGGTCGTGACGGCCATGTTGGGCGGCGTCTCCGGCGGACACTTCAACCCCGCCGTGACCGTGGCGGCCATGTTCACCTCACAGATCAGCATGGTGGACGGGCTGATCTACATCGTCGCCCAGGTGATCGGCGCTATCGGCGCTGGCGCACTTGCCGTTGCCCTTGTGCCGGTCAGCAAATCCGTGCCGGACAGGACCTGGCTCATGTTCTCGGTCAACGGTTTTTCCGGCGGCTCACCCGCTGCGGCCACCCTGGGTCAGCAGCACATCGCCTTCGGGGCGCCCATGGCCATCGTGGTTGAGCTGATCGGCTGCATGATCGTGGTGGCTGCGGCCATCACCACCCTGCGCTCTGACGGCCGTGCCCGCCGCAATCATGCTCTCTACACCGGGCTGGCCTATGGCGTCGGCGTGCTGGTCACCTACCCCATCACCTGCTCGGGACTGAACCCGGCTCGCTCCACCGGTATCGCCATCTTCGCCCAGTCCAAGCACATGGCCGTCAGCCCGATCTCCCAGCTCTGGCTCTTCTGGATCTGCCCGCTGCTGGCTGCCTCTCTGGTCGCCCTGGTCATCATCATGACCAGCATCATCACCGACAACATGGCCATGCGTGCCATGGGCGCTGCCACTGATGCGCAGCGAGTTGCACAGGTGGATGCAGATGCTCAGGCACAAGCACAAGCTGATGCTTTTGCCCCCGGTGCTCAGGCTCAGTTGGGCCCGGATGCTCAGGCTGAAGCCTTTGCTCCTGCTGGTGCCCAGGTTCAGGATCAATCGGCCCAGGCATCACCTGCTCCGGTTCAAACCCCTGTTGCTGATACAACTGACACGGTCGCCCCTGCGGACACCACTGCTCAAACCGTCGATGTATCGTCTCTATCCGATTCCGATGCAGAGCAAGATGCTGATGCTGGAAAGGATGCTGTTGCCCCCGCTAATGCAGGAACCATTCCCGATCTGCAGGTCGAGCCCCTTCATACTGCTTCGGAAACAGAAGACAGTGATGATCAATCCGAAGACAAGCCTACTGAAAGCTGAGAGGGGTCACAGCATCAGCTGAATGCTGGTGTAGGTGACCAGCAGGCCGATGCCCAGGGCGATGCTGATGAAGGCATCGAAGGGCACCGACCGCACCTTCCAGGGGCTGCGTTCCTTGAGGATCAGGCGCAGGGCGCCGCAAACCAGGGCCGCGACGGACACCAGTCCAGTCGCGGCCCATGTGTATCCGCAGAAGGCCACGAGCGCGGCGACAAGCACCACGAGAAAGATGATGGCCTCGCAGATAGGATGACCCTCCTGAGCCTCCGAGACGAAGGGGTGGCCTCGACCAGAAGTCTTGGGCGGTTGCGGGGGCTTGAGGTTCGGATTTTCGGTCTTAGCCGCGTCTGCCATGTTCTCCTGCCTTCTGCATATGCTCTGTCGGTTCGAGCCTACCAGTGCTGTTGACGCAAAGCGACCGTGCCGCCATCGCCCTTGGACGATGATGGCACGGTCGCTGTTTCAACAAGGAGCCGGAGCAGTCCGATCAGTTCTTGTGCTGGAAGATCAGATGCTCGTTGGCGAAGGTGTCGAAGCCCAGGCTGTAGAGCTCGCGGCCGTAGCCGGAGTTCTTGACGCCACCGAAGGGCAGTTCAGGCATGGTCACCCATCCGCCGTTGATGAAGGTCATGCCGGTCTCGATGCGACGGGCCAGGACATCCGCATGGTCGGTATCCGAGGAGAAGACCACACCGCCCAGGCCGTAGCTGGAGTCGTTGGCCAGTTCAATGGCCTCATCCTCGTTGGCCACCTTGTAAATGGAGGCCACAGGGCCGAACATCTCCTGGTTGTAGACGGGGTTGTTACGGTCGATGTCCGTCAGAACCGTCGGGGTGAAGAAGGCCCCCGGCGAATCGTATGGCTTGTTGCCGTAGGCGACCTTGGCTCCACCGGCCACAGCGCTTTCGACCTGCTTGGCCAGGTTGTCGCGTGCGGAGACCATGCACATGGGGGCCAGCGTGGTTTCGGGGTTGCTGGGATCGCCCAGAACCGCGTGCGAGAAGGCATCGACGATGAGCGAAACGAAGTCATCGTAGCGATTCTCCGTGACGATGAAACGCTTGGAGGAGGTGCAGACCTGGCCGGCGTTCGTCAGCCTGGCACCCGGGGCCACCTTCTTGAGCAGATCCCAGTCAGCGTCATCCAGGACTATGAAGACGTCGTTGCCGCCCAGCTCCATGGAGGACTTCTTCAGGTTGGCTCCAGCCGACTTGGCCACGGAGGCGCCGCCGCGCTCCGACCCGGTCAGGGCCACGCCAGAGACGCGGGGATCGGCGATGGCACGGTCCACCTGGTCATAGTTGACAAAGAGGTTGGTCAGGCTGCCCTCGGGGGCTCCTGCTTCTTTCACGGTCTGTTCGAAGGCCACAGCCGAACCCGGCACGTTGGAGGCGTGTTTGAGGATCATGGGGTTGCCCAGAATGAAGTTGGGGGCGAACACGCGCATGATCTGGTAATAGGGGAAGTTCCAGGGTTCAACCATGAACACGATGCCGGTGGCTTGCTTGACGTAGTAGGCCTTGCCAGCGGGGTTGTCCAGGGGGACGGGAGCCAGCAGCTCCTCCGCGTGGTCGGCGAAGTAGTCGGCGATGTCTGCGCACAGCTCCACCTCGGCGCGGGCCTCGCCCACCAGCTTGCCCATGTCCAGGGTCAGGTTGGCTGCCAGGGTGTCCTCGTTCTGACGGAAGAGCTTGGCGACCTGACGCAGTTGTGCGGGACGGTCACCGGGGCCCTCCTGCTTGCGCCAGGTCTTGTAGAGGTCATGGCCACGGGCCAGGGCGTTCTCCAGGTCTTCATCGGTGGCATCTGGATAGGTCTTGATCAGTTGGTTGTTAAAAGGATTGACTGTCTGATAGGTCACAATATCTCCTTCGAATTATGGGTACCTAGTCAGCATCATCGCTGGTCAGTTCATTCAGCATATCACCGCATTGGACCCTGCGGTCAAAGAATTTGCCGCAGGGCGACATTTGACCGCAGGGTCCGGTTTCATCAGTGGAAGAAGTGGCGTGTCCCGGTCAGATACATGGTCAGATCGGCGTCCTGGGCGGCCTTGATCACCTCAGGATCACGGATGGAGCCACCCGGTTGCACCACGGCCCTGATGCCGGCCTGGATCAGATATTCCAGACCATCCGCGAAGGGGAAGAAGGCATCGGATGCGGCCACTGAGCCCTTGGCCCGGTTACGGCCCTCATCCAGCGTGTTGGCCCGCTCGACTGCCAGGTGGCTGGAGTCAACCCTGTTGACCTGGCCCATACCGATACCCACGGTGGCTCCCTGGTTGGCCAGGAGCACCGCGTTGGACTTGACCGAGCGGATGGCCCGCCAGGCGAAGGTCAGATCATCCATGGTCGTCTGGTCGGCTGGGTTGCCGGAGACCAGACGCCAGGTGGAGGGATCGTCCCCCGGGGCGTCGATCAGGTCGGGCGTCTGTACCAAGGCTCCCCCGTCGATTTGACGGATGATCGGGCGCTGACGCGGGCGGCGTTGCACAGACAGGATGCGCAGGTTCTTCTTGGTTCGCAGCAGGTCCAGGGCCTCGGGCTCATAGCTTGGAGCCACAATCACCTCGGTGAAGACCGGCTTGATCTGCTGGGCCATGGTCAGGGTGACCGTGCGGTTGGCGGCGATGACCCCGCCATAGGCGCTCATGGGGTCGCAGGCGTGGGCGCGGCGGTGGGCCTGGGCGATGTCCTCCCCCACGGCCAGACCGCAGGGGTTGGAGTGCTTGACCACGGCCACTGCGGGCAGGTCGGGGAAGTCCCAGACCGAGCGCCAGGCGGAATCCGCATCCACGTAGTTGTTGTAGCTCATTTCCTTGGCTCCGCCCAGGTGCTCTGCGGCGGCGAAACCGTCCCGGTCCAGCGGGTCCAGGTAGAGGGCGGCCTTCTGGTGGGGGTTCTCTCCGTAGCGCAGTTGGCTGGCTAGACGCCAGGTGCGGGTCAACGCTTGGGCTGGTTTCTGATCCTCGGCCTTGTCCTGCTTGTCGTCAACCCATGTGCGTGCTGTCCACTCGGCGATGGCCGCGTCATAGGAGGCGGTCAAGGCGAAGGCTTTGGCAGCCAGACGTCCGCGTTCGGCCAGGCTGAAACCGGTGCCTGAGGCGATGCGGTCAGCGGCCAGGGCATAGTCATCAGGGTCGGTGATCACAGCCACGCTGGCATGGTTCTTGGCGGCGGCCCGGATCATGGCAGGGCCACCGATGTCGATGCGCTCCAGGCACTGGTCAGCATCGGCGCCCTCGAGGACGGTCTGTTCGAAGGGGTAGAGGTTGACCACCACCAGGTCGAAGGGGGCTATGCCCAAGTCCTTGAGTTGCTGGACATGGTCGGGATTGGTCATGTCGGCCAGCAGCCCGGCGTGGATATGCGGATCCAGGGTTTTGACCCGGCCGTCAAGACTCTCCGGAAAACCGGTGACCTTTTCCACCGGGGTGACCTGGACGCCCAGATCCTGCAGCTTCTTTGCGGTGCTGCCGGTGGAGACGACCTCGGTGCCTGCCTGGCGGAAGGCCGATGCCATGGCCTCAAGACCCTGCTTGTGGTAGACCGAGACCAGTGCTCGGTTGATGGTTCGATTCGTGGTGACCATGGAAACTCCTACTCCTATGCTTGAATGCCGAGGCGCCCCGCCACCTTCGGACCTACTTGCCTGGTCTGCGGGTGGACGAAACCTGTCGTGGTGTGTCTGCTCGGTCGGTTGCCTTGGACTCCTTTCTCCCCTGACCGCGTGATTGGTTGTGTTTTTCCTTGTTTTTCGCCTTGGCGGAATTTTTTATGGTGTCTGCCTGGCGCAGATAGTCAATCAGGATGTCCTTGATGATGATCAGGGCGGCGATGACGAGTGCCAGCAGCCATACTCCCAGCAGACCTACCCCCAGGGAGGTCCCGATCATGCGCAGGGAGGAGGCTATGGGCACGCCCACTCCGGCAAGTCGCTGGCGGCCCAGGGCCCCGTTGGAGAGTTGGAAAAGCAGGGCAAGACCGAGCAGGGTGACCAGCCAGGTCAGGGCCATGGCCAAGGTTGCCATCAGGAAGCAGACTGCGGTATCTCGGGATTTCAGTCCCGCTTGGTGCACAGCGGCGTGAATTCTGACACCCCATGGTCCGGTCAACAGCAGAATGCCCGCAACCACTCCGGCCAGCAAAGGCAGGTTGAGCAGGAGCAGACGAACCTCCTGCCGGGAGACCGGCTCTGGGAACAGCCCGAAGAGGGGCAGCGAGGGCAGACTTGAGGCGTGTCCGGACCAGAGGGTGAAGGTCGCCAGCCCGCCGATGTTGAAACCGCTGCCGAAGAGCCAGGAGGCAGTCCAGATGATCAGATTGGGTAGCCAGGCCAAGGAGGCCAGACTGGTCGTTACAGCCGAGGCGGTGCCCATACGCGTCAGTTTGAACAGGCGGCCCACGTCTCCGTGATAGAGGGCGACCCATACAATCAAGGCGATCAGGCCGGCGACCAGCATGGCGGCCAAAAGCATCAATCCGGCCGTGAGACCCAGCCGAATGGTCCTGCGGACCTGAATTGGTAAAGATTCTTTGATGCGTTTGGTGAAAGCCTGGCGGAACGGTTCAGAGCGGACCCAGGCCCAGCCGTAACCCAATAGGAAGACCAGGCTGGTCCGCAAAAGAATGACCGGGGTGGTATCCACCTGGACGGTCTGGCTGCCCTGCATGAGGATGAGGCTGCACAGCACCCAGACGACCAGGCCGGCAATGCAACCACCGACGGACATGCCCAGCCGTCTGACCAGGGAGCGAATCATCCAGATCAGCAGACCGGTCAGCAGCAGGGGGATGATGGTCAGGGTCAAGGCCCCGGCCGTGAACCCACAGCCCTGGGTGAGCAGGGTGATGGTTTCTGTCAGGGCCACAGTGGCCATGGACAGTGATGGCCCGCCCTCCTCAATGGAAATGATGAGCAGGAGCAGGGCCATGCAGGAGCCTAGGGCGACAGTGTAGATAAGTATGGCTAGGAAGGCCTCGAGGGCCCCCCGGAGCCACACTTTCACCCTGTCGGTCATATGATGGCATGCTCCCGTAGCAGGTCGCGGGTTAGCCGGGCCGTCTCGCCGGGTGTGGTGCCCACCTTGATGCCGACGGACTCAAGCACTTCCTTCTTGTCGGCGGCTGTGCCCTTGCCGCCCGAGATGATGGCCCCGGCGTGGCCCATCTGCTTGCCCTCTGGGGCGGTGAAGCCGGCGATATAGGCCACGATGGGCTTGGTCATGTGGGTGGAGGCCCAGTGGGCGGCCTCCTGTTCAGCCGAGCCGCCGATTTCGCCGATCATGACGCAGGCCTTGGTCTCTGGATCGCGGTTGAAGGCTTGCAGGGCCTCCAGCATGGTGGTGCCCACAATGGGGTCGCCGCCGATGCCCAGGCAGGCGGTGAAACCGATGGAGGACAACTCCCCCATGAGCTGATAGGTCAGTGTGCCGGACTTGGAGACCAGTCCCAGCGGGCCGCGACCGGCGATGCCCTGCGGGATGATGCCCAGGTCTACGCCAACGCCGTTGGGTCGGTCGGACATGGTCATCAGTCCTGGGCAGTTGGGACCGACGATGCGGCAACCGCGTTCCCTGGCCAGGGCCACGCAGTATGCGGTATCGGCCACGGGAATGCCCTCGGTAATGACCACAATCAGGGTGATGCCGGCCTCGATGGCCTCGACCATGGCATCCTTGGCGAACCTGGGCGGGACGAAGACCACGGAGGTGCGGGCTCTGGTCGCCTGACGGGCGGCTGCGCAGTCGGCGTATACGGGCACATGACGGGTCTGGCCGTCCGGACCGTCGAAGTCGACCGTCATTCCAGCCTTGCGGGCATTGACTCCGGCCAGGATATTGGTGCCTGCCGCCATCATGTGGGCCGTGTGGACCATGCCCTGGTGACCGGTCATGCCCTGGACCATGACGGGGGCGCCGTCTTCAATGAAGAGGGTCATCGTCCCGTCTCCTTTCCTGCCTGGGCGGCCAGGGCCACGGCCTGGTCTGCCGCCTCCTCCATGGTGCGGGCCACCTTGAGCCGAGGCTGTTGGGCCTTGGTCAGCAGGTCCAGCCCCTCGGCAGCCTCATTGCCGTCGAAGCGGACCACAATGGGCCGGTCGTCGTTCTGGTCCTGCTCACCCTCGGCATCCACGGCGGCCAGGATGCCCTGGGCCACCTGCTGGCAGGAGGTGATGCCTCCATAGACATTGACCATGACCGAACGGACCTTGGGGTCGGAGAGGACCACGTCCAGGCTGGTACGCATGACTTCAGGAGAGGCTCCGCCGCCGATGTCGAGGAAGTTCGCGGGTCCGATAGGAAGGCCCTGGCGGTGTCCTGACCCGGCCACCGCATCCAAGGAACTCATGACCAGTCCTGCGCCGTTGCCGATAACACCCACCTGACCGTCCAGATGGACGTAGTGCAAGCCCGCAGCCTTGGCCTTGGCTTCCAGGGGGTCGACCTGAGCTGGGTCCGTGAACCGCTTCCATCCGTCGTGCCGGAAGGCTGCGTTCCCGTCCAGGGAAATCTTGGCATCGAGGGCATCCAGGTGCTTGGTGGCCTCGTCGTCCGGGTCGCCCACCTTGGCCAGGGGGTTGATCTCGACCAGGGTTGCATCGCTGTCCTGGAAGGTGTGCCACATGCCCAGAAGTATCTGCGCGGCCTGCTCCAGATCGGCATGGTAGAAGCCGATGCGCTCGGCCATGGTGCGGGCGGCCTGCCTGTCGAAATCCTCCAGGGGGCCGATGTGCAGGCGCCGAACCGATTCGGGATGCTCGCGGGCGATGGTCTCCACCTCGGTGCCGCCGCTGGCCGTGGCCAGGACATCGTAGTCCCGGGAGGTGCGGTCCACCGAAATGGACAGGTAGTACTCGTGCAGGATGTTGCGAGCTTCGGTGACCAGGATCCCGCTGACCGGATGGCCATCGATGTTCATGGGCAGGATGGCCTCGGCCAGTGCCACGGCCTGCTCGTGATTCTCGGCTCGCTTGACGGCTCCCGCCTGTCCCCTGTGGCCGATGGTGGCCTGGCCCTTGATCATGCAGGGATAGCCGATGATGTCGGCTGCCTGGCCGGCCTCTTCAGCGGTTGAGGCATAGACGGCCCTTGGCTGGGAGATGCCATGTTCAGCGAGCAGCTGCCTGGCCTGGTATTCGTACAAATCCATGGTGATGGTCCCCCAATCGTGCTCAGGCGGGCATGTTCATCAGGCAGGTGACCGGGTAGGCGCCCAGGGCCTTGCGACCGTCCAGACCGTTGAGCTCCATGACGAAGCTGAGACCGGCCACCTGGCCTCCGGCCTGCTCCACCAGACGTGCAGCTGCCTGGGCGGAACCGCCGGTAGCGATCAGGTCGTCGACAATCAGGACTCGCTGGCCAGGGCGCAGGGAGCCCTGCTCGATTTCGATGCGGGCGTTGCCGTATTCGAGTGCGTATTCCTGGCTGTAGGTAGGATCGGGGAGCTTGCCAGCCTTGCGCATGGGCAGGAAGCCCTTACCCAGATCGCAGGCCAGCTGGGGGCCGATCAGAAAGCCGCGAGCCTCAAGCCCGGCGACCAGGTCGAAGTCCTCCGGCTTGACGGGCAGGGTGCGCTTCATGGCGTCGAGAATAATGGCTAATCCCCTGGGATCCGACATGGCCGGGATGAAGTCCCTGAAAAGGATCCCCTTCTTGGGAAAGTCCGGAATGGTACGGATCAATGAGATCAGATAAGCGGCGTCGTCATCGCCCACCTGCTTAAGTTCTCCAACCTTGATATCGTCCGATTGAGCCATGATCTTCTTTCTGTTTTGCTCCTTGGAAGTGGTTGCCGGGGCCATCATACGCGCGCCGCGTTTCCGTTCGGAGTCAGCCTGACGGAAGGTGTGGCGCGCGCATGACCTTCAGGACTTGGCGGAAGTCGAATCCGAAGCCTTGGAATCCTTGGACGCATCCGATTCGTCAGCGTCATCGGACTTTTCCTCATCCTCAGTCTCGGCCTTGTCTGATTCGTCTTCCGGCTCTGGTTCGGAATCCGACTTGGATTCGGCCTCATCCTTGTCCTCGGAAGCGGCAGAGTTCTCTGTGGCAGCATCGGCGGCGGCGGTGTCTTCAGCGTCGGTGACCTCGGCTGGGGCATCCGCATTCTCGGGCAGGGGGTTGCCGTTTTCGTCAACCTCGTCGTCGTGGATATAGGCGGGGACGATGGGGGGCTTGGTGATGGCCTGGATGCGCCAACGGGACTGCGAACCCTCGGAGTCGATGACCACCTGCTCCTTCTCCAGGTCCACGGAGACGACCTTGCCAAGAAGACCAGTGGTGGTGGCTACCTCGTCACCGGGCTGCAGGGATTGGCGGAAGTCCTGGACGGCGGCCTGCTGTTGCTTGCTCTTGCGGGAGCTTCCCCACATCATGGCGATCATCAGGGCGATGATGACGATCATGAAAAGCATGGATCCCATGGTTGTTTCCACTCCTTGTTTTGGCGGGCATCAAACGGCGATGTGCATTGCTGCAAAGACCCCAGTCTAGAACAGCTTCATGACATCCTCGGGCGGTTTGCGGCCCAGGTGCTCCCAGGCCTTGGTTGTGGCCACACGGCCCTTTGGGGTGCGCACCAGGAAGCCCTCGCGCACCAGGTAGGGCTCACAGACCGTCTCGACCGTCTCGGCCTCCTCGCCCACCATGGCGGCCAGATTGTTCAGGCCCACGGGACCGCCGTCGAAACTGTTGACGATGGCCTTGAGGACGGCCAAATCCAGGCGGTCCAGCCCCTCAGAGTCAATCTGGTAGAGGGCCAGGGCCTGCTTGACGTCATCGGGGCCGACCTGGGGAAGATCGTGGACTATGGCCCAGTCGCGCACCCGGCGCAGTAGGCGGTTGGCGATCCTGGGCGTGCCACGGGAGCGCAGGGCCAGCTGATGGGCGGCATCATCCTGCAGGACAATGCCCAAGACCTTGGCCGACCGTTCGACCAGCTTCTCCAGCTCCTCCTCCGGGTAGAAGTCCAGGTGGGCGGTGAATCCGAAACGGGCCCGCAGGGGTGAGGGCAGCATGCCTTCACGGGTGGTAGCGCCGATGACCGTGAACCTGGGCAGGGTCAGCGGAATGGAGGATGCTCCGGGGCCTTTGCCCACCATGACATCCACGCGGAAGTCCTCCATGGCGATGTAGAGCAGCTCCTCGGCGGCCCTGGGCAGGCGGTGGATCTCGTCGATGAAGAGCACCTCGCCGGCTTCCAGAGAGCTCAGGATGGAGGCCAGGTCGCCGGCATGCTGAACGGCTGGGCCCGAAGTGACGCGGATGGGCACCTCCAGCTCGTGGGCGACGATCATGGCCAGGGTGGTCTTGCCCAGGCCTGGAGGGCCTGCCAGCAGGATGTGGTCCGGGGCCACGTCCCGCTTTTTGGCAGCCTCCAGGAAGAGCCCCAGCTGGGCCTTGAGCCGGGGCTGGCCGATGAACCCGTCCAGGGTTTCCGGCCGCAGCTCCTCGTCGCTGACCGGCTCGCCTTCGATGGGCCGGGCCGAGACCATCCGCAGGGATTCCTCCTGGGCATCGCCATTCTGGGAGTCGATGTATCCCGTAGAGATCTGCTTATCAGCCATGGGTCAGCGCCCCCTGTCCAGCCGGGTCAGGGCCTGCTTGAGCACCTTGGGAATGTCGGCCGACTGCAGGGGCAGGGTGTAGCCGCCCTCGTTGCAGGTCTGCTCCACGGCCTGCTCGGCATCACGCTGTAGCCAGCCCAGGGAGATCAGTCCCTCAACCACCTGGTGGGCGCCGTCGTCGGTCTGGGCAGGTCCCTGCTTGCCTGTGCCGGCATCCAGATCCAGCTTGCCGGAGAGTTCGAGGATGATCTTCTGAGCGCCCTTCTTGCCCAGGCCCGGCGCACGAGACAGGGCCGCAGCATCGCCGTCAGCCACGGCCTGGGCCAGCTGGTCCGAGTTCAGGGTGGCGAGGATGGACAGGGCCACGCGAGGTCCGATGCCGCTGACCTTCTGTAGCTGGGCGAAGAGGGATTTGGAGGTGCGGCTGAGGAATCCGTAGAGGGTCAGCGCGTCCTGGGTCAGGGACAGGGCGGTGTAGACGGTGACCGTGGATTCGGCCCGCATGGAGGCCAGATCCGATTGGGGCATGCGCACCTCGAAACCCACACCCGAAACATCGATGACGGCAGAGCCTGTTTCGATGGCGGCCACCCGCCCGGTCAGCATTGCCAGCACTTGATCACCCCTCGATGGAATCGAACGTCTGTTCGAATCAGCTTACATGTCTCGCTGGACTCCCCGGTGCTTGCCATACTTGGCGGAAGCCTGCGCCCACTGGCGCTGGGCCTGGGTCAGATGCTCTTCGCGCTCCCCGCCCTGAATGGCTCCGGCGGGCCTTAGAGCGTGGCAGATGGCCTGGGCCAGAGCATCTGCGGCGTCTGCTGGTTTGGGCAGCTGGTTGAGACCAAGAATTCGTGTCACCATCCGCTGCACCTGGATTTTGTCGGCCTGGCCGTTGCCTGTCACGGCCATCTTGGCCTCGGTGGGTGTGTGCAGGGCCACGGGAATCCCTCGCTGTGCCGCACCCAGCATGGCCAGCCCGGCCGCCTGTGCGGTTCCCAGCACCGTGTTGTGATTGGACTGGGCAAAGACCCGCTCGATAGATACCACATCGGGGCTGAAACGGTCCAGGGCGGCCGTCAGCCCCTGGTAGATGGCCAGCAGCCGCAGATCCTGGCTCTGTTCGGGGTCTGAGCGCACGACATCCACATGAACAAAGGAAAGCCGGCGCGATGCACCGGCTTCAATGACGCCAACGCCGCATCGGGTGAGCCCCGGGTCGACGCCGAGAACAATCATAAGGTCACTCGTCGTCCAACTGGGCCATGACCTCGTCAGGCGCAGTCCAGTTGCTGTAGATCTCCTGCACGTCGTCCAGGTCGTCCAGGTTGTCGATCAGCTTGGAGACCTTGCGAGCTGAGTCCAGGTCCAGGGTGACCTCGCTCTTGGGGTTGAGGACCAGGTCGGCGGAGTCATAGTCCATGCCCGCCTCCTGCAGGGCCTTACGGACGTTGACCATGTCGCCGGGGGCAGTCAGCACGGTGTAGCTCTCGCCGTTGTCCTGCACGTCCTCGGCACCAGCCTCGGCGGCCTTCTCGAAGACAGTATCGTAGTCCAGGCCCTCCGAGGGGACGATGATCTGGCCCTTGCGCTCGAAGTTGAAGCTGACCGACCCGTTCTGGGCCAGGGAGCCGCCGCCCTTGGTAAGGGTGGAACGTACCTCGGCGGCCGCACGGTTGCGGTTGTCGGTCAGGCATTCGATGATGATGCCCACGCCGGCGGGAGCGTAGCCCTCGTAGGCGATGGTTTCGTAGTTGGCCGCTCCGGCCTCCTCGCCCGAGCCCCGCTTGACGGCCCTGGTGATGTTGTCTGCGGGCACGGAGGACTTCTTGGCCTTGACGATGGCATCGTAGAGCGTGGGGTTGCCATCGGGGTCACCGCCGCCGGTGCGGGCAGCAATCTCGATGTTCTTGATCAGCTTGGCGAAGAGCTTGCCACGCTTGGCGTCGATGGCTGCTTTCTTGTGCTTGGTGGTCGCCCACTTCGAATGCCCTGACATATGTCTCCTGACGGTACGAATGCGTAAACGAATGGAATTCTAGTTCCGCTCTTCGACAATTTTATGAGTTTTCAGGCCCTTCCGTGGTGGGCTTCATCGTAAAGAGAACCAGCCTTCAGGCCCACCAGTCTGCCCAGCAGGCCACGGCGATGATCAGGCCGGGCTGCCAGGGCGCGGGCATAGACATCCAGAACCTGGTCGGTGACCCGTTCCCAGTCGTAGTCGCTGGCCCGGCGCATTCCGCACGAGGCCAGATTCATGCGGGCAGTTCGGTTGTCCAGCAGGTCAAGGACCGCCCGGGCGCAGTCCAGGGGGTCTCCATTGGCGAACAGACGCGCGCTGTGGCCATTCTGGGAGACATCCTTGAATGCAGGCAGGTCCGAGGCCACCACCGGGCAGCCTGCAGCCATGGCCTCGACCAGCACGATGCCAAAGCTTTCTCCCCCGGTCTGCGGAGCCAGATAGAGGTCCAGGCTGTGGTAGAAGGAGGCCTTGTCCTCGTCGCTGATCCGACCCAGGAAGGTGAAGTGCTGGGCCAGTCCGGGATCGACGGCCTCGAGTATCTTTCGCGCCTCCCCCTGACCGTCTCCCGCACACAGGAAGCGGGCTCCCGGCACGCGCTGCAGAATGGCAGGTGCCGCCTGGGCCAGAATCCTGAACCCCTTGCGCTCCTCTTTCATCCGTCCCAGGAATCCGATGGTGGGTTCCCGCTCGCTCCCCTGCCATTCCGGGCGCGGCCGGGCATTGCGCAGGGCTTTGGTCTCGATGCCGTTGGGGATGATCTGGCTGGGTATGCCCGGCTCCAGCAGGTTCTGCGCATTCTGCATGGCTGATGGGCTGACGAAGATGGCCTGGCTGATGCTGGCCAGGTATCGCCGCAGGTACCGCCTGGTCAGCCTCAGGGCCAGGGGCGGCGAATCGAAGGCTGCATGGAAGGTGGCCACATAGGGGCAGGGAATAAATCCGGGCTGCAGGGGCTTGTGGCTCAGGGAGGGCACCTCGGGCTCGTGCAGGTGCACGATGTCGAAGTGACCCTGTCTGACCCACTGCCGGGTCTTGTGGCCGGCCACGCCGAAGTAGCTCAGGTTGGCCACGGATCCGTTGTAGGGAATGGAGAAGGAGGAGCCGGTGGTCTGCACCCAGAGGGGCATGTCCTGGGTGCGTCGGCCCGGAGCCAGAACCTGCACCTGATGGCCACGGTCCATAAGATGTCTGGCGAAGTCGCGAATATGCAGTTGGACGCCGCCCGGAGTCTCGAAGGAGTAGGGCGAGATGATCCCCACTCGCAGAGGTGCCTTGATGGCAGCCCGCTCTGGCTCCTGCTCAGGCCTTTGCTTGGGTGCCTTCATGCCTTTCACCCCCCTTGTTTCCTGGTGCCTGGGCCAGTATGAAGTCCGGTAGGTCGTGCATCCGGGAAAGATCCAGGTCCTCAAGGAAAATCGGCTGAAGCATGTGCCAGTCCTTGGGATGCTCACGAATGCCCCGGGCCCACTGATCCACCCAGGCCTGCGTCAGAGAGTTGATCGCCTGCTCCCAGGGCATGTCCATGTAGGGCTCAATGGCGATTGGCCCGTCCACCTGGCATACATAGCCATAGGGGGATTTGGCCTGTCGGCGGCGCTCCCCTGTCAGCCTCTCCCTGTGCATGTTGACGGTGTACAGGGGCAGACGGGCGTCCAAGGCTATGACGGCAGGGCCTGCGGCCACGCGAATCCAGGAGTCGAAGGCCTTGACGAAGACGCCTCGGCGGCTCAGATCGCGGTCGGCCAGCAGGGGCACCACCTGGTCCGGCTTCCGCAGCAGGGTTGTCAGACGGTCGGTGATGTCCGGCTCGCCGGTCAGCAGGATGTTCATGCCCAGGCGGCGACGGATGTCTGCAAAGGTGTCCAGCATTCCCTGGTCCCGCAACCGCTCGGCCACCGTAGTGACCTGACCGACTGTCGAACAGGCCCAGAAGCCCGCATAGTCCCAGTTGCCCTGGTGGCCCATGCCGATGGGCAGGGACCGCAGGCCGATGTCGGTCTTGGCCGGATCCGGGTAGGCGCTGCCTCCACCGTGTATGCGTGCCAGCAGCTGCTCCTTGGTGCGGGCACCCACTGTCAGGGCCTCGACGAAGTAGACGAAGTAGGAGCGCATGCCCTGGCGCGAGGTGTGCCGCAGGCTGCGAGGGTCGGCCTCTGGCATGACATGGGCCAGATTGCGCTCCAGCTGTCTTACGCCGCCTATCCGAAACAGCCAGCAGAGGTCGGCTGCTGCCAGGAAGAGGCCGCGCACCAGCCGCTCGGGCACCAGACGCGCGTGCTGAGCCAGGAAGATGAGCAGTCGGTCCAGCATAGGCTCACTCGTGGTTGGGGTTGGCAGGCTGCGGGTTGCGGCTCATGTCCTTGGCGACGTGGCTGATCCGCTGCCAGACGGTGACGATGCCCAACAGGGCCAGCAGGACCAGGAAGCAGCTGAGCACGGCCAGGGGCAGCCCGGCTCCCGTCAGGGCCATGCCAACTAGGATGATGACCAGCCGATCCGACCTGGTGGCAATGCCATTCTTGGCCTCGAACCCCTCGGCCTCGGCCCGGGCCCGGGCGTAGGAGGTGACGAAGGAGGTCATGATGGCGAAGAGCGCTGCAGCCATGCCAACCTGCGCCCAGATGTCTGGACCCAGGTGGCTGCCATCTGCCACCCAGGCCAGCTCGTGGCGGCGCAGGTAGATGATGACCCCGGTCAGGACGGCCCAGTCGGCTATCCGGTCAAGGGTGGAGTCCAGGAAGCCTCCGAACTGGGTGCCCCCGCCGGTCAGCGCAGCCACGGAACCATCCAGGGAGTCGAAGGCCACCAGGATGGCCAGGACGATGGCCCCGGGCAGGAGCCAGCCGGTGAACCCGGTCACGATGGCGACCAGGGTGGTGCCTATGGCTCCGCTGATCGTGACACCATTGGCGCTCACGCCCAGACGAACCAGGCCGCGGGCGATGGGGGCGATGATGCGCTTCCAGGGGCGCCGTAGATGCTCGAACATTGGTCAGTCCTGACTGCAGGAGGTGTTCGCTCGGAAGTCATCCGCCGAGTTGATCTGGGCGCGGACCCTGATGGCCTCGTTGATCCAGGCACGGGCCTGCTCCACGGGCACGCCGTTGAGTTGACTGCCGTCGCGGAAGCGGAAGGAGACCGCGTTCTTGGAGGCATCCTCCTCGCCGGCGATCAGGATGAAGGGGGCCTTGGACTTGGCCGCGTTGCGAATTTTCTTGCCGAAGCGGTCGTCGGAGCGGTCGATCTCGCAGCGGACCATGTCGTCGCGCAGCTCGTCCAGCAGATGCTCCAGGTGGGGGGCGAACTCGTCGGCCACGGGCACGGCCTGCACCTGGACCGGGGCCAGCCAGGCCGGGAAGGCGCCGGCATAGTGTTCCAGCAGGATGGCGAAGAAGCGCTCAATGGATCCGAAGAGGGCCCGGTGGATCATGACCGGCCGCTGGTGGGAGCCGTCGGCGGCGATGTACTCCAGCTGGAAGCGCTCGGGCAGGTTGAAGTCCAGCTGAATGGTGGAGACCTGCCAGGTGCGCCCGATGGCATCGCGGGCCTGGACGGAGATCTTGGGCCCATAGAAGGCGGCGCCCTCGGGGTCGTCAACCAGTTCCAGGCCAGAGTCCTTGGCCACCTCGGCCAGGGTGTTGGTCGCCTCCTCCCAGACCTCGTCGGAGCCGACGAACTTGTTGGGATCCTTGGTGGACAGCTCCAAGTAAAAGTCGTTGAGGCCGAAGTCCTTGAGCACCTTGAGCACGAACTGGAGCAGGTTGGTCAGCTCACCCCTCATCTGGTCCCGGGTGCAGTAGATGTGGGAGTCGTCCTGGGTCAGGCCGCGCACACGGGTCAGGCCGTGGACCTCCCCGGACTTCTCGTAGCGGTATACGGTGCCGAACTCGAAAAGCCGCAGGGGCAGCTCCTTGTAGGAGCGCTGGCGGGACTTGAAAATCAGGTTGTGCATGGGGCAGTTCATTGGCTTCAGGTAGTAGTCGAAGCCCTGGCGGGTGACCTTGCCCTTGGAGTCCTTCTCCTCGTCCAGGTGCATGGGCGGGTACATGCCGTCCTTGTACCACTGCAGGTGGCCCGAGATCTCGTAGAGGTGGCCCTTGGTGATGTGCGGGGTCTGCACGAAGGAGTATCCGTTGCGCCGGTGCATCTGCCGGGAGTAGTCCTCCATGGCGTTGATGACGGCTGCGCCCTTGGGGTGGAAGACTGGCAGGCCGGGGCCGATTTCGTCCGGGAAGGAGAAGAGGTCCATCTCGGCCCCCAGCTTGCGGTGGTCGCGGCGGGCGGCCTCCTCCAGACGGGCGGTGTAGGCTTTCATGTCGTCCTTGTTGGCCCAGGCGGTGCCGTATATGCGCTGAAGCATGGGGTTCTTCTCGTCCCCGCGCCAGTAGGCGGCGGCTGTGCGCATGAGCTTGAAGCAGCGGATGTAGCGGGTGTTGGGCAGGTGGGGGCCTCGGCAGAGGTCCTTCCAGACCGTGTTGCCCTCACGGTCCAGGTTGTCATACATGGTCAGCTCGCCGCCGGTGGCCACCTCGGTGGCCTCCTCGCTGTTGATTTCGGCCTCCTTGGCACCGATCAGCTCCAGCTTGTAGGGCTGGTCGGCCTCCTCCTTGCGGGCCTCCTCCTCAGTGACAACGCGCCTGCGGAAGCTCTGGGAGGACTTGATGATCCGCTTCATTCGCTGTTCGATCTGCTTGAGGTCGTCGGGGGTGAAAGGCTTGTCCACGTCGAAGTCGTAGTAGAAGCCATCCTTGATGACCGGGCCGATGCCCAGCTTGGCGTCAGGGCGGATCTCCTGGACGGCCTGGGCCATGACGTGGGTGGCCGAGTGCCGCATGATGGCCAGTCCCTGGTCGCTCTCCAAGGTGATGGGCTCGACCTCGTCGCCTTCGTGCAGGGGTGTGCAGAGGTCGCGTGGCTGCCCGTTGAGGTCAACGGCGATGATGTCCTTGTCGTCAGCGAAAAGCTGGACGCCAGTCTGATCCGCCGCCACCTCCTTTCGTTCGCCCTTGACGATGATGGAGATGCTCGACTGTGTCATGAATGCCGTCCTTGCTATCGGAGCCCGCGTTACAGGGTGCAGGCTGGACATGGTTATCGAGCCATAGCCTAGGCCGTCACTCAGACAAGGAGGGGCCTTTGTTGCCCATGGAGCGCAGATAATCCTCGGCTTCCCGGACCAGCTCTTCGGCAGCCGGCTCGTCTACCTGGGCCTGGTCGACATCCATCTCCAGACGGTGTACGTAGTTTGCCAGGTCGTCATTGCAGCGCAGCAGCATTCCGGCCTGGGCCTTCCACTCGGCTGCCTTGCGGGGCAGCTCCCCCTCGTCAAGGTGGACCCCAAGCATGGCCGAGAGCCTTTGCAGGAGCTGCAGGGTGCCCTGGGCGCACTCGTCGCTGCCCAGGTACTGGGGCACGGAGACCCAGATGGATTCGGTGCTGTAGCCGTCTTGGGTGGCCAGGGCATCCAGAACAGTGGGGATGCCTATTGGGCCGGAGTGTCCGTCGGTGTCGGTCTTCGGCTGGTCACCGGCCAGATCGTCAATGGGCAGAGGCCTGGTGTGGGGGCAGTCGGCAAACATGGCACCCAGGGTGATGATGGCATCCGCCTCATCGTCTTCGGCCCAATGGATGCTGCGCCGGCAAAAATCGCTCCAGTGGTAGTTGGGTTCCGGGCCCATCTCCAGCAGGAGGGTGTGGGTGTCATCAATCTGCACTCGGTAGATCTTGGTGGAGGGCCAGATAATCCGACGCCTACCCTGCACATGGCAGAGCATGGGCCGTGACATCTGGTAGTCGTAGAACCCGTCGCCCGGAATGCTGCCGATCTCGTGGGACTCGTAAACGTTCAACAGGTGGCGGATGACGTTGGTCGAGGCTGAGCACGCATCGTTCCAGCCATCGAAGGCGGCCACCATGGTGCAGTGCTGCCTGGCTTCTTCACTCATACCTTTCACCCTACCGGTAGGAAGCCTTGTATTTCGCGGCTTTGCCGTCAGCGGAGGGTGGCTCTATGACGCGGCGACACGCGCTCTTTGCCAAGTGCTGGGGTCTACGCTACAGTAGTGCAACGTGCTTCGGCTGTCACTACTAGGGTGAGGGTTGAATGTGCGGGCATAGCTTAGTTGGTAAAGCGCGACCTTGCCAAGGTCGAGACCGCGGGTCCGAGTCCCGTTGCCCGCTCGAGGTTTCGAGCAGTTTAACCAATACGGTGGGTTAGCCAAGCGGTTAGGCAGCGGCCTGCAAAGCCGTATAGACGAGTTCGACTCTCGTACCCACCTCTCTCTCGAAACGAGAATGACCCGGGCGGTTGGCGCAGAGGTAGCGCACTTCCCTGACACGGAAGGGGTCACTGGTTCGAATCCAGTATCGCCCACGAGGATCACTTCGGTGGTCTTTCCCAATCCGGGCGATTGGCGCAGCGGCTAGCGCACTTCGTTCACACCGAAGGGGTCGCAGGTTCGATTCCTGCATCGCCCACCTGGATGCATAGTCTTTCTCCGTCTTCTCTCTGAAAATCCATTAGCAGGCAGGGATGTTTGATCCGCTTTTTGTCCTATCGGGCTCTTCTGGTCATGGGCTTTTTGGTAATAATTTATTTGTGGTGGTTCAAACCGGTTTTCTCAATGCCGCGGCAAGGCTTTGGCCTCCTGTCTTGGGCGTCTCCCATCGACGGACATCCGATATTCCCCTGTTTTAACCAGATCGTGCGCTTTATTTCCTGCCTGCTGCGAGTTCGGCCGATGGACGTCATTCGTATTAGGGTCAGACTTTGAACCGAACGCTTGGCATGTCCGTGGCTTTGTGATAATTTACTCTTATCTGCAGGTTGGGGGACCTGCCAGAAACAGGAGTAACCCGAGGTGTCCTTAACGAGGTGATAGCATGCATAAAGGCCGGGGCCTATGAGGGCAAGTCGTTGCCGTGGCTGAATCTGTCATTGGGGGGGGGGGGGGGGGGGGGGGGGGGGGGGGGGGGGGGGGGGGGGGGGGGGGGGGGGGGGGGGGGGGGGGGGGGGGGGGGGGGG
>NZ_JAFNMJ010000009.1 GCF_026537325.1 Bifidobacterium sp. B4142
TTGTTGGTGTGGTGGTGGTTTGAGAACTCAAGAGCGTGTTTGTGCTACTTATAGCTTTTTGATTGCCAGTCCGATGCCCGCCCGGCTGTTGTCGGGTACGCGGGAGCGTTGTGAGGGGTGTCGGGGTTTTTCGTGGGTTGGTTTCCTCCTTATGGAAGCTGGCCCGTCAATTATTGATGTGAGTCGTTTCGGCTTCTTCATGGTTTTTTGTGGAGGGTTTGATTCTGGCTCAGGATGAACGCTGGCGGCGTGCTTAACACATGCAAGTCGAACGGGATCCGTCAAGCTTGCTTGGCGGTGAGAGTGGCGAACGGGTGAGTAATGCGTGACCAACCTGCCCCATGCTTCGGAATAGCTCCTGGAAACGGGTGGTAATGCCGGATGCTCCGCGCTGTCGCATGATGGTGTGGGAAAGGGTTTACCGGCATGGGATGGGGTCGCGTCCTATCAGCTTGTTGGCGGGGTGATGGCCTGCCAAGGCTTCGACGGGTAGCCGGCCTGAGAGGGCGACCGGCCACATTGGGACTGAGATACGGCCCAGACTCCTACGGGAGGCAGCAGTGGGGAATATTGCACAATGGGCGAAAGCCTGATGCAGCGACGCCGCGTGCGGGATGACGGCCTTCGGGTTGTAAACCGCTTTTGATTGGGAGCAAGCGAGAGTGAGTGTACCTTTCGAATAAGCACCGGCTAACTACGTGCCAGCAGCCGCGGTAATACGTAGGGTGCAAGCGTTATCCGGATTTATTGGGCGTAAAGAGCTCGTAGGCGGTTCGTCGCGTCTGGTGTGAAAGTCCATCGCTTAACGGTGGATCGGCGCCGGGTACGGGCGGACTGGAGTGCGGTAGGGGAGACTGGAATTCCCGGTGTAACGGTGGAATGTGTAGATATCGGGAAGAACACCGATGGCGAAGGCAGGTCTCTGGGCCGTCACTGACGCTGAGGAGCGAAAGCGTGGGGAGCGAACAGGATTAGATACCCTGGTAGTCCACGCCGTAAACGGTGGATGCTGGATGTGGGGCCCGTTCCACGGGTTCCGTGTCGGAGCTAACGCGTTAAGCATCCCGCCTGGGGAGTACGGCCGCAAGGCTAAAACTCAAAGAAATTGACGGGGGCCCGCACAAGCGGCGGAGCATGCGGATTAATTCGATGCAACGCGAAGAACCTTACCTGGGCTTGACATGTGCCGGACGGCCGCGGAGACGCGGCTTCCCTTCGGGGCCGGTTCACAGGTGGTGCATGGTCGTCGTCAGCTCGTGTCGTGAGATGTTGGGTCAAGTCCCGCAACGAGCGCAACCCTCGCCTCGTGTTGCCAGCACGTTATGGTGGGAACTCACGGGGGACCGCCGGGGTTAACCCGGAGGAAGGTGGGGATGACGTCAGATCATCATGCCCCTTACGTCCAGGGCTTCACGCATGCTACAATGGCCGGTACAGCGGGATGCGACATGGTGACATGGAGCGGATCCCTGAAAACCGGTCTCAGTTCGGATCGGAGCCTGCAACCCGGCTCCGTGAAGGCGGAGTCGCTAGTAATCGCGGATCAGCAACGCCGCGGTGAATGCGTTCCCGGGCCTTGTACACACCGCCCGTCAAGTCATGAAAGTGGGCAGCACCCGAAGCCGGTGGCCCAACCCGTTTGGGGGGGAGCCGTCTAAGGTGAGGTCCGCGATTGGGACTAAGTCGTAACAAGGTAGCCGTACCGGAAGGTGCGGCTGGATCACCTCCTTTCTACGGAGATTATGAAATTCCTCTGCGTGGTCTGCGTGGGGGTCGTGCCTGCGGGCCGGCCGGTTGGCCGGCTGGCGTGGGCGTGCTGGCGTGGAACGGTCGGAGGGCTGTGGCATGGATGCGCTGTTGGGTTCCCGGACCGCCACCCTGGTGTGGGTGGTGTTCCTGTCGCCCGTTGGTTTCCTGTTTGGGGTTTTGCCTTGTGCGGGTGCTGGCGGCGTGCTGGTGGTTTGAGAACTGGATAGTGGACGCGAGCGGATGGCCGGCTTTCCGGCTGGCTGTCTGCTGTATTGTTTCGTCCGGGCCCATGTTTGGTGGGTTCGGGTCGATCGTTTTGTGATCGTTTAGTGTGATGATTTGTCGTCTGGCAGTTCGCAGTTGTTGTTGTCGTGGCATGGCCTGTGGCCGTGTTGTCGGCAAGGGCGCATGGTGGATGCCTTGGCAGACAGGACCGATGAAGGACGCGTGGGGCCGCGATAGGCCTCGGGGAGCCGCCGACAGGGCTTTGATCCGAGGGTGTCCGAATGGGGTAACCCGCCGGCCGTGATGGGCCGGCACCGCATTCGTGCGGGGGGTACGCAGGGAAGTGAAACATCTCAGTACCTGCAGGAAAGGATATTCCGTGAGTAGTGGCGAGCGAAAGCGGATGATGGCCAAACCGGTGCCGTGCAAGACCCGTCGGGGGTTGCGGCATGGGTGTTGTGGGACTTGGCGTCCGGGCTCCGACGGGCCCGGCGGCAGTGATAAAGCGGCGTGTGAGGCGAACGGGATTGAATTCCCGGCCGTAGAGGGTGATGGCCCCGTAGCCGAAGGCGCGCCGCCTGCCGGTTCTTGTTCCCAAGTAGCGCGGGACTCGTGGAATCCCGTGTGAATCCGCCCCGACCGTGGGGTAAGCCTGAATATTCCTGTCTGACCGATAGCGTACGAGTACCGTGAGGGAAAGGTGAAAAGCACCCCGGGAGGGGAGTGAAAGAGTTTCTGAAACCGTGTGCCTACAATCCGTCGGAGCCTTTCGGGGTGACGGCGTGCCTATCGAAAAATGAGTCTGCGAGTCAGTGGTGCGTGGCGAGGCTAACCCGTGTGGGGCAGCCGTAGCGAAAGCGAGTCCGATAAGGGCGTTCCAGTCGCGTGTCCTGGACCCGAAGCGGGATGATCTAGCCCTGGGCAGGTTGAAGCGCGGGTAAGACCGCGTGGAGGACCGAACGGACCTGGGTTGAAAACCGGGCCGATGACCTGGGGCTAGGGGTGAAAGGCCAATCAAATTCCGTGATAGCTGGTTCTCTCCGAAATGCATTTCGGTGCAGCGTCGCGTGAGTGCCTCCATGGGGTAGAGCTACTGGATGCTTGAGGGCCCGTATCGGGTACCGACAGCAGCCAAACTCCGAATACGTGAGAGGTGTATCGCGGCAGTGAGTCGGCGGGGGATAAGCTCCGTCGTCGAGAGGGAGACAGCCCAGATCGTCGTCTAAGGTCCCTAAGCGCGTGCTAAGTGGGAAAGGATGTGGAGTCGCATAGACAGCCAGGAGGTTGGCTCAGAAGCAGCCATCCTTGAAAGAGTGCGTAACAGCTCACTGGTCTAGTGGTTCCGCGCCGATAATGTAGCGGGGCTCAAGCACGCCACCGAAGACGCGGCAGCGCAGTTTGCTGTGCTGGGTAGGAGAGCGTTCCGCGTGGGGCGAAGCGGCGGCGTGAGCCGGCCGTGGACCGCGTGGAAGTGAGAATGCAGACATGAGTAGCGAGAGGCGGGTGAGAATCCCGCCCGCTGGATGACCAAGGGTTCCGGGGCCACGTTCGTCGTCCCCGGGTGAGTCGGGTCCTAAGGCGAGGCCGACAGGCGTAGTCGAATGGATGAAGGAGTCGATATTCTCCTACCGGCGTCAAGCCGTCCAATCCAAGACGTGGAAGCGTGCCCTTACCCGTGTCGGGTGGCGGTCTTCGGACCGTCCGATGATGCGGGACCGGCGTGTGGATGCGTGGCGGGTAGCGCAGGAGTGACACGGAACGGGAGCCGGGCCGCGGTGGTGGTTATCCGTGGTCAAGCATGCGGCGCGTCGGGCAGGCAAATCCGCCCGGCATGAGCGCGAGGTGTGATGATGGGGGGTCTTGTGCCCCGAATCCGGTGTGCCGTTCCGTCGAGAAAAGCTTCGGCGTGAGGAGTGGCGCCGCCCGTACCCTAAACCGACACTGGTGGTCAGGTAGAGTATACCAAAGCGATCGAGCGAATCCTGGTCAAGGAACTCGGCAAATCACTCCCGTGCCTTCGGTATAAGGGAGGCCCTTTGCGGTGAGGCGCTTCGCGCGCGGAGCCGTGGGGGGCGGCACAGACCAGGGGGTAGCGACTGTTTACCAAAAACACAGGTGCATGCGAAGACGTAAGTCGCTGTATATGCACTGACGCCTGCCCGGTGCCGGAAGGTTAAGAGGATCCGTCATCCCCTTCGGGGGGGCAGCGGTGAATTCAAGCCCCGGTAAACGGCGGTGGTAACTATAACCATCCTAAGGTAGCGAAATTCCTTGTCGGGTAAGTTCCGACCTGCACGAATGGCGTAACGACTTCCCCACTGTCTCGACCAGGAGCTCGGCGAAATTGCAGTACGAGTAAAGATGCTCGTTAAGCGCAGAAGGACGAAAAGACCCCGGGACCTTTACTATACCTTGGTATTGGCGTTAGGTGCGGACTGTGTAGCATAGGCGGGAGGCTTCGAAGCGGGTGCGCCAGCATCCGTGGAGCCGGAATGTGAAATACCGCTCTGTCCTCATCTGGCCTCTAACCTCGGCCGGTCATCCCGGCCAGGGACAGTGCCTGGCGGGTAGTTTAACTGGGGCGGTTGCCTCCCAAAGAGTAACGGAGGCGCCCAAGGGTTCCCTCAGCCCGGTTGGCAATCGGGTGTTGAGTGCAATCGCACAAGGGAGCTTGACTGCGAGACCGACGGGTCGAGCAGGGACGAAAGTCGGAGATAGTGATCCGGTGCCGGCGTACGGACGCGGCATCGCTCAACGGATAAAAGGTACCCCGGGGATAACAGGCTGATCATCCCCAAGAGTCCATATCGACGGGATGGTTTGGCACCTCGATGTCGGCTCGTCGCATCCTGGGGCTGGAGCAGGTCCCAAGGGTTCGGCCGTTCGCCGATTAAAGCGGCACGCGAGCTGGGTTCAGAACGTCGTGAGACAGTTTGGTCTCTATCCTCTGCGCTCGTTGGAATCTTGAGGAGCCCTGCCCATAGTACGAGAGGACCTGGGTGGACGAACCTCTGGTATGCCGGTTGTCGCGCCAGCGGCACGGCCGGTTGGCTACGTTCGGATGGGATAACCGCTGAAAGCATCTAAGCGGGAAGCCCCCTCCAAGATAAGGATTCCATGAAGCCTTCGGGCTTCTGTAGACCCCATGCAGAACACATGGTCGATAGACCGGACGTGGACACCCCGCAAGGGGCGCAGCCGACCGGCACTAATGGTCGAAGACAACACAACACCCGCCCTCATGGAAGGGCGGCGGCATCAACCCGACTGCGTACACGGCCTGCGGCAATAGCACGGACAGCCACAGGAGATCGAACACGAAACACGCGTCCGCCATCCGGTCCCCAAACCGCCAGGAAACCCCGTTCCTTCCCAAGACAGGGAACGGCAGAACAGAAGATTCGCGGCGGTCATGGCCTGGGGGAGACGCCCGGTCCCATTCCGAACCCGGAAGCTAAGACCCAGCACGGCAATGGTACTGCACCCGGAAGAGTGTGGGAGAGTAGCACACCGCCGCCACAACA